>CAZBRD010000014.1:0-139407 GCA_964494205.1 uncultured Phycisphaeraceae bacterium | reverse complement strand
TTCCGCGAACCTCATGATACCGTGGGCGTCAAGGACTTTTTCAACGGGCTGATAGTGGAGCCAGAAGATTTTGATGTCGAGCTTCCCTCGGTGCCACTCTTGGAGCTGACAAGTTACGAATATCATTCTGTTTCCGGTGCCGTTGAAAAGCAGAAAGTCGCCAACTTGAAATCTGTACCTTTTGAGCGAGGTGACGTAACTGAGCTTGATTTTGCAGTTACTGAGAGCATTTATGATTCAACGGGCGAGTGGTTGCTCGAACGAAAGCAACCAGGTGTCTTGCCAATTGATCATGGCACGCAATTCAAATACGACTTACAAAAACGCGTCATTCAATCGACGTCGCCCGAGGGAGTTGTCAATTCAACCTTATACGACGGTAGGGGACTAGCCTCCAAAACGAAAGTGCAGGATTCGGCGACGTCGCCGTCTATAACACTGACAACTACAAGGGAATTCGACGGTGACGGACGGTTGGTCAAAGAGACAGGTCCAGACGGCGTTCGAAATGACACAATCTACGGATGGACCGAGTCGTCTCCATTGCGAGAGGTCATTCGCCGCAAGCGATACGACAGTAGTGCTCTAGGCTTCACCGTCGAAACAGTGTTGACGCACGACGCCGCCAGCAATGTCGTCAAACAGGAAGTTGTGGACTTAGCCGCATCCGTCACCCTCAGTCTCGTTGAGTCAGAGTTCGACAACTACGGTCGTGCGTACCGCATAAGACAGCGTGCCGATGTCTTAGCTCCCAATGACAATCTTGATTTGATCACACTTACCGAATTTAACACTGCGGGGCTGATCTCACGCACCGCACAAAAAATGAACGCGAATATCAACTCGATCGACGAGTATGTGGATCGAGTGGTCAGTTATGCCTATACCGACCTCGGCGAGCTGGAAACAGAAACGTTGAAGAATGACGACGACCTTAGCTCGCCACGCGAGGAAATTACGCGAAACGAATACAACCCTGTTACGGGGCGCAAAGAGCGTGTCATTGTTGCAGACGGCTCATTGAACTTGACGACCAGTTTCGAGTACGACGCGCTGGGGCGAGTGACGAAGATTGTCGATCCGGAATGGCATTATGCGGAGCAATTCTACGACTCCCGCGGAAACGTGGTTCGCCGTCTTGCCTACCACGATGACGACGGCAATGGTTCAGGCAGTGGGGTTGTGAAAATGCAGGAGCGCTTCGCCTACGACGTTGCGGGACGTCTGGAGTCACAAGCGGTGATGAAAGATGCAGATTCGCCTCTGGAAGAAGTGCCTGAAATTGCACGTGACCGTATCGTTGAGTACACCTATGACAACGACAACAGAGTGGTTGACACCAAGACTTACGCGAATGTGGCGGGTACAGCCACCGCCCAAGTGACCCATCGCGATTATGACGATATGGGGCGCTTGAAGAAGACCACGGACGCAGGCGGAAACTACGAGGAACTCATCTACTTACCGGATAGCTCACGGCTGGATAAGCGGCGGATTTCCGACATCGGAGACGCGACGGGCGCCAATGTTCGAACTATCAAGAACCTCGAGTTCGACGGATTGGGTCGCGTCAAGAAGGTGCAACACGAGGGACTAAACGTCCAGCCGATTACGATTGAGCAAAATTGGGATGGGCTAGATCGCGTTGTTCTCAACATTGACGGCGAATTAACCGAGACGCGGTATGTCTTCGATCTGCTAGGACGCCAAACCGATGTGTTTGAGGCAGATACCACCCAAGACGTAAGGCAAACGCAGTCCGTCTTCGATCGCCTCGGCAGACTGACAATGCTCAAGGCCTTCGGCGATGGAGAAGACCCGCTGGTCGATGCACAAGTCACAGCCTACACTTACGATCTGGCCGGTCGTCGGCGAACGATGCACTTGCCCGACAGTTCAGGGCCGCTCGACAAGGTTGAGTGGCAATACGATCTTGCGGGCCGACTTTCGAAGAAGATTGACCAGCGCGGCGTTACCATCGATTTTGGTTACGATAAACGCGGATTGAATCTTACGAAGATCTCTTCAGATATTTTCCCGTCAGTTACGGACACCTATGCGTACGACGGCCTCGGGCGAATGACCCTGGCCAAGCGCGTGACAAACAATCAGGCAACGCCGGACAGCGAAGTTACTTTCGTTCATAACGATCTTTCGCAGCTGACCCAGGAAACGCAGAAGTTATTCGGCGACACCACGCCCACAGTGATCAACTTTGCTGACGACCCCGCGGGTCATCGACTGAGCCGATCGGTGACATATCCAACCGTCTCCACGTTAGGTTACACGTACGATATCCTTGGCCGTGTGGCGACAATCACCCAAGGCGGCGCCGAGTTAGCAACCTACACCTACAACGGCCTGTTCCCGAAAAAGCGCAGCGTCAAGACTGCGGCTACCGCGGCCACGTACATCAACTATGAGGCGGTATATGACGGTCATCGCCGACTCTATCAAGCTATTAATCGCAACCAGGTCGGCGGATTTGGCGTAAGCTTGGCGATCGTTGGTTTCCCGTTCCGCGACGATGTCGGAAATCCGTTAACCATGCAAAAGGCGGGGCTCGCCTATCCGACGTCTTACAGCGAGTCGTATACCTACGATAAGCTGCATCGGCTTCAGACGACTACTTATGTCGGAGCCGTGAACGGAACCGAGACTTTCACGATGGATAAGCTCGGCAATCGCACCGACTACACCGACTCGCGCGACGGTCCCACTTTTGATTACGGCGAGAACAATGACGCAAATGAATATGCCTCAATTCAATACGCTTCGGGTAGTCCTCCGGTCGCATTGAGTTACGACGCCGCTGGCAACCTGTCGAGCAACGAGCGCGGTTATCAATTCACTTACGATCACGAGAATCGTCTGGTGAGCGTTTGGGCCGGCGAGGAACTGCTGATTGCCTCGTACAACTACGATGCGCTCGGTCGTCGCATTCGCGAGATCAAAAATGTAACGACAGACCCGGTGCGCTGGTTCATCTACGACGGTCAGCGTGTTCTGGCGGAGGTGCGTCCGGCGGGGACGATCATTCGCAGGTTCATCGACGGCCCATTGTACATCGACGAGCACATCCTGATGGAAGAGACGGAGCCGACGACCAACTTCTACTACCTGCTGGGGAACCTGTACACGGTGCTGGGCGTGGCCAACAAGAACGGCGATCTGGCGGCGAGTTACCACTACGACTCGTACGGCTGGCTGGCGCGCCGCGGTGGCGGTGTGAGCGGCGGAGGTGGTGGCGGATCGCGTCTGCTGTCGATCAAGCCGGAAGAGGGAACGGGGCCGGTGGCGCTGCTTGTTACCGGTAATGCATTACAGCCGGACATCGCTTGTTACCAAGGTTATGTACAAGCTAACGGCACGATCGGCGAGGAGGCCGTGTTCCTCACGCCGGAAGAATGGGGCACGGTGAACGTCTCGGGCGAAGGCATCATCCCCGAGCGCACGTACTCGGTGCAGGTGGACAAGGGCACGATCGAAGAGCCGCTGCTTGGAGAGGCGGTCGAGTTCAATACCTGGAAATGGGGCGACGTGGCAAACGGTCAGGGCGAGCCGATTGGCGATGGTCTGATTGACGTTAATGATCTGCTTTGCACGTTGGAGGGGTTCGACGAACTCGCGGCTTGCGCCTCGGCTAATCAGAAGCCGTGCGGTCAGATCGACAATACAACAAATCTTGATGACCTGCTGGTATTCGGCGTGGCGTTCGCGGGTGAGACGTATCCGGTGAGCTGCGCGGCTGCGTATCCACCGACATGTCCGCCTTCGGGCACGATCAATCCGCCGAAGAACCAGCCGTACTACTTCACCGGCCAACGGCTCGACTTCGACGAGCGCAACACCTCGACCAACGAGCCGTACCTCGCGCTCTATCACTATCGGGCGAGAGCGTATGACCCGGTCCACGGGAGGTTCTTGCAGCGAGATCCGGCCTATTATTCCGACGGGTATAACCTATATCAATATGTAAATAGCAGTCCAATGCTGTTTCTAGATTGGAATGGATTAGAAGGATATACAATTAATCAGCTGCTCGGACGCAAGGGAGAGCAGCTGCTGATTAAGGCCATTCAACAGAATGCCAACTATGTTATTCTACATGGTGTTGGAAAATCGGTCGCTGCAACCGGACCCGATCTGATCGTCTATAACAAAGCCGAGCAAGCTTTTGAATTCTTCGACAACAAGGCATGGAAGTCACGGGAGGTTGTTTACACAGCGCCCAAGTGGATGGCGGATTTCAAGTTGGCCAAATATGAGAACATATTGCGAGGGGCCATTGCAAATGGTGTTGTACAAGAAAATCTTCAAGATGCGTATATGAAAGCACTTAACTCTGTCGTCAAGGATGAAACTGCCGCCCGACGTATCATTACCAATTTTGGGGGCAGCGTAACGAGAATCGGACCGTCACTGGCGGAAGAAGGAATCCGATTTGTTGACCGTGAGGCACTTGCGGTAGGATCCCGATCGGTCGCCGGGAAGGCTTTGTGTGCGCTTCCTATAGTTGGGGTTGCGTTAGAGGTGCTGGGGAATCCTTCAACGGCTTACGCTGCAGAGATACCACGTCCCGAGGAAATATTTTATGATAGCTTTAGATTGACGCTTGCCGAAATTCAGGGTATCGCGGGCGACATAGGAAGGTTGGTCCCGGGCACTAGTCTCGGTGTACCAAGAGAGGACATACTTGCGATTCGTTCTGATTTCGTCTCCCGCGGCATACTACGGTACGAATGGAAGGCGTATGCTTTCACCCCTCCGACGAGGGACGAAAATCTCTCGTGGTCGACAAATCTGTCGGAGGCGGACTTGGATTATATCAATGACCGAATCAATACCGATAGCTTGATTGAGCAGCTTCAAATGAATATCGAAGCCAGAGGGCAATACAGGGAGTACCAAGGTGGTAACCCATGATCGGGAACTTAGAGAACGACGATGGTCTTCACCCCTATCACCTGACTTATCGTCAGTACTTACTATCGACGGGCAAGAAAGCGCTAGATAATCGCGATGATCCCAATACCAATCTATTATCCGCGGCCTTGCTTTGTTACTACGCTGAAGGCCTAAGGGCAACACAAGTTGGACTGACCGAAATCGGAACTAAGTTCTTTGAGCGAGCTTCGCGTACATTAGTAAGCGTATTCGCGAAAGGCCCTCAACCTCCATCCAGCATTCGTCGGGAATCGTGCGATGATAAAGAGCTAAACTACCATTGGGCACTTGCTCATGCGACGCGATATAAGACCGAGCTATTCTTGCGCGGTAGAGATGTCGAACAAGATGTGCCTCGAGGGCTTGAAAGAATGGAGGCGCTCTTGCGGAATACCAACTTTTTGACGGGAGCGATCCAGGGTCAACAGGTGTCAGCTCTCTGGCTTTATTTCTGGCTTGGTAGTATTACCAGAGACTACGAGCGCATTTTTGAGAACGCCCGCCCGTTTTGGGGAGACACATTTGCTGCGTCCACGCGCGTTAAAGGATTCAAACGCGAGGGTTCCTTCATGCGGCTGATGTCTTTGATCGTTCGCGCCAAAACATCGGAACCAAAACTCCTCAACGCTGCGCGCGAATCATTGGCCGGGTTGCTCCAGCTGTATCGCGATCTAGAGCATGAACATGAAAACCTCGGTTATTGGGCAGGTCCGTTATACGGGTTCGAATGGTCGTGGGTTTGGGAACAGCTGTTCGAGGAAACGCTAGATTTGGAGCGAGCCGTTTTGAGGCTTCGTGTAACGCTCCCGATTAGGATAGCGCGTGAATAGCCTGGTAAGGGCGGTCAACTTTCTGCATCGAACGCGTTCTCCTCGAACAACTCGGTCGTCGCATTCGTGAGATCAAAAATGTAACGATCGACCCGGTGCGTTGGTTCATCTACGATGGTCAGCGGGTGCTGGCGGAGATACGTCCGGCGGGGACGATCATCCGTCGGTTCATCGATGGTCCGTTGTACGTCGACGAGCACATCCTGATGGAAGAGACGGAGCCAGCGAACAACTACTATTACCTCTTGGGGAACTTGTACACGGTGCTGGGTGTGGCCAACAAGAACGGCGACCTGGCGGCAAGGTACCACTACGACTCGTACGGCTGGCTGGCGCGCCGCGGTGGCGGTGTGAGCGGCGGAGGTGGTGGCGGATCGCGTCTGCTGTCGATCAAGCCGGAAGAGGGAACGGGGCCGGTGGCGCTGCTTGTTACCGGTAATGCATTACAGCCGGACATCGCTTGTTACCAAGGTTATGTACAAGCTAACGGCACGATCGGCGAGGAGGCCGTGTTCCTCACGCCGGAAGAATGGGGCACGGTGAACGTGTCCGGCGAAGGCATCATCCCCGAGCGTACTTACTCCGTGCAGGTTGACAAGGGCACGATCGAAGAGCCGCTGCTGGGCGAAGCGGTTGAGTTCACCACCTGGAAATGGGGCGACGTAGCCAACGGTCAGGGCGAGCCGATCGGCGACGGTCTGATTGACGTCAATGATCTTCTGTGCACGCTGGAGGGGTTCGACGAACCGATTGCGTGCGCGTCGGCCAATCAGAAGCCGTGCGGCCAGATCGACGACACGACGAACCTCGATGACCTGCTGGTGTTCAGCGCCGCGTTCGCGGGCGAGACGTATCCGGTGAGCTGCGCGGCTGCCTATCCGCCGACCTGTCCGCCTTCGGGCACGATCACGCCGCCGAAGAATCAGCCGTACTACTTCACCGGCCAGCGGCTGGACTTCGACGAGCGCAACACGACGACGAACGAGCCGTACCTCGCGCTGTATCACTACCGCGCGCGGGCATATGACCCGGTCCACGGGAGGTTCTTGCAGCACGATCCGTTGGAATATCGCGATTCTGCTAATTTGTTCGAGTATGTAGAGAGCATGCCAACTGCACTGCGGGATCCGTTTGGACTCGATTGGCTTTCCGAAGTTTTCATTGGACCGGCGGGTAAAAACGTCTCATTCTGGGAGACAATGTTCCATCGAGACACCCTTGCCTATTTTATTCCGGGCTATCCTTCTTCTGACCCCTACACCGCATCACAGATCGATACGGCCATTGATGAAGGCATTATCAGTCCAACGATCACGGCGGCGGAATTCGCGGCATTCGGAGCCGCTGGCCGCGCAAGAAGTATTCTGCTGCGAACACCGCTTAACGGTATCATTTTTGGAACAGGCGAGTTCACGCGCGATTATCTGGTGGACGAGCGCGTTCAGTCCTTGGGCGAGTTTTCGTTGAAAACGGGTGTCGGCGCCGGAACCAGTCTGGTGGCCGAGGGGTTATTCGTCGCAGGCGGTCGGGTTTTCGCTCTGGTGAAATGCGGCAATAAGGGGGCCATCGCCGAGCTCAGTGCAAGCGAGTCCAGTGCGATCGGCATTCCGATTCAACCCGAGGGTCCGTGGTGACAGAAGATTCAAGCTCAAGGCAATGCCGCTGAAGGCTGGGCGCAACTGCTGGCACAGAGTCGGGGAGAGACATTGCTTCAGACGCAGGTTCAGCGCGGGGCGGCGAATACGGGGATCGATTTCGCGTCGTACATTCAGACGTCGAACGGCCCTCAGTTGTTCCTCAACGAGGTGAGTTCCTCGACAGCGCTCGTGGATGCAAGCCGCTTCACGGCGCTGGGGATGGGAAAGGGTGGAGAGTCGATTTTGCGGAGGAATCTTGCAGGAGTGGAGCGTGTGATTCTACGAGACGTTGGAGAACAATCTGTGCGCGACGCACTTCAAACGCAGCTGCATGGAGCCTCCGCGCAAATTCGCCTGATCGGACCGCAGAGTTTTCGAGTTTCCCATGATACGATCTTGAAAATCGAGGGGTCAACGGGATTTCAGGTGACCGTGCTAGATGAACTTGTGAAGTTACCATGAATTCTGTAACCAGCTATCGTGAGCGACGTTACCAGACGTGGTTCAAGAATCGTGCAGATTGGCCTATCGTTCTAACAAGATGGCGTACTAACCGCGAGATTATAGCAGGAAAAATCCCTGAATCGGGTGTTTCACTACGTTTGTATTCCGCTCTTGACTGTTTGTATGCCAATGATCGTGAATACGCCGACGCCTTTCTGCGTGAAACGATTTCTCATGCGGAAGCGAACCTGGCGGTGGACAACTGCCGGGCGACCCCCGTAGCTCTTGCGGGCCACCCATATAATCAGGCAGTCATGGAACGGGCCATTTGTTATGCCCGATGGTTGCTGGGAGCGGCCCTGGATCGACCGTCGCTGCGGCAAGTCAGTGAGCACCTGACTACGTGGTGCCTGACCAAGGCGGTGGATCACAAGCGGTTTAACGATTCGATGACGATGGATGTCTACCTCGGCGGTGTTCGCACCGCGATGCTCTCAGGAGATGTGGTCTATACAAAGGAACTGCTTCGGACGAAGCACAAGTTCCGGTGGCATCACGCGGGCGAGCGTGAGCTGTGGACGCGCCTGCTGGAAGTCTATCCCCAGATCGACGCAGAGCTGCGAGGCCGATTTGAGCAGTTCTTCGACAAAGTTCGAGATCCGGATTTTCAAGATCTCGTCGATGGAAACGTGAGCATCTATATCAGCAGAGAAATCCTTGCGCTAGAAACGGGCATGATTCGTCAGATGTACCTCGTCAATCGATCCCTGTCGGATTCAATCGATCCGGCACTGGTTATTGCGGCCGTGGCAGCGTAGCGCTGCAAAGGGAAATGCAAGCATGTCCCTCTCGATCGCTTTGCATGGAATCGGTGCCGAATACGTCGACAAAGACGAATGGGGTGACGATGTCGTCGGAATCTATGAATACGGTCAACAACTCGAAGAGCATCGCGAGTGGATCGAAACAGGGCTGGGTAAACAGCTTGGGCCCGATATGGTCTGGTACCAGGGGCCGCCGGATGGTCGGCTGCCCCCGGAGCAACTGGGGCCGATTGGCGCATTGGTTCCCTTGAAACGGTATGCGTTGTATGTTGGGTTGACGGGGAAAGGGCCGTCGTCAGACGGGAGTCTTGCGGATGACCCGTTACTTCAGAAGGCCACGGCCGGAAATTTGAACGTCCCATTTCCGCATCTGATGATGCACAACGGCGGGTGGGGCTACTTTCTGGGGTTGGATTTCCCGATGCCGATGGAACTGGGGCCTGAGAATCGACTCTCCATCGGCTCTTCAAAACGTCTGCTGCATGAACTGACTGAAATCAACTGCGTGCTGAGCTGCCGCGTCGGATTTCACTTTGATCATGGCTGGGACACCGAGCCAGTGTCGGGCTACGAGCCAGTCTGTGCCTCGCCCGATGAGGAAGCACTAGAGGAATCGATGCCGTTCTGGTTGAAGCGAACGAAGTTTGTTTGGTCTGTGATGCATTATTATGCGAAGCTCAGTATGAATCGCGAACTCGCAATCAGTCTCGGCTGATACTCGAAGCAAAATAGCCGACGGCCCGCGCATCATAACGCCCTCGGTCGTCGCATTCGTGAGATCAAAAATGTAACGATCGACCCGGTGCGTTGGTTCATCTACGATGGTCAGCGTGTTCTGGCGGAGGTGCGTCCCGCGGGTACAATCATTCGCAGGTTCATCGACGGCCCATTGTACGTCGACGAGCACATCCTGATGGAAGAGACGGAGCCGACGACCAACTTCTACTACCTGCTCGGAAATCTGTACACGGTGCTGGGTGTTGCCAACAAGAACGGCGACCTGGCGGCAAGTTACCACTACGACTCGTACGGCTGGCTGGCGCGTCGTGGTGGCGGCGTGAGCGGCGGCGGTGGCGGCGGATCGCGCCTGCTATCGATCAAACCGGAGGAGGGAACGGGTCCGGTCGCGCTGTTGGTTACAGGCAGCGCGTTGCAGCCGGACATCGCCTGTTACCAGGGTTATGTTCAGGCCAATGGAACCATCGGCGAGGAGGCTGTGTTCCTCACGCCGGAAGTATGGGGCACGGTGAGCGTGTCGGGCGAAGGCATCATCCCCGAGCGCACGTACTCGGTGCAGGTGGACAAGGGCACGCCGGGGGGCCACTTCTAAGCGTGCCGTTTGAGCACTCCACTTGGGTCGACCTGGCTATCAATTGGCGTGAGCCATGATGAGGCGAACGAGTCTACAAAATCAAAAGTCTCTGTTGCGCGCACTTGAGTTTTCGAGGAGCGTTGTGTTCCCTCTAGTTCACATTGCGTAGCGAAACCAAGCCTACCGAGAAGGTATCGAATGTGGCCCAATCGGTGACATTTGGACTTTTGTTTTTGCGAGTTTGATGGCAGGGGGGGTACCGCTCATCTTTGGACATAATACGTCTCATCGACAGCGGTCGAGCCAGCTTCGATGTATGTGATTTCGCTGCGGCGCTTTCTTATCGTCACGACCTCTTCATCTCAGGGCAAATCTCGCCTTCGTGTTAAGGCGCTTATTGGACTCCGCAGACGACCAAGAGCACACGAAATCACTACGGTATTTCAACACTCTCGGGTTATGCCTCGACTCTGATCTTTCGTCTTTGATCCAACACCAAATAGTAGGCACCAAGGTGGATCAGGGCGAGAGCGCAAGGTCAAGTATCGACTTTTCCAATCTGGTGACTAAGTTGTACGTCAGTGCAGCGGTGTTGAAAGCCCATCATTCATGCTGAAGGCATAACTTGAAAAGGAGTTTAGTCGATGGTAAATGCCAAACGAACGAATCGAAATCGGATCGTGCTAGGTCGTTCCATTCTGAGTGGTCATTTTCTTTCGATGTTGTCGTTGTTCACCATCATTGGAGGCTGCATCGAGATCAACTTGCCCGACGACGGATTGCTGTCCATCGGCTCCGATTTTGTCATCAAGGGTGTAGCGGAGAGCATTGAAGACAACGGAGCCTGTCTGGTTTGGAGTGCTATTGACGGAAGGACTTTCATTCTCGCTCAAAGTGCGGGAGTCCCCAATGATAGTTTCGACTCCGTAACCACACCGGGTACGGCCTCGCGCCTAGTCATTCATGAACGCGGCGATCTCGGCGAACCTTGCCGGGAAGGCGCCATCGTCGCAGAAGTCTCGCGCGTGTTGGAAATCGATGGCGAAGACGAAACCGACGAAATCAAGCAAATCGCAGAACGAATACGCGTGAGAATTGACGAGTCCAAAGACGAACTCGCCGAGTGGCGTCAAGCCGCCCAAGAACAGGTCACCCAGCGAATCGAGGAAGTTCAGGCTCAGGCCCGAGAGCTAATCAACCGCGTGGAAATGGAAATCGACGACCTTCGCGATGAATTGCACGACCGTATTCCCGACGACTCCGACGAACTTCGCCAGCAGATCGAGGATTCGCTGAACGATTTCGTCAACCAATTCGAGAGCCGCGTGCAGGACGCCGTCGACGAACTGAAGTCGCGCGCGGACGAGATTCGCGACAACATCGAAGGAAATGTGGATAACGTGGGAGATCGTCTGCAGGACGCACTCGATGACGCGGTGGATGATCTGCGCGACAAGCTCGATCTCTCCCTGGATGATCTCGATCAACGGTTGGAACAATTGGTCTCGCAGATTACTGATGCACTGGAAGAGTTTCGTCAGTCATTCGAAGAACGAGTGGACGGCATTCGTGATGAGCTATTTGGAAACCTGCACGACCTTGTTGAGCAGTTGTTAGACCGTGTTGATCGATTGCCGGCCGAAGTCGAAGAAGAAATGAACACCGTTTCCGACGAAGACATTACCCAGGAACTGACCGCAACGCTCGATGCACTGGTCGCACTTGAGGCACAACAGAGCGCCGAACTCCTCGACGCCATGGAGCAATCGGTGTCGACGGCCGTGGATGATGTCGCAGTTGCTGCACAGGAAGCAGCCAGCGATTTTACCGTGCAGTTCGATGCCGCCGTGCAGGAAGCCATCGAGTGAATGGTCTAAGTGGCTCGGAACATTCGCCAGCCTTCGCTGGTCATGGTGTTTTCGGAAGCAACTAGCGGCGGTCGATCACCACCCGTTTGCACTATGTGCAGACGCTGCCAGGTTTTGATTGGGCATCCTGACGCGTATCACTCGTTCGGTTGTTCGTCGTCGAGCGCTGAAGTATCAAAGTCCACTAAATCGTCGACCAACCCGTCCACTACCTCATCCACGGTGTCCTCAATCGCTTCCTTCGCAGACGACAGCGAAGCATCGACGATGATCTCTTGCAAGGACGATCCACATCCTCCTAGTACCACTGAACCCACCGCGAAAACCCAATGAAGCACATTCTTTCTCATGTTCCGATACTTTCTAATTTCGTCCGCGCCAATCTTATCGCCGATTGCAAGTGTCTACTCAAATGCTGTCAACGCGACGACCGACGGGTTTTCCCGCTACTGCATAGTAAACTCACGGGAGAACTACTTCTGGATCGAGGGAGTGCAGTTTTGAATTCGGTGACACTCGGAAGATGAGACCAGTTAGGCCCAACAACCCCACCAAATTACGTTATCAGGGCACAAAGAGGCACGGTTGCGCGCCTCAAAATGTTCGAAGAGCGTTGGGTTCCCTCTAGTTCACGTTGCGCGGCGAAAACAAGCCGACCGACAGGTTAACGAATGGCGCCCGAACGGGGACGTTCGGGTTCATTTGTTTTTACACTATTGGTGGCAAGGGGTTACGAGTTTCAGATTGGTTTCGAGTCTCTGTGAGATTTTGAGGCGCGAGTTCGAATGAGCACCATCCAGCAGCACTTGGCATAATGATTCGAATGACACTCCATTCGTGCTCCTCAGCGCCGATTGAATCGGACTCATTCTTCGTCGAGAACACATTGGTTGAGGAAGTCGATTGGCGACTCGTAGCCATGTTTTTCACGCGCGAGCTTGGTTGAGGAGGTTCAACTTCGCGGATGATTCGCGGCAAATCGGAGATCGCCGCCGATCGGAGTCTGCGCGTGTCGAAGGGGGTTGTTCCGGTCAGAAGCTCGTAGAGCAATACGCCGAGTGAGTAGACGTCTGTTCGCGTATCAATGTCCAGCGAGCCTTCTGCCTGCTCGGGGCTCATGTAATGCGGTGTGCCCACGAGCTGACGGTCCTCCGTAAGCAAAGTTCGCTCGGTCAATTTGCTGGCGGTGGCTTTGGCGACGCCGAAGTCGATCACCTTCGCGTGCGGTTTGCCGTCCTGAGTAGATACGAGAATGTTCGATGGCTTGATGTCGCGATGGATCAGCCCTTTCTGGTGCGCGTGCTGCACGGCCTGACACACATGTACGAAGAGTTCCAGTCGTTCAGGAATGGTGAGGTCGTTCTTGTCGCAGTAGTCGGTGATGGAATCGCCTTCGCAGAGCTCCATGACAAAGTAGGGGCGACCTGCTTCGGTGGTTCCGGCGTCGAGCACTCGTGCGATGTTTGCATGATCCATGAGTGCCAGGGCTTGACGCTCCTGCTCGAAGCGGGCGATGACCTGTCGCGTATCCATGCCCAGCTTGATGATCTTGAGCGCGACCTTGCGCACGACTGGTTCGCGTTGTTCAGCCATCCAGACGGAACCGAACCCACCTTCGCCGATCTGCTGAAGCAGTTAGTATCGCCCAATCATCTGACCAGGTTCTGCGGTAGGTGGTTCATACGTAGGCCCCAACCCCGGTGTGTGCGCCTGTAGAATGGTTGCCTCCGGGTCGGTATGTTCACCCGCCAAACATGGCGCAGCAGCATCGCGATCTGCTTTCAGTAATTTCTCAACTTCGGACCGCAACGCATGGTTGTCGCCGCAGGCGCGATCGAGGTAGGCATTGCGCTCGAACGCTGTTGGTCGCTTACGAGCCGCTTCAAGGATTCGTTCGATGTGTTCGTTCATGAAGGTCGACTAACTCATCGCTGGCTCATTGTACTGATGCGATGGTCATTTGCTTGGCGAATAGACAGCGAAGCGAGTGTAGCATACTTGCCCGAAAATTGGCATTAGCCGACTGCCGGTGCCGTGATTGCATTCGAGAAAAGTCTACAGTGATTATCGTGGTTGGCGGCCAGAAATGCTCCGGTTGAACCACTGGACCTGTGTATCCTGACGTCATAGCCCAATAACCCCAATGGTCCGCCTCATGTTGCGAACAATTAGGTGTACCCGCCGACGGAGGAATAGACTCTTCAGGAGAAGAAAGCGGAATAAGAGGCGGGATTCAACCTACCTGGTATTCTCATGACCTTCGCACTTTTCCAACTCGCCCGCTAGTTCTGGCGGAACACGCCCGGTGTCGCCAAGCGATTCAAATAACTGCACCGAGCGGCGCAGCGCCTTGCATCCTTCCGCCGTGTACTGCTGGATTTGCTCTGGCGCCGCACGCTCGGCGCGGGCTAGCGCCATTAGAGTTTGCCCGCGGCGATGATGGCCGGACGCAAGTTGCTCGCGCATGACTGCTACCATCTTGGCGTCGGGCATGCACTTTTCCATTTCTTGCGTGTAGGCGCTCAGTTCCGGTAGCGCGGCTTCCAATCGTTCAGCCTCAAATAGCGCTCGACCCATTTCTCCCGAGACCTCCGCCGCTCCGGTGCAGGAGGTCGTATTGCTCGGGTCTGCATCCGCCATTCGGCGCAGGATGGTCCGAGCGGATTCGAAAGCGGGGAGCGCTTCGTCCACGCGCTTGAGACGGGAGAGCACCAGCGCACGTTTGAAGTGGCCCACCGCGAGGTCCATGGTCGCCTGCGCGTTGTCTGGCTGTGCAGCCGCCAGGTCCGCTCGCCGCTTTAAGGAGGCCTCGCATTTTTCAAGCGCTTCGGTGTATTGCGCCAGTTCAACGAGCACGTCCGCGACGCGGTTTAGGCCCACCGTGTAAGCGCGCTGTATTTCGCCGTCCTGAGGGTTACGCTCCGCGAGTTGCTTGCGGATATCGAGACTCTTAGCGTACATATCGAATGCCTCTTGCGTGCGACCCATCTTGATGTAGACATCGCCGAGCTTGTTGTAGCTGAACGACAAGTCCCGCGGTCCCAACTCGTGTTTGTCCGCGACAGACTGTTTGAGAGCATGGCTCTTTTGAAAGACCTCCAGGGCTTGGTCGAATTGCTGGTTCGTAAGATAGATGTTACCGATCCGCTCGCAGCTAATAGCAAGCTTGCGCTTGTACTCGATGTGGCTCGGCGCGCGTGCGATGAGATCATCGAATATCGCTATTGCCTTCTGGTAACTCTCGCGTGACGCATTCGGGTCGCCGAGGTTGGGTCCATTGGGCCGACCGAGGATGTCGCCGGTCGCGCTATAAGCGAGGGCGAGGTTTTCCAGTATTTTCAAATCCAAACCACGGGTGTCTTTGGACATGCCGTCGAGGTATTGCAGCGTGGTTTTGATAAGAAACTCTCGCGCCCGTGTTTCGCCTTGCGTTTCCTGTATCTTTGGGTAATCGAGGGTCACGCTCTGCGCAAAACTCTGTAGGTCGGCGAAGCGGCGCTCGGCGATGTGCTGGGCCGATCGGGCTTCGAGGGCTTGCCAGACCGCGACCGCGCTGCCGGCTATCAACGCCAGTGCTGCAATGCCGACGCCGACGGCGATTCCGCGATGCCGCCGTGCGAACTTCTGCAGTTGGTAGATGGCTGAAGGGGGGCGAGCAACGATCGGATCGTCATGGAGGAATCGTCGAATGTCTGCACCGAATTCGGCGGCGGATGCGTAGCGGTGATCACGATCCTTCTCAAGGGCTTTAGCGACAATCGTTTCGATGTCTCCCCGGAAATGGCGACTGACCTGACCGAGGCGCTTGGGCTCTTCTTCACGAATAATCCGCGCCGCCTCTACAATCGAACTGCGCCGCAAGTCCAATGGCAGCTTCTTGGCGAGGAGTTCGTAAGCGATGACACCCAGCGCGTATACGTCGCACCGGGTATCGACTGCGTCCGGGTCGCCCAGCGCCTGCTCGGGACTCATGTAGGGAAGAGTGCCGACGAGTTGCCCGCCCTGCGTCTCAATCGATAGCGTCTTGATGTCTGCATCAGTCGCGCTGGCTACCCCGAAGTCCAGGACCTTCGACTGTCCCATCAAGTCAACGAGAATGTTGTCCGGTTTGAGATCGCGGTGCACCACACCTTTTTGATGCGCATGATGGATCGCGTCGCAGATCTCTGCCAGCAGCTCCAGTCGAGCGCGGTGCGAGAGTTGGCGGCTTTCCGCATAGACAGTGAGAGGTGTGCCCTCCACATACTCCATGGCGAAGTAAGCCAGCTCGCGACCGTTGGCTACCGCAGTTCCTGCTTCGTAGACTTGGGCGATTCCCGGGTGCCGAAGCAACCCCAGCACACGTGCCTCTTGTTGAAATCGGCGACGCAACTGCCCCGACATGGCTTGGGGTCGCACCACTTTGACCGCTACCGGACGCTTAGGCTCGTCTTGTTCGGCCAGATACACAACACCCATTCCGCCTTCGCCCAGTTTGCGGTTGATGGTGTAGCGGCCGATGCGCTCTGGCACGGGCGCGTCGTCGATCGTCGGCGATGACGGACTGCTCTTTCTCTGCAAGACCTCGTCGATCACCGGTGTCTTGAGGAATGCGGGCAGGTCGTCGTTTTGACGAAGGAATTCTTCCAACTCTCGACGGAGTTCAGGATCAGCTGAACCGATCTTCTCGAGCTCCGCCGATCGGTCCTCGGGGCCCAGTTCGGAGAGTCGATCGAATAGGTCCGTAATCTTCTGGTATCGTTCACGTTCCATGCGTTGTCCGTTTCATGCGATAACCATGAAACATGTGCTCCTCAACTTGTCTTCTTGAGCTGTAGCGCCAACCAGACTCTCGCGGCACTCCAGTCGCGCTTGATCGTGCGCTCGTTCACGCCCAGCACATGAGCGGCTTCCTCAACAGAAAGCCCGCCCAGGAATCGCGCCACGACGACTTGATAGTGTCTTGCATTCAATTGCGCAAGCTGTTCGAGTGCCGCGTGCAATGCGCCGGCATCGACATCGAGAGTCTCAGTTTCGTCAGAAAACCCGGTCAGGGTGACGCGTTTCCAACCTCCGCCGCGTTTTTCGGCTCCACGATCGCGAGCATAGTTAATGAGGATTTGACGCATGGCCAATGCACTGACGTTTAGAAAATGAGCACGGTCCTGCCAGGTGCGTTGGTCCTGCTGGACCATTCTTAGAAACACCTCATGAACAAGCGCTGTTGGCTGCAGCGTGTGGTCCGGACGGCCTCCGCGCAGCAT
This sequence comes from uncultured Phycisphaeraceae bacterium, assembly GCA_964494205.1. Lineage (GTDB taxonomy): Bacteria > Planctomycetota > Phycisphaerae > UBA1845 > UBA1845 > JBBTCX01. Next base: position 122,302 of record CAZBRD010000014.1, on the reverse strand, counting down.
CTTGTCGGCAAGCACTCGGAGTTGGTCGTAGACCATGGCAAACAACCGATCTGCCGCGGAAGCGTCCCCAGCCACGAGTTGCTGCAGCGTCACACTAACCGACACCGCGCCGTCGCTTTGTCCCGAGCTGCCATCCAAAACCAATCTCCATCGACTACCCCCATTAGGCGAGGCTAAGGACCATGATAACGCCGGGCCGTTAGAAAATCCCCGCAGACGGCTTCAATGAGTCGGCGTTTTGTCCCCTCCTGCGCAAAAACCGTGTTTCACTTGATAAGACCGGCAGGTGATCGGCTAAGCGGGGTACCGCCCACGCGTATGGGTGGCACGCATAGCGAAATATTCCCCGGCTAATTCGGTTTACCCCGCGGGTAAGCTAGGAGGAGTGTAATGACCATCGGCAAGAAAATCAGATTCCGCGCCAGAATCGTGACCCTCTCTATCGTATGCGTGATCTCGTCGATCTCCTGCAATGGCGATCGTTCGTTCGTTGACCCGGGGAGCAATGAAGGCGGAAAGGCACGCGGGAGTGTCGTCGCCAAATCGTTCGACTCCGGGCAGCTCTCGCCATTCGGATTTGGCGCCTCACAAGCTCTCACGATCCCGTTGGCGCCACCGGCAGCTGGTGATGTAACGTTCACGTTTAGAGCCCGGGCGGACCTTTCCCTGGCGGATGAAAAAGTCTCGATCTATTTGAATGACGTTTTCCAGCAGGACATCTTTGCCGGAGTCGACCAAGACTGTCCTACGGTTCCCAATGTGGCCACAATCGTCATGAGTGCCGCAGATTTCAACGCGCGAGTGAGCCAGTGCGGCGAGCTTCGGATACTCATGTCGCCCTCGGCCAGCGTCAACGCGTATCAATGCCAGGGCCCGGCCAGCTATATCCGCGTCACTGTGACATACGACGCTGAGGGTCCGGATTGCAATGAGAACGATACCACCGACGTGTGCGATCTGCTGACAGGAGTCAGTTTGGACTGTAATGAGAACGGCGTACCGGATTCCTGCGACATCATGGACGACGCATCTGCTGACACGAACGAGAACCACATCCCCGACGAATGCGAAATGGCCGTGTTCTCCGTTTTGCCCGACAGCGGTCCCAAAGAAGGCGGGACGATCGTCACGCTCGATGGGCGCGGTTTCGTGGACGGTCTCTCCGTCCGCTTCGGCGGCTTCGCGGCGACAGACGTGCAGGTCATTAACAGCGTTCTATTGACCGCCGTCACTCCGGCGCACGATCCCGGCGACGTCGACATCGTGCTGGAGCACGACCAGGTCGGTATTCTGACGGTCACGCTTCCGGATGCCTTTGAATACACCGGACCGGCGGCACTATCCGTGTCTTCCATCTTGCCCGCTAGCGGACCAACTGAGGGCGGGACGATCGTAACGATGGCCGGTCAAGGTTTCGTCGAAGGTCTTTCGGTCCGCTTCGGCGGCATCGCCGCGTCCGACGTTCAAGTCGTCAACAGCGCACTCCTGACGGCCGTATCCCCGGTGCACGACTCCGGCCAAGTCGATATCGTGATCGAAGGTGAACAGGGCAGTATTGTTAGCTTCACCCTCCAGAACGCCTTTGAATATGCGGAGCTGCCGGTGGATGACGGCACCGATACAGATGGAGATGGACTGACTGACGTTCAGGAGCTTATCGGGTGGGAAGTGTGGTACGATGGCTTCGCGTTGGGTCTTGGCACCGATACTTTCGGCAACGTGATCAGGCGCCAGTCCACTAGCGATCCCAATGACACCGATACCGACGACGACGGATTGACTGACCTCGAGGAGTTGCTTGCCAAGTCTGACGCTCGCGACGCCGACTTTGACGACGATACGCTTCTTGACGGCGATGAAGTGCATCGATGGTTGACCAGTCCGGCCACCATCGACACCGACGCCGATTCTCGAGGTCCGGATCGCCAACTCAACCTAGCCCCCAACCCGGCGCTTTTTGATGCACAAGAATTGGCACTTGACGCGAACGGAAATGCATCCGCGAGAGCCACTTCTCCGCGCCTGGCGGACACTGACGGCGACGGTGCCACCGACTTCGAGGAATTGCAGCATCCGTTTCGTAGCGCGCTCGTAGCCGATGTCCCTAAGCTGAAAGTGGATTTCGTCGGAGAGTTGCACATCGTTTTGGACATTACGCTGGAAGACGGAACGTCCGTGACCGACGGCACTGAAACCGGGCTGGTCGAATCTGAATCGTCCACCGAGGCGTCGACCGATGAGTCGACCTATGAAAAATCCTTGGAATTTACCGAAGAGGCTAGCCTCATGATCAGCGGAGACGTTGGCATTCCGGTTGGCGCGGGATTCGAGGCCACGGTCGGCTTTTCAGCGACCCAGGGCTTCACGGAAGGGAGTTCTACTTCCTGGAGCGAAGAATCGACCGAGGAAACCCAGAATTCCTTCCTAGAGATTCAGGAGGCAACCCGCGACCAAACGCGATCGGTGAATGGCGGAGTGATCACTACGGGTATCAAGGTCATCAATCAGGGAGATACCGCATTTACTCTCGAGAACCTGGTGTTGTCGGCCCTGTTGATTGATCCCACGGCGCGCGATGGTTTCAAGCCGCTCGCGACGCTGCGACCCCCGGTTGACCAGCTCACGCTCGCCGCCCAGGACGAGACCGGCGTGCTGGTTTTCGACACGGAGACCGGTGCCGTCGGTGCAGAGCTCTTGTTAGAGCTCATGTCTGATCCGAGCGCCCTCTTGCTTGACGTCGCCGCGTTCGACTTGCTGGACGCCGAGGGCCGGAGTTTTGCGTTCCTCAACGATGTGACCAATGCCCGAACAGCCACTGTCACCATCGACCTCGGTATAGACCTCCCCATTGAAACGTACAGAGTCGCCACGGAGGTGAAGCGAAACGCCGATGGATCGGCGGCGGGCATCACGATAGGCCAGATTTTGACGGAGATACTCAACATCCCGTTTGAAACGACGACGCGTACGGGATCTAACAACCCGGCTTTCCCGAACGGGGTGAAGGTGTTGACCAAGGTTCGTAACCGTGAAACGGAGCTGAGCGAGGGCCTGGAAGTGGATCGCTTCTGGGTCGTTTTTGGCACAAGCCCCGGCAGTTCGGATGCATCGGTGGATTTCCAGGAAATCGTCTTACATGCCAACGAGACACTCTCGTTGGTCTACACGGAAGACAAAGACCACGACGGCGTTTTCAAACGCGAGGAGTTCATGTATCTGACCTCGGACGAATTGGTCGACACAGACAGCGATACGCTGGGTGATTTTTTTGAGATTCGAACCGGCTGGGACGTGCTCGTCCAAGGCCAGAGCCTCAAACACGTGTTCCCCGATCCCACTCGCATGAACGTGGATCAGGACGGGTTGAACGATCTCCAGGAATACAACGGCGGAGTGAACTCCACCGATCCCAAGAGCCCGGACACGGACGGAGACGGATTGCTCGACGGGATGGACAATTGTCCGCTCGAAGTCGTGAATCCGGGGCCGGACATCATGTTAACGCAGTCGGCGGACGATTCGGGTTCCATTGTCAATTTGACGGGACGGGTGTTTGAAAGCTTTGTGGAAGGGACGGCGCGCTGCGACGTCGACCAAATCGAGTCGATCGTCATCGACTGGAGCGACGGCTATGTAGAGAACCTGGTTTTCCCACAACCCGATACAGACGTGCCTGTAAACCTCAGTCACATCTACGCCACGCAGGAAGTCGACACAATCCACGTAGTCGCAACGGACATACGCGGCGCGATGTCTACCGTGGATTTCAACGTCTCTATCAGCTTCCCCACGCGCAATCAGATGGCTTACTATCCGTTCAATAATGACAGGTTGGATTACACATGCAATGACCGAAACGGCTCGCAACTAGGTGACACTGCGAACGACACCACAACCGCCAATCGGTTCACTAGCGCGGATCGGGCTTATTGCTTCCACCAGAACGGTGTGATCGATGGGCACACTTCCGCAGGCGTGTCCATTCCGCACATGCCGGTGCCGGGAACCAGCCACGGGTTTACCGTTGCCGCGTGGATCATCCCGCACGGAGCCAGCGAGGATGGTATCATCGTGGGCCAACGGGACTTCACGGCTCTGTTTGCGGACGACTCGGGAGGGAATGTGGGTTTCACCGTTCGCAAACCGGATTCGACGTACGTGACCATCACCGACAACGCGTACACCCCGCCATCCGAAACCGCGGGTGATGACACCACGTGCCTGCAATCCGCCCCGGCGGCAGATTGGACCTTCTATGCCGGCGTGGTCAGATACGATGCCGCGACGATGGATACGACTATCCGACTCTATCGCGGCAAGAACGCCGACTTGCTGGATGCAAACACAATGAACAACGTGGTGGTCGAAATCACGCCTGCGGTAGTCCTTGATAACATCCAAATCATCAACCCCAGCGCAAGCCAGATTTGGCAAGTGGTTGGTGAGTCGCTCACGTTCGGCGGCGTACCGAACAACATTGACGATCCGTTGCGGGGGCGAGTCGATGACGTGCGAATCTATGACGATGGCCTCACGGTCATTGAGATCAACGCATTGTTCAACGAAGGAAACAACTCGTCGGCCATGAACATCAACGGCCCCTGTCCTCCGTAATGAGGACCCACAAAACGCGGTAACCTGAAAGGGCTGAGAGGATCGGTTCGATGAACCGTCCTCTCGGCCTTTCCCGCGCGCTGGAGAACAGACGCCGTAATCCCTTGCAAATCCCCGCCCAAGAAGTAGAGCTTTTTGTGCAACCCTGGTCCTCAGGCAAACGCGGCATTTGATACTCAACATCGGGTTACCTGTCGTTCGTTTTAGCACTGCATCTTTTGTCGAAAAACCCGTCGAATCTATTTTGAACCAATCTGTGCGATTGACTGCGTGAACAGCCGCAGGCAATCGTCATATAGCGCAACGATGCCAATTTGAAGAAGCTAGGTGTATCGCATTAGGACGCCTCTCGCGGCACAGAGTTTGCAAGATGTTCTCGGAACTTATGCTGAATACTCTATTGAAGGAGTGAGCCATGATCGCGACCTCGCCAGCACGGAAGAAACCACACATCAAGAAAAACGGCATCGAAATCCTGCACGATCACACGGTAAACAAGGACGCCGCGTTTACCCGCGAAGAGCGGAGTGCCCTTGGGCTCAACGGACTACTGCCCTATCGCGAGTTGTCCATCGAGCAGCAAGTGGCGCTGGAATTGGAACACGTTCGCGAGAAACCAACCGACCTGGAGAAGTTCATCGGTTTGGCCGCACTTCAAGATCGCAACGAAGTTCTGTTCTATCGCTTGTTGGTGGAGAACCTGCCGGAACTCTTGCCAATCGTCTATACACCCACCGTAGGTTTGGCGTGCCAACGATATAGCCACATTTTCCGACGGCCGCGCGGCCTGTGGATCACGCCCGACGAAGTGGATCGCATTCCTGAGCTCTTGCGAAATTGGCCGTCGCGCGATATCCGCTTGATTGTGATCACCGACAATGAACGAATCCTCGGGCTCGGCGATCAGGGTGCGGGGGGAATGGGCATTCCCATCGGAAAGATCTCGCTCTACTGTGCGGCGGCGGGGATTCACCCCCGACAATGTTTGCCAATCAGTCTCGATGTCGGAACCGACAACGCGGAATTACTCAATGATCCCCTGTACATTGGCTACCCGTACCGTCGACTTCGCGGCCAAGCGTACGACCAGATGGTCGAGGCGTTCGTTGAGGCGGTCGGTGAAGTGTTTCCCAAGGCGCTGATTCAGTGGGAGGACTTTCACAAAGAGATTGCGTTCAACGTTCTCGATCGATATCGCAAACGCGTGCCCTGTTTCAACGACGACATTCAGGGAACAGCCGCTGTGGTCCTCGGCGGCATCAAAGCGGCTATGCGCGCGACGGGAGCCAAATGGTCCGATCAACGAATCGTGTTTCTTGGAGCCGGTGCAGCCGGTGTCGGCATTGGCCGGCTGATTCGAAGGGCGATGCAAAAGGATGGTGTCAATGACGAAACAATCCGCCGTGCGCTGGTTTTCGTAGATACCTACGGACTCGTTCACCTGGGACGAGTCATTCGTGAAGAACACAAGCGAGAATTCGCGCTGGGCCCCGCAGAGATGGAACACTACCGGTTCAATCCGGACGCATTGGAACTGCTCGATGTCGTACGCCAGGTTCATCCGACGATTCTGATCGGGACGACAGCGACTCCAGGTGCGTTAACGGAGCCAGTGATTCGCGAAATGGCTCGGCACGTTGATCGGCCGGTTATCCTGCCATTGAGTAACCCAACCTCAAAAACCGAATGCACGCCCGAGGAAGCGCTGCGATGGAGCGGCGGTCGTGCGATCGTGGCTACCGGCAGTCCGTTTCCACCGGTTGTTCGTGACGGCGAGTCAATCGTCATTGGACAGGCCAACAACGCGTTTGTATTTCCGGGCATTGGCATGGGCTGTCTGCTTGCCGAAGCACATGAAGTAACAGACAAGATGTTCATTGCCGCTGCCGAAACGCTGGCAGAATGTGTTACGGATGACAGACTACGCAACGGCGCCATTTATCCGGATCAATCGCAGCTTCGTGAAGTAAGCCGTCGAATTGCCTCGTGTGTCATCAGGACGGCTCGCGACGAACGCGTCGGTCGCCAGATATCTGACGATGACATCGACCAGCTTGTTCGAGAATCGATGTGGTTACCTGATTACTATGCATAGGTGTCGAGAAATGATCGCGAGACCTTGTACCGGATCAGGACTGGTCTATCCTTGGTTCGATGCGAAACGACAATTCCATGCAGCCACCGAGAGACGATCAACGCTGGCAAACGCGCTTCGCGGACAAAGTCTCGACTGCGGAGCGTTCAGTGGCCGCCGTGCAATCCGGTCATCGCGTGTTCATTGGCTCTGGTGCGGGCGAACCGCAGACGCTGGTACGCGCATTGTCGTCCCGCGCAGACCTAAGTGACACCGAAATCGTTCATATTCTGACACTCGGCGTGGCTACCTATGCAGAGCCGCGGTTCGGTGACCGGTTTAGACACAACGCCTATTTCATCGGCCCGAATGTTCGTAGCGCCATAAACGAGGGTCGCGCGGACTACACTCCTATTTTTCTTTCAGAGATCGCTGAACTGTTCCGTAGCGGGCGTGTCGTCATCGACGTCGCGCTGATCTCTGTGAGTCCGCCGGATGAACATGGCTATTGCAGCTTCGGAGTTTCGACGGACATCGTAAAACCCGCCGCCGAAACGGCCCACTTTGTCATCGCGGAAGTCAACCAGCAAATGCCTCGCACGATGGGCGACTGCTTCATCCATGTTCGAGACATCGACGTGCTGGTGCCGAGCAACCTACCGATACTCGAAACAAAGCACGACCAGGCTGGCGAACTTGCACGGCAAATCGCGAAACACGTTTCGAATCTCGTTGAAGACGGCGCTACGTTGCAGCTGGGAATTGGAGCCATACCGGATGCGGTGTTGCAATTCCTGACGGGTTTCAAGAATCTCGGCATACACACTGAAATGTTCAGCGATGGCCTTATTCCGCTCGTGGAACAGGGCGTCGTGACCAATTCTGAGAAGACGCTGCATCGCGGAAAGATCATCGCCAGCTTCGTATTGGGTACGCAGCGCTTATACGATTTCATCGATAATAACCCTTTGATCGAGTTCCATCCCACCGAATACGTAAACGATCCGTATGTCATCGCCAAGAACAACAAAATGATCTCCATTAACTCGGCGATTGAAGTGGACATCACCGGCCAGGTGTGTGCGGATTCGCTGGGGTCGTTGTTCTACAGCGGAATCGGCGGCCAGGTCGATTTCGTGCGAGGTGCGGCGCGATCCCATGGCGGCAAGCCGATCATTGTGCTTCCCTCCACGGCAGATAACGAATCGGTGTCACGCATCGTGCCCCATCTCAAGCAGGGGGCCGGGGTAGTGACCAGTCGGGGCGACGTGCACTATATCGTAACGGAGTACGGCACTGCGTATCTGCACGGTAAGTCAATTCGCGAGCGCGCGATGGCGTTGATTGAAATCGCCCACCCTAAGTTTCGACCCTGGCTGCTTGCCGCGGCGAAGGAGCGACGCATCGTGTACGCAGACCAGATCGAGCTGCCCATGCGCGTACCGGCCTATCCGACGGAACTTGAACGTTTCATCGAACTAAAGGACCGCAGTCGCGTCTTCATTCGCCCGCTTCGTTTGACAGACGAACCGTTGGTACGAGACCTGTTCTATAAGCTTACGCCGGATTCGGTGCATTATCGATTCTTCCAAATGCTCAAGGCCATGCCGCATGAGAAACTGCAGGAGCTGCTGCGAGTAGACTACGAGAATGATATGGCGCTCGTCGTACTGACGGACGCGTCGCCCTCGTCGGCCATGCTGGCCATCGCACATTATCGAAAGGATCCGCAAAGCAACTTTGCCGAAGCCGCTTTCTTGGTTCGCGATGATTGGCATGGCAAAGGCATCGGGACCGCGCTGATGAAATCACTGGTCGATGTGGCGCGTTTTCACGGAATTGCGGGATTCCATGCGGACGTCCTGGTAGCCAACAACGGAATGCTTCGCATTTTTCACAAGTGCGGCTTCTCTGTTCAGAGCACATTAGAGGACGGCGTTTATCACATTCGCATCCCTTTCGGCAGGCGGAAAAGCACGCACCGCATCGAAACTGCCTGATATCCCTTTCTTCATAGAGAATGGGTCCGATTTGCTCTTTGCACATCTTCCGGCACGGGAATTGCTCACTAATCCTTAGTTGCAAAACGTTGAAAACCCTATGCATCGGGACTTGCCCACTGTGGGCTGCGTTAAGCTTCTTGTGAGATCCCGATCGCATTTCGAGGCAGCTGAAGGTGTTGGCGAACCATGAAACTCTCCGAGCAGGCGCGTGTGATGAGGGTCATTGATCGCAAGGGACTCGGCGACCTCTTCTCCGCCCTTAAATCGCAGGGATACACGCTGGTCGGCCCCAGAGTGATCGATCAGGCGATTGTCCACGACGAAATCCAGTCCATCACGGATCTTCCCATCGGCTTGGCCGACCGACAGTCGCCAGGTGAATACAGACTGGAGCGGCGTGAGGATGAAGCCCTTTTCGGCTACGTCGTAGGTCCGCACTCTTGGAAGAAGTACCTCTTTCCACCATTGCAGCGGCTCTATCAAGTCGAGTGCAACGGGAAGCAGATCCAGGCCATTCCGGAAAATCCCGATGTCGTCAAGAGAGCGTTCATCGCAGTTCGGCCATGCGAGCTAGCCGCCCTCGCGATTCAGGACGAGGTTTTCACGCAGGGCTCGTTTGTCGACACCCACTACGAATCCCGCCGCAGCCATATTTTCATTGTGGCCGTCAATTGCGGCGAGCCGGCTTCGACCTGCTTCTGTGCGTCCATGTCCACGGGCCCCGAAGCCACACAAGGGTTCGACTTGGCACTGACCGAGGTGATCCAAGACGGCAGCCATGAGTTCATCGTTCAAGTCGGCAGCGATCGCGGCGAAGCGATACTCCAGACTGTGAACCATCGTGACGCGAACAACGAGGACTTGAATCGCCGCAAGGCCATATTGACCAACGCGTCCAAAAGTATGGGCAGGTCTATGCAGACCACCGACTTGAAGGAACTGCTCTATCGCAATTATGAGAACAGTCGATGGGAAACAGTCGCCCAGCCCTGCCTGAGCTGTGCGAATTGCACGATGGTCTGTCCCACCTGCTTCTGCTCCACGGTAGAAGACGTGACCGATTTGACGGGCAATCACGCCGAGCGGTGGCGAAAGTGGGACTCATGTTTCACGATGGATTTCTCATACATCGTCGGCGGCAGCATCAGGTCAACAACCAAGTCTCGTTACCGCCAGTGGTTGATGCACAAACTCGCCACCTGGCAGGATCAGTTCGGCATGATCGGCTGCGTCGGTTGCGGCCGGTGCATTACCTGGTGTCCCGTTGGAATCGATTTGACGCAGGAAGTGGCGGCACTTCGGGCGAGTGAGTCACCGAGCGATGCTGCGAAATCACCGCTGGAGGAACGTTATGTCAACACGAAGTCTTGAATGGAAGTCGCATCCTTTGTTTGAAGGGCTCAACGAGGAATACCTCGATTTGCTCGTCCGCAGTTCACGCGAAGAGTCGTACGAATCTCGTGAACTCATTATTCGCGAGGGTGATGATGCCGACGCGTTCTATCTGATCGCCGAGGGAACCGTAGCCATCGAAATCTTCGCCAATGAACGCGGACCCGTGACGATTGATTCGTTGAACGCCGGCGAAGTTCTCGGGTGGTCGTGGCTCGTCCCGCCTCATCAATGGCACTTTGATGCGCAGGCAACGACACGCACGCGAATGATTTCATTCGACGCCGCCATGGTGCGCGATTCGTTTGATTCCTATCCGGACTTCGGTTACGCGATGATGAAGCGGTTCATCCCCATCATCGTGCAGCGCTTGCAGGCGACGAGAATTCAACTACTGGACGTGTATCATGTACGTGGCTGAACACTTCAGATCAGATGTAGTACGCCATGTGGACCCGATGCTGCCGCAGTGGCACGAAGTTCAACGGTTCAAGCGCGAGACGCACGATACATTCACGATCGAACTCGCAGTTCAGCAAGGCCGCACCGATTTCCAATTCGCGCCCGGCCAATTCAACATGCTTTACGTGTACGGTGTCGGCGAAGTGCCGATTTCGATCAGCGGCGACCCAGCCAGGACAGACCGTCTAGTTCACACGATTCGAGCAGCCGGCACAGTTACGCGCGCGATGGCGCAGCTGAAACGCGGCGACACGGTTGGTGTACGCGGACCATTCGGCAAGCCCTGGCCGATGAACGACCTGCGATATCGGGATGTCATCGTTGTGGCGGGTGGCATCGGCCTCGCGCCTTTGCGACCGGTTCTTTACCACATGTTGCGAAACCGAACGCACTATGAAAATGTGCATCTGCTGTACGGGGCCAGGACATCAGATGACTTGCTCTACTCCGACGAATTACTGTGTCCCACGTCGGAGCCGGGCATAAACGTGAAGGTGACGGTGGATCGTGCCGGACCGTCGTGGAAAGGCAACATCGGAGTTGTCACTACGCTAATCCCCAACATCGAAGTGAATCCCGCCCGGACTGTGGCCCTCGTGTGCGGTCCCGAGGTAATGATGCGCTTCACGGTGAAGGCGCTGACTCAGCTCGGAATACACAAAGACCAGATATTCGTCTCCATGGAGCGCAATATGAAATGCGCCATTGGGTTCTGCGGGCATTGTCAGTACGGCCCCGCCTTCATTTGCAAAGACGGACCGGTGTTTCGATACGACAGGGTGGAGAATCTTCTTAACATCAGGGAGTTGTAACATGCACCGTATTGAGAAACCCAAGTTGGCCGTCTGGAAGTTTGCGTCGTGCGACGGTTGCCAGCTGAGTCTTCTCGATTGCGAGGAACAGTTGCTCGACGTGGTCGGCGCCGTGGACATCGCCTACTTCCCCGAAGCCACGAAGACGGTCGTGGGCGGGCCTTACGATCTGTCGCTGGTCGAAGGGTCAATCACCACGCCGCATGACGCAGAACGCATACACAGAATTCGCCGGGATTCGAAGGTCCTGATCTCCATCGGCGCGTGCGCGACCGCTGGAGGTATTCAGGCGCTGCGCAATTTCAAGGATGTCAACGACTTCGTCCGCCTCGTCTATGCCTCGCCGCAGTACATCGAGACGCTGCGCCAATCCACGCCGATCGCGAATCATGTGAAAGTGGACTTCGAACTTCGTGGCTGCCCGATCAACAAGACTCAATTACTTGAGGTCATCAGCGCATTCCTTCACGGTCGCCGACCGAATATTCCGCCTTACAGCGTGTGTATGGAGTGCAAGCGCCAAGGAACAGCGTGCGTGATGGTCGTGCAGGGGTTACCTTGTATGGGGCCAGTGACCCAGGCTGGTTGCGGCGCTCTCTGTCCGAAGTTCGCGCGCGGTTGCTATGGCTGTTTTGGACCTAAAGAAACGCCGAACGTCTCATCGCTGGCCGACTGGTGGCGTGACCGCCTTCGCGTGACTGACCTGCATGTCGTTCGGTCGCTGCGAACATTTAACGCCGCCGCGCGGGAGTTCGAGAAGGAAAGCAGTCGTCATGAATAGCCGGACGATCAAGGTCGATTACATCGCTCGAGTCGAAGGTGAAGGAGCATTGTACATCCGCATCGACGAAGGCAAGGTGTCGGACGTCCGCTTGAAGATCTTCGAGCCGCCGCGTTTCTTTGAGGCACTCTTGCGCGGACGCGACTTCATGGAAGCGCCCGACATCACCGCGCGAATTTGCGGCATCTGTCCCGTCGCATACTTGATGGGCGCAGTCCACGCCATGGAAATGATCTGCGGTACGCAGATCCCCAAACCGATTCGCGACCTCCGCCGTCTTCTTTATTGCGGAGAGTGGATCGAGAGTCACATCCTCCACATGGCCATGCTGCACGCGCCGGATTTCCTCGGCTATCCCGACGCGATCGCCATGGCCAAGGATCATCCGGAGATCGTGAAGCGCGCCCTGAAGTTGAAGAAAATCGGGAACGACATCATGGCGCTGATCGGCGGTCGAGAGATTCACCCAATCAACGTGCGCGTCGGTGGGTTTTACAAGACGCCGACGAAACAGCAGTTGCGCGCAATGACGGACGAGCTGAAATGGGGACTCGAAGCTGCGCAGGAGACACTTCGGTTTGTGTCGACTCTGAAGTTCCGCGACTTCGAGCAGGACTATGAATATGTTTGCTTGCGGCATCCCGAAGAATACCCATTCAACGAAGGCCGACTGATTTCCAATAAGGGAATCGATGTACCGATCAGCCAATATGATCAGATTCTCATCGAAGAGCATCTGCCGCACTCGACGGCTTTGCATACGCACGTGAACGGACGCGGCGCGTGCCACGTCGGCCCGCTGGCGCGTTACACGATGAACTACGATCAACTTACGCCGCTTGCGAAGGAGGCCGCGCGGTCGGCAGGTCTGGACAAGCGTTGCTTCAATCCGTTTCAGAGTATCATTGTTCGGGGTGTCGAAGTCATTTTCAGCTTTGAAGAAGCGTTGCGATTAATCGAGGATTACGAGGAACCGGATCAACCCTTTGTTCCCATCGAGCCACGTGCGGGAACGGGATATGGCTGCACGGAAGCGCCGCGCGGTATCTGCTATCATCGATATACCATCGACGATCGCGGCACGATTCAGGACGCCAAGATCGTCTCGCCGACCGCGGTCAACCAGAAAACGATTGAAAGCGATCTATGGCATTTCGTCGCGCCGAACCTTGATCTGCCCGACGACGAGCTGCAATGGCAATGCGAGCAGGCCATCCGAAATTACGACCCGTGTATTTCCTGCTCGGCGCATTTTCTCAAGCTGAAAGTGGAGCGAAATTGACCGGCGAACACCAACGCTTGCGAAGCTCTTCCGAACGCCGCCTGATTGTCGGCGTTGGGAATCCGTATCGAAGCGATGACGCAGTGGGCTTGGTCGTGGTTCGGCGGTTGAAGCAACTGAGTCCTGCGATACCAGTGATCGAACTATCCGGCGAAGGCACCCAACTAATCGATCGCTGGCAGAGCGCCGACCATGTCATACTTGTCGACGCGGTTCGATCTGGTTCCGCCGCCGGTCGTGTACACCGCCTCGATGCGCGAAAGCGGCACATTCCAAGCGATTTCTTCAACTACTCGACACACGCCTTCAGCGTCGCCGAAGCGGTGGAGCTTTCACGTGAGCTGGGCACATTGCCCGTCAAGTTAATCATCTTCGGCATTGAAGGCCGGAACTTCACCGCCGGAGAAGAGCTCTCACCGGAGGTGACCGCAGCGGTAGACGGGGTCGTCAATCAAATCGTCGCCGAACTCGGCGACGATAAGACCACGGTCACGCCCGAATCCCAGGAGGTGTTCCATGCATGAGTTCTCGCTGATGGCTGATCTGCTCAGAAAAATCGACGACGTGGCTCGCATACACGACGCGGAGCGCGTTACGGCTGTAAAAGTCCGACTCGGCGCACTGGCCCATATCTCTGCCGGGCATTTTCGTGAGCATTTTGTACATGGAACCAAAGGTACGAAAGCCGAAGGGGCATCGCTGGCGGTTGAAGTTTCTGAAGATGCGGAGGATCCAAACGCTCAGGACATTCTCCTTGAGAGTGTCGAGGTTGCGTAGACCATGTTGCCCACCAAACCAATACCGCCTACCCCTGTAGTGCCGTTGCAGCGACGTCGACTCGTGGTGCACGGCGCTGTGCAGGGCGTGGGGTTTCGCCCCTTTGTCTATCGCCTGGCGAAATCTCTACAGCTTGCAGGATGGGTTGAGAACACTCCGCAGGGCGTAACAATCGAGGTTGAAGGAACAATCGAGCGACTCTCCGAGTTCCGTCTTCGATTAAACACGGAAAAACCGAGACTCGCGATCATCCAATCTTGCGACTCAATCAGTCTCGCGCCCGAGTGTGCATCGTCGTTCGAGATTCGCCACAGCAGGCAGTCGGGTCTGAAAAACGCACTCGTCCTCCCCGACATCGCGACGTGCGACGATTGCCTGCGGGACATCCTCGATCCGCTTAATCGACGGTATCGTTATCCGTTCACGAACTGCACGAACTGCGGACCACGGTTCTCGATTATTCAAGCGCTGCCCTATGATCGGGCGAATACCTCGATGAAGAAGTTCGTCATGTGCGATCGCTGCCGCCGTGAATACGACGACCCAACCGATCGCCGCTTCCATGCACAACCGAATGCATGTCCGTGTTGCGGGCCACAGTTGGAATTGTGGGATGAGAGCGGTCGCCAACTGCACGCACAGGACGAGGCCTTGTTAGCCGCGGCGAGAGTAGTGCGTCGCGGTCAGATTCTCGCGTTGAAGGGGTTGGGCGGATTCCAGCTGATAGTCGACGCGCGCTCGCCGAGCGCCGTGGCCGAGCTCCGTCGTAGGAAGGCACGCGCGGAAAAGCCTTTCGCGATAATGGTTCTCACGGTGGCCGATGCCGAGTCGCTTTGCATGCTTGGTGAATGCGAGCGCGAACAGCTGGCATCGCTGCAGGCGCCCATTGTGCTGCTGCAACGGCGCGAAAACTGCGACATTCATTTGGCAGACGACGTGGCCCCGGCAAACCCATATTTCGGTGTCATGCTGCCGTACACGCCGCTTCACCATCTCCTCATGAGTGAACTGGGTTTTCCAGTCGTCGCCACCAGCGGAAACCTCTCTGATGAGCCGATCTGCACCGATGAACGTGAAGCCGTGACGCGACTCCGTGGAATCGCCGATCTGTTTCTCGTCCACAACCGCCCGATCGTTCGTCCCGTGGATGATTCCCTTGTTCATGTCATCGGGGGTCGTGAAGCGATTCTCCGCCGAGCAAGAGGATATGCTCCATTGCCCATTCCTTGCCCGAACTCGAAGAAACCCATCCTGGCGGTGGGCGCGCATCAAAAGAGCACTGTCGCCCTAGCTCTATCGAACGGGGTTTTCCTGAGTCAGCACATCGGCGATCTGGTTACGCAAGAGGCCGTGGGTGCCTTTGATCGAGCCGTCAAAGACATTCCTCAACTCTATAACGCCGCACCCGCCGTTGTCGCCTGCGACCTTCATCCCGATTATTTCTCTACGAGATACGCCGAGTCGATCGAGTGCAGTATCGAACGTGTGCAGCATCATCACGCCCACGTCGTATCGTGTATGGTCGAAAACAATCTCGAGGAACCTGTACTTGGAGTGTCGTGGGATGGCACTGGATTTGGCCCCGATGGAACGATTTGGGGCGGGGAATTCCTTAGAAGCGATTTACGGTCGTTTGATCGAGTGGCCCACTTGCGGACCTTTCCGCTGCCCGGTGGCGAATCGGCCTCGCGCGAGCCGCGGCGCAGCGGATTGGGCGCGCTCTACACACTTTTAGGCGATGCGGTTTTTGACAGACGCGACCTCGCAACTATTGGCGCGTTTCACCCTGCGGAACTCAAAGTGCTCCGTCGCGCAATGCAACAGGGCGTCAACTGCCCCTTCACGTCGAGCATGGGTCGATTGTTCGATGCGGTCGCTTCAATCGCAGGAATTCGCCAGCGCGTGCACGACGAGGGTCGCGCAGCCATGGAGCTTGAGTTCGCCGCGATGGAACATCCGGACAACGGCATTTATGAGTTCGGTGTTGAGCAATCGCAGCCAGGCCCGTTCGCATACGGCGAAGGCGCACAAGGCAGACCGTGGATCATCGACTGGAGACCCATGATTTCAGCCGTCATCGACGAATTGATGCACAACGTCGCGGCGGGCGTGGTCGCCCGCCGTTTTCACAACACCTTAGTCGCCATGATCCTGCGTATTGCGCAATTGTCAGGAGAGAGTCGCATCGTGCTTACGGGCGGATGTTTTCAGAATAGATTACTCAGCGAATTAGCGATTTCGCGGCTGCGTCACGCGGGATTTGAACCATATTGGCACCGCCTCGTGCCGCCCAACGACGGCGGGATTTCGCTGGGGCAGGCGATCGTCGCACAACATCGCGCGAAGGAGATCGTCCCATGTGTCTAGCCGTCCCCGGTCAGATTATCAGCCTGGAAGATTGCGACCCGATCCTGCGAACGGGCCGCGTCGACTTCGGCGGGATTGTGAAAGAGGTTTCGCTCGCTTGCGTGCCCGAGGCAACCGTTGGCCAATACGTCTTGGTCCATGTCGGGCTGGCGATCGGCGTCGTCGACGAAATCGAAGCTCGACGAGTGTTCGAGTTTCTAGACCGAATGGGTGAGCTCTCCGAGTTGGACGTGCGTTCGCCATGAAGTATCTCGACGAGTATCGCGACGCCGAAACAGCAAGCGAACTTGCGCAGGCAATTCGTAGCATCACGACTGCACCACACACACTTATGGAAGTCTGCGGCGGGCAGACTCACTCCATCGTTAAATACGGAATCGACCGGCTGCTTCCCAGCGAGATTACCCTCATCCACGGTCCCGGTTGTCCCGTGTGCGTGACGCCGGTCGAGCAAATCGACAAGGCCATCGAATTGGCGAGTCGTCCCGAAGTAATCCTCTGTTCATTCGGCGACATGCTCCGCGTGCCCGGTTCGCGGACGGACCTTTTGACGGTCAAGTCCGAAGGCGGCGATGTGCGTATCGTCTATGCACCGGTGGATGCGGTTCGGCTGGCCGAGAGGAATCCAAACAAGCAAGTGGTTTTCTTCGCCGTCGGATTTGAAACGACCGCGCCAGCCAACGCAATGGCCGTGCACTATGCAAAGGAACGCGGAGTGCCCAACTTCTCAATGCTCGTCTCCCACGTTCTGGTCCCGCCAGCGATGGAGGCGATCCTTTCATCACCAGAGAATCGTGTGCAGGGATTTCTCGCGGCTGGGCATGTGTGCACCGTCATGGGGTACGAGGAGTATTTTCCGATCGCACGGAAGTACAACGTGCCCATTGTGGTGACGGGATTTGAGCCGACCGACATTCTCCAAGGCGTCTATCTTTGCGTAAGGCAATTGGAAGAAGGGCGGGCCGAAGTCGAAAACCAGTATCGTCGTAACGTGCGCAGGAGCGGGAACCAGGAGGCCCAGCAATTGATGCGTCGCGTTTTCAAGATCACGCCGCACCAATGGCGCGGCATCGGCCAGATCGCGCGCAGCGGTCTTGGACTGGCAGATGAGTATCAGGACTTCGACGCCGAGCGGCGATTCGGCCTGTCGGTCGCCGCAGTGGACGAAGTGGGCGAATGCATCAGCGGTCTCATTCTCCAGGGCATCCGTAAGCCCAGCGAATGCGCTGCCTTCGCCACCCGCTGCACGCCGGAGCGCCCACTCGGTGCGCCCATGGTTTCGTCCGAAGGCGCCTGTGCAGCCTACTACCGGTATCGTCGACACGATGACAATGTTGTTCCGCTCGGAATGAGCCAATAAACGACAGGCGAAGAAATGTGCCCATGGACTTGAGTTGCCCAACACCGATCGCTGACCGACGCGCCATCCAGATGGCGCACGGCGGCGGCGGAACGCTGATGCACCGGCTCATAGAAGAAGTCTTCTTCCGGGGCCTCGGGAAATCGAATGGGTTAGCCCCGCACGACTCGACCGTGGTCACGCTCGGAGGCACGCGCATAGCATTTACCACCGATTCGTTTGTCGTTCGACCATTGTTTTTCCCGGGCGGCGACATCGGTTCGCTGGCCGTTCACGGAACCGTCAACGACTTGGCCATGAGCGGAGCGAAACCGCTGTACCTCAGCGCCGGTTTCATTCTGGAAGAAGGCTTCCCAATCACCGATCTCGCGCGCCTCGTCGACTCGATGGGCCGCGCCGCGCGGGCCTGCGGCGTGCAAATCGTCACCGGCGATACCAAGGTGGTCGATCGGGGCAAGGGTGATGGTGTCTATATCAATACAGCCGGGGTCGGAATCGTGGAGCATCACCTCGATATTCGGCCGGAATCCGTGCGCCCCGGGGACGTGGTGATCGTGAACGGCGACATTGGCCGACACGGCATCGCGATCATGGCCCAACGGGAAGGACTTGAGTTTGAAACCACCATCGAAAGCGATTCTGCCGCGTTGGCCGAACCGGTTCACCGCCTCATTGATGCGGGCATCGAGATCCATTGCCTTCGAGACCTGACGCGCGGCGGTCTCGCCAGTGCGCTCAACGAGATCGCAACCGCCGCACACATCGCAATGGAACTTGATGAGATGGCGATTCCGGTTCGCCAGGATGTCCAGAGTGCGTGCGAGTTGCTTGGCTTCGACCCCCTCTACGTCGCATGCGAGGGAAGATTTGTCTTATTCGTTCCCGCCGCCTCGGCCGACAAAGCCCTTAAGATTCTCAACGGCACTGGCTGTTCTTCGGTTGCTCAAGTCATCGGAAAGGTTATGGAATCTCAACGTCGGCTCGTAACTTTGAAAACGCGTGTAGGTTCATCTCGCGTGGTCGACATGCTCTCGGGTGAACAATTGCCACGGATTTGTTGAGTTCAGTTCATTTGCAAATTCGTAAACGCTGCGGCGAAACCCCGTCAATTCGGCGGATAAGTCCATGAGCTTCGAGGTCGAGTTTGACGGTCGTGACATACCACTTGATAGACCCGCTCCAGGCATGGCGATGTCGCTTGAAATGGGCCGTCACAAGGTCGGGCAAATCCCCAAAAGCAACGCCGTCAGTCGAGCGCGGGATCACGGCGAGCAAAGCGTCGCGCATGAGGTCATACTTAGCGGCGTCAATACGAGTCTTGGTTTGCGGCTTGTTTATGTTTTTGATTGAAACCGTCTGAGCCTTTGGTGCGATTTTTCGCAACGGAACAGACGTCTTCTTTTTTGATGTACGCTTGGCCTTTTTCATTACCCTTCCTTTGCGTCAGCCTGCTTGTGATGAAGGCAATCATACATTCGGCACCTCGGATAGGACATAGCGATGCTTGCCGGACGTGCAGGAGGGAAGGCGGTCGACAAAGCGCACATCGACCGGGATGTCGTCGCCCAGTATGGGGCGCAAGGCAAGTGCGATGTCATGCTCCGTAGTCGCATCGCGCGACGCCGTCGGTTCCACCTGCACCTCGACGGAGAGATCTTCGCGCTGGACGACTCGAAAGGCGCGTACCATGGGCAGCTCGCGCAGGGGATAAATGACCGACAGCGCATGTCGAATGGTTCCGTCGGGAAGCTTGACGAAGTCGGTCGCCCGACCCTGCACGACATCCATAAGCGGCAGGCCGCGACCGCACGGACATCGGCCCGGCAGCAGGCGGCCATGGTCGCCGGTGCAGTATCGAATGAACGGCATGCCGTAGGCATCGAGGTGAGTGATCACGATCTCGCCTGCTTGTTCTACGGGCTGAGGGAGACCGTCTTTCACAATCTCCACAATCACGTTTTCAGCCGTAATGTGCATACGCCCTTTGGGGCATTGATGGGCGATAAAACCCGCGTCGCGACTTCCATAATTGTCAGCCACCGGAACCTGAAAGAATGACTCGATCGCCTCACGATGATGGGGATAACAAACCTCGCCGGTGACGAAAACAGCACGAAGGTGTTTGCAATTCACGCGACGTTGGTTCTTGCGAAGGTGCTCCACAAACAGGGCGATGCTGCTGGGGTAACCGAAAACGCACTGAGGCCGGAAGCGATTCCAAACAGCCACATATTGGTCCATCGTCTCCGTGGACATGTCAAATGCGTTGATGAGTCGTTGATTAAAGAGTCGATCGCGAAAGCGCTTCACGCGATCAGTGCGGTTGAATTCGATCGGCGAGCCCCAGAGCATGAGTTCTCGATGACCGACATCGACGCCGAACCAGCGATGGGCACGGATTCGCGCCGCTTGATCGTACGCCTGTCGTCGGCGATCGATGAAGAACTGCAACGGCTCGCCGGTCGAGCCACCGGTGTTGTGGGCGTGCAATCCACCAGGAGACGAGTGCCACAACATGTCACTCGAGTGCGCGCGGATATCATCCTTGGTGAGAACCCGCAACTGAGCGAGGTCGATCCGATGAGGGTCATCCAGCGGAACGCTGCTGAGGCGGCTGCGGTAGTAAGGTGTATTCTTTGCGGCGTGTTGGAGAAGGGCGGCTAGTTTTTCCCGCCGGATTCGATCCAGCTCGGCGGGGGCAAGCCATTGGCTCTCTTCGAGCTGCGCCAGGAAGCGCAGCGTGCTGCGGCCCACGAGGCGCTCGTGGAGCGGGAGCAGCATTTTGCGAATCAATAACGGCGACAAACGAACTCAACCTCCGCGTGCCTCCATTGGCAGCAAAGTAATTATCGGCGGTATTGGGAGGTGAGATTCGCATCGGTTTCGAGACTCTCTTCTATCGATTGTTCTTTAGGAAAATCTTATATTCCTTTGCATCCATAAGGCCCGCCAGCGGCTCTAGAGAATCGGCTTTCAGTTTGATTAGCCAGCCTTCGTCGAAGGCGTCGTCATTGATCTGCTCAGGATGCTCCTTGAGCGATTTATTAACCTCCAGCACCTTGCCCGCGACAGCCGTGAAGATCTCGGAGGTCGCCTTTACGGATTCAACCTCGCCGAAGGCGTCGCCAACCTTGAACGCCGCACCCACTTGCGGCAGCTCGACGTAGGTGATGTCCGTCAGTTCGTCGGCCGCAAACTGCGAGATGCCGATGGTGACGATGTCACCTTCGTTGATAAACCACTCATGTGATTCCGAGTACTTACGATCTATGGGGATGTTCATGGTCGCCTCCGTGTTTCGAGTCATCCTGCGTCCTAAGACGCGCGTTTGTAGAACGGCAGCTTAACGACCTTCGCAGGTACGCGCTTGCCGCTGATTTCAACTTCCAGCCCGGTTCCCTCGGTCGACTTCTCGGTGCCGACAAAGGCCATCGCGATACTCTTGCCCAGCGTCGGGCTGAGCGTCCCGCTGGTTATTTCGCCGACTTCGCGGCTGCCGTCAAATACCTTGTAATGTTGCCGCGCAATGCGACGGCCCTCAAGCTCCAGGCCCACCATCTGTTTGGGAAGACCCTTATCTTTCAGTCGCCGCATAGGCTCCGCGCCGATGAAGTCCTTGCTCAGGTCCACACACCACGCCTGACCTGCTGTAAGCGAATCCCAATCTTCCGTCAACTCGTGCCCATACAACGGCATCGCCGCTTCCACACGCAGTGTATCGCGAGCGCCGAGTCCCGCGGGTTTGATGATCGGGTGCGGACTCTCTGTAGTCCCGAGCAGTTGCGGAAGAAACAATTTGACCAGTCCCGCAGGCAACACTATTTCGAGACCATCTTCGCCCGTATACCCACTACGATAGACGATGAGCTTGGCATCCATCAGTTCGCGAACGGTCAGCCGATACCGCTTGAGCGAAGAGAAGTCGGAGCCCGTCAGCTGCTTGGCAAGTTCCAGCGTCTTCGGACCCTGGATCGCCAGCATGGCCGTAGCCAGCGTGTCGTCGGAAAGTTTGACGTCGAGGCCTCGTGAGTGGCGATTGAGCCAGCCGACGATCTTATCGCGGTTCGAAGCGTTGCAGACGACACCCCATTCGGTTTCAAATCGAGAGACGATCACATCGTCAAGGATTCCGCCGTCCTCACGACAGACATGGGAATAGTACGACCGGCCAACCTCGGCGTTGGCGACGTTCCGCGTGCAGATGCGATTGAGAAAGGACTCGCAATCCTTGCCAACCAGTGTAAGTCGTCCCATGTGCGAAACGTCAAACACGCTACACGAAGTACGCGTATGAACATGTTCCTCGTTGATGCCGCTGAACGAAACCGGCATCTCCCATCCGGCAAAATCGACCATGCGTGCGCCAAACGCGACGTGGGCATCATAAAGCGGCGTACGAAGTAGCGTCGCGGTGGTTTGCATGGAAAAACTCCAATAACCTGCAATCGATTCAAGCTCGGCAACTCGTCAGAGTTTGCAGATTTGGCTCACACGGTCAAGCCGCAGTGCCGGTATGTGGCGAATACGCGGGGTGGCATGGCCAAGTGCATCGCCGCCATGCCCGGTAGCTTCCGCTGCAGGTCCATGCCAGAATAGACCCATGCAGCTGCGCGACGATCAAAGCGTACGACAACTTATCGCGATGGCCCGGGCCGAAGACCTTGGCGACGGCGATCTCTCGTCAACCTTGCTCCCCAACGGCGAAGTTGCCTCTACCTTTTCCGTTTTGGTGAAAAGCGCCGGCGTCGTGGCCGGCTGCGAAATCGCCGCGACCATTCTCGAAGCGTACAACGAATCGCTATCCATCACGTGGGAACCGGGCGTCGTCGACGGCTTGGCCATCAAAGAAGTCCCCAAATCAATCGCGACCATCCGCGGACCGCTTGCGACCGTGCTCTCAGCCGAACGCGTCCTGCTCAACTTTCTTCAACGACTGTCCGGCGTCGCGACGATCACCCGCCGCTATGTCGACGCGATCGCCGGCACATCCGCCGCCATCTATGACACTCGCAAGACAACTCCCGGCTGGCGGAAACTCGAAAAATACGCGGTGCGTTGCGGCGGAGGACGAAATCACCGCGAAGGTCTGTTCGATGCAGTCCTGATTAAGGACAACCACCTGGCGGGTGTCCCCGTTCGACAACTCGCCTCCTTCGTCTTCGAACTGCTCAACCAACTTAGCGCGACCGGCAAGAAGCCATCCTTTGTTGAAATCGAAGCCGACTCGCTCGATCAGGTCGAAGCGCTGCTTTCCGTAGTTGGCATCGACATCATCCTTCTTGATAACTTCGACGTTGATCGACTTCGCGAGGCCGTCGAAATGCGCGACTCATTCGGCCTACGCGGCAAGGTGGAGCTCGAAGCATCGGGCGGCGTGAACCTCACCACGGTGCGAGCCATCGCCGAAACCGGTGTCGAGCGAATATCAGTCGGCGCGATCACGCACTCAGCCACCGCCCTCGACATCTCACTGGAGCGCATCTGATGCCTTTCGGCGGAATGTACGGCTACCTCGGCGACTACGCCGTTCTCTGGCTGATGCTCATTTCGTTGATCGTTCACACCTGGTGCTTCTTTCAATTCTTCCCCAAAGCAAAACAGCCGCGACTGCGATTAGTATTGGGTAATGTATTGATCTGCTGCTGCATGTTGGGCGTTGTCGCTATGTCCGCGGAATCGTACCTGCGATTCATCTCCGTGCGGACGGATTCGTTTGGTGTTTCGTTGCCCGCCCGGAAGTGGTTCGCTCTGCACGCCCATTTGAATTCATTCCGTTGCCGCGACGATGAGTGGAAGTTTGAAAAACCAGCCGGCGTTCGTCGCATCGCTTTCGTCGGCGACTCGTTCACCTATGGCTGGGGTGTCGAGAACGTCGCAGATCGGTTTGCGGATCAGATTGGAGCCCGCCTGAATAAGGAGAAAGGTGCTCGCTTTGAGGTCATGAATGTCGCGATCCCCGGCTGGGGAACGGGTGACCAGCTTGTCCCGATCAAGGACGTGATCGATCGTTACCACGCCGACGAGATTGTTCTCTGTTATGTTTTCAACGACATCGAGAAGCTCCTGCCGCGCGAGCAGGGCTTCAACCCCACTCGTCCACCGGAATCAAGCTGGTTCAATCCCGACAGTTCGGCCCTGGTCGATTGGATGTTCCGCACGATCGTCGTGCCCCGCGTGCCCACGGTGATGAATTACCACGATTGGATCGCCGATGGCTACGCAACCCCGCGGTTCTGGTCGTTGCACCAGCAACAACTGATAGCCATGCGAGATGCCTGCACCGAGCGCGGTGTGACATTTCGCGTCGCGCTGCTTCCATTCATTCGCGTCGGCGGCACGAAGTTCGATCGCGATCGCCTGCACGAACAGATGCGACAGTTTCTGCAAAGTCAGGGCGTCGCGGTGGTCGACCTGCGAAGTAGCATCGCGGGACAGGATCCGAGAACGCTGGTCGTTAACGGGATGGACGCACACCCGAACGTCAAAGCGCATCGCCTTTTCGCCGACGCCATGTGGGCCGCTTGGTCGTCAGAGTGGAAGTAGGATTCGTTGAATAATGAGATGGTCCTTAGGAATGAGTTCCCTCTCCCCATTGGGGAGAGGGTAGGGTGAGGGGCTCCTTGGTCTCGATCTCTTGATCTGGTAACAGAGGCTTCGCCTAGTCACGAGATTGTCCGATTCAAGAGGTTTGTTTTGTCACTTGAATCACTGATCCAAAACTACGGATACATCGCACTCTTCATTGGTTCCTTCCTGGAAGGCGAAACGATCGTCGTCCTCGCCGGGTTCGCCGCACATCGTGGCTACCTGTATCTGCCGTGGGTCATGCTCTGTGCGTTCACTGCCACAGTCCTGAGCGATCAGTTGTTCTTCCTTCTCGGCTACACGCGTGGCCAGCGATTCCTCAGCACGCGTCCCAAGTGGCAGCGCCGCGCCCGCTGGGTGAAGTCGCGACTGAAAAAGCACCAGTTCTGGGTCATCCTCAGCTTTCGCTTTTTCTACGGCCTGCGCAACATCACCCCGTTCGTCATCGGCGCGAGCCGCTTCTCACCGCTGCGGTTCCTAGTGCTCAACATCACAGGCGCCGTGATCTGGGTTGTGACCGTAACGACAGGCGGATACGTCTTCGGCGAAGTGCTCGCAACGCTGATCGATGACTTCAAGAAGTACGAACTCTGGGCACTAGCAGCCGTCATCGCCATTGGCACCCTCGCATGGGTCTACGTGAAGTACCTCAAAAAACCCGCCCCCGATGTTCCTGCGGAAGAATTAGAACCAGAACACTTGTAGTTTTACGTGTGCGTTTCGCCCGTAGGGCGCACGATAGTTGCCAGAGGCTTCAGCCTCTGGTGCGATGACCATCACTTGAATAGCGTCCGTAGGACGCACGAAGGCATCATTCAACACTCCAGTTGAGACCATTTGGTTAGCTAAACTAAAGCAAGCATTGCCAACTTATGGAATACAAGTATTGGTAGGTAACGTTGTCCCATTCCAAACATCAAACAGATCGGCCCCGTTCAGCAGGTCGATCACACGTAGGATGTCTGCGGGATTGAAAACTCCGCTTTGGTCGATGTCGCGACTGTAAATTCCGTGCGGGCAATTGACATTCGGTTGAATTCCGTTGAGGCAATCGATGATTCGCAGAATGTCGAGCGGGTTCGCGATGTTGTCACCGTTAACGTTGGCAGGGTGAGCATAGAACGTGCCTGTGGTTGAAGGTCCGGACATCGGCGTGTAGGAAATTCGTGTCGCAGCCCCCGGCGTCAATGGTCGCGCGAGATGGATGGTGTAGGAACCATTCCCATTGTCCGCCACGCTCGAAATAGAGTTAGGGCTTCCAAACGAACTTGTCTCGCACATTCGCCAGCAAGATGCGTCCGCACCCGCCGGCGCATGAACGCCAAAACTAGAAATTCCCTGCAGCGGAACAAGGTTGCTTGGAGAATGCGGTTGTCGCGCATCCACCGTACCGTTCAACGGGTTGATAAACGTGACGCCTCCATCGGGACAGCCGCCATCGATAAACACAAACGAAATAGCGATTTCACCGGAACCCGTTGCGAACGGCCCATACCCACCCACTCGAATTTTGTAGCATTGTCCGTGCGTTGCTTCGAACGTAACCCGCGACGCTCCGCCAACCTCGGGCTCTTCCGGCGGACATCCGTCGTCATTGCATGCAATCGTATTCGCCGTTTGTGCCGGACACTGGCACCCTTCATAAACAGCAATTCCAGAATCGAAATCAGTTTCCGAGCACAGATCAATAGTGGCGAACCCGTGACCGGGCGCGGTGTACCTAAACCAGACGTCATACGCTAAATCATGGTCGAATCCTTCGTTGCAAGTAGGCGCAGGCAATAGAGGACCATCAGTTGTCGAGTTCACGCTAGTGAATGGATGGACGCCCTCATCAATCGGAATCGCGTCCGCACAATCATCGTTCGCTGGCCGCATAGGAGGTCCACAATTTGCTGGTGCAGGGCATTGGACTTCTAGGTTGTACGGTCCACGATCCGCATTGGTCCGCGACGCGAGCTGAACATAATAGGTCGCACCTGGGACTAAGTCGTTGGCACAAATGACGGAATTGAAGTTCGTAACGGGGTGACAACCAATGACGTCATCGCTGCATGCGATTTCGATGAGGTCACCGCACGCGCCCGAATAGAGTGAGATAACTGAATCATCCGCCGGCGATGGGCTGTTACAGGTCCGAATCATAGCCGTGGATTCGGTGGGTATGAATTTGGCCCAAACCGATCCAAAACTTTCTGGAATTGAACTGTTATGACAACTAAACCCCGGATCGCTCAAACTGTCAGTGGCCAGCGTGTTGTCGAGGATAACACTGTCATTGCACGTCACCATCACAGCGCCTTCGCATGAATCGGGCGGACAATGCCGGTGGTAGAGGCTCACACACGAAGAATCCCACGCTTCGGTGCAGCAGGCTTCCTCAATTTCGCAAACAATCTCGCAACACGCGACATCATTACATCCACCGTGCATCGGGTTTGTATCGTCGCATGAATTTGTAGCTGTCGTGCATTCAATTCGAGGACAGCTGTAACCATCATCGCCGCAAAGATGCCCTATGTCCCAATAGCCATTTGCCTCTTCACATTCCATAGGCGATAGGCTCACGCAGACGTTGTCCGGTCGACAACAGGCAGCCGTGCCGCACGGCGGATCAAAGGGATCGGGATCGCAGGCGGTCGCCTCAACAAATCGACCATGGCAAAGCGATTGTGGTACGTGTTCAAAACACGTGTCTTCACCGGATGGTCCGTCGTCGCAACACGCGCCCCATGCTTCAGGCCCGCCGCACCAAATCAGATTTTCAAATGTCCCACACGGTGCGAACGGGCAGCCGCCGAAATTCCATTCGCAACCGCTCCACTCTCCGAGAGTCGGGTCGCCGAACTTCGCGTAGCAATCGCCACTCGAACCGATCTGAGGAGCCGCGCCCACTAGAGTCGGCCCTGCTTCGTTTCCATCCACGTCATAAACTACCCAAAACTTTGAACTAGGAATTTCAACGGGTGGCTCAAAAATGAGTTCAGATTCATCGCGAAACCCGTTTCCAATTCCCGGATGATCTCGCATCGCGCCGAGGACAGGTGCGTTTGGTCTATCCAATATTTCGTCATTCGACCAAATTTCAACGTGCATCACATAAGGGCCGTCCAGACCGGCGGTTCGAACGATCCACGCGGTAAGGGAACACAAATCCCCCGGGGCTCTGATCGGCACGATGTCGTCGGCAATTCGTTCGTCGAGGTTCAATGGCGTGAAAAACGCCGACAGGATGTCAGCTCGATAAGCAAGGTGTTGCGCTACGCAATTGATTCCATACATCACGACATACCCGTTAGCGCAAGCGGACCCTTTCGGAGGGCACCCGCCGAAATAGGTGCTGCAACTGAACGGAATTAGATCGACTCGATCGTCTGAAGTGCCAACATCCGGCATCCCGCCGAACAGCCAGCCGGCATTAGGGGAAGTCGAATGCACTTGGAGCCATACCGTTCCGTGAATCGATACCGGGTGATCGCTAAGGTCAAGGACAACAAGAAAATCGCCATCGTCCGGAAGAACTGTATTGTAATACGTGCCCGCGATCGGCGTTCCACCTACACTGGGGCAGCTCTCGAACAGTTCAATTTCAATGTCGAACCCGGGACCGGTTCCGTCGCCCATGCCGGTCACCGCGATCTCAATCCAGGTGAGATCTGACGTAATGCAAATCGGCTTCAGGTCGTCAGCAACGGTGTTGTCAAAGCCCAGCTCGCCCAATGGGAAAACCTGTGGTTGTCCCGTATTGCTATAGATGAGTTCGCCAGTTGGCCCCGACAATTCACTTGCCAGTATGCGTCCATTCCTGAGATCGTACCTGCGAAGTTCACCGGTTGTTGAATAGAGTGGCCAGCGAATATCCGGAATTTCGCTGGGCTTGTTGACGATGGTTTCGATTTCGCGAAATGGAACCATCGGTGTTGTTTGCGTTCTTGGATGCGCTAGTAGCGCCGCGAAGAGTACGATTTGACACATCCAATGCGTCACGGCGAAGGCTCCATAATTAAATGACAGCGACGAGAGGTAATTCGCATTCTAATGCTTGTATTCATCCCAACGCAAACCCGATAACTACCTCCCGGAATTCGGGCAATTCTTGCCTCTTGTAACGTTATATCTTACATCCTCTGTGTATGCGGTGAGTTCCGCACGGGGAGGGGAAACAGTTATTCTGCCTTCACGCAATGCGTGAAATGTGGCCGTTGCGAAGCGGCCACGCGCCGACCGTATCGGCGAGCACCTTCCCGCGCGATGTCAGACCGAGGCTTGGAGGCTTTGTCGAGCGGCGTGTCGCGATCGCGTGGAACAAACACGAATCCGATTACACTCTCAGCGTCTTCCCCAACGGATTCCTTCCTCGCGTAATCCATCACGCACGACAAAGGAAATCCATGCCCCATCGGGCGATTCGAGCCCACACGGCCTGATTTTTCATACCCCAAAAATAGTTCGGCGATTCACAAAGGGTCTATGAGGTAGTGCCACGCACTGACACAAACCGCTTGGCGGCGTGAAAGAGCGTGCGGTTCGAATGGGGTCATCACCGAGGGGAGACGTCACATGATACGCAGCCGGAAATTATGGTTCTGTGCGTTGTTGTCCGGTACGGTCTTAACAGGGTGCGGCGGAACGGGTGGCGGTTCAGGCGGTGGGGGAGGCACACTCGGCGGCGGAATTTTCGGCGGCGGTGGCGTCAGCGACGAAGGCGAGTTTCGCGGCCGATCCAATTCCGCCAGCGCCTATCGCGAGAAACTCACGTCGGACGAAGCCTATCATCTTCTCCGCCGCGCCGCGTTCGGCGCCACACCGGAAGAAGTCCAACAAGCGGTCGACGACGGCCTGTCGCTCACCATCGCCAGTCTCTTAACCACGAATCGTGAATCGCCCGCGCTCACATCGCTTGCGGAAACATTCGAAGGCGACATCCAACGCCGCTGGCTCGTTTATCTCATCGACGGACCAAACCCGCTTCAGGAACGCATGGCCATGTTCTGGCACGATCGTTTCGCGACCGCCCGCCGCGTACTCGGCGATCGCGACCAAGGCCTGCCGATCCTGCACTGGGAAATGCTCCGCCGAAATGCACTGGGAAATTATCGCCAGTTCCTCGAAGAGCTGACCATCGATCCGTTGATGCTCATCTTCCTCGACGGTGCCAACAGCCCAAAGCAAAGCCCCAACGAAAACTACGCCCGCGAATTCTGGGAACTGTTCACGCTTGGCCGCGACGTGCTCTACACAGAGGACGACATCCGCGAAGGGGCTCGCGCGTTCACCGGCATCACGCTCTTCCGCGAACAGGACCAAAACCCACGTCCGATCTACGACCTGCTCAATCACGACGAAACGCCGAAGGCGATTTTCCCGACACGCGCTTCGTCCGACAATTACAACTACCAGTCCGTCATCGATCTCACGCTCGATCAACCGGAAGCCGCCCGCTACGTCGCAACGAATCTGTTCAAACTGTTTGTGCACGAAAACCCATCGGACTCGGTCGTCGAAGACTTAGCAGCAACCTTCGAGAATGGCGGCTTCGAAATCGAGCCGCTCGTCCGCCGCATTCTCCAGTCAGAGGCGATGTTCTCGGAAGAGGCACGCGGCGGATCGATCACGTCGCCGGTCGAGCACGTTGTCTGCGTCGCCCGCACGTTGGACATGCACATCTACAGCGAAGAATCGCAAACCGGCGTGCTCGATAACCTCGCTCGCGATCTGCGCTTCGCCGGCCAGGAACTGCTTAACCCACCCGGCGTGCAAGGCTGGGAAGAAAACGAAGCATGGCTCGAAGACCAGTGGGTCATCTCGCGTGCGAACGCATTGCGTCGTCGCATGGAATACGGCCCCGAGCACACCGAGGATCTGCCGTACCACCTCCTGCCGGCGGTGGCCACATGGTCGCAACGTGAAAGTCGCGAACTCATCGTCGACGCCATCGCGGGAGTGTTCCACATTCCGCTCACCGAGGAGGAGCGAGAAATCTACGTCGAAGTGCTCGACCAAAACGGCTGGCTCGCGTTCCACCTCGAAGACCCGGAACGCCAACCCGACCACGTACGCGAAATGATCCGCCTGATGGCCATGGATGACCGCGTCATGGGGCGATAGGAAACGTAACGCTGTGCTGAGAATCCTTTCTCGGCACACAAACAGAACCGCGACCGCGAGGGAGCGGCCACTAATAGGAATGACACTGTCCGGTCGTGACAGACCGAATGCTGTACCGAGAATCCTTTCTCGACACAAAAAGAGGAGTACAAGCCATGAGCGAATGTCGTGATTGCAAAATGACGCGTCGTAGTTTCTTGAGCAAGACCGGCGCAGGCGTCGGCGCGATGGCCTTCGCCGACCCCATCCTCAACATGGTGGCTTCGACGTTCGCCCAATCCGGCGGCGGCACGGGCAATCTTCTCGTGCTCTGCCAGCTCGACGGCGGCATGGACGCACTGAGCTTCCTCGCTCCCTTCGGCAACGCAGCCTATCGCAGCAAACGACCAGTCCTCGCACTCTCACAGGATCAGGTGACGCCGCTCTCGGACCATCCGGATGTCGGCATCAACAACCTGTTCCCGTACTTCAGCGAACTCTACACGCAAGGTCAGCTCGCGATCGTGCAGCAGGTCGCTTATCCCAATGCCAACGGCTCGCACTTCGAGAGTCAGGACATTTACGAATATGGTCTGCGAAACCTCGCGTCAGCCGGCGGATCGAATCAGACTTGGTACGAGCGTCTTCGCAAGATGTACTTCGACGAACCATTCGGCGTGCTCGACACGAACACAATCGGCGACCCGCGAAACTACGGCTACCCCGACCAGACCTATCGCCAGGCAGCCCACGACGCATTCGGGAGACTGTCGCGCGTGCAGCGAGATCGAACCCCGATGCAACAAGCGATCGCCGACGCCTTCAACCGCATCGACACCCGCGGCGAAGAAATTCGTTCACGTACGGAAGCATTCGAATCAACCGGCGACGCACGTGGCGAATTTTTCCGCGCGGCTCAGCTCGCCTCAGCCAATCTCGGAACGCAGATTCTCAAGGTGAAGTACGGCGGTTTCGATACCCACGGCTCGCAGGTAGACGCGAACAACGAACTGTTCCCGCGCATCAACAATCACTTCGAGCAGTTCGTCAACGACATCAAGAACCTCGGCATGTGGGAGCGCACGTGCATCTGCTTCTACACCGAGTTCGGTCGTCGCAACGAAGAAAACGGCAGCCCGGGCACCGACCACGGCTACGGCGGCCACATGATTCTGGCGGGCCCGAGCGTCAACGGCGGTCTGCACGGCCAAGCGGTCAGCACCGCCGACATCAACGAGGATTCGCTACCGTATTACGTGGATTTCCGCGCGGTGTTCGGCTCGTGCATCCGCGACTGGCTCGGCTTCGACCCGCGCCCGATCTTCCAATACGACGGCGAAACCTACGACGAACAAGTCGGTTCGACCTTGTTCAGATAGACATGCTTGCAAATGCAAGTGACGAAAAACTTTCCGGTAGCAGCTATGCAGCTCCGAAAGAGAGAAGGGCTGTGGCCACGGGTGGAGTTCGGTGTGTGCCACTGCTCTATGAGCAGTGCATCATGCGCAATCCAACGATTGCCTGCGCGAATACGCTCGTCCTGTCAGGGACGAACTGAGAATAGCCCAGCACGAAGTGCTGGGTAAAGAGTGGATGATCAAGTGAATAGTGCCGTAGGCACGACTGAACCGTGCCCTGAAAATCTTCGAGATGCTTAGTCACGAATGAACCGTGCGTCGACAATTCTCGAGATGTCTATGCACAATTGAACCGTTCGCCAACGGCTTTCAAGACGCATAGGTACGACTGGAGCATGCGTCGATTTTCGAGATGCGCATGACTTTCCATTGCAGCCTGCAAGGCTGCGAGAAAGTAGCCGGGGGTCGAGCGAAGCCGAGACCCCCGGATAGGTGCCATCGCTTGGCATTGCGACCCTGAAGGGGTCGGCGTAATCCAAGAAACGAGTGACCAAAGCGGAGTTAACCATGAATATCTCGCGATGACTTCCTAACCGGCGATCTAGCTCCGAAGGAGCGCAGATTGCTAGCCACGGGTGGAGTTCGCCGTAGGCGAACGAAACCCGTGGACACGTGAATCCTCGCCCAACTAACCCCGAAGGGGTGGCGCACCATCGGCAATAAGAATCTACCGATCACCGATGACGTTATTGAAGATGGAATCTCGTCCGGAGAAACTCCTATGACCATCGATCTCTTCCAACAGAATCAACCCAGTTCACACACGTCCGACACTTCCCGCCCAATCTGCGCGAAAAAATGTTCTCAATCGAAAAAACCTTGCAAAAACTGCGTTCTCGCATGCGCCAGAGCGAATTCCGATTTGCGCGGCGCAGAAACGCGCAAAATTCAACCCGCCTCGCAGGCTCAAAACGCGGGTGTGCAATCGTGACGCACGTTTCGCGCAACACACCGTGCAAGTCACCGCCCCCAAAGAAGCAGGCTCAATCCGGGTGGCACGGTCAAGCGTCAGCTTGGCCGTGGTCGATCTCGCCAAATCATACAGCAACAGAAACTCCGCTGTCGCGCCGCATCAATCTGTTCCCCTCGCGACTTCGTAACCTGCTCGCTTCGTTACTTGTACTCATGGCCGTCCAAATCTCCCTAGCCCAAACCTCGTTCCCAGAAAACTTCGATGTCTCAACCGTCGCCACCGGCCTCACCGAACCGCTGGCCATCGCCTTCGCGCCCGACGGTCGTATGTTCATCGCCGAGAAGGGCGGCGCCATCCGAATCGTCGAAAACAACGTGCTGCAACCGGAAACCTTCGCACAACTCGAGGTCTACACCGTCTCCGAAAGCGGCTTGCTCGGCCTCGCGATCGATCCCGACTTTGAAGAAAACGGTTACGTCTACGCCTTCGCCACGGTTTCGAGCGGCGAGCAACGTGTCATCCGCCTCACCCATCAAAATGGCACAGCCGTCGATTCGCGCGTGATCGTCGACAATCTTCCCACGACCGGCAGCAACCACAACGGCGGTTGTCTTCGAGTCGGTCCGGATCGACATCTTTACTTCTCCATCGGCGACAACGAAATGCCGGAGCTGAGTCAGCAGTTGACCTCGTTGTCCGGAAAAGTTTCGCGCGTGCGCCTAGATGGAAGTGTGCCGGATGATAACCCTTATGCCACGCCGACCGGCGCGCCGCGAGCGGTCTACGCATCCGGCTTCCG
Source organism: uncultured Phycisphaeraceae bacterium (assembly GCA_964494205.1). GTDB lineage: Bacteria > Planctomycetota > Phycisphaerae > UBA1845 > UBA1845 > JBBTCX01. The sequence continues at coordinate 88,576 of CAZBRD010000014.1, read as the reverse complement.
CAATCCATTCCGATTCTGCTTCGCGAACGACGGACGCATGTTCGTGATGGACGTTGGCTCGTCGGGCGACGAGCGATTCGAGGAGATCAACCTCGCGACCGCCGGATCAAACCACGGCTGGCCGATGGATGAGGGAATGTCGCTCGACCTGACAGCCGGATTTGTGGCTCCACTCGTTGCGTACCACAATGAAGGCTCATCGATCGCGGGTTGTGTGGTCTACGAAGGTGAGGCGTTTCCAGCAGAGTATCGCGGCGATTTGTTTCATATCGACTTCGTGAGTCAGGCCATCTTTCGCGCTCAACTCTCAGAAAATCAGATCGCTGATCATTCACTGTTCGCGCAACTCGAAGGCGGGCCGGTCGACCTCGCAGTCGGCCCCGACGGCGCGCTCTATTGGACCGAGCTATATTCAGGCCAAGTCAAGCGTCTTGCGTATTCATTGGCCGTAGCGGAAGTGCCGGATGATGGCACCGACGATGGTAATGAATCAGGAGTGGACACCATTCCGGCATCCACTCCCTGCGGCCCATCGACCTTATCAGCGATGATATTCGCGAGTGGCGTTATGGCTTTTCTTCTTCCTCTTCACCCTTTTCGCCGTCCTGACCTTCTTCGTGGAACGTGCGCCCGTCAGCGGTGAAAATCGCCTCGTGGGTCTTGCCGTCTTTCTTGTAGTGGATTTCGTACATGTACACGGTCTTCCGCTCGAACGACATGCTGGCGTCCTTGCCCGCAGTCTTCTCCGCAGCCGCTCGAACCCCTGCCGGAATCTTTGTCGCCGGCATTTTCTCTTCAATCTCAACGACGTCACCGGCCTCAGTCACCAGCGCGTCGACGTTGCCATCCGGTCCCTTCCAGGACCCTTCAAAATACTTCTGTCCGTGCTCAATCTCCTCGGCGAATTCAGTAAAGGCAGCTCCGCCCGACAGTTTCTTGAGCGCAGCCAGAGCAACCTCGGGAACTTCCTTCTCTGTGACAGCACGTTCCTGTTCCACGGGTTGCTTCTTGTCTTCCGCGGCTGCCCACCAGTTTCCCACAAGAAACGCTGCGACGATAACGACGGGGACGATGACTTTGGATCGGATCATGGCATTCTCCTTTCAATAGACATGAATGGACCTTCGTTCCATGCGTTCAGTAAACCGCTCAGGTGTCGGTTCTGTCAATGAGTAAGGCTCAAGAAAAGAGATTTGATTGAGTGGGGGAAGTGAGGTGTCTTTTGTTAAGAAAAGCCCCCGCAACGACTTCCATCGCGCGGGGGCCAAGAACTACCTTAGAGTTGGTTCAGCGGTGACTACCGCAGTTCATACTCGGCTTCGAGTGCTTCCTTGATACGACGGTTAGTGTCCTCAAGATGCGCACGCGATGCGTCGTCGAGTCTGTCGCCGCGATCCTTGAGCGTCTTTTGAATCGACGCGCCCAAGTCCTTCAGCGCCATTCGCGAAACCGCATGTGGGTCGGCATAGAGTGTCGCGCCAGGTTGACTCAAAGAGATCGCGATCAATCGCTGTGCGTGACCGCGCTGCAACGCGCGACGATAGCTGGAGATGAACGGCTTGCGATTCGTAAACTTGCCGTCGCCTTTGCCGTCGGCGGACAGTTCGGACCAAACAGTTCCGCTGACAGTCCGGAACAACTCAGGTACGGTGAGCACGTCTTCGCCGTTGTGAATCTGAGTGTCGTAGATTCGATTGATCGTGAACGGGTTCATCAGCAGGAACAACACCCGCATTCGAACCGTAAGTACACGATCATGCACGTCGAGCGTGAGCTCGCTGTCCATCGCGTCTGAATCCCAGTGCGACCAGCGACCCGGTGCAAGCGCATTCAACAAGGTCGTCGAGAACTGGAAGCTCTTGTCCGAGAAGACTGTGTCAGCAAGAAACTTCAGAGCAGCACGTTGCTCGGCAGGGGGGACCGGCACGCGTGCAGGACGTTCATTCGGATCGCCCTTGTGATCGCGATACACATACTGCCCGCCGACGTTTCGTGCGGCGATGCGGGCGGCGAAACCGTATTGATTGAGCAGCGTGTTGAACACGCGGCGCGCCTTGTTCAGGCTCGCGCCGTCTTTCACCGACCAGTCGAGCCCGTCCTTCCACAACTTGTCGACAGCGTTTATGCGATCGGTTGCGAACTCCATCGGCTCACGGCCATCGTCCCAGCGATTGACGCGCGGGTCGGGGTACACATCCGAAGTGTCCTCGTCCGTCGCATAGTCGAGTCCCGGCTCGGTGCAGCGCGATGCGATCTTACGCAGCATTTCCTTCTCGTCCTTCGGCTGGCCTTCGCCATCCTTCTTGACGAATTCCTTGTAGCCGTACTCAATCGCCCAAATGTCATACGGGCCCAGAGTCGGCGTGGCGAACGATCCCTGCTCTGCCTTGTTGTCGGCAAAAGTGTATGGATTGTAGTCCATGACGCTGGCAGTGGTCGGCTTCGTGAAGTCGCCCGCTACGTGGCCATCCTTGAGCTTCTGCCAACTGCTTGCTTTGAAATTGTGTCGCAGGCCCAGCGTGTGGCCGACCTCGTGCATGATCGTTTCTTTGATCGCCTGCCCGATGTATTCCTCCGGCAGATCGCGACCGGCTTGCGCAGCCTGGAACGTGGCCATGGCCAACTCGCGCACCATTCCGATTCCGACGTCGCATCGATGCTCAGTCGGCTCAAACTGTCCTTGCGGCAGCCAACTTGGCTTCTGCTTGAGACCGGTCGGGGTTCCGGGAATCGAATCGTCTTCGTACTCGGCAGACGTATGGCCAAGAGACAGGTGATTATGGCCACATGCGTCATTCCATTCCGGATGCTCGGCGAGGAACTGACTCACCGTCGAGTCGATATTCGAATCAATCGCCTTCGGGCCGCTGATGTCATACTCGTGCAGAACAGAACGAATCATCGAGTCGTCGAAGATGATGTCCGCGTCGAGAATCTGGCCGGTGAACGGATTCACGCGCGACGGTCCCATGGCGAACGGCGTGCCCGTGACGATCCAGCGAATGAAGTTGTATCGTACATCTTCCGGGTCTTTGTCATTGTGCACGGTGTCTGTCTGTTGAATCGCAGCCACCGCATTGCGAAGACCCGCGGCTTCAAACGCCTTGTTCCATTCTTCGATGCCCTCGCGGACATAGCGGCGATACTTCACCGGCACGGTCTTCTCGATGTAGAAGACGATCTGATCTTCGGGCCGTACGTCGGACACTTCCTGATCCGGCTGGGCTTTGCGAAGTTCCCAGCGGTTGATGTAGCGCTTGAAGATCGTGCGGTCGTTGTGATTGGCCGTCCAGTCTTTCATGACCGTGAGGAAGTAACCGACTCGCGGATCTGCCTCTCGCGACTTGAACCCGTTGTCAGGCAGATAATGGAAGCTGTAATGAATGCCGACTTCCGAGCCGCCATTGCCGCCCGGGGAATTCACCGCGAGGTCGACGTCGACTTCAAGGTTCTTCTCGAAGTTCTTGACGGTGGCGATGCGACTCAGGCTCGCATCGATCTTTCCTGGGAATGCTTCGCGAATTTGGGCGAAGTCCGTCTTAAGCAATTTTCCGAGATCGATGACCGGATCACCTTCGATTTCCGTAACGATCGTGACCGTTTGAATAATCGAGTCGGTGTAGGTGCGCGCGATGACGTCCTCCACCGTAGAGCCTTTGCCCTTGGTGTAGCGCGGGTCCGCGCCCATCAGCACGAGCTTCTTGTCGATGCGCTCCCAATAGACAGCCGCATCAACCCACTGCCATCCGGCATATTCCGGACCGCGCGCGATGGACGTCGCGAGCAAGAACGGTTTGTCGAGCGTCTTGGCTGGAATCCGCGCGAAAAGCTTGTCCTTCTTGTCGTCGCGGTAAATCGTGATGAAGCCTTCAACGGTCTTCATGTCTTTCGTGACTTCTTCGAACTTGGGGAAGTCCGGTTTATCTTTGTCCTGCGGCTTGTCCTGAGCGAGAACCGGCACGCAGACTGCAAACATCAGCATCAATGTTGCGGATGAAAGAACAGTTTTTTTCATGGACATATCTCCTTTCTTGTCATCCGAATTACAGTTCATACTTCGCCGTGAGCACGCGATCGATGCGTGACTTGCACTCATCGAGGTGGGCCCGGGTGAACTCATCAAGCTTGCTTCCGTCGGAGGCAAGAATCTTGCCGATCGATTCCGAAAGCTTGGACATCTTCATGGTGACTACAGCGTTGATGTCAGCCGCCATCATGCTGCCCGGTTGCGAAAGCGCGATGTTGGTCAGGGTGTTCAGGTGCTGCCTTTGCAGACTCCGGCGGACGCTGGAGATATATGGCTGCTTGTCGCTGTAGCTCTTCCCACCCGGACCCTGATCCACTTCCGACCAGATCGCGCTCGTCACTTTGCCGACGACTTCGGGCACCGTGACCGTGTCCTGATCGGCGGCGACTTTCAGTTCGGCATCGTAGATACGATCAAGATTGAACGGATTGAACACGGCAAACAATGCCGTCCACTGCGTGGCGGCGATGCGGTCGTGGATCGGGTAATCAAGCTGCGTGTCCATGGCGTCGCTTTCCCAGTGCGACCAGCGACCGGCTGCCAGCTTGTTGATCAATTCGGGATCGAACTTGAAGTCCTTGTCACTGAACACGGTCTCGACGAGGAAATCGAGCGCTTCGCGCTGCTTGGCGGCTGGAACGATTTCCAGCGGAGGACGCGCGTTGGGGTCACCCTTGTGATCGCGGTTCATGTACTGACCGCCGACATAACGGGCAGCGAAACCCGCGGCGCGGGCGTATTCAAACAAGAGCATGTCGAACGACTTGCGGAGTGCGACGTAGCTCTCGCCATCTTTCACGGCCCAGTTGGAGATATCCTTTTGCAGCTTGCGAACCATTTCCATGCGATGTTTCGCAAATTGAATGTTGTCACTGCTGTTGTCGTAACGATTGATCAACGGATCGGGGGCGAGCATCGATGTGTCTTCATCAGTGCCGTATGCAAGACCGGGCTCTGCCACGCGCGAGGTGATCGCCTTCAACAGCGAAGCTTCGTCCTTGTGCTCGGTTCCCTGATGTTGCTGATAACCGTAAGCGATCGCCCAATCGTCGTAAGGGCCAACGGCCTGCATGACGAAGATGCCTTGTTTTTCTTTTTCCGGATGGAACATGCCCGGGCTGTAGTCCATGACCGAGCCGCAGTTGGGCGTGTTGTGATCCTTGGTGGCGATCATTTCATCGACTGATTTCCAGGAGCTTGCCTTGAAGTTGTGTCGCAGACCAAGTGTGTGGCCCACTTCGTGCGCAGCCACTTCCTTGATCAATTGCCCGACGTACTCGTCACTGCGATTTGTGAGGCCTTCCGCATTGAGCCACGCCATATTGAACGCCATCTCGTGTGCGAGACCGGTCGCGTAAGTGCAGTACCCATGCTTATGGGCCATGCGCTTGGCCACTTCCGGTGACATTTCGATGTCGATGCCGCTGAAGCGTGCGTTCTCCGGCAGGAGTTTCTCGATCATCGGCTTGTAATCCCATTCGGGGTGCTTATCGAGAAACTCGCGGAGTTGCGGATCGTCCATGGCTGCCAGACCGACGCCGCTGTATCGTGCATATTGCAGCTCCCATGAACGGGCCATCGCGTCGTCCATGATGATATCTGCATCGAGGATTTGTCCGGTGAGAGGATTCGCGAGCGACGGGCCCATGGCGAACGCACGGCCGCTGACAATCCAGCGATAGAACGCGTAACGCACGTCTTCGGGGTCCTTCTCGGCGTGGACGGTGTCGGTTTGCTGCTCGACGCGAACGGCGTTTCGGAAACCAGCTTTCTCAAACGCAGTGTTCCACATCAGGATGCCCTCGCGCACATAGCGGCGATACTTCACAGGCACGGTCTTTTCGATGTAGAAAACGATTTGATGTTCGGGATCAACGTCGGAGACGGCCTTGTCCGGTTCGGCCTTACGAACGTCCCAGCGATGGACGTAGCGCTTGAAGATCGTGTCCGCGTTGTGGTCGGTGGTCCAATCCTTGACCGCGGTAAGGAAATATCCAATACGAGGATCGGCTTCACGCGGTTTGTAATCGTTCTTTGGAAGTTCAACGATGCTGTAGTGAACTTGCGCCCGCGTGCCGCCTTCGTTTCCACCCGGACCTTTCATGACGGCTGCATCAACCGCGATTTCCACATTCTTTGGAAACGCCTTGTACTTGGCCCAGCGACTGAGGGATGAGTCCATGTTGCCGCCGAAGATGCCGCCGATATCGGCGAAGTCTTTCTTGAAAATATCGCCGAGGTCAATGACCGGGTCCTGGCCCTTCTTCGTGACGATAGCAGTCGATGTGAGAATTCGATCGGTATACGTCCGCTTGATCGCATCGGACACAGGATTGTCCCCGCCGTCCTTGTAGCGAAGGTCTGGTTCGATGAGAACAAGTTTCTTGTCCATCTCGTGCCACTGCACGACGTGGTCACCCCACATCCAACCGGCAAACGTCGGACCGCCTGCGATGCTGCTGGCCATCAGGAAGTTCTTCTCGAGCATGCTTTTTGGAATGACGGCGAGAAGCTGATCAGTCTTCTTGTTGTAATAGAGCGGGAAGAAACCAGTTTCGCCCATAGGACCGACGACTTCTTTGTGATCCTTGGTGACTTCCTCGAACTTGGGGAAGTCATCTTCTTTGTCCTTGTCTTTCTTTCCGTCCTTAGCGTCGTCTTTCTTGGCTTCGTCCTTCTTGCCGCCGTCGCCCTCGGCTTTGACTTGTGGAGCACCTTCAGGTGCGGGCGCCGTCGGCGTCTGTTCCGCGCGGACTCTTGCAGTCAGCGCGACCATGACCAGTGCAGCGATGCACATGGCCATGAACGTTTCGATTTTCGTCGAGTGTCGTCGGGTCATGGAATGGCTCCTCATTACGTTGTTGATCCTCTCGGTGTGAAATTCTTTCGATCGAGATCGGGAGTGCCGAACTCGTTTGTATCCCCTCTCCAACTAAGCGTCCGTGCCTAGTCTGCGATCCGTCGCGCATATGGTTTTTCGGCTGGAACCTGATAGTAACGACAGATGTATCGGGATACCAGTTGACTGCGAGAAGCGATGCAGCAGTGACACAATTTCTTACGCAGGCGGACGGTTCGCGATGGGTGTTTTTGTAACCATGCGTAACAGTGTTGTCAGCAAGGTCGGCGACTGGTTGGCCTGGTGTGATTCAGCTTCCACTTCGCCTCAAAGGAGGAAGCCGTTAGGTCATCCAACGGCATCAACAGTGCTGTGACGAGCACCACAACATGATGAAATTGCGGATATTCGCACGCGCAGCACTGAAATCCGCGAAAGTGCACACGAATCTTGAAAGGCGACGCGGTTCCTGTTCGTCGAAGATAATTCTGGTTCCGCAATTCGGGTGGCACGGTCAAGCCGCAACTCGGCGGTGGCGAAGTCCTGTCGTGCACACCATCGAGCGTATAGCGCCTCGTCAATTACACCCGCAGAGGTTTTCCCCACCGAATGCTCCCAGCACCCGCAAGATATCGTCGAGGTTGATGACTCCGTTCCCCATGCACGGTGGAGCGACATCGGCGTTGCGGCAGTCGTTGAGGTTCGCGAAACCTGCCAGCGTGCAAAGGATGTCGTCGATATTGACGATGCCGCCGCTGCAATTGGCGTCGCCGTATTTACGGTTGGTGTGGGAGCAGAGACCGTTCAGGCAGCGGTCGCACGTGCAAACGTTGTTATCGTTGCAACCAGCCGCACAGAACGCATCGCACTCATCGGGAATACCGTTGCTGTTAAAGTCCTGTGACGTGGCGTTTTGAATGTCGCAGAGATCGAACACGCCATTGGGCTGACAGTCCGAGCCGATGCCGTTGGCTAAGTCGCATTCATCGGGGATCAGGTTGTTGTTGCAATCGGTGCTGGGGCCGGCGATGTCGCAATCATCGGGGATATCATTCTGCTGGCAATCCGGAGACTCGCATTCGTCCGGAATATCGTTGTTGTTGCAGTCGTCGCTGGTCATGCTCGTGATGTCGCACTCATCGGGAATGCCGTTGTTTTGACAATCAACTTCGCATTCGTCCGGAATGTCGTTGTTGTTGCAATCGTCACTGGTGCCAAGCGTCAGATCACACTCGTCAGCCACACCGTTCGGCTGACAATCCGTCTCGCATTCATCCGGCGTTCCGTTGTTGTTGCAATCGATGCCGCTGTTGCCGGTAATTTGAAGCGTGCATGCTGAACCCGGAATGAATCCAATCGTGGACCCGCCAGGTCCGCGCAATTGCGAACCCGGCGACGGCTCGATGGCGATCTGATAGGTCGTGCATGAACTCGACGTCAACGAGACGGAGAGCTGAAACTCGGCGAGGTACTTCGCCGGTGTGGTTGAAGCACTGCCGTTCAAAAGGGCAGCAGCGGCGCGATCGTTGTTGCAATCCAAGGCAATGAACACCGGCGACTGTCCCGCGAAGATAAAATTAGGACGATCCGAATCGATCACCACCCCGTCGGAACACTCAGCCTCGAGCGTACCCGGTCCTGAGAGTTTCGTAATCACGATCGCCACCTCGTAGGCGGCCAGGCTAGTGACGGATTCAACAAACGCGTCTAGCCGCACAACGCTGCCCCGCGCAGCCGTGGTTGATTCCAATTGACAGGATATGACGGCGTTCCCGACGCCCGTGCAAACATCGCCGGCCTCGCTGCAACCCTGGCCCGGGCAGGGGTTGGCGCCGGGTTGGCAGAAGCCACCCGTGCAAACTTCCGCTCCATTGCAGAACACGCCGTCATCGCAATCGGCGGCGATGCCGCACGGAATCCCGGTAGCGCAAGCACAGGGATCTTGCCCGGAAAACGCGTTCAGCACCGCGAGAATGTCATCGATGTTGATAATGTTGTTGCCCGTGCAATTCGGTTTTAAGTCGGCGTTGGGGCAATTCGCAAAATTGGAAAATCCGCTGAGCGTGCAGAGAATGTCGTCCACGTTGGGAAGCGAAGCCGTGTCGCAGTTCGTGTTGCCGTAAATGGTGAAGTTGTGCTGGCAAACAGTGGACACGCAGCGATCGCAGGTGCAAACATTGTTGTCGTTGTGGCATTGCAAATTGGTGGAGCATTGCGCGACGGCTGAGTTTGAAACCGCAAGCGAGCTGACAATCGCAACCGCGAAGATAACCAAGCAATGTGAACAATGACCGCTTTTTCGACTTACCCAAGCGTTTTTCATCCTGAAAACCCCCTTGAGAGTGCGCCGAAGTTCGGCACACCCACTTTGCCCCTGAAACCCGTTCGACGCCGCGGGGCGACCCTCCCCGACGACTAAGTGAATTAGACCGACGCCATCCCTAGCCGCCTCGCCCGGACACTTCGCGCGGATGAATGATGACCAAGGCATGATACCAAGGAAACGGCCTACGCGGTAGCTGAAAGCGGGCTTTCATAACCGAATCTGCGATCTGGTTCCCTCTTGGAGGTCGACAGCGTTGTTGTGAACTTTGCTTGGTTGGTGATCGCGGGCGAGGATACAATCAAGCGAAACATAAATGTCGGCGTCGATGTCAGGCTGCGCCGTTTCAGTGAGCAAGGTTTCGCTTTTTTCGGTTGAGCTTGAGTGGGCGATTACCTGTGGCCCGAAAGGAAAGAAAATGAATATTTGGAAGATTCTGCAAATGGTCGCCCTCGCATCGATTCCCGTCGCTGGGGTCTACCTTTTCGCAACGGGTTGCTGAGGTGGGCCACGACGCATGCTCGGTTCGGGCATGATCATCGCAGGTTTTCCGCTGTTCTTTTTCTTCTGGCCGAAAAAAGGACCGTCGTCCACTGCCAATAAACCCGCGATTTGTCGACAGTGCGGGTACAACTTACATGGCCTGCCGGAAAAGCGCTGCCCGGAATGTGGAACTCCGTTCAATTAATTGCATCTTGAATGCCCTTTACGTTCTAAGAAACGGCACGCCAGCACGTTGTATCAGATGTCCGGGTGCCCAAGCGGACGGCATCGGGGTTGATTCAAGATTCCAAAAACTGTCGCGTGATCCATGAAACGGGCCGAACAAGCGGATCAACGAGCCTTTATTGGGGACGCCGTGCCTGATCAGAAAACGACCGCGCGTGCAACGCCTGAAACCGCCGTTGCCGACAACCCATCTGGGCCTTCCCCAGAATCAATCCCGCGCATGCGCCTTCTGCTCGACCAATTCGAGCGCCCGCTAATGGCCTACGCCGCGCGGATCGTCGGCGATGTCGACTCCGCCCGCGACGTGGTGCAGGAGACGTTCCTGCGACTCTGTCGCGAGGACGTCGCAAGTCGCAACGGTCACCTGCGACAGTGGCTATACACAGTGTGCCGCAATTTGGCACTGGACGTTTGTAGAAAGAACGGACGCATGCAAACGCTGAGCGATATGACGGGACGAACAGGGATGGCGGATCAGCCGCCTGCGATGGTTCTGGCGGACGCTCGCGGAGTCGATCCGAGTGACGCTATCGAACGCCGCGAAGGTGCTAATCGGGCGAGTGAACTGGTGGACACGCTGCCGGTGAACCAACGCGAAGTCGTACGCCTGCGGTTTCAACACGACCTCAGTTACAAGGAAATCGCGGCTGTCACCGGACTCAGTGTGGGCAATGTCGGATTCCTGATTCATACAGCCATGAGGGCGCTGAGGGAGGGGATGGGGGCGTGAACGGTGAAAACCTAAAACCTAAACGCCTAAAACGGAAACGTTGATTGTCGATTGTCGATTGAGGGAAAACCTAATGCTTAAGACTCAATACCTAAGGCCGAAACGCATAATAGGGTCGTCGATGTTTCCTTCTTCAGAAATTTAGGTTTTGGGCTTTTGGTTTTGGGTTTTTTGATTCGTATTCGTAATTCTTGGTGTATGTGCGACTCGCGAGCGAGTCGACGACGAGATGGTGAGAGCGATGAACAGCTTTGTTGATGATCCACGACTGACAGCCTACGCCCTCGGCGAGGTCGATGAGGCCGAGCGGGCGGAGGTGGAGAGCTTATTGAAGCGTTCGCCCGACGCGCGGCGATGGGTGGAATCCGTCCAGCAGACGTCTGCACGTTTGAGTGCGGCGCTGAAGGAGGAGTTACTGGTTACTGGTTACGAGTTACGGACGGGGAATGGCGAATGTCGAATATCGAATGGCGAATTGCACATTGACCGTGGAGCCATCGAAGTCGGTGACTTCGAAGCGGATTCGGTCAACGGCCAGTCGCGTGCCATCAGAGCCCCAAGCGCAAGCGCGGGGTTGGAACAGACAACAGATTCGCAAACAAACCGGTCGCTCGCGCTCCCGGCTCTGAAAGGGCGACGGGTTCTTCGATTGATTCCGTTCGCGCTGGCCGCGTCCGTGGCTGTGGCGTCGGGAGTGACGTATGTGGCGTGGCGGCAAATTCAAAACGAAAAGGTCGCAAGGCTGAATAGTAATATTAACTTGCACCAGATCGGCCACGGCTTGAGTCAATACAGGTATGACGATAGTCCTGCAATTCCCACGGTGGCGTTATCCGATTTGCCTCAAAGCAAGCAAGGTGATGCGGTAACTGCCATAAGGAATGGTTCTGCGCAGGTGTCAATTGTATTAGTTGATCCCAACGCCGATGGTCCGCCCGAGATCCTAAATGGAACGCCGCTCGTCTTCGGCGAAGCTGTGACCGAAGACTTCGATCCCATCGAACCCATCGTCTATGAACCAGAAACTGATGCGATTGTCATTGAGAGTCCACTGCGGGTAGTTGATCAAACTGCTCATGACATAGTAGGAATTGAGTTAACTAATCTTGTATCGAACGTTGATCTCGATGGCTCAGCCGCAGATGCTGCCGTGCCAATCGATACCGACGCGGATGGCCAATCTGATTCGAGCACAACGCATGCATTTGCCTTTGCGATGGCCGCACCGACGCGTAACGCGCTAGCTGCACGGAACCCGAATGGACCTGATCCCTGGTACGAGCAATTGCGATATCCTGCTGATTGGCCGACGTCGCCATTGGTGTATGGCGCGGTCGAGACGAAGAACCACGATGCGGGCGATACCGGAGCGGTTAGCCCTGAGGCTTTTGCGCTGGCGGTCGATTCGCTGGATGGAATCAACGATAGCGGTGGGCTTTCAGGGGCGAGATTCACTTCAGGCGGATATGACGCGATTGATCAAGACGCCCTAGGGCGGGGGGTGCGTGCTGCGGACAGTTCTCCGCAGATCGGCCTGAAAGCAAAGCCGAATATGGATCTTCGGTATACGCGAAACGAGTTGTACCAACAGCAACGAAGTGCTTTGGTGGAGCAAGTGCCCGCGCCCGGAAATGGTCAATCAATTTTCGGTGGATCAGGAGGTGGCGAAGAGGAATTTCCAAATCATGCAACCTATGACATTAAGGTCCCGAAAGGCCAATACAGCAGCGTCACCGCCCGCGATCAGGCGAGTACGATTCGCTCCATTTCGGATGTCGAGGCGATGCAAGCCGGGGCGAATGGTACGCCGCCTCAAGATGGTAATAGCCTTCCCTACGACCAATCGCGTGCGCGTGTTTCTACATCGAATTTCGACGAGGGAGCTCCGATTCGCGCTCCGCAAGATCGCGATAATAGTGCTGATGATGCTGGAACGAATGTGACGTCAGGATATGGCAGCAAGCACGAACGCGATCTCCAATACATTCGCGAATATCAAACGCCCCGTGATGTAACTCGCAGCATTTCGCAGTCAGACCTTGTGTTTCAAGATGTTGGTACGGCTGCTACGACACTAAACGCCACGTCATCGTCAGGTGGCGATGTCGCGGACGATTATGTTCCCGTTAGCTCTAAGATAGCCATGGAAGTTAATGTTGGCGGCGGCAATCTCAACGTTTCAGAAATGGACCTCGCTTACCAGCCAGGAGGACTCGGGTGCTATCCCGATTTGCCAACGAATCAGGCGAGTCAAGTTCCTGCAGAATCCAAAGGCGATCCGTTCTTCGGCGGCAACTGGCTGACTGGCGGGAATGTCGATGGGGCACACGTAGTTTCAAGTGAGGACTACGGTGTCCTTGTTACTACGTGGTCCCGCGTTGCCGCAACAGCCAGCCGCGATACAACTGGGTTTTACTATTTCGCTGGCGGACGAACTTTTGACGCAGATATGCCCGGTTCGTTTGCTGGTAGCATTCCGCCGCAATACCTTGATGCCGATGGGAATTTCGACTTTACGAAAAACGATAACATCTCTTACGGTTATCAAGTTCCCTTTGGTCCACCGGGTGCGCTGCCTTCAACTAGCAAAAGTGGCGCAATGTTCTATGTGTTCAACCCGGCCAACGCAGGCGAAGTCGAAGCCGGTGTGCCGGGTCTCTCGAAAATAGAACAAGTACGGGGACTCTACCGCAACGACCCCACAACCGCCGAATCCTACGATCCCGTCATCGAAATCCCGTTCCTCTTCGTCGAGAATCAGCCGCTGTCCACGTTCTCGATCGACGTTGACACGGCCTCGTACACCAACGTTCGCCGCATGTTGAATCAGAACGTGCTGCCGCCGCATGGGGCGGTCCGCGTCGAGGAGATGATCAATTACTTCGATTACGACTATCCGCCGCCGACCGGGGCCGATCCGTTTTCGGTCAACGTCGCGGTCGCTGAGTGCCCGTGGAACCCGGAGCATCGCCTCGCGCGAATCGGCATCAAGGGCAAGGTGTTCACCGATCGCAATCGCCCGGCCGCGAACCTCGTGTTCCTCGTCGATGTGTCGGGCTCGATGCAGGACGCGAACAAGCTCCCGCTCGTGCGACACGGCTTGCGTGCGATGGTCGAGCAGCTCACCCCGCGCGACAGCGTAGCCATCGTGACTTACGCGGACGGCACGAACGTGGCGCTGCCCGCGACGTCGGCGCGAAACAAGCAGACGATTCTCGATGCAGTCGATCGGTTGATGTCAGGTGGTGGCACCAACGGCGGCGCGGGCATCGAGACAGCCTATCAACTGGCGAATGAGCATTACGTCGAGGGCGGTGCGAATCGCGTGATCCTCGCGACCGATGGCGACTTCAACGTCGGCGTTACGCGACAGGATGAGCTTGTCAGCATGATCGAGGAGAAGGCCGCGACCGGCGTGTTCCTCAGCGTGCTCGGGTTCGGCATGGGCAACATCAAGGACTCGATGCTGGAGAAGCTGGCTGACAAGGGCAACGGCCTGTACGCGTACATCGACGACGACGTTGAGGTCGAGCGCGTGCTCGTTGACCAGATGGGCGGCACGCTGGTGACGATCGCGAAAGACGTGAAGATTCAGGTCGAGTTCAACCCGGCGGAGGTCGGTGCGTATCGGTTGATCGGTTATGAAAACCGCATGCTGCGGGCGCAGGATTTCAACAACGACGCGAAGGACGCGGGCGAGATCGGCGCGGGCCACACGGTGACTGCGCTGTATGAGATCGTTCCGGCGGGCATGCAGGCGCACGAGCCGGGGGTGGACCCGTTGAAGTATCAAGGCGGCGATTCGCGGGTTGCAGCGCGTGACGAAGTGCCAGGCGATGACACCGAAATGGTTGAAGTCGATGATTATGAATCCGCAGAAGAAGTAGAAGACGCAGATTCTGTCGTCGACGCAGAGACCGAAGCATCTGAACCGCGACCGCAAGGGAGCGGCCAGCGTATCGTTCAAGCCCGCGAGGTTGATACAGCGGACGGCGGGTCTGCGGACCCGCCCTACAATGGCGAGCTGATGACCGTGAAGCTCCGCTACAAAGACCCCGAGGGCGATGTCAGCAAGCTGATCGAACTGCCGGTAACGGATGAAGGTCTCACGATCGACGACGCCTCGGACGACTTTGTGTTCGCGGCTTCGGTGGCCTCGTTCGGCATGATGCTTCGCGGCTCAGCCCACACGCCCGATTTGAGTTTCGACTCTGTGCTGGAGATGGCGAAGTCGGCGATGGGCGAAGACCCGTTCGGCTATCGCGAAGAGTTCATACAGCTGGTTGAGAAGGCAAAGACACTTTCTACGCAGAAGCAATAAACCCGCCACATTTCCCATTGCCAGGGTCGAACAAAGAGGGAGTTGTGTGCGCGACGAAAACACAAATTCTCTAGCCTGAAAGGCTCAAATTTCATAGCCGGGGGCCAGTCACGCGCAGCGTGGCGCCGCCCCCGGTTCGCAATCTGTATGATGTAAACGACCCTGTAAGGGTCGGCTTTGACCATCGACCGCACAATTCAATCTGGTTTACAATAAGCACATGGCTCAATCGCTCACGAGCATCCTCATGCACATTGTTTTCTCCACGAAAGAACGCCGCAATTTGATTGTCCCCTCTATCGAAGATGAACTCTTTGCGTACATGGGCGGTATCTGTAGAAACAATGAATCACCGCTCCTTGGTGCCGGCGGCACCGAGAACCATGTGCATCTGTTAATCAGCCAATCGAAGAACATCGCGCTCTCATCCTTGATGTTGAACATCAAGAGAGATTCGTCGCTGTGGGTCAAAACCAAAGGCCAGCCATTCAATGATTTTCATTGGCAGGACGGATACGGTGCATTTTCGATAGGCCAGTCGCAGCGTCAGGCGCTAGTGGATTACATTTCTCGGCAAAAGGAACACCATGCACGTGTATCATTCGAAGACGAGTTGATCGCGTTGGCCGAGCGGTATGGCATTGCATACGATCCGAAATACCTCTGGGCGTAATCGAATCGGACCCTGTCAGGGTCCATTAACCGATCGCACGACAACTGTGGGTCGGCTCTCTTTTTGAAGAGAGCCGACCCACGGCTATTGAATTCCAGCCTTTCAGGCTAGAAGTTGTTTCTTAACCCCTATGCGGCTGTCTTTTTTGTTAGCATTTGGCAACGTGCGTAACCTCACCAGCCTGCTTAGCGCAATCTGAACACAATCTTTGCGCAGCCCATGCGCCCGCGCGTTCATCGTTGCAAAGCACTCGTATACAATTAGTTAAGCGGAACGGCCCACGGCGATCAGCGACGCCGTGAAAAGCCCGCGATCAGAATGTCGACGAACCACTAAATTCCAATTTTGAAAATCAGGAACGAGTGCGACAGCTCGCGAGCGCGGCGATTGGCCACGGAACGTAGATACGGGGAGATTGCATGAAGATGGCGTATGGACTGGCGGCGGTGAGTGTTTTTTCAGCAGGCGTTGTATGGGCGGCGGATCAGTTGCAGGGGACGATCCAGATTAATGGATCCAGCACGGTGGCCCCCATCATGATCGCAGCGTCCGAAATGTACGGCGAGTCGCAGCCGAAGGTGAAAGTCACGGTGGGTGTTTCGGGCACGGGCGGCGGTTTCAAGAAGTTCCTGGAAGATCAGCCGAAATTGCGAACGGATATCAGCAACGCCTCGCGACCGATCAAGAGTGCTGAGATCGAGCGGGCCAAGTCGCTCGGTGTTGAGTTCATCGAAATTCCGATCGCCATGGACGGCCTAGCGATCGTCACTCATCCCGAGAACAAATTCTGCGACCAACTGACGCTGGCGGAATTGAAGAAGATCTGGGAGCCGGAAAGCAAGGTTCAGAATTGGAAGGACGTTCGCGCCGGGTTCCCCGATTTAAAGATCCGCCTGTATGGCGCCGGTACCGATAGCGGCACGTTTGATTACTTCACCGAAGTCGTGTGTGGTAAAGAGAAGGCGTCGCGCAGCGATTACACCGCCAGCGAAAACGACAACGTGCTCGTGCAGGGTATCGCGGGTGACAAGGGCTCGCTGGGTTATTTCGGTTTTTCGTACTACGAAGCGAACAAGTCAAAGCTCAAGCTGATCCCGATTGACAACGGTGATGGCAAACCGGTCGCTCCGAGTCCGGATACGGTTCGTTCGGGTGCCTACCATCCGCTTTCGCGTCCGCTATTCATCTATGTGAACGCGGAGTCGGCCAAGCGTCCCGAAGTCCGATCATTTGTCGATTTTCTGCTGACAAACCCCAAGAAGATTGTTGAGCACCCCAAGGTGAGCTACGTGGGTTTGTCCGATGCATTATACGAGGCCGCGCGCGGTCGAATTAATTCTGGCAAGACAGGTACTGCGTTCCCGGCAGGGGGTTCGCGCGGCGCTGTCGATCTGGCCAAACTCTACGGCGGAAAGTAGTGAGCCGCGACTCCATCGCGCGAAAGCAACGCACAAGTAGCGATCCGCAGGTTTATCCAGCAGGTCCTCTTGGGTGGCATGGTCAGGCCGCAGTCTGGCCGTGGTTAGGTTTCAAGGCACACGGCTGAATCGAATGTCACGAGCTGTCACTCGCATCAAGGAACGAGGCATCGAGGCGCTTCTCTTGGCCTGCGCGCTCGTTTCTGTAGCAACGACAGCCGCTATCATCTACTCGCTGACAACAGAGTCGGTCACGTTCTTCAAAGAAGTGTCCCCATGGGCGTTCTTTACCGGCACCCGCTGGGCTCCCTTGATTGAGCCGCGAAGTTTTGGTGTGCTGCCGTTGGTCGCGGGCACGCTGCTTGTCGCGTTTGGTGCGCTGTTGGTGGCTATCCCTATCGGGCTGGGCTCCGCCATCTTCCTGAGCGAGTTCGCAACGCCGTGGTTGAAGAGTATCGCCAAACCGGTGCTCGAAATTCTCGCGGGCGTTCCGACGGTGGTCTACGGGTATTTCGCGCTGACGTTTATCACGCCGAAGCTATTGAAACCAATCTTTTCATCCATCGAGGTGTTCAACGCCGCAAGCGCTGCTATCGCCTGCGGCATCATGATCATCCCCACGATCTGTTCACTTTGCGACGACGCACTCCGCGCCGTACCGCGAACCCTTCGCGAAGGCGCGTATGCACTTTCAGCCACCAAATTTGAAGTGTCGACGCGCGTGGTGCTTCCTGCTGCCATGTCCGGCGTAGTTGCAGCTATTCTGCTCGCGCTCGGTCGCGCCATTGGCGAAACCATGATCGTCCTGATGTCAGCGGGGGGGATGCCAAACCTCACGGCCAACCCGCTCGAAGGCGTTCAGACAATGTCGGCATACATCGCGCAAATCAGCATAGGCGACACGCCCGCCGGCACCACCGAATACCAGACGATCTTCGCCGTGGGCGTCACGCTGTTCCTGTTCACGTTTGCCATAAACATTTTCGCACGCCTGGTCATGCGTCGCTTCCGTGAGGTGTACGAATGAGCGTCGCAGCCGCTATTTTCGAGCCGCGCCTCGCCTCGCGCCGCCGCCGTGGTCGAATCGTCGCCACTGTTTGTGGTTTGATGTGCGCATCGACGGGACTAGTTCTAGCGATATTGGTCGTCAGCGTGCTTTTGGAAGGAGCGTCGTGGCTCAGTTGGAACTTCTTCACGAAGTTCACGTCGATCGAGCCAACGTCTTCCGGAATCAAAGCCGCCATCTTTGGAACCATCTGGCTCGTCGCCCTGACGGCGCTGATTTCCGTACCGGTGGGAGTTGGATCAGCGGTCTATCTGGAAGAGTACGCGAGGCCCTCGAAGCTCAAGAGTTTCATTCAGCTGAATATCGCCAACCTCGCCGGTGTACCGTCCATTGTTTACGGACTGCTGGGGCTTGCGGCGTTCGTGCGCGCGTTGACGTTGGGACGAAGCATCATTGCCGGAGCGCTCACGATGAGCCTGCTCGTGCTTCCGGTCATTATCATCGCCAGCCGCGAAGCGTTGATCGCCGTACCACAATCGTTGCGTCTCGCAGCTTATGCACTTGGCGCAACGAAATGGACCGCGATTCGTGCGCACGTTCTTCCGGCTGCGATTCCTGGAATCATGACGGGAATGATTCTCGCGCTTTCGCGGGCCATTGGTGAAGCAGCGCCTCTGATTATCGTCGGTGCGGCGCTTTCGGTGCGATTCGTCCCTACCAGCATGAAAGATGATTACACCGTGCTGCCCATTCAGATTTACAACTGGTGCGATCAGCCGCACGTTGAGTTTCACCAACTGGCAGCCGCGGGTATCATTGTGCTCCTATGCATCTTGATACCGATGAATGGGCTGGCCATCGGGTTGCGGGCGTGGCATCAGCGAAGGAGGCCGGCGTGAGCGTTGCTGAACGACCTTCGGTGGGTTCCAGGCCGATCGACCGTCCTACGGTGTCGATTGAGCGGATGAAGAGCATGCCCAGACCCGATGAACATGAGTCCGAAACGGTCATTGAGGCCGATCAGGCCACGATCCGTTACGGCGATTACTCGGCTGTTCGCGGCGTCTCGCTGGCGATCGCCGCGCGACAAGTGACCGCCATCATCGGTCCATCGGGTTGCGGAAAGAGTACGCTCCTTCGCGCCATGAATCGCATGAACGACTTCGAGCCGTCTATGGCGATGGAAGGTCGTGTCTATTATCGCGGGCAGGACATTTACGATTCAAGTTGCGATCCAGTCGATCTGCGTCGTCGTATCGGCATGGTCTTTCAGAAGCCCAACCCGTTCCCCAAGTCGATCTTCAAGAACGTTTCGTGGGGCGCGGTCATCAACGGCTATCGAGGCGACGTGCACGAACTCGTCGAGCAGTCCCTTCGCGAAGCCGCCCTATGGGAAGAAGTGAAGGACAAACTGCATCAAAGCGC
Source organism: uncultured Phycisphaeraceae bacterium (assembly GCA_964494205.1). GTDB lineage: Bacteria > Planctomycetota > Phycisphaerae > UBA1845 > UBA1845 > JBBTCX01. The sequence continues at coordinate 69,085 of CAZBRD010000014.1, read as the reverse complement.
TTTTGCGTTGTCCGGCGGGCAACAGCAGCGTTTGTGTATCGCCCGCGCCATCGCCTTGCGTCCCGACGTGTTGTTGATGGACGAGCCGTGCTCCGCGCTGGACCCGATCGCCACCGCCCGCATCGAGGATCTCATCGACAATCTGAAAAAACAGTATACCGTCGTGTTGGTCACGCATAATATGCAACAGGCGGCACGCGTGTCGGATCGCACGGCGTTTATGTTCATGGGCGAGTTGATCGAGGTCGGCGCAACCGACATGATCTTCACCAACCCCAACAACCGTCGCACACAGGACTACATCACCGGCCGCTTCGGATAAACCAGTGACCACGCATTTCGTCAATCTGTTGGATGAACTCCGCCGCCGTTCATTGCGCATGGCCAGTCTCGTCGAGGACGTCGTCGAAGAGGCCTGCGACGCTGTTTTGGAGGGAAATGAAACATTGGCCCTTCGCGTCGTCAGCAGGGATGAAGACGTCGATCGCGAGGAGGTCGAAGTCGAAAGCGAGGCCGTGCGCCTGCTTGCCTTGTTTCAACCCGTCGGCGTCGACTTGCGACTACTCTGCACGATACTCAAGGTGAATAACGATCTCGAGCGAATCGCCGATTGTGCCGTCAACATGGCCGAGCGTGCCTGCCACCTTCAGCCGCATTGGGTTGTCGATCAGATTTCAGAAATGGGTCAGTTGTGCCCGGTCGTGCGACAACTCCTGCGCGACGCCATTCGCGCATACAGTTCGCAGGACGAAAAGGCAGCGAATGAAGTGTTGGGGCAGGACCCCATGGTCGACGCACTCTATGCCCAGATCATCCGCGGCGTCATCGCACGGGCGTCGAGCTCACCGGCAAACATGGCGTCGCATCTTGATTTGCTATCTGTGGCCAAGAATCTGGAGCGCATCGCCGACCACGCCACCAACATCGCCGAGGACGTTATTTATCTGTGCACCGGCTCGATTGTACGACATCGCATGCAGCGTCGGGTGCTGAAGTAAATTACCGCAATTTGAGACTTTAATGTCCGTCTAAGCCGTGGCGCATTCCGCAGATTCGGGCGAGTTCCACAATCCGCAGATAGCCATCCCCTTGTGCCAATCGACGGACCACGGGCGGCCAAAGGACGAGAAATGCTGCTTATAGTCAATCAGTTTGTTTTGCCAGACCGAACCCGGCCCGCGTCGACCTGTTAAGTCGGTGACAATGACCATCACGAACACGCCGTTCGGTTTCAGATATCGCAGCAAGTGATTGGTGGTTCCTATGGCCTTGTCCGTCATCAAATCATAGTGGTAGTGACTGCAGCCGCGCGCGAGCACAACATCGAACGATGCTTCCGCGACCGGCAGCTCATCGAACATGTCGCAACAGTGGTATCGTGACTTCGGAAAATGCGTTCGCGCCCACTCGATTCCAGCCGTTGATCGATCAATCCCCGTCGCATCAAACCCCATTTGTCGAAACAGATTCGTATGGAACCCGTTTCCGCACGCGACCTCCAGCAACTTCATTCCGCGATGCAGCCCAAATCGTTTCACCACATGCCGGCGATGCCACCAGAATTCGCGCCAGGTAGAGTATTTCCAGCCGCCATTGCGAAAGAACTCGTTGTAAAACGCATCCGCCCGAGCGGAATCAGACTCGGTCTCCGTGGCCTCGATGGGATTTGCGATGGCGGTGGTAGATGTCATTAGATGGCTCAATATCAATCCGGGCATTCAAACATCGCGCATTTAGCCTTGCATCGACTCAATTCTCGGACCTCTTGATATTTGCGCATTTGGCCCCACGGTTGCCGGCTTCAGCGAACCCTCCGTCCCGCCGACAACCATTATCGGAAGCACCGGCGCAAAACGTGCGCGCCGAGGCCATGGCAATAGCATTATGGGAGCGTCATAGATCGCGCATGTGGCCCGCAAAGACATTCCTTTACTTCATTCTCTTTTGGGTGGGGTGCTTCCTCTCGCTGGTGAATCCCATTTGGGGAGTCGTCAACTACATCATGATTTACCAGTTGAACCCCACGAACACGTGGTGGGGTAAACCCATCATGGGCATGGGCATCCGTTTCTCGCTCTTCGCCATGTTGTTTTTGTTGGTTGGATTTCTGACTCGTCCGCGCCGCATACCGTCGATCCCCGGCGGATTTTCAATGTGGGAAGTCGGCGTAATCTTGATGGTGCTCTTCGGCGCGTTCGCGCGCTTCATCGGTTACGACTACGACCCTCTGGCCCATTACGCCTTCGAAAAGCTCTGGAAGATGATGCTGTTCGTGCTCATCCTTGGTCGATTGGCTGCCGCGCGTGAGAATCTCCAACTCGTCATCTGGTGCATCGTGGCCGGCGCGATCTATCTCGGCTATGACGCCTACACCGCCAACACCGACGACTTCGTACACGGTCGCCTGGAGGAAATCGGCGGCGCGGACTTTTCGACGACGTCCGGCGCTGCCGCCCACACCGTGGCTATGCTCCCCATCATCGGCATCGCGTTCCTCACCAGTCGCAACTGGCTGGCAAAGGCGACGGCCATCGTCGCGGGCGGCTTGGCTGTTAACACGTTCATTCTTTGTCGTACGCGTTCTGCGTTCGTCGGATTGTTCGTCGGCGCATTGGCTGCGTTTCTGCTGGCGCCAAAGGTGCGCCGCTATCGTATCCATCTGCTGATTATGATGGGCGCCATCACCGCCTTTTCATTGACCGACAGCTACTTCTGGAAACGAATCAGCACTCTGACCGATCGACAGGCGCTGCAGAACGACCTCGCCACCGTGAACCGAAAGGAGATCTGGAAAGTCTCCGCGCAAGTGCTGATAGACCATCCACTCGGCATCGGTCCCGGTAACGCACCAACGGTCATCGGAACCTACGACTATCGCTACTGGAAGCGCTCCACGCACAATACGCTCGTCGTGTGCTTTGTGGAGCTAGGAGTACAGGGCGGAATATTGCTGATCGTCCTCGTGGGCGGTTCGATCTGGTACTTATATCAGTGCTCCAGATTGGCGGATCGAACTCGCCACCCCATCGAAACAAAACTCACGGCCTACGGATTCATGGTTTCGCTGGTCACGTACTTAGTTACGGGATTAGGCACGGAGCGATTTTATTGCGAGTCATTCTGGTGGGTGCTTGTGCTTCCGCTGTCACTGTATCGTATCGCGTTGCGCGAAAGCAGGGAGGTCGCAGTCCTTGAACCCGAATGGGAAGAGGAACCGGTGAGCGCGCGCGAAGACTATCGCCGCGACGTGGACCTCGCACTCGGTTGTTGAGGAGACGAACCAATGCTCGACCAGCATTTGTCTGGTACGCTTCCTACGATCCTCCATGTCGTCAACTCGCTTTCCGGCGGCGGCACTGAACGACACTTGCTGTCACTGCTTCACCGTTTCGACCATCAACGCATGCGTCACGTAGTCGTGACGCTCCGCGACGCCGGAGACCTGACCGATCGTCTGCCTGACCACGTTGCGTGTCGACCGCTTTTTGCAACGAATCGTGACCGCGCCACTGGTCTTCGACTCGCCGCGCTCGCTCGCCGCTACCACGCTAGTTTGATCCACGCGCGCAACACCGGCGTCTGGCTCGATGCGATCTTGGCGAAGTTGCTCGCGCCCCGCATCCGTTTGATTCTCGGTTTCCATGGCCTCGATTCCGGTTCGACGTTTTGCAAACGCACGCGTCTCAAATGTCGGCTCGGTACACTGGCAGGTGCGAATTTCGCAACAGTCTCGCATGCCGGCCGCGTGCAGCTCATGGAACAGGGGGGTATACCGGGCGATCGCATCCATGTCCTCACAAACGGCATTGAGCTCGATCGCTTTCAATTCAATCGTGAAGAAACCAGAGGTGCCGTTCGCGCAGAGCTGAACATGCACCCCGATGATTTTGTCATCGGCGCAGTCGGATCGCTGACCACCGTGAAGCGATTCGACATTTTGCTTCGCGCAATGGCTGAGGTGCGTGATCGCATTCCAAAAGCAAAAGCAATTCTCATGGGCGACGGTCCGCTCATGACCGATCTGCGGAAACTCGCAACTGATCTTCAAATAGCCGATCGCATACACTTCTGCGGCTGGCGGGAAGACGTGCCACGTTTGCTGACTGCTTGCGACCTGTTCGCCAGCACCAGTGATTCCGAAGGCATGAGCAACGCCATTCTCGAAGCCATGGCCAGCGGTCTGCCCATCGTCGCCACCGACGTTGCAGACCATCGCAGTCTGCTCGAACAAAACCAATGCGGCCTCATTTTCCTAAGAGGCTCCCATACTGACCTCGCCCAACACATTGTGACCATCTCAGGGACAAATGAACTTCGCGACCGCTTCTCTCGCGCCGCCCAGTCGTACGCCGCCTCCTTTGCAATCCAAACGACCGCACGCAACTACGAAAACCTTTACGGGTCGCTGATCCCGCAGGCCAACCGGCCCATCGCCGCCAACGGCAACTACCGTCCGGTAACTGCCAGTTTGGTTCCGGTAACTACGTCCTAATACAAGGTGCGGGAATATCACGTCCCTTGGCCTAAACCGCGTTCAACCCCAGTCCGAAAAACGAACAGGGCTACGTGCGCGCCGTTTCGCCGGATGTTCCAATCACGGCATGCGTCGAAACCCATAACCAAACCGAGAGTCTCTCGAACGGTTTCGCGAGCGATCGGTTGTTGTCATAAGCGATTCCCGCGTCGGCGCGACGGATGCGCCACCTCGGATGTGGTATCAACGTGACCGACAAAACCATTCACGGGTCGAAAGTCAAGAACCCCGGACGCGAGACTCCGCAACGACCGGAGCATCCGCCGGAAGACGATCGACCGCTTGCCGAAATACGCAAGAGCATTCACGATGCCCTGCGCATCGTGTCGCTGCATCGCTGGGCGTTTTTCATTCCGTTCAGTCTGATTGCAAGCGTGGCCTTTCTCGGCAGCTTGTATCTCCCACGTACCTATACTGCGTCCACAACCTTCGACCGCCGCAATGACCCCGTCATCATGAACCTTCCGATGTCGCCCGGTGCGGCGTCGTTCAGCCATTTTCGCAGCACGATGGAACGCGACCTGACGTCCGTGCCCAACATCGCCGAATCTGTGGAAAAAGCTGGTCTTACCAAAGACTTCGAGCACGATGCCGAAGGCAAGCTGACCCCCAAGGGCGAGCGTCAGCGAAACTCGCTGGCAGCTTCGTTGGCCAGCACGCTGAGCATTTCGAAAATCTCTCCTAACGAACAGCTCGATATCATTACGATCACCTACACCGGCCCGGACGCCACGATCGGCAAATCGCTGGTTGAGCAACTCAAGAAGGTTTATGTCGCGCGCACGATGGTCTGGGTCGGCGATTTCCTCAGAGCCCAGCGAGACTATCTGGTCAAGCAATCGACGGAAGCCCTCGAAGAACTCCGCGCCGCACAGCGCGAGGAAACCCGCGTTCGACTGGAGAACCCGCACTTCGATCCCAACGATCCCGGGGGACTCATTACTCGAGTCGCGCAGCTTGAAATCGAGCGCCGTGAGCTCGACTTGCGCCGACTCGAATACGAAGCCGAACTAAACGCACTCGACACGATGCTCGCGACCACGCAAGCCCAATCCCATACGCCCGCTACGAGCGCACTACCGGCTGATTACGGCGCAATGATCATGACAACGCCCCGCGCACTTCGTCTGCAGGCGCAACTCGCCACCATGATCAAGGAAATCGACAATCTTCGCGATACGCGCGGCATGACCGACGAGCATCCCCAGATCAAAGTTCTCTTGGCTGATATCAAAAAAGTCGAAGGCGAATTGGACGAAGTCCGCGCCATGGGCCAACCGGCAGCGCCGGCAGAGGCAGAGCAGGCCGTCGCATCCGTCCCGATCGAGCCGCAACAGATGCCGCCTTACTGGAACGCCGAACTCGCACGCCTGAAGGTCCAGATAGAGGCTCAGAAAAGCAAGATCAAAGACGTCGACTTGCGCATCGAGACAAACGAGGCGGCCATCACTGAACTTCGCGATGCCCGACAGGTTATTTACCAGAGTCAGGAAGTATTCGTCGCCGCCATCGAGAACGTTTCAAAGTCCAAGCAGAAGTACAATCAGTTGGAAAGTGCCGTCGCGGCCATTGACCCGACGATCAAAGCAACGGAGCAAGGTCGTCTGATTCAATTCAGCGAAGGTCAGCCGTCACGCGCGACTCCGATTCCCATCAAGCCCAAAGCCCAGACCATCGTCTTTCTCGCGCTGTTTGCCGGTGCCATCGCCGGCGCGATCTTCGTCATCATCGCCGAAGTGTTCGACCACGTGTTCCGCACGTCGACCCAGGTCTCGCGCAGTCTCGGAATTCCAATTCTGGAGGCAATCGATGAAATCGTGACAACCACGGATCGTCGAAAGCACCTGATCCGCAATGCCGTTGTCGCGCCCATTTTCTTTCTGCTTTTCGCAGCCCTGGCCGGGGGGACCGGCATGCTCGCGTATTTGAGCATCGAGCAACCGTGGACCTATGAGAAGATCATGAAGCTGCCGAATCGGGCCGCGCGCTACGTGATTCCTAATTCGTCACTGACGGCCGAGCGACCGTCCGAGCCAAAGGTGATCGCTTCGGCAGCCGGCTCATGACGATTCGATGCTGCGATCATTCCCGTCGTTATTGATTCGAATTTCATTGGTTTTCTGATCAACCGGAAAGCAGACTCGCATCGTCGTACCAAGTCCCGGCGTCGATTCTACCATGATCTGCGCTTGATGCTGCCTGACAACTCCCAGCACCGCAGCCAACCCTAATCCATGCCCATTCGACTTGGTGGAGAAAAACGGATCGAAGATGCGATGGATGGTCTTTCGATCAATTCCGCACCCACTGTCGCTCACAACCAATTCCACATAGCTGCCTGCCTTCGGCTGCCCGGGAAAGCCAGTAGCGAGTTGCTGTTGAGTCAATTCAACGCACTGCGTTCGAATCCAGATCGTTCCGCCGCCACTCATCGCCTGCTGTGCGTTCACGCACAGATTCAAGATCACTTGCTCGAGTTGGCTGCGGTCTGCTTGAATGAGAGGCAGATCATCCTGCAATTCAAACTCAAGATCATGTGCGCGACCGATCGACGAGAGGATGAATCGCTCAGCCTCGCGGACCACTACGTTCACATCTGTCGGTTGCGGGTTGTGGCGGCCTGTCCGTACGTAAGCGAGCAAATGCTTGATCAAGTCCCGTGCCTTCAATCCCGCATCGGAAATCTGGTCGATATACTCGATCGCCTTGGGAGGAAGCTTCGGCACATTTCTCAGCAGGTCGTTCTGCCCCAACATGACCATCAGCGAGCTGTTGAAATCGTGTGCAATGCCCGCTGCCATCACGCCAAGGCTCTCGATCCGCTGAACGGTTCGGATGTGCGCCTCCATCGCGTCGCGCTCCGTGGTATCCATCACCATGGAAGCCACTCCCGTCACCTTGCCGTCCGAATCGAGAAGCGGGGTGTTGAACCATTCACAGGTCAATGTCGATCCATCTTTTCGCAGATTGGCATTGAGCGAATGGCTCGACTTGTCGCCGTGCAGCAGGTCGTCCCAGATATGCCAGACGTGATTCAGTGCCTCCGACGGAACCAGGAATTCCGGCCCCCATTGGCCGAGCACTTCAGCGCGGGAATACCCGAATATCTTTTCCGCAGCCGGGTTCCATTCCAAAACCCTGAAATGGATATCCCACACGATGTACCCCAGCGGCATCCGTTCTATGTGAAATTGCAATCGTTGCAGCGCAGCATCGAGTTTCTCCTCCATCGCCTGCTGTTCTGTAATGTCGCGCAGCGTCGAAAACATGTGTTCATCGTTAATGACCGTCGTTTGCGCCAGCACATGGAGCAACGAACCATCCTTACGCCGCAGCACTCGTTGGCTTTCGGTGCAATCAGTCTCCAGCAGATATTTGTAGTTTCGTCGCACCTGCTCCCGATCGGCATCCGGGGCCAGTTCGCCGACCCCCATGTTGAGAAGCTCATCGCGGGTGTACCCTGTTATTTCGCACATGCGCTGGTTTGCATAGACATAGCGCCCCTCGCCGCTGATGACCATAATGGCGTTGGGCGCGCGTTCGCAAAACGCGCGAAAATCGATGCCGTCTCCAAGCGAGCCGGCGTCCTCCGACTTTCGAGTATTCCGTCGCTTCGGCGTATCCGCGCTTCCGGACATTGAAATCCTCCGACCAGCCAAACGGCAAATTATAGCCCGCCCGTACCAAGGACAATAAAACCATTTACACGAAATGCTGGCGACACTTCGGCCGAATTGTTACACTTCTCTGGGTGATCCAACCGACTCGAAATTCAGTGCGTTCGACGAGCGCCATGGATGGGCGGCCACAATAACAGGAGGTTGCGAACGTGTTCCTCAAGCGTGTTTCCATGTGCGGTTTCAAGAGTTTCGCCGACAAAGTCGACTTCGACTTTGGACCGGGAATCACCTGTGTCGTCGGCCCCAACGGTTGCGGCAAGAGCAACGTCGTAGACGCCGTCAAATGGGTACTCGGCGAACAATCCGCCAAATCCCTCCGCGGCCGTCAAATGGCTGACATGATCTTCGCCGGTTCCACCACACGCAAAAGCAGCGGCATGGCCCAGGTCGATCTCGTTTTCGACAACACCGACCACAAACTCGCCCTCGATCAAACGGAAATCACAGTTACCCGAAAGCTTTACCGCTCGGGCGAAAGCGAATACCTCCTTAATGGCGGCTCCTCGAGGCTGAAGGATATCCGCGAACTGTTCCTCGACACCGGCGTCGGCGTCGAAGCTTATTCGATTATCGAGCAAGGTCGCGTCGATGGCCTGTTGCAAAGCAATCCTCAGGAACGCCGCGTCATTTTCGAAGAAGCCGCCGGCATCAGCAAATACAAGGCCCGCAAGAAAGAAGCCGAGCGCAAGCTGGAGCGAACCCAGCAGAACCTTCTCCGCGCAGCCGACATCATCGAAGAGTTAGAGAAGCGTCTCCGCAGCGTCAAACTCCAAGCCGGCAAGGCTCGCAGCTTTAAGGAATACGAAGCCCGCCTGAACGACCTCCGCCTTTCCTACTCAATGGCTGAGTACCATCGTTTTTCGGAGCAGATTCGCGACCTGACCCGCGAAGTGGACGCGCGAGTCGATCGCGTGACTGCACTCAAGACGGACATTGACCGCTGCGAAGCCGAGGAATCAAAACTCGCTTTGGAAGTTGACAATCTCGCTCTGCAAATCAGCGCCGCGGAAACTCAACTGGTTCAGTCGCGTGCCGATTCGAATGCCCAGGAAGAACGCATCGACGCGGCCCAGCGCCGAGGTGAGGAACAACGTACTTTACTTCAGCGTGTGCAGGAAAGACTGACGGTCGATTCACAACGCCTGCAACAATCCGAGCAGGAATTAGCCACCGTGCAGGAGAGCGCGGTCGCCTTGCAACATCAGACGCACGAGTTCAACACGCAGATCGATCAGTTAAATGAACAGGATCGCAGCCTCGCTCGCGATCTCACGGGCGCGCAAGCGACGCTCGAAGACGAAAAATCAGGCATCATCGATCTCGTACGCAAGAGCGCGCAGACGCACAACGAAATCATCCGGTTGAACACTCATCGCGAGAGTCTTCTCGGCCAGCAGGGCAAACTCACCACGCGCGACGCCGAAATCTCCGCGGAGCTTCAAATCCAGCTCACGCAGCAGGCAGAACTAAAAGCCCGCCTCGCTGACGTAGAAGCTCTCATCGAGCAGGAGACTCGCAAGCTCAACGAGAAAAAAGAAGAAGCGGCCCGCGCGAACTCAGTTCGCCAACGTTTGATCGACGAGCAGGTCACCGCGAAAGAACAACGCAGTGCGCTTCAATCCCGCCGCGATGTCTTGAATGAATTGCAGCATCGCATGGACGGCATCGGCGAAGGCGTTCGCCGCGTCCTTGAACACAAACGCACATCAGGCGACAGTGGGGGGGCACAAGGCATCCTAGGCCTCGTCGCCGAATTCTTCGACGCCGACGTGCAGCACGCCCGCATCATCGAAGCAGCTCTCGGCGCATGGGACCAGTGCATGGTCCTCCGTGACGCGCAAACGCTCGATGCACACGCCGAGATATTCGCCGACCTTCCGGGCCGCCTGACCGCGCTCTCGCTTGATCGTTTGCCGCCCATTGTCAACGATCGCGACTTCACCGGCATCGAAGGCGTCATCGCCCGCGCCATCGATCTCGTTCGCTACAACACCGAGTTCGATCAACTCGCCCGACACCTGTTCGGCAAGACCATCGTCGTCAACGATCGCGCCACGGCTCTCCGCCTCGCACGCGAAGACGTACACGGTCATCGCTTCGTCACTCTCGAAGGTGAAGTCGTCGAGCCCGATGGTCGCATCCTCATCGGTCCATCAGACACCGCGTCAGGCCTCATCTCGCGCCGCAGCGAACTTCGCGACATCGACGGTCGCCTCGCCGATCTCGAACAAACACTGACAACGCTCGCCGACCAATTGAACCGCACGCAGGCGGAAGTCGCCCACCTCGAGACCGTGCAACAGGAACTTCGCACCGCTATCTACGAAAGCAACACCGCCCGCGTCGAAGCCAACGCCGGCCTGAACAGGATTCGCGACACCGTCGATCGCCTCACCCGCGAGCAGCCGCTCATCGCGCAGGAAGTCGCGATGATCACGATGCAGATCGACGAAGTCCTTGAGCGTAGTGCAGCCGGTGGCAAATCGCTGGAAGCGCTGGAGCGAGAAAACAAGGATCGCGAATCGCGCGTGGCCGTGCATCAACAACGCATCGATGAGGTCGTCGCACGACGCAGCGAAGTGCAGGAGCAACTCACCGAAGCCCGGGTCCGCGCGGGTCAACTCACCGAAAAACGTGCAGCCGCCGCCGAAACGATCAATACCCTTCGCCGCACGATACGCGAAATCGAAAGCACCATCGCCACGGCCAAGAATGACATTCAGCAAAGTCAGATGCGCATCACCGAAGCCGACGACGCCGTCGTCAAAGGCCGCGAGCAACTCGGCATCCTCAGCGAGCGCATCCGCCGCTTCGACGCTGAAGCCAGCCAACTGCGTCACCGCCGCGACGTCCTCCGCATGGAGCAGGACCGCCTCGTGCAAACCGTCCGCGCCGCCCGCAACGAACTGACCATCGTCGAATCCGAACTTCACGAACGACAAATGTCACTAGGCCAGACCAACGTCCGCCGCGATGAGCTAGCCGCGCGCGTCAGCGAGGAAATGCAGATCAACCTGCCCGATCGTTACGACAACTACGAACACGAAGAACAGAACTGGGCCGAGGTCGAAGCCGAAATCGCCGACCTCCGCGGAAAAATGTCCCGCCTCGGCAACGTCAACCTCGACGCGATTCAGGAATTGGAAGAGCTCGAACAGCGCCACACCTTCCTCGCGGGCCAGCGCGACGACCTCACCGAGTCCATCCGCCAGTTGAACCTGCTCATCGAGCGCCTCAATATCGAATCGCGCGACCGCTTTACCGCCTCCTTCGAGCAAATCCGCGACAACTTCCGCGCCATGTTCCGCAAACTCTTCGGAGGCGGCCGCGCCGATATCGTGCTCGAAGATCTGGAAAACCCGCTCGAATGCGGCATCGAAATCGTCGCCCAACCGCCGGGAAAGGATTTGCAGATCATCTCGCTCATGTCCGGCGGTGAAAAATCGATGACCGCCATCGCATTGCTCATGAGCATCTTCCAGAGTCGCCCGGCCCCCTTCGCCATTCTCGACGAAGTCGACGCCGCCCTCGACGAAGCCAACAACGAGCGCTTCAACCGCATCGTTCAGGAATTCGTCTCGCATGCGCAGTTCCTCATCATCACGCACTCGAAAAGCACGATGGGCATCGGCGACCAACTCTACGGCATCACCATGCAGGAACCGGGAGTGTCAACACGCGTCAGCGTCCGCCTCAGCGAAGCCTCCGCCGCGTGAGCGGCAATCTATTCTTTGGCACGGGAATTGCTCGCATTCTCCCATTCGGGCACGAATCTGATTCGTAGCCTTAGAACAGGAGAAAAAACGATGCGCTGCGCTATCCATGGAATGATTGTAACAATCGGTTTGGCACTAATTGGGTGTACAGCCACACAGCAGCCCACTGGGCAGTCGGCGGACGTGGCAACCAAGGCTCAGCGAATAGCGGACGAGATTGGTGGGCAGGACGGCTTTGGTGGATCTTGGATGAATGGATATGGCGGCCACATGGCTGCCCACATGGGTTTCCCAAATGCAGCCTATCTGGCGGATCCCGATGTTGACCTAAACGTGCAGCTGATCAACGAATCCGGTTGGCCGTGCACCTTTCACCTTGCGTACATTCGAAGCGCCGAAAGTCTGGACGAGCAATATGAGGACGTCACGGTTCCTCCCGGGCAGTCGCTTAATTTTCCGATGCCATGCGTGGAAATACTCGGCATCGGAAGCGTTGATGAAGTCGGAGTTGTAGCCGCTGATCTCGGCGATGGAGAAGTGTATGACAATTGGATGTGCGTACCGGGCTTCTTGAACTCAGACTTCCTCTGTAATGGCACGTACACTTTCACGCTCTCCCCGGATTCGGACGACCTTGACAGTGATGGCGACACCGAGGAACTGATCGTAACGACGGACGGGCTGTGGTCGCATATGGGTCCTCTGGGAATGCGACATCACCGATGGGCCTACGACAATTTGTTCGGTGGAATGATGGGTGGCTTCATGATGGACGAATCTCGCTGATAAGATGCAATTTCTGTGCCAGCAAGCGGCACTCACATAACCCCTTATTTCCGCGTTCCTTAACCTACGATTACAAGATTCAACGCGCTCTATAACCGCATCTCAATTCAAAATGTGGTATACTTCTCCTCAAGAGAAGGGTCGCTAGAAAACATGCCGTGAAATCAACTCATCTTCGCCCGCCTGCATCGGCAGGCTCCTCAAGCTCAAAAAACGCCCATCGATTTCCGCGTCTTTTTCCATCGTTGGGCGAATTATGTGTTCGGGCTGTTTCCCCAAGGGGCAGTTTTTGATTGAAAGGAATCAAACAATGTTAGCTTCGGGCCTTGTTACCATAGGCACGGTCGTGGTGGTTGGTGTATTCGTCTTGCTCTTTGTGTTCGTCACCGGTTTGGCAGGGATTCGATACATCCCCAACAAGCGCGTGGGCATCGTCGAAAAACGCTGGAGCCGCAAAGGATCGGTCGAATCAGGCTTGATAGCACTAAACGGCGAAGCCGGTTTTCAGCCGGAAGTTCTCCGCGGTGGTCTGCACTTTCTGACGCCCTTGCAGTTCCAGGTGCACAGTGTGTCGCTGGTCACGATCCCGCAGGGCAAGATTGGTTATGTGTTCGCGCGCGACGGCAAAACGCTCGAGCCGACGCAGTCGCTGGCTTCGAACGAAACCGCGCGCAATTTCGAGGACGTGCGTGCGTTCCTGAGTTGCAACGGCCAGCGTGGCCCGCAGCGCCAGATCCTGCGCGAAGGAACGTATGCCATCAACCTGGCACAGTTCGTCGTGATCACGGAAGACCAGATACACTTCCTCTCGCTCGACCGCGATGACGACGCCCTCTTCAAGGGCATGGCCAATGTCATCAACGAACGCGACGGATTCGAGCCGGTCGTCATCAAGGGCACGGACGATGCGGTCGGCGTCGTGACCGTTCACGACGGACCCACGTTGCCCGAAGGCGAGATCATCGCGCCCGTTGTCGGACACGAAGCGGACGCACCGGAGGCGTTTCACAACAACTTCCAGGACGCCGAGAAGTTTCTCCGCGCGGGTGGTCATCGCGGACGCCAGTTGCAGGTGCTGGTCGAGGGAACGTACTACGTCAATCGCCTCTTCGCGACCGTCGAGCTGATCGCTAAGACCGTCGTCGAAGTTGGCCAAGTTGGCGTGGTCGTTTCGTATACCGGCAACGTCGGTACGGACCTTTCCGGAACCGACTACAAGCACGGCGAACTCGTGAAACGCGGGCAGCGCGGCGTGTGGAGCGAAGCGTTGCTCCCGGGTAAGTACGCGTTCAACACCTACGCGGGCAAGGTGATTCTTGTCCCGACGACGAACTTCATCCTCAAGTGGATTCGAAGTGAAAGCGGTACGCACCAATACGATGAGAACTTGAAAGAAGTCTCGCTGATCACCAAGGACGCTTTCGAGCCCTCGCTGCCGTTGTCGGTCGTCGTGCACATCGACTACCGCAAAGCCCCGCTGGTCGTGCAGCGCTTCGGCGACGTGAAACGCCTCGTCGAGCAAACACTCGACCCGATGGTGTCAGCCTACTTCAAGAACATTGGCCAGACGCGTACGCTGATCCAACTGCTTCAGGATCGTGCGATGATCCAGAAACTCTCCGGTGAGGAAATGCAGGAGAAGTTCGTCCACTACAATCTCGAACTTGAAGAAGTGCTGATCGGCACGCCGACTTCGTCCGCGGGCGACAAGCGTATCGAGGATATTCTGACCCAGCTCCGCACGCGCCAAATCGCCGAGGAGCAGGTCGAAACCTACGCGCGGCAGGAGAAGGCCGCTGTGAAGGAACGCGAACTCCGTGAAGCCGAAGCCCGCGCTCGCCAGCAGCAGCAGTTGACGGAAAGCGAGTTGTCGATTGCTATTCAAAGCAACGAGGGTAAGGCTGAGTACCAGCGTGCGTTGCAGCAGGCCTCGCAGATTCGTGCGCTCGCCGAAGCCGAGGCGGAAAAGTCCGCCCGCATCGGTATCGCGCAGGCAATCGCGATCGAGGAACAGGTGCGTGCGTACGGCGGCCCGCAGTACCAGCTCACGCAGCAGGTAATGACTCGCTTCGCCGACGCGATCGAGGAATCGCGCGTCGACGTCGTTCCGAAGATCGTTATCGGCGGCAACAACGGCGACGGCAAAACAGGCGCAGGCGTCATGGAGGCCTTGTTGACCATGCTGCTGTCTGAGAAATTGGATGCAAGAGCGGGCGCGATTCCACCGACGCCTCCGAAACCGGAGGTTGAGAAAATTCGAACACAGATACGCGAGGCATTGACCGCGTCGACGTTGAATGAGCGAAACTAAACGCGAAACAACCTGCAGGGCGTGCGGTGCCGCAAACTCGGCGATAGCCAACTATTGCCGGCAATGCGGCATCGCACTGTCCGAACGCCTCGTGCAACCAGTCACCACGCCGACGGCCCTCACGCGCCAATGGCGATCGCTTACGTTGCTAATGACGCGAAAGGGCGTCCGCAAACTCCTCGGCGAACCGGTCGCCGTCCGATTTGTCTCGACCCCCGAAGACCTTTCCGCTGAACAGTGGACGTACCAATACAAAGCAGCGGAGAATTCCTGCCAAGGCAGCGTTCAGGATTCCAACGAGGAGGATTCTCCAAACGTTGTGTCAGCCACCGTCACCTTCGACTCACCCGACGGCCGCATTCTCAGTTGGGTGGAACCCGATTGGACGAAACTCTGACGAAACACTTGCAAGACAAAATCCATGAGCGGCGACCGATCCTCATCACGTGCTCCAATCCCGTGCGACGACTATCCGATCGTCTGCGCACAATGCAATTACAACCTTCGCGGACTTCCCGATCCCGGCCGCTGCCCCGAATGCGGCACCCCGTTCGACCATGCGGACGACCGCGCTCTCTACCTCTTCGAGCAACACGGCCCCGAAGCCTTCCTATCAAAAGACTGGCAGGAAGAGTTGAAAGAGCAACCGCGCGGCTGGCTCGCCTTTGGCCAATCCTTCGGCGCAATACTCATCGCCTTGGGGCTTCTGTTCGCCGTCGCGACAGCATATTACATCGTGTCCGGCACCGTCGGCATCTTCAACATCATCGTTACCTGGATTATTGTCTTGATCCCGATCGAGAGACTATTTGCGAAGATTGATGGCAAAAAGGAACCTGCGAAGGCAAGGACAACCAGCAAGAAAAACCAGTAACTGAAAGGGGGTTTCCCATTAACCGCTCTTATCTTCGAAACCACTCGTTGATGATTCTCGTTCCGTTCGGCGTTCAATTCCTCGCGCTTAATCCAACTGCACACGCCGCTCCTCCCAAAGTCGTCCGCACCAACCCCGCCAACGGCGACAACAACGTCGACCCCAATATCAAAGTGATCCTCGTCGAGTTCGATCAGGACATGGAGCCGTCCGGTTTCTCTTGGACCGGCGGGCCGCCTACATTTCCCAAAACCAACGGCACGCCCCAATGGTCCACGCCTCGAACTTGCGAGTTGCAAGTCATTCTTGAACCCGGCAAGGAATACAAATTCGGCGTCAACGGACCCAGCCACAAGAACTTCCGCAACAAAGCCGGCGAACCATCCGAGCCCGTAGAGGTAACTTTTCGCACGCGCGGCGCCGACGGCAAACCCATCGAGGAAAAAAAGCTCACCCCCGAAATCAACCAAAACGCAATCGACGAACTTCGCAAGAAAATCGACGGCAATTATTCCTATCGCGACCTACGCAAAGTCGACTGGAATAAACAATTCGCCGACCACAAGGAGAAGCTCCTCGCTGCCACAACAAGCGAACAGTTTGCCAAAGAAGCGGCTGAACTTCTCAAACCCGCCGGCGACATCCACATCTGGATCGAGCTAGACAACGGACAGCGCATCGCGACCACGACGCGATCTATCGAGCCCAATTTCTCCTGGGAATTCCTTCAGAAGAACATACCCGGAATGAAACGAATTCATGAGGCTGTCTACACCGGGCGTTTCGAGGACAACATCGGCTACATCAACATTACAACGTGGGATTCAAGTATCCTTATGGACTCCACTCCTTTGCTTAATGCTTTACGCAGTTTTGAAGACGCCAAAGGCCTCATCATCGACGTCCGCGCCAACAGCGGGGGTGCTGAACCGACGGCTCGATACTTTGCAGGGTGTTTTGTCGATCAGGCAATCCTCTACGCGATGCATGTTGTTCGTGATCCTTCGGGTGTCGATGGTTGGTTAGGCACACAAAACCGGTCGATTAAGCCATCCGAACTGGGCCCCAAATATCGTAGGCGTGTCGCCGTTCTCATGGGGAAAACCAATATGAGCAGTTGCGAAGCCTATTTGCTCATGATGCGTCAATATGGAAACAGCAAACTCTTTGGTGAAACGTCCTATGGAAGTTCCGGCAACCCGATGCCGTACAATCTCGGCAATGGCGTTACTGTGTTTCTGCCGTCCTGGAAAGCGATGTCACTGGATGGCACGCTGATCGAAGGGAATGGAATCAAGCCCGATGTCGCTGTCCCAACCACGCCCGAAGATTTCAAAGACAAAGACCCGGTCCTCGATGCCGCGTTGACCTGGCTGCGAACGAAGTAACGACGAGATTCTGTTAGACCAAGAGAATCATCGCGTGTCAAACTCACGTAGCGTTAAACTTTTGCGGGCGATGTTTTCTTCCTCCAAGGGAAATGGGTGCTGCGCTACACTCGTAAGAGAACGACTCTAGACCATGGACAAGAAGTCACGCCATATGGTTAGTCGTCGTCATTATCGTTGCGATCTTCATCATCGTCGTCATCATCATCGTCACCACCAGAGTCGTCATGGCTGTTGTCATTCATGTTAGAGTTCGATGAATTCGAGTTCCCAGGTAGAACATCTACGTTGTCGTTCGACTCATCATCGTCATCGCTGTCGTTGTCGTTCAGGTTCCCGCCGGTTGATGCGTTTTCATTGTCGTCGTCGTCTTCAACTTCGTTATCGTTGAGATTCCCGTTGGCGTTTCCGATCGCACCTTCATTATCGTTCGAATTAAACGAGTTGTTGTCGTTTCCATTGACTTGAACGTTGTCGTTCGAGCTACCCGCCGAGTTTTCGTTGCCGTTAACATTTCCCGCACCATTGTCATTGCTGTTCGACAGCCCGGTCTGTGGAAACGCCGCATTCACAGTGGCGATATCGACGCTCCCGAAGAAGTTGGCGTCGATCTTCGTGCAAATAGAAACCTCGCCGGCCAAGAGGAGCGCGATCGTCCCGGCATCCAACGGAATGCGAGGCGGCTCAACGCTCGTTACCGTTCCATCCAAATTGACGCTGACCACAAACTCTATGGGCGTCGTGGTTGTGTCACAGGGATCTCCGCTACCTGCCGAAGCAAGGCTAAGGCTGACATGGAAGACGCTGCCGCCGTTCGTTTCGCTTGGCGACACGACTTGCACAGCCAAGTCCTCCGGAGCGATGAACAACGACATTTCGCGCGAGTCTGCGGAAGACAGTATCGTGCTCACATCAGCCCTGATCACGCGATCCGATATCGTGTCAGGCGCAACTACGATGGGCGATTCCAGCGTCGGTTCGGCAATGACTGCCGTGGACTCGACGGGGTCATTTTGTGGGTTCGAACTAAACGGCGTGCATCCGGTATTGATCGCGATCGTAGACCAGATACCTGCGGCAACGAATGCAAAAACCCCGACATTTCGCAAAGTACAAACCCTCATCTTGTCCCCTTGAATGGTCAACAGAGAAATAAGTCGTTAAGCCCGATTTGCATGGTGGGCGCTCTGCACCCACCTGTTGTTTATGTCACGCCGCAACAGGTGTCACTCGTTGCACCTCGGTCGCACGATCTTCCGCCCGCGCCGTCGTACGGATGTGCCCATACAACTTGAACAGCTCTTTAAACGCTTTCAGGATCACGCGGAAATTCGCTCCTGTCTGTTGGCCCGCCGTGCGCGGATAATGATGCACGCCGATCTGCCCGATGCTGTACCCCAGCCGTCGCGCCTTCGCCAGCATCTCCGTATCGATCAGCGCGCCAGTTGAGCGCAGCTCGATCTGATCGATGAACGATTTCGGATATACCTTGAAGGCACAATCCACATCGCGAATCTTCAAGTGCAGCAATGAATCGACCAATTTGCCCCAGCACCACGCGTTCAACCGGCGATTCCACGGGTCCTGCCGATTGATCCGATACGCGCTCACGATATCGAATAACTCGACCATCGGCAGCACCTGCTCCAGCTCCTGAAAGTCGAACTGCCCGTCGCCATCGGTGTAGAACACCCAGTCCTTGGTGGCCTCACGAAACCCGCGTTGCAGCGCACCACCATAGCCACGATTGGGTTTGTTGTGCACAGCTCGTACACGCGGATGCTCCGCTGCCAGTCGATCCGCAATCTCGCCCGTGCGATCCTTGCTGCCGTCGTTCACGATGATGATCTCGTAATCGCTCACCAGTCGTTCGCAGGCCATAATCGCCGATAGCGTCGTTCGTTCGACGTTGGCCTCCTCGTTGTAGCACGGAAAGAAAACGGAAAGACCCATTTGAAACGGTTTTCTGATCGTTTGCATTTGTCTCATCACTTTCTTGATTGCGAACCAGCCCGAATCGTACAGTGGAACTAACTCGTTAAGTGGGCCCCGCATGCCCCATGCGTATGGGGCATGCGGGATGAGTGGAAACTGATGCCGATTGTTGATTGCTTATCTTAGGTCGATGCGATCGTTTCCCTGTTCGCATTGCCTAACAAGGGGACTCGCGCCGCTATGCGTTCAACGGCGCGACGCCCCCCGCGTGTAATTCATCACGAGCAATTGAGCACGAATGATCCAGTTGCTTGCCCGCCTACCGTGATCGTGGCCCCGACCATGATGTTCGGGAAATTGCCTGGGAAGTTGCCGTCATTCGTGTCCCAGTCAACGCCGCCCGAGCCCGATCCGCCGACGTTCACCTGACCAACAACCACGTTGTTGATCACGATATTGTGCGTGCCCGACGAGAAACCTGACACACTCATCTCAAACCGGCGGCGGCCGTCTGACTCATTGCGATACTGAGCATTGCCGCTTTGACCGCTGTTGCCCGACAGCGAAGCCGACAACCGAATGTCGCCATCCGGACAGACCGAACCGCCGCCGTTGTCATTGCCGTTCACGTTGCCATTTGAATTGCCGTTGCTATTTCCGTTCGTGTTACCGTTGTCGTTACCATTGGCATTTCCGTTGGAATTGCCGTTTGTGTTGCCGTTATCGTTGCCGTTTACGTTCCCGTTGCTATTGCCATTACTATTCGTGTTTCCGTTGTCGTTGCCGTTGGCATTTCCGTTGGTGTTCCCATTAGAGTTCCCGTTGGAATTGCCATTGGTGTTCCCGTTATCGTTGCTGTTTGCGTTACCATTCGAATTGCCGTTGCTGTTGCCATTGGAATTCCCGTTCGAGTTCCCGTTGTCATTATCGTTTGAGTTCCCGTTCAGGTTGCCGTTGCTATTGCCATTGGAATTCCCGTTCCCATTGGTGTTGCCGTTGTCATTGTTGTTGGCGTTACCATTCGAGTTGCCATTGGTGTTCCCGTTGTCGTTGGAATTGCCGTTTGAGTTACCGTTCGTATTCCCGTTGTCGTTAGAGTTCCCGTTGGTATTTCCATTGTCGTTGGAATTACCATTGGTGTTCCCGTTATCGTTTCCGTTGCCATTGCCGTTATCTGGCGGCAACATGGCCAGAAGGTAAGAATCAAACGAGTTCGCTCCGTTCAGCAGATCGATCACACGCAGAATATCCGCCGGATTCGTTACACCGCTGCGATCCGCGTCCGTCTGATACGGCGGGAACGAAGCAACTCCGTTGAGGAAATCGATCAGCGAAAGGATATCCGCCGGCCCAGCAGTGCGGTCCGCATTGACGTCACCGGGGAGGAACCCAAGTCGCACGCCTGTTCCGCTCGGGTTATGCACAATCGTCGTCCAACCCAGCGGAAGTATCGGCCCGCTCAGGGTCAGCGTAGCCATGCTTCCGTTTGTTTGCACGCTCTGCACGACCGGCGCGGGTCCGCCCGAGCCCTGGAACGATGTCGAGAAGTTGCTCGGCGTCAGACCGGTGGCATCGCCGCTGAACGCGATCGTGATCGAGTTCCACCCCTGCGCCGGCCCGCCATTAATGTCGAACGGCTGACGTGCATCGATCGAGCCATCCGGCGGTACGCTGGAAAGAATCGACAAGCCACTGGTGTTGTCGTTGCCATTACCATTCGAGTTACCGTTGTCGTTCCCGTTGTTATTGGAATTTCCATTGGTGTTTCCATTGGAATTCCCGTTGTCGTTTGAGTTGCCGTTCACATTGCCGTTGCTGTTGCCGTTCGAATTACCATTCCCGTTGGTGTTGCCATTTTCGTTACTGTTAGAATTGCCGTTCGAGTTGCTATTTGAGTTTCCGTTGCTATTTCCATTGGAATTGTCATTCGAGTTGCCATTGCTATTGCCGTTGGAATTCGAATTTCCATTCCCGTTTCCGTTCGAATTGCTGTTATCGTTCCCGTTGTCGGAGTTGTCATTCCCCGATAGCAAATCCGGTTGCTGTTGAAGTCCCGACGCATCACTCCGCGCGCCTTGCTCCACCAGCGACGGCAAGCCGTCCATCGTGAAATCAACCGTCGCGCCGGCGATCCACACCTGGCCGACAAAGTTTGTCTCCACCGTCGTGCAAAGCGACAGCTTTCCCGCTCCCGCAGCCGCTACAAACTCAGCAGGTAAATTCACGCTAGTCGGCTCAACGCCCGCCCAATCGCCGTTCTCGTCAAATTCAACAAAGAACTGTGCGACCTGCGCCCCTGACTTGCACGCGCCGCTCTCATCACCGCTTGAAGCAAGGATCGAAACAATCGCATTCGGCATTTCGCCGTCGTCGATCTCATCGACCTGCGCGACAATATCATCAGCCGTCAGCGTCGCACTCGCTTCGCGAACAAGCGGCAGCGCAAACGTGACCGAATCATCCAGATTGACCGCCATTGCGCGTGACGCGACGACATCCGGCTCAACCGCCAGCGGTACATCCACCGCGGGGTCCGCCAGCGACACCGTCTGAACGGATGTCGGCGACTCGGGCTTCTGCCACTCCATTCGACAACTGATGGCCACACCCAAGGCCGCTATGAGTCCGACGACGTACCGACAAGGCATCCTCTGAAACATGATTCTTCTCCGCGGTGGTTGGTCCAAAGTCTGCGGCCTGGCGGTTGGATCTCCCCCAGCGCTCAAAGGCCGCGCAAATTCCATTGGCAGGACATGGGCAAGTCCTATACCAACGAACAATTTTGTCGAAAATGAGTTGTAAGTGCTTGTGTCGTAGTTGTTTAAGGCGAATGCTCGATTTGAGTCGCTGTCGGAGGGCAGTTACTTGAAATCTCGCAATGTGCGAGCATGGTCACACTCAGGACTCGAAATGAACAGCACTAGGAGGTTTAGCCAACAGCTACAACAATGGCCGATGCCGACTCAGCTTGTGAGAGAAACTGCCTGACGACACCAATCAGGTGGTCGCGTTTAACCGGTTTGGTCATGTACATGTCGCAACCGCAAGCCAGACACTTCTCGCGGTCACCAGCCATGGCGTGAGCTGTCAGTGCGACAATCGGCTTCTCGAATCCCAATTGCCGGATCGCGCCCGTCGCCGAGTAACCGTCGAGCACCGGCATTTGCATGTCCATGAAGATGAAATCGAATTGGTTGGCAGAACCAATACGCTCCCGAACCAGGTCAACAGCCAATTGTCCGTTCTCAACAACCGTAACATCCGCACCAGCCACTCGCAGGATATGCGAAATCAGCCGCTGATTGTCAGGCCCGTCTTCGGCATAAAGAAGTTTGCAGGGGGGCAGCTTGGGTGATGCTGGAATGCTCTTTGTGCTGCTGGGAAAAACACGTGGCGCGTCTTTCCCGTCGTGAATCATGGCCACACCATCCAGCGATCCTGTCGCGATCGTTGCACGAAATCGCGTGCCGGCGCCCGGTTTGCTATGCACGACGCAAACATCGCCGCCCAACATGCGGGCGAACCGCTGACTGATCACCAATCCCAATCCCGATCCACCGAATCGTCGAGTCGACGATTGGTCAACTTGGGTGAACGCCTGGAACAATCGCTCCAATTCCTCGCGCGTCATTCCGATTCCCGAGTCCACGACGTCGAATCGCAGCTTCGGTTCTGCGTCGTCCGGCTCAAGAAAGACGAATAAGTTGACGCTTCCAACTTCCGTGAATTTGATGGCATTTCCCAGCAGATTCAGCAGAATCTGCCTCAACCGAATCGTGTCAGTCACAATCGTTTCCGGGGTCGCGCTCAGAAACTCGATGCCGAGTGAAATGTTCTTTGCCTCCGCGCGAACGCGAAGTAACGAAATGACTTCGTGCGCAATGTCACGTGGATTGCATCGAGCGCGATCCACCGACATTTTCCCGGCTTCGATCTTGGACAAATCAAGGATGTCGTTGATCAGGTGGAGAAGGTGTTCACCGTTTCGCTTGATGGTTTCCGCCGCCGTCCCCAGTTCCGAGTCCCTCGCGCTTCCAGCCAGATCCAGCAACACATCGGTGAAACCGAGAATCGCCGTCATGGGCGTGCGAATCTCGTGACTCATGTTCGCAAGGAACTCGCTCTTGGCGCGGCTCGCCAGCTCGGTCGCATGCCACGCTCGCCTCGCCTCTTCCCGCGATGCTTCCAGCTCGTTTCGCGAGGCTTCCAGATCTCGGTTCGTTGCGTGCGCCTTATCCAACGCATTGCGCATCTCGGTCGAAGACAACGCAAGCGACCGCTCCAGCAGGTATCTTTCCTGATCAGCCTCGTGGTAGGCCTTGTCGACGCGCTCCAAAAGCGCGCGCCAAGCTTCCACATCCGTTACCGGATGATCTGGGGATAGCCCCGCGCGCTTCAATTGCCTCACGAGAAGCGGGTGCAGCATGTACTAGCATTCCGAGAGCGTCGTGAGCGTCATGGTCTGATTGTGCAGTGTGCAGGTTCCATCCGCGAACGGTGAGATTTCTCCGTATGAATAAAACCCGATTTGCTCCGAACCAGCCGGGAGGATTCCCAAGCTGCTTTCCAGCTCTTCCTCGGTGCGTTCGCCGAGAACCATGCGCCGCCCGACACAACTGATCGCTACCGCCAGGCACGCGTCCTTGGCTCCGCTCGATTTCAATGTCATCTGCGCCGAGTCCGTCGCTCCTTGAATCAACCGATCGAAGTTGGCCCGCATCAACTGTGCCCGGCAACCTTCCGGAATGTCACCCGCAAAAGTCATCGAATGGTTCTTCTCGTCCACCGCCAGGATCGTGCGTACCAGTTTCTCGCCGGGCTTATCGTCGCGCCAGATCGACAAAGGAAACAGAAGGGCAGTCGCCGGCAATCCACCGGCCTTTTCGCCGAGATAATCTTTATACAGCGGCAGGGCGGGCTTGCCGTCCAATTCGAACAAAATGTTGCCCGAAGACTTGGTGACCACGCGCTCGGGTCCAAAGACATCCCAGCCGCCTTTCGACCCGTGACCGATCTTCACGCGATCGCCATACAATCCAACGGCTGAAACCAGGCCGGTCGCCGGCATTCCATCTTTGAGCACCCACGTCTTTTCAAATCGATCGCCGTCGCCCGCCAATCCGCCGGTAATCACTACTGACTTCGGAACAGCCGAAGTCAGGCCGCGTATCAGCGCGCTCCCGTTCACCTTGAGTCCATCCGACAGCACAAACACTCCGCGCAGTCCGGGCCGATTCAGTTCTTTGCCGATTGCTTCGCCCGCCGACTGCGAATCGTCGAGTGAATTCACCGGCGCCGTCGCTGTCGCCAGCTTCGTGTGCTCAAATCGAAACGCCGCCGCACAGATGCTCTTGTCCTTCAACGACTCGCCATGGATTTCTCCCGCGGTTGAGCATCCCAACATGCGTGATTTCGGAAACAGCTTCCGAAGCTCTCGTAGCGAATCGGCGTTGTCCAGATAGCTCCGTGCCCCAAAAAGCAGGACCAGAGTTTGTGCCGAATCCAACTCGGACGCGTGCATGTTCGCCGACCATCCCCGTTGTGGTTCATAAGCAAAGGACTGAAATTTCCTGGCGACTGCCGTGAGTGACATGAAATTCTCCCAATCAAGACTTCGACTGTGCTTAATGTGATTGTGTCGAAATCAGCCGCCCGTTCTCGGCCGGCGCGCAAAAATATCCGCGGCGGCTGAACCCATGGCAGGGCCGTTTCCTCGACAACAAGGCATCTGACCTGCGAATTCGCGATGAATTGAGCGCTTAACCCGCCACAATCGCGACGCACTTTCCACCGGACCCGACAAGTGCCAGTTATTGGCACGCTTTGCGAAACAAACGTCCGCAAATCACGACGGAACGAGACTGTCACAACCTTGTGTCTAATAGATCGGCGAGGGAGAATCACATCTTACATGAAAAGGACGCACCAGTAGACAATGGCATAGCGCATTAGCGACACGCGACATTCGACCGATAATAGTAGCCAATTAGCTAAGGCTACCGCAGGACGATTTTGATAGTGAATTGGCTTCTATATCGGTGAACGTAGAAAATGCTAGGGATTGCGGAATGGCCTCAATGGCACCAACTGAACCCAAAGAACCATTCTGAAGACCTACAAAACCGCAGCCGCAATAAGGCGGGTTTCTCGACAGAAGAAAGCAAGACCGCTTGCTTTCGCGCGAGGCGCTGATTCAAACGTTCTCAGTCTTGACTTAACTATTGCCTCTTTCCTAATGCCTCTTGCCTACTGCCTAATGCCCGGCACCTACTTCCGCATAATCTCATCCGCCAGCGCACCGGCATCATACACCTTGCGCAACGATTCAATGATCCCACGCGAATCCACCGACACCGCCCGGGCCATCATATCGTCGTATTGAATGTCCAGAATCAGGCTATGGATGTTGCCGTCGAAAATGAGCCCCACGACCTCGCCCTTGGCGTTAATCGTCGGACTGCCCGAATTGCCGCCGATGATGTCCGCCGTCGACACAAAATTGAACGGCGTGTTCAGGTCGAGCTTGTCCTTGCGATCGAGCCAGCGTTGCGGCAGTTGGAACATCGGGTCGCCCTTGCGCTCATTCGCACGCTCATACGTTCCGCCAAACGTGGTAAACGGCGCAACGTCCTTCCCGCCTTCCTTCAACCCCTTTACCGTTCCAAACGCCAATCGCAACGTGAACGTCGCATCGGGATAACGATCCGTCCCCTGAATCGCATATTGGGCAGCCGCGATCTTGTCATACCCTTCGCGCTCCGCGCTCTCGACTTCATCCTCATAGCGCTTGCGCAGCGCACGACTCTCCGCGTCAATATCCGCCGCCAGTCGAATCAGTGGATCGGTGGATGCGGCAATCGCAGCCGTGCCGCCCTCAGCAAGCTTCTTTCGCTCAGCAACATCCTTCAGCTTGGTCCCGCGCACCAGCGACTCCGCCCGCGCCCTCGGCGATTGCCCAGCCAACACTTTCACGACATACGGATCGTCGCCGCCAAACGTTTCCGCCAACTGCGCAAAGCTGCTCGTCAGATTGAAGATTTCAAGATCATCATAAATCGGCGCCGGTGAAAACAACCCCAACTCCAGCGAGTCCATTTGCGCATCGCTGAATTCCCGCAACCTCTCGGCGTTCGGCTTTTGCTTCTCCTCAGCCAACCGCACAAGAGTGACAGCCTTACCGAAAAGCTCCGAGCTGATCGTCGTTCGGTGACGCAGATAGAACTCTTTGTACGTGTTCAATGACCTGCTGATCTGGTCCCACGCATTGCCCCATTGGGCTTGAAAATCAGGGTTCGCGGCGATGGCCTTCCGTAATTGCTCCTCAGCCGCTGCCTTGCTTTTCATCAGCGCCGGGTCTTGTAGACCAGCCAACATACCCGTGTAGGCCTTGCGACTGTTTTGCGCTCCAAGCAAAGTTCCACTAGCGATTCTTTGGTTTTCATCCGTTCGCGCGGCAAATCCTTGCAGCTTCACCTCTCGCCGCCACAACGACCGCATGCGCGTCGGAAACTCTAAGTCCCTCAGAAACTTTAGATGATCCACCGTGTTCATACGCTGCGTGCGCCCGGGATGTCCTGTCACAAACACCAGTTCGCCATCGGCCACACCTTGCTGACTCCACTTAAGATAATGCTCCGGCTTGTACGGCTTGTCATTTTCGTAAACACGGAAGAAGCACATGTCGAGGTCAAACCGCGGAAACTCGAAGTTGTCCGTGTCTCCACCGAAATTGGCGATCCCGCTCTCGGGCGCAAAAACAAGGCGAACATCCGTGAACTTCTTGTACGAGTAGAGGTGATATTGCCCGCCCTTGTATAGCGTCACTACCTGGCAATCGAGTCCGGACTTCGCTTCAGCCTCCGATTCGATCGTTGTCATCATCTTGCGACGGGCGGTGTTCGCATCAGCCGGCGTCATATCTTTCGTCGCCGCCGACTTCACTCGCTCGGTCACGTCCTCGATCGTCCATAACGCGTTGACCTCGACGTCATCACATTTCAACTCTTCCGCGTTGGTCTTCGCATAGAAACCCGTCTCCAGCAGGTTGCGCTCCTTCGTACTCAACTGTTCCAGCAGATCGTATCCGACGTGGTGATTCGTCATCACCAACCCCTCGGACGAAACGATTGACCCCGACCCGCCCGCGCTGATCCGCACACTGGCCTTCTGCACATGCTCCAGCCACGCAGCCGTCGGCTCAAAGCTGTACCGCTCCTTCAGCAACTTCTTCGGCGGCTGATTGAGCAGCCACATCCCTTCATCCGCGCGAGCGCCGGACCATGTAACAAGACACAACAACCCCATGACCAGAATAAACGTCCGACGTGCGCGTTGCATGATCAAGCTCCCGATAGTTTGTGATGCAAAGTTACTTGTTCACGAGGTAGGCACTCAGCACTGTAGGTCGGGTCCGCAGACCCGACGCCTCGACTGCACCGCGAAGGACTCGAACCTTCGACCCGCTGATTAAGAGTCAGCTGCTCTACCAACTGAGCTAGCGGTGCCCGAAACCGCAGATTCAATCATGCCAGACCGCACTCGTCAACACCACACCCCATCCGCGGTAGCGGCGTTCGCGGTCAGCCCAAGGCAGCAGTCGTAGTGAAAAGGGTTCAAAGAATTGCAAAGTCCCGGTAGGGGTGATCGGATGGCTGAATCACGAACCGGAACGTGATTCCTGCTGCCCAACGAGAACGATCCGGTTTTTCCCTGCCCGCTTGGCTGCCAGAAGCGCCTGATCCGCCCGCGAAATCAGAGCAGCCGCACTCGTCGCATCCCACGGATACGTCGCCAGCCCACCGCTGATCGTCAGTCGTCCCTCGCCCGCCGGACCAAGCCCCTCGATGTTCGCCGCCGCCAGCGCCTCGCGGAACCGTTGCATAACGCCCAACGCGCCCTCCGGATGTTGCGACCCCGGCACGCGAGGCCCATGCGGGTCCCAGAACACCACCGCAAACTCATCCCCGCCATACCGTGTCACCACATCGTGCTCGCGACAATGTCGCCGGAACAATTCGCCCGTCTGGCGAATAATCGCGTCGCCGACATCGTGCCCGTGTTTGTCGTTGTACGATTTGAAGTCATCAATATCAAAAAGGCTCAGCGTCACCGCGAACCGTTCCGCAGCAGCCTGCGCAAGTATCTCACCCAACCGCTGTCGCAGGAACCTTCGATTCGGCAACCCGCTGCACTCGTCCGTCATCGCAAGCTGTTGCCACTGTCGCTGTCGCGTCGCCGCCTGCAGGATCGGCCCCACAACCTTCGCATAATGTTCCAGCTTGGCCGCATCACCCGTCGAGTAGGCGCCGCATTCGCGCTCGCTGATCGACAAGCTCCCCGCCACACCATCCAACCCCGCTGTAAGCAACGGCCGCACAACCCGCTCGCCCGCAAATCCCGTCGAGCCTTGTACGGCCACCGTCACACCCCGCGCACCCAGCGCCCCACGAAGCAACTCCGCAATCCGCGCCAGCAACTCCTGCGGCGAATCGGACAAGTGCGCCAACACATCACCCAGCTTCGCCAGCGCATCGAGCGACGCCGTCGGCACTGTCGGCCCGACCGACACCGCCGCAGCCTGCTTCGCCGAATACTGAATGGCTGCATCCAGCTCATCGGGCCGCAACGGATGCAAGACATACTCATCCGCGCCGCGCTCTATCAGCTTCCGCGTCAGCGCTTCGGTCTCTGGAATGCACACCAGCACCAATCGCGTCTGATCGCCCGCCGCCTCGCGCAGACCAGCCACCGCATTTCCCATCTGGCTCAAACGCGGGTCCACGCACGCCACCACCGCCCTCGCCGGCGACCGCACGAGCTCTGCCACTCCCTCCAGGTAAGTGTCACAGCTTGACACTTTCAGCGCAGGGTATTGCTTGGCGATAGACCGCGAGATGTTCTCATCCACCGCAAACGGCGCAACCAGCACGAGTCGCTCGCGCTGCCACGGATCAAACATCCTCACCGCAGCCGTGTTCACGATCCACCTCGCTCGCGCCGCGACTTGCGCGATGCAAAAATCTCGAACTCATCGCCCAGCAACGCCGCCAATTCTTCCGGCGACAGCAGCGATTCCCGCTCCTCGCTCGATCCGCGCGGCATATCGTCTTCACTGCGAGGCACCGGCACGGGATGCAAGCGGGGGGGTAACTGGCCCTCCGGTGCCTTCGGTGGCGTCCGCATCGGCGGCTTGCGCTCTGGCTCGTCCGATGCTTTCACCCACGGCACCCGCGCCGGACTCGTAGGTTCATCCTCCTGAGTTACTTCATTGGTCGCATCAAACTCTTCTACCTCAATCTCGCTCGACTCACTCTCGTCAGACTCATCGAACACTTCCTCAACGAATGGCCCCGCAGCTTCAACGGCCAATGGCTCTTCAGCGATCGCCTGCGCTTCACTCGCATCGTCAGCGAAGTTTTCAACAACTTCGCCCATTTCCGTCACTGCATACTCTTCAACTTCGTCCGCGATTTCTTCTTCTACTTCTTCATCTGCCGTCGCATCTTCATCAACGATCCCAATCGCCTCGCCATCGATCTCGCTGAACCGCGCCGCCAGCGTCCGCAACGCAAACGGCGTCGCGCGCTCCGCGGCTCCCCGTGCAATCGCCTGTTCGAGCTTCACATCCGACGCCGCTCGTCCATACACCAGCACAACAATTTCCGGCTTCAGTCGCGCGGCCAATCCAAAGAACTCAAACTCCAATCCATCGAGCACGTCCACCGAAACAACAGCCACCTTCGCTCGCGCCATCCGA
Organism: uncultured Phycisphaeraceae bacterium; assembly: GCA_964494205.1. Taxonomy (GTDB): domain Bacteria; phylum Planctomycetota; class Phycisphaerae; order UBA1845; family UBA1845; genus JBBTCX01. The sequence continues at coordinate 39,105 of CAZBRD010000014.1, read as the reverse complement.
CCCAGCGCCGCCAGCCCGCTGTAAACATCAGCACGCACCTCAACGCCAAACCCCGCATCGCCGATCCACGCGCTTACTTCATCCGCGCGCGAGCATGCCTCGGGCCGGATATGTAGAAGTCGTGCAGATGGTTTGGTTGTTTGCGTCACGAACATCGCTTTCAAGAATTCAACCGGCGAGCGGTTCAGAAAGCTCCCTCCGGCCTCAATCTAGGACTCCGCCCATGGAGCGTCAACGTGCCACGCGGCCTCTCGCCTGCAATTTCACATGGCTGATTCCCTACATTCTAGTGCTCAATTCCACAGTTCCAATGGATTTTCCCGCGATTTGTTTGCGCTAAGCAACCTTCTCCCCACCCAAACGAGGACAGGGCTGGGGTGACGGGCTCTCTCGACAACACGAAACAAGTTCATACCGAAACATCGTTTCTGCTTCCCAAAATCCACGCGACGCCGCGCTACGCAATTCGCCGCGCGAGCGATCACCTATGTTGTTTTAGGACTTGCAAAGGCGGAATGCACAACGACCCAAAATAGGTCTTCCGCCACGCCTGATGAAACGGCGATTCTCGGACCAATACTCGATTTTGCGCATGAACGGTGAGCAGAATGACTTTTGAATCAACGCTGGCAACACTGGGACCGCTGGTAGCCGTGCTCGCACCGATGATCGGCGCCCCCCTCGGCCTCATCACCTTTTATCTCCGCGCCCTCCGCGAAAACGTGGCCCAAAGCCACACAGCGCTCGCCCGCCGCGTCGACGCGATCGAGTCCACCGCTCTCGAACTTCGCCGCACGCTCGGCGAAATCCCACGTGATTACACCACCAAAGAAGAGTGGCTCCGCGAACTCCTGCACAACCGCCGCGTGCTCGAACAAGTCACCGAAGCCACCATCCGCCTCCAAGCCACGCTCGACGCGCTTGTCACACACCCAAGCAATCAAGCTTCCCGATTCAACGAAGTAATTCCAGAACAACTCGCCGCCAAACAATCACAGAGCCCTTTGCGCGAGCAAAGGGAAAATCAGAACCGCGACCGCGAGGGAGCGGCCTTGCACGTCGGTTGCCCGCCCAATCGCAAACCTCATCACACCAATGATCCACAAGCAGCGATCTCATGTCACACACTGCACACTGAAAGTGTGCCGTATATAGGCCCGGGGCAACGCCCCGGGGAATCGTCGTCAAAATAATTTCTTCGCTCTGAAAGAGCGAAAGTTTGAAAAAAAAGGAACTCCGATTCTCTTACACGACAAGAAAAAAATAGGAGCGAATCCCATGGCCAACGGTCGCACCACCACCGAAATCAAACGCATCCGCAACGAAATCCTCGTCGCACTCAAGGTCGTCTACCCCGCCGCGTTGCAGGCCGATCAGCTCATGCGCAGCCTGCTCGTACTCTTTCCCACGCTTGAGTTCGAGTATCTCCGCCGCGACCTGCACTACCTCGGCGAGAAAGGCTACGTCACGCGCGTCATCGGCATCGAAGGCGGCGAGAACGGCCACACACACTGGCGCCGCCGCTGGTTCCGCCTCACCACCGCAGGACTCGAACTCGCCGACCATTGCATCACTGATCCCGCGATGGATGAAACAACATGATTGACCGCCTCACCAAAGCAAGGGACCAACTCAAGGATGCGCAATTCCGATGCAACCCATCAGAGCCGGGAGCGCAAGCGACCGGTTGGGTCCGCTTCGGCCGGATGACTTGCTTTCATTTTGTAATTCGTAATTCGCAATTAGTAATTCGTAGAGTGCCACATCGTGTCACTACTTAGCATGTTTTTTTCAATTTTAGCCATTAGCCATTTGAAACCGGCTGTTCACAAAATCCGGCCCCACTGGAAACACGCAAACAAAGGAGCATCGAATGGCGCACCATAAGAAGACCAATCAGAGCCCCGCGCGCAAGCAAGGGAGGAATCAGAACCGCGACCGCAAGGGAGCGGCCCCGTCGCCCAAAGCGCCAAGAAAACCAACCACGACAATACATACTGCCGAAGTGCCACCGACGCCGACAATCCACAAATCCATAGAGCAATCATTTCGCGAAAGGCAGGCGGCGACGAGTGCAATCAGCAAGCTCATCATGGAAGAAATGCAGAAGAACGACCCGCGTTCGCTCAATCGTCGTTCATGCTGGCTGGTGATCAACGAACTTTACAATCGTCTTTGCTGCAGCAAAGTGGAGACCCCGCTCGACGATATCCAGAAAATCAACCGCATCCTCATCGAGCAGGGCAAGCTGCAGATCTTCGAAAGCAAATCCAAATCAAAAGCACGCAAGAAGGTAACGTCCCGCTCAGGTCCGCTCCCAGATACGCTCGCCAGCGCCATCCAAGAACTCTACGGCGGTACGATCCCAACAGATACTCCAGTTGAACCACAACGCTCGGGCCCAGTCGACAATCACGATCTGCCTTTGCGCAGCGGGTCACCGGTCGACAATCCCCCCGACAATTCCTGACAGGCTGCTCAGCTCTCACAATTGCCAATCCCAATCGCATCCAAGTATCATTGGCCCAGCCACAGAGAGGTTCACGGGTCAGAAGCGAAAGGAGCATTCAGAGTGCAACGTAACAGGATCATTGGAATTATTGGCGTCATCTTTACATCAACAGCCGCGTTCGGCGGCACCATAAACATCCCCAATTTCTCTTTCGAAATGCCGCCAGTTGAGCGTAACGAGGAGAACCCATTCGGCGCACTGCCGTTTCTCGACGATTGGGACGAAACCGCCATCGGCCTCGCAGACGAGTTCGACCAAAACACCGGCGTGTTCCTGAACACGGACATGATGTCCGCCGACTACATCACAAACTCGCACCTCGATCGTATGGCATTCCTTAGTTCGCTCACTGGCAACGGCGTTCGTCAAGCTGTGGCTGATACCTATTTGGTCGGCGTTTCTTACTCACTCACCGTAGCCGTCGGCAAGAGCTTCACGTTCCCCGTAGGCAACACTGAGCCGCTTCAAATCGCCCTCTTCTATTTCGACAGCGGCGTAGAGCAGGTCATCGCTTCGACAACAATCAACGGCTCACAAGTTGGCACAACAACGCTGTCCGACTTTTCAGTATCGATTCCCGCCGTACAAGTCAGTGACGCCTGGGCCGGTGAGCCGATCGGCGTTCTCATTCGCCCGTCGCCCACCGATCCTGATGAATCGGGCGGCACCGGCGGCGAAGGCTTCTGGAATGTCGACTTCGTTCGTGTGGATACGAACCCAAGCGTCCCCGCAGCCTCAACCTGGGGCCTCATTGTGCTTGGTTTGCTAGTTCTCACAGTAGGAACTGTTCTACTCCAACGTCGAAGGGAACAATGGTCGATCGCCTAATCGCCAATCGCTTAGTCGTCAGTCGCTTGGCGATCGATCGCTTCATCTGATTGCGTCCGTAGGACGCATGATAGTTGCCAGTGACTTCAGTCACTGGGTAAGAGTGACTCTCACTTTGACTTCCGCCCGGTAGGGCGGACGTGGTGTGTAAGGACCTGATCGAGGAATGAACTGAGGTTCGACTACCTTCGATAGCCCTCTCGCTCCGAAAGGAGCGAAGGTGTGTAGCCACGGGTGAAGTGAGTTCGCCGAAGGCGAGCGAACGAAACCCGTGGATGTTTCGACATAAGAAATACCGCCCCGAATGGGGCGGTGGAAGATCGGTTGAAATCCAGCGAGTATCGAACACGAGATGAACTTGCTCATTAACGACTTTCGGCCTATCAAACAACCGATGACACGAACCAGATGCACGCGCCGCGCTCTCACGCTCATCGAACTCATCGTTGTCATCGCCATCATTACCTTGCTCATCGGCATCATGATTCCCGGCCTCGCCCGCAGTCGTCGCCTCGCCAAACAAACGACGTGCCTCACCGGCCTTCAACAAATCGGCGTCGCAATCACAACTTACGCATTCGAAAACAGAAGCAACATTCCGTACGGCCCAACCGCGCCACCGCCGTCAGCCACCAACTTTTATCCGCTCACGGGCAATGTTACCTCGTTGATTTCGCTGGAGAGCGGCGCACCCGTCGGCCTCGGCCTGCTGTTGGCCGATCATCTCGGCAAGAACAAAGAAGTTCTCTTTTGCCCCGGCACCGACGAATCGTTCGATATCCAGCAGTCGCTGGCCAACGTCGGCATTTCGCAGGTTGAATCGAGCTACTATTACCGACACGCGTCGGTAGCCATGCTCAGCGGCCCGCTTCCGCCGCCGCAAATAAATCTCGACCAACTCGGTAAGAATCGCAATGGAGCAGCCGTGCGCTCCCTCGTCACCGACACACAATTCGTCGCACCGCCCAAGATGGCCCTCTTCAATCTCAACACGCGTACTCATCATCAACAGAAAGTGAGCAATGCGCTATTCGCCGATGGCCACGCAACCACGCACCAGAACACCAACAAGCGCTTCCTTGTCAACGTGTCGCTCTCCGTCTACGAAACCCTCGACCGCATCCTCGACAACTTCGAGACGCTTGATAAGGAATGATCTCAAGGTTCATTTTGCATTGCCGGAGCCAACGACATGGGAACTCAAGACGATCGGCAAGCCATACTGAATCACATCCACACCATCTTTCAGGCCTATCTTCGTAAGGACCGCGAGACGATTCGACGCACTCATACGCCGGATTGGGTCGGCTTCCAGGGCCCGAGCATCAAGATCGAGCGCGGCATCGATGACTACATGGTGAATGCCGAAAAGTCGATGCAACACTTAGATGGAACAGGATACGAGTTGATTGACACCGAAGTGCAGATTCACGGTAATCTGGCGTTGGTTTATTACGTCGCACGTTATGATTACCGCGACGCGCAGAGCAATGAGGGCTCCATTCGGCTACGTTCTATCGACGTGTATCGCCGAGAAAACGGCGTGTGGAATCAATGCGGATCACACATTGCGCCGATTCCAGCCACACCAGATTGGGGCCAGAAAACGAAATAAGTGAATCGGGATCCGTGCAGGGTGCGGGCATCCTATTCACTCCTGCGCTCAATTTGAGGACTTTGTACTAGGATCATGTGCGATGTCGATTGGCGACTGCGAAATCAACTCCAAATATAGTGCCAAATAATAGCACTCAATCGACAATCGGAAATCGTCAATCGACAACAAGGAAAGTTGGACTGGGCGAGTAAGCCGAATTCTGTCGTGGGCGATCATTCATCTGGACCGACGGTCGCCCGTCGGTTCGAGCACCCTACCCGCAGCGGCGGAATGTCGAATTTCGAATTAAGAATAGCGAAGTGTTTCATTCGCTATTCGTTCTTCTTCATTCGACATTCTCAAAACGGGCCGCCTCATCCGCTGCCTATTTGGGCTTGCTGGCGGTGGGGTTTACCCTGCCGCGACTGTCACCAATCGCGCGGTGCGCTCTTACCGCACCGTTTCACCCTTACTCAAACGTCCAAACGTCGAAACGTCGAAAAATCCAAACAGAAAGCGGAGCACGCCTCAAAATTCGTTTGGACGTTTTGACTTTTGGACGTTTGGACGTTTCAGCGGTTTGTTTTCTGTGGCACTATCCCTCGGCTCGCGCCGGGTTGGCGTTACCAACCACCGTGCCCTGTCCAGTTCGGACTTTCCTCCGACGCGTCAAGCGCGCCGGCGATCGCCTTCGCCCAGTCCGACTTCATTATAGATTCGGAACTTAGATAGGTCGATTGACAACAAGACGTGTCATATTACTTGATGCAATTTCTCCGGTTTCAAGGCGAAATTATGTCGACTTCGCCGGACCAGCCGCTGAGGGAACCGGCCCCAGCGCCTTGCGAACGCGCGCGGCGTAAGGCGCTACGTCCGCCGGGATGCTTGGCGTGACTTTCTCCGGTGTTGGTGATGGGTAGTCATGCATCTCCGGCGGTTGCGTCGGCACGATGCGGTTGAGCAGTTGGCGATCCTGACGTCTCCAGTGATCGATGATAACGTCGATGTCGTACTCGGGCCGTGCGAAAGTCCAGAGTTTGAAGAAGTCCACGTCGCTGCTTTGCGGAGTCGGCTTTGGCAGGCCGACCAGCGTTCGCATCGGCATCAGCACGCTATCTCCGAGCACAAACGCCTCACCTGGCCTGAGGTTTGGCAGCATCTGCATCAACCCCGTGAAGTGATCGCCGACCACTTTGCACACGTACGTTTGGTCTTCGGGGTTGCTCAAGCGCATGACCACCATGCTGTTGCATTGTGAAAGCACGGTTTCAGATAGTTCCGATGGCCGCTGTGACAGCACCATGGCACTCACGCCGTATTTACGACCTTCCTTAGCTACGCGCTCCACCGCAAGACGCGCGAATCGGCGGCCATTGTCCGTTCGCGGAATGTAATTGTGCGCTTCTTCGTAAACGAGTAGCAGCGGGTGGCGCTGATGAGCGGGCGTCCAGAAGTTGAGATCGAACAGAAGTCGTGTGAGTACAGCCACCGTCACGTCCACGATCTCGAACGGGATACCTGACAAGTCGATGATCGTCAGATTGCTTCTCGGTTCGATGCGGCCGGTGAGCAGTTTTACGAGGTGATTCATCAAGGTCGAAGTACGCTCTTCGACGGTTTCCTTCGACAGATGTTGTTTGAAAAACGGTGACTTCAAACCGTGTTCGATCGGTCTCAGGATGAACTCATAGCGTCGATCGTTGTACTTGGTATCGAGCTGATCGATGAGTCCCAGCAGCTTGCCAAAATAAAGCGGGTGGGCCGTTTCGCCCTCGGGATTACCACGGTTGAACTGCATTCGCTGCGTGCGCATCAATATCTGTTGCTCATGTGGGGGCAAAGATCGCAACGCAAGCTGGCTGAACGCAAGGCGATCATCGTTCAAGATGTAACGAGCGTCATTGAGATTCTCTGCATAAATCTTGAGTTTTTCCAGCGAGAAATAGATCGGCGTGTCGAGCGTCAGGGCCTTAGTCAAAGACAGCTCACGGGCCGCATCTTGTTTGAACTCGATGAGTCCTGTTCGCAGGAACGAAATCTGCGTCGAGATGTTCATCGGATTTGAACGATCGACGAGAAGCGTTTCCAGCTCTTCGTACTTGAGCAGCCAGTAGGGGAGCACAAGGTCTTCGATGCCAAGGTATGTCACGTTTGCGTCCATCTGGCCATGCTCGTCGCAGAAGGCCGAGCGATACTCGCCGTGTAGATCGAAGAGCACCACCTGTGCTTGATGCAGATCGAGAATCTCCTGCAAGATTTTGGCGGTCGTGCAGCTCTTACCGCTACCGCTGTTTCCGACGACGGCTACGTGCTTGGCGAAGAATTCGGAGCCGAGGATTTTCACGTCGAAGTCGCTGTTCAGCGCGAACTTGCCGAGCGTGAAACTTTGCGGATGTTTGGAGCCGCTGAGCAACTGATCGAAGCTGCCGAAGATCGTTTCAAAATCCTTTCGGACAGCCACCCACACGTCGTCGCCAACAATCGGATACTCATGCACGCCGCGGATGAATCGCCCGGCCTTAATCTCGCCGATCAATTGAACGTTCATAACCAGTTGCGGCTCGACATCGACAACGGTCACTTCCTGCCGCCCGACGCCGGTGACGAAACCTACCAGCGTTCTTTCGTTCATGGGGATGGTGACGTATGAGCTGAGCTGCCCGATGCGGTGCGTGAGCTCTTCCTGCACCACCGTCAGGCTCGGGGCCGTGATGACGACCTGAACGCGACCGCTCTCCACACGAATGACATTTCCGATTTTCAGCGGATCCATACATCACCCCGTTATTGGACCGTTTGTAGCGGGACGAAAGTGTCCCAGAGCTAACTATCGAATATGTCGGAGGTCCAGCGAAGAAATCGGATGATCGGACGCGACGTGAAGTGTGTGTGGTGGTTATCTCGTTGAGCGTCCAAGAAAAAACCGCGCGGGTGGGTTGCACACGCGCGGCTTGGTTTTCTTTTCTTGTTCGTCGCGACCGAATGGTCGGTCACGACGAAGGTGACTTAGTCATCGTGGTTGAAGTTCACTGCGTCCGGATGCGACAGGGCGTTGGATCCTGCCGCGAAGAAGTCGAACAGCAGGGTCTCGGGCGCGTAGTCGTATTCCACGCCGTCGAGGTTCAGGTTCCCCGGATCGCCGTCCGACTGCGCACCTTCCGCCACGCCGCTGACTACGCGGAAGTTCCACGGGTTGTAGTCGAAGGCAGTGCCTTGATCGTAGCGAATCGAAATCGCGTGGCCCGTCAGATGGTTCCAACGAATCTCCTGACCGTCGTCATTCACCGCCCAGCCCACGAGGAAGCCGCGGATCACGCGACCGCCGGGGTTGCTCGGGTCGAGGTCAGGACGTCCGTTCGGGTTGCCCGAATCGAGCACACTAATCGGCGACACGCCCTTCGGCAGACCGCTCGCGACTGACCAGTAGGCGCTCTCGTCGCCGGTCAAAGTGATTTGATAGTCGCTCCAATTCCAGCCCGGGTGGCCGCGTTCGATCAATTCCATCGAGTTCTGATCGATGACCGGATCGAGCGGAGCATCGCCGTTCACTTGATAGAACTGGATCTTCACCTGACCCGAATTGTCGTTCACGACCGTGATGAACGTGTCCTGAATGAGCGTGCCGTAAGCATCCCACTTCACTTCGATCACCGGCCAAGAGACCAGCGAACCCTTGAAGGTCGTCGATGCGCGGTTGTCGGCCACGCCACCGGCGAGGGTTGACCCCCCACTGTCCCCCCTTGGTAATGGGGGATTACGGGGGGTGCCAACGACTGGCACCTGCGTTATCGCCAATCCGCCGTTTGGTAATTCGTCATTTGTAATTCGTAATTCACCACCGTTCGCTTCTTCCGGCTCCTCGATGATGTCGTACTGGATACGCGCCGTTTGTTCGCCCATACCGACCAGCGTGACAGCTGAACGCATCTCGACGGACAGCGAACCGGCGAACTGCATTTCCTGGATGGCTACGCCGAGCAGCGCGGCATCGGTGCTCTCCGGACAAACGGTACTGGCTTCGTTCTGAATACGAGCCTTGCCCTTGTCGGTCTGGAGATTCTCGAGGATCAGGTGATTGGCGATCGGGCCGTAATCCGAAATCAAGGTCTCGTCCCAGCAGATGATGCAGCGCTCGGTGCCGGAGAAGCGTACTTCGTTGCTGTTCCAGATGTCGAAGCGCGCCTTGGTGTTGCCCGGACCGTCATTGTCCTGACGAAGATCGAGATCGGTCACCATCAGTTTCAGGTCGGTGTCGAGCAGGCTCGGACAGCAGAGACTTCCAATGACGCGAACGTGGGTTGTGCAATAGCCGGTGTTCCCGCAATCGTCCGTCGCACTGTAGACGACCGGAGTGCCTTCTTCATCGCACGTCGGTGGGAAGTACTCGGGGAACGTGACACCGAATGGCACTGCCGTGTCGCAATTGTCGGTCGCGGAGACGGGAATTTCCACGTCAGACGAAGGGATACCGTCGGCGCCGAGGCAGGTGTACGTGACGACTTCCGGGCAAGTCACCACCGGAGCTGTGGAGTCGACCACGTTCACGACTTGCAGGCATAGAGTGGAGTTACCGCAAGAATCGGTCGCGCCGGCGTCCCGGTCGATGATCCGCTCCTGTGGGCAATCTCCAATGGCCGTCAGCGTAATGCCCGCTGGTGTTAGATTCGTATCGCAGTTATCCGTGAACTGCGGGTCAAACGGTGGAACCGGCTGATCGCACTCGACGGTGATATACATCGGTGGACAACCGCCCACGGCGATCGGGGCCTCGGTGTCGACGACGCCACCTTCCAACGCACAGCAAACAGGGTCTCGCTGGAAGCAGACGTCTTCTTCAGCGAAGCAGCAATCCTGTGGTGCCGTGCAAGAAGTTCCACTCTCTCCGGGAGAACCGCCTGCATCGATGCAACAGAGAGGATCGAGATCCGTGCAGGATCCGTCCGGCATACAGCACGCGCGTGATTCTGAGCAGGTCAGGATCCCGTCAATGCCGCCCGCGCCGCCCGGTGTGGTCCCGCCCATGTCAGTACAACAGATCGGTGAGACGTCTGTGCAGGATCCATCCGGAAGGCAGCACGCCATCGGCGGCTCGCAAGTCGTGTCCAAACCTTGCGGTGTTCCGCCCATGGCACTGCAACAAATGGGGTCAAGAAAACCACACAGACCGGATGGAAGGCAACAGGCTTCACTTGCCGAGCAGGATGAAAACTCTGGGCCGGGTGTACCGCCTTCGGCGGTGCAGCAGGCTATGTCAGCATTATCACACGATCCATCCGATCGGCAGCATGCCCGGACACCGGGATCGCTCCCCGCGACGGCTGATCCACATTGAGTGCCTGCTCCCAGTGCGGTTCGCTCCAAACGTGCGCAGCATGATGGAGGCGTTTGAAAGCAGATGTCGCTGTCGCTGCAACAAGCTTCGGTTTCGCATGATGTCCCGAGTTCGCCGGGAGTTCCACCGGTAAGTAGTTCACAACAAAGGGGGTCGGCCAGACGGCAAATGAACCCAAAGGTCGCATCATCGCAGCACGGTCGGGGTTCGGTGCATTCGGAATCTTCGCCGCCGGGAGTGCCGCCGCGTTCAACGCAGCAACCCGGTTCGAGCATTTCGCACGAGGGAGCTCCTGGCAAATCACTGGGAATGCAACACGCTTGCACAGCCCCTTCGTCGCACTGCACCTCAAACGCTCCGACGTCTACGGTCCCGGCGACTGTGCGCAAAAAACCCATGCCGCGCTGATCGGTGGTTAGCGGATCGCCTTCGTCATCAAGCGCCAGTGCGTTGTCACCCGCGTTGATGGCCATACTTCCGGGCAGCAGCGCCATCGTCATGGTCGGGCCGCCATTAGGCGCCAACATGCCGAGATTGATTTCCGCGGCCGTCTTCGTCGTCGCCCCGTCGCACGTGCCATCGGAGTCGATGTTGTCAGCACCGGCCGTCAGAACGGCTGATTCGACGTTTGAACAATCTGCACCGTCATTGATGGCCACTAGCGTGTTATTGAGGGCAACGGTGCTGCCTTCACCTGTGTTGTAGATACCGCCGCTTCCTTGGGTCGCCATGTTGTCGGAAATGGTGCTGTTGGTCACGGTCAGTGTGCCTTCATTATGAATGCCGCCGCCGTTGCCAAAGTCGGGAGCAAAGATCGCCGTGTTTCCGGAGATGGTGCTGTTGATCACGGTTACGGTGCCTCCGCCGTTACGTATGCCGCCGCCCGCGAAGCGCCCCATGTTCCCGGAAAGGGTACTGTTGATCACGGTAAGGTCAGCAGTGTTGAAGATTCCACCGCCCTGCACCGCCGTGTTTCCTGAGATGGTGCTATTGATCACGGTCAGGGGGCCAAGGTTGAAGATTCCACCGCCCCAGTCGTTGCCCACCACGTCGTTCTCGGAGATCGTGCAGTTGGTCACAGTCAGAGAGCCTGAGTTGAAAATCCCGCCGCCTCCATCCGACTCCGTGTTCCCGGAAATGGTGCTGTTGGTCAAGGTCGCGGTGCCGGAGTTATAGATACCGGCGCCGAAGCCATCAGGGGACGCCACGTTCCCGGAGATAGAGCTATTAGTCACCGTCAGGGTGCCGTTGCCGGTGTTACTGATACCGCCACCGTTGGTGAACGATGAGTTCCCGGAAATGGTGCTGTCGGTCACGATCAGGGTGCCGTTGTCGGCGTTAAAGATGCCGCCGCCTTGGGCCGTCCCGGAGACATTTCCCGAGATGGTACAGGCAATTAGGCTCAGGATGCCGCCGTTGTTTATGATGCCGGCGCCATGGCTTGAGCCTTCTTCGCACAGGAAGCCGGCACACCACCCGTTCCTCACCGTCAGGCCGTTAAGTGTTAGATCCCCGGTGTTCCTCACGGCAAAAACCCGATAGTGTGCGACAACGGGCAGCGCGTTCGCTTGAATGATCGTGTTGGCCGCGCCGTTGCCGGTGATGGTGATCACTGTCGTCACGGCGGGAAGCTGGCTGTCGAGAGTGATAGTGTAGTCGGCGTCGAAGTCGATGAAATCGTCACCGGAACCGGCCACTAGGCAGTCCGCGTGGGTCAGCATATCATCATTGGCGTTGATGATCGCTTCGCGCAGCGTACAATCGCCATCGGCCGCCACCGCATCGCTGTTGGATGTAACGGTGATGTTCGCGGCGTAGGCTGCCGGTGTTCCATTAACAGCAAGCATGCTCAATAGTGTTACCACGACTGCACGCGCCCCAACTTGAAGTGAAGTAGATCGCTCAGAATTGTGCGTCATCGCTAGATTTCCCTTCCCGTAAGCTTCCTGACTTCGCTGAGTTTACTTTGGTCCGAATAAAATCATTGTAACACAACGAATCTGGGCAAAATAGAGAGAATTGCAGTAATGCCCCCATTTCTTGCACGAATTCCGGCGAGCAGCCATATTTCAATTGAATGAAATGGATACGAAAAAAGACACCGCACGAATGGCTTGCACTCGTGCGGTGTGACTTTTGTACGGCTACCGCGACAGACTATGGTCACGGAACTTAGTGTCGCGTCGGTTCTTTATTCTCTAACGTCAGGATGCGACATCGCCTGCGAGCCGGCTGCGAAGAAATCGAACAGCAGCGTCTCGGGTGCGTAGTCGTATTCTGAACCATCGAGTCTGAGGCTGCCCGCGTCGCCGTCTGATTGTGCGCCTTGCGGCACGCCGCTCACCACGGCAAACGACCACGGGCTGTAGTCGAAGGTCGTGCCTTGATCGTAACGCACCCCGACGGCGTGACCCTTCAGGTGGTTCCAGCGAATCTCTTCGCCATCGACGTTAACCGCCCATGCGAGGAGGAACCCGCGAATCACGCGGCCGCCCGGGTTACTCGGATCGGGATCGGGGCGTCCATTGGGATTGCCCGGATCAAGCACGGAAAGCGGGGAGACACCCTTTGGCCAGCCGGTAGCCACCGACCAGTACGCAGACTCATCATCGGTGAGACGAATCTTGTAATCGCTGTTGTTCCAGCCGGGGTGAGCGCGTTCGATTAGATCGTCTGTGTCTTCGTCGAATACTGGATCAAGCGGCGCGTCGCCGTTGACCTGATAGAACTGCACCTCAACATCGGCCGGGAAGTCGTTCAGAACAGTAATGAACGTATCTTGAATCAACGTTCCGTAGGCATCCCACTTCACTTCAATCACCGGCCAAATGATGAGCGACCCCTTGGCTGTCGTCGATGCACGATTCGGCGAAACGCCGCCGCCTGCAATCGCACCGGCATTGAACGACCGTGAACGCGGGTTATCCGCGGCTTGTTGATTGCCGTCGACGATGTCGCTGATGGTGAATCCGCTGTCGCCGCCGAAGGCTTCTTCGGTGTCGCTGGGTGGATCGTATTGAATCCTTGCTTCCTGCTCACCCATGCCGACCAGCGTGACCGCTGATCGCATCGATACGTTCGGGTCGCCGAGGAATTGGTATTCGCGAATGGCGACGCCCAGCAGTGCGCTGTCGCTGCTCTCCGGGCAAACGGTGCTGGCTTCGTTCTGGATTCGCGCCTTGCCCTTGTCCGTTTGCAGATTCTGCAGCAGGAGGTGCGGCGCCAGGTAATTGCTGATAAGTGTTTCATCCCAGCAGGTGATGCAGCGCTCGGTGCCGCTGAAACGCACTTCGTTCTGGTTCCAGACGTCGAAGCGCGCCTTGGTTGTTGTTGGGCCGTCCGTGTCCTGACGAAGGTCGAGGTCGGTCGCGAGCAACTTCAGATCAGTGTCGGTGATGGTCGGGCAGCACATGCCGCCAGTCACGCGGACTTCCGTCACGCATGTCCCGACATTGCCGCAATCATCCTCAGCCGTGAACGTAATGAACGTGCCCGGTCCATCACAGCTTACTGGGTACACGCCTTCAGTGGGGCGATTATCGCTAACCGGCACTGATTCATCGCAATTGTCAATTGCCTGGCCGTCAGGAACCCAGACTTCGTTGACAGGCACGCCACCATCGGAATTGCAACGAGCGACGACCACGGCTTGGCATGTCACTACCGGTGGTGTTGTATCAACCTTGTAGAAGACCGTTTCGCAAATGGCTGGGTTACCGCAATCATCCGCCACACCTCGGATGCATGACGTGGCGCTTTCCTGTAGGCACTTGCCGGGGCTAACAACACAATCGCCTGTTGGCACAAGCATCGTGTCGCAGTTATCTGTGAACACAGGATCGAAGCCGGGGAATGGATCGCTGCATTCGTAGGTCACTTCTTCAGGACAATTCGTCACCACTGGCGGAGTCGTATCGACAACCGAGACGACCTGAGAACAAGTGGTGGAATTTCCGCAACTGTCAATGGCTGTCTTGCTTCGAGAGATGCTCTCTTCCTGCGGGCAATTACCCGGTGCAATCGTGCTGATTGCTTCATATTGGAGCATTGGATCACAATTGTCCGTGAACGCGGGATCAAATGGTGGAACCGGTTGATCACATTCAACCGTAATCATCGCCGCCGGACAGCCGCCCGTCGGGACAGGATCAATTTCATCGGTGCATGGGTTCACGCAACCGACCGCTAGATCACAAATGTCGGTTGTGCAGGCATCGCCGTCGTCGCAGGCGGCGTTGTTCGGAGTGTGCATGCAACCAGCTAACGCGCTGCATGTATCGGTCGTACAGGCGAAACCATCATCACAATTGGGAGGAACGCTGCCAATGCAAACGCCGTTCACGCAGGCGTCCATCGTCGTGCACGCGCTGTTGTCGGAACAAAGGTTCGTATTGTCATTTACAATCTCGCACAAGCCCGTCATGGGATTGCACACTTCGTCGGTGCATGGATTCGCGTCCGCCGGGCAACCCATCATCATCGTGCCCGGAATGCAAACACCATCATTGCACGAGTCGTCTAAGGTGCAGAGGTTTCCGTCGCATTCGACCATACCTGCCGGACCACCATCCACCGGAGGATTGATGCAGCCGGTGGACTTTAAGCATTCGCCGGGTGAATCGTCGCCGCCGCAGCAAACATCCGCCGTGCACGGCAGGCCGTCGTCACAGGTGGTGTTGTCCGCCGTGTGCAAGCAGCCGAGCATCGCATCGCAGGTGTCGACCGTGCAGTCAATTCCGTCGTCACAGTCGACAGCGGGGCTGGTGCATGTGCCCATCACGCACATTTCATCTTGGGTGCAAGGATTGCCATCTGAACAAGGCACGCCGTCCAGCGGTGTTGATTCACACAGGCCGGTCAGGGGATTGCAGGCGTTTTCCATACACGGATTCGGGTCGCTCGGACAGGACGTTGTTTCCATGCCCGGGTTGCAAACGCCGTCGTTGCACGAGTCGTCGACCGTACATAGGTTTCCGTCGCATTCGATCGCACCGCCGGCGGTTCCGCCAGTGATCGGGTCGTAAAGGCAAATGCCCGCATCGCAGTAGTCGTGTGTGCAGGCGCTTCCGTCATCACAATCGGTATCAGCACAGCATTCGAGGCCGCAAGTACCACAGTCGTCTGCACAATTACACGCAGCTATTGGAACACAGAATTCGTCCCATGCAGTCTCGCAGCAGAATGGATCAATATTACAAACGCATTCACAGCAACTCTCATCTGAACAACTCGGCGTACCGTTGACAGAGCAACAATCATTGGTTGAGTCTCCGCAATCGGAAAATCCGCAATTACAATTCGGATCAAATTCGGCCGCTTCAGCGCATAATCCGTCCCACTCGGTCTCGCAACAGAATGAGTCACCCAAGCATACCGATTCACAACAGGTTTCGTCTGAGCAAGACGGGGAGGCATCTGGCGAAGCTGTGCAGCAATTGTTTGTGCTATCCCCGCAGCCGACACAACCACAATTGGGATCAGATTGGGCTTCACTAACGCAGATAGCATCCCATTCAGAATCGCAGCAAAAGCCGTCATACGAACAAACCGATTCACAGCATGTCACGTCGCTACAGCCAGGAGACGTCGTATCGGCACAGCACGTCTCGCCGCCTCCGCATTGTTCTGCGCAATAGTCAATGTAACTACAAGTCCCGTTGTTGCAGAACTCTGACGTGCATTCCGTGCCATCATTGCACTGATCGTCAGTGACGCATTCACAATCCGTGGGCGTGTTCACGCAACCGACGCCGCCCGCCTCCTCGCAAGTGTCAACGGTGCACGGGTCGCCGTCGTCGCAATTCGTAGGTTCTGTACCCACACAGATACCCGCGACACACGCATCATTGGTCGTGCAGGGATTGCCGTCATCGCAGCCAACATCAGTCGGCGTACGGACGCAAGTGCCCATGTCGCAAGTATCGATCGAGCAATCGTTTGAATCATCGCAGTCAATGTCATCGACGCACTCGGGCCCTCCGCAACCAACGATCGGTGTGTGGATGCACCCATTCATGCATGAATCTTCGGTGCAAGGATTGCCATCGTCGCAATTCGTGGCAACTAAGTCGCACATGTCATTAATGCAAGCCGCGCTGAAACATGCGGGGTCAATCGGTACACAGGTCAGAGGATTTTCGCAAAATCCGCCTGTGCACAAGTCCTGTGTGCAGTTGCTTCCGTCGTTGCAATCAGAGTTGTCGTTGCAGACCGAACACGGTGGATTGTTAAATACACACATCCCTGTGCCCATGTCGCACGTATCGTTCGGGCAACTGTTATTATCATCACAGTCGTCGTTCGTCATGCAGCAGTTTTGCGTGAACACGCAATCGCCGGTGATTTCGTCGCACCCGTTCAGAGTGCAATTATCCATGTCGTCGCAATCTCTCAAGGGATGCTGACAGCCGATAACTGTGTCGCAGAAATCAATGGTGCATGGACTGTCGTCTGCGCAATCAATGAACTCATGAGTGCAAGTAAGATTGTTTTGGCAAATATCACTGGTGCAGGCGTTTCCGTCGTCGCAATCCGTCGTGTCAAAACACGCCTGTCCGCACGGAATCACGCACAGGCCAGCCGTGCCGCAATTGGTGCAGCAAATCAGTCCCTGGCTGCAATCACTTGTCGAGTCGCAAGGGCCACCGGTCGGAAGTGCTTCTTCGGCACAGTCGCAAAACACACCGTCGATGTTGCATTCAACGCAACCTGCCTGGCACATGTTGACGTCGTCGTTCGAGCAGTCGGTGCAGTTGATACCAGCCACACCGCCTTCATCGTTTTGGTTCACGTAATGGAGATAATCTGCGCGCGGCAGCTGCGTGTAATCGCGCGAGCTCAACTGTTTGTCGACGGCGAATGCGGATGAACTAATCAAAGACAGACTCGTGACTGCCAGCGCGTGGCACAGGCTTCGACTACAGTTTGACTGATTCTTGTTGCGGGAACGTGACATGGCGGACCTTCCTCCTCTGCTCGACATCGATAGGTGACCCATTGGTAAGCGCGAAGCATGCAAGCTACGTGGACAACCGCTCACTCGCCTCGATTCGGACTCCGACCCGAACTCGACCCTTGGGCCTTGAATGCAACTATTCCCTAACTTATCAGACCCGGAATGGAGATGCAATAATAACGATAGAATCGATACTACGGTTAAAGTCTGACTGGTTCGTAATCCTTAACCTGGGGACTTCCTAAGAGGAATAGAGCTGCGACGACTCTGGCAAATTCGAGAACGCCAACAAAAAACCGCGCGGGTGGGTTACACCCGCGCGGTTGCTTTATACATGAATCAGCGTCGTGGTCTGGGTAGGGCTAATCCAATCGGCCCCAACCAGGCACGATGCGATTAGGGTTCGTCGTGGTTGCCCAAGTCTCGCACCGCCGGGTGGCTCAGCGCCTGCGAACCGGCTGCGAAGAAATCGAACAACAGGGTCTCGGGCGCGTAGTCGTATTCCACGCCGTCGAGGTTCAGGTTGCCAGGATCGCCGTCTGACTGCGCACCTTCCGGAACGCCACTGACAACGCGGAAGTTCCACGGGTTGTAGTCGAAGGCTGTCGCCTGGTCGTAGCGAATCGAAATCGCATGTCCTGTCAGGTGGTTCCAACGAATTTCCTGACCGTTGTCATTCACCGCCCAGCCCACGAGGAAGCCGCGGATCACGCGACCGCCGGGGTTCGTCGGATCTAGGTCAGGTCGTCCGTTCGGGTTACCCGAATCGAGCACACTAATCGGTGACACGCCTTTCGGAAGGCCACTCGCGACTGACCAGTAAGCGCTCTCATCGCCGGTGAGCGTGATTTGATAGTCGCTCCAGTTCCAGCCCGGGTGGCCACGCTCGATCAATTCCATCGAGTTCTGGTCGATCACCGGATCGAGCGGCGCATCGCCGTTCACTTGATAGAACTGGATCTTCACCTGACCCGGATTGTCATTCACGACGGTGATGAACGTGTCCTGAATGAGCGTTCCGTAGGCGTCCCATTTCACTTCGATCACCGGCCACGAAACCAGCGAGCCCTTGAAGGTCGTCGACGCGCGGTTGTCCGCGACGCCGCCAGCCACTGAAGTACCGCTGTCATTGAGGGACGGACCAGTGCCAACAGGTGACACCAATCCGCCGTTTGGTAATTCGTCATTTGTAATTTGTAATTCACCACCGGTTGCCTCTTCCGGCTCCTCGATGATGTCGTACTGGATGCGGGCCGCTTGCTCGCCCATGCCGACGAGAGTCACAGCTGAACGCATCTCGACATATGGTGATCCGGCAAACTGCGTCTCTTGAATAGCTACGCCGAGCAGGGCGGCATCAGTGCTTTCTGGACAGACGGTGCTGGCCTCGTTCTGGATGCGGGCCTTGCCCTTGTCCGTCTGGAGGTTTTCGATGATCAGGTGATTGGCGATCGGGCCGTAATCACTAATGAGTGTTTCGTCCCAGCAGATGATGCAACGCTCGGTACCCGAGAAGCGAACCTCGTTGCTGTTCCAGATATCGAAGCGGGCCTTGGTGTTGCCCGGACCTTCGTTGTCCTGACGCAGATCGAGGTCGGTGATCATGAGCTTGAGATCGGTGTCGGTCGTCGACGGGCAGCAGAGGCTACCGATGACCGCGACCTGCGTTTCACAGGTGGTTTCATTTCCACAATCATCGATTGCCGTAAACGTCACCACGGTGGGATCACCCCCGCAGGTCGGCGGGAAGTAAAATTCTGGGCGATTGTCGATGACCTCGACACCCGTGCACAGGTCGCCGCAGAGGATTTCCGCACCGCAACCTCCGAAGAAGCCTGTTCCGGCGCAGTAATCATCCCAGTAGACCTCGCAACAGTATGGATCGCAGGCACAGACAGCCGTTTCGCATGCAGCGTCGTCGCAACCAGAGGTTGCATTGTCATGGCAACAAGTACTGGGTTCCGTGCACGTATCGGTGGCAGTAGATTCGAGGAACAGGAAATCAACCGGGAACCCCGACGGGTTGATGCACTCAACCACAACTGGGTTTGCGCAGATGAGGAACGTCGGTGAAGTGGTGTCAACGATGTTCACGATCTGACTGCACGTGGTTTGGTTTCCGCAATTGTCGGTGGCGGTCGTGTCGCGATCGATGATGAACTCGCCGGTGCATTTTCCAAAATTAATTGAGCTGATGGGCTCGATCAGGAGCGACGTGTCGCAGTTATCGGTAAATGTTACCTCGAACGGCGGCGTGGGATCGCCGCATTCAACAGTGAGCTCCGCGTCCGGGCAGCCGCCGTCAGGCGTGGGGCCTTCGGTGTCAACGATGCCGCCGCTGGCTACGCAGCAACCGGGGTCGAGCATGACGCAGGTGTCTGTGTCCGCGTAGCAACATGGTTGCGGTTCAGCGCACGTAGTTTCCGTCCCGAGGAATGTACCACCGAGGCCTAACTCGCACTGGGCTTGACCAACGGTGTCATCGCATCCGCCATCCGATGTGCAGCATGCGCCGACACAACGTGGGTCGCTGCCTGCCGGATCTGCGCAAAAATCACCGTTGCCGAGGTATGTGAAACCGGATTCGGTACACGCCGATTCTGTGGACGAAACGCATGTCGAAACAAGAATCGTAGAGATGCAGCAGCCGCCCAAACAGCCATTGTCTGCACACGTTGTGCCCGGTCCGCCGAAAGTTCCGCCAGTGTCTAAGCATGACACTGAAGTCTCATTGTCATTACACTGCGAATCAACCACAACACTGCCGTCGGGACCGATTTCTATGGAGCTTTCGCAGCAAGAACCCGGGCAGCCGCATACATCGTAACACTGCGGGGCGAGCTCTTGGGTGGCACAAAGGTCATCCCATTCTGTGCTGCAGCAGAAGGCGTCCGTGTCGCACACGCAGTTACAGCATTCGGAATTGTTACATCCGACGACACTACCTGCTTCGCAGCAACTATTTTCAAAAAGCCCACAAGCAGAGGTCAGCGGGCAGCCGCATTCCGAAGGGCAATCGGCAATCGCTTGGTCAACGCAGATGTTGTCCCAAAAGGTTTCGCAGCAAAACGAATCCAACGCACAAACGCAATCGCAGCAGGCGGGGGTCTCGCAGCCGATTCCTTCATGCGGCGAGCAGCAATCGCCCGTTGCGGAGTCGCAGCTGAATTCGCCGGCGACGCCACCTTGAGGCGGGTCAAATGCGCGAAGTCCGCGTTCTGCGAGGCGCAACGCCTTAAAGTTGGCCTCGCGATTTTTCATCGCCCGCTCAAGGCGCTCCTGATCGGCCTGCGCATGAACGGTGTTTGCGCCGAACGACATCATCGCCAGCAGCAGACATGAACAGGTTCCCAGTTTCATCTTACGTGTAGCGTGCATCTCTTTACTCCGCCCCCATGTCCTCTCTCAAGCAAATCTACGATTATTCCCTTGCATCCGGGTGCGAGAACGCTTCCGTCGGTGTTGCAAAGAAATCAAGAATCAATGTGTTCGGTGCTGTTGAATACTCAATCCCGTCGAGATGGAGGTCGCCAGGATTTCCGTCAGGCTCTTCGCCTTCAGCCACACCGGCTAAGCAACGGAATGCCGTGGACTCGTAATCGAGCGCCGTGCCGTTGCCATAATGGATAATCATCGCGCCGCCGGTCAGGTGGTTCCATCGAATCTCGCGACCAGCGTCGTTCACCGCCCAGCCGACGACATATCCGCGAAGAATGCGGCCGCCGGGATTGAATGGATCGAGATCCGGCCGACCTGCAGGTGGGCCCGGGTCGAGAATCGTGAACGGTGACACGCCTTTCGGTTGTCCCCGAGCAACGGACCAGTACGCAGATTCGTCTCCGGTTAACGTGATTTGCACGTCAACCCAATTCCATCCTGGGTGGGCACGTTCGATGAGCTGCCCTTGGACGATGACCGGATCAAGCGGGCCGTCACCCTGCACGAAATACAACTGAACCTTCACCTCGCCCGGGTGGTCGTTGACGAGCGTAATGTACGAATCCTGAATCAACTCGCCGATGCTGTTCCAACGCAGCTCGACCTTTTGCCACACGAGCAGGCTGCCCTTGTTGCTGATGGACGCGCGTTCCTCCGGAAGGATTCCGGCCGTGCCTGGCGAATTCGCACCGTCGTCTTCGTGCTGTTCGGCTGAAGGACCTTGGACAACAACTATGCCTTCGACCGCGCTGTCACCATCAAAGCTCGGTCCGCTTGCCTCGCCCGGTTCGTGGATCACGTCGTATTGGATACGGCCTTCCTGATCGCCGGCACCGACGAGCGGCACGGCGGTTCGCATGGAAGGAGTTTGACTTCCATTCAGCTTCATTTCCTTGATGGAGAGACCCAGCATGGGAGCTGCGCTGCTTTCAGGGCAGACGGTGCTGTCCACGCCGTCGATGCGTGCTTTGCCCTTGTCGGTCTGCAAGATGCTCAAGAGGAAATGATTCGGGTTCTGCGGATCGCCGGGGTTGCCGACGTTGCCGTACAAGCTGAACAACGTCTGATCCCAGCACGAAATGCAGCGATGCGTGCCGGAGAATCGAACTTCGTTCGAGTTCCAGATCGCGAAATCGGCCTTGGTCTTGGTCGGCCCGACCGAGTCTTGTCGCAGGTCCAGGTTCATCGGGAGAAGCGTCAAATCGGTATCAGTTTCGACGCGGCCTGGGCAGCATGCGTCACCGATGACACGCACCGCTACCTCGCACGCACGCACGTTGTTGCATGCGTCGGTGGCCACGAACGTCACTATCGTGCCGCCGTCTTCCGAAGAGCATGTTGGCGGATAGAAACCCTCAGGGCGATTGTCCGTGAGTGATTGCAGGCCGCAGCTGTCTGACGCACTCACGATAAACTGGACATCGCCAACGGGTACGCCATCCATCGTTTCGCAAGTAACAACGACGTCGGCTGGACAGTTGATCGTTGGTAGCGTTGTATCGACGACTGTGATCGTCTGGACACAACTGTTGGATCGACCGCAATCATCGGTCGCTGTCCAGGTTCGCGTGATCGTTTCGGTCAGGCCGCATCCGTCGCTTGAAGAATCGGAATGGCCGATCGTCGGTGATGCATCGCAAACGTCTGTTGCGGTCGCTGTTCCGGTCGCTGCAGGTGCGGTGGATTGACCGCACTGAACATTGAGGTTCGCGGGGCAGGTGATCGTTGGGCCGGTCGTATCCTGCACCGTGATCGTCTGGACACAGGTTGTAAAGTTGCCGCAATCGTCCTGTGCACGCCATGTTCGCGCAATCGTGCCGGTGCCGTCACAGCCGGTCAGACTATTCACATCCGTAGACGTAGGTGTCACGGAAGTATCGCAGTTGTCCGTCGCCGTGGCTGAGCCGGTGGCTGCTGGCGCGGTTGATTGTCCACACTCGCGTGTGATGTTCGCCGGGCAGGTGATCATGGGATCGGTCTCGTCGAACACCGTAATTGTTTGGACGCAGGTCGAAACGTTGCCGCAATCATCTTCGGCGCGCCATGTGCGCGCAATTGTGCCGGTTCCACTACATCCAGTCAGGCTGTTTACGTCTGAAAACGTTGGCGTGACCGAGGTATCGCAAAGATCAGTCGCGGTAGCCGAACCCGTCTGTGTTGGCGTTCGTGGAGCCTCGCAGGAAACCGACGTATTCGGTGGACACGTAATCATGGGGTCGCCCGTATCGACGACATGAACCGTTCGGCTGCAACTTGATGAGTTTTCGCAATTGTCGGTTGCGGTAACGGTCTGCATGATGGTGGATTCTTGCGCGCACGTGCCCGGTGTCGTGCTCGAGCTTGGCGCCGTAGTGACCATCATGTCGCAGTTGTCGGCGAACGAGGGTGAAAAGACCTCCATCTCATCACTGCATTCGACCGTGATTTCAACAGGCGGACAAGTCGGCACCGGCGCGGTCGTGTCAGCCACGTGAATGGTCTGCACGCACGAGCTCATGCTTTGATTGGCATCGGTTGCAGTCCATGTGCGCAGGATGGTGTATGAATCCGGGCAACCGCCCAGTGCGATCTCGTCGAGCGGGATTTCGATGTTGGCTTCATCGCAGCCATCGGCGGCATTGGCGACGCCGGCGCCTGCGACCGAGGGTTCAGTTGATTGATCGCATTCGAGAGTTTGATCAGCGGGACATGAGATCGCCGGCGGCGTTACTTCGGCCGCGGCGCCGCAACTGACGGAAGACAATTCGAAGTAAATCTGCTGACCGTTAACAACACCCGGCGTGCTGAAAGTATTGCCTGTCCAAACCGCGTAGGCGGAGCAGTCAACAACCGCGATGTGCATGTAGTCGCCAACGCGTTTTGTCGGTGGCGGACCTGCAAAACGGATCGGGGCATTTGTATCCGGATCAAACGGCACGTCGTTGATGATCTGTTCGGGCGCGAACGTCATACCGCCGTCCGTACTCGCGGTTGTGTAGACATCGAGCAGGAAGAACCCACCCGCGTTGGTCAAACCCGCGCGGTTGTCATACCAATTGATGACGAGGCAACCCGATTCGCGGTCGATCGAAGCAGATGGAAAAACCTGCAGGGTCCCCAGTGGTCCGCTATCAACGCGGATAGGTGCACCCCAGGTCAAACCGTCGTTTTCCGAAATGGCGATGTAAACGTCGGAGCCGTCGCCGCCTTGCGCCGGGTCGTTGCCGGCTGTGGTCGTATTGTTGTCAGAGTCGTCTGCGCTAATAGCATAAACGCGGCCATTGCGAATCGGATCAGCAAACACCCAAGGTTGTACATTGGGCTGCATCCAACCGCGGAAGCCCGGGATTGCGCCGCCGCTTGTCTGCACGTTGTAAGTGGTATCGGCGAGTCCTGCGTCGAATGACTTTGTTTTTGTGGCAAACGACACACCGCCGTCGATCGAGCGCATCACGAACATTTGCCCCGATACGCCGTCGGGGTTGGCTGTGTTGTCGAAACCGGGCTGGGAGTGATAGGCGATGTAGAGATCGCCGTTGTTTGCCACGTAGTTGTTGCTCGGCCAGACGAAGCCTTCGGCAAACGAGTCCGACACCATGAGGGCGGGCGTCCATGTTAGTCCTTGATCCGTCGAGTAAGTCGTCAAAATGACGTTGCCGCCGACCGCCAGGCTAAAATCGGTCCAAAGCAGATAGATCCGATCAGCAAACGGACTCGCGGCGTTCATGTCGGCTGCGATCCAGGGTTTATCATGCAAGTGTTGGGCGCCTCCCGGAAGATTCACCCCCGGCGATGCAGTGACGTTGACTGGATAACCGCCGAGTGTAGTGCCGTCGGCTGGGTCGAGTTGCGAAACCACAATGTCGAGGCCGAACCCCGGCGGCGAACTGAGAAAAGTGACGAACAGGCGTCCTGCACTGTCAAACGTCGCGACCGTGTTTCCGGCAATGTTGTGCATGGGCGGAAGGGCATAAGGAACTGCAGGCTGGAATGTTGCTCCACCGTCGTTGGAGACCCGAATGCTCGCAGGACCGGAAACCGCGACGTTCAGTGGATTAAGGGGATTTACCGCCACGGAGGGTTCGTTTGGCTGCAACCCGAGCGCCATGTCCATTCCCGCCGAGACACCAGCTGTTCCACCTCCGGCGCCATTTCCTTGCGGGGGCGTGAGCTGAATGATGTCACGCTGCGGGTCAGGCCAAATCATTTCGAAGAATTGATCGATGGGTCGTTGCTCGCGTTTTTGCCTGCCTTCGGCAAGTGTCTGCGAAGCAACTGCCAAGCACGTTGCAACCGTCAAGACAGCGACTCCGAACCGAACACAAGAGACCTGCACACTATTCATCATGGCGCACCATTTCCGATCTCCGCATGTGAGCGGAGTGACACTAATTCAAGAGTTTTGAATTCCGCGGAACCCGAACTTGATATTCCCCTTCTTAGCCGACCCTATCTAGATTGACAGCCAAGCTAAAATATTATCAAGAAATAGATGGTCCAACAAGGATAAATGCGGTAGACAGCGGCGATGGGGGCCTTAGGTTCAAGCTTTGTCTACCTTGCTGAAAAGACTGGGAACCGGCTTTTCCGCTTTCGAGCATCGGGAACGTTCGTTGATCCGTTCGCCATGAAAGCGGTACAATGTTTCGAGGGGTATCCAACCACGGTTTGGTTCGTTCTTGTACGCTTTCCGATTGGAACTGTGAAAATAAGGAACTTAGCCAATTTTCGGTATTCGATTGCCTTGGCGACTGCCTTCATGGTCGCTTTGTTGCAATCCCCAGCCTTTTCGCACGTGTTTCTATTTGCCCCGTATCGGATCGGGGCAATCCCGCATTACCCCGGCAACGGTTGGGTAGGGGAGGCATTTCTCAACATTCCGGAGCAATCGGCTGCCCACCTACTGACCGCTGAAAGCTATGTCATTGGACGTCAGCCGGATTTCACCTTCCGAACCGAATGGATCGACTTCCCAGCCGGTCCCGTAGATGTTGCCCTCGACACCGATTTCGAGACGATCGGCGACCTTCTGAACGACTACATTTACGACGTTTCTGACCCCGCAAAATTGGACGAGCCATTCGGACAGCACATGCTCTTGCGGTTCAGCGGGTATCTTCGGGTGGCCTTCGCAGACACATCGCTGCCGGACCCCAACCTGCCCGTGTGGGTGGAGTTCGGCACCAGCGGCTATGACGGCTATCGACTGCGCGTCCACGACACGATCTATCGCCTGCCGATCGTAGATGTTGAAAACAGTTTCTATTTCGAAAACTGCATCACCGAAGTGCTTGGGATGTATCCGATCCAGTTCACGTATTTCAACCGCTATGACCCGGAAAACACTGTGGAAATGGATCGCGCCGGAATCGAACTATATAGCTGGCATGGCGGGGGGCTGCCCTGGCCGGCGGGTAACAATCTGATTCATCCTGTCCTTGGCGCCGCGACCATAGTGCCACCGCGCGTCATTTATCAGGAAGAAGATATCCAGCCGTTGGTGAATGGCGATTTTGAGGCAGACAGTGACCTCGATCTACGCGATGCGCAATGGCTGCAGAATTGCTTCAGCGGCGACGGCGAAGAGCAGCAGATTATTCTCGAAACCGGTTGCTTTATGCACGATTTCGATAAAGACGTCGACGTGGACCTGTTCGACTATGTCGGGTTTTTCAATGTGCTGGACGGCCCGGGCGTGCCCTGAGTTCGCGCCTTCAGCAGGCGCAATCGATTTTCTTTCAGTTCTTTGCGCCTTGGCGTCTTTCCGCGAGACCTAACGTCAGCCTCGACCTTCAAAGAAAACCTTCTGGGCAGCCGCAACGCCTGCGCCCAGAGCCACGTCATACCCCTGCGCCTTCAGGCACATTTCGAACGCGGCAATGACCCCGAGCGTATCGAACATGTCCACATAACCCATGTGCGAGAAGCGGACGATCTTGCCCTGTGCGATTCCCTGACCACCGGCGATCTGAAATCCATAATGAGATCGCATGGTTTTGCGCAACGCGCCTTCATCGATTCCGGTCGGCACGACAAACGCTGTGACCGAATCAACCGGGTCAGCCGAGTACAGCTTGAGCTTCATGGCATCGCCGGCAGCGCGCGTTGCTTTCGCGAGCATGGCTGTCTCGGTCCAGATGGTTTCAAGCGTTCGCTCCTTGACGCCCTTCAGTACATACACCGCGCCGCGAATGAGCGACACGTTCGGCGTGTACGGCGAATCGAACGTGGCCAATGATTTTCGATACGCGCGCAGATCGTTGTAGAACGTCGGCATCGTTCCGGAGTCAATTCGCTGCCACGCGCGATCATTAACCGCGACGAACGCCAAACCCGGCGGCAGCATGACGGCCTTCTGCGAACCCGTCACGAACACGTCGATGCCCCAATCGTCCATTTTCACCGGAATCGCGCCGACCGACGTGATGCCATCCACAAGCAACAGCGCGCCGCGATCGCGCACTACTTTCCCGATTCCCTGCGCGTCGCTCACCGTCGCCGTCGAAGTCTCGCTGTGCACCATGATGACGGTGTCGATCTTCTTGTCCGCATCCATTGCTTTCGCAACATCAGCAGCCTTCGCGCCACGACCCCATTCAATTGTCAGCGGAGTGTGCTCGATGTTGAACGCCTTGCACACCTTCGCCCAGCGCTCCGCAAAGTTACCGTTGGAAATCACCAACGCTTTGTGACCCGGCGGGCAACAGCCGACGATCGCCGATTCCATTCCGGCTGTGCCGCTGCTGGTGAAGCAGAGGCACATAGCCTTGGTTTGAAAGAGGTACTGCATCAAGCCGTGAAGTTCTTTTGCGACGTCGCGAAAGCCCTGTGTGCGATGGTGCTCCATCGGGCGGGCCATTTCGAGCATGACATCCTCGGGCACCATGGTGGGTCCGGGCGTGAACAAGCGAATCTTCTTCATGGGAATCGGTCCTCCGTGAAATCACTGCGATCAATCAGTCTCGCAAAGCCTTGTTGCTGCATTATACGAATTCACACACTATCGGCTAGCAAGCACCGTGCCGCATGATGGCTGCAATACGGTCGCGCTTCCAAACTTCGAGCGACTTTATACTCTGCGGCCCTCGCGCCGATGTTATATACTATTGATAGAGAAAGGTTCGGAGATCTACGCGTGGTTGGTCCACTTTCCATCATGATCGTCATCGCTCTAGTCGCAGGTGTCTCGTTCGGCTTGTGGCTAATGGTGCGGTCCGTGCGCGGTGCGTCGAACCGACAAGCCTGTGCGAAGTGCAGTCAGGTGAATCCTGGACACGCAAAGTTCTGCGCCCATTGCGGTCAGTCACTATCGTAAGATCGCGGCCGAGCCGATCGTCGGCTCACCGATTCAAACATCGCGTCCCAACACTATGAAACCGGAATTCCGTCGAAAACCGCGCCCAAGGTGTGATGGCAAAATCCGCAGTCAGCCGATGGCCTACAGGCATGAGGAGGCAGACATATGACTGAATCGAGTTTTCATCCCGAAACTTCGCGACCAAGACGGGTTGGTCCGCTCAACCGCACCCTTGCGCTGATCATGGGCCTTGCTGCCCTGATGGTGTTTGGTGGCGTTGTCATCGGTGCCGTGTACTGGTTCGTGATTCGCGTTGAAGTTCATTCCAACGAAATCCTCGTACTCGTAAACAAAACCGGTCGCGATCTGCCGGGCGACCTGCGCAATCAATTCGGCGACCAGTCCATCCTCTACCCCGAACTCGTCGCCGCCATCGCTTCGAAAACCGGCATGACCGCCGATCGAGTGAAAAACAGCTACAAGGGTATTCAGCTCGAACCGATGGCCGAAGGTCGCTACTTCCCCAACCCGTACTACTACAAAGCAATCAAGTTCCCCGCGACCATTATCAAACAAAACGAAGTCGGCGTCGTGATACGTCGCTTCGGCAAACCGCTCCCATTTCCGAAGACCGTCGCGACCGAACCCGACGAGCGCGGCCCGCTCGCACAAGAGCTCCTGCCAGGTCGTTACAACATCAACCTGCTCGCCTACGACGTGCAGAAGTTCCCCGCTATCCAAATCCCTGAAGGACATGTGGGTGTAGTGACGCTGCTCAGCGGCACCGACCCGAAGTCAAAGAACACCTACTCCGTCGAACCCGGCGAAAAAGGTGTACAGCGCGAAACGCGCCCGCCCGGCTTGGAGTACTTCAACCCCTATCTGAAACACATTGAGACGGTCGATGTTCGCAGCCACAAATACGACATGCTCGATGAGGACGCGATTCAGTTCCCGTCCAACGACAGCTTCACCATCACCATCGAGGGCACCATCGAATGGGCGATCGATCCCGAACGCGTAGCCGAGGTAGCCGTCGCGTATGGCGACGCCGAGAACATTCTCGACAAGATCATTCTCCCCAACGTGCGAAGCATCTCGCGGATTCAAGGGTCCAAACTGCTCGCTCGCGAGTTCATCGGCGGCAAAACGCGTACGGCCTTTCAGGACAAAATGCTGGCCGAGCTTCGTCGCGAATGCTGGATGCAGGGCATCGAAATCAAATCCGCCCTTGTCCGCGACATCCAAACGTCTCATGAAATCGCCACGCTTATCAGCGAGCGCGAACAAGCCGATCAGGAAATCCTGCGCTCGAAAAATCAAATCGAAGAAGCGAAAGCGGAGGCACGCCTGATCGAACAGCGTGAGATGCAAAACCAGAATACTCTTATCGGCGACGCTCGCCGAAACGTCGTCACCGTCGTAAAGGAGGCTGAGCAGCGAAAAGGCGTCGCCGTCACTCAGGCCAAACGGGAATTTGAGGTCGCGAAGCTCACGCTCGAAGCCTCGGAAAAACAGGCCGCGGCCATTCGTTCGCGCGGGGAAGCCGAAGCCAACGTCGTCCTGTTTGAATACCAGGCGAAGGCAGAACCTCTGAAGGCCTCCGTCGACGCCTTTGGCGACGGCAAAACCTACGCCCAGCAATTCTTCATGAAAAAAGTCGCACCCGCGATCCAGTCGATCTTGTCGAACACCGAGGGTCCGTTCGCGGATATCTTCAAGGAATTCCAAACATTCAAGAGCGCATCGCCGCAAGGAGGTACGCAATGATCGGTCGAACAATCAAGCTATTCATTGGCCTTGGTCTCATTGGAGCGGCTTCTTTCGTCGCCTTCCTCTGGTTCGGTTGCCGAATCTATGTCCCAGAGAATAAGTGCGCCGTGCTGACGCGCAAGACCGGCACTGATCTTCCGGCTGGCCAGCTCGTAGCAACGCAACCCGGCCAAAAGGGCATTCAGGAAGAAGCGCTCGGTCCCGGTCGCTATTTCCGAAATCCATTCTCTTACGGTTGGGAGCTGGTGCCGCAAGTCGTCGTTCCCTCGGGCAATCCAGCCACGTGGGAATGGATGCGATCCAACGACCAGAAGCGCGAGCCCGCCGTGAAGTCCGGCCAATTCCAATTCAAGGGCGAGTTCCCCAAGATCGGCGTCGTCGTTCGCAAAATGGGACAGTCGCCTCCGCCGGACCAGGTCATCGTCACTCGCAATTCGGGCATGAAAGGCATCCTCGCGGAAGTGCTAACCCCTGGCACTTACAAATTGAACCCATACGTGTACGAGGTTGAACTTCACCCAGCCATCGTCATCCCCAGCGGTTTCGTTGGCGTCGTTACGAATCTCTTCGGCGAATCGCCTACGTCGCAGGTCGAACACCCATCGAACGGCGATCGCGCCGACGCACCCAATTCGGAAAACCTGTTGACCGATTCCGTGGATAGCTATTCGACAGCCGTGCAACCGCTCGCCAATGAAGGCCAGCGCGGAACGCTGCGCGACGTCCTGCAACCCGGCATCTATTTTATCAATCCGCGCGTCCAGAAGGTCACGCTGCTTGAAATCGGCTACAACGAGTATTCGCAGGTGCGCCTCAGCTCGACCGAAACCACGCACATCTCGTTCCCTTCGGACACGGGTTACCTCATCCACGTCGGCGTCACCGTGGTCTGGGGCATCGACCCCAAACACGCGGCTGAGATTATCAACGAGTTCGGCAACGTCGACGGGGTGATTGAGAAAGTCATTGGACCGCAACTGCGATCGATCTGCCGCAACATCGGCTCAAACTTTGCTGCGCGAGATTTCATCCAGGGCGAAAAACGCGAGCAATTCCAGAAGGACCTGACGACGGAGCTCAAGCGAGTTTGTCGCTCGAAGAATCTCGAAGTTCTACTTGCTCTCGTCCGCGAAATCGAAGTGCATTCGCCCGCGGAAGGAAAAGGAGAAGCCACCGAGGACCTGAAGCGAACGATTCAGCAGAGTCGCATCGCCATCGAGAGTCAAATCACCAAGGAAAAACAGCGCGACGCAGCCATCGCCAAGGCCCAGCTGGAAGAAGAGAAAAAGAAAATCGAAATCGCCAAGGAAACCATCAAAGCCGACACGCGCGTGATGGTCGCGAACATCATGGCGGAGGGCGAAAAGAAAGCGGCTGAGACGGATGCACAGGCGTCCCTCGACGTGGCCACGATTCAGCAGGAAGTGGCGCTGCTCGACGCAAAGCGCATCCAAATTCTGGGGCAAGCGAAGGCAGACGTCGAGAAGATGAAAAAAGGCGCAGAAGCGAAGGGCTATCAGCTGCTGGTCAACGCCTTCGGCGATGGTCACGCATACAATCTGTACACTTTTGCTGAGAACTTTCAACCGGAATCGATCCGCCTGTTCTTCGCGGGTGACGGAACGTTCTGGACGGATCTAAACAAGTTTGAAGAGCTTGGTGCGGCGAAGTTGCTGAAGCCGACGACGCAGAAATAGTTGCCATTACGCGGACCGCAACAGCGACATGTTGGAACTGATCCTCGAATTTCTAGCGGAAGTCGTATGTCAGGTCATAGCCGAGGTGATCCTTGGCGGTCTCGACTGGTTCTCCTGGAAGAAAGGCCGTCCCAATCGAATCATACGGCGACAAGCAAACTACGACGGACTTCGACGCCCAAAACGCGATAGATGGAATTGGTTTGTCCTCATTCTGACGCCGATTGTGATCATGCTTGGTGTTTTAATCATGGTCGCTTTGGTGGTGAGATGCACGCGATGATCAGAGAATTGCGCGCGTGACTCGCCAGACTCCTGCAATCAACGCGATTGGGATGGCGCACAGAAACACGCGCCGGTGAGTTGCATCTCGAATGAGCATTCGTTTGGGTACTGATAACGAGATATAGCGCCACTCCGTTCGATGATAGAAACCTGCGGCTGCCGATAGCGCCAGCATGATGATTGCCGCGTGCAACAGAATATTCGTCCACAGGATAAGCATACCCAGCGCGGGCATCGCTACGGCAATCGAGAATGTCCAAACATTCCACCGAAAATAGCGCCAGTTAATACTCGCAAGGATCAGCCCGATCACCACGAACGCGCGGCCCAGGAGGTAAATTTCGCGAGGGGGGACTATGAAACACGCTGCGGAAGCAGCCGCAAGGACAATAGCCGTTTCATACGAACTAATGCGATTCAAAGCAAAATCGGTTGCCACAAACCGAATCGCCTTGTGATTATACCCGAATCCGCACTCCGAACATTGGCCCTGTGGAATCGGTGTCAACTCGTAACCACACATGGGGCAGAAAACGCGATAGTCCGGCTCGATAGTCGATGAGTCAGGATTTGATTGCATGTGACCTGCGCGATTGTCTCATCGCGCGATCTATTTTCCAATACAAAACCGCGCGAAAACCTGACTCAGCAAGTCCTCCGTCGTTACTTCGCCGGTGATTTCGCCGAGCAGGTCGAGCGCTTCGCGAAGCTCGAACGCCATCACGTCGGCACAGTCCACCGTTTCAACCGCGTCACCAGCCAATTGCACGCCGCGCTCGATAGCTTCTGATGCGCTACGAATGGCTGTCCTTTGTCGTTCATTCAGCACAACCGCCTCAGCCGAGGCAGTGGTTAATCCTGATGCGAGCGCTTCGGCCATCGCATTCAGCAATTCCTCGACGCGACTTCCGAGCAGTGCGCTTACGGCCACCACTTCAGAGAACCCAAGTTGTTGCCATTGTTCTATTGAAGTGTTTCGCTGCGATTCGTCCACCTGATCGCACTTGTTCACCACAACGATGGACTTTGGCAGTTTCAACGATTGCACTTTCTCTATGAATGCAGTGTCGATTTCAGCGGTAGCATCAACCACCACGCACACGAGATCAACCACGCCAGCCGCCGTCAGCGACATCTCCATGGCTTTGCGAATGACCTCAGCGTCTCCATCATCTTGCTCCATGGCCGCCTTCGTGCCTTTGTGCCTTTGTGGTTCAACTCCTGCTGAATCAAGCAGAATAGCTTCGCCGCGCCCAAGCGTAATCGGTGCGGACAGCACATCGCGCGTGGTGCCGGCGACAGCCGCACAGATCGCGCGGTTCGTTCCGCTCAGTCGATTCATCAGTGAACTCTTTCCCGCGTTCGGCGGTCCCAGCAGCAGGATGCGCGGAAGCGAGTCCAGCCGCTCGGCTGAAACCGCGCCGCGATCGATTGCTATCAACCGCGCCCGCACATCGCTCAATCGCGTCTGCAATTCCGACGGCGTGATGAACTCGATCGGCTCTTCTGCGAAATCGATGTCGGCTTCGACCAAGGCGAGCAATTCGGCGAGCGCATCTCGCGCTTCCATCACGAGTGTCGACAACATGCCATCAAGCTGCCGCCGCGATGCGCGAAGCTGCGAGTCGGTCTGCGAACGAATGAGTCCGGCGACAGCCTCAGCCTCCGCCAAGTCCATGCCGCCATTCAGGAACGCCCGCGCGGTGAATTCCCCGGGCAAGGCGGCCACTGCTCCCAGCGAGATCGCTTGCTTACGCACCATTTCAAGCACAACCGGCGATCCGATGGTGTGTATCTCGATCAAATCCTGCCTCGTGTAACTTCGTGGTGCGCGAAAAATCAGCACGTTTGCTGGAACCGAAAGGCCTTCAGCGAGCAGAATCTCGCCGCGCACCTGCTCCCAACCTGCTCGATTGCCCAAACGCCGGCCATCATCGAGCCGGACCATTTTGTCCGCGATCGCAATCGAGTTGGGACCGGTGAGGCGAACGATCCCGAGCGGCGCAACGCCCGCAGCCGACGAAATCGCCACAATGGTTTCGTCCAGTCGATCAATCATTTTGTATCAGGTGCGCAATCTCTGCGGTTTCAAAAGCGTCATACAATTCTCAGCTTGTCGGGCCGCATGCAGCGGGCCACGTGCGGTTATGATACCAACAATTCTCGGTAGCGGTTTGTTCGACCGATGGTATCAGTATCAGTCCATTGGACACACGGCATGACCTTTGACATCAAACCCATACTCACCCAGCTCACGCAGCGTCGCGATCTCACGCGCGAGCAATCACGCATTACGTTTGACGCCGTCATGTCGGGTCTGATTTCTGAAACGGAATTGGCTGCAATCCTCGGCGCGATCGCTACGAAAGGCGAATCGGTCGACGAACTGGTCGGTGCGGCAGAGGCCATGCGTGCCAGATCGATCAGGATCAAGGCACACCCCGACTGCATCGATACATGCGGAACCGGCGGCGATGGAATCAGCACGTTCAATACGTCTACCGCAGCCGCGATCATTGCCGCAGCCGCCGGCGCGATCGTTGCCAAGCACGGCAATCGGTCCGCCACCCGCGTGAGCGGAAGCACGGAAGTGCTCGATCATCTCGGCATCAACGTCGACGCGCCGACGGAAATCGTTGAGCGCTGCCTTCGCGAAATTCACATCGGATATCTCAATGCACGCAATCTACACCCGGCGATGAAGTACGCCGCACCCGTTCGCCAGGCGTTGCCGATTCGTACGATTTTCAATCTGCTTGGGCCGTTGACCAACCCCGCAGGTGCGAAGCGACAACTCCTCGGAGTTCCGCGCGTCGATCTTGTCGACATCATGGCCAACGCGCTGCACAGACTTGGTGCGGTGCATGCGTGGGTCGTCCATGGATCAGATGGCCTCTGCGACCTCACGATAACAGGAGAAGCGACGGTGGCTGAGGTAACTCAGGTCGGGATTCGCCGATTCACCATCACGCCCGATGAAGTCGAATTGTCGCGCGAGACACTCGACAGCTTGCTCGTAGAATCGCCGCAGGAAAGTGCTCGCAAAATAGAGGATATCCTCAATGGTGTATCAGGAGCCCCGCGAAATCACGCCGTTTTCAACGCAGGTGCTGCTATCCTCGTCGCGGGAGTCACGGATAACCTCAAAGATGGTATTGCGAGAGCCACGCAAGCGATCGAAAATGGCTCAGCAGCAAATACACTGAAACAGTGGCGAATGCTTGCGCCAAAATCGCAAGGTTAACCTATCACACCTCCACAATCTCCCTCATCTCGAATACGCTTGTGCACAAGATTGGGAGCAACGATGCCGTGATTCGATACCAGTGTGACAAATGTGGGCTCGCGATGGGGGCGGACGACGCTCGGCGGTACATCGTCAAAATTGAGGTCTACGCAGCCGCGGGCCACATCGATCTCACGAAAGACCTTGAGTCGGGTCAATCGTCGATGGAACAGGTTTTAGAGGAACTCTCGCAGGCAGACCCTGACGAGATCGAAGACCAAACATACCGGCTGTTCCGCTTTGATCTTTGCGATTCCTGCCGTCGAAAGCTGCTGGCTGCCCCTTTGGGCTGACCGCCGCGCCAATTGCCAAGGATTAATGCCTCCAGACTGCGGTTGCGGTTCCCATAAAACGCCGAAGGTCTGGGCCGATTATTAGCTCATTTCAAGACGTTCCTCGTCCAGGCGCGGCACTGCGACACATTTGCAACTGATCCTTCACATCTGGGGAATGCAGTTGGTCTGCAATTTCACTGGTCCGTTTTTTCCGCCGATAGACGCATTAGTTGGTTCGTTTCGCGGACAGGGTCAATCGACCATTAGTCACCCAATCAGCGCGGCGAATCAGTGAAATGTGTTTCCGGCGTTTGAAAACGTCAGAGGATAGTTCCCTTATTCCAAAGGAGGAGCTCCATGGCAACATCAGTTGCGCACCAGAATCAAGGTCAGTACGGTTATGCTCAGGGTGGCCAGTGCCAGATGATCCCGTTCGAGCAAATCAATGAGCCCGGTTGCTACATCTGCAACTGGAGCGGTCACCTTCTCCGCGTTCCGGATGACGGCGTGGCCCCCGGCCGTTCGCCGCTCGTCAACATCATCGGCAATGAGCCGTTGTTCGTGACCAAGCTCTGCACCGATCCGTACATCCCGGTGACCAAGGCCCGTTTGCTCGCGTCGAACTTCGACGTTTGGGTGAACTTCTAAGATCACCATTGCGGGTTCCACCCGCCTTCCAATCAGAACCGCGACCGCAAGGGAGCGGCCTCTGAGAACCGGAAGCGCAAGCGACCGGTTCTCGCAGCGGAACCAATTGTCCGCGCGAATGAGAAATGAGACCGGCGAGGCCATGTGCCTCGCCGGTTTTGTTTTTGCATAGGGTGCTTGAGTAATCGGTTAGATTGGCTGTATCTCACCGAATGTTCTCGATGAAGCAAGGGGCCCGCATTCTTACATGCAGCTCTTTTCAGTACACATCAAGGACAGGCAAAAGT
This sequence comes from uncultured Phycisphaeraceae bacterium, assembly GCA_964494205.1. Classification (GTDB taxonomy): domain Bacteria; phylum Planctomycetota; class Phycisphaerae; order UBA1845; family UBA1845; genus JBBTCX01. The sequence goes on along the minus strand of CAZBRD010000014.1, from coordinate 2,916 downwards.
TCCTGCAAAAGGGAGCGGAATCGGCCCAGGTAGAGAACTGCTCACGACCAGTTGCCCTTCGGTTGAAATTGCAAAACTCATGAACTCCTTCGCCGTTCCACTAGGCTCACCTGGAAAGACTAAATAAAGATATTGCGCTAATGGGTACTTCCGGGACTTTACGGTTTCGAGCGAAGGTTTGATTGGCGGCGACGAATCGTCAAGTCGAATCGGCAGCATCTTGGCGGTCAGAAAATCGCCAATGCTTGCGAAACCCACCGACAATTTGTTTCGGGTCACTTCATTGGCCACGTCGGTCGCGGTGAATTTCGTGCTTTCCGATTTGGCGAAACCTTTGCCGCCCATGCTGCGCTGCACGATGATGTCGATCGCACCGGAATCCGGTTCGAGACCGATGCGCTTAATGTCTTTATCTTCAAACGGCACGCCGAGTTCGGGCCACTTGCGCACTTTGTAGGACCAGATTTCCGCAACCTGCTTGAGCGTGAGTGAGTCCAGCGGGTTTTCCGGGTGCACCAGCATCACGACTGCGTCCATGGCAATCGGGATCGCGACCGGTTCCTTCTTTGCGGTGTTGCGAATCCGGTGAATTTCCTCGTCGCGCAACGGGCGATCGACGAGAGCGATATCACATTTTCCTGCGGCAAGCTGAAAGACCGCTGCATTCGGAGCTGAACTCTTCACTTCCACTTTGAAGTCCGGGTGCGTCTGCGAGTAATTCTCTCCCAGCTTCTTCACCAAGGGGGCTAATCGATCAGATCCTTCGATCCGAAGAACAGTTTCGCCTGCCTTCGTGTCGCTTACCGCTGCGAGAAGGAACGCAAGAATCAACACCGCGACGGGAAGCCCAAGAATGGAATTTCCTTGAACCACTCTCATATGTTTACGTCTCTGCAAACAACCAATGCCTCTTCCATTCGTCCACCGCGTTCCGAGTCGGGTGCTATTTGCCGTCTGTAGGGGTCTCTGCCGGCTTGGTCAGCTCCGTTCGCTCCGCTGAAATCTTCAAGGCAATCTGCTTGCGCTCGTTGTTCTCTTTGATGACTTTCACTTGGCCGCGAACGCGCTCACCGACCTTAAGGTCGCTCAGTTTCGCCACAGCCCCGTTGATCAGAATCTCGGTTTCCGGTGTCACCTCGCCGACGCCGGGCATTTCTATGTTCTTCTTGTCACGGAAAATGACGGTGATCTTCCCGGTGCCGTCCGGTTTGGCATCAATCTTCTCTATTTTTCCCTCGAGCGCGATGATCTCCTCGCTCGACTTTTTTTTGTCACTGCAGCCAAGCGGAATAACCAACAAGCAAAGGCTGATTGCGCACAAATTTCGGATTTTCTGCAAGGGAATCGTGAACATGAGACATCCTCCCTAACGCCAATTCTGAAAGTAGGCCACAATCGTGTGGTTAATAGAGCAATCTAACCACGTGACCGCCATGTCGCAATCGATTCGTAGTTTACGACGGTCGAATTCTGTTGACTTGCGTTACACGAAAAGTTACGAATTCAGAGATCAGTTTTCCGCGAGTACGAGTAATTGGGCTTCATTTTTTCGAATGGGGGACACAATGCTTAAGAGAACATGGTTCGTCGCATTTCTCGGTTTGGCAATCCTTGCCCTCCACAATTCCACGCACGCTGCCTCGCACTTATGGCGCATCAGCGAGATTTACAGCAACGCGGATGGAACCGTGCAGTTCATCGAGCTGCACGAGTGTTGCAATTCGTCTACTGAAAATGCCTTGGCCAATAAGAAAATGAAGAGCGTGCAGACGGGTAACATTTTTAACATCCCGACGAATCTTGTCGGCAGCACGTTGGACAAATACCTGTTGTTCGCCACACCTGCATTCGCTTCCCTTCCCGGCGCACCTACTCCTGACCATATCATTCCCGCCAATTTCTTCGCCGTTACAGGCGACACGATTGAGTGGGAGCCCACGCTGAACTATGACGAGTTTACTTTCACCGGCGCTCAGCTGCCGGACGACGGTGTAAACGCGATTCACATTCTAAACTGGGCAACCGAGACTTTTGAGCTCGTTCCAAATACTCCGACAAACTTCGCTGGGGTGATGGGTTCGGTGAACGCAGGACCACCCGTTCCGGCGGCATCCACCTGGACCATGACGGTGTTAGCACTGTTGATACTCGTCGCAGGTACTGTCGCGTTGCGCAGGCGCTCTCCGCAGTTGGCTCACTAAGCTCGTCTTCAGCCTGATGGCTTCGTGGTCATCTCAACCGCTTGGCCGGTCTTGTAGGAGAGGTTGCATTTCAGGCACTTGCCGCCGGTGAAGTAGGCCAAGCCGCACGTCTCACACTTTGAGATGAGTTCGATCGCCGACAGTAGCTTCTTCCACTCAGTCTCGACGATCGCGTAAGTGGGTCGCTCGGTAATGGCCACATGGCCGACAAACCCGCATCCGCATTCTTCACACCAACCGTACTTGGCGGCCATCTTCTTGCAGTTCTCGCATGGCAGCTCTTCGATCACGACGTGCTTGCCTCGTGCGATCTCGTAGGTTAGCCGCGAAAGAAATGCCCGCTGCTTGACAAAGCCGATGCGACATTGTTCGCAGTATCCGTCCGATGCATAGGACTTTTTGCAGGTTTCGCAAATAAACCGCTCAACCTGAACGTCGTGTCCATGCGCGTCCATCGTTTCGAAAAGCAGCGCCGACTTGATCTCGAGACCAGCCAGGTATCCCTTTTTGCAAACCGAGCACCAGCCGTCTTTCTTCCTATTCTCTTCGCAATTACATGTCTTGTTGGGGTTGTCGTTGATGCCGCCGAAGCTCGGCATGGAGGCGGCTAGAATGAAGAGAATCATGCACATGGTGCTGGTTCCTGAAAACTATCCTAATTTACTCAAACTGAGCAGTTTTAGGCTGCTCTTAGGTACTCTTTGATTCTCTGGTA
>CAZBRD010000013.1:0-140657 GCA_964494205.1 uncultured Phycisphaeraceae bacterium | reverse complement strand
CCCGACACTTCACAGCACGAGCTGACGACAGCCATGCAGCACCTGTGCATGTTCCACTCTTGCGAGTGTCATTCCTGTTTCCAGGAACTAATCCATGCATGTCAAACCCAGGTAAGGTTCTTCGCGTTGCTTCGAATTAAGCAACATGCTCCACCGCTTGTGTGAGCCCCCGTCAATTCCTTTGAGTTTTAGCCTTGCGGCCGTACTCCCCAGGCGGCGCACTTACCACTTTTGCTTCGGCACGATCAGCGTGAGAGCTTCTCATACCTAGTGCGCATCGTTTACGGCGTGGACTACCAGGGTATCTAATCCTGTTTGCTACCCACGCTTTCGCGTCTCAGCGTCAGGATACGCCCAGTGACCCGCTTTCGCCTCCGGCGTTCCAACGGATATCTACGCATTTCACCGCTCCACCCGTCGTTCCAGTCACCTCTACGTACCTCAAGCAAGCCAGTTTGCCAGGCCGTTCCTCGGTTGAGCCGAGGGCTTTCACCCAACACTTAACTTGCCGCCTACACGCGCTTTAAGCCCAGTGATTCCGAACAACGCTCGCACCCTCCGTATTACCGCGGCTGCTGGCACGGAGTTAGCCGGTGCTTCCTCTGGGGCTGGTCATTTTTCCTCACCCCTGACAGCAGTTTACATCCCGAAGGACTTCTTCCTGCACGCGGCGTCGCTCCGTCAGACTTGCGTCCATTGCGGAATATTCGTTGCTGCAGCCACCCGTAGGTGTCCGGACCGTGTCTCAGTTCCGATGTGTCGGGTCACGCTCTCACGCCCGATACCCGTCGCAGCCTTGGTGGGCCGTTACCTCACCAACTAGCTGATAGGTCTTGAACCGATCCAGGACCGTCGGAGCTTTGCCCGCAAGATCATGCGATCTCGCGGGGTCATCAGGTATTACCGGCACTTTCGCAAAGGGTTTCCCCGCCGCTATCCCTGAGTCCTGGGTACGTTATCCAAGTATTCCTCACCCGTTCGCCACTATCATACCTCTTAGTTACCCAAAAAATATGACCGTTCGACTTGCATGCCTTAGCCACGCCGCCAGCGTTCGTTCTGAGCCAGGATCAAACTCTTCACTTTAAAAGTTTGCCTAACACCCGCGAACTAACCGACCGAAGTCGGAAACTCATCGCGAGTAATCAGAATTTCTAAGGACTTTCATTCTTAATCGTCCGTAAGAATGAAAGGCCGCCGACCCCTGGTGAGGTCGACAACACCTTTTTGATACCGTTCTTTCGATGCTGTGAAACACCGGCCGAACAGCCTAACGACATCTACCGCATCTAGACGAAGGCGGAGATACCGTCGCATTCTCACGACGACAAACCTGTTCACTTGTCAAAGAGCTTCTTGGTCGCCCCTTATGAGGCGAGCGGGGTATAATAACCGCGCCACCAGTCGTGTCAACTAGAATAATTCGTTTGCCAGTGCTGGAATCCTGAATTTTCGTAACACCATATCTGATAATGATTTGCGATTGCACAAAAAATGGCTGTGAATCACTTAGGTTTGGCGGAGCCCGCTGCCACACGCCCAAGGGCATGCCCGAAACTCACACGGGGTGAAAAGTGGTTTCATCGATTCGATTCTCATGCACGTTTCAGAAGCGCTGAGCGGTAGTTTTTGCGATCGCAAACCTCGAATCAGCCTGCGATTTGCACAAAAAAGCGATTCGTCGAATATCTGAATCATGCAAGATGCGGTTCCGCATCCTCAAGACGGCAAGTCTTCGCGGCTCGCGTGGATCATTCTTCTGATTGTTATCATTTCATTTGGAGCGTTCGTCCGCTTTGAAGGTCTCGCGGTTCGTTCGTTATGGGCAGATGAATTCTGCACGTGGCATGTTTCGCGAATGCCACTGCGTGACAGTCTGACGTGGGGACCGGAACTCACCAAGCCTCCGCTGTATCAATTCTGTCTGCGTGCGATAACGAGTGCATCACATCCCAGTGAATACATGCTCCGCTTTCCGGCAGTCATCGCGGGGTTGCTGGCGATTCCAGCCGCTTACTGGATGGGTCGACTCGCAAGCGGACGTGCTGTGGGATGCTACTTCGCATTGTTGATCGCAAGCAATCCCTTCCTGATTCAATACAGTCGCGAAGCCAGGCCCTACTCGATGCTTCTGCTCGGCGCGACACTGTCCTGCGGACTGTGGTATTCGCTGATCACATCGCCGCGCCGCTGGAAATATCCTGCTTACATCCTTGTCACCGTGTTGTGTTTTCATGCGCACTACCTAGCGGTGATGACGATCGCGGCGCAAATCATCTGGCTAGCAATTTACGTTTTCATGAAACGATCCTGGAAGCCGGCGATTCCACCAGTGACATGCCTTGGCATCTGTTCAATCCTGTGTGCGCCGATGGTGATTCACTACCTCAACCATCGCACATCGATGTTCCAAGGTTTGGAGTGGATCGAACCGCCGACTTTTTTCTCGGTCGTCAATGTGTTAGCCACCATCACAGTGGGGTTCGGATGGATCGAGATCATTCTCTTGCCTTGCATTCTGCTGTGGCTGATCGCTTGGGTTTACACGCGAAACGGATCGCGAGCCTCTACTTTCCTAAGTCGAATTTGCCCCGGCCCGAATGACTTGTGTCCTTTCCTGTTGATCTGGCTCGCGTGTTCGTGGTTTGGCTTGTTGATCGTCTCATACCTCGCCCAGCCATCAGTGGTCGATCGATACGCCATCGCCGCGACCATCCCTGGAATTCTCTTGCCTATTGTCATAGCACATCGGATTCATCGAACGCTTGCAGCCTTCGTGGTCGTCGTTTTTCTGGGAGTGAGCATCTTCGGCTGGCAGAAACAGCTCGACATTGATCCGGGTTTTCGCGAAATGGCCACGTATCTTGACTCAACCATTCAGCGCGATCGCGATATCGTTGTCCTTGTCACGCCGGAGCATTCAGACCCAAGTTGGGCAGAGGCAGAGCAATTGCCGTTTGAATACTATCCGGTTCCCGGTCTAACCGTTCGCGAGCTTCAGATTCGAGCTAACGGTACGCCGGTCGATGAGAGCATTTTGAAAGACCCGCGCGTAGCCTACCTCGTCGTCACGCGGATCGATCCGTTTCCCATCCTCGAGGCTGCGGGTCGATCACCCGAGCTGATTGAAATGGAAGGCAAGAGGTATACGCAGATCGGCTATTCGGTTTATCGCTTGGTGAAAGTGGCGACGACTCCGGCAGGATAATCCTGTTCACTTTGTCGAGGCGCCATTCCCGCCCGGGTTGTGTTCCAGCATAGCGATCATCACTACCACGCAAACGCACTGCACGAGCAGAAGCGTCGCGTAAGGCCAATTCATTTTCGGAAGCACGATCGCGGGCAGTGCAGTCGCGGCTGTCGCGAGATAGATCGTCAGCACCGCCCCGCGCACGGACATCCCGCGTTTAACCAGTCGATGCGAAAAGTGTCGCCGGTCGCCGCGAAAGGGGCTGTCGCCGGAGCGGATTCGTCGAACAACCACGCTGATCACGTCATACAGCGGTACAGCCAGCACAACCAGCGGAACCAGCACGCCGAACGGTGTCAGATTCTGACCCGGGTCGTAGTAATTCGCCAGAATCGTCAACACCGCAAGCAGATAACCGATCACCAGACTCCCCGCGTCACCCATGAAGATGGACGCGGGCGAGAAATTGAACGGCAGAAAACCGGCAAGCGCGCCGACAAGGATCCACGCCATGGTCGGGACAAAGACCTGACCTGTCGCCATCGAGGTGATGGCGAATATCGTTGCTGCGATGCATCCGACGCCCGCACTAAGCCCGTCCATGTTGTCGAGGAAATTGAATGCGTTGGTTATCACCACAATCCACAAGACCGTTAGCACTACGGAAACAGGAGCCGGCAGAGTTTCAAGAATGCGAATCTGCATTGGCCAGGCGGTGATGAGCGCGACGACTCCTTGTGCGAGGAACTTCGTTGTCGGCCCGAGCGCGCGCGCGTCATCGATGAGGCCGACGATGTGCAGCGACAGCGCGCATCCCATCATCGCAGCCACGAGACCGAAATGTGATGCAACGCCGTCGAAGTGTATGCGGACGAATTGTGGAAGCTGATCGTGCAGGCTCGTTCCGTGTCCGAACTTCGCGATGGCTGTACCGAGGAAAATCGGCAGGCAAGTCGAGACGAAAATGGCAACGCCGCCGCCCAGCGCGATGACACCCTTGTGCTGCTTGTGTCCGCCCGGGCGATCGACGAAGCCGATACGGTGGGCGATCGCGCGCGTGAGCATTGTGGTTGATGTGGATAGGAGAAACGAACAACCAATCGCCACCAGGACAATGAGTGCCATCGAGCGGCAGTGTATGGGGCAACATCTGGTTCGCCAATATCGAATGATCGCAGCGGAGAAGAAACTGAATTCGAATGAAAAGTAAGGGGCTGCGAAGGACGAATCCTCTGCAGCCCCTTTGTTGTATTCTGTCCGCCATGACCAAATCAGCTCATGGCGGACCTATGTTGGTTTCGAGCGATATCGCCCGTGAATTACCGGCGAGCCGGCTTCGCGAGAAGCGAACCGAGGCTCATGCCGCCGTTCGCACCGCTGTTGGACTCTTCCGGAGCCGCGATGATGTCATTGCGAATGAAGCCGGTGGCATCTTCGCCCTGACCGACGAGGTTTCCACCCGAAGCCGTGTGGGTTCCCTTATCGCTGGCGACACCGAAACCACTCGTGAACGTCGCGAGCTTGGCTTCGACGCCGAGCAACGCCGCATTCTGGCTCAGCGGGCAGACCGTGCTGCCGAGGCCGTCGATACGGGCCTTGCCCTTTTCCGTCTGGAGGTTTTCGACGATCAGGTGGTTCGGCGCATCGTAGTCACCGAGAAGCGTCTGATCCCAGCAGGTGATGCAGCGCTCGGTACCCGAGAAGCGCACTTCGTTGCTGTTCCAGATATCAAACTTCGCCTTGGTGGTCGTCGGACCGTTGTTGTCCTGACGGAGGTCGAGACCCATCACCAGCAGCGTGAGATCGGTGTGCAGACCCAGCGTGCCGTAACCGGCGCCACCGGCGTTGAACGGATAGCAGCCGTCCGCAAAGAAATCGAGCACGAGCATGTTGAAGTTCATGTCATACTCTTCACCGTTCATGAGCAACTGACCCGGAACGCCGTCGCTCTGCGAACCCTGCGGAGCAGAGGTCAGCGCGCGGAACGCATAGGCGTTGTATTCCCAAGCAGTACCCGCGGCGTAGTTCACCAAAGCGGCGGTACCGCTCAGGTGGTTCCAGCGGATTTCCTGACCCGAATCATTCACCGCCCACGCGACGACGAAGCCGCGGAGGTAGCGCCCACCCTCTGGTGCGTCGCTGTCGAGGTTCGGACGGCCCGGGGGCGTGCCCGGATCGAGAACGGTGAACGGCTGGCAGCCGTGCGGATAACCCGTGAGGGCCGACCAGTAGATCGACTGATCATCCGTCAGAGTGTTCTGGCAATCGACCCAGTTCCAACCCGGGTGACCACGCTCGATGAGCTCCTGCGGATCGCAGCAGAACACGGGATCGAGCGGCTCATCGCCGTTAACGAAGTAATACTGAATCTTGACATCTGCCGGGAAGTCGTTGGTGATCGTCAGGAATGTGTCCTGCGTGACGCTATATCCTTCACCATCCGGCGCCCAACGGATCTCGACTTTCGGATACACCAACAAGCTTCCCTTGCGGCTGATATCCACGCGGTCATCAGCCACCGCTGACGTCACGAACGACGCGCTCACGCACGCGAGCGCCATACCAAGGAACATCTTTCTAATCATGCTTCTCTCCCTCTTCGAAAAGTAATACCCCATTGATACACCCACGCCCGTTTCGCTCGCAACGATTCTTCGCGGACTTACGAAATGCCGCAGAATAGTTATGCGACCTGCGCGAATGAGGCGCCCACAAATTGATTCGGGGGCCGCGCCCGTAATGCGCGCGGCCCCCGATGTTGGTCCTTAGATCGTGTAGTCTTGAACTACACAGTTGCAATTATCTGCCGGCTGGCCGAGCCATCAGCGAGCTGATGTTCACGCCATTTGTGCCGCTGTTCGACTCTTCCGGAGCCGAGATGACGTCATTGCGAATGAAACCGGTGGTGTCTTCGCCCTGACCGACCATCGTCGAGCCTGCGATCGCATGGACTTCTTCACCGTTCTCGAAATCGATGGCTTTCGCCTCAACGCCGAGTAGCGCCGAGTCCTGGCTCAACGGACAGACAGTGCTGCCGAGGCCGTCGATGCGGGCTTTTCCCTTGTCGGTCTGAAGATTGTCAACGAGGAAGTGGTTCGGGTCGTTGTAGTCGCCGAACAACGTCTGATCCCAGCATGTGATGCAGCGCTCGGTACCCGAGAAGCGCACTTCGTTGCTGTTCCAGATATCGAACTTCGCCTTGGTGGTAACCGGACCCTCATTGTCCTGACGGAGGTCAAGTTCCATGACCATAAGCGTCACGTCCGTCTCAACTTCGCCCGGCACGCCATTGGTGTTGAAGGGCACGCTCTCGTTGGCAAAGAAGTCAAGAACCAGCATGTTGTAGTTCATGTCGTATTCTTCACCGTTCATCAACAACTGACCCGGAACGCCGTCGCTGGCCGAGCCTTGCGGAGCGCTGGTCAGCGCGCGATAGGCGAACGCATTGTATTCCCACGCCGTTCCGGTTTCGTAGTTGATCAAGATCGCAGTACCGCTCAGGTGATTCCAGCGGATTTCTTCGCCGGCATCATTGACCGCCCACGCGACGATGAAACCACGAAGGTAGCGATTGCCGCCTTCATCGTCCTCTTCGCCTGTGACCGGACGACCCGGAGGAGTGCCCGGATCGAGAACGGTGAACGGCTGGCAGCCGTGCGGGTTGCCAGTGAGGGCCGACCAATAGATCGACTGATCATCCGTCAGGATGTTCTGGCAATCGACCCAGTTCCAACCCGGGTGACCGCGCTCGACGAGCTCTTGCGGATCGCAGCAGAACACCGGATCGAGCGGCTCATCGCCGTTCACGAAGTAGTATTGAACCTTAACCGAAGCCGGAAAGTCGTTGACGATCGTCAGGAACGTGTCCTGCGTGACGACATAGCCGTCACCTTCCGACTCCCAACGAATCTCTACCTTCGGATAGACCAGAAGACTTCCCTTCTTGGTCACGTTAGTCCGATCGTCCGCCGACGCATTGCCCGCGAAACCCGCGAACAATCCGGCCAGAGCGATCCCAAAAAGTGCTTTCTTTAACATTGCTTCTTTCCCCTACTTTTAGAATCTACTCACTCTTCAAGGGCCGACAGACACACGTTGTCGTCCTTTGCAATTCCCCATTTCGTAGTTTGCCTACGAATCATCAATGGCAATGAGAACCTCCCTCTCCCTATGCGGGAGAGGGAGGTATTGTTAGCCGTTTTGCTTACTTGCGAGCCGGCTTCGACAGCAGTGAACCAAGGCTCACGCCGCCGTTCACGCCACCATTGGACTCTTCCGGTTCCGCAATAATGTCGTTGCGGATGAAGCCGGTGGCATCTTCGCCCTGACCGACGAGGTTGCCGCCGGACACGGTGTTTCCAAGCAACGGCACTTGCGCCATGCTGTTATTTCCACCAGCGACAACATCAATGAAGCTGGTAATGTTCAGCGCCTTCACGCCCAGCAACGCCGCGTTCTGGCTCAACGGACAGACCGTGCTGCCGAGGCCGTCAATGCGGGCCTTACCCTTGTCCGTTTGGAGATTTTCATACAGGAAGTGGTTCGGAGCATCATAATCAAACAGGAGCGTCTGATCCCAGCAGGTGATGCAGCGCTCAGTGCCCGAGAAGCGCACTTCGTTGCTGTTCCAAATATCGAACTTCGCCTTGGTGGTCGCCGGACCGTCATTATCCTGACGAAGGTCCAGGTTCATCGGCATGAGGGTCAAATCTGTGTACTGGAAGGGCGGAGCATCGGCAAAGAAATCGAGCACGAGCATGTTGAAGTTCATGTCATACTCTTCGCCGTTCATGAGCAGCTGGCCCGGAACGCCGTCACTCTGCGAACCTTGCGGAGCAGAGGTCAGCGCGCGATAGGCATACGCGTTGTACTCCCACGCGGTGCCGCGATCGTAGTTGACCAATAGCGCCGTACCGCTCAGGTGGTTCCAGCGGATTTCCTGACCCGAATCATTGACCGCCCACGCGACAATGAAACCACGGAGGTAACGCGAACCTGGACGAGCGTCGCTGTCGAGGCTCGGACGTCCGGGCGGGAAGCCGGGATCAAGAACGGTGAACGGCTGGCAGCCGTGCGGGTTGCCGGTGAGCGCCGACCAGTAGATCGACTGATCATCTGTCAGGGTGTTCTGGCAATCGACCCAGTTCCAACCCGGGTGACCACGCTCGACAAGCTCTTGCGGATCGCAGCAGAACACCGGATCGAGCGGCTCATCGCCGTTCACGAAGTAATATTGAACCTTCACGTCAGCCGGGAAATCGTTGACAATCGTCAGGAACGTGTCCTGCGTGACAACGTATTCGGGGCCTTCTTCTGCACCAGCCGGGCCACCTAGTTCTTCTATGAAGCAATCGCACGCCTCGTTACCCTCGGCTGCGGCTACGCAAAGAAAGTCCCAAGCAGTCTCGCAGCAAAACAAATCTTCACTGCAAATGGCTTCCTCGCAATCAGCGTCGTCGCAACCAGGAGTAACTTGCTCCTCGCAACAAGACCGACTTGCCGGTTCCCAACGGATTTCAACTTTCGGATACACCAGAAGGCTGCCCTTCCGGCTAATATCCACGCGGTCGTCAGCCACAGCCGACGTCACGAACGACGCGCTCACGCAAGCGAGCGCCATTCCTAGAAACATTTTCCTGATCATTCCTCTCTCCTCTTTCTCTCTAGTACTATTGGATTCCTAAAAATCACACCTTTGTTTACTTACGTACTGGTTTCGCGAGAAGCGAACCGAGGCTCACGCCACCATTCACGCCGCTGTTAGACTCTTCCGGTGCAGCGATGATGTCATTGCGAATGAAGCCAGTGGTGTCTTCGCCCTGGCCGACCATGGTCGATCCGGACGCCGTAGCGCCTTGCAGGCGAAGCCTCTCGTTGTCATAACCGCCACCCAAGGATTGAGCGTAGCCGACAAACTTCGCCTCGACACCGAGCAGCGGTGCATCCTGGCTCAACGGACAGACTGTGCTGCCCAGGCCATCGATGCGGGCCTTGCCCTTGTCGGTCTGGAGATTCTCATACAGGAAGTGGTTCGGCGCATCGTAGTCTCCGAGCAGCGTCTGGTCCCAGCAGGTGACACAGCGCTCAGTGCCCGAGAAACGAACCTCGTTGCTGTTCCAGAGATCGAACTTGGCCTTGGTGGTGATGGGGCCGTTGTTGTCCTGTCGCAGGTCGAGACCCATGACCATCAGCGTAAGGTCAGTCTTGATTCCACCTTCTCCCGGAGGACCGTAGCCGCCTTCGAACGCATACGAACCAAATGCGAAGAAGTCGAGAACGAGCATGTTGTAGTTCATGTCGTACTCTTCGCCGTTCATGAGCAATTGTCCGGGAACGCCGTCGCTCGCAGCGCCCTGCGGAGCAGAGGTCAGCGCGCGATAAGCATAAGCGCCATACTCCCATGCGGTGCCGTTGTTGTAGTTAATCAACATCGCCGAACCGCTCAGGTGATTCCAGCGGATTTCTTCGCCCGAATCATTGACCGCCCACGCGACGACGAAGCCGCGAAGAATACGGCTGCCTGGTACTGCGTACTCTTCGGTGTCGGGACGTCCTGGAGGCGTGCCCGGATCGAGAACGGTGAACGGCTGGCAGCCGTGCGGGTTGCCAGTGAGGGCCGACCAATAGATCGACTGATCATCCGTCAGGATGTTCTGGCAATCGACCCAGTTCCAACCCGGGTGACCGCGCTCGACGAGCTCTTGCGGATCGCAGCAGAACACCGGATCGAGCGGCTCATCGCCGTTCACAAAGTAGTATTGAACCTTCACATCGCCGGGAAAATCATTGACGATTGTAAGGAACGTATCTTGAGTAACCCGATATTCACACCCCTGCTCTTCCACAGGGTTCATATCAGGAAAGCAATCGGCTTGCTCCCACTTGATTTCAACTTTCGGATAAACCAGAAGGCTTCCCTTCTTGGTCACGTTGGTGCGGTCATCGGCTGAAACCGAGTTCACGAACGCCGCGAACAGACAGCTCAGCGTGATACCGATGGCGATCTTTCTAAACATGCTTCTCTCCTCTCCGTCCCACTTGCTTACTGAAACTTCTGTCCCCACCCGCTTCTTTGCTTCTTGATTCGGACGCGTCGGATTGAACTGCGATTCCGACTCGTGCGGCGATCGACTGGTTCTGATAAGTCGAACTTTGCTTCGCCATAGAAAAAGGGCCACGCACGCTGGGCATGCGTGGCCCCATGTTTTCCTTCGGAGATTCTTTCCCTCGTGTCTTTTCGGAGTCGTTGACTTTCGTCCGTTCCTTCGATCAGACCTTCAGGACTGATCCTCCGTTTCTTTGTTGTTCATCCGTTCTTACTTCGAGGAGCGGACGTTCTGAAGGAGCTGACCCAGGCTGACCGGCGCCGAGCCACCATTGGCTTCTTCCGGCTCCGCGATGATGTCATAGCGGATCAAGCCCGAGGTGTCCTCGCCCTGGCCGACCATGGTCGAACCAGCAGCAGCGCGGTCATGACCGAAGTCGATGAACTTCGCTTCGACGCCAAGGAGGGCCGAATCCTGGCTCAACGGGCAGACGGTGCTGCCGAGGCCATCGATACGGGCCTTGCCCTTGTCGGTCTGGAGGTTTTCAACGAGGAAGTGGTTCGGGGCTTCATAATCGCCGAGGAGCGTCTGATCCCAGCAGGTGATGCAGCGCTCGGTGCCCGAGAAGCGAACCTCGTTGCTGTTCCAGATGTCGAACTTGGCCTTGGTGGTGACCGGACCGTCATTGTCCTGACGGAGGTCCATTTCCATGACCATGAGCGTGAGGTCAGTGTTCAGACCGTTGCCGGTGTAGAACGGATCGCTGCCCTCAGCAAAGAAGTCCAACACGAGGATGTTGTAGTTCATGTCATACTCTTCGCCGTTCATGAGCAACTGACCCGACTGGCCATCGCTCTCAGCGCCTTGCGGACCCGCAGTCAGAGCGCGGAACGCATAAGCGTTGTATTCCCAGGCGGTGCCCAGAGCGTAGTTGACCAACGTGGCCGTACCGCTCAGGTGGTTCCAACGGATTTCCGCACCGGAATCATTGACCGCCCACGCGACGATGAAGCCGCGGAGGTAGCGGGTGCCCGGATAAGCGATTGAATCCAAGCTGGGACGACCCGGAGGAGTGCCCGGATCGAGAACGGTGAACGGCTGGCAGCCGTGCGGGTTGCCAGTGAGGGCCGACCAATAGATCGACTGATCATCCGTCAGGATGTTCTGGCAATCGACCCAGTTCCAACCCGGGTGACCGCGCTCGACGAGCTCTTGCGGATCGCAGCAGAACACCGGATCGAGCGGCTCATCGCCGTTCACGAAGTAGTATTGAACCTTCACGTCAGCCGGGAAGTCGTTGACGATCGTCAGGAACGTGTCCTGCGTGACAACGTAGGAGTTGTCCGGACCAACCGGAGCCCAACGAATCTCGACCTTCGGATAGACCAACAAGCTGCCCTTCTTGCTCGCGCTGGCGCGATCTTCGGCCGAAGCCGTGCTCACGAACGAAGCGCACAAGCAAGCGAGGGTTGTTCCAACCAGTAATTTACGTGCCATGCCTCTCTCCTTTTCTGTGACTAGTGTCGAAAAGAACTCTTTACATTTTGCGTGTTCAACAATGCTTCGCCCAACCACGCGGGCAATATCCAAGCCCTGTTGAAATCTTAAGAACCAGAACGATTGATTCATTGTTTTTGCTTCTGCTTCACCCCTCCTTTTCCTTTCCGTGACGTTCACGACGCCCTGATTCAAGCTGTCATGGTCCTAGCTGAAATCCAAGCCCGTGAGATCACGACCTGCCTCAAGCTTACACCCATCTGGAGCATCTAGCAAACACTCAAAAACCCTCATCCGGCTTCTCTAATTACCCCGAACACATGTAGGTGTACACAGGTAATCCGAAAATCCGGAAGCCCCACAATCTCTTAACGGCTACACCGTAATCAATTCATGACCAGAACCAGTGTAACGCGCTGTCGATCTGGAAAGCAATGCTTATTCATTCTGCCAGAATCGACCGAACATAACAAGCAAGCGGCAACCAACTTTGACTCCGTTGCCCATGCTATACCTGCCGTGGCTCCTACATTAACCTTTTGCACATCGAAACGCAAGCTTTCTCTCTATGTTAATAGCCCATTTTGACGATTTTTTCCTTCCCATTTACACCAATAGCAACATTCAATATTGTCCCATATTAACAACACTGTGGCCGCGATTTCACTGTTTCTATAGGAAGTCGCAGGCTACAAAGGGATTATCGCTCACATCAGCTTCTGGTTATCGACACGTGTGGTTTAGGACGCCGACTTCCAAGGCCACATCGGAACAGATTTTTTGAACCAACTTAAAGGAACTTAGGCTTGTGTTAGGGGGTTTTCAGGAATTTGGCGGATGAATGGAGAGGTCCATGAAAGCCAATTGAAACTTATTCGTGCCAACGCAAAAAAACCGGGCCGCCCACCTGGAGCGACCCGGTCTGGTTTTGGGAACATTTTCTTCGCGTGGTTGGCTTCGAGTTCTAACTATTCCTCCGAAGGCTCGACATCAGCCGCATCCGCTGCTGCCGATGTAGCGGATGCGATGTCGATGTACTTCAATCCGTTCTTTTCGTAATACTTTCCAGAGACTTTCGCTCGCGTAAACGCAAGTGGGATCAGCGTCTTCGAAGGGCTGTTGCCTGCCTGACCAATGACAACCAATCCCGAAGGAGTATCGATGGCTGCAGGAACGCCGGCCTTCAGCGCGTCCGCGGTGCATTTCGCTTTGTCGTCCGAGGGATACTTGCCGTTCATGAAATTCTGCAAATCGACGATCTTCCCGACGAACGTCATCTCGCGACCTTGTTCAACGGCTTTCTTCTCTTTCTTCGCCGCCTGCGGTTCAGCCATGAGAGGATTCAACAACACGACCGCAACGGTCACCGCCGATACAACCGCGACAAACATTCCTGCCTTACGATTCAACATTTTTTTCTCCTTGAAGATCAGTTACCAATTAGTTTCACGCGAGCGATTCTGTTTCCCACGTCGACTTTTCTCAAGATTCCCCGTGGAAAACAGGCTTAGCCCGCCTTCTCGCCTCCGCGAGCGTATACGGGCGAACTCCCTCCAGAGTTGCAGCCCTTCAACGACCCTCACTACGCGGCTACTATTCGCATAGTTATTGGTATGCGGTGACTATAGCTACATAAAGGATCGACTTTGTCAGCACATTTCTTCCTGTGGGCCGGATTTATTGTTTTCGTCCTCTCGATGCTCGCATTGGACCTGGGCGTTTTTAACCGAAAAGCCCATGTTATCGGCACCAAAGAGGCACTGGGCTGGACGGCGGTCTGGGTCACGCTGGCGATGATTTTCGGCGGTTTTGTCTATCTGACCTACGATAACCACTGGTTTGGAATGGGGATCGAAAACGGTCAAATCACACTATCCGGCAAGGATGCCTACCTTCAGTTTCTAGTCGGTTACATCATCGAGGAAAGCCTAAGCCTCGACAACGTGATGGTGATCGCCCTCATTTTCGCTTATTTTCGTATCCCCCTTCAGTATCAACACCGCGTCCTCTTTTGGGGCATCATGGGGGTCCTGATCATGCGCGGCGGGATGATTGCCGTCGGCGCTGCCTTGGTCGAAAGATTCGCGTGGATCAACTATGTCTTTGGACTCTTGCTCCTGCTCACAGCTGTGAAACTCTTGCTTGCCCGTGAAAAAGAGGTCGAACCCGAAAAGAATCCACTGGTTCGCATCGCACGAAAAATATACCCCTACACACCACAAATCGACGGCCAGAATTTCTTTGTGACGATTAATGGCGTGAAAACGATGACGCCGTTATTCCTCGTTCTACTCGTTGTTGAAACGACTGATATCCTTTTCGCAGTCGATTCAATTCCTGCCATCTTCGCGATCACGAAAGATCCCTTCATCGTCTTCACTTCCAACGTGTTTGCGATACTCGGCCTTCGCTCGCTGTATTTCGCGCTGGCTGGCATGATGGATCGTTTCAAGTACCTCAGCGTAAGTCTCGTCTTCATTCTGGCATTTGTCGGCGTGAAACTGATGCTCGCGCATTCGTATCCAATCCCAACCGTTGTTTCGCTAGTCGTTATTGTCGCAGGTCTTGGCATCGGCGTACTTGCTTCGATTATTTCGACTCAGCGCAGCCACGAGCGGGCACTTAAGAGTTCGAGCGATCAGCCCGGATGATCGTTCGATTCGCCAACATGACCTACAAGCACGCACGCCGCGTGCTGGTGATCATCGGTGGCTTCACCGTATTGCTCATCGGAATAGCCATGATCGTGCTGCCCGGCCCGGGCGTCGTCGTCATCATCCTAGGGTTGGCCATCCTTGGGACCGAACTCGTATGGGCACGCCGAATTCTCAAGAAACTCAAGGCGACCGTAGGATTAAAGGACAAGTCCGACGTTAACCCAAACGAAACAACGCCCTCTCAGGACAAACCCCAGTAGTTTCTTAACACTCTTTTCAATCAAGTAGTACGCCAAAGCCCGCGCCAGCATTGAAACTTCAATTGTCACCAGTCATCTCATTAATGTAGCCGAACAGAAGCACCCGTTTTCGATGAGTGCGGTAAAGTCAAACCAACCCGTAGTCGACGAAACCGACAGGCAGTTTTCCGGCCCCAAGTGGAAGCCCGATCTGGTCGGCACTTTTTGCAAGTGCACAAGAATGTAATACATGGCGTTCCGCCATAGACATACGGATCGGTTACCATTAAAGAATCAAGCCGGGTCACGCAGTCATCTTCAGCGAAAGAGACAATCCCGGCATCATTACGTCGTACCTCGCCAATTGGGCGATCACAAACAACGGAATTCATACACCCAGGAGTTTAGGGCCTCATGCGCATTGGAATGTTTTCATGGGAGTCGATGCACTCGATCGCCATCGGCGGTCTCGCGCCGCACATCAGCGAACTTTCAGCAGCTCTCACTCGTCGCGGCCACGAAGTGCACATCTTCACGCGCATGGGCATCAATCAAACGCGCTATTCATTCGTCGACGGCGTACACTATCACCGTTGTCCGTTCGAGGGGCATGCTGACTTCCTGACTTACATTGGCCGCATGTGCGACAGCTTCGCGTGGCATCTCGCCGAGACTGAAGCGTTCATGGGCAAACCGTTCGACGTGGTCCACGGCCACGACTGGATGACCACTTGGGCACTCGCGCAGGTCAAACACCGGACGGGTAGACCGATCGTCTACACGATGCACTCCACCGAATACGGCCGCTGCGGCAACAGTTTCTGGGAAGACCCGCTCTCTCGCCGTATTCGCGATCTCGAATGGGAAGGCACGTACATCGCCAACCGCGTCATCTGCGTATCCAAGACGCTGACCGATGAAACTCAACGACTCTACAATGTTCCGCCTGACAAAATGCACCCCGTATACAACGGCGTCGACGTGCGAAAATATAACGGTTCCGTCGACGTCGCCTCCGTTCGCCGCAACGTGCAAATCGGTGTCGATGACCCGCTGATCTTCTTCGTCGGCCGCCTCACCTGGCAGAAAGGCCCCGACCTGCTCCTCGAAGCCGTGCCAAACGTCCTAAAAACTTATCCGCACGCGCGATTCGTCTTCGCCGGCGATGGCGACATGAAAGAAGGGCTTGAAACACGCTCCACGAAGATGGGATTGGATCATGCGACGCGATTCCTCGGCCATCGCAACGGCCAAGGCCTCGTCGATCTTTTCAAATCCTCCGACATCGTCTGCGTGCCAAGCCGCAACGAACCGTTTGGCATCGTCATTCTCGAAGCGTGGAGCGCCGGCAAGCCCGTCGTCGCGACGCGCATTGGCGGCCCCACCGAGTTCGTGCAACACGCGGTGAATGGTTACACCGTTGATCCGGGAATAGAGCCAATCGGACAGGGCTTGGAACTGATGTTAGCGGACATGGGTAGTGCTCGCGAAATGGGACGCAAAGGTCGCATCGAGGCCGAGTCGCGCTTCACCTGGGATCACTCAGCCGCAGCCACGGAAAAGGTATACGAAGCGATCTCGCAACCTGCATCAGCCGATAGACCGCACGGGCTTACGAATAACAAAAAGGAGAGATCGCCCATGACTCGGCAAGACGACACGACAACGATGACAACAACCCGCGAAACGACGTCCGATATCGGGACGGTCAAGACGATGGCCACGAAAGACGTGGTTCCAGTGGTCGAACCGACGCATGAGGCGATTCGCAAGCGCGCGTACGAGATCTATCTGAACCGCAAGGGCACGCCCGGCGACCCGACACTTGATTGGTTGCAGGCTGAGCAAGAGATCAAGGCCGAGATGGGGACACAAACAAAGTCTGCACCGACAGCGACCACGACGACGAATTCATCGCCCACGTCGCCTATCACGACATCATCCAAGCCGACGACGGCAACGACGGCGACTACTGGAACGACCACAAAGACGCGACGCGTATAAGGCCTCAATCTTCCTGAATTTCAATCCATCATAAGGTGGGTGCTCTGCACCCACCTTTTTTTATGCGCAAATCGTAGGGCGGGTTCCACCCGCCATTCTCCGGCGTCAGGTTCCAGAGTGTGTTCGGATTCGGTCCAATCATTCGTACTGAGCAGCCCCGATCATGATCTCAAGCGATCACCCTCCAAGTTATACATGCGGATGTTTTCTGATTTGATCTAACGAGGATCCCATGACCAACCTGCGCATCCAGAGAAGCAAAGTAGCTTCAACAAATCGAGTGCCCGATCCCTTACTGCACACCTGCGATTCTGCGCTTTTATTATTTTCCCAACCGCATAATGACCGTATCGCTATCAAAAACCGCGATTTCCGCCTGCGCCGCGCAGAAGCGCGAATGAGCTTTCGCACATCGCGACCCCTACAACGCGATTTTCAAATCGTACAATCACATCGCGCAAAAACCCCGAAGCTCCGCACCAACTCGTCAGATTTCGTATTCCCCATCCCCACTCTCTTGGTCTTGGGTATGATTCAATACCGGAACCAACCGCGTCCGCGCAGGAGAAGTGATGTCCGCCGCCACAGGCCAGCCGCTGATCGGATTACTCTTTCGCGCCAAGGTGCGTTCGACCATTAATCGACTACGGCAGGCCGTGGACGAAGCGCCGGTGCGATTGTTCGTGGCCGTAATCCTGATCGCGATCATCTGGATCGGGCTCACCTCACTCTTTTACAAGGTTTTCGAGCAAATCCAGCGTTCGCCGCTCGAAGCCACCGTAGCCATTCCGCTCGTATTCAATTTTTTCTTCGTGGCTATGCTCGCGCTGCTGACGTTTTCCAACGCGATCATTTCCTACAGCGGGTTATTTGGCAGCGACGAGTCGACGTACCTGCTGGCTGCACCGCTTACCCCCAGTGACATTGTGACGCTCAAGTATCTCGAAAGCCTGCTGATGGCCAGCTGGTCCTTGATCCTGCTTGGGTTCCCGATGGTCGGAGCGATGGCCTTCGGCGCGCAGACGATGTCCGCCGATCAGCCGTTTTTCTATCTCATTTTCCCCGCGTTCTTCGTCGCGTTCATTCCGATTCCGGCGGCGTTTGGATTGCTCTTGGCCTATATCGGTGCGAGGTACGTCCCACGAAGTGCGATCAAGGTGATTTCGGTAATCGCAGGCGCGATGATTGCAGTGTTCACCATCTGGGGGCTGCGATCGGTGCAGATCGGCGAGGCAGCCACCGAAACGTGGCTTCGCGACTTTCTCGCGCGGATGAACTTCGTGCAGGCGGCGCTGCTGCCCAATCAATGGGTGGCTGCGGGAATCGATAACGCTTTGCACGGACAGCTTGCACAGTCGTTTCTGTATCTCGGCGTGACGGCTGCGAACGCGTGGTTTCTAAGCTGGATCGCCGTGCGCGTTGTTTCCGGCGGATTTCACGTAGCCCACGATCGCTCGACCTCCGGACGCGGCGGCGCACGCAGACCGGCATCGCCGGCATCGGGCGGCATCTCAGGCTGGGCGTTCTTCTATCTGCCGATGCAGTTGCGACTCATTGCAGCCAAGGATCTCCGCACCTTTTTCCGCGACCCGTTGCAGTGGAGTCAGTTGGTGATTCTGTTCGGGTTGCTCGTGCTCTATCTGACGAATATGCCTACGCTGCGATTATCGTTTTCAGGATCGCGGTGGTTTCTGGTCATACCGTTTCTGAACCTGTGCGCGGTGAGTTTGATTCTCGCGACGTTCACTTGTCGATTTGTCTTTCCTCTCGTTTCGCTGGAAGGACAGAAGCTGTGGCTGATCAGTCTGCTGCCGGCGTCGCGGCGGCAGATTCTGTATGCCAAGTTCGCGTTCGCGATGACGATCACTCTGCTGGTGGCCATCGGAGCGATGACTCTCGCGACGTACATGCTGCAACTGGATGCGATTTGGGCGACGATTCACCTCGCGGTGACGGTGGCTGTTTGCTTTGGATTGTGCGGGTTTTCGGTGGGCATCGGGGCACGAATGCCGATGTTCAAGCAAAAGAGCGTCGCCCGCATCGCAAACGGGTTAGGAGGCACGACCAATCTGCTGGCTTCGATCGCGCTGGTCGCGGTCGTACTAGGCATCGTCGGTTTTGCCACCTGGCGATCAGCCGACGCCGAGGTTGGTGCGTGGCCGGATGCCACAACAGTGACACTGTGTGCACTGGCTGTGACGATCAATCTGATCGCGGGTTCGGTCGCGCTGCGCGTCGGCGCGAGTCATTTCGAACGCGTAGAAGTGTAGGGCGGGTTTTACCCGCCTTATTTCGTTGTGGGTCCTGCTTGTTTGGCTTGATGCACGGCGGGTAGAACCCGCCCTACTTCTATCTGAAATACGCCTGCAGGACGTACTGCTGCAACATGCGATGCGTGCTGAAGAACGAACCGTTAATGGAAATCGAGTGCCGCATGATGTCGAGGAAGCGATCGCGTTCCTGATAGAACGTGGGCAGCACGACATATTCCAGCTTATCGTAAAGAAGTTCGGCTGTTTCCTTGCGGTCGGAAGTCGCTCCGGTCTTCGGATCGTCACGACCGATCGCCCAGCCGGTGACACCTTCGATGCATCCTTCCACCCACCAGCCGTCGAGCACGCTGAGTGACGGGATGCCGTTCAAGGCGGCTTTCATGCCGCTGGTGCCCGATGCTTCGAGCGGCGGCTCCGGCGTGTTGAGCCAGATGTCGACGCCCGCGGTCATCAGCGCACAGATGTCGATGTCGTAGTCGACGAGATAGGCAATCTTGATATCGTTCTTGAGCGCTTCCTTGGCTGCGAACACGCGGCGGATAAGGTCCTTCGCGCCTTGGTCGTGCGGGTGAGCCTTGCCCGCGTAGACGATCTGAATGGGCCCGACTTCGCGATTGATTCGCTTCAAGCGTTGTATGTCGTCAAACAACAAATCTGCCCGCTTGTAGGTCGCGGCCCGTCGCGCGAAACCAATCGTAAAGGCATCAGCCACCATACCGGAATTGGTCTCGCGGTTGACGTATTCGAGCAGGCGACGCTTGGCGTGCGCGTGGGCGGCCCAGATTTCCTGCGAAGGGATCATCACCGCGCGGCGAAGCGCGAACGAATCCTGTCGCCACTGGGGCAAATAGCGATCGAACATTTCTTGAAACGGCGGTGCAACCCAAGTGCCCGCATGGACGCCGTTGGTGATCGAATCGATCGCGTGCGTGCTGAACATTTTGCGCGAGACGTCGCCGTGCCGTTGTGAGACGCCGTTGACGTAACCGCTGAGTCGAAGGGCAAGGTGCGTCATGTTGAGCGAGCCTTCGAGACAATTCAGCTTGTTGAGCAAATTCGTCATACGCTCGCTCAAAACCTTTGTCACCATTTCAACCGGAAAGCGATCGTGACCGGCAGGCACCGGTGTGTGCGTGGTGAAGACGCACTTTGAGCGCACTGCCTGCACGTCTTCGTCGGTGATATCGTTGCGATTGTCCTTGCGAAGTCGTTCGCTGAGCAGCTCAAGAGTCAGCAAACTCGCGTGACCTTCGTTGACGTGGAATCGCTGCAATTGTTCAAAACCAAGCGCGCGAAGGATTCGCACGCCACCGATGCCAAGAAGCATTTCCTGACAGAGACGATAGTGCGAATCACCTCCATACAAATAATCAGTCAGCGTGCGGTCCCATTCGGAGTTCACCTGCAGGTTGGTGTCGAGGAAATAGACCGGAACCTTGTAACCGTTTTCGCCCGAAACGTGGTACTGCCACGCACGAATGTGCACGGTGCGGCCTTCGATGGTAACGGAAGCGCGGGCTGTGGTTTCTTCGAGGAAGTCCTGCACAACCCAATTGACCGGTTCTTCCTGCTGAGTGCCGTTGGCGTCGAGAAGCTGGTGGAAATAACCGCGACGATGAAGCAGAGTCACGGCCACCATCGGAACGTTCAGGTCGGCTCCGGCGCGAATGGTATCGCCCGCCAGCACTCCAAGACCGCCGGTGTATGTCGGGATTTCGGCGCAGTGGCCGATTTCCATGGAGAAATACGCAATGGAGCGATCCTTATTGACCTCTGTGCTCCGACGTTCGATTCCATTGGGCAATGGAGAAACCGTGGTGCGCGCGGATGGCATCCCGGGCGCTCGTGAGGTCGATTCACTGGGCACAACTTCGGCCGGAGGCGTAGTAAGCGGGTTCGCGGGGGGAGTCTTTCGAGTGGGAGCACTAGATCGAGTCATTTCGTTCTCCATCGCCTTCGTACCGTGCTGGATACTTATCTACCGTTCTCTCGCCACGGCCCTTGAAAACTCCTGCAACGACCACAACAGCGCCGCCGCGTTTCCCAAGCCGTCATGTTACATGTTATCGGATTGTAGGATCATTCCGATGGTGTCGTCACCATCGAGTCCGACCGATTTTTGTACGCAGATTTAGTATCGGGTTTCGATCACAACCGCAACAGCCGTGGCAACGTTCTGATGTGCCCACGATGGGCACGACCGAGAAAACCTGTCCCACTTCACATCGATCACCTATAGTTTGGAATCATTCGATTTCTGTACCGATAATCTCAGTGTCGTTGTGAGTTTCTGGTCCTAAGTGCGAAACGCATGAGTATTGAATTGGCAAATCTTCCGCTTGGCGCAACGCTGGATGTCAACGGCGCCGGGTTTTCAATCTTCTCGCAAAATGCGACGAACGTTGAACTTTGTCTGTTCGATGGACCTCGCGACGCGCGCGAGTCGCAACGCGTTTCACTCGATCGAGGCGGCGACGGACTCTGGTTCACGCACATCAGCGGGGTTCGAGCGGGGCAGCATTATGGATATCGCATTCATGGCCCATACGAACCGCGAGCGGGTCATCGTTTCAATTCCAACAAACTGCTCCTGGACCCATATGCGAAAGCTATCAGCCGAATGCAGCCGTGGGATGATCGCTTGCTGGCCTATCGCGTTGGCGATCCCGAACTCGATTTGTCAATTGATAACACAGATAGCGCTGGCGTAGTGCCCAAAAGCATCGTAGTGGCTGACGACTTGGATTGGGGAAACGATCGCGCGCCGCGAACGCCGTGGACAAGCACATTTGTTTATGAATGCCACGTCAAAGGCCTCACAGCATTGCATCCCGATATCCCGCCGGAAATTCGCGGCACATATTTGGGGTTGGCTTCCGCGCCGATCATCGAGCACCTGCAATCGCTTGGCGTCACAGCCGTCGAGTTGCTGCCCGTGCATCAGTGCATCACGCGGCGCGGACTCGCTGTGCAGGGATTAGTTGACTACTGGGGATACAACACGATCGGTTTCTTCGCACCCGATGCACGATTCGCGACGAACTCGAACGGTGCTCAAGTCAACGAATTCAAGTCGATGGTCAAGACGCTGCACCGCGCGGGCATCGAAGTCATCCTGGATGTTGTTTACAACCACAGCGGTGAGGGCGATGAGTTGGGTCCAACGATCCTGTTCCGCGGCATCGACAATTCATCTTACTATCGAATGGAGCCTCACGACTCTCGGCGCTATCAGAACTTCGCGGGATGCGGGAATTGTTTGAACACTGCAAACCCGCGCGTGTTGCAGCTCGTCATGGACAGTCTGCGATATTGGGTGGAGCAGATGCACGTCGATGGGTTTCGATTTGATCTCTCAACGGTGTTAAGTAGAGACGAGAGCGGCAGGCCGACGAATCAGTTTTATGAAACAATTTCGCGCGACCCGGTCTTGTCGAAGGTCAAGCTGATCGCGGAACCGTGGGACATAGGGATGGATGGTTATCGCGTGGGGACGTTGCCGCCGGGTTGGTCGGAGTGGAACGACAAGTATCGCGACGACATCCGCAGATTCTGGCGCGGCAACGATGGACAGGTCGGCGCGTTGGCGAGTCGACTCGCGGGTAGTGAAGATTTGTTCGGCGCGAATTCGCGACGACCTTCCGCCAGCATCAACTTCATTGCCTGTCATGACGGATTCACGCTGCGCGACGTTGTCACCTACGAACACAAACACAACGAAGCCAACGGCGAGCAGAACCGTGATGGCCACAACGACAACTTGAGCCGCAACTGGGGAGCGGAGGGTAAGACAGACGATCCCACTGTGCTTGCGACGCGAGAGCAGATGCAGCGAAACTTCCTGCTCACGCTGGCGTGTTCGCTCGGTACGCCCATGATCCAGGCGGGCGACGAACTTGGCCGCACGCAACAAGGGAACAACAACGCCTATTGTCATGACGACGAACTTACGTGGGTGCACTGGGACGGCCAACGAATTCAGAACTCCGTATTGGAGTTCGCTCGTCTCGTTTTGAATCTGCGGAGGCGACTGGCGATCGCTGGTCGCGTGGGTTTTTTCCGAGGAGTGCCCGAAGCTGGCGGTCAACTGAGGGACGTCACCTGGCTGACGGAGCACGGGCGCGAGCTGACCAACGACGACTGGCACGACGCGTCGCGAAAGACCCTTGGGATGATGGTTCACCGCCCTTCCGCTGATGTCAGCTTTGAAATGGCGGTTGGCACACGTAGCCAGACGACGCTTCTGATACTCAATTCTGCGGAAAAGGTGATTTCCTTTAAGCTCCCGTTTGTCGAGCAAACCGGTTCTTGGGCGGAAATTGCCAATACCGCCCGCGTGGTGCAAACGAGCGGCGTGGTATATCGTGATGTGGTCGAGATGGCTGCGTGTTCCGGTTTGCTGCTCGATTTTCGACCCGAATCATGATGCGACCCGCTGAGACTACAACATCCATCGATGCAAACCTGCTGGGCGACTTCAGTGCCGCCGAGTGGCACCGGCTGATCCACGGTGATCACGCGGAGCCACACCGACTCCTTGGCGCGCACCCGATGAACGGCAAGAACTCCGCTGGCGTTATTGTTCGAACGTTTCACCCCGATGCGGAAAGCGTGGAGCTGATTCCGAACGACGGAGCAGCCACAACGATGACCGCCACCGGCATCGACGGCGTTTTTTCGATCATTCTCCCGCAGGCTAAGACACCGCTCGCCTATCGCCTTCGCTTCCGATTCCGCGACGGAAAAACATGGGAGCGCGACGACCCCTACCGCTTCCTCCCCACCATCGGCGACATGGACCTCTACCTTTTCAATGAAGGCACCCATCGACGACTGTGGGAGATGCTCGGCGCTCGGCCCATGAACGTCGGCGGCGTCGAAGGCGTGTCGTTTGGCGTCTGGGCGCCGCACGCGCGCCGCGTCAGCGTGCTCGGCGACTTCTGCCGTTGGGACGGTCGATTGTTCCCCATGCGGCAACTTGGTTCGTCCGGCGTGTTTGAGATTTTCATTCCCGATGCTCGTCCGGGCGCGCTCTACAAATTTGAAATCAAAACCGAACATGGCGAGCTGCGCGTGAAATCGGACCCGCTTGCCCGCTCCATGGAATTGCCGCCCGGCTCAGCCTCGCGCGTGGTTAACTCCGATTACTCGTGGAGCGACCATACGTGGCAACGCTCGCGACAATCAGCCGACATCACCCGCGAGCCCGTAAACGTGTACGAAGTCCACTTGGCCTCGTGGCGACGTGTGCCGGAAGAAGGCAACCGGTGGATGACGTATCGCGAAATCGCGGAGCCGCTGGCCAAGTACGTTAAGCAACTGGGGTTCACTCATGTCGAACTGATGCCGGTGGCTGAACATCCGTTTGGCGGTTCGTGGGGATATCAGGTAACGGGCTATTACGCGCCGACGTCGCGATTCGGCACGCCCGATGACTTCCGCTATTTCGTCGATGTGTGCCATCAGCATGGCATCGGCGTGATTCTCGATTGGGTGCCCGCCCACTTCCCGCGCGACGACTTCGCCCTCCGCCGCTTCGACGGCACAGCCCTGTATGAACACGAAGACCCGCGGCGCGGCGAACACCCCGACTGGGGAACGCTTGTATTCAACTATGGCAGGCACGAGGTTCGCAGCTTCCTGATTTCCAACGCGCTCTACTGGCTCAAAGAGTTTCACATCGACGGGCTACGCGTTGATGCGGTGGCATCGATGCTCTATCTCGACTACAGCCGGCGCGACGGCGAGTGGCTGCCGAACCCGTGGGGCGGCAAGGAAAACGTCGAAGCCATCGATCTTCTGCGATCGGTGAATGATGCGGTTCACGTGGAGTGCCCCGGCTGCTTCACGGTGGCGGAGGAATCAACGGGCTGGACCGGCGTCACGCAGCCGACGGCACAGGGCGGCCTCGGCTTCACGTTCAAGTGGAATATGGGCTGGATGCACGACACGCTGGCGTACTTCTCGAAAGAGTCGGTGCATCGCAAGTACCATCAAAACGAACTCACGTTCGCGATGTTGTACGAACATTCAGAACGATTCATCAATCCGCTGTCGCACGATGAAGTTGTGCACGGCAAGAAATCGCTGCTGGAAAAGATGCCCGGCGACATCTGGCAGAAGTTCGCAAATCTGCGGCTGCTGTTCGCGTATCAATACACTCGGCCGGGTAAGAAACTCCTGTTCATGGGCAGCGAGCTCGCGCCATATGGCGAATGGTATTACGACACGAGCCTCGATTGGCACCTGGCTGGCGATCAATACCGCAAGGGCTTGCAGCATTTTCTCGAGGAGTTGGGACGCGTGTATGGCGCGTCGAGCTGCTTGTGGCGGTGTGATCCGGATCACGACAGCTTCTTCTGGATCGACTGTTTGGACAACGAGCAATCGGTGCTGAGTTACGCGCGGCAGGATGGAGACAGTCGACTGGTGGTTGTGTTGAACATGACACCGGTGCCGCGCGATGGTTATCGAATCGGCGCGCCGTGGCAGGGCAACTACCGACAAGTTTTCTCGTCAGATGAGTCGCGCTTCGGCGGGAGCAACTATGCAACAGCAACCTCCATCAAATCCGAGTCCATTCCGTTGCACAATCAACAACAGTCAATCGTGTTAAACCTTCCGCCGCTGGGAGCACTAGTCTTAACACCCACCTGATATGGCCGCCAAACGACCGCACCTGCATAAGCTCGCGAACAAGCTCGGGATTATCCCGAGCTACATAGATTATTCCGGGGTTCGCCGGTTGGCGTCGGATGCCACGCGCGTGGCACTTATCGAAGCGATGGGGTGGAAGGCGGGGACTGAGCAAAAGGCCAATGAATCCTTACAGGCCCTGAGCGAAGATAGCCGCAGGGAATTTGGAAACGATGTAACCATTGTGCCTGTTTCTTCGCGTCGAGCACAAGTCACCATGCGTGTACCGATGCTTCGCAAAGGCTCTTTCGCCTTTACAGGCTTCTTGTTTTGTGAGGGTAAGCGACTCGATTTCAAGGGCGAGAGCCTCAAAAGAGGTGATGGCTCTTTCGTTGACGTACCACTACACATCCCGATCGGACCTACCTGCCACAATTTTGAAATCACCATCATGCAGAATGGCCGTGTCAATCTCGTTCGCCCTTATGTCCAGTTTGTTCCCAGTCGATGTTGGGCACATGTAGAAAGGGGCGTCATCGCACGTTTGTCGGGGGTCAGCCTCAACCTCTATACGCTGCGTAGTCAGTCAAATTGGGGCGTGGGTGATTGCGGTGATCTCAACAAAATATGCGATTGGCTGATCAAACAAGACGGCGATTGGATAGGAATCAATCCGTTACATATCGTTCGAAATCGCGCCCCACAGGTAAGTCCTTATTCTCCAATGAGTCGGTGGTACCAAAACCCGCTCTATCTACATGTTGAATCGATTCCTGAATATGACAATTGTCGCAACGCCAGAAAGTTAATCACCTCACCTCGTTTCAAGCAAGCGCTTTTGGACTTACGCGCTTCTGATTCGATTGATTATACAGCCGCTTATGACGCCAAACTCGAAATCCTCCGGCTGCTCCATAATGAATTCATCAGCCGACACGGCGCGCTCCAAACCAAACGAAGTCGCGATTATGCGGAGTTTGTTCGCGCGGGTGGGTATCATCTGCAGGAATTTGCCACCTTTTGTGCGCTGGACGATCATTTTCGCGAGACTCGAAAGCTAATAGATTGGAGAAGCTGGCCCCGTGAATATCGTGACTTCTATTCCTCGTCGGTTTCCAAGTTTCGTCAAGAACGTGCGAGAGAAGTAGCGTTCCATTTGTACCTTCAATTCGAACTCGATCGTCAACTCGGCAAGGTACAAGAGCAGTTGCACTCAAACAAAGACCGCCTTGGCCTTTATCAGGATATCGCTGTTGGTTCAGCCCCCAGCGGATACGACACGTGGTCGAACGGACGGCTTTTCGCTTCAAACGTCGATGTCGGCTGTCCGCCGGATGCACACGCTTCGCAGGGACAAAACTGGTCGTTCCGCCCCATTGATCCATGGCAGCTACGTGAGCAAGGTTATTGGTATTGGCAAGATCTTCTCCGAAAGAACATGAAACACGCAGGCATGGTGCGCATCGATCACGCGATGGGCCTCATGCGTCAGTTCTGGATTCCAAAGGGCCGACCGCCCTCTGAGGGAGCTTATGTTCGTTACCCGATGGATGATTTGCTCGGCATCCTCGCGATTGAAAGCCACCATCACAAATGCATGGTCGTCGGCGAAGACCTCGGCACTGTACCGAAAGGCTTCTCCGATACGCTCAAGAAATGGGGCATTCTCTCCACGCGTTTGATGATGTTCGAGCGCAACAAGCGCGGGCAGTTTCGCAAGCCTTCTGAGTATCGCGAGTTCGCTGTCACCAGCGCGACCAATCACGACCTTCCGCCGCTCAAAGGATTTCTTGAGGGAACCGATCTCGAACTTCGCAAGAAAATCGGATTGTTCAAATCCAAAGCTGCTTGGGAAAAAGCGAATAAGGATCGTGCAGCCGATGTGCGTGCGCTTATCCGTCGCCTCGTGGCTGAGCGCCTGCTCGACAAACGCTATTTGATTCGCGAGCCGCGAACTTCCGCCCGCGAGGTATCACGAAAGAACGCCAGTTCTGCTAGCTCAGGCGTACCCTATCAGGTCATTCTCGAAGCCGTGCATCGATTCCTCGGTCGCACACCGTCCAAAGTGGTGGCGGTCATGCTGGACGATCTGCTGGGCGAAACGGAGCCGATCAACCTGCCGGGCGTGGGGCCGGACAAGCATGCAAGCTGGTCACGAAAAATGACACGGACGCTGGAGGACGCCCTGGCGGACCCGGCAGTCGCGCGGGCGTTTCAGGCGGTGCGGGCGGGAAAACGACGTGTTGCCTCGCGCAAAGGCGCCAAGCCACAAAAGAAGAAGCGATAAGACCAGGCGACAGGGGGAAGGCGTTTTTCTATAATCGGGGTTCTGATGGGAGGGGTACTCATGAGAACATCGCGACGATTAAACAGATTTGTTTGTGCCGTAATATCAGTCGGTTTGCTATTCAGCACGGCTGCGTCGCATGCTCAGTTGTTCGTGGTTCCTGAATCGACGGTGCCAGCTGGCGGTGCTGGCCCCGCACACGTGTTCAAAGTCGGTAAGTTCGAGATCACCAATCAGCAGTTCGCGTACTTCTTGAACAACGCTCAGGTCGACGCGGGAGTGTCAGGTCGCGGCAGCAACCTCGTCTTCCAGGCGAACGGACAGGTGACGACGACCGACGGCACTATGATGTTCAAGCCGTTTTCGTCGTCGCGAATTGTGTTCGTCAGTTCCTCGCCAGTCGGCATGAAATACACCCCCGAAGCCGGCTACAGCACGCACCCGATCATGCACGTCTCGTGGATTGGAGCGCTAAAGTTCTGCAACTGGCTGACGATCGATCAGGAAATCGGCGAAGACCAGCGCGTTTACACCGAGGGGCCAACCGCCGCGGATTGGCACCCGGTTGTCATCTCGACCGAAGACTGGGCGGTGCGCGATCTGAACGACGCGGAGCGTCAGGACCTGATCGAAAACTATCTCGGCTACCGCCTGCCGATGGACAACGTCGGCGAGTCATTCGGCTGGGTTGGCCAACAGGAGAATCCGTACAACGAGTGGTACAAGATGGCGGCCTACGACCCCAACGCACCCAACTCGGTTCGCAGCGGACCGGCCGATGAGACGGTCTCCGCCGATCATTGGTTCTATGGCTTCGGGCGAGACACGATCACCGGAAACGGCGCCAACTATCTGATGAGCGGCGATCCCTTTGAATTCGGCGGCACGACGCCCACCGGCTACTACAACGGCAGCAATGGAAACACCATCAACACGAGCAACCCATATCAGATTCACGACTTGAGCGGCAATGTGGCTGAGTGGATGCAGGATCAAGCATTGTCGACAGCCAACCACCCCATTCGCGGCGGTTCATGGGGCCAGATGACGACGTTCCTGGCGTCCACATACCGTCTCTATGCAGCCACCGACTTTACGAGCAGCGAAATCGGGTTTCGCGTCGTCCGCATGTTGCCCGCGCCCCCGATGCCTAACGGAGATTACAACAACGACGGGCTGGTTAATCTCGTTGATTATCACGAGATGAACACTTGCCTCCACGGACCCGAGGCTCCCTATGACATTGACGGCGTGACGATGAAAACGGTCAACGTCGGTTCTGGCTTCTCCTTTACA
This sequence comes from uncultured Phycisphaeraceae bacterium, assembly GCA_964494205.1. Lineage (GTDB taxonomy): Bacteria > Planctomycetota > Phycisphaerae > UBA1845 > UBA1845 > JBBTCX01. The sequence continues at coordinate 111,532 of CAZBRD010000013.1, read as the reverse complement.
CCGGCGAACACCACGATCGAAGTCGGCGACACGGTTCGATGGGATTGGGTCGGAGGCACGCACAATGTCTCCAGTGGCAGCGGCGGAATCCATGACGGGAATTTCTATTCCGGCCCAGCCACCGGCAACACGAGCAACTTCATGGACGTGGTGTTCAACGAAGATTTCGTGAACTCTCATCCCATGAGCAACGACAACTATCCGTTCTATTGCGAACCGCATTTCGGTTTCGGGATGATGGGTTCCATTCACGTCAACGCCGATCCCTGCTTCCCCTTCGACTTCGACAGCGACGACGACGTGGATCTCGCGGATTTCGTAGCCATGCAGACTGTGTTTGGCAATCAATAAGGCTCACCGGTTTTCTAATTCCATTAATGCCCACTGCAACATGAGCGGCACGCACCCATCACACGCGCCATAGCCCGCCGGGCCTTTGCTTTTTCGGACCTGACATTTTTGCGCACTGGCTCCTGCAATAAAAAACGGGGTTGTCGTCAATCCAGCTATCCCTGCTGATTATCAGACGTTTTCGCACGCCGCTGGAAATGGCGCCGAAGCAATCAAAGTCACATCGTAAAGCGCCCGATGCAGAAATCGCGTTAGTGTTATTCGACGGTATACGCGCATGGCGCGGTCACGTCCGTTAATAACCGTGTGTTCCCGGCATCGAAACTATCTTGAAAGGAGAAAGGCTCGTGTACGAAACCATTCGGAGTACTTTACACGCCCTGCAGCGGGGGTGGGTGATCGGCGTTGTGATGCTGGTCTGCCTGACCGCTTGCAACAATCGACCCAACACCGGAGGAAACAATGGGGGGAACAACGGCGGAAATAACGGCGGCAACAATGGTGGCGATGACGGAAACGAACTCACCAGCGATCCGCTCAGCTTCGATGGCATTCTGACGGGCACCGTCGTTGAATCCAATTCGACGCGCGAGTCCGCTGACGGCGGCGCTTCCGCCCAGGCCGCCCCGTTGTCGTTCGATTACTCAACCACAACGCTTCGATTCTACGATCTGGCTGGAAATGCGCTCGTGGATGAAAACGGCGTCGTCATTCCCGATGCCCAGCTCGCGGCTGACGGCACATTCACAGTCACCGGCCTTCCGGTGGGCGTTGACTTCACGGTTTGCTGCGACATCGCCACCGATGGCACGTGCGACCTCAATACGTGCACGAACATTCCGCAGAATTCGACGGACGATTCAGGCAACACGACTGACGTTCAGGTGACGCCGCTCTCGACCTTGATCCTTGCGAAGCTGCAAGAGTACATCAACAGCAAGAACATTGCGGTGGAAGAGCTTCCGATCAGCCCGGTCGCGCTAGTGACCCGCGTCGAAGAAGCGTACGACCACTTGTATGAAGAGACCGGTATTGAAGACACCGTCACGCTCGAAGAAGTCGACGACCTGAGCGTCACACAGCAGGCGGAGTTCTTTGATGACTCCATTCCGCAGGCAGCCCAGGCGGGCGTGCTGGTTGTCGATGGCAACCTCGACCTCGTTCAGGCGGAAGACGTGGATTCGGCTGCGTTGGCAGCTGCAAAGGTGTTCCTCCTCGCCGGTTTCCCGATCGCGGAAAATCCGGATGGCTTGGACCTTACCCCACTCGGCGAGATCGACGGCGTTGAAATCGCCGCGCTGAGCGAACTCTTCCCGAAGAACGAAGATCCGTTCACGGATGACTTCACCGAAGTTGACGGCGATCTCGAAACATCGTCCGGCCAGGCAGTGCCGACGTTCGATCCGACGATCTACTACTACACCCTGGCCGAGCCGGATCGCAACCAGAACGATGAAGAAGGTTCGGAAGGCAACGCCAAGCCACACCTTCCGATTCTGAACGATCACCTGCTGATCCAGATGGCGCAGCTGCAGCTCGAAAACCGTCAGATTTCGTTGCAGAACCTCGTCGAAATCGTCGTGAGCATCACGGACGGTCTCGGTGCGCGTCTCACGTACTTCTTCCCGAACCCAGGTTTCATGGGTCCGCCGCTAAACGTGTTTGAAACCGCAGACGGCGCGGGCACTGCGTTGAACCTGCAAGAGATTTTCATGCAGGTCGGCGACGTTGGTTTGGACGGCGCAACACCACAAGACATGCAGCAGCGTGAAAACGATCTGCGTGCGTTGTTGGCCGAGAAGCTCGCCAACACATTGGAGCCTTCGTTCGATCAACTCACCGGCGGATTTACGCTGCCGGTGGTGACGAGCGCGGAAGCTCTGTCTGAATACATCCGCAATGCCCGTGCCCACGTTCCGCACAGCCGCACTGGCCCGGCGACGTTCTTCGTCGTCTCTGATGCCGATCCGATTCGCACCGAAGGCGGCAGCGCAGTGACGGTCGATGCCGACGTAACCGAAAACGGCGTTGTTAACTCAGTCACGTACAACGCGACGGGCGAAGGTAAGTATTACCTGTCGTTCACCGAAGGCACGCAGGGACAAGGCATCGTCGGTCTGCTGGTTCGCGACCTTGGCCGTCAGTTGCACGGTCGTCGCGGTCCGGTCCGTCTCGACATGCACGATGATTCCATCTTCCAGGCTGTCGACGGCCAGCCGTTTGTCGAGTTCATCTCGGAAACCGGCAGCTTCTTCCCGGGTATCAACATCAGCGTGTCACGCGGCACGTTCGGGCCGATGGCGCCTCCTCCGGGCGGCACAACACCTCCGAGCGGTGGAACTGAGCCGATCACGACCGCCGAGACCGAAGGTGCGCCGAGCCAGCAGATTTTCGTGCTCGCTACGCAAGCGGGTCCTGGCGCCAAGCCGGTCCGCGTCGATTACGACTACAGCACCGGCACCGCCACCTACACTGAAGGCGGCCGCTACCTGTTGCAGTTCGGTCCGGACACGCAGACCGACGGCACGTTCATTCTGTTCAATGAGCAGACCGGTCGCCCGGCGTCGCAGGATGATCCCTCGGGATTCTTCATGGCCCCGCCGCCACTTCCGGAAGGCTTCGAGGACATCTTCAACAACGTGGGTGACTTCGGTGACCTCGGCGACATCGATAACCTCGACGATTTCGTGGATGATTACTACAACGGCAACCTGAACGTTCCGGGTCTTCCGCCGCCTCCGCCGCCTCCGGGTGGTATGATGCCGGGCGGAATGATGCCACCGGGTGGTATGAACCCGCCGATCGACGGCATGGAACCGCCAATGGATGGTGATCCGGTCACGCCGGCTGAAGAAGGTGAGTTCGGTGGCGAAGTGAACTTGTCCGGTCACATCCTGATCGCACTCGATTCGATCACTGACCTGCCGGTCGAGCGTCAGAACTTCACCAATGTCTTCGGTATTGAAGTCGCGAATCCGCGTTACAACCCGGACGGCGATCCGTACTACGATGACATCGACGGTGACTTTGTTCAGGACACCGACGAGCCGACAGTCGATCATCGCCCGACGTTGTTCAATCCGACGGATTGGCGCTCGACGGACATTCCGAAGTACTATCGCCGTTCGGATGACAATGGCGCGGTGACCTTCGACACCGTGGACTTCATGTCCGACACGCCGATGACACTGGATGGCGTAGCGCTCGTTGCGCGTAACTACGTCGCGCGTATGAACGCCTATCGCTTTGGCCGCCCGAACACGGCGGTTAATCTGCTCACCGCGTTCCTGCCGCCTGATTTCTTCAACGGCACGTACGCGTTGGACGGCGGTACGACGTTCAACATGTATGGTGCGATCGCGGCCGTGAACTTGATGTTTGACCAGGTCCAGAACGTCGAAGCGAAGATCGACTTCGACGGCTTCGGCCCGGGTGAAGCTCAGGTCTCTCTGATCGACGCGCACATGTTTGTCGCGCCGATCGGCGACCCGTTCGTGTTGCTCTACAAGGGCTTCCAGTCGCGCACCGTCGTTGTCGCCCCGGAAGACACCACGACAACCGACGACGGTTCGGACGATGACTCAACCACCGACGATGGCTCAGCCACCGATGGCGGCGACGGCCTAACGACAACAGACCCGAGCGGTTCGGACGAGTAACCAACCGCTAGAGTCTCTTTTCTCCCCCTGAGGGGACCGCTGTTACGATAGCGGTCCCCTTTTTCTTTTCTGTAGTCTGATTACGGAACGAATCATGAAAGGCAATGGACGGCGCACACTACGGGCACGCGTTTACGCCGCTAAACGCACCAAGGACATGTAGAATGTCATCCAGGTTGATGATCCCGTTGCCACCGCACGGCGAGATATCGCCGGTCGGGCAGTCACTACGCTGACTGAAACCGTCGAGCGTACAGAGGATGTCGTCGAGTGACACCACGCAGTCGCCGGTCGGCGGGCCGACAGGAAAAATGTCGCCGTATACGGGTTCGCATGGCGCGCCCTCAGCTGTCAGCGTGATGATCTGGTCGACGGCAAAGGGACCCTCGAAAACTTGTGTGCGCTGCTGAATCGTGCCCGCGCGAGGCCAAAGAACTTCGATCTGATCAACCGTCGTCGCAGTACCAAGCCCGAAGTGTGCTCGCATGTCTTCGGTCGCATTGGTGCTGGTCCCCGCCGAAACCTGCCGGATTCGCGTGATGCCACCGGCTGTCACTCGCACAATCGCGCCGACCGCATCGAGATTTACATAAACCCCATCGCCCACGAGTTTCACCGCGAGCCAGTGGTGACCGGTCGTTGACACGTTTTCATACACGCTGACGTTGAACTGCGGCGACCCGGGGTTCACCGTTATCAAATCCTGTCGCCCGTCGCTGTTGAAATCGACCAGCACTGAATGCTGGCTCGCGGCGCTGGGACCATTGAGAACGCTGCTTACATCCTGCCACTGGCCATCGCCCAGGTTGCGATGAAGTCGGTCAAAGTTGGCCAGACTGTGGCTGCCGCATTGGTAATTATCGAGGTCGCCGTCGTTATCAATATCGATCCAAGAAGTGCCCCATCCAAAAATCGTGACGAATGGGTACGTGCGCACAAGCGTGCCGCCTACGTCGTCGTAATAAGTACCGCCGGTCGCGTCGGTGAAACAAAGGTCGAAGTCGCCGTCGTTGTCATGATCGCCGAACGCAATTCCCATCGGTGCCGGGCCAAGCGATGTGAACCCAGCCGTGGCACTCGAATTCACAAATATTCGCCCGCCACTGCCGTCGCTCACGTTCTTCAAGATGATCGGGTTCGAAGTCCCCGGAATAAAACAATCTTGCCAGCCATCGTCATCGTAGTCGCCCCATCCGTGCGCGTAGACCGTACCGAGCGCCGGAAGCGTCGGCACATGCGCGCTGCCATTCGAAAACGTACCATCGCCGTCGTTGACCAATAGCCGCGGAGCCACAGGTGAACCGGAGTTCGGCACCAGCAGAATGTCGAGATCACCATCGAGATCGAAATCGTTCCAACTGGCCGACAACACGGAAATGGCGTTGGCCCTCACGCCGGATGACACGCTGACGTTTTGAAATGTGCCATTACCGTTGTTTCGATAGAGGCGTCCGGGCCCGCCGTCCATCCCCCCTCCATTAAAGAAAACGTCCTGAAACCCGTCGTTGTCATAGTCAGCCACCAGCACGCTGAAGCAGAACGCCACGTTGTCGAAATCACTCAACCCGCCGCCGTTCGGTATGCTGACGAACGTACGGCGCAATGGGTCATTCGGATCGGGCACATTGTGCAATAACATAGTCGACGCGGGAGGAAGATCGGCGATGACAAGGTCCTGCCAACCGTCGTTGTCGTAATCAATGACCGCAATGCCGCCGCGCGGATGGCCGAGCGCGATTTCGCCAGTCTGACCGCGATCGATAAAACACGTTGAATCGACGCAAATCTGAGCACTGGCCGTGAACGCAGGCAAGCCGCTGAACGCGATGCCTAGAATGGCCAAGTGTGGACTTTTCAAAATGAACCCCTTGATGAAACCCCGCAAACTTGCACCAGTATATCGCGTACGAAATCAAAATCCGACCGTCTATCGTGAATTTACGATTACTAGAAGTGTGATGACCGGGCCTGCGAGCCAGTTACGCCCGCGCACTCGCCATTTTTTCGATTGAATCGTGTTGCTCGAAGCGTGACTTTACGATGGGGCTTTCATGCGTTAATCAGGGCGTCCTTATTCGATGCGATTGGTCGCATCGACACGCACCAATCTCTGGGAGTGTCCGGACGCCTGGTGGGTCCCGCGGTCTTCAAAGCCGTTGAGAGGTCGTTCACGCGGTCTCTGGTGGGTTCGATTCCCATCCACTCCCGTTCGGTCCAAAACTGCGGATTGGATCAACCTTTCCACCGCTCACGAACAGATTCGCAGCCGTCTGAAAGCGATCGCGTACTTTGGTTGTTGCTCTTATTTGAATGTGGCAATGGTAGTACCGAAATTCTGCCTGGGTAAAAACTCTAGTGCCCTCGATCCTTGCGATCGATGCCGGTGGTGGCGCTCGGCGGGGAGAAGATATCCAAGACAACCGTGTCCTCGATAGCTTCCGCCGAGTGCGGAGCGAACGAAGGCATGACAACAATGTCGCCCGGACCGGCGATCACTTCGTGATAATCAGCCGCCCCCGGTGTACCGAAACCAAACTTGAGCTTGCCGGAGACGATGCACGAAAACTGTTCGTTCTCGTGACTATGCGAAGCCACGAAGCAACCGCGACGCAAGGTGACATGCGAGACCATCGCTTGCTGGCCAATGATACGCCGGCGCTCGATGAGCGCCATAGGGACGTCGATCGGTAGTTCCATCCAACTCTTGACGTACGCATTCGGTGCAACAGGCATGAGCATGACTCCAAGTGCCATCGTGCGGCACGAATTATTTTACGGTCGCCGGACGAGTTCAATGGCAGGGCTGCCCCCTTTGCGACCTATTATGTGGGTATCAAGGACCGTTGTCGTCTGTTGCTGGAACATCCAACCCCTGTTTACTTCTTGCAGCCAGAATCGCCTCGACCAACTCCTGAGCGTCCTCCAGTCACTGGAGTTTTTCAGCGAATGGCAACTCGGCCAGACGCTTTTGCTGAAATCGCTCATGTTCCTCCCAGCCGCGAGGCCAGGCTTCATCGGGCTGCTGGACAGAAGTCATTTTACTGAATCGCTGCCTCCTTCTTGCAATCGAGCGACATCTTCCAAATTGCTCGGTCGCAATTGCCAAACTTAGTCATGAGGCTCGCCCGTTTTCACCTCAGTTTAGCTATGCAGCAACGTCATCACTTCGCTGCGCGTGCGCGCATCGCTGCGACACAGGCCTCGGACGGATGACGTAATCATGGTGCTGCCCGCTTTCTTAATGCCACGGCATGTCATGCACGCGTGCGTCGCCTGTATTACGACCGCCACCCCCTTCGCATCGAGCTTCTCGGTCAGAAGATCAGCGATCTGCGACGTGAGGCGCTCCTGCAACTGCGGCCGGTGCGCGAACTCATCGACCACGCGCGCGAGCTTCGATATGCCGACGACCTTTCCGTTGGGCAGGTACGCGACATGGGCCCTGCCCTCAAACGGCATCAGGTGATGCTCGCACATCGAGTTGAACGGAATGTCGCGAAGCACGACGAGCTCGTCATACCCTTCTGTGAAACTCGTCTTCAGGTGCTCCGCCGGGTCTTTGTGAATGCCCGAAAACAGCTCCTGATACATCCGCGCGACGCGATCGGGCGTTTTTTTCAACCCTTCACGATTCGGATCCTCGCCGACGGCGATCAGAATCTCGCGCACAGCCTTTGAAATTCGCTCCAGGTCCATGACGGATCAGAATACATTCAGAACGCAAAGCGGTGAAATGACCGGCATTCGCTTGCGACCAGCAATGCGGCAGGGCGTGAAGCTCTTTCCAACAACATCATCCATAACACTATTAAATTTAGCACCTTACGACAATTATATGACCAAGCTCACATTATTCTTGCATTTCGCCGATCTTAGAGTATTATTAATATGATCACGCTCATATTAACGCGCGATCCCTTTACGAGGCTGGAATGAGAGTTAAGAATACCACGAAGCAGCAGACCCGGGCGAGAATCCTCACCGCCTCTCGAAAACTCTTTATCAAAAAAGGATTTGAAAACACAACCACGCGCGATATTGCAGCGGCAGCGGAGATCGCTTCGGGAACCGTTTTCAATTACTTCCCCACCAAAGAGGCGCTGGCTATGACTTTGGTGGCTGAAGCATTGGACACCGCACGCGACGAGTTCGAAGCCAATCGCCAACACATCGAGTCGTTGAGTGAGGCGCTGTTCAGCTACGTCATCTCCGGTTTGCGACACCTGAAACCCTTTCGACCATTCATCGCGCAAGTTTTTGAAACCGCGATGAGCCCGTTCGCCAAGCACTCCGCGAGTGATGAGACCGAGCGCATTCGCCTGGAACACCTGGAGGTCGTTGGGCAGATCATTGCGCAACACACGGGCGTGCGCGAGCCATCTTTCGTGGCTATGCACTTGTATTGGTCACTGTATCTCGGTGTGCTCGCGTTCTGGTCGCACGATGAATCACCCAATCAGGAAGAGACGCTCGTCGTGCTCGATCAGGCCACACGTCTGCTCATGCAGTCACTTGGTGCAAACGAAATCGAAGCGGCCGTCGTCGAATCGACAATAAGTCGAGTCCAAAGTTAGGAGACACACCATGGCGCTAAATGTTTCGGAACTGGTAGCCGCGTTACCGCTCGAAAGCCAAACCGAATGCTCGTCCGCTCAACAACAGCTGCAGGAACTTCTTTCACAGTTGTCGCACAAACCTGTGCCGGTCGGATCGATGGACCGGCTGTGGACCCTCGGCAGCCTGCAGGCGAAGATCGCAGCCGCCTATCTCGCTTATTGGGTGCGCAGCGGATTCGCCGATCGCGACGAAAACGAACGTCGGTTAAACGAAACGCACCTGGCTGCTGCCATTAAGCTGCTCGGCGGCATGTCCTACCTTCGCGGAATCCTGATGAAGGTCGGGCAAATGTTATCGAGTTATCCCAACATCGTGCCGGAGCAGTTCGTCGAAGCGCTCGGCAAGCTGTGCTTCGAAGCTCCACCCATGCACTACTCGCTGATTCGCGAGCACGTGCGAAATGAACTCGGCGGCGATCCCGCGGAACTTTTCGCGGAATTCGAAACCAAAGCGTTCGCAGCCGCGTCCCTTGGCCAGGTGCATCGCGCACGCCTGAAAACCGGCGAGCTCGTGGCCGTTAAAGTGCAGTATCCAAACATCGCGCGAACCATCAACGCCGACTTCAATAACATGATGGCCATCATGACGCCAATGCGACTCAGTCGCGACTGGGACAACATCCGCGCGCAGTGGGAAGACGCGCGTCGCATGATGGAGGCCGAGACCGATTACGAACGCGAAGCCGCCTTGCTCAATCGGGCGCGCTCCGTGTTCCGTGAGGATGAAGGCATCGTCATTCCACGAGTGTTCGCGAAATACTCGACGAAGCGCGTGCTCACGATGGAATATCTCGACGGCGTGCACATCGACGAGTACCTCGCCACGAATCCGTCGCAAGAATCGCGCGATCGTTACGGCCACCTAATTATGAAGGCTTCCTTCCGCACCGCCCACACCGCGAAGATCTGGTATGCGGACTCTAACCCGGGCAATTACCTGTTCCTGCACGACGGCCGACTGGGAGTCATCGACTTCGGCTGCTGCCGCGAATTCACCGCACAGGAATGGGATTATTATGTAGATGTCTGTCGCGCCTTTTTCAAGGGTGGTGATGCCTTGCGTGCGGTGCTGGAGCGGGCGGCGGATTTGTCGAAGGACGATCCTCGCAGGCCGGAGATCATTGATTTCCTCGTCAAGTTCATGGATTGGTCAAGTGGTTATCTTAATCATGACGGTCCGTTCAATTTCGGCGACGAGGCCTTCATGCAACGCGGGCTCGATCTGACCGCCGAGGCTATGAAAAAGAAGTACTTCCGCAGTCTGCCCATCAACAACTGGATCAACCGTCAGCTCATGGGACTTCGTGCGCTCGCCTATCGCCTTGGTGCTAGAATTGACATGAAGAGTCTGGGCAAGTCCGAATCGCGAGAAGTGTATGGAGACGACGCTCCGGATTGAGAGGAGACGACATGGCACGAATTAATGGTGTGGATTCAAGTAAGGCAGGACTCCTCGTTAGGGCGGCCTATTTTCTGACGAAACGCAAACTTGGCCGCGTGGTCATGCCGGTCAAGATCGTTTCTCATCATCCACGTCTCTTACGCGCATACGCTCACATGGAACTTGGACAAGAAGCAGCCAAGTGTGTTGACCCGAGCCTGAAGATTCTCGCACAAGTCAAAGTAGCAACGATCATCGGTTGTCCCTTTTGAGTGGACATCGGGTCTGCGGTCGGCAGACAACAGGGTGTGAGCACCGAGAAACTAGCAGCGCTCGCCACATGCGAAGTGAGTTCGTTGTTTTCTGAGGTCGAGAAACTTGTGCTTCGTTATGCCGTCGCGATGACGCAAACTCCTGTGCAAGTGCCCGACGATCTATTCGCTGCGCTGACCATCCATTTCAACGAGAAGCAGCTCGTGGAGCTGACATCGTGCATCGCGTGGCAAAACTATCGCGCGCGTTTCGATCACGCGTTCGGCATTGAATCTGAGGGATTCGACTCAAGGCGAGTCTGTTGACTAGAACTTTGAGGCCGCTGTCCTATTCGGCTACACCTGCGACCTTTTCAGGAAGCCAATGCTTGATTGAAAAATCTGCTCGCGATCGATGGGCATCTCAGATTCCTGCTCGGCTTTGAGGTCGTCGAGGTTGGCCAGGCACATGGGGCAGGCGACGACGTCCATGTGGAACTGCGTGTAGCTTTGCCACGGTTCCTCCAGCACGCCGAGGAGGTATGAACCGAGCGTGCTCCGCTTCAGGCAGGTGAGTCTTCGTTCGCGCCATACGCGGGCGACGGTGACATCGGCTGACGTTTCATCGAGGCAGGCCAACGCGTCCTGGTCGCGCTCGCCCATGAATTTCTGCAGGCGCTGGATCGCGCGGAACTTGATGCCAGCGACGGCCTTCTGGTCGATGTCGAGCAGTTCGCCGATATCGAGGTTGCGTCGCCCGGCGTAGAAGATCAGCTCGATCACCTGCAAATCATTGAAGGCTTCGCGATCGCGGAGTTCGTGGATCAGTTGTTGCAATAATTCACTAAGCAACTGCTCCTGCTGCTGTCGCGCTTCAACCTGAGCGGCCAACTGGCTCGGCGTTTCCTCCACACCCGGCGCGACCTGATCCCACCAGTCGTCCGACTCATCCGGCGCGGAAATCACGTTGCTCTTTTTTCGACGAAGCACGTCGTAGAGCTTGTAGCGAAGAATCGTGAACAGATAGGTTTCGAGCGATTGACTCGGATTGTAGTGCGTCAGCGACTGGAGAAAACCGACGAACGACTCCTGAACCAGATCGTCGGCATCGCTGAGGCATTTCGTTCGCGAGCGGGCGAAGGCGAGCAGCCGGCCATGATAGCGATCGATGAGCAGCCGCCACGCTTCGCCGCTTCCCTTGCGGATTTCGTCCACCAGAAACTCGTCTGCGCTCGCATGGTTCATCATCAATCTCGATCGAATCTAGCTGCGAAACCGCGAAAGACGATTTCAATCCGTGAAAACAATTCTCGGCCTACTCAGGTGACGAACATTGACGAATCGCTTAGTTATCCGGCCCCCCATTGTATCGGCAGTAATACACCACAGCCAAATGCAAGAACCGTCGAAGCGAGCCGCGAACGCCCACTCCGACGGTTTTGTACACGAAACTTAGTTGATCGAGTCGACGAAATGATCAATCCATGGTCATTTCGCCTTCGCCTCGGCTGACGCCTTGATGTCGTCGAGGTCCTTCTCGCACATCTTGAGACACATTTTCTGCATCGGTTTCATCAGCACACTCATTACCTTCGCAAAGAAGTTGAGCGGCTGCATGTCAAACGACATCGTCAGTTCGGTTCCGTTTCCGCGCGGCTCCAGTTGGAAACTTGAACGACACCGACACCCGCAACTCTCCGCGCCAAGCGTGTATCCGTTTGGCGGGTCGAATGCGAAGACTTCCATCGTTTCGGTGGCTTCGCGTTTGAACATGATGCGCGTCTCTTTGAATCGCGTGCCCACCCCGACCGCTCCGTTGGTGAGCATCTCGATTTTCTTGATGCCGCTGCAGAATTTCGGCGCGTTCGCGAAATCACTAATCTGCGCGAACACAACCTCGCGCGGTGCGTTGATCGATCGAGTCAACGTAAACTTGGCCATGCCTCACCTCGTATCTTGTGAATGTTGCTTCAACCGCAAGCAACCGTCTTACTTCGCTCGCGTCATGACAACTTCGAAAACTTTGGTGTTGTTCTCGCCAATGGGAAGATCATGCACTTCCATCACGATTTTGTCATCGGACTCAAAGCGGTACACGTATTTTACCATCTTGTCGTTTTCACCAGTAAGGTATTCATCCAGGGTGCCGTACGTGATGAGGACTTTTCCACCCGGATCGAGATCTCCTTCGGCGTGCGTCATGGCGGTGTCCAGGTTGGAGATTTGTGTATGAACATAACTCTGCTTGAAGTTGTCATAACCGCTGATCACGATCGATTGAAATGGCCGGCCCATGAATTGTGTCTTCCACTCCCCCTGCAGCCAGCGTCCGGGTATCAGCCACTTCGTTTCCCACGTGCCTTTTTCGGGCGGCATAGCCTGACCGCCCATGAACATTCGCGTTTCGGCGTTCCATTTTCCAACAAACTTCTCTAGCAGCTTGTGATGCTCGCCGGGCTCGGTGAACTTCTTGGCCTTCTCCATCATGGCTGCCATGTCCTCTGGCGAGGGCATCTTCGGAGCATCCACTTTCTTATCCTCTGCGGCCCATGTGAACACCCCAACCGGAATGGTTACCGCCGCAAACAAGAATGCGAGTACAAACAATCGTCGCTTCGACATGAAAAATGTCTCCTTTCGTTCGAGAAGATTCTGAGAAATCAATTTACGAGTTAGGCGCCGGATCGCTGCGCTACTTCCTCAGCCAGTGCGCGCATGACCGCGAAACGAAGCTGCATACATCCGGGCAAATCAGCGAGATTAGCAACCGTCGGCTCCAACCGCGGAGCCAGCGATTGCACCTGGGGAACACTGCAAATCAGCAAAACCGCAAAGAGCGTGGCGGCCGTCGCGCGCACCGTTCGCGGGCGGTTCGTCAAAGGTCGCTCAAGGTGCGTCAGGCGAGCCATAATCTGACTCTGAGGATGCACGAAACCAACGGCCGCCGGAGTGGGCGCGTCGACCAAGGTGCGGGCCATGTTGAGCAGCGTTCGCCGATACGACTCAGCCTCGCCGCTCATCGCCCGCGCGACCAGCTCGTCGCAGCAGATTTCGCGAAGCGTTTCGAGTTGCTTCCGCGCGAGACCAACGATCGGATGAAACCAATAGACGATCTGCACAAGCTGACAGAATCGACCGGCTACCGCGTCGCGTCGCCGAACATGGGCAAACTCATGCAGTAGAACGTGCTCTAGTGGTTGGCGGTCTGCATCACTAACGATGCTTGCAGGAACCACCACGACTGGTCGAATGGCCCCGACCACGGCTGGCCCAGGTGCTGCCTCGCTGATGACAACTCGCGGCAAACGCCTAAGACCTATCTTCGCAGCCGATTCTCGGCATATCGCAGCGAACCATGCTGGCGATGCGACTTCGTTTCCAATCCACCGGCGACGGACTTGCCCGTTTCGCCACATGGCTGCTGCAAAACAGATGGCCACCCCAATGGACCAAATCGACAGCAGGGTCCATTTCGCCAAGTTCCATCGCGCCGCCGTCGCGCTAGGATTAATCGCGTTCGCACTATCTGCATTTGAAGGAATCGATGCATTCGACTCCCCTGAGGGTTGATTGCTGACGATCAACTCGCCGACTTTGGAGATCGGGCCGCTTTTCGTCCATATGCTGATGGGCGACTTTGCAAACGGACTGACCACCAAACCGACGATCAGCAACCACCACAGCGCGGCCCGAACCTGCGGCCACACGCGGTTCTCGATCACACGGTCGAGCAATGCGATGAGCAGACCGACGATCGAAATCTGAATCGATGTCGTAATCAGCCACACGAGCAGTGCGTCGGAAATGTAATCGATCCGTTCAATCATGTTCCAGATACGTTCTGCCAGAGCATTCCTCAGTCAAATGTAGCGTCGGGGCTTGTCCCCGGCGCCACGCCGCCCACAAGGGGCGACGCTACAGTTGATTGTTAGCTGCTCTAGTCCGTTGAAATAGTGTGGGACGGGTTTTCAACCCATCAATCGACCGGTTGAAAACCGGTCCCACATAACTCGCTCTTCGGCTAATTGGAGACGGTCCCACATCGCCGCTACTTGCCGCCTTCATCCAGTTTCGCCAGCATCGTCGCGAGCTTCTTGCGTTCGCCGGCAGAGAGCTTCTCCTGGGTCACCATGTGCTGCACGAGCGACCCGAACGTTCCGTCAAACGCCCGCTCCAGCAGCGACCGCACAGCCGACCGCCGCGCGTCCTCGCGCGAGACAAGCGGCACGAAGATGCTCTGGTTCGCCCGCTTACGAATCCCCACAGCGCCCTTTTCTGCGAGTCGCGAGAGAATTGTTTTCAGCGTCGTGTACGCCCAATCGGTCTCGGCACTCACCAGTTCCAGCACATCCCGCGCACTCGCCGGCGACTGCTGCCACAAAGCATTCATCACGGTCCACTCGGCCTCACTAAGCTTCACCGATTCACCTCCATGCTACTCATGTAGCAGAATCTACCACAAGTGTAGCAGATAGTCAAGTGGGCGAAGATATTTTCGTCTCGCAACTTCTATTTAGGCCTCAACAAACTGACTACAATCCTAGTCGAGAGCCAAGTCGACAAAACAAGTTTTTCGTGCTCTGCGTTTGTTTCGAGGAGATCGTCATGTCGAAGTATTCCAAAACTAGGGTCGTTGGTATCTGCATTTGCACCTCCCTATTTTCATACTTTCCCATTAATGCTGATACAGGCGAACCTAGTGTTGGCAAATTGATCGAACGACTACAGAGTAACTCATTAGAGACTCGGAGACAGGCTGCGTCTGTACTCGCGTACGGAAGTCTTCCCGATGGGCACTTAGCGGTTCCGGCGCTGACGAAAGCGCTGACTGACTCCGACGAACGAGTTCGATCGGGGGCTGCCGCATCGTTGGGAAATCTTGGTCCCAAGGCAGAATCAGCAGCCGACGGCCTGACGCGAGCGTGTCACGATCCTTCGCTGAGCGTGGCAAAAAGCGCGACATCGGCCTTAGGACGGATTGGTTCGCAGGGAGTGCGCGGCCTCGTTGAGGCGCTCAAAGATGAGCGCACAGAAGTTCGGGAAACTGCCGCTAATGCGCTCGGTGAAGTCGGCATGGAGGCAACGAGTGCGATTCCCGCTTTATCGATGGCCGCGAACGATGCTGACCGCGGTGTCCACGATGCCGCCATTGAGACGTTGTCGAAATTGGGGCCGGATGGATTGCAAGCACTGGCGTTGCTTCTCTCCAGCGAGAACCAATCCGCGCGAGAAGAATCGGCAAGGTTGCTGGCAAATGCAGAGGAAGCTGCAACTCCTTTCGCTGGCATCATTGCGAAAGCATACTTCACGATGTGTCCGGAAGAGACGCATCACGCATGTCGAGCCCTAACGCATACGGGCGAGGCGGGCCTTACACCTCTGTTGGAGGCATTTACTAAAGGTGACGAGAAAAAGCGGCAACGTGCTATTGGCTGCATTATTCAATTCGGCACCGCCGCCTCAAGTGCAGTCCCGCTACTGATACCCATTCTCGTCGACGAAAAACAATCGGAAGAACTTCGATCCGCATGTGCGAAATGCCTGGGAGCTGTGGGGCGCGATCAACGGCAAGCAATTGATGTTCTCATTGGATTGCTTGATCAAGAGAATTCAATGTTCCGCTACAGCGTAATCGCGGGGTTGGAAGCAGCTGGTCCAGCTGCTATCGATGCTCTTCCGAAGCTAATCGCGATCATGCAGGAAGAAGGGAAAGACCGTTTCAGCAATCGGAATGCCGCAATACGCGCGATAGGTGCAATGGGCCCCGATGCGGTGCAGGCCGTGCCTGCGTTGCGGATTGCACTTACCAGTGAAGACCGTTGGGAAAGAGAAAATGCTATTGGTGTAATTGCTAAGATTGGCCCTTCGGCAAAGGAAGCAGTGCCTGAACTGTTAGAAGTTCTTAATGGCAAAGATATCGAACATCAGCGAAGTGCTGCGTTCACACTGGGCATTCTATTTGCTTTACCCGATGAGAAAGCCCCCGAGATTCCGGAAAAGTACAGAGACGCTTTCGACAGGGGTCGCCGAAGTGGGCGAGAACGGCTTCACGCGTCCACTCAGGCAAATTCCACGCGCAATGACACAACTCCAAAACAAAATGTCAAATCGTCGAACGAGGGAAACTCCATTGTGGGAGACGTTTTTGGTCCAAAGCCGTTCAAAGGTGCTGTCGTGTCGCTCTCGCCGCGCACTTATGACAAGAAGTCCATCCCCTTTGTTACAACAACGGATGACCTTGGAACGTTTCGCTTCGAAGGGATTCCTGCGGGCGATTATTCCCTCATTGCAGTTGTAGAAGGTTGCGAGCCCGTTATGCATGGGGTCATGCTGCCATCCAAACTAGATCGATACCGAATGGAAGTGAAAGAGACACCCCCGACGACGTTCAAAGTGGCCGATGCAGAAGGAAAGCCTCTAAAAGACGTAGACCTCACGATCGATTCGTACCGATCGGGTCCAATCTCACCCGTGAAATTGACAACAGATGCAAGCGGCTCATTTTCTTTTCCTGTCGGGATGGGCTTCGTAAGTGGACATGCAACCAAGGAAGGATTGATGGTTCACCGATTCAGCCTTTCGGCCAGCGTCAAAGAGTTTTCAAACATAACCATGAGACCGCCATTTCGGATACGGGGCCAGGTAACCGATGCAGAGACCGGAGGAAAGATCAATTCGTTCGAGGTACGGTTAGGCTTTTTCCTTGATAAGGACAACGTGTTTTTCGACGAGGAGAACTCCGGGGAGCCGACTACGTACTCAAATGGGGAGTTTGAAATTACTGTACGGGAATCTGCGACCCAACTGCCGGGTTTTGATAAGCATATTATCGCAGTCGATGCGCCGGGTTACGTGCGCTCCCTGTCACGACCATACACGCACACAGAAGGCGATATTTCTCTTGAAATCAACCTGAAGAAAGAAAATTCGCCAACGAAGTGAAACAGTTTTGCCTTGATACTGCACCGCCCAGGATTCGAACCTGGAACCTTCGGTTCCGTAGACCGATGACCGATTCCGCAACGGTCCATGAATCAAGCACTTACGACGATTCAAGAACCGACACCAGCGCGCAGGAGGAAAACTTGCAAATCCCTGTAGACGAGTCGATCCAAAACGACCCACGATTGTTTGAGCTATTGGATGCATGGAACGAGCTGCCTGAACCGGTACGCGTCGGGATCTACGCAATGGTGACTGCGACCAAATTGTGAATCGACTGCTCCCAAAACAAGCGATCTCGCTCGAAAAACCTCCCTGGCGTGTCAAAAACAAGGGTCGTCGACGGCGTTAGCACTCTAGTTAGCAATTGTAATCAGGAAAATGAAGCTGATTACCGATTTGGCTTTCGTGAATGACTGCTGGCCACGTTTGCCCGACTCAATTCGTGCGGCCATAATCGTCATGATCCACGCATCGTGCACCCCGCGACATACGTAGGCCAAATCCCGTCCAACAAATTGAATCCGGATCAATTGGTGCAGATACCTTGTGTGCATGCGACATTGCATCCGACGGGGCAATCCGCAGTCGACTCGCAGGGGAAGGGACTGTTAAGGCAGGCCTCGTTCACACACGCACCATTGAAGCAGAATTGGTTGGCGGCGCAACTAGCGTCATTCACGCATTCAACGCAAACTCCATTGACGCAGAGTTCGTTGGGGTCGCAATCATCATTCGTTAGGCACCCGGCTTCGATGCACTCGCCGTTAACGCAGGTCTCCCCGGCGTTGCAATCCACTTCAGTCAAGCATTCAAGGCAATCGCCGTTAACGCAGACTTCGTTGGGACCGCAGAGACCAGCACAAAGATCGATGGAATTGCAGCCGTTTGCGAAGATGGCAGGAACGCAACACAGGAAGATACCAACCCGCAATGAACTCATGATCTGGCTCCCGCTAAAACCATTTCAAACAAGGGGCCTGCGCCCGACTCACGGCAGCGATTGAGGCTGGGCTCTCACGAATCAGACGGACTTGTTGCCTCGGGACAATCTGAAGGAGCGCGAGGTTGATGTTCGTATGTTCGTGGCCCGCAGGCTAAGAAGTTCGGGTCGAATTGAGCCCACCGCGCGGTAGGCTAAATCGCCGCCGTCCGACAACTCAAGGGGGGGCAAAGCAAAAATTGTTTAGACATGCGACATTGCATCCTGGGGGGCAATCCGTCACGAAGGCACAAGGGATGGGAACGTAAGAGCACACAAAGTCCACGGTCTGTTCATCCACCACACGGCTATCAACCGTACAGGCGTTGTTATCATCGCAGGGAACACACGATCCGTTAACGCAGATACACGAACCAGCGGGGCAGTTTCCGTTGCCTTCACAATCGGCGGTAATCTCGCAATTCACGCAGACCCCATCGACGCAGAAATTTGGCGAAATGCAAGTCTTAGGCATACAACCACTGAAGTTATCACAGCAAGCCGACACATTTTCACACGTGCCATTGACGCAATTTTCGTTGGGATCGCAATCGGCGTCACCCTCGCATTCAACGCATGCTCCATTGACGCAGACTTCGCCAGGCTCGCAGAGACCCGCGCAAGGGTCGTTGGGACTACAGGAGTTGGCGAAGATCGCCGGGACGCAACACAAAAATATACGAACCCGAGATGAATTCATGTTAGCTCCTGCGAATACCAACCCAAAAGGGTCCGCGCCCGCTCCACGGCGGCCTATGTGACCGGACTTTAAGCATCATACGGTTTAGGACTGGCTGGGACAATTCGAGGCCTGGCCTTGTTCCTGGCAGCGTGTGATGTTGCGGCACGATTTGGACATTGCACGCGATAAGTGGATCATGCGGAAGTGATGCGACGACTTGCGATACTGCACCGCCCAGGATTCGAACCTGGAACCTTCGGTTCCGTAGACCGACGCTCTATCCAATTGAGCTAGCAGTGCGATTATGTTCAGGGAATCGACCGGCCTAGCAAGGCCTGCGACAACCTGTACGGAAGAATCTTATCTCATCGGTCAAACGCCACAAGTATCTTGCGAAGGGTGGCATGACACATCAAATGGCGGGTTACGAGGTACAGCACGCCATCGCGGTCCACCACGGCCAAGCTCCGCTTGACCGTGCCACCCGAAAAATTGCGCCTCTCGAATCACTGGACCAAGAATCAACAGTTCTTATCCAGCAATAGCATTCAAAGCAGGTTCAACCCGAAAAACTGCTGCGTGTTGGCTGACGTTTGCCGGACCAGATCATCGTACTCAACCTCGCGCAGCCGCGCCAGGAAGCGTGCCGTGTGGGCGACGTGGGCTGGCTCGTTCGGTGCCTTGTTGCGCACCGGCTCCGGCGAGAGGTACGGCGAATCCGTCTCCACCATGAGCTGAGACGCCGGGTACGCCTTGGCGATGTCCTGCAACCATGTTGACTTCTTGAACGTCACGATGCCGGTGAACGAAATCCGCCAGCCCTGGGCGGCCACCAACTCCGCTTCCGGTTCCGTTCCTGTGAAGCAATGGAACACCACGCGGCGATGCGCATACCCGTGATTGAGCAGCATCGGCACGACGTCGGCGAAGGCCTCGCGACAGTGAATGATCAGCGGGCGATCGTGCGCCTCCGCAAGAATCAACTGCCTTTCAAACACGCGCCGCTGCGTCGCGCGATCTGCATAATCGTAGTGGTAATCCAAGCCCATTTCGCCGAAGGCCACAACCTCCGGGTCCTGCCACATCACGGCCAATTCCTCGAGCGCACCTTCTGCCTGCTCTCCCGCATGATGCGGATGAATGCCGACAGCCAAATGAATCAGCGTGCGATGAATCCCCGACAATTGCTTGGCTTTGCGTGCATCTTCCAGCGTGGTGCCGATCGTGATGACGCTTTCGACGCCGGCTTCTCGACAGTTCATCAACACTTCGTCGATGCGCTCCACCAAACCGTTGTAGGTCAGATGAGCATGTGAATCGATGAGTCCCATGTTCTATCCTACGCGCGCCGTTCGCGCGTTTTCAAAATGCTCGAAACGCGGATGTTTCTTATCTGTTGCATCGACAATGACAAGATCAAAGCGACACGGGCACGGTCGTGTCTGGTGACGCGATAAGAAGGCTTTGGCAGCCATCTCGATCCGCGACCATTGCATTTGACTAACTATTTTTTCAGGAAATTCGCGGTCGGATTGAACGCGGGTTTTCACTTCGACAAAGACGATGGTGTCGCGATCGAGACAAATCAGATCGATTTGCCCGAGGGGGCAGTCGAAGTCGCGCACCAGCACGCGATATCCGCGCTGGCGCAGGTATCGCCCTGCCGCTCGCTCACCCCACGCACCGAACCAGAGATGGCTGCTACGCCGAAGCGGTAGCCATTTCAGGCTCAGCAACCTTCTTAGTATGGACGCGAAGTTCACGCAGCTTGCGAGCTTTGCCAAGACGATTTCGGAGGAAGTACAACTTCGCCCGGCGAACCTTGCCGCGGCGACGAACCTTCACATTCACCACGTTCGGCGAATGCACCGGAAACGTTCGCTCGACACCTTCTTCATGAATGGTGCGGCGAACGACAAATGACTCGTTGATACCGTGGCCCTTGCGCGCTATCACCACGCCGGCGAACGTCTGGATGCGCTCCTTGCCGCCTTCGACGATACGGCAGAGGACGTCCACTGAATCTCCAATGTGGAACTCCGGCAACTTCGGTTTCAGATAGGCCTTTTCGACTAAATCAACCAATGGATGGGCCATGACACAACTCCTTGCTTTTTTGCCGGATGGTTCGCGCTCGCGCGACGCACGCAGCCAATCGACGAATCCCTCGTCGCGAACGCTATCTCAAATTACTCTTCTGTCCGATCGTCACTTGCACGCGGTTCGCTCGATTCGCCCAAGTCGGGACGGCGGCGTCGCGTGCGCTCTTTCGACTGCTCCGATCGCCATTCGGCGATTTTCTCATGGTCGCCCGAGAGCAGCACATCGGGCACCTTCATCCCTCGAAACTCGCGAGGCCGCGTATACTGCGGATACTCCAGACGGTCATCCGTGAACGAGTCGTTCCTCGCCGCTGTTTCGTCGCCCAGCGCACCGGGCAACAAACGAACGATCGCATCGACCAGCACCATCGCGGCAGATTCACCACCCGATAGCACAAAATCTCCGATCGACACTTCCCGCGCATTCAGTCCTTGTGGAATGCGCTCATCAAACCCCTCGTAATGTCCGCACAGAATCGTCAACCGGCTTTCGCCCGCCAGCGACTCCGCCATCCGTTGATTGAATCGCTCACCGGAAGGCGTCAGCATGATTCGTGTCGGTTGCTCGCTGGCGTCTCTTTCAATCGCCTCGACCGCATCGAAGATCGGCTCGCACATCAGCAACATGCCGGGCCCGCCGCCGAACGGTCGATCGTCCACACTTCGATGATTACCCTTGGCGAACTCCCGAAAATTCCAACAACGAATCGTGACCAGTCCCGCCTGAACCGCACGCCCCACAATGCTCGCAGCCACGAATGGCTCTATCGCCTCTGGGAACAGGGTCAGGATGTCGATGCGCATACGTCGCGCTACTTCACGTAGCTTGGCTTAGGACCTTCTGGAATGATCTGTGACTTTTCCAGAAGCCTGCGAACGGTATCGCTTGGCTGTGCGCCAACGCTCAGCCAATACTTGATCCGCTCGCCATTGAGCAGAACCCGGCGATCCTCTTTCGGATTCGCGGGATCATAGATGCCCAACTCTTCAATCACCTTGCTGTCGCGCGGCTGCCTCTTGTCGAGTGCGGCCAACCGAAACGACTGCTGATGTTTTCGCCCGACTTTTTTTAATCGAATTCGTACTGACACGTTCGTTTATCCCGTGTTGAAAGTTCTAAGCACTCCCCACGACAACCGTCTTGGGGCGAGTCGAACAAGTATAGCGATATCGATTCAACAGACAAGAACACAAATCAGCCGATGCGAGGCCGAAAGAACGTAGTTTGTCGGATGGGAAGAGAACCCAGAAATGCAAAGGAATGGTTAGCCAAAAAAAGAAAGCACCGCTCGCTGTTACACGAAACGGTGCTTTCCGGAGGGGAAAGAAGCCTGGTACTTCAAGAATCTGGTGGTCTTGTCGACCTCCTCCGGTATATATCTTTTCAGGCGCGGCTCACCGCGAATTCACTCCGCAAAGTCACGCCTTACTTTGCGTATCGACAGAATCTACCCTTGAGCTTTGATTCGTCAACAAAATATTCTACGCAATCCGGACCGAAAGTCAGCACATAAAACCGCTTTTTACCGGAATTTGCAGATAACTAGCACTTCGAAAAGCCGCACGAATCACAGGTCATACATCCTTCCCCGAAACGCAGGGGATTCTGGCAATCTGGGCAAATGACTTTGTACTGCGTATGCTGCCATTGCAAACCGAAGGCCTCGAACCGCGACGGAACCCGTTCGACCGCCTGCTCGAGTTTCGCGGCAGCGGCAGCGACGTTGACGGCGCTGACGCGCACGCCGTTCCCATTTCCGTTGTCGCTATGGCCCGAACCGTTTGCATATCCGTTGCCGTTTCCGTTCACGATCTTCTTTTCATTCATGGCATCCGGCGAAAAATCACCGGTGAGCAGCGCACGCAGTCCGACCTGTGACTTGGTCTTGGTGTACTTCTGCAAGGCACGAGCAAGTCCATCGCCCAGGCTCATGATCTTGCCTTCCTTCGTCTGCACCTGAAGGCTCGAGCCAATCGAATGAAGCTGCTGTATCACATGATCGATGCTGCCGCCTGCGCGAAGCCACAAGCTCACCATGCGGCAGATGGCTTCGAGATCGCTGTTCGCCAGGTCGCCGCCCTTTCCGAGCTGCGCGAACACTTCCATCTCGCGCTCAGTCTTGGGGTCAACCGTAATATTGATATGCATGTTGCCGAACGGCGTCAGCTGTCGAACGCGAATGCCGCTCGTGATTTCCGGCAGCGTAGCCGGCACCAGCGGACGGTGCTTGGCCGGTGCTTCGGCTGCCTTCGCGCCGCCTCGCGATGAATCGCTGTTCTTCAGCGCCATCGGCTGCTGCTCGCGACAGCCATTGCGATAGACCGTCACGCCCTTGCACTTCAACTCGTATGCAAGGCGGTAGATCTTCTCGACCTCTTCTTTGGAGGCCGTCGTGGGGAAATTAATCGTCTTGGAAATCGATGCATCGCAGTGCGCCTGGAACGCAGCCTGCATCTTCATGTGCCACTCCGGCGAAATGTCATGCGCACACACGAAGACTCGCCGAATTTCTTCGGGAATCCCCGGAGCATGAGCGAGGGTGCCGTCCGTGGCAACGCGCTCCATCAGTCCCTCGCTGTAGAATCCCCGTTCGCGAGCAACGCTTTCAAAGATCGGGCTGATTTCCACCATCGGCTGCTTGCCCTCATTCTGACCTTTAAGGACGTTCCTGAAAAAGGCCAGGCTGTACAGCGGCTCGATGCCGCCCGAGCAACCAGAGATAATGGAAATCGTCCCGGTCGGCGCCACGGTCGTACACGTAGCATTGCGCATGGGACGGTGATACTTGGTATCGTAAATACTCCCCTTCCAGTTCGGGAAACATCCACGCTCCCGTGCCAATGTTTCCCCGTAGTGATGCGATTCGTCGTCCACGAATCGCATGAACCGCTGCCCCCAGGCTACGCCCTCGTCGCTGTTGTACGCCACACCCAGCTTGTAGAGCGCATCCGCAAAACCCATAATCCCCAAGCCGATCTTGCGATTGGCTTTGCAGATAGCATCGATCTGCGGCAGCGGATATTTGTTCACGTCGATCACGTTGTCGAGGTAGCGCGTGCACTCGTGCACGGTTTCGCGCAGGCATTCCCAATCGACAACGGGCTCGCCCTTTTCGCCCTCTTCAACGAACACCGCCAAGTTGATGCTGCCAAGGTTGCATGCTTCGTAGGGCAGCAATGGCTGCTCGCCGCACGGATTGGTCGCTTCCATCCGACCGACATGCGGCGTCGGGTTGTGTTCGTTGATGCGATCGATGTACACCACGCCGGGTTCGCCGGTGCGGTGCGCGTTGTGAATGATAATGTCCCAGATTTCTCGGCGGGTGTAGAACTCACCTTCCGGAACCTTGCCGTCGTGAATCTCGACAAGCGAACGAATGTCGTATTCCCAGATCACGAGGCTCTTGGGCAGCACATACGTGCGCCGCGTGCGCGGGTTGCGCACAACATGAGCTCCATCCGCATCGCTCAGGTAGGCTTCCATCCACTCGTCGGAAACCTTGACGGAGATGTTGTAATTCGTGAACTGAGTCAGGTCTTCCTTGGCGTGCAGGAACTTCAGGATATCGGGGTGATGGATGTTCATCATCCCCATGTTGGCTCCGCGACGGAACGCGCCTTGTTGAATGGCGTTCGTCGCTTCGCTGAATGCGCGCCAGAAAGAAATCGGACCGCTGGTCGTGCCGCCCGAGCTGCTGATGAAATCGCCGGTGGGCCGAAGTTCATCGAACGCGAAGCCCGTGCCGCCGCCGGCCTTTTGAATCAGCGCGGTGTGTTTGATCGAATCGAAAATCTCAGAAATGCTGTCGCGAACGGGAAGCACGAAGCAGGCACTTAACATGCCCATTTCGCGCCCCGCGTTCATCAACGTCGGACTATTCGGCATGAAGCGCCGACTAGCCATCAGATCGTAAAAACGATCCTCCCACTCACTGCGATTGACAGGATCAGTGTCATAGAGAAGTTCCGCGTCCGCGATCGCAGCCGCCACTCGTCGGAAAAGCTCGCTGGGAGTCTCCGTACATTGCCCCTGCTCGTTTTTCTTCAAATATCGAGCGCGCAACACGCGTAGCGCGTTGTCCGCAAGCTCCAACTCTGGTCGACGAATCCCGTCCATTGTTTCTTTCGTTATTGCCACGGCTCGTCCCTCACATTACACGCCTCGCCGCCACTCAGAAGTTATGCGAAGCGTTCGCCATCCTTGACCATTTGGACCAAAAACACACACCCATCGGACAAATGAAAAGCCCTTTTCCCTTTGTCCGATCTCTGATAAAAAAATAAGTTTTACTCTTAGGCTGTGCGACTCTTCGATTTACTTGTCAAACGGTTTTTCGAAGTTCGGATGCTAGATCAATTATCGACTCGGGTCAAGGTTTTATGCACTATATATTGTAGCGCCGTCCTGTTGAATATACAAATTATGGACAACAACCAACTTATGAAACAAGTCCCAGATTTACTCACATGTGATTAAAACAGGCCCGACTCATGGGTTTGTTAAGAGTCCGTTCAAATCCGCGCACGAAAGGGAAAATCGGAGCCCTCAACGAGCCTCATGTCGTATGAAATACTTAGTCCAACTCCAAAGCTGGAAAAAATCGGCAATCTTTGCTGATTATTCGTCGAAGTGCGGGCTCGAAACCGTCACAGACTCGCGCTTTTTCCAGCTCGAGTTCTAACGACGATCGTCGCCGCAGTGAGAAGCAGCAATGCGAGAACTGCCATGGACCATTGAGAAACAGCCGGCACCGGCGTACACGATTGGTCGGTGCCCTGGCACGTGCCGCAGCTGTCGGGGAAGTGCCCCGAGTATGGCACTCCGCTGCACGACGCACAGCCATCGAATGTCGGTGCGCCAAGCAGCGACTCGAAATAGGGAGACTGCAGCCCGGCCGCCGGCGTCACGTCGTATACGGAATGATCGCAAGCAATCAGTCCGCCGAGTGTGAGCAGCGTGTTGTTCTGCAGGGTGATGTTGCCCGTCGGTGTGTTGAGATAAAAGATGTGCGGAATCGATGTGCTCGATCGAATGAACATGCTGTTCGATAGCGTGTTCGCTCCAGCCAGATGCACCTTCACCGGCGGACGTACGATGGAGAACACTGCGTTCTGATCCCACAAAACGCCCGTCGTCGCCTGATCGAGAAACAATCCCACATTGGACGAAATGCCCGGCTGCAACGGAACTTCGTGGATGATGTTGCCGCGAATGACCGTGCCTGTTTGCAGTCCCAGCGTGTAGATCCCACCGCCATCAGACATGATCTCAACTACATTGTGAATGTGGTTGAACGAGATGTTGTTCTCTTTGCACGGGGTGGGCTCAGCGTCGAAGAATCCGCCAATCGAAACGCCCGACCACGAAACATAACGCACGAGATTGCGCGAGATGTCATTGTTCCGCGTGATCCCGACCCAGATGCCCGCACAGCCAAAGTACACTTGGCCAGTGTGCTCAACGACATTGTTTTGTACGACGTTGTGGTGCGCAGCCTCCTGCGGCGCGAAGCTATACCATTGCCCAAGTGGGATGTTGTTGCTGTTCCGAACGTTGCGATACTGATCCTCGCCGACGATGACACCCGTCCCTGCGACATCCGTAACTAGGTTGCCGATGATCTCGCAATTCTGCGTTATTCGGCCCGTCATGATGCCCCAGCCACCGACGTGCGAAACGCTGCCGTTTTTGAAACTGCAACCATCCGCCTGTTCAAGCACCATGGCTGCAGGCAAGTCGTAGTATCCCGACCCGTCGCGCGGCTCATAGAAACCGGCCTGATATTCCGCAAATCCACCAAATGGTAATGGCCACGCACTGTGCTCGAGATGCAGGCCGTCGAAATGCAGATTGCGCACGAACACGCCGGGGGCTCCGCTCGGCGCGAAGTTGCCGCGCACGATGATGAGCTGCTCGGATAGCGGCGCAATTGCTTCGACAGTCGCGATCGTTTCGCCCGGCATCGGCCAATAGGTGAGCGTTCCGTTCGACGTGTTGAGGTGCCACTCACCGGGTTCGTCGAGCAGGGCCGCATGGTTCTCGACGTAATACCTTGGATTCGGCTCAAAGTATGTGATCGCATAGATCGGTCCTGAAGGCCCGATGTTGTTGACCGTAGTGAGCGTATTCGTCGCGTGGTTCACACCGCTGATCGTGACACGCGAGATGCTCCAGTCGTGGAAGAACACCAACTCCGCACCAGCGAGATTGGTTGTCGCCGGAATGTCGGCTTCGTTGAACTGAAACGTGGTTCGCTGATTGGGTGCAGCCGACGCGATCCTGTTTTCGTTGCCAACGTTTGGGTGCCGCGCCCTTGTTCTGCGGTGGCCGTTAACGAACAATTCGCGGAAATTCCACGCCCCGCCCGCCGCTTCGGGAATCACCGTGGACCAGGAACCATTTGGGTTCTGTGAGAATCCGCTGATTACTTTGCCGCCGCTGATGACCGGATGTTCACCTGGCTCTGCCTCATAATGAACGCCAAAAGCAGCCGTGCCGGAATCCTGGACGCCAAAAGTAATTGGCTCCGTGATTCGATAGATCCCGCCGCGTATGTATACGTGAACATCTTGCGTCAACCCGCGGGCCACCAGGGTGCGAACGGCATCGCGTGCCC
The DNA here is from genome assembly GCA_964494205.1 of uncultured Phycisphaeraceae bacterium. Taxonomy (GTDB): domain Bacteria; phylum Planctomycetota; class Phycisphaerae; order UBA1845; family UBA1845; genus JBBTCX01. The sequence goes on along the minus strand of CAZBRD010000013.1, from coordinate 83,949 downwards.
GGGTTATCGTCGCGAATGGCTGTTGTGATGTCCCCGGATTCGCGTCATGGCCATTGACCGCGACGTAGTAATCCACCGTTGCCAACGCGGACACGGGCCACGCCAGCAACAAGCAGATGCTGCCAAATGCGACCTTGCGCGGCGGATTCTTGAAGACGTCGCCCATTCAAAAACGATTGAAAAACCGGCCATAAGCACGCCAATTCCTGGATGTCCGATAATAATGTAAGGTCAATTGTATCGTATTGCAGCCGTGTAATTCAAATAACTGTTCACGGAACAAGCAAATAGCAAGGGCATTATCGCCAACCGCCCGTGAGAGTTAACGGCCAAACGTTCGCACGGTCTCACCAACCTTGATTCCTCACGAGAAAACCCAGTCTGATTTGTGCCATCCGTTTGGCACACGGCGTGCCTATTTCTCGCAGTTCGATCGCGATTTCCTTGATCTGCAGCCGCGACGACATCTAGGAGGTGACCAATGCAGTACTGTAGTCGCTAACCAACTCTTCAGCGTTCTCATAGATCATGAGCGGCGCGGCAGGCAATGTCGCGCCGTCTTTTGCATCGAGAACGCACCACTCATCACACAACCAAAAATTGCAGCAAAACGGAGGGAAATGGTGTGCGCTCAAGTCGGGCGGATGCCATCGGAGAAGTTCTGTCAGGAAAGAGGTAAATGATCCATGTCAACGCGTGAACAAGGTAGGAAACACGAGGGTTTTACCCTTGTTGAGCTCCTCGTCGTCATCGCCATCATCGCATTGATGGCTGCCATCTTATTGCCGTCGCTGTCGAATGCACGGGCTCAGGCGCGAAACACCGCTTGCTCGTCCAATCTTCGTGCGATGGCGCTATCCACTCAGATTTATCTGAACAACAATCACGAAACATTTCCAGTTCGAAGTGCAACGACTCAGACAGGCGGCGGCAGCGTATTCGCAGCCTTTGAGCCAACCCGATTGATGCTTCAGGAAGTACCGCGGCCGTATGAGATCGCAGCTTGCCCCAGCGATGCCGACCCGGTCCGCCTTTACCCCGTTGGCGAAAGAACCGGTATCAATCCCGACTCACTGGGCATCGGTGATATTTACAAACTACCCGAAGAATGGACCGTTCGATGGAGCTATGGCGTCAACAATATGACCGGCCTGAAACCGACGACGGACGCCGAGCGATTGATCTTCAACCCCAACGCCGCGGCTTATCGAGACACCACGCACACGATGCTCTACGCCGACAGCACATGGGTCAACGCTAGAGCGCACAACACGTCACTCAATGACGCACCGAAATTGAAAGGCCGCGTAGCCAACGCGAACGCCCCGTTCCGCTTCGACAAGCTTGCGGAAATCCCCGACGACTGGAATCGTCCGCGTAATTCCGGAAAGCGCCATCCTGGCGGCAACAACGTGGTGTTCTTCGATCATCACCTTGAAACGGTTTCGCAGCGAGCGCTAATGTCACCAGCTTCCGTGCTCTACTCATACACCGAAACGTGGGACCCAGCCGGGCAAATCCTCTGGCCATCCGGTGTTCAGGATCCCAATGACCCTAATCTTCCGACGCTTCCTTGACGACCCCAAAGCCCCGGCGGTTCCCCAACAGCCGCCGGGGCTCCCCATGAAATCCCCCATTCCTCCTGGGACACCAGACGCCGGCGGACTTCCGATGAGTCGGTGACTCGTTGAGACCCTCGATTCAACGAATCAACCGCGTTATCGGGAGCCGCCGGCGCACCTGGCTTTGCTCGCACGACGACAACTCACTTCTTAATGCCAATGTGTGGCACTCATTGCCCATAGCGCCGTCTCGCTGTCAACCGGTTGGCCACGTGCTTGCGTGCAGCTACTATTTCGTGGCGAGTCTTCGGATGGTCATTCAGACTATTGAATCTGTTTTGAGATGATTTCCTTCGCGCCTGACGGCGGCAGCCGCTTGATCGTAGGTAAATTCTCCGGTCTCTTGAACCGCCGTTACAATACCAAATCCGTATTGGCGCTGTAGAATGGAATTAATACGCATGGGTTAACATGGCTGAATCCAACTTACTACTATTTCAAGAGTGGGAAGTCCAGATTCGGCCTGTTGCCTACTGCCTGGTGCCTGTTGCCTGGAACCCAATGGAGTTTACGGTGCCGAAACAGATTGACTGGTTCTATCTCCGCCGACACTGTGACAGCTGTAAGTTGGCGCAGGGGTTCATCGCGGACCATGGAATTCCGGTGAAGGAGACGCTCGATGCCGACGCCCGACTCGGACAAGGCGACGCCCTGAAACTCGCCCGCTCGGTCAGCACGATGATCGGGACAAAAGGGCGATCGATCTTCCGGCACGCGGTGTCAAAGTCGGAGCCTGACGATGCGGAAATCCTGCGGTGCCTCATCGGCCCAACCGGCAATCTGCGAGCACCCACGCTGCGAATCGGCAAGACGTTGATCGTGGGTTTCAATGAGGAGTTGTACTCCGACGCACTTGGCCTGTCGCGAGCGAAATGAGGATGAAGCAATCGTGATCAACCGAAGCCATCGACGTTTGCACCTGCTGCGTTACGCAGTCGTCACTTGTATAGGAGTCTTCGTCACGGCTTGCGCCCCGCGCACCGCCAACATCACCGAAACTAGTAAGCCCGCCGTCGTCGACCCCACCGTGATCCAGGACCGCGCACTCGAACACTTCTCGCAGGCTATCTTCTACAAACCGAATGAACCGAAGGATTTCAGTTTTGATATCGCGCTGGCTCCGTTGATCGTGCAGGAAGTGAAGAGTCCGCTGGATACTGTTCCTCGCATCGCACCCTATCCCATTCCCGATCGCGAGCGCAAAACGCCACCGCCTCCGCACTCCGTCACTGTCCAAAAGCGGACCGCCCGAATGTCCACCAAAGCCAATCCCGTCGAGCGGCAATACGTGTACACTGATTTTTTCTGGCGTTTCCCGGGGCATCGCAAACTGGGCAAAGAGACCATTCCCGAATCACGCGGCGTGCGCGTGATCTCAACCACCGAGAACATGCCGCTCGTGTGGCAGGTGCTGGACAATCGCGACGGACCGACGGTGCTGTACGTTTCAACCGAACTGGAAAAAGCAGCCGCTGAACAATTCGGGCCGCCGCTGTCTGGTAGAAAATACTCGATTGAACGAGGTCTCGATGAGAAACCAAACGTCGTCGTCGCGCGCGTGATTGAATCTGGCCCCGTACCGATGGGCCCCTACGTCTATCTTTCCGCCGATGATCAATCCGTCACCTCGATCGTCTGTCGCTGCATGTCGTCGCAGGTCAACGAATTCGTCGAAACGAAATACTATGACCTCGACAATCTCATGCGCATGGAGTCAAAACGGGGCACTTGGTTCACGAAAAGTACTACCAAGGCTGAACTCAACTCATGGGACTTGGTCGTTGTTCAAAGCGAATTACGTTGGCCGGTACTGAACGGTAACGATTCCGAAGACGCCGCAGCAGACCCCAAACAACCGTGATCATCAACGAGATATTTCATAGTATTCAGGGCGAAGGCAAGCTAGCCGGCGTGCCGAGCGTTTTCATTCGCACCACCGGCTGCAACCTCCGTTGCACCTGGTGCGACAGCCCGACGACCTCATGGGAACCGCAAGGCGAAAACCTCTCCATCGAATCGATCCTCAGTCGGGTGGCTGCGTTCCATTGCTCGCACGTCGTCTTGACCGGCGGCGAGCCGATGATCGCTTCTGGTGTCGAAGAACTCGCGCGTAAACTCAAGAACCGAAACCTGCATCTCACCATCGAAACCGCCGCAACCGTCTGGAAAGACATCACCTGCGACCTCGCCAGCATCAGTCCCAAACTTGCCAACTCCACGCCCGCTGGTCGCGCGTCAAACGAATGGGTCGAGCGTCACGAAGAATCGCGCATCAACCTCGATGTCATCCGGCGACTCATGGACATGCCCGACTATCAACTTAAGTTCGTCGTCTCATCTCCGAATGACCTCGATGAGATCGATGACCTCTTGCACAAAATCGGCCACGTCACTCCATCCAACGTGCTGCTTATGCCCGAGGGCATCACCACGGCTGACCTCGACGCCCGAAGCCGATGGGTGGCTGAGCTATGCAAGCAACGCGGCTATCGCTTTTGCCCGCGCCTGCACATCCAGCTCTATGGCCACACACCCGGAACGTGACGCCTAATCGAAGGTGACAGGCAACTTTTCGCCGCCCTATTGGTACAAGCATGCGCCGGGCCGCCATCGGGTTGTTGAATTGGCTTCGTTACACGGACATCACTAAAATCGGCGCGGTTGATTGCGACCCCTTGCAAACTTCGCTCGACGCGGACGAGCATTCGGAGTTTCATCAGGCTCGCAGACACGGAGATTTTGGTCCATGAAAAAGTCCACCATGACCGCCAGCCTGCTGGTCGTCGCCGCAACATGCCTCGTTTTCTTTCGCGCGTGCACCTCAATCTCCATTGCGCCGGAATGCCCGACTGAAATGCGGGTCGGCGAATCGCGCGAAGTAATCGCCAACGAGACGAACCCCGGCGCCATCGCCACCTATCGCTGGGAGGTTTTCCCGATCACAGCCGGAACTTTTTCCAATCCCACAAACCCCAACACACGATTCCAGGCACTGCGTGAAGGCGACGCGCTTCTTCGACTCACGGCCAGTGACGGTCTTTATCAAGTCATTTCGGAGTGTCACACGCAGGTACAGGGTTTCGTCAACGTGGCGGTTCGACTCCTGGCCTCTGATACATCGGTCAACCTGCTCGATCCTGTCACACTTACGTGCGAGAGCGTTGGTTCGACCGAGGCAGTCACAATCAATATCGTGCAAATCACTGGCGGAATCGTTGATTTGATCGAAACTGCCGAGGGCATTGTGCGCTTCGAAGCCGACCGAACCGGTGACCTCATGTTCCGTTGCGTCGGTGAAAACGCCGCCGGCGAACAGAGCGAGCCGACGTTTGTCACCGTCAACGTAGCCACCCCCAACACCAATTCGAACTCAAACGCGAACAACAACGGGAATGGTAACGGAAATGCCAACAGCAATGACAATGTCGCTGGAAACTCGACGAATGCCAATGCCAACGATAATGGTTCAAACAACGACAACGGTTGACGGAATGAAACCAATCCTCAAGCAGCCAACCCGTTGGACGCTGTTTCCACGGTCGACTAATATCACGCAAGATAAACTTTGCCGTCGAACGTGAGAAAAAAATGGCACCCGAAGAAATTGCTGAATTGCTCAAAAAAACGTTTTCTGACGCGATCGTCGATACACCGATGGCCGGCAGTCACCCGTATGCCGAGGTGAAATCCGACCGTTGGGTCGAGGTCGCGAAGTTCCTGCGCGACGACCCGCGCCTTCGACTGAACCTGCTGCGGTCGATCACTGCCGTCGACCTGCTGGCTGACAATAAGTTCGCGTGTGTCTATGACCTGATGAGCGTTTCACTCGATCGCATCGGCACGCTGGTGACCGCCACGCACGAGTTCGCCATCCGCGTCACCTGCGACCGCGACAACCCCGTGCTACCCACAGTATCCACTATCTGGCCCGCGGCGGATTGGCACGAGCGCGAGGCATACGACCTGATGGGCATCACATTCACCGGCCACCCCGACCTTCGCCGAATCCTCTGTGCCGACGACTGGATCGGTCATCCGTTGCGGAAGGACTACGAGTTCCCGTTGGAGTATCACGGAATACCGGCGACTACGGAGTTTGAGCTGACGAATCCGAAGCACTAGTTTCCTCCAACGAGTGAACAATGAGCATCGGCTTCAAGTTGCGGTTCGTCTTTGCTAGTTCGATCCGCTAACAATTTGATTTGTGCCGCTAGTGTTTTGGGGATCGAGAGTTGGCTGTTCAGCTTTCAACGCGCACCATCATCGATCGAAACTTGCTTTCGATACTTGTTGATACACGACTCGCTGAGGCAAACGCCTTGTTAAAGGCGGGTTTGTATACGGGATCAATCTGGGTCGGCGGCCATGCAATTGAATGTCAACTAAAGCTGAACATTTGCCAAACGCTCGACCTGCAGGAGCTTCCCGAAACTTTCAAGGTCCATGATCTGGAAGCACTCTTGCTACACAGCGGAGCACAATCCAAATTGCATTCCAATGCAGGGGTCGAAACCAACTTCAAGAGCATTTGTGGTGTGTGGAACAGCAAAGTCGATGTAAGATACAAATCGCCAGCGACTCACGGAAAGGAAGACGCGCAGTTGTTTCTGGAATGGACCGAAGGAACCGAATCAGGAGTCATCCCGTGGTTGCGAAAAACGCATTGACAGACGCCGCCGATGCGGTGGATAGTGCACTACAGGAACTTCCGGATGCCAAGAATTGCGTTCGAGTGATAGCCACCGAATTGGGCCACTTGCATGCGTTCGTGGGAAGTAGTCGTTTCAAGAGCCTTGGTCCCGGCAAGCGGCAGGCGGAGGTTTGGGAACATCTTTCCAAGAAAGTACAACCCCAACATTTGGCCTTTCTCTTTCGTGTTGAACCAATGGATGAAGATGAGTTCAAGAGCTTTATTCGCGAGGTTCAATTGAGGGCGCTTTCAGAAGAATCGCCTGGCAAAAACTCCTAAGAGGGTATCACTTTGGAAACCGTTATCTCAGCCCAACCCGATCTCATGCTCGACATCGAGCGTGGCCAGCAAGCGGACCTGCAGACCGAGGAAATGCTGGTCAACATGGGTCCGCAGCATCCGTCCACGCACGGCGTGCTTCGCGTCGTCCTCCGCACCGACGGCGAGATGGTCATCGAAGCCATCCCGCACATCGGCTATCTGCACCGCTGCGCGGAAAAAATCGGCGAGAACCTGCCGCCCTATCAGTATGTCCCTTACACCGACCGCATGGACTACCTCGCGGGCATGAACAACAACCAGTCGTTCGCCGTCGCGGTCGAGCGACTCTGCGGCATCGAAGTCCCCGCACGCGGCCAAGCCATTCGCGTGGTAATCTGCGAGCTCAACCGCATCGCGTCACACCTCGTTTCGCTCGGCACCTATGGCCTCGACATGGGCGCGTTCACGCCATTCCTCTATTGCTTCCGCGAGCGAGAAATGATTCTCGACTTGTTCGAGGCCGTTTGCGGCGCAAGATTGACCTACAGCTACATCACCGTCGGCGGAGTTCGCCAAGACTTTCCCGATGGCTGGATCGATCGCCTGCGCGAGTTTCTGGAATATTTCGAGACGAAGATCGCCGACTACAACAACCTGCTCAGCTTCAATCACATTTTCGTCAAGCGCACAGGCCGCGTCGGCGTGATCACGCCTGCGGAGGCGGTCGCATGGGCACTCACCGGCCCCGTTCTTCGCGGCAGCGGCGTTCGCTGGGACCTGCGAAAAGTCCTCCCGTATGATGGTTACGAAAAATACGATTTCGAAGTGCCCATCGCCCAGCCCGGCGGCACCGGTGAGATCCCGCTCGGCGTTACCGTCGGAGACTGCTGGAGTCGCTACTACGTCCGCGTGTTGGAAATGACCCAATCAGTTCGCATCATTCGTCAAGCCCTCGACCAAATGCCGGAAGGTGACATCATCGCTGCCAAGATCAAAGGCCTGAAGCTCTCCGAAGGCGAAGTGTACGTCGAGGTCGAAAACCCGCGTGGCCAACTCGGCTTCTACATTCGCGGCGACGGCTCAGCCATTCCGTACCGCGTCAAAGCCCGCGGCCCGAGCTTCTGCAACCTGTCGATCCTCACGCACGTCTGCAAGGATGTGCTCCTCGCCGACGTCCCCGCGATCATCGGCAGCATCGACGTGGTCATGGGCGAAGTGGATCGCTGAGCAAGTATTTACTCCATTTGAGCTGCCTCTCCGGGGTGGCACGGTCAAGCCGCAGCTTGGCCGTGGCGAATATCGATTACGCCCGCAACTTCAACTTGAATGAATCACAAGATTCGCAATCGCATATCTGAAACCCTCTAAACGATCGACAACACAAGCGTTCTTGTTGCCGCCATTCCAAGCCTTCCTTATACTCCCGCCCATGAATACAGCACTAATTCTCATTACGACTTTGGTCATGACCTTGAGCGACACACCAGCGAAACCGGCCGCCGAAACCAAAGCTCCGGCAGCTGCTAATCCATGGGAAGCCACCTTCACTCCGCCCGCGTCGCTCGAAACACCGAAAATGAAACTGGAGCCGCTCGGCCCCGCTCACGCCGAACTCGACCACGCAGCCTTCATGTCCTGCATCGAATTCCTGAAGAACACCCTCGGTTGGGACGGCTGGCCGCGACCGATGACCGTCGAGGAAGATCGCAAAGACCTTGAGAACCACGAGAAGGAATTCAAGGAACGCAAGGGATACGCCTTCACCGTGCTCTCCCCCGACAAGAAGAAGTGCATCGGCTGCGTGTACATCAATCCGGCCAAAGAGAAATCAGGTTTGGAAAAGCCCGCCGCCGAGATGGCCTTCTGGGTCACTGAAGAAGCGTCAAAGGAAAACCTCGACCAGCACCTCCTCGAATCACTGTCGAACTGGTTCCAAAAAGATTGGCCATTCCGCGAAGTCGGCATTTCAGTTTACTCGAAATGCCAACGCCAACAGGACCTTGTCAAAGCACTCGGCCTGAAAGCCAAGGAAGCCCCCAAAGAAAGCAAGCACCTGACCTACGTCTGGAAGAAGAAGAGCTAGTCGACGGAGCGGTTCCACATTACCTGCGAGCCGGGTGCTTCAGCACCCGTCTGGCCCCCTCGTAGTATGACATCGCTAGAACACTTCAACCTGAAGCGCCGAACCCTTTGAGCCTGAAAGGCTCATCGTTCATAGCCGGGTGGTCGAGCGCAGCGAGACCCCCGGTTGAATGTCTCAATTCTTCGTGACCCTGAAAGGGTCGACTTAGGCACGCCGAAGCCGAAGTGGACCCTTTCAGGGTCCCGATCTCTACACCTTTTTCCCGTGGGTTTCGTTCGTTTGCGCGAACTCAACCCACGGCTACTCACGAGCAGCCTTTCAGGCTGCGGCGCTTAAGCGCCCTATCGCATCGCCCGCTGCACCTTCGTACCTCCTACATCCATGCTATAATCCCTCACAATGTCGGAAACCGCGTTTGTACTCATCGTTGAAGACGAAGCTGCCCACGGCCAAGCGATCGCCGAAGCCTTGGACCGCACAAAATACGCCTGCAACGTGGTCGAATCCGGCGACGCCGCCATCGACAGCATCCGCAGCCGTCCGCCCGACGTCGTCATCACCGATTACCGCCTCGGCGGCTCGGTCAACGGCATGGACGTGCTCCGCGAGACCAAGCAGGCCAATCCACAGGCCGAGGTCATCCTGATCACCGCGTACGGCAGCGAGCAGCTCGCACGCGACGTCCTCAGCCAGGACAGCCAATTCCGCGCCTACGACTATCTGATCAAACCGATCGACATCGACGTGCTTCGCGACAAGGTTGGCCGCGCGTCGAAGCAGGCGCTGAACGCCCGCGAGTCCAAGCTCCTGCGCGATCAATATGAAAACGCCTTCGAGTTCAACGGCATCATCGGCACGTCGCAGTCGCTGGACCGCGAAGTACGACGCCTGAAGAAAATCGCCAACAGCAAGAGCACCGTGCTCATCGTCGGCGAAACCGGAACCGGCAAGGAACTCTTCGCGCAGGCGATCCATCTGAACTCGCCACGCGCGGGCAAGCCGTTCAAAGTCCTCAACTGTGCAGCCGTCAGTGAAACACTCCTCGAAAGCGAACTCTTCGGCCACGTGAAAGGAGCGTACACCGGTGCGGTAACGGACCGAAAGGGATTGGTTCAGTCCGCTGACGGCGGAACGCTGTTCCTAGATGAAATCGGCGACATGCCGCTGACCATGCAGGCCAAGCTTCTGCGCACGCTCGAAACCGGCGAGGTGCTACGCGTTGGCACCAACGACGTGCAATATTTCGACGTGCGCTTCGTGGCAGCCACCAACCACGACCTCGCCGAACTCGTCCGCATGGGTTCGTTCCGCGAGGACTTGTTTTATCGACTGCACGCCCACGGCGCGATCCGCCTGCCGCCGCTCCGCGAACGACGCGAGGACATCCCCGTGCTCGTACAGCACTTCGTCAGACTGGTCAACACGGAAAACGGATCGAGCTTCACCGGCGTCGCGCCGGACTGCATGCGCCGCTTGGTCAATCACCAGTGGCCCGGCAACGTCCGCGAGCTGCGAAACGTCATCCAGCGCATGTGCCTCGAATCCGATGGCCCCGTACTGACCGTCGACGACTTGCCGCCGCCGCTTCGCACGACCACCGACATCGTCCCCGCCGGCCCGCCAAACCTCGCGGGCATGTCGATGGCTGACGTCGAGCGCCTGCACATCATGAACACGCTGCGCCTCTGCGGCGGCAACCGCGAAAAAACTGCCAAAGCCCTCGGCATCGGCGCGAGAACGCTGTACCGCAAGTTGCAGGAATATGGGTTGAAATAGTGCAGGGTGGCACGGTCAAGCCGCAGCTTGGCCGTGGCTATTGCAAAAGTTGTTCGATCATAAATGACGCACGACTTCGCCGAAGATATGATCAAACAAGTGATGTCGATTCGGCCAATTCACCGGACCTTCGTCACCAAACCAGCGCGCCGGTAGCTCAGCTGGATAGAGCATCGGATTTCTAATCCGACGGTCGGGGGTTCGAATCCCTCCCGGCGCAGTTTCGCAAGATGACGCAGCGGTTCGCAAACCGTCGTTAACTGTCGCATTCATCGCAGCTTGCGAAGCGACTGCCACTGCATGACACATTGTTTCGCTTTCGCACCCTGCCGCACTCTGAAGCTGTGAAAAGCGCTCTGACTGCTGTCGTTTGCGCTGCACCCCCGATTTGCCCCTCAGCGGTAAGCTATTGAGCGATCCTGTAGCGCGCATCCTCTCACCATCGGGATGCTTGTCTGCGCCTGGTATCCTTAGACTTTCGATCGCGCCACAAAGGTCATTAAGACGGGCGTGGGCGTAACGACCTATTGTCAATACAGGCGTAGAATGCCGCGCAAGCTCTTGAGCGACTTTGACACTCGCCCCGCTGTTCACGATGGAACTAATGTAGCCGTGCCGGAAGGAATGGAAGTCGATCACATCACCGTTTGAATCCAACGGTTTAAGAAAGTCGGATTTCTCCCGGTAGCTCTTCGCGGCTTCGGTCTTTGCTTCATTCAACCACGCTTGTCGAGCTGCTTTCAGGTCACGATGTAACATCTTGGCCGTTTTGTCAGGGAGCGCGAACACGGAAGACCCGGCAGACTTCTTTTCCAGCCACGGACTCAAAAGCTCCGACAAACCATTGGAAATCGGTTGGAGATCATTTTGGCGTCGTTTGCTGTACCCTGCCTTGACGATGATAGTTGGCGGATCGGCGTTAAGATTGAATGATTCGGGGGTGAGGCTACGCAGTTCATTTGCCCTCAGACCCGAACCGGCTGCGACTCTGTAACACATCGCTCGGTCGACTGATCCCATCCCCAGTATCGCCGGTCCCTTTTCAGTAGTCAGAACAAGTTGCTCCAGTTCATCGGCTGAAAACTCTCGGCGTGTATAGGTACGATCGGCGTCAACGCTCTTGGTTCGGAGGCTGGCTAATAAGTCGGCGGGTAAGCGGCCATCATGGTGGAGCCATCGCGAAAACGCTTTAATGGCTCGAAGCGCACTATTGCACGTTCCAACTGATCGGTTCTCGCCTCGGAGTTTTCCTATCGCGGCCTGTATCGCGTAGGGTGAGAGTTCGGATAGAGCAGTTATCCCCGCCTTCTTTAAGAGTCGTTCAATGTGACTCTTGGTTTGTTCGCGGTGCTTTTCAGTTACACCGCGCGCGGCTAGTTCCGTTGAGAAATCGGTAAGGTGTTCGGCAGTCGGGCGACGCGATTCGACCGCCAACCGGTCAAGTGTTGCATCTATGACGCCCTCGCGACGCAAGGCGATGTCGGCTTCAATTTTCTTCGCGATTCGTGAAGCAGCCGCACGATCCGTCGTCTTACAGGAACGTATCTGTCTGCGACCGTCTGCGTTGAAGTACGCCACGAAGTAACTGCCCCTACCTTTTTTCTTGAAGATGCTAGCCATTATTCCTTCCCCTTTCTCCGTGTCCGTCGAAGCTCCAACCCCAGCACTTTTCCCAACCGCTCAACGGTCGACAATTGTGGATCGCGCTGCCCAGTCACAGCGGCGTGAGTCGGGGCATAGGCAACGCCTGAAAGGTCGCTTAGTCGTTTGATAGACATTCCAGATTCTTCAAACGCGGCCCGTAACATTGCGAGCATCGGACCTTCTTCAAACTTCTTCTTTTGCCTCATATCAACAGTTTACCTCGTTGCGGATATCCGTCAAAGAATATGCTATCGTGCCGATCGGTCATTGCGCGGCCCATTTGTTGGGGTCGGACTCATTCCAGTCGCTCAGCTCCCCTTGGTCTTCGGAGCGGTCGTTGCCCGTATCCGGCGAACTTGATTCGCCGGTTGTGTCTGTACCATCAACATCAACGATACCGCCATTTTTGGGGGCGATAGCGTGGGTATCGTTGGCGTTGCTGTCGTTTTCGGGCGTCGGTGTTGATATGACAAAGACCTTTGACGGTTGGCCACCGGACCCACCTGGGGCGATGTAATTCCATTCGCCGATTCCTGCGTCAACCAGCTCCTGAAGGGCTTCGGTTGCCAAATCGACAGATCGTTTGAACTTACTACGGCGCTGTTGCAACTCTCGGGGTGTAATACGTCCGCCCCGGCTCTCGATTAACTCAATGAGATGTCGCGCTTCACGCACGTCATCGTTGCTATCCAACTCAAGCGCCGCGTTTACCCGAATCGCCTCGTAAGCAAACCACTTGGCGAGCGCGATTCCGGCAGCCATGGAAGCACCGTCGATTTGGTCAGGGTTGACCATCTGATCATTGGCAGCCAATCGGACCAGGTGATGCACCAGGGCCAGTCGTGCCGCGCCCCCTACGAGCTTGGACATTGCCGCTGCGTCATCGCCTACGGCGTCGGCTCGTACACCGGCTAGTTCGTTGTAGTAGTGTATGAACAGCTCTTTGGCTTCGCGCGACAACCTCACTAGGACCGGCTTAGGATCACCGAACTCGTCGACGTCAGGCTCCATGCTGGTCAGTCGGTCATAAACCCGTGCGACGGCACTCGCGGTCGACTCATCGATCGATTTCTCAGACCAACCCCTCGGCTGGCGTGGCGGCCATGACAGGAAGAATCGAGCAAGCATTCCGTTTTCGTGATTCTCCTTATTCATGACACGGCGCAAGACGCCAGGCTGAATCGTCCCCGTAATACTGACGATCGCGCGACGCACGAAGATGCGCTTCTGCTCGCCGGTCTTTCGATGAATCTTGATGTCCTCAGCCGAATACATCGACAACCAATTCGCGGTGTCAGACCCGCCCTTGGGCTTGTATTCGTTGTGGCTGCGCACAAATCCTGACAGCTCATCCCGCGCATAGAGCACGCCACGAGGATTCTCTTCAAGTACCGTGGCGAGCGCCTCGATTGTAATATCCGAGACAACGTGGCATACACATGACGGAGGCGCAGGTTCTTTGGGCGCATCAGCATTCAGCTCGTTATTCTTCGCCGCCTTTGTAGCGGCCCTAAATGCTTCGCGTTTCTTTACGTTCTCGGCGAGCTCGACTTGGTATTCGTGGTACCGTTGGCGGTCGATCTTGCGCAGTGGGTCAACACCAGCCTTGAATGCGGGTGTCCCGCCTTCGCCCGATTCCTTTATGCAGGCAGTCCAAAGTGCGCATGGCTCGAACCAATCGAACTTCACTAAGACGCAACGGGCGTTTCCGACAGCTCCAGCGGCTGCCGCCAACAAGGGCAACGCTACTAACGATGGATCGACGCGAATTGAGTTCGCAGCCTCTTCGACATAACGATCAAATGGCGCAGGCAGCTCCCTTATCGGGAACGGTACATAGGGAACGACGTGTTGTAGTTTCGCGAGAAGCGATGGCTTCGGAGGATTGAGCTTTGCGTGCCAGGGACTCGATGGAGCGTGGCGGACTCGGGCTCGTTCCACCTCTTGCCATAAATCACTTGTCGAAGCGCCCGCCCTCAACCAGTCACGAAGGTCCTTATGGGGCTTCTGTGGTTCTATGACGCGAACGGAATTACAAACAATTGCCATCTTGCTGGCTAAATGTTCCGCCCCTTTGCGCCCAGGAGTGTCTGCGTCGCCGATAATGACAACATCGCAACCTGCACAGAATTGCGTCAGGAGCCCTACAGAATCGGAGCAGTTTGATCGTGCGATCGCGTTTAGACCGAGTGTCATAGCCGCCAGCAGGTCAGTCGGCCCTTCGCAGATGAAGAATCGCTTGGTGCGATCAAATCCGTCAGGAATGAATAGGCCGTTTTTCGACCCGGGAACCGACGACTTGTCCGCGTTCGGAAACCTGCGTTTGACTCCAATGATATTTCCGCCGGCGTCTTTCATGGGAAAAGTCAGCGCCTTCTCGTCCCATCCGACATGGAGGCGACGAAGCGACTCGACACTGATGCCGAGCTGCTTCGCATGGTGTTCGGCCAGCGCGTCGGTCAAGGCGGTTTCGTATTGCGCGGACAAGGCTGCAAAATCGATTGGCGGCTTCGATTCCTTGTGCGTGGGCTTGTTTGATTTCCGGGCAGGAGGTTGATTCTCAGGATTCCGACCGTTACCCGCGAACAAGTCGGATTCGCGTATGCCAAGTGCGCTGCAGATCGTCGCAATGCTGCATCCCGCATGGCAATGCAATAGAGTGTCGCCGTGTTCGTTGCAGCTAATTGAGAGCGAGGGCTTCTGATCATCGTGGCCCGGACAACGTGAAATATGCCCGTCGCCCGATCGCTTCAAACCAAACGGTTTCAGTAGTTCTAGAATCTCATCGTGAGTCACTTGCGCGGCCCGCCCTTCCGATGACGCGTTATGAACGCGTCAAGGTCGACAATGTCGTAGCGAACACTACGGCCAATACGGATGCAGGCGATTTCACCGCAATTCGTGAGCTGCCAGAGCTTGCGCTTCCCAATGCAGAGGTACGCGGCGGCTGGCCCGGAATCGAGCAAGCGAGGCTTGATCGCTTGAACTGTTTCGCTAGAATTTCCCTTGAGCTCTGTAGTATTTCGCGAACCCGCCCCGGTGGCAGCCGGAGGCGGGTCGCAGTGTTTCTTAGTCATTGCGAGTCACCTCCGTTTCGCTTATTGCAGGTCGATTCCTTGGCCGCACTTTCCGATACACGCAAAAGTTGGCGCAGTAGTTGTGCTTCGCGGAGGACCTCGGCCAGACGCTTTCGGACTCGTTCAGGAGTTGGGATTTCATGCACAGGTGACGGTTCGGTAACTACACTCATAAACACCTCCCAGATTCAGGTGCTTATAGCGAGGCGGCGGTCCCCAAACGGTCGCGACTTGGGGATTTTTCGGGGACTATTTCGGGATTAGTTTTCTTGCCACTCGCAGGTGACGTGCAGGTGCTTCGTACTGAGTGTCAACTGAACTTCATGCTCAGTCAGGTGTGTGCGCAATCGAGAAATAGCTGCAGTGATAGAATGATCGGAAACTTCTTCGCTCCAAACCTCATCTCTGAGCTCATCAAAGGTTGCCGAGTCCCGATC
This sequence comes from uncultured Phycisphaeraceae bacterium, assembly GCA_964494205.1. GTDB lineage: Bacteria > Planctomycetota > Phycisphaerae > UBA1845 > UBA1845 > JBBTCX01. The sequence continues at coordinate 68,359 of CAZBRD010000013.1, read as the reverse complement.
CCAAAGAAAGGCCAATAGTCGCCACTGTCGAGGAGGCAGCTCAAAGGTGGCATCATTCCATTTTACGCGATTCGGCGGAACCAAGGCACCCTTGCACCCCTTGTTCAGCTTGTTACCGCCGGCGAATAGGGGAAGGAGCGCTGACGGCGTTTCCAAATTCTCGGAGGTCAAATCGTTCGCTTCCAATGCTCCAATACTTTGGGTCTCACCGCGCGGATGAATTCCTTGGATTTCACGATCGCTTTGGTAAGTAGACTTTGGCAATCCTAGCCTCTTACAATTCCTAGGACATTTCTCCCATAGTGTTTGAAGAACTCTTTCGGTAAAACCGTCCCGATCTAACGCCACAATCAAAGGCGCAAAGGCCGATGATTCCTCGTCGCTTGGATCAAGCGCATTGCAACTAATTCGCGAGCAATAAGATTCAAGAGCGCCTTCATCAATCTTCTGTGGCGAAAGGCGCACTAACTCAAAGCGCATGACTTCCCAAGGCTTTTGCCGGAAGTAATCCGCGCCTTGGGCATTTCGTTTCGCCTGACAAATCTCCGCAAGAGCAGCGCTTCGATAGTTTCGAAAATCGCCACCTGTCATAAAGAAACGATAGGCTTGCTCGTCAGCTGCCTTTAGCACGTCCAAACTTAAATGCTCATCAGGGACCGCCGAATGGGAATGTTCTACCAACCATTTCTGATACGAGCTTAGTTGCGCATCCGTGTCTGCCATTTCCCTAGCACGCTGGTCCACGGCTACGTCCATCTCATGTTCCTGATTGCAGTGATCAGACCAAATGCATCCGAGTAACTCACTCAAATGAATTGGCGAAGGCTGTTGTAGCGGACTGCTGGTTGACACTGATACTCTTCCCATTTGCGAGAACGGGCCGACTCTCTCAGCAATTGCTTTGGACTCAATGTCACCTGCAAGCAAGTGCAGGGGCCGCAGAAGCCTGGGGAATGTCGTTCCCGCTCTTTTCGTGAGTGGAAAATTACTCAATGCGCCGAGTGCCTCTCCCTGAGAGCAATTTCGACAGAGATCGGCAAAATCAACTCCCAGCGCTTTGCAGAGGTGTTCGATTCCGATCAATTGTTTGTCACTGAGTGATTTTCGTCGCTCGCAGCAAAGATTGATCAAAGTCGTCAGCGACTTATTGATAGCGAGATACTTCGCCCCGCTGAGAAACGGGGCCTTTTGACCTGGAAGGTGAGCCGGATGCAAAAACTCGCCAGTGGCGGCGTCGTATTTCGCTTCAATCTCTTGCAATATTTCTTGCGCCGATGCGGCAATCAGAGGATCGTGGTTCATGAAAGAGCATCCTTGCGGCGGGTCGTCGGTCGGTACCGCGTCGGATGCTAAGACGTAGTACCGGCCAACGTAAGGCACTCTCTGGCCGGAGAATTGCCGACCCGTCAGAGGCGATTATAAGGCGTGCTGTTTATGCATGGAACGCATCATCGTGATGGGTGTGAATTCTAATCATCGGACGAACACATACCGAGATCGAAAATCCCGACCGAAGTTTGAGGGAGGATTACCTCACAAATGGCAGGGGCCAAGTGGCCTGACGGGGCATGTCGTTGGAAGCATTATGCCGAAAAATCATCGCGCCGCGAAGAGCGGGTTAAGTCGTACTCCGCTGGGTCCCATGAGGCGGGGGCGTGGTTAAGATTTCTGGCGAAGGGGCCCCCCGATGAAGCCTTGCGATCGTTTGTGCCATTTAGTGGCACGCAAAACGTAGCGGCAAGTAGCCTCGCGGAAACGCTACGGAAACCGCATGGAAACAGGCCGGAAAACAAAGGCAAATCAAACGGAAAGCGATTGCATGTATTTCTAGTGCCATTGGGTGGCATTGATTTCCACAACGGAACGGTTGTAGAAAAATAGTGCCACTATTTGACACTTATCGAAACGTGATGTATATTTGATCTTGTAATGAAGTGAACCCGCGATGTTTCAGCATCCGGGTTCGTGGTCCGAAACCTCTAGAGAAGGAATCGAACAATGACAATTCTACAGTGTGCGCCTACGTGCGCGAACCCCGAAAAGAAATCTGGAAACGACAAGGCGAAAGAGCTTCGCAAGCAGATTGACGACAGCGTCGATCGGTTGGCGAAAGCGGTTGACGACGTACGCGCATCCGACACGTTCAAGCAGTATCTGAACGTGCAAGCGCGGTTTCATTCATATAGTTGGCGCAATGGCTGGCTAATTTTCATGCAATGCCCGAATGCCTCGCGCGTCGCTGGGTTTGCGACGTGGAAGAAAATCGGTCGACACGTTCGCAAGGGTGAACACGGAATCATGATTTTCGCGCCTTGTCCCTTCAAGAAAGAAGTCGAGCGCGAATCCGGCGATACCGAAGTCGAAAGCGGCATGTTCTTTCGTCCGGTCTATGTCTTCGACTTGGCGCAAACCGAAGGCGCGGAACTACCCGAAGTCGACGTACCTACGATCGATGGCGCGGCCGATGATCTTCTCGGCAGACTGACTTCCCTTGCGGTTTCACGCGGGTTTCCGGTGAGTTTCCAAGCTATTTCCGAAGGCGCTTTTGGGGTTGCGACGAAAAGCGGAATTACCATCGATAACCGTCATCCAACCGGACAACAAGCAAAAACACTTTGCCATGAAATCGCGCACACCGCGCTTCACCTTACACCCGATCGACCGAAGGAATTGACGCGCGGGGTTGCGGAATTGGAAGCCGAATCGGTCGCGTACGTCGTTTGCACGCATTTCGGGTTGGACGTGGAAGTCAGAGCATCGCGATACATCGCGCTTTGGGACGGTGATAGCAAGGGACTACGTGAGAGTATGGAGCGCATCGCGGATACCGCGCGGGCGATCATCGACGACGTGGAAGCGCTCGCAGCGCGAAAGGCGGTGGCGTAGTCATGCAATTGACCGAACGATATCGACCGAGCGATTACAGCCAATTCGTCGGACAGGATAAGAGCATCGCGCGAGCGAAGGCGATCTTGAAGCTACCAAGCTTTGATCGTGGCGCATTCCTACTTACCGGACCATCCGGTTGCGGGAAAACGAGTTTAGGAAACGTCATGGCCGATTCGCTGGGTTGCACGGACATAATGACTCGCATGGAAATCAAGGGACAGGATTGTAGCGTGCAAGAGCTTCGCGACTTGTGCGAATGGTTCCGATACCTCGCTCCAAACGGCGGATTTAAGGTAGCCATCGTCAATGAATGCCATCTTATGAGCGCGGCCGCGAAATCGTACGCGCTGGAGTTAATGGAATGTCCGCCAGCCAAGCGCGTCATCATCATGACGACAACGGAAGCAAATTGGTGCGATGAAACCCTATTTAGCCGATTCTACCGTATTCAATTCGTCAAACCGCATTCGGACGCGATTGTCGAGCATCTTCAGCGTGTAGCCATGCGCGAGGGATGGAACATCACCGGATTGAACCTCAAGCGCTTCGTGCAAGATCGGCATAACAACATTCGGTTATGCCTGATGGACCTTGAAATCGAAGCGGCGGTCATGGTCAGCGAAACGGATCAAGTCATCGTCGACGAAACCGAAGAAACGGAAGCGGTAGCGGCGTAGTGCTTCGCGGAATCAAGCCGATCGGTCGCGTTCATCGTGGCCGGTCGGTTTGGTTCGTGCGCGGACGGTAGGTAATCGGAAACTGGAACCGACACGAAAGCAATTTGAGAATTAGGAAACAAAACCATGAAAGCCATTGGATACACGCGATGCTCGACACAGGAACAAGCGGACAGCGGTCTAGGGTTGGACGCGCAATCGGAGCGAATTCGCGCCTATTGTACGATGCGCGGGTTGGAGCTAACGGAAATCGTTACCGATGCTGGCGTATCGGGCGGAAAACCGCTCGCATCGCGCGAAGGCGGTCAGCGGGTTTTGACCATGCTCAAGAAAGATAAAGCGCAGGCCGTCGTCATGCTGAAACTAGACCGCATGTTCCGAAATGCGGGCGATTGTCTCAATACTGTCGAGGACTGGAACAAGTCGGACGTATCGCTGCACATCGTCGACTTAGGCGGAAACGCGATCGACACGACCAGCGCGGCAGGTCGATTCATGCTGGTCATTCTCGCAGGCGCGGCGGAAATGGAACGGAATCTCACGCGCGAGCGCACCAAGTCGGCAATGGCGGTTAAGCGGGCGAATGGTCATCGAGTCGGGACGGTTCCTTACGGGTACGACCTCGGGCCTGACGGCGTTTCGCTCGTGCCGAACGAAGCAGAGCAAGCGGCAATCACGACCATTCATGAATTGCGCGCCGAAGGCCAGACGCTGGAGCAGATCGCTGACGAACTAACTTCACTCGCGACGCCGACCAAGACAGGCAAGTCGAGTCGGTGGACCCATCAGGCCGTTGCGAGAATTATCAAACGTACAATTAAGACTGAGGGTGTCAGCAGTGGTTCACTAGGACTTTAAGCTGACTCTTGGCATTGATTCTCGTCTGGCCCGAATTACAATTCTTCACCATTCGGGCTTTCGTTCCATTTCAGGATACGCGTGGAGGGTTGAAATGACTGGACATTGTCATTCGTGGACAATTCTTGCCTTGTTTACTTCGTTAATTGGTGTCGCATCAGTTCACGGTCAATCTGGCGCATGTTGTCTTGACGGTGGTTCGTGCTTTGTCGCGCCGTCACCGGCGGCTTGCTCTACATCCTTCCCACCTGGGTCATATCAAGGTGAAGGCTCAATATGCGGGCCAACGTCGCTCTGCGGTCAGTTCGGGGCATGTTGCATGCCCGACGGCACTTGCGTTGGCCCCGATGATTTTGCTGTCTGCGACTTGAGCACGGGCACTTTCCAAGGCGACGGTACAACGTGCATGCCCAACTCCTGCCCGCCGCCCTCGCCTGTGCCAACGCAGATTAATCATCAAGGCATCGTCTCGGTCAATGGCCAGCGATTCACCGGCAACGGCAATTTCTATTTCGCGATAATCGACCCAGCCACAGGCAACAGCGTTTGGACCAACGACGCCACTAACATCGGCACCACGAATCGCCCGAATCGACCGGTGGTCATTCCTTGCGCGAGCGGTCTCTATTCCGTGCGCCTCGGCGGCTTGTCGCTTGCGAACATGAAGATAATACCGGTGGGCGTTTTTTCCTCCGAGAATCGTGCTTTGCGCATTTGGTTTAATGATGGGACGAATGGCATCCACCAACTAACGCCAGATCATCCACTAACTTCTGCGCCGTATGCGATTCACGCAGCAGTGTCTAAAGAAACGAGCGTTATCTCATTCGGCGATGGATCGGATGGCAATGTAGTCATCACTGAAGACACGACGATGACAAGCGACAAATACTACACCAACCTGACTATAGAATCCGGAGTGACGCTGTATCCTAATGGCTTCAGGGTTTTTGTAGCGAGTAATCTTACATTGGACGGGGTTATCGCGCGAAACGGAAACCATGGTGGAAGCGGCGGCAACGGATCTCGCAATTCGCAGGGCATGCCTGGAACCGGCGGATTGCTAGCCGATGGTTACCTGCGGGGTTCCGTTGGCGGGGATGGCGGCATCGGTGGAAGTGGTCTAGTCGCCGGTACGAGTGGCAGCGATGGCGTTGATGCCGTAGGCTGCTTGATTTCATCTAATGGATCGATTGGAGGCGGAGGCGGAAACGGTGTTAATGTGCCGTTTGGAACTTCTGGTGGCGCTCCCGGCCAACCGGGAAACACGACACCGTCGAACGTCAAGTTGATTGCGAACTGGCATTTAGCCACGCTCTTGGATATTGCGACAGATGGGACCACTGTTAAGTTCACTTCTTCTGGCGGCGCAAGTGGAGGTGGTGGTGGCGGAGGAAGCCGAGATGGCGGTACTCCAGAGTTCTTGGGGGGTGGAGGTGGGGGCGGAGGCGGAACAAACGGAGGAGTCATAGCCATTTACGCCCGCAATTTCCTAATAAGCCCAAGTGGGTCGATAAGTGCGAACGGAGGGAACGGTGGAAACGGAGGTCATGCAACGACAGACATTAGTAACAGTGGCGGAGGCGGAGGCGGCGGTGGAGGCGGGAACGGTGGAGTCATAATTCTCGTTTATGAAAGCTTTACAAATCTTGGAGCCATGCACGTCATCCCCGGATTGGGAGGCGTTGGAGGATCAGATGTTGGGATTGAGCCCAGTCCCGGTGGTAACGGTGCAGGCGGAGTTCCTGGTGTCGTTGCGCTATTTCAGTTAAACCAGTAGCTACTTAAACGAACCAAGCGCACGCGGAAGAGATAACGTGTGCTGATCGGATCAACGATTCCTGAACAAATAACCGTGAAGACGGAGCTATCGAGGTGTGAACGCGGCGCCCAGAAAACGGGAAAACGCCATGAATCATGAACCACTCAAATCGATGAAATTCAGTACGGCTACGCTCTTGCTATTCGTCGCAACCGCACCCGTCCGCGCCCAACTCACCGGCGGGCCCTACACCATTAAACCCCTCGACATCAACGGCGGCGGAACAACTTCTACAGGCGGGCCGTACTCCATTAGTGCTTCAACGGCGCAACCCGGCGGCGTTGGTACTATTGTCTTTGAACCCACTCCCGCCCCTCCACTCTACCAGCTCGACGACGGCTTCTGGGGCACCCTTGGCCCATGTAACGCGCCGCCATCATCGACCGCCGGATCTTTGACCTGTCATGATAACGATGTTTGCACATGCGATGATTGTACCGGCGGATTCTGCCAGTATGCGCCCATTCGGTACGGGAACACAAACTGCGCTGGCCCCGTCAACTTGGCTGACCTCGACGATATCCTTTGCGTTCTCAATGGCTTTGCAAACTTCGCTACGTGCGTTAATGGTGACATCCATCCCGCATGTACCGGAAACAATGTTATCAACCTGGATGATATTCTCGCTGTACTTGCGGCCTTTGGTGGCTCCAAGCCGTGCGCATGCCCGCTGTAGGCTCCGACGCCCCGCAAACGTAATCAATAGCCATAGTGAAGCTTGTCGACATTAGGATTTCGAACGAATCGATTGGGCCTTGGTCATTGAGGCTGAAGCTGTTGGTCTAACATGGAACTAATCGATAACGTCAATCGGCTGCTAGGTGACGACTTAAAGGCCTCCCTCGTTCCGGGTTCGAAACTGCGAATTGCCGCGTCGTGCTTCTCAATTTATGCCTTCGAATCGCTCAAGGCACAACTAGAGGGCATCGAGTCATTCGATTTCATCTTCACAGCACCAACCTTCGTGCCCGATGAAGTCACCGACAGCGGTAAGAAACAACGGCGCGAGTTCTATATTCCAAGAACGAATCGAGAAAAGAGTTTCTACGGCACCGAGTTCGAGATTCAACTCAAGAACAAACTAAATCAGAGAGCGATTGCGCGTGAATGCGCCGAATGGATGCGACGCAAGGCCCGTTTCAGGTCCAATCGAACGACTGCACCAATGCAGCCCTTTGCCTGCATCGCGAGCCCGACTGGTCGCACGGTGTACCAGCCGCTGCACGGGTTAACAGTCGTCGACTTGGGTTATCAACGCGGTGATGCAATATCGAACTTCATTACGAAGATAACTGAGTCAACACACACAAGTGCATATCTGTCGCTCTTTGACCAGATTTGGAACGACCCGGGCAAACTCGCCGACGTGACCGAGCGACTCTCGGAGCATATTGAGGCGGTGTACCAAGAGAACTCGCCCGAACGTATTTACTTCCTGATGCTCTTTCACATTTTCAACGAGTTTCTGGAGGATATTAGTGAAGACTTACTGCCGAACGACTTGACAGGTTATAAGGAAAGCCTTGTCTGGAAGAAGCTTTACAACTTCCAACGCGATGCCGCGACAGGGATCATCAACAAACTTGAAACCTTCAACGGTTGCATACTTGCTGACAGCGTTGGACTAGGAAAGACATTCACCGCGCTCGCCGTTATTCGCTACTTTGAGCTGCGGAACCGCGCAGTCCTGGTGCTGTGTCCGAAGAAGCTCGCGGATAACTGGCTAAACTACAATCGCAACCTGAAGACAAACGTCTTTGTTGGCGATCGTTTCAATTACGACGTGCTTTGTCACACCGACCTTCTGCGCTCGACAGGCGAATCATTCGGGACTCCGCTGAACCGCGTCAATTGGGGCAATTACGACCTGGTTGTCATTGACGAGTCGCACAACTTCCGCAACAACGATGCATACAAAGATCGTGAAACGCGCTATGAGCGGCTCATGCGAACTGTAATCCGCGAGGGGGTCAAGACAAAAGTGCTGATGCTCTCAGCGACGCCAGTGAATAACCGCTTCAATGATCTGAAGAACCAGCTTGCTCTCGCCTACGAAGGTGATTCGCGTACATTCGTCGAGCAGTTGGGCATCGAGAAAGATGTAGAAGAGATCTTTCGCAGGGCGCAAGCCACGTTTAACGCTTGGACAAAATTGCCATCTGAAGAACGTACCCCTGCGGCAATCCTCCAATCACTTGACTTCGACTTTTTCAAGCTCTTGGACAGCGTAACGATTGCTCGATCCAGAAAGCAGATCGAAACATTTTACGACACATCGGAATTTGGTTCATTCCCGGAGCGGCGCAAGCCCATGTCATTCCACCCACCGCTCACCAAGAGATCAGACGTAATTGGTTTCAATGAGATTTACACTAATCTCTCGCAATTGCAGCTTGCGATCTACGCCCCTGTTAATTACATCCTTCCAAGTCGTTTGGCCAAGTACGAAGAGCGCTACGATACAGAAGTCAGAGGGGGGCGGGGCAAGTTACGACAGTCCGATCGAGAACGCAGCCTCCAATCGCTTATGATAGTCAATCTCTTGAAGCGCCTCGAAAGCTCCGTCGATGCGTTTCGTATCACCTTGAAAAAATTGCAAACAGACCACAAGAGCGTCCTGACCAAAATTGACCGATTCCGCGCAAGCGGTGATGACACAGGTTTCGGGGACTTAGCCACTGCGTTTGCCGACGTTGACCCCGATGACGAAGATTTTCCAGAGCCCGACGATGCGAGTATCGGAGGAAAGGTTGAGATTCGACTCTCGGACATGGACATCGACACCTGGGAGCGCGTTCTCCGCGCTGACATACGCGTGATCCAAGATCTTCACGCCGAGATGGAAAAAGTCGCACAGGCGGATGATGCCAAGCTCCAGCATCTTCGGAAACACCTCGCGGATAAACTCGCAAACCCGATCAACGCCGGTAATCGCAAGGTACTTATCTTCACGGCGTTCGCGGACACGGCCAACTACCTGTTTCGCACGTTGTCGCCGGATCTGTTGCAGAGATACGGCGTGCATGTTGGGCTTGTGACGGGGACGGGCGGCCCAAAGTCCTCTCTCACGCGCTCATATGACTTTCAATCTCTTCTAACACTCTTCTCGCCGAAGTCGAAAGAAAAATCGTTGACCATGCCGGATGAATCCGCGTCGATCGACATCCTCATAGGCACTGATTGCATTTCCGAGGGCCAGAACCTTCAGGACTGCGATTGGGTTGTCAACTATGACATTCATTGGAATCCGGTTCGCATTCTTCAGCGATTCGGTCGCATCGACCGTATCGGGTCGACTAACGCTACCATCCAGCTCGTGAACTACTGGCCGGATATTACACTCGACGAGTACATCAACTTGCGAGAGCGCGTCGAGAATCGCATGGTTATTGCCGACGTGTCCGCGACCGGCGACGACAATGTGCTAAGGTCCGAGGCAAGTGACGTGTCGTATCGCAAGGAGCAGCTTCGCCGTATGAAGGAGGAAATCATCGAACTGGAAGACGTTCGTACCGGTGTTTCGATCACCGACTTAGGTCTGAATGACTTTCGCATGGACTTGCTCAACTACGTCAAGGAGAACCCAGATCTCGATACCATGCCTGGCGGCCTGCATGCCATTGTGCCGGCGGATTCCGAACGAGGCCTACCGCCCGGCGTGATTTTCACGCTCCGCAATCGGCACCAATCAGTCAATATTAATCAGCAGAACCGGCTACATCCTCACTACCTCGTGTATGTCTCACAAGCCGGTAAGGTCGTCATTAACCATATGGACGTGAAGCGGATTCTCGACTTGGCACGCGCATCGTGTCGCATGCGGACCGAACCGGATAAGCTGGCCTGCGGATACTTCAACGACGTCACGGACGATGGCAAGGAGATGGGCCGATATTCGGAACTGCTCGGCCACGCGATTCGCTCGATTATCGACGTGAAGGAAGAAAAGGACCTCGACAGTTTGTTCACGGCCAAACGTACGACTGCTCTGACCGATTCGATCGCCGGACTGGACGACTTTGAATTGATGTCATTTATCGTCGTCCAGGAGATGGGATGAGTGACGGTCGCAACACCCTACTCTCGGGCGAATCGCCGTTATTCGCGTACCCGCCATCGGCGGCGTTTAAGCGCGTTCTGCCCAAAGGCCGCATTTACTTTTATTCCCACCCAAGCCGCCGACTACAGAAGAAATTTGCTGACGAAGTGGCACAGATTGTCTGGGCCTACAAGCTCGCCCCTGAAACAATTCGGCTTGACGCACGGCCCGACGTACCCGAGATTCAAGTTTTCGCGATCACGCTTAAGGATGCGGCGGCCCAAAGCCTGAGCGAGGACATTCTGAGGTGCATCGATCAGGCCATTGGCTTTCCGATTGTCTTCGAGTTGCTTGCTGGGGACCGCGTTCAAATGGTCGCCGCGTATAAGCGTCCCAACGAAGCAGATTCGGAAAAATGGGTCGTAGGTGAATATTTCACCTCGCAATGGTTTGCGACGGACGCCGACCGTTTGCCGCTGCCCGTCGCCCTCGATCTTGCGGCCCTGTACCGGCTGCTGCTCAGCCGTGTCATGCCGTACGCGGCACGCGACAGCGAGTCGCTCAAAGACCAAGCCGAGCGGTTGGGACGGATTCGGCAGCTCGAACGCAACCGCGAGAAGCTGAAAACCAAAATGGGTCGGGAGAAGCAGTTTAATCGGAAGGTGGAAATCAACGCGCAGATTCAATCGCTCGACGCTCAGCTCAACGAGCTTACGGACTGACTCAGGTATCAATGATGAACAAGCCAAAAATGCACACCCCCGACCTCACCAAGGAGAACATTGCCAAGCTGGCTGAGCTTTTTCCCCATTGCGTAACCGAGTCGCGGGATGAGGCCGGGAACCTGCAGAAAGCAATCGATTTTGACCAGCTTCGCCAAGTTCTGTCTGATCATGTCATCGAGGGACCACGGGAGCGCTACCATCTCAATTGGCCCGGTAAGGGAAATGCACTGCTTGCTGCGAACGCACCCATCGCCAAGACGCTCCGCCCTTGCCGAGAAGAAAGCGTCGGTTTCGACACAACGCAGCACCTCTTCATTGAAGGCGACAACCTCGACGCACTTAAGCTGCTTCAAGAAACGTACTTGAACAGAGTGAATGCGATCTACATCGACCCCCCCTACAATACGGGGAACGACCTAATTTACGACGATGACTTCGCGGAAAGCATCGATGGCTATCTTGCGAAGTCGTACCAACGCTCCGAAGAAGGCATCCCACTTGTCGCAAATCCGGAGTCCAAAGGAAGATTCCACTCCGATTGGTTAAGCATGCTGTATCCGCGACTTACAATCGCCGCGCGACTTCTCAGTGACGACGGCGTCATATTTATTTCAATTGACGATTGTGAAGTCGCGAACCTGAGGCGCATGTGCGATGAAATCTTCGGCAGGGACGCATGGATTGCAACCTTTGTCTGGAAGAGTCGGCAAAACAAGGACAATCGCCCGGAGAAGGGTGCATCCATTGATCATGAGTACGTTTTGTGTTACGGCAGTCGCGTGCGCGGCGACAAGCGCAATCACGATCAATACACGAACCCCGACAACGACCTGCGCGGGCCTTGGGCGAGCGCCAACATGGTCGGTCTTGCAACAAGGGACCGCCGCCCCAATCTTCACTATGACTTAATCGATCCGGCAACTAGGATAAACTACGGCTGTCCAGCAATGGGATGGCGCTACGATCCAACTACGATGAAGAAGTTGATCGGCGAGAAGAGAATTCTTTGGCCCTCGTCCCCTCAGGGCCGTCCGCGCCGCAAGTCGTTCTTGAGCGAGCTGTCGTCCGAGTTTACTGGCGTATCGTCGATCATAGGTGACGGTGTTTTTACTAGAGATGGTACATCGGACATCACTAAACTGTTTTCTTTCCGAGCGATGGACTTTCCGAAGCCAGTTGCATTGATCGTAGAAATACTGCAACAAGCAATGGGTACAGACGGCGTCGTCCTCGATTTCTTTGCCGGATCAGGAACCACAGCACACGCCGTTATGTCACTGAACGGCCAGGATGGCGGTACTCGCAGGTATATCATGGTGCAGCTACGAGAACAGTGTGATGAGCAGAGTGAATCATTCAAGTCCGGGCTTGCCACGATTGCGGACATTGCGAAAGAACGAATCCGGCGCGCGGGTGAGCAAGTGAAGCGGGACGCAGGCCTTAACGGAACGGCACTGGACGTCGGCTTCCGTGTACTCAAAGTTGATTCGTCCTGTATGAAGGACGTGTACTACCGCCCCGACCAAGTCAAGCCGGAACTACTCGGTGGTTACGTAGACAACATCAAGCAGGACCGCACCGACGAGGACCTGTTATTTCAGGTATTACTCGACTGGGGCGTCGACCTTTCGCTGCCCATCAAGACCGAGAAGGTCGTTGGCAAGAACGTGCTCTTCGTGGACGAGAATGCGCTTGCTGCGTGCTTCGAGCCCGACATCGACGAGGACTTCGTCAAGGCGCTCGCCACCCGCAAACCGCTCCGAGCCGTTTTCCGCGACGCCGGCTACGGCGGCGACGACGTGAAAATTAACGTGGAGCAGATATTCAAACAGCTTTCACCTGGAACTGAGGTTAAGACACTTTGAGCGACCGACTCGACAAAGAATCCGAGATGCATGATGAGCCGCCGTGCGTCGAAAGTTCGTCGGGGGTTCGTCATTATTATGTCGACGAAGCTGGCGACCCTGTGCTGTTCAACGCCAAAGGCAAAGTAATAGTCGGCGAGCCGGGCTGCTCGCGTTTTTTCCTAGTGGGCAAAGTTGAGGTCGTGGAACCGGATAGACTGGCCAATGCGTTGAGTGATCTCAGACACGGGCTTCTTTCCGACCCCTACTTTGCCGGCGTCCCATCCATGCAACCCAAGCAGGGAAAGACGGCGAAGCACTTTCACGCTAAAGACGACCAAGGCGAGGTTCGGCGGGAAGTGTTCCAGTTGCTATTGAAGCACGAAGTGCGGTTCTACGCCGTAGTTCGTGATAAGCGAGTCATCGTAGAGAAAGTGCTTTCCGAGAACCAACGCCGGCCGTCTTATCGTTACCACCCCAATCAGCTCTATGACCGGTGCGTGTCGGTCCTGTTTGAGAATCGGCTACACCAGCACGAAGCGTATCGAATCGTGTTTAGCAAACGAGGCTCAAGCGACCGAACCGAAGCCTTTGAGCGCGGTCTGCTGGAGGCGAAGAAAAAGTTTCGACAGAAGTGGGGTATTGAAAGCGCTGCTCCAATCGAAGTCGTCCCATCCGATTCGGAAAAGGTTGTATGCCTACAGGCGGCGGATTACTTTCTTTGGACGGTCCAACGCTGTTTCGAACTAGGCGAGCATCGATTTCTGGATCTAGTCTGGGACAAAGTTGGACTAATCATCGATCGCGACGATACTCGGCAGCGGCTCACCGGCGAGTACTACTCGCGCAAACGACCAATCCCGCCGGGATTTCGCGAAGTGAACTAAATCCGTGAATGAAAATGGCCGGCGGATATAGGAGCTTCCGAAGATGCTCACACGGCATGAAGCCGAATTTCGTCCTGCCAGCCAATCACATACTAGACCGTTGTTACATCGGAAACAATGTCCGCTCAGTTGCAAAACTGCGGATCAGGCGATTTTTGTAATGCGAGGCCTCTTGTATACCGCTTACGACGTGGAAATCGGTGCATGAAACTCAAGTTCAAAAAGCAAGCATATCAGACCGACGCGGTCGAAGCGATTGCTGATTGCTTCGCTGGGCAGCCATTCGCCGACCCACTCAGTTACCGCATCGACCCCGGTCGCCCGCAGGACGAGCGGGAAGGTGTGCTCAACTTCATCGAATACGCGGCAGGTTTCCGCAACACCCAGCTTGTGTCCAGCTTGCCGCTCTTGAAAAACATTCACACCGTGCAGCGTCGACAGAACTTGCCCATCTGCAAGGAGCAGGCCACATCTAAGGTCTGCGACGTCAACCTCGATGTAGAGATGGAGACCGGGACGGGCAAGACGTACTGCTACATCAAAACGATGTTTGAGTTGAACAGGCGGTACGGCTGGACTAAGTTTATCATCGTCGTACCAAGTATCGCCATTCGCGAAGGTGTGCAGAAGGCGTTCGAGATTACTGCCGAGCATTTCCTGGAGCAGTACGTCAAGCGGGCACGCTTTTTCATATATAACTCGAAGCGGCTGCATGAGCTTGAGAGCTATTCGTCGGACGCCGGCATCAACGCCATGATCATCAATGTTCAGGCGTTCAATGCGACAGGCAACGACGCCCGCAGGATCTATGAAGAGTTGGACGACTTCCAGTCACGCAAGCCCATCGACGTGATCAAGGCCAATCACCCCATCCTGATCCTCGATGAGCCGCAAAAGATGGAGGGCAAGCGGACGCTTGACTCTTTGAAGGAGTTCAACCCATTAATGATCCTGCGCTACTCAGCAACGCACAAGACGCAACATAATAAAGTCTACCGACTGGACGCACTGGACGCCTATAACCAGAAGCTGGTCAAAAAGATCGCAGTGCGAGGAATCTCAGTGCGCGGGCTAAGCGGTACAAATGCCTATCTTTACCTGGAGTCGATTCAGATCGCGCCGTCGAAGCCGCCGACCGCCCGCGTCGAGATGGAGGAAAAGCTCAAGAGCGGCTCCATTAAGCGGATCATCAAGAAGCTGGGCAAAAACGACAACCTGCACTCTCTTTCCGGCGGCCTTGACCAGTACAAGGGCTTTGTGGTTGCAGACATAGACGCTCGAAGCGACACGCTGAGCTTCACCAACGGCGAAGTGCTGCAAGCTGGAGAAGCAGCAGGCGACGTAAATGAGGCGACGATACGACAGATTCAGATTCGTGAAGCGATCAGGGCTCACTTCGAGCGGGAAGAGCAGCTCTTTGATCAAGGGGTCAAAGTGCTCACTCTGTTCTTCATCGACGAGGTCGCAAAATACCGACAGTATGACGACACTGGCGAAAAGCCTGGTGAATACGCCGAAATGTTCGTAGAGGAGTATCAGCGGCAGCTTGAAGAGACGCTCACGCTCTACGATACGCCGTACACGCGATACCTAAAGGGCATCGATGTGAAAGCAACGCACAACGGATACTTCTCGATCGACAAGAAAAAGAACCGCATGGTCGATCCGACCATCGCTAAGCGTGGCGAGACGGCTGGCGAAAGCGACGACTCAGATGCGTACGAACTGATCCTGCGGAACAAAGAAAGGTTGCTCTCGTTCGAGGAGCCGGTTCGATTCATCTTCACTCACTCGGCGCTACGTGAAGGCTGGGACAATCCGAATGTCTTTACGATCTGTACACTCAAGCATAGCGACAGCACGGTTTCGCGCCGGCAAGAGGTTGGGCGCGGCATGCGCCTATCAGTATTTTCCGACGGTCCACGCACAGGCGAGAGGAATGACGATCCGGCGACAGTGCACCAAGTCAATGTGCTCACGGTGGTCGCGAACGAAAGCTACCGTGACTTCGTGAGCGGCCTACAGAAGGACATTAGCCAATCGCTCTCCGAACGTCCGCGACTGGCCAATGAGGAATACTTCACCGGCAAGTTGATCCAGACACCCGAGGGGCCAAAAGAAGTCACCGCCACGATGGCGAAGCAGTTGGAGTTCTACCTCATCCAGAACGGATACATCGACTACGAGAAGCACATCACCCAGAAGTATCATGAGGCGAAGGCGGAGGGCACGTTGGTCGAACTGCCCGAGCCGTTGAAGACGCACGCCGAGCAGTTACTCCAACTTGTCGACGGCGTGTTCAGCGACGTGCAACTGCCGGTAGCCGAGGACGGTCGAAAGTCAAAGGTCAACCCGCTCAATGAAGCGAACTTCAAGAAAAAGGAGTTCAAAGAGCTTTGGGAGCGGATCAACCGCAAAGCAGCGTACACCGTTCACTTCGACTCCCACGAGCTGGTTGGCAAGTGCGTTGCCACGATGGACAAGGAACTTAGGGTCACGCCGCTTCAATACACGGTTCAGTGTGGCGAGCAGCGTGATCAGGCGACGCCCGAGGATCTGAAGCGAGGGGCCGCCTTTGAGGTGTCCAGCACACAGACCCTCTCGCATAGGGCGTCGGTCCACTCGGCAGTGCGGTACGACCTGATCGGAAACATCGCCGATGGTACACAGCTCACTCGTCGCACGGTCGCCCGCATCCTGAGCGAGATTACCCCGGCTACGTTCGGCCTGTACCGAATAAACCCTGAGGACTTCATCGCTGAAGCTAACCGCCTCATTAACGAGCAGAAGGCGACGGTGATTGTTGAGCGGCTCACATACGACCCGATCGGCGACGTTCACAACATCGACATCTTCACACAGCAGAAGCCACAGGCCGAATTCTCCAAGGCGTACAAGGCGTCGCGGCACATATACGACTACGTCTTCACGGACTCGAAGACCGAGCGGAAGTTCGTCGAGGACCTGGACGGCAGTGCCGAAGTCGTCGTTTACGCCAAGCTTCCGCGAGGGTTCCTCATTCCCACGCCCGTTGGCAATTACAACCCGGACTGGGCGATCGCCTTCGAACACAAGAAAGTAAAACACGTTTATTTCGTCGCGGAGACTAAGGGAAGCATGTCCACGATGGAACTTCGTGAAATCGAACGGCGGAAGATCGACTGTGCCCGGAAGTTCTTTGCCAAGATCACATCGGACCAAGTGAAGTACGACGTTGTAGACAGCTTTGGCAAGCTGATGGAACTTGTCGCCTGTTAATGTTGGTTCGGTTTGAGGCAGGTTTCGCCCGAGAGTTGAATTTCACCATATGGGTGTTACTCTTAACTATCGTAATAGTTATTGCGTGCCTCATCGTATTCACTCGACGGGGCTTTCGACGTCGACTCTTTGTTGCCCCAAATCGGCAGTTGCGAAAACTGGATAGTCATTTTGATCACGCTTGGCCAGGAATGTGCAATTGCGATGCAGGGTTGAAGGACGACGAGGGCGAAGAAGAAGAAAACGAGACCAATTCTTGATGACATTCAAGCAGTGGCCCGTGCCCGTGGTCGGCGTCTTGGACGTTCAATCAATGATTCCGCTTCTTCCCTTTCAACCAACCAGTCCGGCTTCGCCTCGAACTTTCCGTTGACCCCCGACAGAATTGCCGTCGCCAACCCGCTCGCATCAGCCATCGGCACGACGAAATACCGCTTCGTCGGGTACCAGCACAGCTTCTTTCGATGACGGTTCCATCGGCGCATTGTCAGCCAAACGCGCCCGGCGTGCATTCTCTTGTAAATCAGGATCGCCACCCACTTGCCCCACGGCACGCAGGCGACGAATTCGTCGACGGTTTCGAGGATACTCGGCATTTTCATTTCACAGGCTTCTGGCATTTGAATCCCTCCAATTGCTAAAGTCGTACTCCATCACGCAAGCCGACGATGGCTGTCTATTTTTGCACGTGCCAGTTGCGGTTTTCTTCCCTGAAGCGAGCCGAATCAAACCGTGACGTATTACATCGTGCAGTCGCGTGCGCGATACGGAAATAGGCTTCTTTTGCTAGCCACGAGATAGCCATCGCCTAATTCTTCAACCCCTCGGCGACCGCGCCATTGGCCTGTGACTTATTCAATTCCGCCTCCTCCTTGGCTCTATCTGCGATCGGATCGGGCAATTTTGGAAGGCGCGCCCTTTTCCGCAGCCCATCGCGCAGGAACTTCAGGTCCCAATTCAGCTCCATCGCGGCGAAGAACGCGTCACACCACGTCTGATGGAATTGATCAGGCTTTTCCTGGAAGACCGACTCGGGGGTCAACTCCTCAAGCTCGACCCACAGGCGATCGGCGAGCGCGGAGATCTCCGTCATCCGTTTAGCTCTGATCTTCGGTCTACCTGCCATGGCTGGTTTCCACGATACACGTCCCGAGTCACGATTGATTGGTGGAATTCTACGCCGTGGGGACTGGGATGGAAGGGTCGAAAGCAGAGCGGCGGGTGGGTAATAACCTAGGTTGAATCCGTTCGCGCCGTATTATCACTACGATCGGTGTCAGTTAATGCCATCACGTGACATCATTTGCAACTATATATATATACGATCGAAAAGCAATCGCGCACGCGCGCATGGATTGTACCCGCCTGAGGGCTTGGTTGAAGCTATCCGCAACCACGTTGTAGCCAGTCCTGACCCCATCAACCGAGACATCGACCGACCGTGTTTCCGCTCCCGGCTGCCCGTCGGGACCGAATTAGCGACTCTTTTTCCTGACGGGTCATCGCCTTGATTGCTGCCTCTCGTTTCGACGCGAGGCTGCGAGTAGCAAATGACACGTGGTAGTCCAGACTTACCGGAAGCGGCTGCGGGTGTAGCGTGAGGCGCTTCCGGCGTTGTGCTGCCTGATACGCCGGTTCACATCGGTTGTGATGCCGGTGTAGAGGGTGCCGACCGAGCAGCGCACAAGGTATACAAACCACGATTTCACAGCTGATACGACCGGTGCCACTTAGAAATCGGGCCGTACATGATGGTCACTTCAACGGACCGATAACCCAATTATTCCAGTTATTCTAACCATGTGAAATCGTTATTTTTGGGTATATATGTAGTGGTCAATCCATAGGTTACACACTACCCAATGTTGTGCCGCAAGCCTGTGAGCAAAAAATCCTTGCGTAGCCGTGATGGGATAGCTAAATTCGGCCCAGTAAAAAGGGTTGAACCGGGGCCTAGACTCCCCGGTTCGTAGAAGCCCGAATTTCGTGTACCTAACTCCCGAAAGGCTGGCCGCTTTATGCGACGCATTTTTGGCTTCTGGGTTTCAATTTACGCGCGAGGTCCACCACGTGTCAAGGAAAAAGCTGCCCCCCGGACGCGCACTCACTGCGCGCCGGGGGCTCGATTATACGGATGTGCCGGAATCTAGGCAGACGGACTGGCGTTGGAGGCCAGTGACCATAGTGGTCGTCCGGGTTCGAATCCCGGCATCCGTACCCACTGACAAAGAAAGGAACCTTCCCTTATGGCATTTAGCGAACTGACAAAGGACCAAGCATTTCGTAGAAGCGGTGGCAGATGCGAATGTACGCGAAATGGACATGGGCACGCTTTTCGGTGTGCAACGCCCATTACTCGTCATTCTGCGGAATTCCACCACATACACGCCGAAAGGCTTGGTGGTTCTGATGGATTGTCGAATTGCGAAGCACTGTGTGTTTCGTGTCATCGACAGACACCTTCGTACGGTCGCAACTAGCGGCCTTGGTTATTACCTCGGCTAGCGTCGGGATCATGTCCTGACGGGCATATAGGGTGGCAAGGGGCCTTTCGGCCCCGGCCACCCACTCTATTTGAAGCGTGTATCCGTCGGAACATGGCTGTATCGCACGTGACATGCGCGTGACAGATTCATACAGGGCGAAATCATCGCCGTGGGCGAGAAAATGAACATAAGCTGGCCTGCCGTCATCGCCCTGACATGAGTCTACCGTGACGATTTCTTCAAACTGGTTGAGTGCCGTTACCAGCGGCTCAATGCCGCAATCAACCCACGCGTTTACTTTCGTTGGTATTTCAGTATGCCCCATCACCATCATGATATCGGGTACGCCTGTGAATTCCAGTGACCGATTCGTTACGCCGAATACATGACCCTGCAACTTGATGCGAGCCGCAGGCCGGACTCCCTTCGTTCGGTGAGCCGACATTCCCGCTTCGGGTTAGGGAGCCGATTCAAATTAAGGCTGTGCTCAGTTGCCATGTACAAACAATCCTGCGTGGTTCATTATTGGTGTTTCAGAGGGTACGATTGTCCCGGTCGCAAGGAGAGCGGATTGCCGTTGCGTGACGTCCGATCGCCCCCCTATAGTCCATTAGTATAGTCGCCTGGGGCTTGAAAGGCGTGCAAATCAAGCCCGTTCCGAACTGAGGACAATTCTCGCCTGCTCTGTCTCCAAACACGTTATGGGCACAAATCGGCGCCTCCAAACGCTTGGAGTATTGCCAAGATG
This sequence comes from uncultured Phycisphaeraceae bacterium, assembly GCA_964494205.1. Classification (GTDB taxonomy): domain Bacteria; phylum Planctomycetota; class Phycisphaerae; order UBA1845; family UBA1845; genus JBBTCX01. Next base: position 48,126 of record CAZBRD010000013.1, on the reverse strand, counting down.
TCATCTATATTGATTACGCCGTCCCCGCCGCATGGAACCACGTCGGCATTGGACAAGTTGCCCGCGCACTCAAAGTCGCCTTCGAACGAACTCAAGATGCAGAGAATGTCGTCGAGGTCGACACTGCCGCTGTGGTTCACGTCTCCGAAGGAATCGCACGCGTCACCGATACCGTCTCCGTCGTCATCCGCCTGGTCGGGGTTGTAGACATTGGGACAATTGTCGCATGCGTCGCCCACCTGATCCCCATCAACGTCTTCTTGGTTCGGATTGTGCGTGTCGACACAGTTGTCCAAACATTCTGTTAGACTATCTCCGTCCGTGTCGTCGCTGGCGCGGCTCAGCAAGACCGAGACGGTGTCGTTGCCAACGTTCGCCACAGCTATGTCGAGGTCGTCATCACCGTCAAGGTCGCCGACAGCCGCCGAAAATGGGAAAGACCCGACGCTGTATTGCACTGGTGTGGCAAAGGTCGCGTCGCCGTTGTTATATAGGATCGAGACGGTATTGAAGCCAATCGCCACAACGAAGTCCAGGTCGTTGTCGCCGTCGAGGTCGCCGACGGCCACGAAGCTCTGGCTTCCCCCCACATTGTATTGCACATGGGTGGCGAAGGTCCCATTGCCGTTGTTGAGCAGGGCGGAGACGCCAGGGCTGCCCCCGTTCGCCACGGCAAGGTCCAGGTCAGTGTCGCCGTCCAAATCGCCAACGGCGACCGATATCGGAAAACCCCCTACACCGTACGGCAAATCGGTGCCAAATGTCCCGTTACCATTGTTGAGTAGTATCGAGACGGAGTAGCTTTCACGGTTCGCCACAGCTAGGTCGAGGTCGCCATCGCCGTCCAGGTCTCCGACAGCCACAAAGGACGGGAAATCCCTGACGTCGTACTGCGTTTGGGATGCGTAGGTCCCGTCGCCATTGTTGAGCCGGATCGAAACAGTGTCGCCGAAAGCGTTCGCCACAGCTAAGTCTAAGTCGGTGTCGCCGTCGAAGTCACCGAGGGCGACGGAGTACGGGCCAACCCCCACGCCGTAATGCGCGCCAGCGGTGTATGCGCTATTGCCGTTGTTGAGCATAATAGAGATGGTGTCGCTACCTTGGTTCGCCACGGCCAGATCCAGGTCGGTGTCGCTGTCCAGATCGCCGACCGCGACGGAGTGCGGACCAAGCCCCACGCCGAATTGCACGTGGGCGGCGTACGTGCCGTTGCCGATGTTGTGCAGGACCGACACGCTATTGCTGTTCACATTAGTCACGATCAGGTCAAAGTCGTTGTCACCATCCAAGTCGCCGACAGCAACGGAAATCGGTGCAACCCCCACGCTATATGGAAGGTCAGGGCCAAATGTCCCGTTGCCATGGTTGTGCAGTATAGAGACCGTGTTGCTGACTTGGTTCGCCACAACCAAATCCAAGTCGCTATCACCGTCCAGATTGCCGATGGCCACCGAGACCGGGGCACTAGCCCCTAGGCTATAGGTAGAAACGGGTGACTTGTTGCCGAAGGTTCCGTCGCCGTTGTTGAGCAGCACCGCGACGGTGTCGTTGTAGAGGCTTACTACAACCAAATCCAGGTCGGCGTCACCGTCCAGATCTCCTGCGGCAATGGAGGAAGCATTAGACTGCACGTCATAAATACTATATTGAGCAAGGGTCCCGTCGCCGTTGTTGAGCAAGACTGAGACGTGATGGCCACCGTTCCCGCCAAGTGCTACGGCCAGGTCCAAGTCGTTGTCGCCGTCTAGGTCGCCGACGACGAGGGAGGAGGATCCGCCTCCAGCGGCATAATGCACACTGGAGCCGAAGGTCCCGTCGCCGTTATTGAGCAAGAGCGAGACGTTACTGCCTCCATCCACGCAAAGTGCCACAGCTAGGTCGAGGTCGGTGTCGCCGTCTAGGTCGCCGACGGCGAGGGAGCAGGGTCCACCCCCTGGTCCACCCCCCGAATCGTATTGCACCTCGGCGCCAAAAGTCCCGTCGCCGTTGTTGAGCAGCACCGAGACAGTATCGGGATCGAGGTTCCCGACAGCCAAGTCCAAGTCGGTGTCCCCGTCGAAGTCACCGATAGAGACGGAGTGCGGCCCAGACCCCGCGCCGTATTGGACCTGAGCGGCAAAGGTCCCGTTGCCGTTATTAAGCAGAACTGAGACGAAACCGTCGTTCGAATCGTTCAGCACGACCAAGTCCAGGTCGGTATCGCCGTCTAGGTCGCCGACGGCGATTGACACTGGGCCTCCGGAGATTCCCCCGGTCCCGTACTGCACGTGGGTAGCGTAGGTACCGTTGCCGTCGTTGAGTAGGACCGAGACACTGTTGCTGTAGTAATTCGCCACGGCAAGGTCCAGGTCAGTGTCGCCATCTAAGTCGCCGAACGCAATCGATAAAGGTCCCTCACCGACTGGCAGTTGCGGCGGGTCTGGGAAGAGCGAGCAGATTTCGCTGTGCGTTGGCGATGACAACACTGATAGGAAAATCAGAATGTACGACTGAAGCCGTGAAGTCATTGTTCTTCTCCGCCATAAACTGTGATACTTGTCCAGATTCAAGGAAGTTGGCAATGTTCGATTTGGGATCAGCGTCAACCGATACATGTGTCTCCTGCTTGGTTATTTTCTTCATCCGCTTCGCTAACGACATTTTCAGCATCAACCGTAACTGTGTATGTGCAGTCTGATGGAGCAAAGCATTCGCTCGGCAATTCGAACTCAAGGATAATCGAACTACATGATGGAATGGCGCCTGTCGGAACAAGTATCTCGCCGCCGTTGCTAAAGCTAAACCTGGTCGTGGATGGAGGAGCATCTGTTTCGCCGAGATTCCTAATACGGATTCGGCCACATGAACTGGGGTTGCCACTACTGTCTAGATCGATAGACGGTGTCACAGGATGTAAATCAACTCCCGGATCACAGCAACCACTAAGAAAACCCATTTGCATCGCGATTACACAAAACGTGATTACTCTGTACATCTAAGCGCTCCTTTTTCAGAAAATGTATTTCACGAATTAAGCGGCATTCTCGTTGCCGGATCCACTTGTCGCTGAGAGTGAGGGCGACATCAGTGGTCTAACAGTCACGCAGGTGGCTCATATTTTCCAAATTGATAAACTGAGCGATGTGGCCGTAGACGACTCTGCAGACCAAACTCTTCGACGCGCAAAATCGGGTGACCAAGACGCACTCCGCGAATTGCTCTTGTTACACGGCTTGGAGATAGCAAAGTCGCTTCAAATCGCTCCCAAGTGGCAGTCCTTGATTGACGTGGACGATGTGCTTCAAGTCACTTATCTGGATGCTGCTTTGCACATCGGGGACCTAGCGGCCAACACTATCGAAGGCTTTTACGGCTGGCTTCGTCGGATCGCGCATAACAATCTTAACGATGCAATCCGCGAACAAGGAAGGGAAAAGCGTGGTCGCGACCGCATCGTTGATCCCAATGATGACTCTTCTTATGACAGGTTCTTGGATCGCGTAAGCGGAACAACTACGACACCAACCCGAACTGTCCGCTTGGCTGAAACCCGATCGCGAGTTCAAAATGTATTAAATGCGCTGCCGCCGGACTATGAGCGAGTGTTGCGGCTGTACGAGATGGAAGGACGTTCCATATTCGAAATCGCTGAAATCATCAGCCGCTCTCAGGGGGCCGTAAAAATGCTTCTGGCCCGAGCGAGAGAACGGTTCGTGGACCTCTTTGGGGCGAGTTCATATCCCTTAAGTAGCTGACCGTGACCTTCACACGGCGGATGACGCCATTGAACTGGGAGTCTCATGGATTCAAGCGAAAGAGAATGGGTTCAAAGGCATCGCGCGTTCATTGACGATGCGCTCGAACAGGCTGGGAGTGGCGTGAACCAGGGCGCAACCTATGGTCAATTCGCAGGTTGGGAACTGACGCCAGTTTCAGAAGGCGAGTCGAAGACTGACTCGCTCGCAGGTTATCAGATCCTCGGAATCATCAATCGTGGCGGGCACGGGGTCGTTTACGAAGCGTTTCAGAAATCCACGAAGCGAAAGGTTGCCATCAAGCTGCTTCGGGAAGGCCCGTTTGCCAGCGCGATGGAACGAGCTCGCTTTGATCGCGAAGTCCAGATACTCGGCCAACTCTCCCATCCCAATATCGTCACCATCCATGATAGCGGAAATGCCGCTGGGAACATGTTCTTCGTCATGGACTATATTCGCGGACAACCCTTGGATCTGTATGTTGCCGGTATGACTGGCACCATAAGAACATTGCTTAAACTCTTCGCTGAAATCTGCGAGGCGGTTCAAGAAGCGCATCTGCGCGGCGTCATCCACCGCGACCTCAAGCCTTCAAACATTCGTGTAGACGAGAACGGCGAGCCGCACATCCTTGATTTTGGTCTTGCCAAGTCGATCAGCATTGACCATTGCGACGGGATTACAGTGACAGGGCAATTTGTCGGGTCATTGCCCTGGGCCGCACCAGAGCAAGCAGAGGGTGCTGCTACACAGATTGATCTTCGCACCGATGTCTATTCGCTCGGGGTCATCTTGTTTCAAATGCTTACCGGTCGATTTCCGTACGATGTTGTGGGGCCGATTAATGAGGTCCTTACACGCATTATTAACGACGAACCGGCCAAACCGAAGGTTTTGAGAAAAGAAATCGACGACGATGTCGAGACGATCATACTCAAATGCCTGAATAAGGGCCGCGAGCGTCGTTACCAATCGGCCGGCGATGTCGCACGTGACGTGCGACATTATCTAGCAGGCGAGCCCATCGTGGCCAGGCGCGACTCGACGATTTATGTACTTCGCAAACAGCTGCGTAGACATCGTCTTTCTGTGGCCATCGCCTTTGCATTCATGATTACCATCGTCGCCGGATTGATCGCTTCTATTTCGGGCTGGCACCAAGCAGTCGAGCAGCGCGACGTGGCAGAAGAAGCGAGAGCCGAGGCGGAAGCCGTTATGAACTTCTTGAATGAAATGTTACGCCAGCCCAATCCTAATGCGGTCAATAACGGAGGCGCAAAAACGCTGAGAGAATTTGCCGATCAAACGGCACAGCAAATCGAAGTGGCATTCCCGAGCAATCTCCCTGTGCAAGCCGCCCTCCACGAAACATTGGCTGATACTTATCAGGCGCTAGGGGTCTTCGAGACCGCGATCCAACACATCGAGATCGCGCTTGGGATTCGCCAGTCAATTCTGGGTCCAGATCATCTCGATGTTGCTAAGGACCTGTGCACCTTGTCGACGATGGTCGGTGTTAACACGATTCGGGCAGAGCAAGCGGCACGTGAGTCGCTAGAAATTCGGCAGCAAAAGTATGGTCCCCGTCATATCGACGTCGCACGAAGCTTGTGTGCATTAGGGCTCGTAAAATATCGACAAGGACAACCCATAAACGCTGAGAAGTACCTTCAAGATGCACTTGCGCAGTACATTGAGTTTTTGGGTGAAAAAAGCCGCGATACCGCTGTAACAATGAGACTATTGGCTGTCGTAATTCGCGAGCAAGGAGATTGTGCTGCGGCAGAAAATCAGCTGCGCAAGAATCTTGACGTGGTGAAAGAACTTTTTGGGGATTTGCACCCGGACGTCGCCAGCACGATGGCCGAACTTGGAGAGTCGCTTGCGTGCTTAGGTCGTAATGAAGAAGCCGAGCAGCTGCAGCGGGAATCTCTTTCCATTCGACTCACAGTGCTGGGCAATGAAAACCAAGGCGTTGCGAATAGCCTGAGCAACCTTGGCTGGCTTTTTGTTGAACGTGGCGACTATGAAGAAGCTGAACGCCTCTATCGAGAATCACTGGACATGCGAATCAAGGTTTACGGGTCGCAAAGTGTTGGAGCGACCTATGCCATGATCGGCCTGGCGCGGCTTTACCTGAAGAGCGGACGGCCTTCGTCAGCTGAGACGCTACTTCGGGAAGCGATTTCCATTTTCAGTGAAACCGAGCCTACCCATTGGCGAATGGCTTACGCAGAATGCATGCTTGGAGCAAGTCTTTCATCGCAAGGCCATTTTGACGAAGCTGAGAAACTGTTACTAAATGGATTACAGCAAATTCAAGGGGTCGAGAGGCGGGGTCCTCGATTCACACTTGAAGTTTATGAGTGCATGGTCCAACTCTATGTTAACTGGAACAAGCCAGCTGAAGTTGAACGCTATCTTGCACTTCTTACTAAGCAACCATGAGGCGCGCGAAAGTGCGTCCCTCTTAGATCATCCACTCGGCGACGGCGGTTTTCAAACAACATTCAATGAAACCGATATGGACTAATTCGGTTGTGAGCATTCATTGGTTAAGCAAGACATGCCCAAGAGGCAAACCCGATCCGAATAGCAAGAAGTGTGGAACAACAAATCCATTTACCCTCGTCTACGATACCCCCACTGGCGCTATCGCTAGCCGAGGTTTCGTTGACGTAGACATTGTAGAAGGCTTGCGTAATTCGTTGGCCCGAGCATGGCCTGTCCATTCAACTCGCAAGTGAACGGATATTTCACCGTGAACTAAGCGTCGCGCAAACCATTGCGTGAATGCCGGCGCGAATGGCTTCGGGTAGCTCGAACCATGAGCCCATTAACTCGGCCAATCGCTGATCAGAAATGCCCGCGAAAAGCCTGGCATCCAGCGAAGTTTGGCTATGACTGCTATCGCTTGCGCTAACGTCTGTACTTTGTGCTTCGCAAGTATCGCCGTTTTCGTCGGTTACGAAATCGGTCATCGGATTTCTAATCCGACGGTCGCAGGTTCGAATCCTGCCCGGCGCAGTTTCGCAAGATGACGCAGCACTATTCCTGATGACTCATACGCTTCCCATTATTTATTGGCGCTTGCTCGGATGCGCACAATGTCATTCTCGCCACGTATTTCCACCGCAATCAGTCGTTCCGAGCCGCGGCAGCGGCGACACGCGGTCAGCCCACGGCGGAAGCCGTGGGGAAATGGCCCAAGAAATTTGCAAAGCCCCAGCGGGGCGATCGAAGGGTACGCGCGACCGATCCCTGCGCTGTTAATTGGTGGGATGCGTATCAAAATGTCGCATTCATCGCCGCCTACGAACTGACTGCCACAGCATGACACATCGTTTCGCTTTCGCACCCAGCCGCTCTACGAAGCTGTGAAAAACGCCCTGACTGCTGTTGCTTGCCCTGCGTCCCGATTTGCCGCCAGTTGCGAAGTGAATGAAACGATTCGAACAACCGATTTGCTACGCCGCGCTATTCCCGCTTCCACATGGTCTATGGCGACTTGCCAAGGTGTAAGCGGTGGTCATCAGCAAACCAATGATCAGCATTCCCCAGGTCGAAACCGCCGGCACGGGAGCGGCCATCGAACAGTCCGGACCGATCCAGCCGGAATCGCAGGAACAGGTATCGGTTGCCACGCACGTGCCGTGAGTGGAGCAATCGTTCACGCCACTACAATCGGCCTGCACGCTGAACTCCAGCACCGCGCCGGTTCCCACGTTGTTGTTGAAGTCCGTCGCAGTGACCCAGTACCCAACGGTGGAACCGAAAGGCTGGCCTGGGATGGCGCCTCGGTAAACCTGTCCGCCGCTGTAACGCATGGCCACTTGTTGTGCCGCCCCCGCGTTCACCGAGTAGTTCAAATTGATCCAATGATGGAAGAAATTCCGGTCCGAGGTCATGTCGTCCAGAATGAGTGCGCGAACGACATAGGGGCCCGCCGTATCGCCCGTGTCCGAAAGCTGCTCCGTCGACACGATGATTGGCGGCTGGGTGTCAGCCGGGCCGTTGTTGATGTAGATTCGGTTTTGAAAATTTCCGGATTCGCCCTGAGCGGTGACGATATCGAGTTTCCCATCTCCGTTCAGATCAGCCACCTCGATATCAAGCGACGAATCGGTTTGGAGCGAGATCACGCCCGAGGCCAGGCTGAAAACTCCGCTGCCGTTGTTGTTCAGAATGCGCTCGGTCGTTCCCCCCAAGGCTGCGATGAGCAGGTCCATGTCGCCGTCGTTGTCATAATCGAAAAACTTGCTGTCGTTGTCATCTATATTTGGGTTTGAAAGCAACTGACTCGAGCCATCCGTGTATGTGCCGGTTCCGTTGTTGACGAGAAGGATTTCAACGGTGCCGGGTCCGCCATTCGCGCCCAGCATGTCAAGATCGCCGTCGTTGTCGATGTCGCCAAAGTCGTAGGAATAGCAGCCGCCGTCAGCAGGCACACCGGCTACCGTCGTAAAGACTCCCGCGCCGTTGTTGCGATAAAGACGCGAGGCGTTGGTCGCGGTGCTAGCTGTGCGGACGTCGATGTCGAAATCGTTGTCGATGTCGCCAAAGATCGCGTCCATGGGTTCGCACGTGGTCCCCAGCGGATGTCGCGTGGATGTTTCGTCGGTGAAAAATCCGCTGCCGTTATTGACGTATACGCGATTTTGTCCGCACCCGAAGCGATTGGTCGTGCCGCCGTTATCGATGTAGATGTCCAAATCACCGTCATTATCGATGTCGCCGAATTGAGCACGGGAGCTACTCAATGTCATGGCAGGCAAACGCGTGGCTGCCTCATTGGTGAAAAAACCGCTGCCGTTGTTGATGAGCAGATTGGGCATTCGGTTGAAGTCTTGCGTCAGAATGATGTCGAGGTCGCCATCGTTCTCCACGTCGCCGAGCTCGACGCCGCGATGCAAACCGGTGAGCCCCCCCGTCCGACTCGTCGACTCGTCGGTGAAAAACCCCGAGCCATTGTTGATAAAAATGCGCACCGGGTCGGGCGTACCGGGCGATGAAAACGTCCCGCCGTTGGCGAACACGAGGTCGAGGTCGCCATCATTGTCGAGATCGCCGATGGTCAACTGATTGGTCCATTCAGCCGGATTCGGAACGGGAAAGCGCGTGCTGGTTTCCTGAACGAACTGTTGAGCCGAAACCGTCGACGCAACGAACATGAAAACAGCACAGGCGCAGAAGACGGACAGGTAGCGGACAGCCATAAAAAATCTCATTCAACCGTACGGTGGATTCGGAGCTATCCGGGGTATTCCATGGTGGTTTGCGTGCACTACGCCGGCAGGCAATACCTCTAGCGTACCGTGGCGAGGGTGGGGATCAAAGCGAATTGTTGCGCTTTTGCCGGCGTCTTTGCAGCCGCCAAGACGGGCGCACGGTAGTTGCCAGTGACTTCAGTCACTGGGTTCGAGCTGTTTTACTCAACGTTCCGCCCGGATGGGCGGACGAATGCGATGCTTGGAACTCTCCGCCTGTACTATTAAAGCGGATTCGCATCGTCTACAAAGTTGCGTAGATACCATTGGGGGGCATCCCAATACTCGTGATAACATATCACCGTGAAGCGATTGTTCCGAATCTTTCGCATGCTGCTGCTTGTAATTCTCACCACGCTCGCGGCATTGACCGCTGCCTTGTGGTTAACGGTGACGTTTGCGCCTTTTCTCGGGCGCGGGAAGCAAGCGGTCTTAATACCGAGCCTTGTCATCGCGAATCTGCCGAACGGTGGGTGGGGTGCAAGATACGAGCAATCCGAATTGATCACTTGGCGCGCTTATGTCACGCCAAGCGGCCTTTGCGTGGCGCGATACATTGACGACAGTGCTTTACTCCACACCAAGGACTACAGGTTGGTGTATCGCGGGTACGGCCTATGGCACGATTCAAACAGCGGTTCACCGCTCTCTGCGGTAACACTTCCAATCTGGCTCCCAGTCGCCGTATTCGGCGCATACCCAACACTGAGATTGATCAAGAGCCTCGTTCGTCGCAGGCGACGCCGTCGCAATCCCAACAACTGCACCAACTGCGGCTACAACTTGACCGGCAACGTGTCGGGCGTGTGTCCCGAATGCGGCATTAACATCCATTCCGCTGAGACGACTAAGACGCCGCAAACGTCTGATTTTGAGCGATGATCAGAAAATCGATCCTATGTCTCTTGTCGCTCCTCGCTTTAACCAGCGGTGTAGCCTCGCTCGCCAGTTATTCAAAACAAGTTCAGCGGCTCGGCACGCGGCACAGTATGGCCGCCTACGTTCACGAATCACGCGGTTTGATGTTCATGTTCCGTCCCGGAACCTTGACCTTTCATTATTGCTACCCTGAAGTAGGGAACGCGCTAGGCCCCCATCCAGGATTTCCCAGCACATTTGTCAAATGGCTGGGCTATCTTGATGCGACCTCAATCTGCGACAAATGTCGCTCAAGATATCGACCAAGCGAATCTTGCCCCAGAACAAACGATGTATACCACCATGACCTTACAAGTGGAAGGAGCTACATTCCTTATCATCGACAACGGGATATGGGTGTCGTTTTCTGGGGAACCAATGCACTTGGACTTACGCGATGGAATTCGCTAACTGTTTCACTTTCGTTTTCTTTTGTCCTCTTTGCAGCCTACCCGATTTTCGCTTTCATCCGCGGCCCCCTTCGCCGCTGGCGTCGTCGTAAGATCGGTCACTGCGCGAAATGCGGCTACAATCTGTTCGGCAACGAAAGCGGTATTTGCCCCGAATGCGGAACAAAAGTACAGAACGGCCTACCAACGTCCACGTAAACAAGCCAATAACACTAATTTGGTTTTTCCCCCCATTAACAAAGCCTTTGTTCGCGCGTCATACCAAAGTCGCGGCTACGAGTCTCAGCTTGCTGATCGAGTCGCGCGCAATACCCGGAAACCAACGTGTGAACACTCCCGTTGCAGAGTCACGCCGCCGAACAATACCGCGCGAAGTCCTCCTGTCGCGGATCAACGAAGTACGAAAGTCGCTGAAACACTGCACGCTCTGCGAATGGCGCTGCGGCATCGATCGAACAGCCGGTGAACCCGCTCCCTGCAAACTGGGAGCCGAGACCTTCACCTTCAAGCGCTACGTCAGCTATGGCGACGAAGTGGAGCTCGTGCCCGCCTATCGAGTGTATTTGTCAGGTTGCAACTTCCGCTGCCAATTCTGCAACACAGCCCCGACCTGCTTCAAACCAAGCGTAGGTGAAAAGATCGCCGCGGAACCAATGGCCGATGAACTCGCACGTCGCGTCCGCGACGGCGTGAAGACGATCGACCTACTCGGTGGCGAACCGAGCCTTCACGTTCACACGATTCTGGAAATAGCCGCTGCAGCCGACTCGCCGCTGCCGCTCGCGCTGGACTCAAACATGTACATGACGCCGCAAGTGCTGCAATGGCTCGACGGCGTCATCACGCTCTACATCGCGGACTTCAAGTTTGGAAACGATGACTGCGCCAAACAACTGGCGGGCGTCGCGAATTATTGGGAAGTCGTAACGCGAAACCTGCTCCACGTTGACGGACGCACGCCCACAATCATCAGACATCTGCTGATGCCGGGTCACATGAAATGTTGTTTCAAACCAGTCGTCGAGTGGGTCGCAGCCAACTTGCCCCACACTCGCTTTCAACTGCACACCGGTTACGTGCCCTGCTGGCGCGCGAACAACGACCCGAACATCAGCCGGCTGAATCGTGCGGATGAAGTCCGCGAAGCGAAGGACTACGTCCGACAGCTCAACCTCAGAACCGAACCTGAGCCCGCGTTTGGAGTTCCAATCGGTGTCGCTACCTGACCTTACAACTCCTGACTTGGAGATCGTAATAACAATCGGCGTCGATGGCCGTCTCTACTGTCAGGACATGCCGCCGCAGGTCGTAGCAGTGTTGCGCGCCTTGTGTCCGCTTGATCCAGAGTTGGCCAAGCGACAAGTTGCGTGCTCGCATGTTCGGGACGCATCGCATGAGTGACAATGCCTCCGCTGTCGCGAGTCGCCAAGGGCGATGCCAATCGAATGACCTCGAAGTTCTGATTCGGGCGCGCTACCCGATCGTCTACGTCGTGACCTGGGAAGAAGGCCGCGTTGAGCGACACCTTCGTGATATTGCCCAACGCCGTCGTAAGGAACTCATCTGCTGGTCAGTGACAACCGGTTTCACCAAATCCGGCGCAGCCACCCACGCAGCCCGCTCCAAAAACATGGCCGATCCGGTCGAAGCTCTCGACACCGTCATCGAGCACAAAGAGCCCGCGATCTATCTCTTCAAAGACTTTCACCCCTTCATGCGCGCCCGCGACTCCAACGTAGGAGTTATTCGCAAACTGCGCGAAGTGCCTATCTCGCTCAGCGACAGCTACAAGACGTTGATCATCACCGCACCGCTGCTAGAGCTTGCACCGGAACTGGAGAAGGACGTCTCCGTCCTGGATTATCCACTTCCCGCAGCCGGCGAGTTTGATGTGCTACTCAAGCGGATTTGCGATGACGTCGGATCGAACACGAAGGTGAAGATCGACCTCGACGACAAAGGTCGCGAAAAGCTGGTGCAAGCGGCGTTGGGACTCACACTTCAGGAAGCAGAAAACGTATTCGCCAAAGCCATCGTCAATGACGGCAGCCTCAGCGGCAACGACGTTTCAATCGTCTTCGCGGAAAAACAGCAGATCATTCGCAAGAGCGGCCTGCTTGAATACTACGAGTCCAACACCGACACGCAGGACATCGGCGGGCTCGACCACCTCAAGGAATGGCTGACCAAGCGTTCGATGGCCTTCAGCGAGGAAGCCAGAAAGTTTGGATTGCCTGCCCCCAAAGGGGTGTTACTGGTCGGCGTGCAGGGTTGCGGAAAAAGCCTGTGCGCCAAAGCCGTGAGCCGCATGTGGAACATGCCACTCCTCCGCTTCGACATGGGGCGAATGTTCGCGAGCCTCGTCGGTTCATCAGAGGAAAACATTCGCCGAGCGATCGCGGTGGCAGAAAGTATCGCGCCGGTAGTTCTCTGGGCAGATGAAATCGACAAAGCCTTTTCCGGTTCGCAGGGCTCGTCCAACACCGATGGCGGAACCACCGCGCGGGTCATGAGCACCTTCCTCACCTGGTTGAGCGAGAAACAAAAACCGGTATTCGTCATGGCCACCGCCAACAACATCTCGCAACTACCGCCCGAGCTGATGCGCAAGGGTCGCCTCGATGAAATCTTCTTCGTCGACCTTCCCAACCTCAGCGAACGAAAACAGGTTTTCGAAATTCACTTGCGCAAGCGTTCTCGCGACCCCAAGGGCTTTGACCTCTCAAGACTCGGCGAAGCCACCGACGGTTTCAGCGGCGCCGAGATCGAAGAAGCGGTGATCAGCTCGCTTTATGACGTTTTCTATCTTAGCAAGGATTTGGAAACGGATGATTTGCTCAAGGCTGTAACCGAAACCGTGCCGCTCTCGCGCACGATGGCCGAAGGAATCTCGGCGTTGCGCTCTTGGGCAGAAGGTCGCGCACGCTTTGCGTCGCGGCGTGATGACGACAAGGCGGCTCAAACGCGTCGCAAATTGGAAGTTTGATCGAATCGCAGGAGTACAAACATGGGTGCGTGTCTGGTGCTGACGCCATTGGTAGTCGCCGCGTGGCCCGCCGTGATGTCGGCTGTCGTGGGTGCAGCCGCGAGCATGGGCTACTCAGTCGCGGGTGCTTCAACCGGCGGTGAAAAGGTCTCTCGCAAGCGCAAGGTCGAAACGGAAATCGAGAACAGCGAAGTCGTCAGCGAAGGAATGGCTCGCGGCGAAAGCATCGTCATTCAGAAAGACGACATCACGATCGAATTCGGTCGCGACGAGCGCGGCGCGTGCAGCGTCTGCGTCACCGGCGAAAAACAGTCCGAAAAGGACCTCAAGAAAATCGGCGAGGAAATCGCCGGTCGCGTGGTCCAACAATACGCCTATCACAAACTGGTGACGGAACTGAAGCAGCGAAACTACTCGCTAGTCGACGAAAAAGTCCTGCAGGATGGCTCAGTCCAAGTGCGCGTCAGGCTGTAAGGCTCCCCGTTCAACAGCCCGTTGAAGAACGCGGGGCGTCGAAAATTCCTGTAGCGTCACCCCTTGTGGGTGACGAGGGACGCGACTTCCTCGCCGCGGACAAGCCGCGACGCTACTTTTTCAACGGGCTGTCAAGGATTCAGAGACATGGAACGACCCGAATTCAAAGTCACCATTTCGAAAACCGGCAAAGTGCAGGTCGAGATCAAGGGCGTGAAAGGCAAACGCTGCATCGAACTGGCCGACCTCATCGCGGAAATCGTCGGACGCGAAGATGAACGAAGAATGACATCCGACTTCCACGCCCTCGAAGGCCACGTACGCATCGACACAAAGGTCCGTAATGCGTCATCTGGTTGAGCAGAGCAAGCAACTATTTCTCCCTCTCCCTTTTAGACGGAGAGCGACTGATGAGGGAGCACGACGGGGTCGGGGTGAGGGTCTTTAGAGCTGTAATTGCTTCGCTTTGTAATTGAGTCTTGATCTCTTCGCAGGCGACCCAGTCATGCAATGCGTCAGTTGCGGGTTTGAGAATATTCCGGCCATCTCGAACTGCGTGCGCTGCCAGAGTCTGATGAACTTCGACAGCATCGCCATAGAGCCGCCGCGCGCGTCCGGAGCGTTCTGGCCAGCGAGTCTGCGCCGCTGGTGGATTAGAGCAGATCAATTTGTCATCGACACCGCCAACACTATCCGAGCCGGCTGGCGATGGACTCCCCCCGATGACTTCTGGCAGGCGCTGAAGGGAAACATCATACCCGGTCTCAGTCTCGCCGTTCGCCAGAAGAGTCTTCGTGGCTGGGTTTTCCTTTCGGTATGGACGGTCGTACTGTTCATCACATTAGCGTCGATCGCAACCGGCTCCTTCGCATTCTGGATCGCAGTCCTGGCCTTCATTCACACCGCCGCCATCGTCAGCTTTATGCAGCCCGGCCCGCTGATCGAGCAGGTCGGTGTCCGCGCATTCATGGGCATCGTGGTGTTCCTCGGCGTACGATTTGTCGCCTACGGTGCGGTCGGCGTGTTCGCAAGCCAATTCTATTCTCCGCTTCACGTGCAGGGCGTGCTCCCTTCAGATGAAATCCGCGACGGCGACGGACTGCTATACAAAGGCGATTGGCTATCAAAGAAACCACTGCAAAGAGGAGACATCGTGCTCGTTCGCGTCCAGCACGGATACTATGGAAACGGGTTTGGTCCTTACGCCTACGTGGACGGCTATGCGATTGATCGAATTGTGGCCCTCCCCAACGAAACAGTGACGATCGATAGTGAGCGACTGTTGATCAACGGCGAAGAACAAACCGACATCCTGCCCCTCGGCGGCATCGGCAACATGGGAAGATTCAGCATGCAGCTGGGACCCAATGAATATGCCATCTTTCCATCGCGACTACCACTGACCATACACGGCATTGTCGACGTCGGTGCATTCATTCAACCAATGAGTCGCATTCGCAAGGAGAACATCCTCGGCCAAGTTGTTTTTCGAATTCATCCGCTCTCGCGTTTCGGAAGGGTAAAATAAGAGTATCCATGTCCGAACGATTCAGACATCTTGAATTCAGCGAAAACCCGCGCGAAGGAAAAACTGCGCATTCCGAAGGCACGCGCTCTCGGGATGAGAACATGCTCCTGCAAGCGGCCCGCGACGAACACCGCTGGGGCCGATTCGAACCCGCCCTCCGCCAGTACACCCGCTGTCTGGAGGTGAATCGCGCCGTGGTGCCCGCGTGGGTGGGTCAAGTGCAGGTGCTGGTGGAGCTTGGCGAACACCACGAATCGCGCGTGTGGAGCGACAAGGCGCTCGAACTCTTTCGCAACAACGGCGAACTGCTGGCTGCCAAAGCCCAGGCGTGTGCGCGACTCGGCGATCAGCGCACAGCCATGGCCAGCAGCGACGGCTCTCTCCAAGTGCCCGGCACATCTGCCTGGCGCTGGATCGTTCGCGGGGAAGTCCTCCTTGCAAACAGTCAGAAGCATTATGAGGATTGCTTCCGCAAGGCCCTCACTGAACCGATCACCGATTGGTTCGATCGCGTGATCATCGCGCGCGTCTACGAATACCATCGCAGGTGGACCAACGCGCTCGTTTACCTCAAACAGGCAATCGAAATGGAACCAGCCCATGGCTACATCTGGTTCGAAATGGGCAACTGCCAAAGGCAACTCGGCTTGCTCACCGCCGCACGAACAAGCTACGAACGTTGCCTCGAACTTCGTGCGGATTATCGGGAGGCGAGCACAGCCCTGGAGGCAGTAGACCGCGCGACGCCGGCCAATTGGCTGCGCGGACTTTGGCGACGCTGGAGTAGTTGATGAACATTTTGACGCTGCTGAAATCGGGCCGCAAACATAACGCGAGCGACGTTCACATCATCGTCGGGCTTCCGCCGGTGTTCCGCGTCGACGGCGAAATCGTCGTCGCCAAGGGCGACGTCGTTACGGCTGAGCTCGCCCGATCGCTCGCCCATGAACATTTGAACGAAGACCAGAAAAAAGCCCTGGAAAAAGACTGGCAACTTTGTTACTCAACGCAGTTTGGCGAGTCCGACCGCGCACGCGTGACCATCTACTTTCGCAACAGCCATCCCGAGATGTCCATTCGCTTGAGCGAGCAGGTCATCCATAGCCGCACCGAGCTGACACTGCCCGCGATCGTCGACGACCTCGTTCGCAAACCCAATGGCCTCGTCATCATCACGGGCCCCACCGGAGTCGGAAAGACCACCACGTTCAACTACATGATCGACCGCATCAACACCGAATCGCGCAAAAAGATCGTCACCATCGAGGACCCGATTGAATACACGCACCCCTCCAAGCGCAGCATCGTAATCCAGCAGGAAGTGCTGACCGATGTGCGGACGTTCTACCAGGCGCTTCTGCACGCCCTGCGACAAGACCCGGACGTAATCGCCGTGGGAGAAATGCGCGACAAGGAAACGATGTACACCGCGCTCATGGCAGCCGAAACCGGACACTTCGTCATCGCAACGTTGCACACGCCGGACACGGTGCAATCCGTTCAGCGAATCGTCTCCGCATTCCCCGAAGGCCAGCAAACAGAAGTGCGCTACATGCTAGCCAACACGTTGCAGGCAGTGCTGGCCCAACAGCTGCTCCCGCGCGCTCAGGGCGGCCGCCGCGCCCTCTGCTGCGAAGTGCTCGTCGGAATGCAGGGAGTCAGGCACCACATCCGCGACAATTCGATCCACAAGCTCTACACCGAACTCCAGGCCGGGCGCAAATACGGAATGATCACCATGGATCACGCACTGCTCGATCTCTACCAGCGAGGCGAGATCACCTACGACACAGCCGTAACCATGGCCCGCGATCCGCAGACGATCAAATCTCGAACCGCGTAAGTCTGGTGGTCTGTTTCACTCGAAAATCAGCGTAACGGTGTGCCACTGCTCTGTGAGCAGTGCATTCTTCGGTTGGATGAGAGTGGCACCTGGGTGGCATGGCCAAGCGAAGCGCCGCCATGTTCACACCCGCTCGTTCATCGGTCGGCAATTAAGCATTCGCCGTTTCGCGAGTTAAGTATTTGTCAACTGTCTCAGACGAATGCTCCCTCGGTCTCCCCGCCAGCCACAATCCCAATCCCACCAGCGCCAAACCACCCACGATGATATGCGACGGCAGATGCGACATAGTGTCATCCGCTGGCACTCCCAGCGTCTCCTGCCACGGCCAGAAAAGGCTGGCGGTCAACAACCCGTTGTGCAGCAAATGCACGATCATCCCCGGCACGATCGACCGCGATTGCCAGCACAAATACCCCAGCACCAGCCCCAACAGCGTCGTCGGCACGAACTTCACCAGCATGAAATGGAACACGCCAAACACCGCAGCCGACACGATGATCGCCGTTCGCCGCTTCGCTGCGTCGCGCAACCCATTCAACAGCAATCCGCGAAATATCAGCTCCTCACAAATCGCCGGCAGCAGCGCCAGCACCCCGATCGCCATCCACGGATTAAGCGATTTAATGGCCTTGTTCGATTCGGCAAGCTTCTCAGCCATTATTTTCGGAATTGGTAGAATGGAATCCTGCAACACAATCAGTTCATGCACCGGAATCCACGACGCCAGCCCAATGAACACAGCCGCCAGAATGTATCGCGCACATGGCTTTCGCAGCGAGAACGTCTCGACGATGTTCACTTTCCAATACAGCAGCACCAGCGTCGGCAGCACCACGAACATCAGCGGCATCAGCACAGCCGTTCCGCGCAACTGCTTCGTGAAGTCCTCATTCTCGCCCGGTGAAATCGCCGTCTGCATGAAGAACCATACCGGAAACAGTATCGCCACTACGCTCAACGCCATCGACGGGTTTGGCCTCGATTGTGGATGAATGAGTCTGCGCGAGAATATGTTCTTGAACGACCCGGCATCGGAGAACACCACCGCCTCCGCCCCAAACACCCGCGCCGCAATGCCCACCGCAGCAGCCGCATACAACGTCGTCGAAAGCAGCACCATCCCCACGTGCCACGCGCTGACATTCGCGCCGATGAGAAGCTCCCGCGCCAGCAGAACCATGTTGCCCACCGGCATCACCAGCATCACGCCGTCGAGTCGCGTCGCGGGCATAGCCGCAATTCCGCCGGGCAGCAGCACGGCAATGATTACCGGCGTCACGTAATTCTGCGCCTCTTTGAACGTCCGCGCATACGCACACACCGCGATCATGATGGCCGACATGAGCACCGCGAACGGAATCAGGCAAAGCAGAATCAACGCCATCTGAAAAAACGGAATCCCCCCACCGCTGATCGAAATCACCTGATTGAACCCGCCGAAATACACCGTCGCGCTAACGCTCAACAGGTTCAGCGTCGCCCCCATGATCGCGACCGTTGTCACCACCAAGAACTTGCCGACGATCAGATCGAACACCGGCACCGGGCAAACCATCAGCGATTCCAGCGTGCCTCGTTCACGCTCACCAGCCGTCAGATCAATGGCAGGATAAATCGCGCCCGTGATCGTCATCAGCACCAGAATCAGAGGCAGCACCTGACCCAGAATCGAAGGCGGCGACGACAGGTCTTCGATATCAAGCTTGAATGGTTGATCGAAAGTTGTGGGCAAGTGCTTCGCCGCTTTCCGCTCTTCCTTGATACGTAGCTCCGTCCGCTGCAACAAATCGACAATCCGAATGTGCGCAAAGCGGCTGCGAACTTCTTCCAGGTCCGCCAGCAGCTTCACCTCATTGCGATGCTCAAACGAATCAAACCGGAAATCCGATTGGAAAATAATCCCGACGTGCACAGCCCGCTCGCGCACCGCGTACGCTACCCTTTCCTCCGAATCGAGCACTTCGATCCGGCAATTCGTGAGTGGCGTCGCCGACTGATCGATCTCCCCCGAAAACGAACCCTGCACGGTGCGATCGATCGCGCGACGCTTCTGATTTCGCGGCGCGTTCTTCTCTTCCGCCGGCTCCTCCTCTGATTGATTTTTCTTCGCGCGGTTGAGCGCGTCGGTGTCTCTGGCAATCAAGAACTCAAGAATATTTCGGCTTCGCTCGTTGACGACAGCCACCACCAGCGTTTCCTCGCCCAGCGACTCCGCCTGATGACTCACCGCCTGCACTGACCCGAGCAGCAGCAGCGGGTACAGCACGATCGGCACGAGAATCATCGCGATCAGCGTGCGACGATCGCGCAGAATGTCGATCAGCTCTTTGCGGTAGATGGTGCGAACGCGATGAAGAAAACTCATGCGACAGCCGCTCCATGAACGGCCGCGTCGAGATCGATACCGATGACCTTAAGAAAAATGTTGCTCAACCGCTCCTCGCCGGACTGCGCCCGCAACGACTGTAAATCGCCCTCTGCCACAAGCTTTCCGTTGTGCAGCAACCCGATGCGATCGCACATCGTCTCAGCCTCGTCGAGGTAATGCGTGGACAGAATGATCGTCTTTCCCTCCGCCCTTTCGCGTTTGATGAATTCAAGAATGACTCGGTTGCTCAACACGTCGAGCCCGAGCGTCGGCTCATCCATGATCAGCACTTTGGGATCAGCAATCAGCGCTCGTGCGATGTTCACGCGCTGCTTCTGCCCCGTCGAGAGCGCACCACATCGCAGGTCTGCAAACTCGTGCATGTTCAGCCAGCGAATCAGCTCGTCCGCCCGAGCCATAGCCCGCGCCGGCTCCATATGATGCAGCTCGCCAAAATAACGAAGCAACTCCCGCGCCGTGAGCCGCTGATACAGACCCGTGTTGGCTGTCAGGAAACCGAGTATGCGCTTCACCGCATCGGGCTCGCTGCTCACTTCGTGCCCGGCCATCATCGCCGACCCGCTTGTGGGCCGCATCAACCCGCTGAGCAATCGCAGCGTCGTCGTCTTCCCCGCACCGTTCGGCCCCAGCAGGCCGTAGATCTCCCCTTGATTGACCGAAAAGCTCAACCCATCCACCGCCCGCTTCTGCGTCCCCTCAGGCGTGGGAAAAGTCTTGACCAAGTCTTTCGCAACAACCATCTGCATAGTTCGTCACAATCACTTACATTGTTCGCCAACATCTTATCGGAGATTCCTACGTCGAACAGAATGAATGTGTTCGCTCCAAGGCGTTTCACAATCACCCGCAAGAAAATTGTCACTCCAGCCGCGGCAGCGGCGGTACGCGGTCAGCCCACGGCGGAAGCCGTGGGAAAATCGACAACATTAATAATGAAGCCCCAACGGGGCGACCGAACCTTCGAGTTCTGCGATCCATCCCTCGCGAAATCATTTTTCCAATGTTCATTGTCGAATGGGTGGCACGGTCAAGCCGCAGCTTGGCCGTGGCGACTTTTGACCCGCCTTCCTCATGCACTACAATTCCCCGCAAGCAGAGCCCCTTGCGCAAGCAAGGGAAGTAAGCGAGCCGCGGGCATAAGCCCGCGCGTGTTAGAAATGACTGTAATGAAACCTGCCGTCTCATCCCCCGAATGCAGGCATCCCCATGACCAATCACGCGATTCTCGCCACGCTGTTGCCGCTGATTGTTGGGATCACGAATCGCTCCATCGTCCACGCTGAAGACGCACCCTCGAAACCGACCTCCGCAGAATCAAAACCAAATGAGACCCAAACCATGAACACCACCGCCAAACCGAAAAAAACCAATCGCCTCATCGAAGCCACCAGCCCCTACCTTCTCCAGCACGCCCACAATCCGGTGGACTGGTACGAGTGGAGCCCCGAAGCTTTTGAAAAAGCAAAGACCGACGACAAACCGATTTTCCTCAGCATCGGTTACGCAGCCTGCCACTGGTGTCACGTGATGGAACACGAGTCCTTCGAATCCGACGTGGTAGCCGACTCGCTCAACACTGCCTTCATCAGCATTAAGGTCGATCGCGAAGAGCGCCCCGACATCGACGAAATCTACATGGCCTACACCCAGGCGCGCACCGGTCACGGCGGTTGGCCGATGAGCGTGTGGCTGCTCCCCGACGGCACTCCCTTCTTCGCGGGCACCTATTTCCCAACCGAGCAATTCGTCGACCTGCTCAACCGCATCGACGAACTCTGGAAAACTGATCGCGAGAAGATCACCGGCTCCACGAAGACCGTGAAAGACTATTTCGACGAATGGACCAAAGGCACCGCTGCCGCCGAGAACGTGATTCCCCAATCACTCGTCGACCAGACAGCCCAAGGCATGGCTCGCTATTACGACCGCACGCGCGGCGGCATCAGCGGCGGCGGCACGAACAAGTTTCCACCAAGCATGGGAATGGACCTCATGCTCCGCTCCTATCGCCGTACCGGCAACGCCGATCTCTTGGAAGCCGTGCAGGTCACGCTCGACAACATGGCCCGCGGCGGCATCTACGACCACATCGGCGGCGGCATCTGCCGCTACAGCACCGACGTCGATTGGCTCGTCCCGCACTTCGAAAAAATGCTCTACGACCAGGCCATGGTCAGCGCGATCTACCTCGACGCATTCCAAGTCACGAAAAACCCCCTCTACGCGCAGACCGCAGCCGACATTTTCGATTACGTCATCACCGACCTGCAATCACCCGAAGGCGGCTTCTATTCCAGCCGCGACGCCGACAGCGAAGGACTCGAAGGCAAGTTCTATCTCTGGACCGTCGACGAAATCCACCGCCTCCTCGGCGACGAAGATGGCAAACTCTTTTGCAGCTACTACGACGTCTCAGAAACGGGCAACTGGTTCGAATCGCGAGGCCACGCACCCGCCGGGCCCAAGAACATTCTGCACATCACCAAACCACCTGAACTCTTCTGCAAACTTCATCAACTCGACGTCAACGACTTCAACAAACGCCTCGCCACCTGGCGCGAGAAACTTCGCACCGAACGCAACAAGCGCGTCGCCCCCGGCCTAGACGACAAAATCCTCACCAGTTGGAACGGTCTCATGATCGCCAGCCTCGCCAAAGGTGGCCGCGTGCTCAACGAACCGAAATACACGCAGGCCGCCCAACGCGCCGCGTCGTTTGTCCTGAAAGACATGCGAAAAGACGGCCGCCTGTTCGCCACCTACCGCAAAGGTCAGTCGCGCCTGACCGGCTATCTCAGCGATTACGCCTTCCTCATCGACGGCCTGCTCAATCTCTACGAAGCGGATTACAACCAGAAGTGGCTCGACGAAGCCGTCGCCCTCGCCGACAAATCCATCGAATACTATTTCGACAAGGACGCCGGCGGTTTCTTCTTCACAGCCTCAGACGGCGAAAAGCTCATCGCCCGCTCCAAACAACCGCACGATAACGCCATCCCGGCCGCCAATTCCATCCATGCGATGAACTTGCAACGACTAGCCATTCTCTTCGATCGCAAAGACTATCGCGAAAAAGCCGAATCCATCTTCCGCGCCTTTCACGACTCCGTGAACGAATCGCCCAGCTCCTTCGAACGCCTTCTCTGCGCGGTCGATTTTCACCACGACCGCGTGAAGGAAATCGCCCTCGTCGGCCCAGACTCCGCGCCAGATACCAAGGAGTTAATCCGCACCATCTACGATCGTTACCTGCCCAACAAAGTTGTGGTACACTCGCCCGACAAGGTGGAGGATACTAGGATGCCGTTGCTCAAAGGCAAGTCGCTCATGAACGCCAAACCGACAGCCTACGTCTGCGAGAAATACACGTGCCAGCGACCAACGACCGACAAATCCGACTTCGGAAAACAACTGGACGCAAAATGATGCGAGAACATGAATCCCATCAGAGCCCCAAGCGCAAGCGCGGGGTTACTTCCGCCAATCATT
Organism: uncultured Phycisphaeraceae bacterium; assembly: GCA_964494205.1. Classification (GTDB taxonomy): domain Bacteria; phylum Planctomycetota; class Phycisphaerae; order UBA1845; family UBA1845; genus JBBTCX01. The sequence continues at coordinate 25,085 of CAZBRD010000013.1, read as the reverse complement.
CAACCAATCAGAGCCCTTTGCGCAAGCAAAGGATCAATCAGAACCGCGACTGCAAAGGAGCGGCCTCCCTGACTCGTTGTATCCATAAGTCGTTCGTGCCACTCCTTGTCACTCTACTGGCAATACTCCCGACAACAATCCGCGCCTCCGAACCCGCCCCTACATCACCACCCGCGAAAAAACCACCAACCACACCCAACGACTCGAAACCGCCAACGCCTGAAGACATCCTTAAAGCCCTTCAGGATCTTCGCCCCCCCAACGACATCATCCCCCCGGCCAGCGCTGCCCATCGCCCTGCCGAAGAAGAAGGTCCCCTCTGGCCTGAAGGTTGGTCCCTCATCGGCGTCACCGGCACCATCGAATTCGAAAACGACTGGTGGATGTTCTCCTTCACCGACCCCGAAACAAACAAACCGCTCCGCCTCAAGCTGCTCCCCAACTCAACGCTCGAAATCATGGCCCGTTCATCCACCGGCCCCAACAAGAACACGCTCTTCGTCGTCTACGGCAACGTCACCGTCTTCAAGAACGAAAACTACCTTCTGCCCAAAACAGCCGCTCGCTCCAACGTCGCGCCAACAAAAGCAGACGCCCCGTCGACGAGTCCTCCTACGATCGGCTCCGACGCCTCGACAGAAGACGTCGTCGCACAAATGAACAAGCAAAAGCCCACCGAAGAAATCGTCACCGGCAACACAACCGGCAACGTCGAACGCTCGACCATCACCTCGCGCAGCGTCATTCCGGAAGGTTCGCCGATCGTCAACCGCCCGGGCCGACTCGTCCGCTCCGGCAACTGGTGGACCTTCGTCACCGAAGCGGACCACCCCGACCACGCCGAGCCAGCCTTCCGCGTGCTGCCCGGCCGCCCGCTCGAAACGATGGCCGAAGCAACCGAACGCGACCCCACCGGCCTCGTCTACGTCGTCTCCGGCGAACTCACTTCGTTCCAAGGCGAGAACTATCTCTTCGCCAAAGGCGCCTACCGCCGCATCGACACCGGCAACCTCTCGAAGTAGCGCCACGTCGTTGAAGCGCTCGGTGCTGTCCAACGCTTACAGCGCGTCAAAGCGATTACCGATCAACTGTATCGCGCGCTCGCCACTTCCCCCCTTAGCAAGTGGGGATTGACGGGGGTCAGACGATTCACTTGGCTGTTGATTGCTCTGCACGCAACCAAGCCGCGGCAGCGGCGATCGCGGTCAGCCCACGGCGGAAGCCAATGGTATCTACACAAGTCGCCAATCTCGTTCGCCCGGACGGGCGCACGACAGTTGCCAGTGACTTCAGTCACTGGATTCGAGCACTTTTTCTCAACTTTCCGCCCGGGAGGGCGGACGAAGGATACCTAGAACTCTCCGCTGGCATTAAGAAAGCAGACTCGCCTCGTCTACAAAGTTGTGTAGATACCATTGGTGAAACCCGTGGGTATTCGATCACGAATAATATGAAGCCCCAGCCGGGGCGCGCAAAATCCTACCTACAGACGCACTTCCCCTATTGCCTGCTGCCTAATCCCTCTCACACGCTTTGTTCCTAACACAACTGCGACTATAACCAGCAAAGTTTTCAGAGACTGCAACGGAGCGCCCCATGATCGACATCCGCGTGGAACAAAAAAACGGCATCACCACCGCCCACTTCTCCGGTGACCTAACCTCCGCAGAAGGTCAGGAACTCACCAAGCTCCTAAGCGACTCCGCCGCCGGCGAATCCGCTAAACTGCTCATCAACCTGAGCGGTATCAGAATGATCGACTCGGAGGGCCTCTCCTCGCTCATCACGCTCGTCAACCGCGCCCGACTCTCCGGAGGCCGAGTCGTCCTCGCCGCCCCATCCCCCTTCGTCGCCAACGTCTTCCGCGTCACCCGCCTCGACACCTGGTTCGACATGGGCGCAGACGTCACCGCCGCCGAGCAAAAGTTGATGAAGAGTTAGTTAATAGGAAACGGGAACACCTCCTCTTCAATTAGCCCCAGTCCTCGCTCTGAATTCTTTACGTCGCTCCAACGGAGCGAAGGGCTGTTGCCACGAGTGGAGTTCGCCGCAGGCGAACGGAACTCGTGGAAACAGATTAGGCGGAAAAATGCCGCCCCGGAGGGGCGGAGGAATTTTGCAACTTCGGCAAGACGTCCCCAAAAGACAATCAACAAATCGTAATTTGACTCTCCCACTCCTCGTCCCCCAAAATCCCACCATTGAACAATACTCTTGAGGAGAAACCCATGACCCCCAACCACAAACTCATCGCCGCCATCTTCGCGTTGTGCCCCCTCATGGCACTCGCACACGACGAATACGACGACGTCACCATTAAGACCACCAAGGTCACCGACCACATCTACATGCTCGAAGGTCGCGGCGGCAACATCGGCGTCTCCGCCGGCACCGACGGCGTCCTCATCGTCGACGACCAATACGCCCCGCTGTCCGACAAGATCAAAGCCGCCCTCAAAGAACTCGGCTCCGACAAGCCCAAGTTCATCCTCAACACGCACTGGCACGGCGACCACGTCGGCGGCAACCCCGCCTTCGGCAAGGACGGCACCATCATCGCCCACACCAACGTGCGCAAACGCGTCTCCACCAAGCAAACCCTCTTCGGCAAGGATGTCGAAGCCCTCACTCCCGACGGTTGGCCCGTCATCACTTTCGACGAATCCGTGAGCATTCATTTCAACGGCGAAGAAATCCGCGTGATGCACTACCCCAAAGGCCACACCGACGGCGACTGCATCATCTTCTTCACCAAATCCAACGTCGTGCACATGGGCGATCACATGTTCATGGGCATGTTCCCCTTCGTCGACCTCGACCACGGCGGCGACGTCGAAGGCATGGCCCGCAACGTCGAACAGGTCATCAAACAAGTCCCCGCCGACGCCAAGATCATCCCCGGCCACGGCCCGCTCTCGACCGTGGAAGATCTAAAGACTTTCCACTCGATGCTCATCGAAAGCGTGAAGCTCGTAAAAGACAAAATCACCGCCGGCAAAACACTCGATCAGATCAAATCCGAAGGCGTTCCCGACAAATGGAAAAAATGGGGCGAAGGATTTATCAAGACGGACAGCTGGCTGGAAACCGTCCACAAGAGTCTATCGCGATAGCGCTCCGCAATGAGAGCATTTCGCATTCAACCGTAACGCGTGGCCAATCTCCCCCCTTAATAAGGGGGGACTAAGGGGGGTCACGCGAAACGCTTGATCGTTAGTTGCTCATACGGAGACGCTCCCGCGCGGACAATCCGTCAATCAGAGCCGCGAGCGCAAGCGACCGGTTCTTCCCCGTGTAGGGTGTGGTGCCCCGCACCCGCCTGTGCTCCAAGTTCTCCGTCACACTAAGTCGTTTCCCTTCTGCGAGATCGTATTTGGAGAATTCTTCGCTTCTCCCTTCTTTGCGCCTTGGCGTCTTTGCGCGAGTCGAATGTAGGGTGGGTGCTTCGCACCCACCTTTTGCTTTGCGCCTTGGCGCCTTTACACGAAACCACCGTTCGGCACGCCCCGCACTCACCGAGCGCCAATTAAGTTATTGAAACAACAGCGCGTATGGTCGGTGCTCGGCCCTCACCTTCTTTTCTTCGACTCCCGCACCGCGCACTCGGCAGTGCCCTGAAATGGGCACAGGTGTGTAGCCAGGGGTGGAACGAAGTGCAACCCCTGGAAAAATTTCCCAAAAAACTCCCGCCCCAACGCGAGCGGAGGAAAACTCACGAACGTCACCACATCGATCTCAGGCAACTCGTTGGCATCGTCAACCGAGCCCGTAGGGTGTGGTGCTCTGCACCCACTTTTTTCCCACGACCTCGGCCCACCAAACACTCGCTGCACAAGCGCAAATTCAAAACAAATCCATTCAAACCTAAACTCACTCCCCACCTTTGCGCCTTGGCGTCTTGGCGCGAGACCACGAATTCAAGATGTAGGGTGTGGTGCTCCGCACCCACCTTTCTTCTCAAGGCCCCGGCACGGCAAACGCTCGTTGCACAAACGCGAAGTCAGCTAGGTCCACGTCGTCATCGGGTTCGATGTCGAATAGACCGCAGCAAGGGGTGGCGTATTCCACACCCGGCCCGGTGCGACATTCCGTGTAGGCGAAGTAGTCGTCCAGCGCCGTCAATCGGTCGCCATTGAAGTCGCCGCGATATTCGCATTCGTCGGGCACTTCATTCTCGTTGCAGTCGAGGCTCGCCCCGTCGGTGATGTCCTCATCATCGGGGGTTTCATTCCCGTTGCAATCGTACGGGCCAATGCGAAGGTAATACACATCGTGTTCGCCGTTGAATGTCGCGGCATAGGCGACATTCGCCCCGAGATTGTCCGACCACATGTGGTAGTAGTCGCCAAGCTTGGGATTCCCAATCGGGCCGCCAAGGTAGCTGTCGAACATTTGGCTAACCTGGATGTTGGGTGACCACGTAACGCCGCCGTCGGTGGAAAAGGAATAGAACAGCTCGCAGAGGTTTATTTGTTCAGTATGCCGCGTGTCATTCCATACCACATCGATGCGACCATTCGGCGCTACCGACATCGTGGTGAACCACTGGTAGTGTTGAGGATGATCAGGATCATCGTTGACGCGAATCGGTTCACTCCAGGTCACGCCACGGTCCGTGCTCCGAAAGAAATACACGTTGGACGGTTCGAGGTGGGGAAACAGTTCAAGTTTTAGCGAGAACAAAGCGTAGACATTGGTGGAATCATCGACAGGATCACAAGCGATCCAAGCCTGCCAAAAGAGCCCACTGCCGTGGTTTCCTCCAGTACCACCAGTATAAATAAGATCATCATATACTCGGGTAACAGAATCGACACTTGGAACGACCGTTGAATCCCAAGCGTTAGAAGATCGAGCAACTCTACCATTTATGCCCGCGAAGTAGACAGATCCATCGGGCCCAACCGCGATCGTGCCAAGCACACCAGCACTTGGCTGGGAGGTAATTGTGGGCGACGTCGTGAGTCCGCCATCAGTTGAACGGCGAAAGGCGTTATAGAACAGGAAATAGAGAAATCCATCGCTGCTGCTACCGGTGCGGTCCACAGCAAACCAGGGTTTATCTCCGCCCCAAGGCACAGTGTAAGTCGGCCAGGTGAGCCCGCCATCGACCGACTGATACAGGTACCAATCGAATCCCGGGTTGATCCGCAGACTTTGGTAGTAGAACCGCCCCGTTCGATCAAATCCTAAAACAGGATCACTTGCCGGATACCCAGGCCCAAGCGCGCCTGGAAATACCCATGTGATTCCGCCATCATGGCTGTACCCCCAGCCCGCCTGTCGGAAATCGGATTGAATGGTATCAAACTGCCGCCAACCGATCGCCATCCGCCGCGGATTCGTTGGATCAATCGCGATCGATGGTTCATTAGCCGCATCGCCGGGAATGTTGCAGCCGAACTCATCGACGTTGACTTGCACGCTCTTGTACGGCCCCAGCACCACCGGCTCACACCGCACCTGCACACCCGGCGGAATCTCCCCCGATCGCGGCATCCACGGATCGCTCGGCGCTTCTTCGTGCGCAACCTCGCCCCCAAGCTCAACCGGCCCCGACCACGCGCGGTTTCCGTCCAAGAAACCCACCACAATCAATGCAAGAACCAACCACACCCCTGCCGATCGGTTTGAACAGGCAAAGCGCATACAGCACCTCCGCCCATTCACCAGCAAGATCGAGACCACTAAGCCCCCCAAAGACCATCCAGAGAATCTTTCTCCCCACCTTTGCGCCTTGGCGTCTTTGCGCCTCGGAATCTGTGCACCTCGGCATCTTTGCGCGAGACCACGAATTCAAGATGTAGGGTGTGGTGCTCTGCACCCACCTTTTGCTTTGCGCCTTGGCGTATTTGCGCGAAAACACGGTCCCCCACGCCCAGCCCCCACCGAGCGCCAGCCAAGTTATTGAAAGCACAGACAAGACCATCCATTCGGTAGGCGGAGCCATGTAGGTCGGGTCCGGAGACCACTGCTGTAAACATCGTCAGGGGTCGAAATTCGGCCCTAACAATACTGAGACGCTTGATTTTAAGTGCTTCCAAGTTTTGTCGTATCCTATTTCTTGGAAGCATGAACGCCTTTCCCCCTTTGGGAATTAAATGAGATGTTTTGAAAACCCTTGTTTTGTAGAGTCTATGTTAACTCAGTGGCTCCGGCCAAACATGTTTACAGCAGTGGTCCGGAGACCCGACGCCACTCGTCTCAGTAGGCGGAGAAACTCAAATGCAAGCAGCCGGAAAACCCATGACCGCTCTCATTCGACAATCGCAATCAACCCTCACGAAGCGCGTCGTCAGTCGACCATCCCGGCCTTCAGGCGTATCGACTCTAGGTTTTAGCTCTTTGGTTTTAGGTTTTAGGCGTTTAGGCTTTAGGTTTTGTAATTCGCCATTCGCAATTTGTAATTCGCATGCGAGTGCCACACCGTGTCACTACATCGAAGAATTTTCCCCCCAGCCATTTAGCCATTTGCACGTATCGCTTCACGGCCTCACGTACCACTGAAAAACCCACGTTTTGCACACCGTTCGCTCAGTCATGCATACTGAGCGATCGCCACAATTAGCCATTTTTCATTCGCACTGTACAACCTCCGCAACCTGCATCCACGCCCTACCTATGGCACTTGACAATACCAAACAATAACCTAACAATATCCGTTGTCGGGTTCGGAATTCGCCGCGATCTCGTAGGTTCCCTCGCGACACCGTTCCCGCTCAAGTTTTGTTTTTCCGATCAGGATGGGCCCATGCCAAAAGAGACCAAGCAACTTACTCCATTGACCGAGAACCAGCTCAAACTCGTTCAAGAAAACCTCGGACTCGTCGCCGTGCACCTGCGCCGCAACGTCTGCAACCCTTACACTCGCCACCGCACTCGCGAGTGGGACGATCTGTTCCAGGAAGGCTGTCTCGGGCTAATTCAAGCTGCCATCGGATATGATCCCGCGCGCGGCATTCCGTTCGCGGCGTTCGCGCTCCCGCGCATTCACAACGCGGTCAGCACCGCCCTTCACACACGCTTCAACATCATCCGCGAACCACACACCCGCTCGAAACGAAATCGACACGCCATCGACGACGAGGAATCAGTCGACAAGCGTCGCCCGAAAATCCGCCCGTTACCCATCGCAGCCGATCGCCTTCGCATGCGGCCGATCAACCGACATCACATTGACAACGAGCAAGCGACTGATGCACCGCGCGAAACGCCTCGCGAAACCGTCGGCGAACGTTTGCGCGACAAATACAACCGCGCTCTCCAAAACGCCGCAGAAGAGACCTCAGCCAGCCACTCCGTGCGCGGCGACCGTGATCAACTAGTGTCACTGCTTGTCAACGAACGCCTCACTATCCCCGAGGAAGATCACCGCCGCGCGCTCCGCCAAATCGCTCGCGACACGCGTTCCTCGTTCGCCCGCGTTTCGCAGACCGACGACGCCCTGATATCGCGCACTCGCCAACAACTCGACGACGACCCCGAGTTTCGTCATCTCTACAATCAAGTGCGCACCCGCCCCGATGGTTGCAACGCCGCGATCGATGACCGCATGGAATCGGAACTAGTCAGCGCTACCATCGCAGAGGTAGCGAGCAAATTCCGCAGCGCGGCCCCAGCCGCTCGCGCAGACATCCTCTCGTCACTGTTGTCGCTCGATGAAGAACAAATCGCCGCGCTCACCCACGACCGAATCGCGCACATGACCGCGCATGAAAGGGAATCCTTTGTGAGAGAAATAGAGAAAGCTGCGAAGGAAAAGTCGTAAGGGCTTGCCTGGTGTAAGTAACGATCGACCGAATCGCACGCTAACTACTTCCCCCCTTACCAAGGGGGGATTGAGGGGGGTCTGCGGTTACACTTGATCGCTGATTGTCTTTAGTCGAACCGCAGATACCGCGTGATGCGATGCACCGTCTTGGGGCCGATCCCCTTCACGCGATCAAGGTCCGCAGCCTCGCCGAAGACTCTTTCGTTCGCAGAAAGGAAACCCTTGGACTTCGCCTCTTCGCGATAAGCAACGATCGCCTTCGCTGTGGTCTCGCCAATCTGCGGCAACGCAGCCAGCTCCCACCAGGGCGCTACGTTGGGATCAACCCCGACCAGCGGCGTCGGCGTCGATTGATCACGATCAATCGCAATCCAAGAGGGAACGCTCGCACCAACAGAAAGCAATAAGAGGAGCAGTGCACAAACGAGGTATCGTCGAGAGAATCGAACGTCAGCCGACTTGAGAACAAGAGGCTGCGACTCGACCTTACCTGGCGTCGGCTGTTCGAACGACGCCGGTGATGTCACTGCGAAGCTTGATGAGTTCATGGAACGCGGCCTTCGGTGAAAGGTCAGCCTTGAGCAACCCGCCATGCGGAACCGACTGTGCCCCGGCATCGCTCAATGCCCGCCACGAAACGCTATCGACGTAGGGCTTGCTCAACGCCACTTCGGTGAATTGACGCAACCACTCCGACTGCACGTCCTCCGCCCACGGTCGATGCCAGGTGCCACCATCTGTCACCGACACGTCCGTCGCGCCATCAGCCGCTTTCACCGTAGTCGTATCCGAAGGAACCTGCACAGCCGTGATATGCAGCGGCTTGCCGAGCTTGGCGAACGTGTCGAGCATGGCCGAAATCTGGAACATGTCGCGCACGAACGAACCGTCCTCCGGCGATCCGAAGAACACTTGCAGCCCGAACGCGTCGAAGTTGATATTGCTTTGCAGCAGCATGTCGGCATAGAGCATCGGCGGAATGGTCCGCTGATTTCGCGCGTAGTACTCACCCCACGGCGCGACGAGTTCGACGATGGCTGTCCCGCGCGGAACGGTCTGCTTCACCAGCGCCGTCGACATCCGCGTGAGTTCCATGATCTGCTCGAAGTTGAACCCAAAGCAGTTCGGCCCGTGAATGCCGCTGATCGCGTCCCACACCTGGATGTACTGGCCGTAGCGATTCATCACCCGCCGCGCGTGCTCGAAGGCCATGTCGCGCATGGTGTCGAAGTCGTGCTCCCAGATAAACATCCAGTCGGGGACCGACCCTTCACGGAAGGAGAGCAGTGACGAGCCCTTGATCGGAATGCGATTCTTCGCCAGCGTCTCGACCCAGCCGTCGAGCGGCTTCCAGTTGAAGGTTTGCTCCGTCGGCTCGATGTCGCGCCAATTGAACGGAAGTGTGACGAAGTCAAACGCGGTCGACAGGCGCTGCCGCTTAAGCTCACTCAGCTTGTCCAGACTGATCGCGCACCCGAACAGCCGCTTGGGCAAGCCGCCGTTTTGCCGGCGTCGCCCCAGAAGGATTCCTGCATGGAACCGACTCAGGTTCTCGCTGGCCTGCACTGCCCGATCCAGCGCCTGTTGGCCCAGCACTGCCGCTTCAGCCGGCGTGTCGGATTGGAGGGCTTTGATCAGCAAATCACGGGCAGCCTCGACCTTCTTCAGCCGATCCTCAGCCTCATCCGTATCGATCAGGCCCCAGTCCTCGCTCTTGGCCGCTATCCGCGTCAGCCGGCCTCGTGCAAGCTCTACTTGAAGGACATACGGCTGCTTGCGTTCCAAGACCCTGCCGGTTTCGAGCATCAGGCGGCCAATGCCCGGCACATCCCACAAAAGGGCCAATCCAGCCGGTCCTGCGGCCTTCTTTTTGCACATGATGACGCCGTTTTTGAAGGAAATCTCGGCGCGCAGGGGTACGTCGTCGCTCCCCACGACGTAGGCGCCGGAAAGATTGACTTTGTCGGCGGGTTTTCCGTTGGTGTAGACTGCGAAGGACAGCATCACGAGGCCTGGGTTAATAAAAAAGAATAAACATTATGATGACGGCTCGCGTGCCTCGGTCCGGCTGAACATCTCCCCGTCTACGATCCCTATGGGTATCAACACCGCGGGGAGCATTATGGCGTGTGAAAATCGAATCGTCGAGTCGCTATTTTGGGCCGGTTTCGGGCGGACTCGGGACAAAGGGTTTGTCTGGCGTTGGGGTGTCGGAGGGAAAACTACTCATCCGCGACGCCCGTTCGAGCATGTTGCGGTGAAGGTTCGTTTCTTTTTCGCTGGCACGGTTGATACGGCCAACTATGGCGTTCAGCTCCTCAGCAACTTTGTCGTCCTGGAACATCACGATTTCGTCTGTCTTCGAATAAGTCCAGTTGCCCCAGTGCTTGTCGAGAAGCATGAAGTAGTCCTTCATGGCGACAACTATTTCATGGGCTGCATCACGAAGCTGAATGACCTGTGGAATATTCGCGCTTTCTGAATAGGATGCCATCGCTTTCGACTGTGATTCGCCAGTCACGTTGTTCTTTTCGAGACACTCTCTGTATATGCTGGTGGCGTTTCGGATTTCGCCTCGGAATACTTTGTTTTTCTCCTCGAACGATTCCAGCACCGCCAGACGAATGCCGAGCTGCTCACGATCCTTGAGGGAGGCGGGAGCGATTCCACCAAGGTCAATGAACTTCTGCATTGCACCGTTTAGTTCATTCAGAAGTGGTTGCCAGTTTTCGATTACCTTAGCGCCGCACTCTATCGCAACCTTTTCAGGGCCGCGCATTGTGGCCGCCATAGAGTTAATGTCCGATGTCATACGCGATACGATTTGCGCATCGGTCTCTGGAATTTCGCCCCGATTGATTCTCTCCAGAGCCTCCTCTGCCCGTTGGTAGTTATTGTCCATGAAACGACGAACAGCTTTCGGCTCAGGAAGGTTGCGACGGTGATTCACTTGGCCGAGATTGCTTAGGCCAAGTATGACGCAAAACACGGCGTTGCCGAGTAGGTTTGATCGCCCTGTGATACGGTAAACTAGCCAACCGAAAAGCAAGGCCGCCATGATTCCGCCCAACGCGGCACCCACTTGATAGCTTGTGTTGTCGGAGCTCCCACCACGAAAAGCCAACAACACCCGAGGAACCATAAAGACAATGCCGAAGAGAAATGCGAACCAGTGCAGGCGAAACTTGCGAGGCTTGCTTTCCGGCGTTTGTATGAAGGCATCTGGTTCGCTCATAACAGACTTCTCCCAGTTAAACTTTGCCAATGAAAGGACCGAGCAATTGTCTTGATTTCAGAAGGCGGGGTCAAACTGAATCACGCCGATCGACGAACGGTTCAACAGATATTAGGCTGTGGATAATTGGAATAGGCGCCTTTGGAGATGTTTATGAAGCTCGTCGAATCGGCTGTTTGCCAGACAAATCTGCCCGGAATTCCGCTCCGTCGCGGCAAAGTTCGCGACGTGTACGATCTTGGCGATGAAGTGCTGCTTGTCGCCACCGATCGATTGAGTGCGTTCGACGTGGTTCTGCCGACGCCGATTCCCGGCAAGGGCGAGATGCTCACGCGGATTTCGAAGTTCTGGTTCGGTTTCTTCGACCGCGATTTGCCGCATCACTTGATCGAGATCATCGAGAACCGCGCGCCAGCGGGACTCGATGAATATCTGCCGCAGCTTCGCGGTCGGACCATGCGCTGCAAGAAAACAAAAGTGGTGCCGATCGAATGTGTCGTGCGCGGGTATCTCGCGGGTTCGGGGTGGAAGGATTATCAAAAAACCAGCATGGTCTGTGGACACAAACTTGCCCCCGGATTGACCCAATGCGCGAAGCTGCCCGAGCCGATCTTCACGCCCGCAACCAAAGTCGACGATGGCCACGACGAAAACATCTCGTATGAGGAAGCTTGTCGTCATGTCGGCGAGCCATGCATGCAGCTGTTGCGCGATCGGAGCATGATGCTTTACACCAAAGCGGCTGAATACGCCGCGAAGCGCGGGATCATCATCGCCGACACCAAGTTTGAATTCGGCTTCCGCAACGGCGAGTATCTGCTGATCGATGAAGTGCTCACGCCGGACTCGTCGCGATTCTGGCCGGCGGACAAGTACGCAGCCGGTCGCGATCAGGAAAGCTTCGACAAGCAAATCGTACGCAACTACCTGCAATCGCTCGTCGACGCAGGCAAGTGGGATAAGACTCCGCCAGGCCCGGAGCTGCCGGAGGAAATTATTTCCAAGACGGCAGGGAAATATCGCGAGGCGATGACAAAATTGACTGCAGAGATGCACGTTTCGCCGACTCGTTGAGTGAGAGAATATGTGCGAATACAATTGTCTTGTGGCGATCGTTGACGACCGCTCACTGTTGTATTTGGGAATTCGAGAAGGAACATGATTCCGCTTCAAACCTTGGTAAGGATGAATTCACGTCCGTTCCGCTGGACGAGAGATGATTATTTTCGTGTTGCAGAACTTGGCGTGTTCGATGGTCATCGAGTGGAGTTGATTGACGGAGAAGTCATTGAAATGTCACCTCCGGGGAGCCCGCATAGTGTAACGGTTGAACTGGCCGAACGTGCACTCGAAGCAGCACTAGGACCGGCTTATTGGATACGCACTGAACAGCCTCTGAATCTATCTAAAGACACGGTTCCCCAGCCCGATTTGTCTGTGGTTCGAGGAAATCCCCGCGATTTTCTCAAAGAGCACCCAAATAGCTCGTTGCTCGTGGTCGAAGTTAGCGACAGTAGCATCGACTTTGATGCGTCGCACAAAGCCAGCCTTTACGCTCGAGGAGGCATTGAGGAATATTGGATTGTTAATCTCGCCGAAGATCGACTTGATGTGTATCGCAAACCCATTATTGATACGAAGATCGAATTCGGTGCGCGCTACGCCGAAGTTCGATCGTTCCGACGAGGCGAAACTGTGGGCTTGCTTGCCGTTCCCACCACAACCATACGAATTGATGATCTACTGCCGTAAAGTGCGTCGCAGCCACGTTCACCCCATTCATCGTCGCTAGCCAAAACAGTGCCAGCAAAGAAGCACTGGGAGGCGATGATGAAATTGACAACGCGAACAAGCGGCGCGATGAGGCTAGAAGCCGCGAGTTTTCGCTTTTCGTCTCACACCAGTTGCCCACCCGGCAGCGAATGCGAGTGCTTGTCATGCACCAGGCGCGCGTACAATGCCAACAAGGCCACGGGCGGGAGCACGAAACCAAGCACAGCCCAGCACAGTTGCGATAGCTGGCTCATCCCCAGCTCCGCGGCCCATTTGGCGGAAATAATGGCGCAGACCATGCCAAACCAACTGAACGTCACAAAGTCGATTGACTCAAACATGTTTCACCTCTTCCACGTGGCACTCGAAGGAGACAGGGTAAGCTTCGTAAGTCTGGTCAACTCCGAATCAGCCGCCACGACGTGACACACATGCCGATCAGTCCCAGCACCCACACGACGGGCTGATCGAGCGCGATGCCCAAAGGCACACCCAAGGCACACAGGATCAGCCCGCGCCGATTCCACTCATGATAGTATCGATGAAAATGAGGATCGGTTTCGAGGTTGAGACTCATGGCTGTAACCTCAATTCCTACGTCGAAGAAAACTCAAACTTAGGTGCATTCACGCAGTGCATGTACTCCCCGCGCTTCGCAAACGCATCCACAATATGCACAACTTCATCCGCGACAGCCAACTGCGCCTGTTCGGTGGAAGCGCCAACGTGGTGCGTGCCGTACACATGCGTCACTCGACCGATCGGGTCGGCGAACGGGCCTGCTGGCAGTGCGGGTTCGACCTCATAGACATCGAGGGCCGCGCCGGCGAGCTTGCCGTCTTCCAGCGCACCGGCTAGTGCTGTTTCATCCACCACGCCACCGCGCGCACAATTGAGCAGAAACGCAGTCGGCTTCATTTGATCAAGTTCTTCAGCGCCGATTAAGTGCATCGTAGCGCCGCCGCCCGGAACGTGGAGCGTGAGGAAGTCCGAATCTCGCAGCAGCTTTTCAAACGGCACTTTGTGTGCGCCAAGCTCTTTTTCTATCTCGGGATGTGGAACGACATCGTGGAAAATGATTTCCATGTCGAATGCTTTCGCGCGCCTGGCCACCTCATACCCAATGCGGCCCATGCCTACGATGCCGAGCGTCCGCCCCTTCAAGCCACGGGCTTTGCTGTATTCCTTTTTGTTCCAAATGCCCCTCCGCAGATCATCGGTTTCTTCAACGATGCGTCGATCGAGGGCGACCATCAAACCAATCGTCAGCTCCGCGACTGCCACCGAGTTCATGCCCGGACAGTTACAAACACGAATGTTCCGCTTAGTGGCTTCGGGCACATCGATCGTGTCAAAACCCGAGCCGGCGCGGATCACCAGTTTCAGCTGAGGTGACGCAGCAAGAATCTCTTTCGTCACTCTGTTGCTTCGTACGACCAATACATCGCAATGGGCATTGTGCACGGCCTCTGCGAGCACCAACCCCTGAAGTCCGGGGCGGGCGATCACGTCGTGTCCGTGGGCGCGTAACGCATCCATTCCTTGTTCTTCAAATTTGTCAGCGATCAAAATCTTCATGGTATGTACTCCTTTGACCCCGAGGCTGCGCCTTCATGAAACTCGCCGTCACATCCGGATCGCCGTCTCCGAATCGCGCGCAGGTTGGATGGGCCAACCTGCAAGGAGCATCAGCCCATTTGATCGGAGCCGGTTTTGCGATCCGCCGCGGAACTCAGGAGCTCGCCCCACGTGCGACAGCCGCGTTTCACGGCGCAGCCTTTCCGTCGAATAAACTCAATGCAAGATTCGTGCCGAATGGGGCTGATCTGAGACTTGAAATTGAGCTGGGCGCATAATGGCTGAAAACTCAGCACAGATGAAATAGGGACTTGGTTGCCGCAGGTCGTTTATTGCGAAAGAGTGAACTAACTAATCTTATCGGAATTAGGCAGCCAGTTTTGTCGGAACACAGTGTGTGGAAACACGCTGGCCCGTCATGAGAAAAGGCCGCATCAGGACGAACCTGCCTTCGTGTAGTGATTCGCCGACGGCGCTTCGTGGCTGAGGTAGACCGTTACTCCGCGTCTACCTGTCCCGTCGGCGACTAATTCAGCACAGCCTCTTTCGCCTTGGTCAGCATAGTCTTCTGGCGCGTCTGGTGGCGAATCTTGTCTTGCAGTCGCATGAGGCCTTCGAGCAGCGCCTCTGGACGTGGCGGGCAGCCCGGAACATAGATGTCTACCGGCACGACGAGGTCGACGCCCTTCACGACATGGTAACCGTGCTTGAAATACGGACCGCCGCCGACGGTGCACGCGCCCATCGCCATCACATACTTCGGCTCGGGCATCTGGTTGTAGAGTCTCTTCAACCGGCTGGCCATCTTGTAGGTCACGGTACCCGCGACGATCATCAAATCCGCCTGCCGCGGCGTCGCACGAAACGCGCCGGCGCCGAAACGGTCGATGTCGAAACGCGAGGCGCCGACCGCCATCATCTCGATCGCACAGCAGGCCAAGCCAAACGTCAGCGGCCACACGCTGTTGCTGCGTGCCCAGTTAATCGCCCAGTCGAGCGAGGTGACGATCAGACCTTCTTCAAAACGATTTTCAATCCAGCTCATTCGCTGTCTCCACCGTCATTGGTAACCGAAGCGACACCAAGCCTACGTCGAACCGAGAATCAGCGAAAGACACTCGAATGAACTGGGTAATGGTTCAGCCCACAACCACTCGACGTCGATCCAAAAACCATTCAAAACGCGACTCTGACAGCGCCCGTGCTTTAGCAGCAATGTTTGATACGTTCTCTGAATTCCGCCGGCTGGAGTCTCCAGCCAGTCAACATGAAATTCCCCCTTGGCCCGATCGATCAGCCAAATCTCAGGCACTTGGGCTTCACGATAACAGGCCCGCTTTTCTCCGAGATCGTAACTTCGCGTCGTTTTCGAAAGCACCTCGATGACCAGATCCATTGGGCCGTGAACTCGTTCAGATTTGATCCGATCCGCGTGGTTCGCACTAAGAAAAGAGACGTCGGGACAGAGGCAATTTTCACCGATTTGCATTACAGCATTCGAAGTCAAAACATGGCCAAGCTTGTGCTTCGATACGAACATCCTCAGCAATGAACCGACAAAAGCGATCCGGTCCTCATGGCTAAACGACGCTGGTGAATGCACAATCAGCACTCCATCAACGTATTCGCACCGAAAGTCTTCTGTGCAGATGGCCTCATAATCTTCGAATGTTGCGTCCGATTGACGGATGAGATAGGGCGGCTCAAGCCTGCAGATCGTGTCTCGTGTTTCCTTGATTCTGTGGTCAGACCAACGAACTACCATGATACACGCTTATCCCCACCGAGTGGGCCATGCAGTCATTTTGCAATGCGTAGGCTGCATATTTGGCACCACGCATACAAGCTATCATAACGTCGTCTTCTCTTCTTGCGACGAATACGAGCGCACCCAATTCAGGTACCCTGACTTCCACTCGTACAGGAACGGAATCGCAATCAGCAGGAAGAACACCAGGAACGGCCAAAACGCCGCCGCGCCCATTTCG
Organism: uncultured Phycisphaeraceae bacterium; assembly: GCA_964494205.1. Taxonomy (GTDB): domain Bacteria; phylum Planctomycetota; class Phycisphaerae; order UBA1845; family UBA1845; genus JBBTCX01. The sequence continues at coordinate 8,740 of CAZBRD010000013.1, read as the reverse complement.
CGATACACCACCGCCCATGGCCAAAGTAACGCGATTTCCACGTCGAACACGATGAAGATCAACGCGACCGTGTAGAACCGCAGGTCAAACTGCACCCAGCTGTCGCCGATGGCCGGCTCGCCGCATTCATACGGCGTCGACTTTTCCGGATGTGGCTGATTGGGGCGGCCAACTTTCCCAGCCAGCAAGCCGACGAACACGATCGATGCACCGGCAATCGTGAACAACAGAATCCCAAGGACCAGTTGCACGTTGGATTGGCCATAAGGAATCGCGGCCTGATTCGCCTCGACCTGGGCAAGCAGCGCCGGAATCAGATTAGCTATTGCGGGTGTCACGTAATGGCATTCCTTTGTAGGTCCGCCATGCGGACCTGATTCTCATTCCAAATCTGTCTTCAAGCTCTATTGCGGCTCCAGTGCCTTCAACATTTCCTCGCGACGCTTTTCGTTCTTTCCCGCGAGCGCATCCGGCGAATGCTGGAACTCAACCCATTCCTTCTTTCGCTTCTTGGCCCAATCGGGCAGATCGTCGCGCGTCATCCACAGCGGCTGGGGCGTTTGCAAGCCGACCTTCGCCAACTCGGTGAACTCAACGATCATGCTCTCGCGGTCGTAACCCGACATGTCGTGCAGGTTGCCCATGTGGATGCAGTCGGTTGGGCACGGCTCGGTGCACAACGCACAGAACATGCACTTGGCGTAGTCGATCGCGTAGCGCGTCATGGCTCCACCGACAGCGATACCGGAGTTCTTGTCGATCTTTCGAGGGCCCGTCTTCTCGATGTAAATACAATCGATGGGGCATGCTTTCGCACATTGGTCGCAGGCGATGCACTTTTCGATCTCGAAATAATGGAACCCGCGATACCTCGGCTGAAGGGGCGGCGCGACATCCGGATACTGCACGGTCACCGTCTTGGCGAAGCAGTACTTGAGACTGATCTTCATCCCGACGAGGATGCTGTACACCGTCTGCCAGATGTTATGAAAGTACTCTCGTACTGGACTAGGCTGCATGGAAACCATTGTGGCCGCAATTCTCCGTTTGGCATTTTCGACGCCCACCAAACCCATCGGCAGGCAAGGGAAGCCGATTGTAGGTGAGCGAGAGTGGTCTTTCAATGCGAAGTGGTCTGGCACGCTGAAAACCAATTATCCCGATGGTTTTGCTGCTGATTCAACCAGCTCTTTCGGGCTCCGAAATGGCCTGAACGACCCGCTTCAAACTCTCCTCAAGTATTGGCCTCACTTCACCTACCCCGTCGCGAACACCGGAGATGAAATCAATATCGCGTGAAAGCTGTCGCTTCGCTCGATCCGCATCTTTCAACGTGGCTGCGTCGATGTGACGGTCTGCCGAGTAGCGGCGTAGTTCCGCCAACTGCGTTGCGGCATTGATGATTCGATACGGCCGACTTTCCTGATGCACTTTCGTTCGCAGTTCGTCTACGCGAATGAGTCGACGGTTGAACTTCTCGGGATCGTGCGTCAGGTCCCGTAGCTCCTTGAAGAGAATGAGCAGCTCGTCGCACACGCGGACTACGTCGTCCATCTCAGCCACCCGCCGCTCAAGCTCGACTCGCGTGGTCGCCAACTTTTCAGGATCGTGCCACTTGGTCGACTTGCGATAGGCGAACCGTTCTCCAGGGACGGGCTCTCGACAGAACTGCTCGATCACGTCGCCAAGTTTCATCGTCTGCGTGCCGCGAATCCGCGCGCCGCCTTGCGATGCGTTGATGACACGCCGTGGCACGCCAGCAATGTCCTTCTCGAATTGCTCGAGATACGTGAACAACAAATCGTCGGTATATAACTCACTACCTTCGATCCCTGTCACCTTCCGCAAGATCGGCCGATTCCGCGCGATGCGTTCCCACTCCTTGTGCTCGATCGAACTGAATCGATTCAGCTCGCTCCGCCACGCGTGATGAATCTCCACGCCCGGCACGTAAAACACGTGACCAGTGAACGCGAGGTCCTGCCCGACGAAAATGATCGGGTCGCAACCCATGTAAACAGCCAGGTAGAACGCGAGGTGCGCAACCGTCGCACCGGCTGTCAGCCCATCTCGACCAGCGAGTTCATCGCCTATCAACAGTCGTGCCCAGGAATTATCTAAGATCGAAATCGGCCCCGGATAATGATCAAGTACATGCCACGTGGCTTTGGGTTCTGCCACAAGATGCACATCGCTCAAGTCGCCCACGTTCTCGAAAAACTTTCGCGACATTTCGTGAAAGTCGAGACAGGTGACAAAGTCCGGCACGATCCCGCGCTGCATCAACGGCCTGATGGCTGTCTGCACCGCGCAAATAACCGCTCGCCCTTTCACCGCCGCCAGCTCGTCCAGATTCCGCGAGAGCGACGGACCGGCGGACACGATGATCCCCGGGTTGCCGGCGAAACGATCCCGCAGCATATCGATCGGCGGCGTGGTCACGTAGTTCACGAGGTTCATCGCGATGTTGCGACACGTGATCTGAGAATTGCTCACCAGCGTAAGCAGCGACATCCGCGTGAACGAAACAAACTCGTTGATGAGCTGATGAATCGAAGAATGAAACTCACCCGCAATCCGCGCCGACGGTTGATGTCGCACGAATTGCGAACCGAGCATGACGAGCGTGCTTCGTTCCTTCAGCCGCACGTGCAGTCCGGCCTTATCCGCGTCGGTCATGATGATCAGCTTCCCCGATGAAATCACGTCAGCCAGGTCAACACACGTCAGAGCGGTTGCGATGAGCCGAATCGACGGCTCGCTGCAAACGATGAAAGCATCGCCGCGCAACCTGTCGAACAATTCCCGAATGTGATACCCAAGCCCGAACCCGGAGACGACGAAACAGAACTTCTCCTCCATCGGCACCGATTCGATCAGTCGCTTGGCTTCAGCCACCGGGTCGACGCGACTGTGCAGATAAATCTCCGCTCCATCAGGCCCAGCCATCTTCGTCGTCCATTGTCCGGATCGCGTTCCTTCCAGCGGTAATCGATCATCATCCATCACGGCATCGACGCGCAGCGCAAACTCAACATCCGCCCGCCACAGCGCGCGCATGTTGTGCACAAAGAGCTCGTTGCCGACCAGTGGTTGAGCCGTTGGCATATCTAATCCGCAAACCTGCTGTGCCGAGAATCCTTTCTCGGCACACATCATCCTGAAAATCCCTTCTCAAGCGACGAATCGCCCTCAAACGAACACTTCAACTGTATCGCCTTCCGCAACCTCCGCTCATACTCCGCTCGCGGAATCTCGACTGTTCCAAACTGTCGCAAATGCTCGGTCATGAATTGCGTGTCGAGCAGCGCATAACCCCGCTCGCGCATGCGTTCGACCAAATGCACTAGCGCCACCTTCGACGCGTCCGTCGCCCGGTGAAACATCGACTCGCCGAAGAAGGCCCCGCCGATAGCGACGCCGTACAACCCACCGACTAGCTGGCCATCTTTCCACGCCTCAACGCTGTGCGCAAACCCGAGTCGATGCAGTGCGCCATAGGCCAAACGAATGTCGTCTGAAATCCACGTGCCCTCATCCCGCGCCGCGCAGGCTACGATCACGTCGTCAAACGCACGATTGACGCAGACCTCATAGGCTCCGCGCCGAACAGCCGCCCGCAGCGACCGCGAAACGACAAACCCGTCCAGTGGAATGATCGCACGCGGATCGGGCGCGAACCAGCGAATTTCCCCATCGTCGTCAGCCATCGGAAAGATGCCGACCTGATAGGCTAACAACAATCGATCTGGGGAAAGGTCCGCACGTTTCATTCGCCGAGTGATGTTAACAAGAACCCGCATGAGCGAAACGGCGAACGCGCGCGGATTGTTCAGACGCTGACATACTCTCGACGGGCATGGCGGCGCTGCGCTTGGCCATGCCACCCAGCCGTAAGCGTGAGCGACACGAAAGGTAATTCGCAACTAGCAACCGGTAACTTGTAACTACGATGCGTTTGCGCCAACGATCGCCGGAATCTCCGACAGACTTCGCACGACATGATCCGGTTTCACCGACCCGCGACCGACCACACCTGTGGGCGAAACCAGAATCGTCGTCATGCCCATGCGGGCAGCCCCCTTCACGTCGTTCCGCATGCGATCGCCGACGAACACCGTGCGACTGGGGCAAGCGCCCAACCGCGACAACGCCTGGCGGAAAATCTCACGATGCGGCTTGCGATAGGTCACTTCCGACGAATAGACCCGCATCGGCAGGTAATCGAGCAGGTGCACCGAACTAAGATAATCATCCAGCAGAAAATGCGGCGCGATCGTGTTCGACACCAATCCCAGCTTCAGCCCGCTCCGCCGCAGCGTATCCAGCATCGGCTTCGATTCCGGATCGACGGTCATGCGTTCGCGCATCGCGGCCTCGCACGTCCACGCCAGCTCGATCGCATCCTCGTTGGTCAACGGCATCTGCAACCGCGCGTGGCTGAACTTGATCACTTCAACGATGGGAATCTCGCGTCGGAAAACGAACGAGCGAACAAAGGCCACAGCCACATAGAAGCGCATGATGTTCGCATAGCGATGCAGCTTCGGCGGCGTATGCCCCATTTTGATCAACTTGGCGTGTCCGAGTTCGGCGACCCGCCGCACAAACTCCGGAAGGCGCGACGAATCAAAATGAAAAAGCGTGCGATCAAGATCGAACAGAACAGCATCGAATCGGCCGGTCGAGTGAACGTGCGCCGGCAACGATTCCACACAGGCATCGCCCGCGCGAAACGGAGATGCTGTCTCTAACGCGCCCGGTGTAACCGGCTCGTTTGATATCTGCGGACTCGCAGGCGCAACCACCCCGCCGCGCCCCATGGAACGCTTATACCCAGTTGTATCAATCAGTCGCATCATCCAAGCCATCTTTCGCTACCCCTATCATAATCACGATTGATCAAACGAACCACTTAACGCCCCAAGGCCACCGAATTCCAATCCCCCCTTTGCAAGGGGGGAATAAGGGGGGTCTTACCGCGTCGTCGAAACATGGTTAGCCCAGCACTAACGCGACATTCCCCGCCTGCTTCCGCATATTTTTGCTCGTTGCGGCTCCATGCGCTTTTCTACAACCATACCATTGAAACGGCTGTTATTGCCCGTTTTCTGCTTTAATTCTTGGTTTGTAATGTGTTAGAGTTTGAGGGAATACGAGTCGGAGTTCGTGTAACAATGAGCGATCCAAACCATGTTCGACTTTGGTATCGAATTTGGCGTGCAATGCGTTTTCTCTTGCTCATAGTAACGACCATACTCGCCATTTCCTCTTTTACTGGCTGGCTGTTATTGCGTGCTGTCCAACCGGGTGTCTATTTCTACGAGGCCGGGTTAGGAATTGCATCCCGATTTGAAAAAGCTTACGTCGATTCAAGAGATCGATTGTCACTCGCAACACTAAGATTCAAATTCTCGGTCTTCACCTCAATAGAGCTTAGGGCGATGCGTTCTACTCGGATTACAAAGAACAGCGTTTCAATAAAGCTAGTATTGCGACTGCGACCGATAGGAAACCTGCCGATCGGCGGCAACAAATTTGGGTTCGGTGGGGGAATCGATCATGACTCTTTCCAAGGAGAACCGCTGCAAGCATTCGAAAGGCGAAACCACCGAAAACTGAGCCCTACGGAACGTGAGTTTTTTGAGACGACAACACCTTGTTACGCGGGCTTTGGCATGCCAATCTGGGCGGCGTCGATTGTGCTAAGTGTTTGGCCCCTCCTCGCCTTCCTCCGCGGCCCCATGCGCCGCTGGCGTCGACGACGGCGAAACCTCTGCATCCACTGCGGCTACAACCTGACCGGCAACACGACGGGAAGATGCTCGGAGTGTGGAAGAGAAACCACCAAGGCACAAAGACACAAAGCTTTGAAGGAGATAAGAGAAGTCGTCAAAGAAGACCCGGACGCCAAAGAAGTGTGATGCAAACTTGCAGCCCTGACGCAACGTTCGCACCAAGTCATTCGTCTTTCGCTATTAGACTTTCTTCATTCCTCTTGGTGTCTTTGTGCCTTCGTAGTTCATCTCCAGCCTCGCGATCTTACCGGACCGTTTCCCACCCTCTCGAAAGTTCGAGGAACGATTTTAGGAATAGCTTCGCACCCTGCGACCGATACGTTAAGGGTCCGTACGGCGAAGCTTGCGCGATCGGTTCTGGATTCGATGAATCTGACGGAAACGGACTCGCTAACGCTCAGGTCAAACCCCGCGCTTGCGCTTGGGGCTCTGATTTGCCGAATTCGTGAGAACCGGAACGCGACTGCATGTTCATTTGGGGGGTTCGCTGTGGGGGTCAAAAATCGTTGACTTGGGTTTTTGGTGTACCTAGCATTGAGTGATAACCGAATCGAATGCGTGGGAGGGGAAGTTATCGCTCGAAAGGTGCGGGCGCGGTTGCTGGCTGCGCAGACTCGGCGCGAGTTTTGGTTGACATTTGTTTATTAGAATTATGGGTAGGCGATTCTGCCTCCATAAGAGTGATGGAGCTTCGCGCGGGCTTAACGCCGCGCGGCTCACTTTGAACGGGGAGAACTGCGGCTATGGCATCCGCTGAAGAAATCCTGTCGATCGTTCGCGAAAAGCACAACGTTGAGAAATTCCGGGACCAGCATTGGGAGGGTTCGTTTTCGGACTACCTCAAGATGGTCGCGGCCAACCCGCGAATCGCGCGGAACGCGTTCCAGCGCATCTATGACATGATCATGCACTTCAAGTCCGAGCGCTACACCTACATGCGCGAGGAATTGATGCGCTACAACTTCTTCTCTGATCCGATCGACGACGGAGCCGACGCCATCTTCGGGCTGGATAAGCCGCTGATGAACCTCGTCGACTTCTTCAAGTCAGCCGCCCACCAGTATGGCACCGAGCGACGTATTCTCCTGCTGCATGGCCCGGTTGGCTCGTCGAAGAGCACGATCGCGCGGTCGTTGAAAAAAGGCATTGAGTATTACTCGCAGCTCGATGAGGGTGCGCTCTATTCATTCTCTTGGCACATTCCCGACGAGAACGGCAAGGTCGTCGTTCACCACTGCCCGATGCACGAAGAGCCGCTGAAGCTGATTCCGCTCGAGGCGCGGAGAGCCGTGCTGGCCAAGCTGAATCAGGATTCGAACGAAGCTTCGCAAATTCGCATCGAAGGCCCGCTCGATCCGTTCTGTCGACGCATGTTCGAGGACTTGCTGCTGAAGTGCGACGGCGACTGGAACAAGGTCATGGATTACGTCCGCGTGCGGCGATTGATCCTCCGCGAGCGCGATCGCGTCGGCATCGGCACCTTCCAACCGAAGGACGAAAAAAATCAGGACTCGACGGAACTCACCGGCGACATTAACTACCGCAAGATCGCCGAGTACGGCAGCGACAGCGACCCGCGCGCTTTCAACTTCGACGGCGAGCTGAACATCGCGAATCGCGGCATCGTCGAGTTCATCGAAGTGCTCAAGCTCGACGTGGCCTTCTTGTACGACCTGCTGGGTGCGTCGCAGGAGCACGTCATCAAGCCAAAGAAGTTCGCCCAGACACACATCGACGAGGTCATCATCGGGCACACCAACGAGCCCGAATACAAGAAGCTGCAATCGAACGAGCTGATGGAGGCCTTCCGCGATCGAACGATCAAGATCGACGTGCCGTACAACATTCGCCTCGACGACGAAATCGCGATCTACGAGAAGGACTTCAACAAGAAACGCATCCGCGGCATCCACATCGCCCCGCATACGATCGAGATGGCTGCGATGTGGGCGGTGATGACGCGACTCGAGGAGCCGAAGAAGGCCGGCCTCACGCTGATGCAGAAGCTCAAGCTTTATAACGGAAAGAGCATCCCGAACTTCACCGAGGACTCTGTACGCGAGCTGCGCATCGAAGCCCCGCGCGAGGGCATGCAGGGCATCAGCCCGCGATACATTCAGGACAAGTTGTCGAACTCGCTGGTCAGCGACCAAGCCATCCAAGAGCGTTGCATCAACCCGTTCATGGTGATGAACGAACTCGAAGGTGGGTTGTCGCACCATAGCCTGATCACGGATGAGGAATTGAAGACTCGCTATCGCGAGCTGCTCGCGCTGGTACGTGAGGAATACGAAGACATCTTGAAATCCGAAGTGCAGCGGGCGATCAGCGCAGACGAGGACGCCATCACGCGACTCTGCTCGAACTACATCGAGAACGTGCGAGCGTATACGCAACACGAACGCGTGCGCAATCGTTACACCGGTCGCGATGAAGCCCCGGATGAGCGTCTGATGCGTTCGATCGAAGAGAAGATCGATATCCCCGAAAGCCGCAAGGACGATTTCCGTCAGGAGATCATGAACTACATCGGTGCGCTGTCGCTCGATGGGAAGAAGTTCGAGTATCACACCAACGCGCGATTGCACCGGGCGTTGGAATTGAAATTGTTCGAAGATCAGCGCGACACGATCAAGCTGAAGAACGTCGTGTCCGGCGTCGTCGATGATGAGACGCAGGCGAAGATCGACGTGGTTAAGCAGCGTCTGATCAAGTACTTCGGCTACAACGAGACGAGTGCGACCGACGTGCTGAATTACGTCGCCAGCATCTTCGCACGCGGAGACGCGAAAGAGCAGCAGAAGAAGTAAACGTCCAAAAGCCCAAATGTCGAAACGTCAAAACGTGAAAACATCGACATCGTAGGGCGGGTTCCACCCGCCGAGGCCGTAGATGGGTATGAAAGCCCGTAGTACTTGCCGGATCCGTTCCGGCAAGTTTGT
>CAZBRD010000012.1:0-189750 GCA_964494205.1 uncultured Phycisphaeraceae bacterium | reverse complement strand
ACTATTGGTCCAACCGCGATTACCAGAACTACGCGGCCTTGATGGACGCCGCGACACACGCCTGGCGAAAAGCCGCCCTCGACACCGACCTCATCAAAACCGTCTGCGCCGCACCCTATATCTAAAGCGCCAGTAAATAATGGGATGCGTATAAGAGCTGAAAACCGCTGGATCAGTTCTGCCATGCGCAACTCATCATTTGCTAAAAGCGCCAAGCAATCCGACAAGACAGAATTCGCGCAATTCGTAACTTGCGATTCTGTCACGTTTTGGGAATTATCGCACAGTGGTTCGACTCCCCTTGGGGGTGGTTGCGAGAGTTCAAACCTGTTCAAGTCGTGGGCGTGTTCAAGATCCACCACGGCCAAGCCGTTGCTTGACCGTGCCACCCGGGACCGCAAACCCAAATGGGACGGCAAACTTACGACGCCACAGTGCGTTCATACATCAATTCGTTGTAGTCAAGGTCTTGCACAGCGTGGCCAAACGTGCGGAGCATGGTCATTATTTGCGCACGGTGGTGCACCTCATGCAGGGCAAGCTGTGTGATGACGTCGCCCGCAGTGGCTGTGATGTGGAATCGGCGATTGTCTCGCGTATCGTCGGGGAAACTCAGGTATGAGATCCGCCTATTCCACCCCTTTGTTCCGTCAGGGCCGACCTCGGTTTCTTGAGCTTTGATGGCGCCGCGCACGTCATCTGCCTGTTTGCGCCAGGTGGACTCGACGACTTCAAATGGCGGGGGATCCTCATATTTGATCTGCCACTCGTTGTACGGTCGTACGTCGCGGCCTTCAAGTCGCTCGATGTAATACCACTCGCTGATCATGATATGCGTGATCGTCGAGCCGATCGTCTTCAGGCCAAAGGGAAACTCGTGCTGATACTGCTGCGGCGCGAGAAGTCGAACCGCATCGAAAATGCGCTGCCGCGATTTCGTCAGGTAGTCATATATCTTGATCGGGTCCATGCTCGGATCGCCCTGTCAAGTGTTCTTCAACCATTCCTTCAGCGCGAGGTTAAACGCGTCCGGCTGTTCCACTGCCACAAGGTGACCTGCATTCGGAATGACTTTCAGTTGCGATCCGCGAATGGCCTGGGCCATTTTTTCGGATTCCGCCGGTGGAATGATGACGTCGTCAGCTCCGGTTATGACAAGCGTGGGAACTTCAATGCTGCCCAGCATCGCGCTCGAGTCGGGACGTTCAGCCATGCCCAGCAACGCGCCAATGACGCCCTCAGCCTTGGCAGGAGCCATGAAACCTCTGACAAGTTCCGCCATCTTGGGGTCCTGATTGCTTGGCGCCAGCATCTTAGGGGCCATCGCGTCGATGATGACTTTCGTGCCATCAGCTCTTACTTTTTCGGCATTGGTGCGACGTGCGGCTGCTGCTTCGGGCGTGTCGTTAACTGCTTTCGTACAAACCAACACCAATCCACGCATCATCTGTGGAAACAGTCGCGCGAATGCCAGCGCAACGTAACCGCCCATCGAGTGTCCTGCTAGAACAACCGGCCCGGTTCCTAGCTGCTGAAGCAACGCATGCACATCTTCCGCGAATTGCGACATGGTTGTCGTACCTTTGCCTGAATCGCTGTCACCCATGCCTCGCAGGTCCGGTGCGATGACTCGGTGCGATGGGCGGAACGCGTCGATCTGCTTTTGCCATGTGCCGCGACAGAGCGGAAAGCCGTGAACGAAGATCAACGGTGAACCTTTTCCTTCGTCTGAATAGGCTAGTTTGATGCCATTAATGACTGCGTGCATTTGCTTGTTTCCTTCCGACGGACTTTTCTAAGTCCAGATGATCGTCATTGCGTGTCACCTTTACCCTCGCGCATTTCCAATGAAGATACGGATGCCTCTTCATCGTGCTGCGAGGTGATCCACGATACAGTTTTGAAGTTGTTCGTAAACTGCCGCGAGGTGACTTCCTGAACGATTGCTAAGAATTAACAGCGATCCCGGGAGATGACCTGCGGAGGGACATTGGCTTGCTCAACATTCCAATGGGCTGGGTGTGTTCAGCGCTGGTTTGCTGCACTTAGAGTGAAAAGCACTCTGCACGAAATTGGAAATGCTAGTAAGAAGAAAAACGGCCAGAACTTGATCTGGCCGTTTCTAAGGTCAATCGATTGTTCTTCAAACGCGAATGCTACGGTTCTTCCTCAGGAAGCGTAAAGCTCAGGAGATCGAACCTGCCAAACGAGCCTTCATTTTCCGCGACATACGCGATCGCCCATGCAATATCCGCTTGCTCGCGCGTAACCTGAAGCAATTCGGGTACGCCCGCGCCCTTCTGCGGTGAGATGACTTCCGCGAGTTGATTGCCGTTTTCGTCAAAGGCGACCAGTCTACCGACTTCCGTTTCAAAGAACGTTCCACCAGCAAAAAGAATGCTCACCACCTGGACGTTGGTTGAAAAATCCATGCGCAATCGGCGGTCGCTGTTGAAAAACTGGACGTTTGCATGGCCAAATACTCGATCGCCGGTAGGGGCGAGGCCGAGACCGTCATCGCTCGCGGTGACAGGGAAACTATCAACGGTGACGTTATCACTTAACGTTGTGGTCAGAGTGACATACGGATTGATGTCCGTCAGATCGGTGCCGTCGTCATAGTCATCAGGTTCGATGGAGAACTCCTGACCGCTGACGCTACCGGTGGTGTTGTCGTTGGTTGTGGTGTTGTCGTTTGAGCCATCACCGCCGCCACCGTTTTCATTTCCATTGCCGTTACCGTTCGTGTTCTGATTGGAAGTGGCAGAGTTGTCGTTGCTCGTCGGAGAATTGTCGTTCTGCGTTCCGTTGTCGTTCGACGCGGTGTTGTCGAATTCGTTGTCGTTGGCCGGCGTATTGTCGTTGGCGTTGGCATTGCCGCCAGTCGAGTTATCATTGGAAGCATTGTCGTTGCTGCCCGGTTCACCAACATTCTCGTTCGTGTTTGCCGAGCCACCGGAATTGGAATTGTTGTCATTCTCGGAGGGCGGCATTTGTGGACAGCCGGTCCCCCACAGTGTAACGATTATTCCGAGAACGAGAGCACCTTTCAATGTGCGAGCGCACGGCATGCCATTACCTTCCTTTCGAGGGCAGCTGATGTATCGATAGGGTCCTAACAAGGCTTGAGCCGGACCCCCGCATTAAGCCTGCGATATCCACGATTTTTGGCAAATAGGGGCGATAAGCGTGCCATCTGGTAATATGAGGACGAGTCGGTGCAGCAACGTCATGCTACGAAAGAAGTGTCCAGCGTGTGATAGGCCCGTTCCCGCAAGGCGATCGTTGTGTCCGGATCGATGGGAATGCGGCCACTGTCGCGCGGTTTTGGAATGGGTCGAATCGCCGCGCCGACTCGCAGGCCTCGTTGTGGCTTCTATTTCAGCCGTTACGTTTCTTTCGCTGAAACAGTTGCACAGGTACATCTGGATTCCCGCTGAGGCGGGCCTACTGATATTTGTGGCGCTTTGCACCGTGACGGTCTACCCGATACTCATGCTGACCAACAAGCTACGCATTTGCCCCGGTGTGCACGTCTGTACGTGCGGGTATGATCTCGCGGGCAATATCTCGGGACAGTGTCCAGAGTGCGGAAGAGCAATAATGGAGGCAGAATCAAACATTCAGCGCGACGCTGAATAAGGGTTAATTCAGCGAGTCCATGCTCAGCCTTCGAAACCAATGAGTAAGCAAACTGACCACATCGAGCTGGACCCACAGAATGCCGACGCGGCAGTCCATCCAACTTTCCGCACGGCCTTTCTCTTTTGGCTGAAGCTCGGTTTCATCAGCTTTGGCGGCCCGACGGGACAAATCGCGATCATGCACACCGAGCTGGTGGAGAGAAAGCGCTGGATCAGCGAGGCGCGATTTCTTCATGCTTTGAACTATTGCATGTTGCTGCCCGGTCCCGAAGCACAGCAGTTGGCCACTTACATTGGCTGGTTGCTGCATCGCACATGGGGCGGCATCGTTGCGGGCGGGTTGTTCGTTCTGCCATCGGTCGCCATCTTGTGGGGGCTGAGCTTCATCTACGTCAAATACGGCCAAGTTCCGTGGATCGAAGCCTCGCTGTACGGGCTCAAACCGGTGATCATGGCGATCGTCGCTGCCGCCGTGATTCGCATCGGCAAGAAGGCGTTGAAAAATAACGTGATGTGGACGATCGCGGCGCTCGCGTTCGTGTCCATCTTCTTTCTGCACGTTCCGTTTCCGCTCATTGTACTTTCCGCCGGCATCATCGGGCTGATTGGTTACCGTATTCGCCCGGACATATTCGTTGTTCTGAAGCCGCACGGTGGAAGCGGCACCGCAAGCTCGGCCGTCCTCGGCGATGAACATGAGGCGCCGGCACACGCGAAGCCGTCGTTGGCTCGTTCGATCAAAGTGATTCTCGTCTGTTCGCTGCTTTGGGCGGGGCCTATCGTGCTAGCATTCACCCTGCTTGGTCGAAACCACGCGATCACTACGGAGAGCATCTTCTTCAGCAAAGCAGCCATGGTGACTTTCGGCGGGGCTTATGCCGTGCTTCCGTATGTGGCACAGCAGGCGGTCGAGCGATACCAGTGGTTGTCCGCCGGGCAAATGCTCGATGGTCTTGGTCTGGCGGAAACCACGCCCGGACCGTTGATCATGGTTGTTCAATTCGTTGGCTTTCTCGGTGGATGGAATCATCCGGGCGACTTGTCACCTTTGGCAGCCGCAACGCTCGGCGCGCTGATCACGACGTGGGTTACGTTTGTTCCCTGCTTCCTTTGGATTTTCCTCGGTGCTCCCTACATCGAGCACCTGCGCACCAGTCATCGATTAACGGCGGCGCTCTCGACCGTGACAGCTGCCGTCGTCGGGGTTGTGCTGAATCTCGCCGTGTGGTTTGGCATACACGTTTTGTATCACGATTTGAGTGGAATCGATTGGTTCGCGGCGGTGGTAGCAGTTCTTGCCTTTGTGGCCATGGTCCGATTCAAAATTGAAATTGTTCCCATTGTTGCAGCCGGGGCGATGGTGGGTTTCGCCAAATGGCTGACAGGTTTCTAACCGCTGCTGGTAGGGCACGCCGGTTTGATGCTCCGCGCGAGGCGAAATATAATCGCGTCATGCACGCACACATGGTGCGTGATTCGGACCTCGGCGGATCCTGACCATGCTCAAATATCGAAATGTCGGCTTAGCGACGCTGGTAGCGTTTTCTGTTGTTTTCAGCGCGGTTTTCGCGGAGGAACCGGTTGCGAGCGTTGCAGACCTCGGGAAACCACAGATGGAGTTTCTTTCGCGCACCGCCCGGCGAACACTCCGCGACTCTTTTCTCCGTCGGTCGTCGTATCAACCCGAGTACATCCCCGCGCAACTGGAGGGCCGCGATGCAGAAGTGATCGTCCGCCTGCGCCGTCGTGGTCGTTTGATTGGATCTGGTGCTGCGGGTCCTGCTCCGCTCGCGATCGCTACGCGGGACGCGTCGCTGACAGCTGCCCAGATGTTCAAAGCCGACGCCGATGCCACGCTGGACGATCTGAACGCGACGCTCGTTGAGATTGAGGTCATCGGAGCGAGTGAGCTCTTCCCCACGCCAGAAAAATGGCTCGAACCGCGAGCGCTCGACGAATTCATTGAACCGGGCATTCACGGCCTGGCGATTCAAAGTAAGACCCGCACGACGCGTATTTGTCCCACTGAATTCCTGACAAACGACCGCGTCGTGTCCGATGCCCTCAAGGATATCGCCCCGACGCTTCACGACGCCGGTGCCAACGCGGCGGACGTCCAGCTCTCGCGCTTCCGCTCGCAGCATTGGTACGAACCGGAATCGAATGCTGGGATTGTCAATTTGCAGCGTGGAATGAGGACACTTTCGCTCGACGAAGTGACTGCTGATCGCCTTGATGAATCGATCAATCTTCTTGCCGAGTACATGATCTATCGTCAGACGAAGTCGGGCTTGTTCTCATATCAGTATGACCCCGCACTCGATCGATACTCGAATGAGGACAACCTCGTTCGCCAGGCGGGGGCAGCCTCCGCTATGGCGCTACATGCGAAATGGTCCGGGCGAAGTGGGTCCGAAGCCGCCGCTCAAATTGCCATTGAACACCATATGAAGGGCCTGATGGATATCCCCGCACTGGAGAACGCTGCTTTCATTTCAACCTTGGACGGCGACAACAAGCTGGGCGTGACCGCGCTGCTCGCCATCGCGATGGCTGACTTTCCCAAGCCGGAGCGATTTGCAAAGACGCGGGAGAAGCTGGTGAATGGAATGCTCTGGCTGCAACGACCTTCGGGCATGTTCATCACCGCGTTTCCGCCGGCAGCTGAGATCGAGTCTCAGGATTATTTTCCCGGTGAGGCGTTGCTGGCGATGGCCATGCAGTATGAGATCGAGCCGACTTCCAAAGTGCTGGAGGCATTCGATTTGTCCATTGGATTCTATCGAGGTTACTTCAAAGGTGATCCGTCGCCCGCTTTCGTGCCTTGGCAAACTCAGGCGTACGCGCTTATGGCCCACAAGACCAAGCGTGCCGACTACGCCAACTTTGTCTACGAGTTGACGGACTGGCTGGCGGGAATGCAATTGGATGCCAAGAACTGCGAATGGCCCGATTTGTGGGGCGGCGTTGCCTCGTATCAGCCCGGCCGCGCGGGTGTTTCGACGGCTGCTTACTTGGAAGGCTTTGCGGCAGCGTTGACACTTGCGAAGTCGACGGATCAGAAAGAACGAGTGCAGAAATACGAGAGAGCGGTCCGCACTGCCGCGAGGTTCGTTATGCAGCTGCAAGTTCGTCCGGAGGAAGCTTATTTCATTCGCTCGCCGCAGGATGCGATAGGAGGCATCCGCACAGCTCCCGCCCTTTACCAACTCCGCATCGATCATTGCCAACACGCGCTGGTCGCATTGATCAAGGCGAGGCAGGCGCTTTACGGCGATCGTGGTTAAGTCGACGGTGGGCGCGCGATCCGGCACCTTCCCAAGCCTATCAAATCCACGTGGGCTTCATGTTCTAATTGCGGTCATTGCACTGTGGGCGACGGGCCTTCTGCTCTTCTATCCACAGGCTGCACTGGTCGTGCTGCTGGATGGATTGACCGCACTTCTCTTGCTCGCGCCTGGAATGGCCGCAGGAATTGGTATTCTCTCGCTCACACGCATAAGCAATCATTCGCTTCGAAAGTTGCTGATTTTCGGCTCGGCTCTTGGAATCGGCGGCCAGTCATTAGCCACGTATTCGCTGGGCCTGCTTGGTTTGTTGCAACGCGTCTGGTCGATCGGCGTGATGGTTGTGTTTCTATTGGTTGGTGCGATTTCATGGCGGCGATTTATCAGTTCGCGAAGTCAACCGAAAACCGTGCCGCAATCAGGTGAACATGCCGGATCATTCTTGTGGTTGTGGCTGCTGGTTGTTCCGTTTCTCGTCATGTCGTCAGCCGCCGCCGCCACTGCGCCGGGATTCATCTGGAAGGAAGAAGGCTTCGGATACGACGTTCTTGAATATCATTTGCAAGTCCCGAAGGAATATCGGGCAGCAGGACAGATCCATTATCTCCCACACAACGTCTACGCAAACTTTCCGTCAAACGTCGAGATGCTCTACCTGCACGCGATGATCATGCTCGATGACGACGTCGATGTCGGCACGGTCGCGAATCACATCCATTGGATCCTGGGTATTCTGTTCGTGGCAGCGGGTTGGGCGATCGCGCGGGAATGGTCCGCGAGAGCGGGGATCATCGCCGGTGTCTCGCTCGCTACGACGGGTTGGCTGAGCTACCTCGCGGGGCTCGCATACGTCGAACACGGCATGCTGCTTTTCGGCATGTTGGCCACAGGTCTAGTCACTCGGGTTTTTGGAAGTCCCGCGAATCAATCGACCGCCACTGAAAAGCCGATTGCCTTGCTCGCGATGGCCGGTGTGTTCGCGGGTTTGGCCTGCGGTTGCAAATATACCGCTGTCGCCTGCATCGCAGCGCCACTGGCTGTCACTATACTTCTTATGACCGGCCATACGTTTCGCACGCGCTTGGCGAATGTACTCACGTTTGGAGTTACTACCGTCGTCGTGCTTTCGCCGTGGCTGGTGCAAAATTGGAGCAACACCGGCAATCCGGTCTTTCCTTTAGCCAATTCGGTTTTCAATGCGCATCCCCAAGGCTGGGGCACTACGGAAAGCGATCGCTGGGATCGAGGCCACAAACCAGCGGACCACGAATCTTCGCTGAGCGGTCGCGTTCAGCAACTATGGACTCGCGTACTCGGCGATCACGTACAACGATTCGGTCCGGCGATTTTCATTCTGGGCGCACTAGGAGTTGTCAGAAAGCGGTGGGGGAGAGTTGAAATCACTCTCATAATTCTTTTGGCAGCACAGGTCTCGGTGTGGCTTTTCGCAACGCATCTCTACGCGCGCTTCGCTGTGGTTTTTCTCTTGCCGCTATGTCTATTGGCCGCGCGATCAGCAGACTTGCACGCTCAAAACACAGGTCGACTTTTCGTGATCGTATTAGCCATAGCTGGTGGCGTGTGGAATGCGTACTTCGTCGGGCGAATGCACTATGCCGAAGAAGTACAGCTTTTCTCAGGCCTGCCTGCCACCGCTTTCTACCAGGGCCAAGTGCCCGGTTTTGAATTCTTCGAGTCCGTCAATTCTCTGCCGAAAAATGCCCGCGTCCTGCTCGTCGGTGAATCGCGCGGATTCTATTTTCAACCGCACGTCGATTACACGGTTGTGTTTAATCGCAATCCATTCGTGGAGGCCGTCTTAAGTGCACGGTCACCAGATGAAGTGGTGCATTGGCTGCGGAACCACTCTTATACGCACTTGCTCGTCAATTGGATGGAAATCGACCGTTTGCGATCCACCTATGGGTTTGCCGAACAGATCACTACTGAATTGTTAAGCAAGCTCGAAGCCGCCGGACTCAAACCGGTGCAATCCTACGCACTTCCCTCGCGCCCGACTCGCTACGTTGATCTCTACGAGATTATCGGCTCCTAACAATTGAATTCACACATCCCTTCAAGGTCCGATAGAATTAGTAGTATGTCTTCCAAGGACCACAAGTGGGTTTTCTCAATTTCACCCAACCAAGCTGCTCAAGAAGCTGCTTGTGAGGTCCTCGGCACGCGTGCCGCCACTGTGCTTCATTACGCAAAGAAAGCGATCGACGGCGATAGGGACGAGGTGGAAACCGTTCACCAACTGCGTGTAGCCACGCGGCGCATGGCTGCCGCCTTGCGGGTCTTTGAGGGGCACGTGCCGGAGCGCGTTTGCGGCCGCATCAAGCGCGCAAACTCGCGCCTGCGGCGGGTGGCGGCTGACGTTCGCGATCTGGATGTGAAGGTTCCGCTGTTACGCGAGCGGTTGACGACCTGCCAATGGGTCGATGCCCAGCTCGCTGAATCACTGCTCGAAGCTGTCGATCGACGACATGCGCGAGCTCACGGTACCTTCGACGACGAAATTGAATCGCGCGCGAGAAAGTATGCCAAACGAGTTAAGCAGCTCGAAAAGTGCCTGAATCGCGAGGCAAAATCGAAAAGAGGACAGAGTGGAGTTTTCAGCGACCTTGTTCATGAGCACCTGCGCAAAAGCTGGGAGGCAGTTAAGGCCTCTTCGGCCGTCGACCTGAATGATGTTGAGAACCTCCACCAGTTCCGCATCAGCTGTAAGCGATTACGCTATTGCCTCGAGATCGCATCTTCCTGCGTCGATGGCGAAGCCCGAGAAGAGTTGTATCAAACCCTTCGTGACTTTCAGGGCCGACTTGGGCACATCAACGATCTGCGAAATCTATACTCCCTGCTGGCCGGATTGCGGGCGGACGTCTTGGATCGTAACTCTACGAGGAATCGACCGGCCTTCGCATTGCAGTACGATCGATTGACCGCCACGATCGCTTTTGAATGGTTTGAGCTTCACCGAAGTTTGGTGGGCCGATGGTCAGCGATTGGCCGCATACAACTGGAATCGCAGGTGCAACGGCTGTGGTCACCACGGTCGGAGCGGCGGGACGGCAAGAGTCGCACGCGGGCAATCGGATTCCCGATCAGTGGAGCCACCGTGACGCCGATAATATCCAGGGATGCAGAGTAAGAGGTCCGGATGGTTCGGAATGTGGAGGAACTCATGAGGACGCCGACGTGGGAAACAAGCGCCGCGGAGGGTTTTCGGCGCGCCAGGCCGGAAGTGGCCCCCAGTCGACTCGCGGCGATTGACGTCGGGTCGAATTCGTTGCGCCTCGTCGTCGCGCAGGTGGAGCGCGACGGAACCTATCGCATTCTCGACGAAGAACGCGAAATGACGCGCCTGAGCGAAGGTCTCGACCTCACCGGCTCATTGAGTGAACAGGCTATCGAGCGTTCTCTGCAGGCACTCGGGAAAATGAAAGCAATCGCCGATGGTTTTCAAGTGCGCCAGTTGCGCGCGATCGCAACCAGCGCGGTCCGCGAAGCAAGCAATGGTCAGTCCTTTCGCGATGAAGCCTTGCGACGCCTCCAGATTCCTATAGAGGTTATTACCGCCGACGACGAAGCGCGTTTCGCGTTTCGAAGTGCGGCGCGACATTTCAAGCTCGACGGTACGCTGACGGCCGTCGTCGACATCGGTGGCGGCAGCGCGGAAGTCGTTCTAGCAGCCGAGTCGATGATCGAGCGTGTATATTCGCTGCCACTGGGCGCGGTGCGCATGACGGAACGATTCGGCTTGCTGGGCCGCATCACCAGCGAACAGATCAAACGATTGCGCCGCGATATCGATTTAACGCTGAAGGAGCACATGGGCCGTGCGCCGTTTGAACCGGACACCATGATCGGAAGCGGCGGCACTTTCACCACGATTGCGGATATCATCCGCTGCCGGCGCGAGGGGAAGTCAGACTCATCTCACGGTTATCTGATGACGGTGGCTGAGGTGGAGGAGCTGTTCAATCAACTCGCGGGCATGTCGCTTGAAGAACGCAAGCGCGTACCAGGGCTGAACCCGTCCCGGGCGGACATCATCGTCGCCGGTGCGGCTGTCATTCTTCGTTTGGCCCGGCGATTGGGCATTCAGCAGATTCTCGTCAACGAGCGCGGCATTCGTGACGGTCTGCTGCTCAGCATGATCGAGGCCCAGTACGAGCGCGTTGAAGTAGCTTCGCCCCAGCCGCGAAACCGCCTCGAATGGGCGCGGCGCTTTGCTCGAAAGTGCCGCTCGGATGAGCAGCATTGTGAACATGTCGCAGCACTCGGGCTACAAGTGTTAGACCAGCTGCAGGCGCAATTTCACCTGCCGATCGAAAGCCGGGACATTCTTCACGCCGCCGGTTTGCTCCACGACGTGGGCTATCTCATCAACCACGCGCGGCATCACAAACATGCCTATCACTTGATCATGCACGGCGAATTGCCCGGCTTTTCCGCCCGCGAGGTTGAATTGATCGCGAACATCGCGCGTTACCACCGCCGTGCGATTCCCAAGAAATCGCATTCCAACTTCATCAAGCTGAACACTACCGACCGCGATCTGGTACGAAAGCTCTCGGGTATTCTTCGCGTCGTCGATGGATTGGATCGTACACACACCTCGCGCGTTTCGAGTATTCGCGTGGAAATGTCGGAAGGTACCGTGCGGTTCTGCGTGGAAGCCGTCACCGATCCGCACGTAGAAATCTGGTACGCCTCCGGCAAGTCGGACCTTTTCGAGAAGGCATTCGGAACGAACGTGGAATTCGCCTGGGTTCCGCTAAACGCACGAACATCCGCGCCACCGATGCACCCTGAACTTTCACACACGGAACAAAGCGCGGGAGTTTGATTCGTGTTGCAAAAAGCCAGCACAGCCTTTTCAGCCGAACATTACATCAACCGCGAGTTGAGTTGGCTGGAGTTCAACGCGCGCGTCCTCGAAGAGGCTCGCGACCCGACAAACCCTCTTCTCGAACGCGTGAAGTTCCTCGCGATTTTCAGCTCTAATCTCGACGAGTTTTTCGAAGTCCGTGTCGCTGGATTGAAACAGCAGCTAACGGTCGGACTGGAGCCGCAAGATTACGGCGCGGACGGCCTCGACCCCGAAGAGCAACTCGCAGCCATTGACGTGCGCGTCCACGAGTTGGTGACCGACCAGAGTCGCGCGCTGCGCGAGGAAGTGCTGCCCGGCCTGGCGTCCAACGGCGTCGAGATGCTCAAGTATGAAGCGCTGTCGGGCACCGATCGCGAATTCGCCGATCGGTTCTTCGATGACAACGTGTACCCCGTGCTCACGCCGCTCGCCATCGACCCCGGCCACCCGTTCCCCCACGTACACAACAAGAGCTTGAACGTGGCTTTGCTCATCGAGCGCACGCAGGACGGCAATCTACAACAACTTTTCGCCGTCGTGCAGGTGCCGGCCGTGTTGGATCGATTCGTCGTTTTGCCCAAGACCGACGAGCGTCTTCGCTTCCTCTTGCTGGAAGATCTGATCGGTGCACACCTGCCCGATTTGTTCAGCGGTTTTCGCGTCATCAGCCAGACAGTCTTCCGCGTGACGCGTAACACCGATCAGGAAATCAACGAGGACGACGCCGAGGACTTGCTGCAAAGCATCGAGGAAACCCTGCGACAACGCCTGCGCGGCGAAGTCGTCCGGCTCGAAATCTCGGTCGACGCGGACGAGCGCTTCGTGCACATGCTGTCCGAAGCGTTGAGCATCGGCGCTCGCGACGTGTATCGTATTGACGGTCCGATCGACATGACCTCGTTCTGGGCGTTGCACAAACGCGAGGGCTACCGCACGCTTCGCGATGAACCACTGCTGCCGCGAAACCCCTCAGCCTTTGCCGGCCCGACACACATCTTCGACGTTATCCGCGCGCAGGACGTTTTAGTTCACCACCCGTTTGAATCGTTCGGCTGCGTCGTCGATTTCATCGAGCGTGCAGCCGACGATCCACAAGTGCTCGCGATCAAACAAACCTTGTATCGCACGAGTGCGCCGAGCCCGATTATTTCCGCGCTGATTCGCGCCGCACAAAACGGAAAACAAGTAACGGCGCTGGTCGAACTCAAGGCCCGCTTCGATGAGCAGAATAACATTCTCTGGGCACGCTCGCTCGAGCAGGCCGGCGTACACGTGGTGTATGGCGTCGTGGGTCTGAAAACGCACTGCAAGGCAGCACTCGTCGTCCGCAAGGAAACGGATGGCCTTCGCCGCTACGTCCACCTCGCGACCGGAAACTACAACCCGATCACTGCCCGCGTGTATACCGATCTCGGTTTGTTCTCCGCCAATCAGGACTTCGGCGAGGACGTCAGCGAATTGTTCAACCTGCTCACCGGCTATTCGCACCGCCAGGAATGGAAGAAGATCATCGTCGCGCCGGTTGACCTACGCGAGCGCGTGATTGAACTGATCAACCGCGAACGCCGCCATGCGGAACAGGGACGACGTGGCCGCATCGTCGTGAAGATGAACGCGCTGGTCGAATCGACCGTCATTGATGCTCTGTATCAGGCGTCAAAGGCAGGCGTCTCGATCGACCTGATCGTTCGCGGCATCTGCTGTCTGCGACCCGGCGTCCCCGGCGTCTCTGAAAACATTCGGGTCACGAGCGTTGTCGATCGCTTCCTCGAGCACAGCCGCATCTTCTATTTCGAGAACGACGGCAAATCCGAGATGTTTCTCGGCAGCGCCGACTGGATGCCGCGAAACTTCTTCCGCCGCATCGAGGTCATGTTCCCCATTGAAGACCCGAAGCTCAAAACGCGCATGCTCGACGAAATCATCCAGACCACGTTGAACGACAACGTAAAAAATCGGCGACTGGAGGCCGACGGCAAATACGGTCGACAGGTGCCCACGCCCGGCGCACCAATCGTCCGTTCGCAACTCATTTTCCAGAGCATCGCCCGCGAAGCCGCCCGCGATGCATCAATCCCTGAACGAAAGTTCGTGCCGATCCTTCGCCAACCGATAGTTGCTGAGCCAATCGATGTAAAGACAAACGATCGCAGCAAGAACGGCCGCAAACACAAGTCGGGGTAGTATCAACGGCCAAATAGAACACAATGAAAGCTTGCAAGGACACCTCCCTCTCCCTGTTAGGGAGAGGGCAGGGTGAGGGTCTCTTGGAGTCCTAATGCTGTGTCCGGTCAAATGACCTTATTCAACTCAATTGCGAAAGATGCTCGCGCAACGCGGTCCGCTGCTTGAGCATTTCATCAAGTCGCTCACGCTCCGCAGTCACAACCTCCGGCTTTGCGTTCGCGACGAATTTCTCGTTCGACAACTTCGATTCCTTGCCCGCGATCTGCTTCTCGATGTCCTCGAGCGCAATGGTTGTACGCTTGTGCTCTGATGCGTCATCAATAATGTCATGCACGAAGACGCGGAGGGAGCCGATTGTTACTGCACCCGCATTCTTTGGACGTTTGGCTGTCGGATCGATGGTCAGTTGCTCGACGCCGGCCATCGCCTTGACAATGTGCGCATGGGCGGTGAACTGCGCTCGGTCAGCTTCCGGCAGCGCCACCGTTACCACCACCTCCTGCTTGGGCGAGACGTTGCAGCGATCGCGAAGTTCGCGCACGCCGCGCACCACGTCCTGAATCTTCGAAAACAGAGTAAGAATCTCGGCGTCGTCGAACGACGAATACCCACCCACCGGCGGAAACTCTGCACTGACGAGCGCGGAGTTGGTGGTCAAATGCGCAACCGGCGGCAAACCACGTTGCGGTGCAACATCGTTCAACTGCTGCCACAATCGCTCGGTGATGAATGGAATAATCGGGTGCCACAAACGCAGCACCTGATCAATACAGAACGCGAGCACCTGCTTCGCCCATGCCGTGGATTGGGCTGCACTCGCACTAACTGTGCCATCGCCTGACACATTCATGCGCGGCTTGGTCAGTTCGATATACCAGTCACACAGCGAATCCCAGAAGAAGTCGCGCAGCTCCTTCACGATGGCTGAGTATTGATAGGTGTCGATCAATTCGTGCATGCGGCGCACGGTCTGCGACAACCTCGCCAAAATCCAGCGGTCCTCGGGCGGTAGTTGTTTAACCTCGATCCGCTCGCACTTCACGCCCTCCAGGTTCATGAACGCAAAGCGGGCGGCGTTCCACAGCTTGTTGCAGAAGTTGCGGCCTACCTCGAAGCGATCTGAAACCTCGCGCCCGCGCCCAAGTTCCTCCTGCAAACTCTTATCTGCCCATTGCGTGGCAAACTCTTTTCCGCACTCTTTGTTCATGCAGCGGACGCGATGACAATCCGCTGGATTGAGCTTCCGATCGAGCTTCTGCCCGCGCGATTTGCGCGCCTGCTCCTCGGTCTTGAGGGCTGATCCCTGATCGGTCATTCCGCCGCAATGCGGGCACAGGTACTCCACCGGCATGCGGATGTCCTGCGTCTCGGTGGTCATGTCAGCCATGCCGTAGCGCAGCGCATCCGCCCCGTAGATGTGAATGATGTCCACCGGGTCGACGCCGTTGCCCTTCGATTTGCTCATCGTCTCGCCGCGGCCATCGAGCACCTTCGGCGTGATGAACACGCGATCAAACGGCACCTTGCCCGTGGCGTACAGCCCGAACATCACCATCCGCACCACCCACAGCGTGATGATGTCACGCGATGTCACCAGCACGCTGCCGGGGTAATATTGCTGCAAGTGCTCGGTTTTTTCCGGCCAGCCGAGCGTGCTGAACGGCCAGAGGGCGGAGGAGAACCAGGTGTCGAGAACGTCAGGGTCTTGACTGAAGCCCTGTTTCTCAAGTGTATTGACGAGCTCGATATCCTCTTCGTGGCGAATACAAAGAGATGGAGGATGTTGTGCGATTCTCCCTTCTTGAATCCAGCGATCTTTGTTTGAATGCACAACAACATCAGCGAAGTACTTAACAAGACTAGTTGCCCAAACCGGAATCCTATGTCCCCACCACAATTGCCGGCTGATGCACCAATCGCGCTTTTCTCCGAGCCAATCGAGGTAAGTCTTCGAGTAGCGGGGCGGATACATCTGAACGCGCCCCTTCGTGACCACATCCATCGCAGCCTGCGCAAGCCCGGGGGCGATTGAACCGTCGCCCAGTCTCACTCCTTTTGTTTCAGCACCTGTCGCATCCAAGGCCGCTCCCTTGCGGTCGCGGTTCAGTTCGTCATGACCCTGTTCCTTTGTGCCTTGGTGCCTTTGTGGTTCATCAATGTCCGCCATTTTTAAGAACCACTGATCCGACAAATACGGCTCAATCGGCACCTTGCTGCGATCGCTATGCGCAAGTTCAATTTCACGATCTTCAATCGAATGGATCAACTCGCGCGCTTCTAGGTCAGCCACCACTTTCGCGCGAGCATCTTTGTTGAAGGCCAGACCCTCATAAGGCGTCGTGTTCGAATTCTTCGACCCATCCGGTTCCATCACCGGCGCGACTTTGCCGTCCGGCGATAGCACATTGATCATTCCCAGCGTCGGGTGCCGCTGCTGCACTTGATAGTCATTTGCATCGTGCGCCGGCGTGATCTTCACACAACCAGAGCCGAGCATCGGGTTGGCCCATTCATCAGTAATCAATGGGATGACGCGTCCCGCCAGCGGCAGACGCAGCTTTCGGCCATCTTTCGCCATGTCGCGCAACTTGATCAGTAAAGGCAGATGCGACTCGCGCCGCTCCGCGATCTTCGTTAGCTCCGCTTCCGCCTCCGCACGATCCTTCCCCGTCGACTTCTCAATCGTCGCGCGCGCTTCAACCTCGCGTTTCCGCAACTCACTTTCGGGATCATGATGCACAGCCACGGCCACGTCGCCGAGCATCGTCTCTGGCCGCGTCGTCGCGATGATCACGAACTCCGGCTCGCCCGGCTTCGGATCAATCACCGGATACTTGATGTGCCAGAAGTGGCCCTTCACCGCTTCGTGATACACCTCGTCATCGGATACCGCCGTCTGCAATTGCGTATCCCAGTTGACCAGCCGCTTGCCGCGAAAGATGAGGCCGTCCTTGAACAAATTGAAGAACTGAAGTCGCACCGCCTTCGACAATCCGTCATCCAGCGTGAACCGCAACCGATCCCAGTCGCACGAGCAGCCCATCAGCTTGAGCTGGCTCACGATGCGCGCTTCGTATTCGTCCTTCCATTTCCAGATGCGGTTGACGAGTTCCTCGCGGCCGATGTCGTGACGCGTCTTGCCCTCGGTCTCGCGAATGCGCTTCTCAACCACCGCCTGCGTCGCGATGCCCGCGTGATCCGTTCCCGGCTGCCACAGCGTGTTGAACCCGCGCATGCGATGGTAGCGAACAAGAATGTCCTGCAATGTGTTGTTCAACGCGTGGCCAAGGTGCAGCGCGCCGGTTACGTTCGGCGGGGGGATAACGATGCAAAACGTTTTCTCATGTGGCGTGTTCGCCGGTTTGGAACGAAACGCGCCGGACGACTCCCAGAGCTTGAACATCTCCGGCTCGACCGCACGCGGGTCATACACCTTGTCGAGGGGTTGGTTAATAGACATATCGTTTCTTGATCCGCATTTCGCGGATGAGTTTCGGAAGACCGCAGGCATACCCGTTGCGTGCCACATGGCAGCAATCTCTTCATGGCTTCAGGAATCGGCGGTGCTTCCCTTGGTTATTGGTGGAGTAAAGTAACCGAAAATGTGCCTAATGCGAAACGCCGACGGACTCGCGAGGTCTGTGGTGGTGCATCCAGTGGCCGCCGACGCATGTGGCCGCGATCACATCATCCGCACCGCCGAAGATGAACGTGTCGAGCAGCGTCTCATCCGTCCAGCTGAACAGCGATGGGGAGGTTAGGTCGATGGTGAAAAAGTCAGCATGATTCCCAGGCGCAATCGTGCCGCAGGGCAAGCCAAGTGAACGAGCTCCATTCACCGTAGCCATGTTGAATAGCGATTGACCGATCTGGCCGGTTTCATTTCGACAGACGCCGCGCCGTTCGCGCGCCAGCCGCTGAGCATATTCAATCCAGCGAAGCTCATCTGTCATCGAAGCACGGGTGTTGGCATCGGTGCCGACACAGATTTGAGCCGGCGAGGTGTGCATCAGCGGCACATCGGCGATGCCGTCGCCGAGATTGGCTTCACTGATCGGACACAGGCCGACGTTTCCGCCCGCCTGCAGAAAACGCGTAAGACTCGTCGACTCCGTGTGAGTGCAATGAATAGCCGTGAATTTGTCGTCGACGGCGACGCGGTCGAGCAGCAGCGCCATCGGCTGCTTGCCATACGCAGCCACACAATCGTCAATTTCCTTTTGTTGCTCCTCGACGTGGATGTGGAAGACCATCCCGCGCTTGACGCTCTCGCGATGCAACTCAGCGATTTCGTCGATCGTGGCCGCACGGATGCTGTGCGCGACCGCTCCGTGCGTTTGCTTGTCCGAGCGGAGTCGACTGGTCAGCACATCCACCTGACACCAATAGTCGCTGGGCCGCTTGCACTCGAATCGTTTCTGCCCGCCGGCGAGCGGTTGATTGACGCCGCCCGTGCGATAGTACGTATTCAGCAGAACGATGCGAATGCCCGCGTCATGCGCCGCTTGTAGAACGACATCATCCAGCGCGAACCCGGCGCAGCTCGCATCGTGGTGGACGTAATGAAACTCGCCCACCGTGGTCATGCCCGCCGCCAGCATCTCCTTGAACGCGTGCAGCGACAACTCGTAAATCTTCTCGGCGGTCATCGACTCGACGAGGGAATACATCGCCTCTCGCCACGTCCAGAACGAGCCCGCTCCCGCTGGAAACGTCTCGCCGCGCCCGCGCAAGCCTCGCTGGAATGCGTGGCTGTGTACGTTCACAAATCCCGGAAAGATCGCCTGATTCTTAAAGCGATGCGTAGGCCGTTCAGAAAACGCACCGACGCGATCGATGTGACCGCGCGAATCGACAACGACCTGCACTTCGCGTTCAAACGAAGTTCCAGTCCATGTCAAATCGGCTTCGATGATCTGTTGATGTGCCATGCAATGTCACTCGCAGAGGGCGTGGATTGCCTGACCGAGAATCTGCCGTGCGCGGACAAACTCGGACTTTGGCATCGATTCATTGGCCTTGTGTGCAACTTCGATCGTGCCAGGACCCCAAACCGCACAATCCATATCCAACCGCTGGAGCATCCCGCCATCCGTGGCATAAGAAACGCCAAACAATTCGTTCTGATTCGTAAGGCCGCTAAGAGTCTTGAGGATGCTTGCGGTTTCATCTACAAAAAGCGACGGGCTGTAGCCGAGGACCTCAAACGTGTAGTCGGATTTTCCCGCCGCCGCTGCGACCACCGGCTTGCATCGCTCTGCAATTTCTTCAGGGCCAACCTCCGGCAGGCTGCGAACACCAAACTCCAACACGCACCGATCGGGCACAACATTGATCGCCTCGCCGCCGTGAATGCGGCCAAGGTTCAGCGCGAGGTAGGGCGTCTCTGGAAAATATCGACTCGAATCAAATCGCTCGCTCTTTAGCGACTCCTTCAACTGCGTGAGTGCGACCATCACGCGTCCCGCCGGTTCGATGGCGTTGATGCCGAGGTTCGGGTAACCACTATGCGCCGTTTTTCCCTTGAATGTGACCCGCATTTTCAAATGCCCGCGATGCATGCGCACGACGCGAAGCGAGGTCGGTTCGCCCACGATGCACGCTCGCGGCAATGCAAACGGACTTTCCCACGTCTTCACGAGATGCTCCGCGCCCAACATGCCCGGCTCTTCGTCAAACGTGAGAATGAGCACCAATGGGTTTTTCAACGATTTGGCCGCAGCATCTCGAAACGCATTGATCGCCAGCGCGTCAAAGCCCTTCATATCGCACGTTCCACGGCCAAAGTATGCATCGGCCGTCTCGCGAAGCGTGAACGGATCGCTCTGCCACTCCGGCTCGGTCGCGGGAACAACGTCCATATGGCCCGACAATGCGAGACCGTTTCGTGACGATTCCGAATCACCCCGCCGGCCAACCCGCATGACCAGGTTCACCTTCGATCGATCCGCATTGTAGTTGCGAACAATCTCAATCCGCGGATGGTCGAGGTAATCGCAGATGAAGTCCGCGATGGGAACATTGCTCTTGTGGCTGACGGAGTCGAACCCGACAAGGCGAGCGAGCAATTCAGAATCAGATAACGATAAAGACATCGAACAAATCATATCGCCGCGCACGCAAATTGTCTGCCGACACTGCGACGAATCGATTGACTTGCGAACTGTCAATAAGGCTAGCGTAATTCATCCCTCTCCCCATTGGGGAGAGGGCAGGGTGAGGGGCTCTCGTCATTTCAATAGGTTGAGATTGCCCAATGCGCCACGTGTCATTACCTTGAACACTCTATGGCTAGGCTCATTTTCCACGGCGCGGCACAGCAAGTTACAGGTTCGATGCACTTGCTCGAAGCCAACGGCAAGCTGATCGCCCTTGATTGCGGCCTGTTTCAG
This sequence comes from uncultured Phycisphaeraceae bacterium, assembly GCA_964494205.1. GTDB lineage: Bacteria > Planctomycetota > Phycisphaerae > UBA1845 > UBA1845 > JBBTCX01. The sequence continues at coordinate 169,361 of CAZBRD010000012.1, read as the reverse complement.
GGCCGTCGAAGAGAATCGCGCGAGCTCAATCAACGACATCCTCGTCCGCCGCGCGACATCCACGCCGTCGTTCTTTCGCACGCACACATCGATCACTCCGGTCGACTCCCGATGCTCGTTCGCGACGGCTTCACCGGCGTCATTCACACGAACGCAGCCACACGCGACTTGTGCGCCGTCATGCTCGCGGATGCAGCATACATTCAGGAGGAAGATGCGCGTCATCTGAATAAGCACCGGGACGAAGATGCCGAAGAAGTCCAACCGCTCTACACGAGCAGAGACGCGGTTCAGGCGGTAAAGCAAATGCAAGCGTCGCCGTACGATCGCTGGTTCAAAGTTGCCCACGGAGTTCACGCACGTTTTTTCGAAGCCGGACACATGCTCGGGTCAGCCGGCATCGAAGTGGAGATCACTGATGCAAACGGATCAAAAAAGATTCTCGTTTTCTCCGGCGACGTTGGCCGCAAAGGAACCCCCATCCTGCGCGACCCCTGTCCGTTGCCTCGTTGCGATTACTTGATCTGTGAAGCCACTTACGGCGGCCGAGTTACTGAGGCTGTGGAAGATGCCAAGCTGCGATTGGCGGATGTTGTTTCACGTACGATCGCGCGCGGTGGCCGCGTGTTGATCCCCGCGTTCAGCGTCGGTCGAACGCAAACGATCGTGTATTACCTTCGCGAATTGTTCACGTCGGGCCAGCTGAAATCCGTGCCTGTGTTCATCGACAGCCCGCTTGCGTTAAATGCGACGGATGTCTTCCGACTCCATCCCGAGTGCTACGATCGCGACGCGCGTGATTTCGTTTCGGGCAACGGCGGACTGCTCGATGGCCCGCAGTTTCATTACATACAAACTCGCGAAGAATCGAAGCGCATGATGCGACGTCGCGCATCGTGCATCATCGTGGCCGCAAGCGGCATGTGCGAAGCCGGTCGCATCCAACACCACTTGCTGCACAGCGCTTCGAATTCCAAGAACACAATTCTCATTGTCGGCTTTCAAGCGGAGCACACGCTTGGACGCCGCATCGTGGAAAGCGCACCCGTCCTTTCGATTTATCGCCAACATGTGAAATTGAACGCCGAAGTAGCCGTGTTGAACGGCTTCAGCTCGCACGCCGACGCGAACGAACTCCGCGACCACATCAAACCGATCGCCGACACCTGCCGTGGCGTTTTTCTGGTTCACTCCGAAATCGATCAGTCGACAGCCTTGGCCGAGATACTCCGCCGTTCCGGCAGCCGAGACGTTCAGATTCCCGTGATGGGGGAGATGCACGAACTCAGATAGAGCAGCCGGGATCGCGAGCCGAATCTCGTAACCATCTATTCAATAGACACATACGAACTGGTGCGTTCGCAGCCTCCCTAAGGCAGCGAATCTAGGCAGCGTCGCGAATCACCTATTTTAATGGCAATGCGATAAAATATAAGGTTTCTTCTGCGCTTCGTTGCGAGAGTGCCAAAAAGATTTTCACAGAAGAAATTTTGCAACATTTTCTGTCGCGCCGAGTATTTGCGAACTTCATAACCTGTTAATAATAATACACTTACGGAATAATTGGTAGAGACATAGAGTCCACCCTGCCAATTGACAGATTGGCTACCTTGAAATAGAAAATCGCTTGTCCAAGCAGCGGGATGCGATGTCTGATTCGCACGCTGACAGACGCGGTGAACGAGACACAAAAATGATCTTCGAAATGCGGCATCTAATGCCGTGGCGGACTTCCGGAAGCTGAGCTTAGCTTGGTTTCCGGAAGTTTTTTTGTTGGAACTTCGATGATCAGTACCGCGCCCGGCAACACCTTCCCAAGCAAGCCCCTTATCCAAACCGGCATCGTGCAATGCAACGAACGAATCTGCACTGATCATTATCGATTGATGTTCGAAGTCGCTCAGTTCCCCGACGCAGAACCCGGCGAGTTTGTGCACCTGTGCCCTGAACGACATCCTTCGATCGACACAGGCGATTTCACGACTTGTAGCGCGACGAATGCTACAACCTGGTTAGTAGGCGCGTCGGAACCATTACTGCGCCGCGCGTACAGCATCGCGGGCTTCGTACGTAGCGGATCGCGCGCGTTGATCACCGTGATCTATCGTGTGGTCGGGGCGGGCACGCGCTGGTTGAGCAGCCTGACGACAGACGATCCGATCAGCGTGCTTGGACCATTGGGCAATAGATTCCCAATCAGCAAGAGTAAGCAGCACGCATGGTGCGTAGCCGGTGGCGTAGGGCTACCACCTATGCTATGGCTCGCTGAATTTCTTTCACGCGCGGACCGAACCACCGTTGCATTCTGTGGCGCGCAAGAGAAAGAGCTGCTCGCGCTATCGCTCGATCAATCGATGCCAGTCAATTCCACCGCGCGAACAGCAACCAAGGCAGCCGGCGAGTTCGCTCGATTTGATGTCCCCGTCGTGTTGAGCACCGATGACGGCTCGATCGGCTTCCGCGGCTACGTCGGGTCAGCCATGGCTGCCTATCACGAAGCCAATCCCGTCAGTGCCACGGACCTGGTCGTCTACACCTGCGGCCCGGAGCCGATGATGCGCAGCGTCGCAGAGTATTGCACCGCGCGTGCCATCGAGTGTTACGTCTGCATGGAGCGATCGATGGCCTGCGGACTTGGCACTTGCCAATCCTGCGTCGTTCCAGTCCACGACGCAAGCGACATTGACGGCTGGCGCTACGAACTTTGCTGCACCGGTGGTCCTGTGTTCGATGTTCGCGACGTCATCTGGGAATCGCCAACAACCGCTGCTCGCAAGTCCTAAGTTCGCTGCAATTGCAGCTCGTTACCATCGAGTTCTTCTTTGTAGACCTGTTTCACCTGCAATCGCTTTTCACACATCTTTCGCGTTCCGTCACATTCGAAGGTGAATAGTTCGATAACATAGCCCAATCGCATCGCCCAATGCGATATCGTATCCTCAATTAACACGGGAAAATCGACCGGGCAGCATATCAGCCCCGTTGGTCGTGCGTTCAGGTTCAAGGTTGTTTGGAGGGGGTTGTCAAATCGCAGGCTGTGGCCGCGCCATGACAGGAAACGCTCGGCCGCATTGCATCATTAAAGAACGAAATCGCTTCGGCGTAGCAGGCGATCGCGCGAGGGACCGGGGGGGATCCCTCGCGCGGCATCGCACGCCGGAAATTCAAAAGAAGTCACCACACCACAGCATCGTTCTGGAGACGTGAGTATGTCGACCAGCGATACACTGGTTCTCGAACCTACAAAAAGTACTTCAACCAGCAACGCGAAGGTCCTGCAACTCGTGCAGGAGATTCGCGATCTCTATGTGCACACCTGCGAGCTGGCCGATCAGCAAGGCGATTGTTTCGAAGCCGACGACCGCGAACTGATCGAAAAGTGCAAGCCGCGAACCTACAACGCGGTCCCCGAACTCAACTACTACAAAGACGTTTTCGAACAGAACGAAGCCATTCAACGGGCCTACCAGGATCCCGTCTTCAAACGCGCGATGGGCAACATCCAGTCGATGTCCACGCTGCTCGTCGCGAGCCTATGCATCTGGGTTTTCATGCGAACAAGTTCGGTCTTAGCCACAGCCGTGATCGTCGTCGGCAGCGCGGTGCTTACCTACGTGATTGCCAATCGAATGTGGTATCGCGGCATGTTGCAGAAGTACTTGCGACGCGAGCTTGCCTCGAAGGGCGTACCGATCTGTGTCGCGTGCGGATACGACCTCCGTGGCCAAAAGGAACCGCGGTGCCCGGAATGCGGAACAGCGTGTGATGCGAAGTTGGTGCAGGCATAAGATCGGGGTTCGACCCCCCTGTGTCCCCCCTTGGTAAGGGTGGATGAACGGGGGTCGTGATCACGATTGAATAGTCGGAGGATGAATCATGAACGACAAACTCATTCCATTGCTCGAAGAAATCCGTGACCAGCAGAAGCGACAGATCGAGAACTTTGAACGCGCTCTCGTGACGCAGACCGAAGCCATGGCGTTGCACAAGAAGGGACGCAAGGTGTGGATGTCGTTGATCATCGCACCGTGGGCGTTGATCGGCGTGCTCCTGCTCGGCCATCTGGCAGGGTTGTTTGCATGATGAATGACCACCCGTTTAACGATGGGTCGGTCATTCCTTCACGGTTGCAGCAACACCAGCGAATCACTGCTTCGCTTTCGTTCTTTGCTGAAGCGCCGCGAGTATGATCTCAGCCGCTTGCTCATGGCTAAACGTGGCTGAGTTGATTCCCAGATCGAACCGACCTGCTTCATCCGGGTGAACGCGAAAATGTCGCTCCAGAAACTCCGCTCGTTCCTTTTCGATTCTCTTCATCTCGGTACGGGCTTTGTCGATCGGCAGCTTCATTCTCTCTGCGAAGTTCCGTAAACAAAAATCCTGTGGTGCGACGATGCGCACCCGCAACCCCACGTCGCGGGGAAGCACGCGATCGATGGCGCGTCCGAGGAAGACGGCATGTCCCTGCCGTGCGATGCCCAGCGCCGTCTTGCAGAGTTGATGGAAATAATCGTTCCGCCCGAACTCGCTTTGCAACACGGAGCGAGTCGTCTCCTCAAACCACCGCAGATCGCGTTCGTCCATCGATTCATAGATGTGCTTGCGCGTCTCGTCATTCCCAGCCATGAGTTGCAGAATCTCACGGTCGAACAACGACCAGGAGAGCTTCTCCGCAACAATCCGTGCGATCTGCCCTCCGCCCGAACCCACCAGTCGTGAGATACAAATGAAGTCCTCCACCGACTTAGTCTGCGGAGTTTCGCGCTCCACGCGCTGAATTCGCCCCAGTTCCCAATTACGCAAGCTACGTTCAAGAATCCGCGCGACGCCGAGATCGGGCGCATGAAGTGATTCGGAGCGTGACATACCGCACCTCCCTTCGAAAGCCAGGGGTACCGGCAAATAGGGAGCATTTTGCATGCCGGACGCGGTAAGATTCGCGGCGTTTGCGGGAGGAATTTCATCGCGGTTTTTGATAGCGATAACGCGGTTTAATTCATTGCGCATTTGCGCCGCGCAAGTGAAATTCGCGGTTCTCGGGGCGGCTACGCGGGAATTTTCGTGGAGAATTTAATAAATGCGCAGAATCGCCTGTGTGACGTGATGTGGCGGTGTTGCTGGTGTGAAGCCGGGCTGGGTTTGCGGTCCGTGCGACTGAGTGCAAGTGCGGGCCGAGTTGTTGTGGTTTCATAGACATTGCATTTTCTGAACATACAGGTTGTTCAAGAGTAGTTTTTCTAAGGGCTATGGAGACTTTTCCTTTCCGCTGGTTGAATCACCATTCAAATAACGTGACGAGCGCTCGGCTAAACTCCGAACCTGATGTGAGCACTCGTTCGCGCGGAATGTTAGCTCAGGGGGGCTGAAGGAGAGACTCGCCAGCGTTGCAATGATTGAAAGCGTAGGCGCGATGTACGACACAACAGGTGGGCGCAAAGCACCCACCCACAAATCAACCTACTTTGCGTCTCCAAACATCTGTACTGCGAAGTAAGAGTTTGAGTCCTTGCGGTAAGCAACTCCGACGCCCGTCACGGCAAATCTCTTGTTGATCATGTTTCGATAGTGAGGTGGCGACTTCTCCCACCCTTCCACAAAAGTCTCAGCCAATTCCTTCTCGGTGGCGTACCCCTGGGAGTTCATGACCCAGGCACAGTTTTCGCCGAATCCCATGGTCAACTTATATCTGCCAACTCGGTCTTTGAAACTTCCGTCACAATCATGACCCTTACAGTCTGTGCTGGCTTGGTGACGAACATAAGAGTTTGCGAATCTTATTAACATCGGATTTGGTGCCAGCGCTTGACACTGCTTGCTACTTCGAGTCGCGTTAGTCATCTCGACAATGAGCCTCGAAACGCGCTCAAGGTCTAGATTCTGTTGTGGGGACATGACGCGTCTATTCGAAACATCGCTTGTTGGAGCGCGATGATTCTCAAAGCGCGTGCCAGCGTAATCGGAAGCGCCGCTTTCACAGCCGACAGTCGCGATTAACGCAGAAAGGGCGCTTATCGATATCAGACTGCTTGCTAGAGTTTTCATCTTTATTCCTATGCTCTCGTAAACAGCACTAACCACAACATCAAAGAGGCATGTAGGGTGGGTTCTTTGAACCCACCTTTTTTATGCAGTTCGTTGCCGAACAACGACGGGTGTATTGTATCGCATTTCGAAAAGCAGGTGGGTGCATAGCACCCACCCTACGGCGCCGACCATTTTGCCGGCGCTGGCAAAATGGAATGTAGGGTGGGTTCTCTGAACCCACCTTTTGTTAGAGCGGTCCGTTGCCATTAAGGCCCGGGCGCGCTACGCTTCGCCGAATGTCATCGTATCTGCGAGCATTCATCCCGGGCGCGACGTTTTTCTTCACTGCGGTCACGAATTTCCGTCGACCGATTCTAACAAGCCCGGCAGCCCGAGCGTCTCTTCGCGCCGCTATCCGGCTGACTCGGGCGGAATTGCCGTTCGAAATATTGGCTACGGTATTATTGCCGGATCACCTTCATTGTATTTGGACGTTGCCACAGGGTGACACCAATTTCTCGACACGATGGCGGCTGATCAAGTCTCGTTTCACGATCACCTATCGTGATCGTGGCGGGAGCGAATCAGGCCGAAGTCGATCGCGTATCAGGCAGGGCGAGCGCGGTATTTGGCATCGCCGGTTTTGGGAACACGTCGTGCGCGATGAAGAGGAATACAACCGTTTGTGTGATTACATACATTTCAATCCGGTCAAACATGGCCACGTGAAATGCCCGCATAGCTGGGCGTATTCGACGTTCCGTCGTTTTGTGACGAATGGTGATTACGACGTTGATTGGCAGTGCATTTGTAGAGGCAAACGAACAAAGGAAGATCAAGAACAGTTGACGAGGCAGGAAGCAGTTGAAGAAGTCGTGGGCGAATAAAAGGTGGGTGCAGAGCACCCACCCTACGCGACTAGGAAGTAATGAACTTACGTCGTGCAGCCGAGAAACCGAACTGAGCCAAAGAACTCAAGCCACCATACTGAAGCACATTCGTTATCGACAGCAAACAGAAACCTATAGCAGAAAACGCCCGGTTCCACATCGATTTGAGGTTGCCGAAAAAGGGGAGCGACAATTGTTTGGTGAAGTTCGGTCACATTATTTCTGTAACGCTCGTCAAATGCATCCTCGGACCACGCTGAAACGGTTTGCGATGTAGTGACGGGTACTCCCTTGTGCTTGAAATACAATGCACGAACGATTCGGCTGGCTACGCTGTTTAGCCTGGTAAGGTCAACAGCACAGGCATCTCCGTTGCCAAGAAAAAGTCCTGACGGGGTACAAATATCGACGCGACTAATATGTTGCTTTAGACGACGAAGCGTCTTCTGCTTCTTGGGAGATGCTAATGATCTGATGACTTTTTGGTACAGCTCTTGTGCCGCTGGGTGTCCAAAGACGTCATCGCGTAGCAAAAGCATCAGTTGGAAGTACTCATCGTTGAACGAGAATTTCTGATTGCATTTATTGCAACAAGAAACTCGTAGAAGCTTACAGTGTGCGATTCTTGGTACAACGCATTTTGGTGGAACGTGGTCATCCGTAATCGCGTCAGTTGAACCACAATAAATACACGGATGAACGGGTACTTGCTTGGCTGCGTTTGTTATCAAATGATCCTCTCGCAGCATAGTGAACAAAAATGTGGGACCAGCAGTTAGCCGGTCCCACATCAAAATATCATTACCGCTCCGATGAAAGACCGGTTGGAAACCGGTCCCAAATAGGCTACATCATGCCGCCCATGCCACCCATTCCGCCCATGCCGCCGGGCATTCCGCCGTGGCTGTGGCCGCCGCCTGCGCCGCCCTTCGGCTTCTTTTCCTTGATCTCGCTGATCACGCAGTCGGTGGTGAGCAGGAGGCTCGCGACGCTCGCGGCGTTTTGCAGTGCGACGCGCTCGACCTTCGTCGGCACGAGCACGCCCATCTTGATCATGTCGCCGTATTCGCCGGTGAGCGCGTTGTAGCCGAAGTTGTTGTTCTTCGACTCTTCCTGCACCTTCTGAAGAACGATGGAGCCGTCGAGGCCGGCGTTGATCGCGATCTGCTTCAGCGGCTGCACGAGAGCGCGGCGGATGATGTCGACGCCTGTCTTCTGATCGCCCTTGGCTTTCTTCGAGAGCGCATCGAGTGCGTTCAACGCACGAATGACCGACACGCCGCCGCCCGGGAGCACGCCTTCTTCCACAGCCGCACGGCAGGCGTGCAGCGCGTCCTCGACGCGGGCCTTCTTCTCCTTCATTTCGACTTCGGTGGCTGCACCGACGTTGATCTGCGCGACGCCACCGGAGAGCTTCGCGAGACGTTCTTCGAGCTTCTCGCGATCGTAGTCGCTGGTGGTCGCTTCGATTTCGTTCTTGATCTGCTCGATGCGGCCCTTGATGTTAGCGTTGGTGCCGCCGCCTTCGATGATGGTCGTGTTTTCCTTGTCGATGCGGACCTTCTTGGCGCTGCCGAGGTCGGACAAGGTGATCTTTTCGAGCTTGGTGCCCAGCTCATCGAAAATGGCGCTGCCGCCGGTGAGCGTGGCGATGTCCTCGAGCATGGACTTGCGGCGATCGCCGAAGCCCGGGGCCTTCACTGCACAAACTTGCAACGTGCCGCGGAGCTTGTTCACGACGAGCGTAGCCAGTGCTTCGCCTTCGATGTCCTCGGCGATGATGAGCAACGGACGGCCGGACTGCGAGACCTTCTCGAGAATCGGGATCATGTCCTTAACGGCCGCGATCTTCTTCTCGTGGATGAGGATGAACGGCTTGTCCAGCTCGCAGGCGAGGTTTTCAAACTTGTTGATGAAGTGCGGCGAGAGGTAGCCCTTGTCGAACTGCATACCCTCGACGAGATCGACGGTGGTTTCGAGCGTCTTGCCTTCCTCAACGGTGATGACGCCGTCCTTGCCGACTTTGTCCATCGCTTGCGCGATCTGCTTGCCGATTTCTTCGTCCTGATTGGCCGCGCAGGTGCCGACCTGGGAAATCTGGGCGGTGCCCTTCACCGGTGTGCTCATCTTCTTGAGCTCGTCGATGACGGTCTCGACAGCGAGCTGAATGCCGCGCTTGAGCTCCATGGCTTCCGCGCCGGCAGCGAGGTTCTTCAAGCCTTCGTCGTAGATAGCTTCAGCGTAGATGGTGGCCGTGGTGGTGCCGTCGCCGGCGACAGTGGACGTCTTGGACGCGACCTCGCGGACCATTTGTGCGCCCATGTTTTCGTAGGCATCATCGAGTTCGATTTCCTTCGCGACGGTGACGCCGTCCTTGGTGACGGTCGGTGCGCCGAACGACTTCTCGATGACGACGTTGCGACCGCAGGGGCCGAGCGTGGCCTTGACGGCGCGTGCCAATTGCTTGACACCACGACGGATGGCCTCACGGGCCTCCATTTTGTATGCGATTTGTTTAGCAGCCATTAATCAGTTCTCCGTATTTTGGTAGTTGGTGGACCATTGCCACCGTTTCGATATTTCCAATGAAGATTGGCGAATAGCGAATTAAGAATGAGAATCGCGTGAGCTCACTCGCTATTCGCTCTTCGATATTCGCAATTAGCCAACGATTCCGAGAATGTCGTTCTCATCCATGATCATGAGCTCTTCGCCGTCGACCTTGATTTCGGTGCCGGCGTAGCTGGTGAAAAGCACTTCGTCGTTCTTCTTCACTTGCATTTCGCTGCGCGTGCCGTCGTCGAGCAACTTGCCCGTGCCGACCGCGAGGATGATGCCGCGCTTGGGCTTTTCCTTGGCGCTATCCGGCAGAACGATGCCGCCCGCGGTGCGTTCTTCGGCTTCCACGCGCTTGACGATCACCTTGTCACCGAGCGGTCTGATGTTGAGCTTTGGCATGTATTGAACACTCCTTTCTTTCTTGTTTCCTTGGTCATGAATTGACCGGTTTGTTTTGTATAAATGAAGGTCCGAGCAGGACCCGCTTGAGAGCGATTGATAACTCGACGCTGTTGACCGGATGGTGCAGCACAGACACCACGTGCATCGCCAGCGCGATTTCGAGCAGGCGGCGGTTGGTGTCTTCGGTCACCAGCCAGCAGGGGACGTGCGCGTTTCGCGAACGAATGATGCGAAGCAGCGACAGCCCGTCGAAGCGTTTGCGATCCGAGGTGACGACCACAGCGCGGGGCTGACGATGCTCGATGCTGGAGACTGCCTCGCTCGTCGAGTGGGCGTGTCGCACGAATAGCCCGTCGGGCCGCAGCCGGTCGTCAACATCCTGGATCCAGGGAACGAGCACCGTCGCCGGTTCATAGGCGATGAGGACCTCCCCCTGAATGCTGGACTGACTGGCCGGATTCAACATCATGGTTCACCTAAGTTGGCGCGGACCTTCCGCTGGAATCACGATCTTGCATGACCCGCGCCGCTGTACGCGGAACGTGCGGAGCATTTTTGATTAGTTCATAAGGTGATATTTTGTAATGGTTTATGTGCAAATGTCGCAGTATCAGGGGTTACTATGAGAGTTGCAGATTGGTGGAATGAACTGTCAAAGAATCAGCCGGAGAGGGTACTACCTGCCAGTTTGACAGTAAGGGTTAGGTCACGATGAGTTGCTTTTCCGGGGTGGGTGCGGGTTCGACGGCATGTGTTTTCAGCACGGCCAGCAGCTCGGTGAAGTTCGCGACGTTGAGGGCCGCGTGGCGCATGGCCGGATGGCCGAAGGTTCGGGCGACCTGAGACAGAACGTTGGTTTGCTCGCCCTTGTCATCCGCCGGGGTTAGGACGAGGAAGATGAAGTGCGAGGGAGCCCCGTCAGGTGCGTTGAAGTCGATGCCGGATTGGGAGATTCCGAAAGCGACAACAGTTGAGGAGAGTCCCGCGATGCTCGCGTGCGGAATGGCCACGCCATCACCAAGGCCGGTCGACATCAGCATTTCGCGCTGGAGCGAATTGCGCAGGATCGTTTCTTCGTTATGCGAAACCGCGAGTGCGAGCGCGGAGCCAAGCTCGCGAATGGCTGATGCTGAATCGGTCGCTTCCAATCGCCGAATGAATGCTCTGGGGTGCAGATAGTTGCGCAGTTCTTTGGGATGCGACAAGCCCAGAATCGCGCGAAGCGCTGGGCCGCAGATCATCGAAGTCACAAGCGCCATGATGACGAGCGAAACAAAGAGTCGCCCGTCGATGAGGCCCGCCTGTAGAGCGAGCAAGCCGAGCACGATTTCCATGGCTCCGCGCGCGTTCATGGCGAAACCGACAGCCAGCGCGTCGCGGCGCGGTATTCCGCCGAAAATCGCACCGGCTGTGCAACCGATGATCTTCGCGATGCAGGCCACGGATATGATGACCAGTGTCAGCTGCCAGTCGAAGTTCGTCACGAAGTTAGTGCCCAGCCCGATGCTGACAAAAAAGAGCGGTGCGAAAAAGGACGAGACGAGCGCGCCCATGATGTTGCGGGTGTGCTCGCGAAGGTGGGACGAATCGCCAATCGCTACGCCTATCAGGAATGCCCCGAAGATCGCGTGAATGCCGAGCCATTCCGCACAGGCGGCGCCAAGACACGCGAGGGCGATGAAGTAACTCAATATGCTCACGGGCCACGTGGCGTGCGCTTGGATCCACGGCAGTGATCGATGCACGAACCAGCGAACGACGGTGAGGATCGTGGCGGTCAATACCACCACGCCGACAATGGTCGAAAGAACATGGCCGCCGTGTTGCGCAGTCTGACCAACCAGGCCGAGAATCGACGCGAATAGAATCCACCCGACCAGATCATCAAACATTGCGGCCGCGATCACTAACATTCCGAAATCGGTGCGATAGAGTTTCAGGTCCATCAGGGTGCGCGCGATGACCGGCAGAGCGGTAATCGACATGGCTGTGCCCATGAACAGCGTGAACGCCAGCTTGTTCGCCTGTGTTTCGTGATCGAGGAAGTTCGGAACAGCCAGCGCGAGTATGACGCCGAGGCTGAACGGCAGCGCGATGCCCGACACGCCGACCGAAATTGCCGCTTTTCCCTGTCGCCAGAGCGTGGAAAGGTCTACCTCCATACCGGCGACCAATAGGAATAGCACGATGGAGATCGTGCGCAGGCCGCCGAAAACGGTGGCCACGGAGCCGCTCTTGGGAAACAAATACGAAGTAAGTTCCGGAACGAAATAGCCAAGCACGCTCGGCCCCAGCAGAATGCCGGCGAGCAATTCGCCGAGGACAGCCGGTTGATTCAGCTTACGCGCGATCTCCCCAAAAATCCGCGCAACGGCCAGCAGGACGCCCAGCGCGAGGAATATCACGACAATCTCGTTGGGTTTCAGACCCGCCATGGCGAGCCCTCAGTGCTTTCGAGGTAGGTAAGGGAACCGCTGTAGGAACGATTCATCAGGGTGAAGTATGGCCGTAAGCGGGTTGCTCCGCAGGTGCGTCGGTGACCTTCACTGAGCGCATATAGATTGTTTTTTGCGGCCGCCCCAGATCATCAACGGGTGTAGCCATCAGTCGGTCGAGTGTTGCCAGTGATTCCTCGCCGACGAGCTGTGCGAAAACGGTATATTTTCCGTCCCATTCTTTTTGACGCGTGTTGCAGATGAAGAACTGGCAACTGCCGGAGTCGGGGTCGTCGTCGAGCAGCGCCATCGAGATGCTGCCTTTTTCATGTTGTCGATTGTTGGCCTCAGCCGGAACGCGCTTGCCATCGATGCGAATGCCGGTACCGTCACCGCGCGGACAACCGCCCTGCATCATATAACCGGGCTCGACACGATGGAAAGTCTTGCCGGTATAGAAACCTGTCTTGGCGAGCTCAAGGAAGTTCGACACGGTTTCCGGAGCTTCTTCGTAGAACAGCTTAAGGATCATCGTTCCATCGTCGGTCGTGATCTCGACCTGCTTCAACGGCGCGATGTTGATGGTGATTGTTTCGCTGGTGAGTGCGCCTTTATATGGCTTCCAGTTGATCTTGTATTGGCCCGCGCCGCGAAGTGAAGGGAAGTACTCCCGCAGATCGATTCGACTCCCAACGGTGCTCAAGGGTGCGAGCAGCACAAGCGGCGCCTGGGTTGGAGCCTTGTATCCCACCGGCAGTTCCCATCGACGACCGCTATCGGTGAACACGTTCACACCGGCCGCATTGCCGCCGCTGAACACGTGCGACATGGGAAGTCCCATGTCGGGCGGGGGGAGCATCGGCTCGGTGCCGTGTACAGAAATCTGAACCGATTTATCGGTTGTGTTCTCAAGGAAGAACGTGACCCAGACCGGATGACCAAGAGGGACATGGAACGAGCTTGGGCGAACATGAGCTTCGACGCCCTCAAGCGAATCAGCCGCCCAACATGCGCAGGCGGTTGTTATCAAAAAGAACGGGAATGCGAGGATTCGAGTGCGATAGTTCATGCCAACCTTGTCGATCGATTTCGCCGGATTACTGGGTCACCATAACGCTAAGCGCCTATTCTCGCGGGATTTACGCGGTGTGTCCAGCGCTGAATTTCTGGGGAGTTCCTATGCGCGAAGTTCACCCCGAGCATGCTCATCTATTCTTGGATACCCTTCAAACCGTTCCGGGTTGCAACCGGCGGCTGCTTCGTTGTGACACCCGCTCAATGCACGATTAACATCGCCGTCATGACACCTTCGCGAAAAGTGCGACTAACGAATTACGCAAGTTGCGCCGGTTGAGCCGGTAAGCTCTCACTGGGAGCGACCGCGCAGGTCCTGCGCCAACTACCTCGCGTGACCGATGCGAATCTACTCGTCGGAATCGAGCATTTCGACGACGCGGGGATTTATCGTCTCGATGGTTCGACCGCACTCGTGCAGACGCTCGATTTCTTTCCGCCGTTGGTGGATGACCCATTTCACTTTGGTCGCATTGCAGCCGCGAACAGCTTGTCTGATGTCTACGCAATGGGCGGCAGGCCTGTGACCGCCATGAACATCGTGGGCTTTCCGGATAAGGATCTGCCGGTCGAGGTTCTGCACGAAATTCTGCGCGGCGGGGCAGAGCGGGTGGCTGCGGCGGGTGCGGTTATTGTCGGTGGGCACACAGTTCGCGATGCAGAAGTCAAATATGGTTTGTCGGTGACGGGTGTGGTGCATCCCGATCGCGTGGTGACGAACGCCGGTGCGAAACCGGGCGATGTTCTCGTGCTCACCAAACCGATCGGCACGGGCGTGCTGACGATGGCAGCCAAGCAGGACGCGATTTCGCAGGACGATCTGACTGAGGCAATCGCCGTGATGACTGAGCTCAACGCGAGCGCATGTGCTGCCATGATCGAAGTCGGCGTGCATGCAGCCACCGACATCACCGGATTCGGGCTGGTTGGCCATGCGTACGAGATAGCGGCTGCGAGTGGTGTAACCATCGAGATCGAAGCATCCAAAGTGCCGCTGCTGCACGACACGTTGCGGTTAGCCAACGAGGGTTACATCACCCGAGCCTATCGCACGAATTGGGAGCACCTGCGCGAACATGTGCAGGTTGATGGCGTCGCCGAAACGCTGGTGAAGGTGCTGGTGGATGCGCAGACTTCTGGGGGATTGCTGATAGCGGTGGGGGAAGAGCGGGCCGAGAAACTTGCAAGTCGTCTGACTTCTGTTTTAGGTCACGAGGTTGCCATGATAGGAAGGGTGGTTACGACGAATCAGCATGCAATATGCCTGGTGAAGACCCGGTGATATTTCTTCATGTAATGAAGTGTATTGCGATGTACTTACCCAAACACATAGCAACTACGCGAACCAGCTTGGCATCTATGGTCAGCAATGCAAGGAAGGACTCAGGTTGGTCGTCCACTCATGATCGCCTCTGCCATAATCCTCTCAACCTGCAATCGCGTAGCCGCTGACGGCATCAGTTCGCGGCGGACCATCTTCATGCCCATTTCGCACAGGGCCTGAGCCGTCTCCGGGTCGTCGATCAACGATACGAAGAACGCCGACCATCGATCGTAAGCCGCTCCGTTCTGCTGCACACGCTGCCACATTCGCCAGGTTTCTTCCGCGTGGGTCATGTTCGTTTCTCCCGTCGGACTTTCTCCCGACAGCAGCGTACGCGACAAAACAGTTCTCGGACCGCAGCGAAGAGGCATTAGGCAGCAGGCATTGGGCAATAGGCGAAGGCGTTGCAGTCAATTGCAGGATGTTCAGTCGGTTCTAGGAGAAGACCCCCCTGAATTCCCCCTTAGTAAGGGGGGATTATTTGCGACAATGGCGGGTCCACGTCGCGACCGTAGAAAGCGGATTATCCGGCCAGAAGAATTTTGCGGGTTCGTTGTCTGCCTATCGCGTCTGGGTGTGTGGAACGAACACTGCCTCACCGGCGGAGCACAGAAACCTCTAGTGGAAACGTGGTATTGAACCATTCTGCCGGTCCGATCCTGCGGTTGTCGCCACGAAGGAGATATCAAAATGAATACAGTTCGACGCTTGATGGTCATGCTCGGTGCGGGGGTCATTGCATGCCAGATGGGGGGCTGCTCGATCACCGACTTATTTGGAAGCATCACGGGCGGCTGACGACGGTCGGTGGTCGATGCCGGTGGAAACAGCGCGAAGTGATCACGGCATCGGCTCGCCGACCTTTTGAGATCTGAAATCTGAGATTCGAGATTGAAAACCTGAACTCAAGGATTGTTTGTTGAATATTTATCAGCCGCCCGTCGGTCCGCCACACAGCTATCGGGTGCGACGGTGTTCACTATCGAAGCCTACGCACGTTCGCGCCCCGGAATTCATTGCGACGGCGGGCGGCTGAAACTTGTACAAGAAGAAGGAGAAATCCATGACTGGATTAGAAGGAATTGTGGGCTCTCTCTGGACGGCCCTTAGCGAAGTACTCACGGGCTTAATCTCAGGCGCCGTGGGCCAATGGTTGAGCGGGCTCTTTGGATAGCCTCACTACGGTGCGGGTGTCAGGGGGGACTGCCCGGGGGCGGTGCGCTGCTACGTCTCAGTCACGTGTAGCGACCGCCCCATGTTTTTTGGGCTAGCCGATCACGTCGAATGTTGCTTGTGCGCCTACGCGTCGTATCATCGTAGCGAGTTCTTTCTTGCTAATGGGTCGATACGAGCGCACTTATGAGCGAACCTTCCAAGGTCGTAACCGAACTTCTCACCAACATAGATTCCGCCAATTCGGAACAGGTTGCGGTACAGCTTACTCCACTGGTCTATGACGAACTCCGCGCGATGGCCGGCCGCCTGCTGAAGGGCGAGCGCAAGAGTCACACATTGCAACCTACCGCGCTCGTTCATGAAGCCTTTCTGAAACTGGCTGATCAGAGTCGCGTGAACTGGCAGGGTCGCACGCACTTCCTGGCTATCGGCGCGTCCATCATGCGTCGCGTGCTGATCGACTACGCCCGCACTCGCGGTCGCGAGAAGCGAGGCGGTGATCGCAAGCGAGTGCTGCTCGAAGACAACATCATCTGCGATGAGCCGCAGGAAGTTGACGTCGAAGAAGTCAGCGACGCCATCGACGCCCTTTCAAAATTGGACGCCGAAGAAGCCCGCGTGGTTGAACTGAGGTTTTTCGGCGGGCTAACCGTCGAGGAAGTCGCACAGGCGCTCGGCGTTTCCAAGCGAAAGATCGAAGGCGAGTGGACCCACGCAAAGGCCTGGCTTCGCAATCGTCTCAAAGGAAACGCGGCATGACCGCGGAGCAATTCGCCCGCGCGCGGGAGATTTTTCTCAACGCGCTCAACCAACCTGTAGCAAACCGGTCGAAGTTCGTCGCGGATCAATGCGCCGGCGATACCAGCCTGCAACGCGAAGTCGAAGACTTGCTGGCGGCACACCTGCCCACAATCCAACAATCCTCTGCTGATTCGACCGTCCAATCGATTCCGGTTGCGCAAGCCAAAGCGGGCACCGTTCACTTCGGCGCAAAACCGGACCCTCCACGCGCCCAGAAATCGCGTTCGGCTGTTCGCGATAACGCACGGGACCTTCCCTCGGGAACGCTGATCGCCGACCGCTATCGCATCGTCAGTCGACTTGGTGCAGGCGGTATGGGCGAAGTGTTCCGCGCCGAAGATTTGACGCTGGAACAGCCGGTCGCATTGAAATTCCTGCCGCGCGGATTCTCGAAAAGCCCCGCATGGGTCGCCCGTCTTCGCCAAGAAGCCCGGCTCGCGCGGACCGTGACACATCCCAACATCTGCCGCGTACACGATCTAGTTGAGTCGAACGGCGAATATTTCCTCACAATGGAATATGTCGACGGTGAAGACCTCGCATCGCTTTATCACCGCATTGGCCGCATGCCCGTAGAGCGTGCGCTGGATGTCGCGCGGCAAATTTGCCTCGGGCTCGCCGTCGCGCACAGCAAGAACGTCCTGCACCGCGATCTCAAACCGCCGAACATCATGATCGACGGGCAGGGGCAGGTGCGCGTCACCGATTTCGGCGTGGCTGCGATGGCCCACGAAATCCCCGACTCAGACATTCGCACTGGCACAGCCGCATACATGGCGCCCGAACAAATCACTGGACGCGGTGTTAGCGTGCAGAGCGATATCTATTCACTTGGGTTGGTGTTGTTCGAACTGTTCACCGGACACAAAGCGTTCGATGCCGAAACGATCGATGAATTCGCCGAGCTGCATCAGAACGCGCAGCCGCCCGTGCCATCGCAGTTCGTTCGTGACATTCCGCCCGAGGTCGAGCGGATCATTTTGCAATGTCTGGAGAAAGACCCGGCTGCGCGACCCGCGTCGGCGCTAATCGTCGCGGCTGCATTGCCCGGCTCGAATGTGCTCAGCGACGTCGTCGCAGCGCATTTGACGCCGCCGCCGGAAGTCGTCGCGCTCGCGTCAGTTTCCTCGACGCGCGTTCCAACAATGGCGTTGCTCGCCATCATTGGCGTACTCATTGCGGGCACATGGGTGTTGCGCTCCATGACGACGAGCGGTTGGGATCACCTCGGCGCATTGCCACCTGGTTCGCTGAAGGAACGCGCTCGAGCGACGCTGGGTGATAACTTTGTTTCTTGGGCAAAACATGCTTCGGGCTACTGCGATCGTCGCGAAGCTGAGAATTTCGTGACCAAATATGCCCCGCCGCGGCTCGACATGCATTCGCCGGATGAATTCGCTGGCGACCCTGTCTATTGGTACCGCGAATACAAGGAATCGCTTGAACCAAATGGGATTGACTCCCTTTTGTTTGGCGTGGGCCGAGTATCGCTGACGGACCCTCCACTAGAACCTGGATCGCGGGTTGTTGTTCTTGATCTGCAAGGAAGGTTGCTTGCATTTGTCGCTTCGCCTGACTTACAAGAACTCGACATAGGGCCTTCAGAACCGGTTGAGTCCTTTTCAACGCTGCTGGCAGCAGCGGATCTCAGAGACGCGGTCATGACCCGTGCCGGTTGGTATGTCGATCTTCCGGCGAACGAAGGTCCACTCATTGAATGGCGTCGCCCGGAGAGTGCCTCGCCGCAACATACTGCCGACGCGTTGGGTCTTGCATTCGGCGGCAGGCCGGTGTTTTTCGCGAAAACACCCGGCGACAAACCACTCGAACTAAGCCATGTTCGATTCAAGATGAAGCAACGTCGCGAGCTTGTTTCGGCTGGCTTGCAAGTCATCTTCATGCTCATCATTGCGGTTGCGATACCGTGGGCATGGCGAGGATATTGGTCTGGCCGCATCGATCGCGATGGCGCCGTGCGTTTGGCGGTAGTTGTTTTTCTCCTCGATTTCCTGCGCTCGGTATTGACCATGGGAGGTGCAAATTCGCTGAGCAGCGAGATGCTTCGCCTCAGCATTGCCATCTCACGCGCGATGGGGCTGGCTACGGCCGTTGGGATTCTCTTCGTGGTAGTCGACTTGAGCACGAGACGTTATTGGCCGGAAATCCTTGTGACGTGGAATCGCGCGGTTCGATCGCAATTTCGCGACGCAGCCGTTGGCAGGCATATCATTGCGGGCGTTCTGGTTGGCTGCTCATGGGTGTTCCTTGCCGCCGGTGAGCGAATGCTTGTGCAGGCGTTAGGATGGCGTCCACGGCCATTTCTTTTTGGCGATCGAATTGCAGAGAAACTATTTGGCTTGCGCGACACTTTGGCGAGCCATGTTGGGAGCATGCCGCGAGCCATCGTTGACGGGCTCATGTTTTTGCTCTTGTTGATTCTTGTGCGCATGCTGACGCGCAATGCGAAGTTGGCAGTCGTTGTGACGGGACTGCTGCTTGCGCCCGTGATTCTCCCGCGAGGCGCGCACATGCTTACGTCATGGCTGTTTCTGGGCTTTGGCGGAATTGGCGTGTTTTTGATCGTCCTGACGCGATTGGGTCTGCTGCCTGCGATCGTTGCGTTCTTTGTCGCTTCCGTATTGAGCACAACCCCGTTCGCAAGTTCGCTCAGTCTGTGGTATGCGGACTGGAGCTTGCTTGGCGTCGCTATTGTGGCAGGATTGGCACTATTTGGTGCTACAAATTGCCGAACCTCGCGCGCCGGCGCGAAATATTAGCATGACACACCGACGCTGCCCGAACGCTGTACCGCTGTACTTTCGACTTGAGTCAGTCTCTGGATGCCTAATGTTGACCAGTTTGCGTGTTGCAGGGTATCGTTCACACGGAGTGATGTCATGAACTCAAGTCTTTTCGGTGGTCGAAATCTATGAGTCTATATCCAATGCTGTTCGGGTTCTTTGGCGGTGTCGTTGGTGTGATCCTGTTGGAAATCTACGGGCTTTCTCAGGTGCTCGAACCAATTCGTGAACCGATTATGCGTATCTTCGGCATTACATCTTCGTTCTAAGGCAGCTTCGATTGTGAGGGAACCATGAGCTTCAATCGCCTAATCGTACAAATGTCTTGTCTTGGGTCAGCGAGTCTTCTTCTAGTTGCTTCGCTTCAAGCCCAGCAAGGCGACGGAGGTGCTGCCCAACCACCCCCGGCCGCTGATCAACAGAAGCTTTCACAGGAAGAGCTTGATCAGATGCTCGCGCCGATTGCCTTGTACCCGGACAGCGTTTTGTCCCAGATATTCATGGCGGCGACCTATCCACTGGAAGTTGTGCAGGCTGAGCGATGGGCCAAGCAAAACAGCAACCTTAAGGGTGACGCGTTGGCCGACGCACTGGAGCAGCAGACATGGGACCCAAGCGTCAAGTCATTGGTAAACTTCCCTGAAGTTCTCACCATGATGAGCGAGAAGCTCGACTGGACCACGAAGCTCGGCGATGCGTTCCTGTCCCAACAAGAGGGTGTGCTCAACAGTGTTCAAAAGCTTCGCGGCAAAGCCAACGATCAAGGCAACCTGAAATCAACGCAGGAACAGATCGTCAAGGTCGAACAAGCACCGGCGGCCGCCACTGCTCCAACGTACATCACCATCGAGTCCGCCAGCCCCGACACTGTCTATGTCCCGACGTATGATCCCACCGCGATCTATGGTGAATGGTGGTATCCGTCTTATCCTCCTTATTACTATTACCCACCGAATTATGTCGCACGACCGGGGCTTTGGTTTGGTGCGGGCGTCGCTTGCGGCGCAGCCTGGGGATACGCATGGGGTCACTGCGACTGGCACCACGGCGACATCGATATCGACATGAATCGAAATACGTTCGTTAACAACAGGATTGATCGCTCGCGGTATCGCAGCAACAACTCTTTCCAGGGCAACAAAGGCCGTTGGGAACACAACGCAGCCCACCGACAGGGAACGCCGTATCGCAATCAGCAGGTTGCGCGGAAATACAACAAGCAATCCACGACAGATGCAGCGCGATCTCGCGATGCCTTCCGCGGTCGCGCAGATGCCGCGGTGAGAGATTTTGGCCGCGGAACGGGTGCGCAGGGAAACCGATCCCCGCAGGCGACCAATCGGGCGGGAACTCAACCAAACCGACCGGGCGATCGCACGAATCAGCCGCGAAATCAACGCGCGCCGGACCGCACAAGCAACAACGCAGGGCGCGGCAGCGGTGATTTCCCAGCTCCGGGCGAGACTCCCTATGCGATGCGAAATCGCGGCGGTGCATTCGGCGACGGGCAATCCGGACAAGCGGCTCGCCAGCAGAGTCAACGCGGGCAATCAAGCCGATCACAGGCATCGCGACCAAGTCAAAGCAGCGGCAGCCGACCACAGGCCTCGCGTAGCAGCAGTGGCGGTTCCCGCGCCCCGGCGCGCTCCGGTGGTGGAGGTTCGCGTGGCGGAGGCGGAGGAGGGCGTGGTGGCGGTGGCGGAGGTCGTCGTCGCTAGTTGCTTGGTCGGTTTGAATCCAATTTTGTTATGAGCAGGCGCTAGAGCCTGGACTTTCAGGAACCGCAATCTCAAGGTGACATTCTATGGCACTAAATACTCACACTATCAGCATCGTTGCGAACACCCGCCGTTTGGCTTTCGGCGTGGGCGTGATCACTTTGTGCACGTCCCTCACGGGCTGCGTCAGCACCCAGGCGAAGTTCGAGTCTCCGGAAAAGGCTCGCGATGCACTCATTGAGGCCGTTCGTTCGGACAAACGGGAACATATCAAGAATATCCTGGGCTCAGGAGCTTCCGAAGTCATTTCGTCCGGCGATGAAGTCGCAGACGAACAAGCACGCGCCCGCTTCCTGGCAAGCTACGACAAAAAGAACTCGCTCGCGGCAGAGCCGAACGGCGCGATGACGCTCCAGGTCGGCGAGGACGATTGGCCGCTGCCGATTCCCATCGTCAAGCGTGGCAATAGCTGGCGCTTCGACACACGTGCTGCCAAGGAAGAAATTCTCAACCGTCGCATTGGTCGCAATGAATTGGCGACCATCCAGACCTGCCTGGCGGTTGTGGATGCTCAGCAGGACTATTTCAAAGTTGATTGGGACGGCGACAAGCTACTGGAGTACGCTCAGAAGTTCGTTAGCGATACGGGAACTAAGAACGGGTTGTACTGGAGAACGGACAAGAACGAGCCGCTCAGTCCCCTCGGCGAATTGGCGGCGGAAGCGGCTGAGGAAGGATATGGTTCGAGGCGCCCCAAACCCGGAGAGCGCAAGGCCTACCACGGCTACCATTACAAACTGTTGACCGCCCAGGGACCCGACGCACCGGGCGGCGAGCGTCAATACCTCGTTGGCAATCAACTCCTTGAAGGATTCGCCGTCGTGGCCTGGCCTGCGATATACGGAAACTCGGGCATCATGACATTTATCGTCAACCACAATGGCGTGGTGTTCGAGCGCGACCTCGGCCGCCAAACGGATAGCATCGCATCGAAAATGACCGAATACAATCCGGACGATCAATGGCAGATTGTTTCGTCGCAATAATCAATAACGATTCGCACTAAATCGCTTGGTGAAATCCAGTACGCGAATTTCGCGTTCGGGGCGGAGCACACAAACTCATGGTTGGAAAAACACTGCGTTGTATCCAATTCTATCGAAGGCATTTGCCGTACCTTGCCCTCGCGTTAGCGGCCATCACCGTCGTGTCGGGCTGTCAGCAGACCCAGCCCGATCGCGAACTCCGCATGACTCGTGGCTACGTTTATTTTCTCGATGGTGCGGGCGCGGGGGGGGGTCTCAAGAATTACTCGCACAGCATCAGCAAAGGGCTATTGGCGGCGGGCTATGACGGAGCGGGCGAGAACTTTCACTGGCAAACGTGGCTCGGTGTGACGATCGACCAGATTTCCACTGAGCAATACAAACGCGAACAAGCATCCAAAATCGCCAAGAGAATCGTCGCTTTTTCAAAGCAGTATCCCGACACGCCCATTACACTAATGGGCCATTCGGCGGGCACAGCCGTGGCGGTGTTCGCGCTCGAGGCACTGCCGGCGGAGGTACATGTCGAGAACGTCATCCTGCTCTCGGGTTCGCTCAGTTCGGAATACAGCCTCACCAAAGCCTTGCGCCAAGTGAATGGCCGCATGTTCATCACGACCTCGCAGAAGGATGTGGTTCTGCAATTTCTGGTGCCACTGAGCGGCACGGCCGATCGCGCTCTAGGCGCGACGAAAACCATCGGTGTCGAAGGACCCACGCCGCCCGCCTCGCAAAAAGACGAAACTCGCCGTCAATACACCAAAGTCATTCAAATTCCCTGGAACGAGCAGTTCAGGAACTACGGCGATAACGGCGCGCACTCCGACACGATCAAGTCGTCCTTTGTCGAAGCGGTAGTCGCTCCGCTCATCGTGACCAATTCCGAGCTCACGGCCCCACCCCCTGTAAAGCAGGCGGGTCAGGTGGAAAACCCGGACTACCACCGCTGGGCGCGGTTTGGACCGGGATCTTGGATCGAGTTTGAGGGGTACCAGGAAATCGAAGGTCAACGCGAACCACTTCGAATGAAAGCGACCCTGCTCGCCAAGACGCCGCATCGAGTTATGGTCCAGCGAGAGTTCGTCACACTCGGAAAACTGAAGGATCAAACGTCGCTGACGCGGCTGTACTTCGCCTCGCCGTTCATCGACCCGACGGAACACCCCGTCACTGACCCGCAATCAATCACAGCCGGGCTTCCGACAGAGACCATTACCATTCAGGGAATTGCCTTCGAAAGTCGAGGTCAATCGGTGCAGTCGTCAAGAGAGTTTCGCGACTGGGGGATCAAACCGAAGGCGAATGTTTTTCTGACCCCAGACATTCCCGGGAATTGCTCCAGGATGGAACTTCAAACGACACTCGGCGGAAAAGCAGTTTCTTATGTCGGCACGGCGAAGTCATATATGGCGCTGGAGAACTAGCGAAATTTGCGTTCGGGGGTGGCGGCGCGGCTTGTCCGCGGAGCGGTGTCACGACCAGATTCAACGCCACATCTGCTCTGAAATAGCTTTCGAAAGGCCTCAACGCTCTTCGTATTCTTTGCACTTAAATTGGCAGCGCTAGACCCTTTGCAGCCCGAAGGGCCCAACGCTTTGAATCTGTTATCTTGAAGCACCAAAGCCTAAAACCGAAAACGATTTGAGCCTGAAAGGCTCATCGTTCATAGCCGGGTGGTCGAGCGCAGCGAGACCCCCGGTTGAATATCCGCATCCCTAGCGACCCTGAAAGGGTCGACGTAGGCGCGCCGAAGCGGACCCTTTCAGGGTCCGGATCGCTACGTTTTTCTCCCGTGGGTTTCGTTCGCTTGGGCGAACTCAACCCACGGCTATTCACGAGCAGCCTTTCAGGCTGCGGCGCTAAGCGCACCACTGCATCACACACCGCATCACCCATCGTATTGCCCGACGTATCAACTGAACTCTGTCGCTGTAAAATTAGCTGGATGGCGAAGCCGTGTGCCACTGCTCTGTGAGCAGTGCCGTGGTTCGTACCACTAGACTTGCATCGATACGGGTCAAACAGAGCTACGTTTCAGCACCACAGCCGTCAGATCATCAAGCTGCTTCGTGCCCGCCGTGAAGTGCAAAACGTCGTCCAGAATTCCTTCGATGATCGCTCGCGGCGCTTCTCCGTGCAGCTTCTGAATTCTGCTGGCGAGTCGTTCTAGGCCGTATTGCTCGCCGTCCGCGTTGGCCCATTCGAAAAAACCATCGGTGATGAACATGAGAAAATCGCCCGGCAACAAGTCGAAAGACGAAGGCGGGCCGTATGTCTCGCCGGACATGATTCCCAGCGGAATGTGATGCGCGTCGAACTGCTCGACTTGCTCGCTCTTCGATCGATAAAGCAGCAACGGCCCGTGACCGGCTGACAACATCTGCACTCGGTGTGTCTTAGGTTGCACCCTTGCAGCCACATAGGTCACGAAGCGCCCGTCGTGCAGGTCGTCGTGGATGAGCGTGTTGATTCGGTCCATCGCGCCGCTCAGTTCGCCGCTCTGGGCGAAGCTCGCCCGCGCATAGGCCCGGCACGCGGCAGTCACCAGCGCCGGCCCGATGCCATGCCCCGTCACATCAGCCAGACTGATCGTGATAGTGCCGTCATCCAGCATCTGCCAATCGTAATAATCGCCTCCGGTCTGATCGGCTGATCGCGTCCAGCCCGCGACGTCATACCCAGGCAGCTCAGGATGTTGCGCCGGCAGCAGTCCGCGCTGTATCTCCCGCGCTATCTCCAGATCATGCTCCAGCTTGCGACGTGTCGATTCTTCCTCAGCCAAGCGCGTGATATGCTCGCGAAGTCGCGCCGCCATCGAATTGAACGCGCTGGCTAATCGGCCGATTTCATCGCGCCTTTCCGCGCCCGTGACGCGCGTTTCAAGATCGCCTGATTCAATTTTTCGTGCACCATCCGTCAAAGCGGTAAGCGGCTTCGTGATCCGCCCCGACACAAACACAATGCTGACGACGATCAATAAAAGTGTTGCAGCCAACCCACCGCCCGCAATGGTCAGTTGCGTTCGCAGGCCCGCCAGCGCGACGTCCTCCGGCACATAGGCCACAAACGTCCAGTCAGCCGACGAAATCGGCGCGAAGAACAAAAGCTGCTTCCGCGGCGATGACCACCCAGGCACCGTGGCCACTCCTGCGTGGCCGCCGAGCATGCGCGGAATGATCGCGCCAAGTTCTCTGTTGGAATCATCGCGCGCCACATCGGCGATCGTGCGATTCAGCACCCACTCCGGTCGATCGCAATAGACAAACCGGCCGTCTTGCGCCAGCACGAAGAACTTGTTGTTATCCGCAGCCTCGCCGCCGATCGTTTCGTTCAATCGCGACAGGTCAATATCAACCGTCGTCACGCCACGAAATTCATCCTTGTGCGAAAACGGCGCGGAATACGTCGTCATCAACACATTGCCCGCACCTTCGTCAAAGTAAGGCACTGACCAGACGCCGCGATTCAGCCGCTTCGGTTCCTGGAACCACGTCCACTGAGGGTCCGCGTACCAGTCGTACACGCTTCGCGTGATGTTCATCTTCGCGACGGACTCGCCGCTGCGATGAACATACGGAGCGTAAAGTTCGTCCGTGCCGCGAATCGTTCCCGGTTCAAAAGCGGCGCAACTGCCGTAGATGAATGGGCGATCGGTGAGATTCGCGCGAAGTTGCGAGAAGATCACTTCTTCCGGTGGGGATGATTGGAGCCCCAATGATACGGCTGACGTGTCGGCGAGTGCAGCCGCTTCGCGCAGAAACCCGTCAAATCTCCCGGCATAGTTGGACGCCATTCGCGTCATCGTCTGCTCGACGTTGGCGAGCGCTCGATCCCTCAGGAAAACCATCGTGCCGCCAAGGATGAGCACGTAGAGCACCAGCGTGGGAACCACGATCGAGAGGATCATCTTGGTGCGAATGGATTTCATGAGAAACGCCGAAACAAGCACCCACTAGCGGACTCTCCGAAACGAAACCACCCGCCGCAAAGATGGTAAGTGCGGTCAAACATCTTACCAGCTGCGGCGGGTTGAGGAGAGAGGGTGCCTTTCGTCGTTCTCCAGAAGCCCGGTTCTCGGCATCCGGGGGGACTTTTTCAGACGGAATTTGCGGACACGCGGCGGACACTTAGACCTTTGCGGGAATCATCGACCGCCAGAAACTCAGACCGCGTGATCTGTGCGTCGCCGACCCGGTCGCCCATCGACCAGTGGTTGACGCGAAAAAATGTCGTGGACCCTGAACGCCATAACATGCGAATATCGAGCCAGCGAATGTATTCCACCAGAAACTTGGCGATCGCGAGTTTGTAGTGCCAAGTCGGTCGCGCCCGGCTGACCGGCATGACGCATTCAATCAGTTCTTGCTGTGCTTCGACAACGCAGTTGGCCATGATTCGTCCTCCCCAAAGAATAGGGTCTCGTTCAAAAGTCTCCTTCGTTCGAAAAAATGCGGGACGTGGCGACCACCGCGGACTACAAAATGGAACGCCACGTCCACGCGTTACAACGCATGATTCAATTCGCCAGGCATTTCTGTTGTTGGCTTAGGAGCGAGCGTTTTCACCCGCTTCATGAATGGACGCGACATGGACGGGAGGAGTCCGCAGAATTCCAGAATCGCGGCAGAATTGAAGCTGCTACTGCGTTTCCGATATTGCGATTCGAAAAAAGAATCCCCCCTTAGCAAGGGGGGATTTAGGGGGCTAATCTCTAAGCTTGGCCGATCACTGACACGGTATCGAGCAATTCAGTTGGCCGCCCGAAAACGCGTTCAGCACTGCCAGGATGTCATCGAGATCAATGACATAGTTCGGCGTACACCCCACGAGGTCCACACCGGGCTTCTTGCAGAACGAGGGCATCGTGTTGAAGGAACCGCCGAATCCGTTGAGCACGCAGAGGATGTCGTCAAGATTGATGATGCCGTTGTTGGCCGTGTCGCCGAACTTCCACGTTGTCGAGAACACGCCGCTCGAAAGCACTGCCAACCCTTCGGCGCCACAATCCTGCACGACTTCGTATGTCTTGTTCGGGAAAATCTGGGCCCCGCGCACGTTGATCGTTCCCCACGTCGCTGGCGTCTGGAACACAGGGAAAACCCCAAGCCGACCGTCAGCCTGCACGTACCGCTCGACGCACTCCACCTGCGGATCATTCATCGCGCCGTACACGATAATCGCCACCGGTCCGCTGGAAGGAGAGGGCGTGACCTTCAGATAGCGACAACCTTGGCTCTCTACCATCGGCGCGGTGCACGTGTTAGGGACGCATAACTCGCCTTCCTCATAACACGTTCCCGACGTGCACGGGTTGCTGCCCGGAACGCACGAACCGGAAACGCATGTCTCCGCCCCGTTGCAATAGAGGTTGTCGTCGCAATTCACGTTCGTAAGGCAACTGACGCAGGTGTCGTTCGCCTCATTGCACAATTGCCCGGTGCACGGGTAGGCACCCGGCACGCAAGCACCGCTGACGCACGTCTCGACGCCGGTGCAGAATTTTCCATCGCTGCAATCCGTATCAGTCGAGCAATCGCCGCACGTATCGTTGGCTTCATTGCAGTTCATGCCCGGGCACGGGATTCTGCCGTTGACGCACGCGCCTCCTGCGCACGTTTCTGTGCCGTTGCAGAAATCGAGGTCGTCGCAGTCATCGTTGGAATCGCAAACGCACAAGTCCGGAACACCGTCGAAATCGTTATCAATCTGAGTACCCGCTTCCAGCTCGCAAGCGTCCGAAGTTCCGTCCTGATCGCAATCGTTCAGCGTCTGGCAAGAATCCGGAATTCGGTCGGGTCGACCGCGACTGCCGGATTGCGAAAGATACGCTTCGAGGTCAGCGAAATCCTGCTGCGTGTATTCGGGATGAGCGCCGCCCGGGTGATCGGTGGGGGGGAGTAGCATGTTCCAAATCTGCACGCGCGAATAGTCCTGAATGTTCGGACCGAATGCACCCATTCCGTTCGGGCCGTGGCAAGAAATACAGATCGTGTTATAGCGAGAACCGCCCGCAGCCACATTGCCCAACGGACCGCCATCGCAGTCGGATTCGGGGCGGCTGAAGATATCGCAGACGTCCGCGATCGTGTTGTTGTTGCAATCAGCGAATTCGCAAACATCGGGCAGGCCGTTGAAATCGCAGTCAGCCAACCCTTCGCAGTCGTCGCGAATATCGTTCGCGTTGCAATCCGTGCAGTTGGATGACCCCGGAGCACAATTCGGAGGCAGCCCACCCACGCACGATCCGCCCGAACACGCATCATCCAAAGTGCAATCGTCGCCGTCGTCACAAGCCTCGCTGTTGTTCGCGTTGACGCACGTTCCTCCGTCGCAGAAGTCCGTGGTGCACAGGTTCGTGTCGGCGCATTCACCATCCGATTGGCAACCCATCGGTGCGCACGAGATCGTCATCGTTCCGCTACCGCTCGCGCCCAGATAGCCGCCGAGGCGAAGCAGGTACGATGCTCCCATGGCTACACCGAACGAAACCTGCGACGCATTCGCGCAAGTATCGTCATTGCACTCAATTGCCGACGCGATTGTGGGGCACGCACAGCCGTCGTACACGGCCATCTTCGTGTCGTACGAACTGCCGCACAGGCTCACCGTCGCAGTGCCATTGCAGGTCGGCGTGTAGCAGAACCACACGTCATTGTCGATTTGCGTCGATCCAAACTTGCTGCAATTCCCCAGCGTCTCATTAGGCCCATCGGTGGTCGCGCCGCTCGTGAAGAAGCCACGCGTGCCCTCGCCCACACTAATCTGGTTGGAACACATGTTGTTTGGCGCGACAAGCTCCGTCTGGCAGGTCGCGCTGCAACCGTCAGCCGAGATCAAGTTCATATCGTCGCAAGTCTCTGGCGCGTCGATATGTCCATCGCCGCAGATCGGGATTCTCTGACAGTTCGCGGCACAGGTCGTTCCATTTGGCGGGTCACATTCCTCACCGGCTTCAATCGTCGAGTCTCCGCAAACAGTCCCCGTGCATGTCACGCTGACCGTGCCGCTGCCCTCGGAACTGCCCGTGAAGCCGCCGATGCGAATCTTGTAGCAATCGCCCTGCGATACAGGCACCGTCACGCGGGATGTGTTCGTGCAACCGGCGGTGTCATTGTCACACCCAAGCTGCGTGAACGGTCCGCACCCACAACCGTCATAAACAACAATCACGCTGTTGTAGTTCACCGTGTTGCATGTCGAGACTTCAAGGTCGCCATTACAGGTGGCGGTGTAATTGAACCACACGTCGTTCGAGCCGGTCGCGTTGTTCTCCGCACAGGCTGGAACCGGTCCGTCAGTGGTCGTGTCGACGGTGGAGAACATTGTGACGCCATCGGTAATCACCGCGTCGCCGGTGCACAAATCGATCGACTCACTCTGGCACGTCGAGCTGCAACCGTCACCGCTCATCGTGTTGTCGTCATCGCACTGCTCGCCAGCCCCGATTTGCAGAACGCCGTCGCCGCAGGCGGGCAACGTGCAGAAATCTGTGCAACCATCGTCCGGCGTCGCATTGCCGTCGTCACATTCTTCACCGGCCTGCGTGATTCCATCGAGACAAGCGGGCGACGTGCACTGATTCGTGCACTCGTCGTCGTTCGTCATGTCGCCGTCATCGCACTGCTCGCCCGATTGCGGAACACCATCACCGCAAACCCACTGGCACTGCGCATCGCAATGCACTCCGTCGGGTGGATCGCATTCCTCAGCCGTCTCAATCACTTCGTTGCCGCACATCGGCGGCGACCCCGCGGGTACGACCGCAGTCGCTGTCACCGCGTTGGGCGCACCCGGTTTGAAAATCCCCAGCGTCGTGTGAATCGTGATCGGGGCTGAATTCGCGTCGAAACGGAAGTTGTACAAGGTTCCCCAGCGCAGCGCGTTGGCGTTTGAATTGTTGTGATAAGTTTGCGTTGTCCACGTGACGTCAGAACTGCTGACACTAGATGACCAATCCGTGCCATCGTAGGGCTCGCCGCTATGGTACGCCACGTCGTGGAAACCCACGTTCTGCACAACCGTTCCCGGCTGAAACGGCACGGTGAAGCTGCCGATCGACCGATCGCAGTTCACGTTCTGCACCGCGTATTCATAGTGATACATCCCTCCGCCAAGGCTCGTCGCCTTCGATGAAACGATCACCAAACCATCGTTGGGAACCTGGACATTTGTCTCGGTAACGGTCGCATCGTTGTCCTTCCAAGCACGAATGGCCGGTTGCTCGCGTTGCGTGGACGAACCAGCCGCGAGATCGACATCCCAATTGCCGTCGAAGTTGTCGTCGGTGAAATCAATCTCTCGATACGAGCAGTTGTTATTCTGGTGGCTGGCCGCCGCATCGTCGGGTGTCACGTACTGAGCTTCGACGAAATACTGCCCGCCGCCGTTAAGCGTGGGGTTGATATCGCTGATGGCTACCTGCACGCGCTTATAGATCGAATTGCCCGTCGGACCTTGGTTTCCCTCCGAGTACGGGTATTCGAAATAGCCCGTATGTGCGTTCACCTCGAATTTCGGACCCTGACCGTCCTGCCCGCCGTTCAATCCCGCCGAATACGGGTCGGAGCAGCCAACACCGAGTTGCGTCCCGCCGACGCCGTTGCACCCGCAGCCGCAGTCATTATTCGTCAGCGCCGTGAAACCATGCTTGAGCCACGCCTGACCGATCTGCTCAAATCGGCCATTTTTGAGCCGAAAAACATTCTGCCCGATGACGGGATGCTGGTTCGTTGCCGCCACCCACTGGAGGTTCTGACTCCCAATGTTGCATGAAACGGTGCCGAATGAAAACGCGTCAGTGCCGCCGAAGTTCGAGTAATTCCCCACGCTGTAAAGCACACCGACGATCACGTCAGGCCCGACCAGCGGCTCGCCGACGTTCCAGCAGTTGGTGCCGTTATTACCACCAGCCACGCCGCCGTAAGTGCCATCGCCTGGCACGATCGATTCATCTCGCGTCAACACGAGCCCAGCCCGGGATGCAAGCATGCCGATTGATTCACCCGCCAGCGACGCATCGCCGAGCGAGCGCGAGAGCGTTGCTGAAATCACTAATTCAATTGCTTCGATGAACACCTGCTGCGTAGGGCGATCAAACCCTAGTTTCAAGTCTTTCAGTTCAAGCACGGCATCCGCAAATGACTTGTCGGATGCTCGAATCACGAACCCTCCGCCGATGGCGGAAACGGTCAAATCAGAAAACCACACTTCCGCACCGCGCGCAACAATCATCAGCCCGCCATTATGGCGCAGGCTTCCTGCAAATAACTCGTCGAGAATTCCGTTGGTAGATGACAGTTCAAGACTCGATGAAGCACCGACTCCAAAATCCGCCACAGAATCCGCCGGTGACAGACTTCGCCCATCCGTCAGTGAAATGAACACTCCAGGGTGTCGTTGCGAAAATTCGCGGTCAAATGCGATGCGCGTCTGCCCGTATTGCGCCAGCCAATCTTGATCCGCCGCCCCGGCCACGCCGCCAAAGACCGCGACAAACCCAACAACAAAAAATCCGACCATTCGATGAAGCACGGAATCTCCTCCTGAGTGTCTTGTCCGGTTTTGCGTTGAGTATGTGAACGCAAGCGCATCGACTAGGGCGGAGAGCCGGTGCCTGTATTCCTACCCCTCTTGAACCCCGACTAAGATGGCCAATGCCTTTTCCCCATACGACCGATAAAATTCTGGCAAGGGCTTGGATTACGTGTGACTTTAACGCACAGCCCCGCGAAATTCAATCAGATTCGTGTTGATGAGGTGCGGAAGTACCGACAAATACGGCCCTGCGGTGAATTATCAAGCTGGGCGAGATTGAATCTTGGATGTTGATTGCGTATCGATCGGATTAGGCCGTGTGCCACTATTCTGTGAGCACTGCTGCTCATAGCTGTGTGCCCTGCAAATTCAAATGTACTGCGGCACTATTTTGATTGCCCCGCAGGGTGCCCCAACCCGACAGCAAATAAGCTGATCCGCTTGCTCCCTACGGTGTTAGCCACAAACAGAAAATACGAAACATCGAAGTCCGCAGGCACAAGCTGAGACAGCGTGCTCGGCACGAGGTACGTAGGATACGTCACCGAATCGACCTCAATCGGCGGACCTTGTTTGAACTCGCAGACGGCTGTGGAGACAGGCATCGGCGTCCCGCCCGCCTTGTCCTCCGGCCCGCCGAGCAGCATCAGCAATTGCCCCTCTTTGTTGAACAAATGCACGTGCGCGAAGTCCGGATCAGCCACGAAAATAGTACCATCCGGTCCGACGCTGAGTTGTTTCGGCTTGCCGAGATCACCGTAGCGATCGCCGGGCTGTCCGAAAGTTCGCGGCGGTTTTCCTTCGTCTCCAAAAACCTGCACGCGCCCATTAAACGAATCCGATGCATAAACCTCGCCACCGCGACCGGCGATTCCCATAGGGTAATACAATTGCCCGACGCCACTGCCGACCGCGCCGATTGACCCTATGTGCGATCCGTCGCCTAGCGAGAAGCGATCAATAAGGTGCCGCGCGATGTCAGCCGCATAAAGCGTCTTATCAACCACGCACAGCGCCACCGGTCGATAGCTCTCGACAGCCGGCGGCTTGAGCGAACGAACGTATCTACTCTGGGCGTCGAATTCAACAATCTCCCCACGCGCGGTGTCAGCCACATACATGTGGCTGTTGTCATCGACCGCAACGCTGATTGGTTTCCGCAGCGTGCCATCGCCGCCAATGCGTCTCACCTTGCCCGTCGAAATATCCCAATCCTGCACCGCGTTGATCGTCGTGTCACAGATGTACAGATGATCATCGCGATAGGCCAAGCCCGATGGTGTGCCTACCGATGTACTGGTCGCTTCGCCAAGAAAGGAATCGAGCCAATGTGCGCGCCGCGGGATCAGCTCTTCGATCGAGTTGAACGACTTCAAATGCACGACACGCGCCTGTGCAGGCGGGGCAGGAAAGTAAACGAGTTCCGCTTTCGGTTTCGGCGCTGCGCAACCACCTAGTTGAACAAGCGCCATGAACGCAAACGCGATTGATGCACATTGTCCCCAATGCATTCGACAATCGCACTTCGTCCCCACGCAGTGGGCCGACAGTCGACAATTCCCGCGCCCTTGCTTTGACTTTTCGACGTTTTGACTTTTCGACATTTTCATTTGTTGTGACACGTCAGGCAAAGCGCACTCCGCTTATTGCTCATCACCAGCATCGGCTCGACCCCAGCCTCATCGTGCGGGTCATGGCACGATATGCACTCCACACGACCTTCGGGCAGTCGCACGGCCTTCGAGGCCTCCACGTTTTCCGTCGGCCGATAACCCTGGTCGATCTTCGGGTACTCGATGCCCACCGGGTGATCCGTCGCGCCATGGCCCGTGCCGAACACGCCGGGGTTAAACTTGTTCGCGAATCGCTCGCTCGGCACGCCGGAAATGGTATCACGCGCGACCGTTCCGTCGTGACACCGAATGCACAACATCGTTCCCGCGCCGGGAATGCTCTTGCCCGAGGTCGGCGCCAGAAACCGCCGCGACAAATCCGCATTCGGGTCCCACAACGGAGCGGCCTTGGGCGGCTCTTCGCGATGCGGTGCATGGCATACGCCGCACGAATCGCCCTCCGCCCAATCCTTATTGCTGAAATCGTGCTTCGATCCCTCGATGTCCGCCAGCGCCAACCCGCCGACCACGCCGAAGATCATAGTCGCACACAAAAGCAAGAGAGCAGTAGTTTTCATTTAGCTCCTCCGCATGATTGTCTCATCGCCCTCGAGTTTCTCCCTCTCCCTCTGAGACGGAGTGCGCCCAAAGCGGAAGCACGACGGGGCAGGGGTGAGGGTCTCCGCATTCGATAACGCAAGCGTTTTCTTCGCGCCTGCCATGCATGTCGCATTCAAGTGAACATTCTTACCGCGCCTTCGTCGCCGCAACACCGCCGCGCAAGTTCGCGTACGGGAAGTTCACGTGCTGAATGCCGTGACACGTCAGCGTGCAGCTTCCGGCCATCCGACCATTGTCGATGTATTCGATTCTACGCCCAGTTGGCGAATCCGCCGGTGTCACAACCGACAAATCAAAATTGATCAGACTGCCGTGATTCGTTTCGGTGCCCTGTCCGCGATAAATCCCGTGGGCATCGTGGCAGGTATTACACGAAGCCTTCGCCCCCACAACGTGCCGTTGATGCAGCGAGAAACTCTCGTTGTTCAGAATACTGTCGCGACTGTGGCAGCCATAGCAAAGCGCATACGCCTCCGCGCTCTCCACCGTGTTGTCATCACGCTCGTAGTTGCGCACCAGCAGAGGTTCAAAGATCGACCCGTGCGGGCCATTCGGACCAAACCCGCCCTCGGAGCGAGCTTCATCGCTATTGTGACAATCGGTGCACGAAATGATGCTGCCCGTTTTCAGCGGGGAGATCAGACTCACTACGTCCTGATTTCTACGAGGTCCGGCGATCGGGTGGAACGACGGATTGTTCGGCTGAAATTCCAACCGCGTATTGGTCTGGGCGATCTGTCGCTGCGTCGCACGCAGGCGAGGCCGCGCAACGCTGTCGCCGTGACACTTGAAGCAGATTTCATAAAGAAAATGCGAATCGTCAGTTTCGGTTCCGCTGATGCTCACGCCGGTCACATTCAGATTCGGCCCGCGCACGAGTTGACCGCGCGTGCCCTGCACCACGCCGATCGGATTATGCTGCGCCGCGTGCGGATTGTGACAATCGACGCACTCCGAATGCCGCCGCATGGTGAACGGGTTCTCGTCCGGATCATGCGTCCCGGTCCGCAGCGCCACCGGGTGACTCGAAAACTTTCCAATCTGACCGGCAATGTTCAACCCCGCCACCGATCCGTCATGGCAATTGAGACAGCCATCTTCTTCGCGGTTGTTTCGCAGCAGCCGCTCATGTTCTGGCGCGGAGTGAATCTTGTGACAGCTCATGCAGCCATTGTCGCGCACGCTGCCATACTTGAGCCGCTCGGTTGGGTCCACATCACGCCCGCTGACGTGCTTTCCGCTGGTGCAGTGCGACGCGTGATTCCATCCGTCCATGTCGTGGCACGAAATGCAGATGGCTGCCATCTGGTCAGATACGCGGAGGAAATCACCAAGCTCATTATTGTGCGGATCGTGACACGTCGTGCAGTGCATCTCGTTGTGCTTGCCCAGCGGTAGAATGGGGCTGACCACGCCGGGATCGCGAATTTGATGATCGCGATTCGACAGCGCGCGATCATAGCGGAAACCGATCGGGTGATCGTCGGAAAGATCGTTCGTCAAATCAGTTGTTCCCGGCGGAATCGTCCGCGCCGTCATTACGATCGGATCGGTCACTGGGCGCGAAAGCACATTGCCGAGCGCCATCGACCCATCGTGACAGCTCAGGCACATCTTCGACGGGCCCGACGGTTGATCGATCCGCGCGTCCGTCGTCGAGCTTTGGTAAATACGATAGTGCGTCAGCGGATTCTCACGGTTCCACA
Source organism: uncultured Phycisphaeraceae bacterium (assembly GCA_964494205.1). GTDB lineage: Bacteria > Planctomycetota > Phycisphaerae > UBA1845 > UBA1845 > JBBTCX01. The sequence continues at coordinate 133,637 of CAZBRD010000012.1, read as the reverse complement.
ATGGCGTGTCCGGCTCCGCGTTGTGCGGCGCATGGCAGAAAATGCACACTTCCGTTTCGTGAATCGCCCGAATCGGCCCCGGCCCCAGCGCCGAAAGATCATGCTTCGAGTTAACGATCGACTCATCCGCATGGATCGAATTCGTGGCAATACCAAGAATCAGAAACGACAAGCAAATTGCGAGCGTGTCTCTACGAAACAGAGCCGGGAGCGCAAGCGACCGGTTTCCAAATCGACAATCGCACTTCGCCCCCACGCAGCGTGTCGCCAATCGACAATCAGCTAGCCGCTGTTTTGACTTTTCGACGTTTTGACTTTTTGACGTTTTCATGGCGTCGCCCGCAAATAGTCGAACACCTGCAACCGATGATTACCCGAATCAGCCACCCACACGCGATTGTCCGCGCCTACGCCGATCCCCGCCGGCAGGCTGAACTGCCCCGCGCGATTTCCCTCTTCGCCGAACGCAAGCAGCAGCCGTCCATCGCGATCAAAAATCTGGACGTTTTCAAACTGCGAGTCAACCACGTAAATGTGCCCGTCGCAGTCGAACGCAACTCCCTTCGGCAGGGCGAAGTCACCAGCCGCGTCACCTTTCTTCCCAATCGTCAATCGATGGTTTCCATCCAGATCAAGCAGCAAAACCCGAAAATTGCCGCTGTCGGTCACCGCCAACGACTGGTCTTTCACCGCGATGTGCGATGGGAAATTGAACTCGTTTGTTCCGGCTCCGCGCGAGCCGAACGAACGGAGCAACCGCCCGTTGAGATCGAACACGCGAATCGAGTGCGATCCGCCATCGACGACATACAGCGCCTGCCGACTCGGCTCGAATGCAATTCCTACCGGGCGAACCAATTCCTCAGTCCCGAACGCGCGCCGAAACTGTCCATCAACTCCTAATTCGACCACTTCATGTCGCTGTGCATCAGTGGCAAACAATCGGTCGCCCACCCAGGTGACACCAAATGGCACCTTGAATCGCTCGGTTCCCCAACCAGCCACCAGCGTATGACTCCGCTTGTCGAGATCGAGAATATGAACAGCTGCCCCCGCGCCGTCGGCTATCGCCACAAGCGATCCCGGTCCCGGTGCGATCGATTGCGGCCCCGTGAAAGGCACGTTGGGCAACGGCCCGCGCAGCACATCGCCGACAACTTCGATGCTCGTCTTTTCCGCGTGCAAATCTGCACTACTCGCCAGAGTCCCGACATATCGAATCCGAGGCGGCTCCGGCGGATTAGGCCAAACACGCGCCTTGCCAGTCTGCGGAAATATGACACCCGCCGGCCGCGCGCAACCGATGCCGCAGAACAGAATGGCGACGGCAATGAACACCCGACAAACGGAGAAGTAATTCTCGCGCCAGCGGGCTCTTCTCTGTGCCTTTGTGCCTTTGTGGTTTCGCATTTCCATCGCCAGCCTATCGTCTCGCAAATACATCCCGAATTTCCCGCCGGATCGTTACGAACAGGCCGAAATTGTCATCTTCCGATTCCGGCAGCGCCAGCCGATCGTACTCAAACGTGAACTCAGCCGACAGGTCACCCATCGCGTATTGCAGCCCGGAGCTCACGTCCCACCCCTGCGTCTCGCCGTCCACCGAATCGTCCTCAAAGCGATAGCCCACGCGCTCCACCGCTGACCACGTCCGCGTCATCTGCCACCGATGATCCAGTTGCAGATCAATTAACGTCACGTCGCGATCATCCGTACCACCTTCGAAATAGAATCGCGAAAACTTGGCCGACGTCCCCACGTCATGCTCCGGCGTCTGCAGCAGCCGCAGCCCACCCGTCAGATGAAACGCATCATACGGATCAACGGTGTCGTCGAAAATCTCATACTCCGCACCCAGCGAGTACTTCTTCTTGTCGTAGTTCACGCCGAGGCGGTGGTGGTCGGTGCGATCCGCCCGCCGCGGAAAACCGGTCGATGGGTCGTCTTCCTGATTTCGGTATGAAAAACGATAGTAGGGGGTCAGCCCGTTCGTGAACCGCTGCTCCAGATTGAAATCTGTGCGAATGGTGTCGGTCTTGCCGTCGGTCGGCGTGCGATATTGATAATCGACGAGCACGGTGTCGCCGTCCGCGATCAACCCCGTGCGAATGCGCGTGATCTGCGTGTAGTCGCCAACTTGGCTCACGAAGTAATCGACACCGTACCGCAAGATTCGGCGGTTCGACGCGTCAGTCACCAAAATCGACCACGGAATAACATCGCGATTGCGCAGCGTCGGCGACACCGGATCGCGAAACGCGATGGCCTCATCAAGCACGACGCGCACGCCGTCGTCGCCGTCATACTCAGCCGTGTCATAACCCAGCCCTAGATTTGCCCTAAACTCGCCCCAGCGATTCTTCTTGTGATACTGCCAATCGCCCGACGCCCCGTACTGCGTCGTGTCGACATCCTCCTCCACGTCCTCATAGAGCGTGAACGCATCAAACGTCGACGTCAGGTTTTCATACAACTGATGAATAAGCTGGAAATCCGCACGGTGCGTGTCGATCTCCAGCCCTTCGTAATTCTCCGCGTTGAACTGATACGTGTAGCGCGTCTGCAACGTCTCGCTGTGTCGCAACGACAACTGCGGCCCGAACTCAAACAGGTCGCGCGCGAAATCGCCGCTCTCTTCCTGGGCGTGCAGCAGAGTGCGCAGTTCATGCTTATCGAGCGGACCAAAATTCAGAACATGCTCAGCCTTGACCAAGTCGCGCGAAGTTTCGTACGGCTGGCGCAGCCCCTGGTATTCCTGTTTGATGTCCGAATGGTCGTACGAAAGCGTCAGCTTTTGCTTCTTGGAAATTAGCCAATCGGCTTTGTAGTGGAATGTGCTCTCGGTGAAATGGTCGTCGTCGCGCTTGTCCCAGTTACCCGTGCGGTCGGTCTCCTGGTAATCGTACGACAATTCCATCGGAACCTTGTCGTGCGAGTAGACCCAGTTGGTACCGAACCCATTTCGCTTCTGATCCAGTGACGGCTGAAACCGCCGCGCGATGCGATCATCCTGCCGCAAACCGTAAATAGACCCGGAAATCGGCTTGCCGCGAAAGAAATCCGCCCGCAGGTCATAGCGCAGGATATCGCCGTGATCCTCGTCGATCTTCTCGTCGGCGCCGATCCGCTCCTCAAATCGCTCCTGCGACAGACCAACGGCAATTTCGCCGCCGAACGAAACCAGTCGCGGATCAAGTACATGCCCGTCGAACCGTAACCCCAGCAGTTCCTCGAAAGTGAGGTCTTCGTTGCTCTGCGAGCTTTGGGGTAGGCGTCTGAATCGATCGCGATTGTCCTGCTCGACCTTGGTGTGCGTGTATTCGGATCGAAATGCGAGATAAGCGTCGAGCTGGTTTAGTGAAAGGTAATTGCGTTTTGTTTTTTCGGGCTGCTCGTCAGCCGACGAATCATCTGTACTCTCGTCTTTCTTCTCTTCTGAAGATTCGTCCCGCCGCTTCGTAGCGTCGGTCGGCGTCTCTTCGTAGGCCAGCAACGGCGCATTGAACCCCAGCGCCGCAAGACAGACCAAGACCACGGTGACCGCGCCGCGCATGCCAGCCCCTGAAAGACGGATTGCTTCCACTCGCCGCAACGCTCGTCGACCCAGGAACTAATGGAGTTTAGCCGACGCCCGTTCCGCAAAACATATAGACGATGATCGACGTGCCCGCAATGAAAAAATGAGCTTCAATCTCCCTGACGGTGGGGGCGCGCGATTCTTTGACCGGACCGTGCAAATCAGTTTCTGCAAGAGCTGCGCGGATTGACACATTAAATTGCGGCACGGCGAGCGCACCGCGTCACCGTTTCTAGTCTGCATCCCATAGCTCTAAGCACGCGAAATCGAATTTGCTGTTGTGCATCACCGCTGTTCCCGGCACAATTCTGCGGAAATCGTTTTCGTTCCGTGTTTGCAGGCCGCTGAGGATATCAGACACATGTTCAAATCCAAATCTTTTTCAACGCGCAAGGGCATCCTCATCGTTTTGATTTCAGTCGCCGCTGTCGGTTGCGGCAATGATTCCTTCCGCGACCTTGCCTACAACACCGTTACGTCTACAGGCCGTACGCTTTTCGATCTCTGGCTGACCGAATTGGTCAACAACATCGCCGGTGGGGGGGAGGAACCGGTCGACAACGAGAACGACAACACCGGCGGAAACGAAAACGACAATACCAGCGAAAACGAAAACACCGGCGGCGGGTTTGATGACCTTACGGGTGACGTCGATAACGGAATGACCCTCTACTCCACCAACTGCGCAAGCTGCCATTGCCCCGACGCCAGCGGCGGCTGCCTGCTCGACGCACCAGCCATTGCCGGCGCGTCTGCCGAAATGATCGACGAGTATGTTCGCGGCGACGCCACGCACCCCGCCAAGCGCGAATGGACCGATCAAGAAGTAGTCGACGTGGAAGCCTTCCTGGCCACGTTTGTTCCCGAAGGAAATGACAACACCGACACGGGCAACGACAACACGGACACCGGTAATGACAATACCGGCGGTCCTTCCGGCGACCCGGCTAACGGAATGACACTCTATGACACCAACTGCTCTGGTTGCCATTGCGCCGACGCAACCGGCAACTGCTTCCCCGGTGCGCCCGCAGTGATCGACGCGTCATTTGAACTCCTCGACGACTACGTTCGCGGCGACGCGACCCACCCCGTCAAACGCGAGTGGACGGATCAGGAAGTCCTCGACGTCGAAGCCTACTTAGCCACCCTTGGTGCAGCTGGCCAGTAAAAATGACACGAGGCAACGCATCCTTCTCACTCCGAGAAAGCGAGGCGCGTGGCATGGCCAAGCCGCAGCTTGGCCATGCCAAGGTTCTCAATGCGCTGTTAGGCATAACATCTGACAATGCGTGCGAATCCTCGAACTGCAGCCCATAGGGCTGCAATCCAATAGACGGGGGTTGAGCAACGCGAAACCCCCGTTGAAGGATGGAAGTTTGTTTTTCGACCCTGAAAGGGTCATCCTTGGCGATTTCGAAAGATGCTTTCAAACGAATAGGGTGGCATGGCCAAGCCGCAGTTAGGCCATGGCGAAAATCGTGAGATGCAGGGAAGAAGAATGACGCGCGAATCAAAGACGACAACATATTGGCGACTCTCTCTCGTCCTCTCGTTGTTTGTGTCAATTTCCTCCGCATCCGCCAATGACATCGAACGTTTCGAACTTGCGAACGGCCTTCGTGTCATCCTGCAACCCATTCCCTCGACCGACAAGATCGCACTCGTCACTCTGTTCGACGTTGGCGAGGACGACGACCCCGCCGGCAAATCAGGCCTCGGTCATTTTGTCGAACACGTCTATGTCTCAGCAAGCGCCGGCCGATTCACACAGCAATCTATCGACGCCCTGATCCAGCGCTACGGCCCCAGTTGGAACGCCCAGACCGGCGCGGATTACACCATCATCGCCAACGCGTTCGTCAAAGAAAAGCTCGACGAAGAGCTGGCCGAAGCAGCCGCCCGCATGAGCGACCTCACCATCACCCAGGCCGACATCGACCGCGAGCGCCCGCGCATCCTCGAGGAACTGGAAAACATGTTCGGCGGTATGCCGCGCATCGCCATCGCCAATTTCGCCCGCGAAGCAGTTCGCCCGACGCTCAACGGCGGTCGCCGCGGCGGCCTGCCCGACCACATCAAATCGATCGACCTCGAAGCAGTTCGCGACCATTGGAAAAAGTTCTACAAACCTATTAACGCGCGATTGGTTCTCTCCGGCAACTTCGACGTCGAAGAAACGAAGAACCTCATCCGCAAACACTTTGAAAAGCTGCCATCCGGCGAAAAGTTGCCCGAGCGACCGAAACGCGAACCCCTCGCCACAAAGGATCCCGCCACTACCCCTCCTACCGAAAACACCGCCACACCTGAAGCAACCCCCGCTCCGTGCGAAGTGAAAACCCACACCATCAAACCAAAAGTCCCCGGCCCCAAGAGCTTCGCAGCCATCGCCTTCCCCGCCCCCGGGCCGGACAGCGAGCACTACGCCGCGTTTCTCGTCCTCGTCAGCCGCCTCTGGACGCGCTCCAACAACGCCGGTTTCGAATGTCGCGTGCAATACACCCCACTCGATGACCCCGTGTACATCGCAATCGTCGCTCCGATCGACGAATCAACCAACGCTACAGACGTGCTCGCAAAGCTCGATTCCTTCATGAAAGACGCGATCAAGCCGCCGCTGTCGCCGGGCGAAACCGAAATGACAAAGAAAAACTTCGCGATGTTCCTCGGCACGTCGCCGATCCCGAGTCACATCATCGCCGGAAACCTTTATGGCGCAGCCTTCGGACATGGCCGAAGAGATCAGATGGGCATTGACCCTGCGACGCTCAAGACTGCACTTGAGCAATGCAAGGACACCGACCTAAACCGATTCAGAGATCGCACGTTCGCTGATGTACAGCAACTCGTCGTGGTCACGGAATTGCGATAACTGAGATTGAGTCAAGTCACCGAGGTTCCGGGTTGCGAATTTTCGCATCCGATATGCGAGTAAATCCGCAACCACACCTCTATACGGACCAGCCAACAGCATGCACAGTGCCGTTGAATAACTTGAAAACTCTGAACATTCGCCCCTAAAACGCGAGGGGTTGCAAATGTTGCAATAATTGCGAATTGGACCCGAAATTGCTCGACTATTCGCGAAGCTGCAAGTTGTTGTCGCCTGCGGGACGGAATTGTGCATGCGCCCGCGTGCCAAGGTCGTCGGTGCCGCGGGTTGGGGGTAGCCTCAATGCAACTCATATCAGTCGATTACGCTCACAGGGTTACAAAGGTGCTCCGATTGTTCTGCAAGTCGAGGTGAACAGATGAAACTCAAACAGTTCTCATTAGAAACTGTGGGTCATTGCGCGGTTTCACTTATCGCGTCAGCGGTGTTTCTCCCTTTGAGGCATGCAGTGGCCGAACCGCCACAGGAATCAGTCGTTAATACCCCAATGGTCGCGATGGCATACAACGACCTAGGGATGCACTGTATGAATGCCGACTTCTCAGAGCTACTTATTTTGCCTCCTTTCAATACGGTGCATGTTCAGGTCATCCACCGAGGGGAATCCCCACAGTTGGTGCATGAAAACGTGGGTGTGCGCTATTTCATCCCGGGGAACTCTCACGGAATCGACCGGAGTAACTTCTGGAAGTACCCGATCTTGGGCAATATTCCTCTGGATGTGGGTGTCACCGGACATCGCTTATCGGGCACGATGACACCAACGCAACAGGAGGACTGGATCGTTACTGGCATTCCGATAGTGCCAATAGATGACACTGGGCGCGAAAACGCCTATGCACTCGCCACGATAGAAGTCACCCAGGGTGTTAACATGATGGCTCGAACCCAGACGGTATTACCGGTCTCGACGGAGATGAGCTGTCACCTCTGCCACAACACTCCTCGAACAACCGTGGCCGCTGATATCTTGCAGAAACATGACCGCCTGCATGGCACTTCTCTCATGGCTCAGCGACCAGTTCTGTGCGCTCAGTGTCATGCGGACAATGCGCTCGGACTTCCGGGCGAACCGGACGTCTCAAACCTCTCGGCCGCCATGCACGCTTCGCACGCGAGTCGCGTTGAGAGTTTGACGTTGGCCGAAGCCTGCTACGCCTGTCATCCCGGCGTTCGAACGAATTGCCAGCGTGATATCCACTTCCTGAACGGTATCGGTTGTGTGCAATGCCACGGCGACATGGAGGCAGTGGGCGATCCAACGCGACAACCTTGGATCGACGAACCGCGATGCGGGAACTGCCATAATCGCGCAGGTTTCGAATTCGAACCGCCGGGGACTTTGTTTCGCAATGCGCAGGGCCACGGAAAGGTCCATTGCTACGCCTGTCACGGAAGCCCGCACGCGATTACGCCCGCTTCAACCGAGAAAGACAATGCACAAGCGATTGCAATCCAGGGGCACGCCGGCGTTATCAATACGTGTGTCGTCTGTCACGTACAGACACCGGAAGATTCATTCTTCCATCGACAGGATGATTAAGGTGCATGCTATGACACTTACGATTAAGAAGAAGCATTACATTGAAATGATGATGCGAAACTGTCGACTGACAAGAGACTCATTGCTCGTTGGTTTGCTATTGATTGGCGCAATGTTTCCTTCATTCGCACGGGCTCAATCTTACGTGGCGAAAGACCTAGGGACGCTCGGTGGGCCGATCGCCCAGGCGTTCGACATCAATGAACTCGGTCAAGTCGTTGGCGCATCGGTTCAGTCCGATGCGAACTTCCACGCATTCCTATGGGACGACACGCCGGTTGATATTTCCCCGCTCTCGTTTGACTCACAGAGTTGGGGATTCGCGTTGAACGATTACGATCAGGTCGCGATCGTCTCATACGATCTGGGCGATCTTGTTCCCCACGGTGTGCTGTTTGAGTCGATGGCTCAGACCTATCTGGGGCACTTGGCGCCGCGCGGCATGAACAACGCTGGCGTCATCGTCGGCAGTTCGACAATTCTCGATCCAGCCTTCGGATGGGTAGAGCGCCCCGGCAAGTGGGTTGGCGGAACGCTTCTCGAATTGCCGACGCTCGGTGGACATTTCGGTTGGGCCTACGCCATTAACGACAATGACCTGATCGTGGGCATCTCGCATTTGTCCAATAACACCATCCGTCGCGCAACGCTTTGGATCAACGGTGCGGCCGTAGATCTGGGTACGTTGGGCGGAACCCACAGTCACGCCTACGATATCAACGCACACGGTGAAGTCGTCGGTGTTGCTGATTTGCTCGATGGATCGCCACACGCGTTCCTTTTCGAACTCGATTCGACAGGCAACGTAACAGAACGAATCGACCTTGGTGCATTGGGCAATGACCATAGCTTCGCGTTCGGCATGAACGATGTGGGTCAAGTCGTCGGCACTTCGGACGCGAGAGCAATCTTTTGGCAGGATGGCGTCATGTTCGACCTGAACTCAACGCTAAACCCAATGGCTGGTTGGCGACTCGACCAAGCATGGGAAATCAACAATGCCGGTCAGATTGTCGGAACGGGCATCCATCTAGGTGCGCCGCGAGCATTCTTGTTAACGCCTGGACTATCTGGGGATGTGAATCAAGATGGAAACGTTGGTCTGACGGATTTTCCCACGTTCGTCGCATGCCTGACAGGACCCAACAGCAACCTTTCCGAAGAGTGCGATCTAAACGATTTTGACGGCGATTGGGATGTCGACGCGGCAGATTTCGTCGGCCTGCAACTCGTATTCACGGGAGATTGACCGGGATCACGGACTGAGTCGGTTAGACTGAACTGCGACGAATCACCAGCGTATCATTCTGCCCGCCGAACCCGAAACTGTTTGATAGCGCAACCTCAACTTTGTGCTTCCGCGCCTCATTCGGCACGTAATCGAGTTCACAATTCGGATCAGGGTTCGCATAGTTGATCGTAGGCGGCACCACGCCGTCGCGAATCGCCAGCACGCACGTGATCAGCTCCACCGCGCCCGCAGCCGCAATCAGATGCCCCAGCATGCTCTTCACGCTGCTGATCGGCACCTGCTTCGCGAACTCGCCGAACACCTTGCGGATAGCCAGCGTCTCAATCTTGTCGTTCTCTTCCGTGCCCGTGCCGTGCGCTGAAATGTAGTGAATATCTTTCGGTCCGACGCCCGCGTGAGCCATTGCATTCCGCATGGCGGCTGTCGCACCACGACCATCCTCGTGAATGTCAGTGATGCGAAACGCGTCAGCCGTGGAGCCAAAACCGATGATCTCCGCCAAAATCGGCGCACCGCGATGCTTCGCGTGCTCAAACTCTTCGAGAATCAGAATCCCCGCGCCCTCGCCCAGCACGAACCCATCCCGCGTGCGATCGAATGGCCGCGAGGCGTGTTGATAATCATCGTTCCGCGTCGAAAGGGCGGTCAAGCGATTGAATCCCGTCACGCCCAGCGGATGAATCATGCTGTGCGTGCCGCCGGAAATCATCACGTCGGCGTCGCCATAACGAATTGTCTGCGTGGCCTCGCCCATCGCCTGAGTGCTGGCTGCACACGCGGTCAACGTGTTGAAGCTCGGCCCCTGCGCGTTGAACTGATAGGCCATGTGCCCGCCGGCGAGATTCGGCTCCTGTTCGCGCTCTTTTACCGCGTCCAGCACTTTCGTCGCCGTGGCCGCCCATCGCTTGGTGTCAAGCGATGACACTTTTCCGTCAGCGTCCAGGCAACCCGCCAACGCCGCAGCCGCAAACGGTTCGAAATCGAGCGGTCCTTCTCCGCCGCCGAGGTAGATGCCCACCGACGCCGGATCGAGCGCCGTATGATTGCTCAATCCCGCGTTCTTCCACGCCATCGACGCAGCCGCCAGCGCAAACTGCGAATTGCGACTCGCCCCCGCATGCTCCTTGGCGTTCGGGATGAACTTATCGAGTGAAAAATTCTTCACTTGTGCAGAAAACGAAGTAGGAAATGTCTTCGCGTCAAAAAGCTCCGTCGGCGAAACACCGCTTTCGCTCTTCAACAACCGCTGCCACACGGTTTCAATATCGTGTCCCAGCGGCGTGACCCAGCCCATTCCGGTAATGACAACGCGACGACTCACACAGTTACTCCTGATATCGCTTGATCACCAGCGCCCCGTTTTGCCCGCCGTTTACAGAACACCCCGCGCTGATCGCATACGTCGCGTTCGCATCCACCGGATCCTGCTGCGCAAACCGGAACCGGCAAGCCGAATCCAGTCGATCCGTATTCACCGATGGCGGCACCGTGTTTCGATGCAACGCCATCACGGTCGTGGCAAAATCAACCGCACCAGCCCCCGCGCCGCTGTTGCCCACGGTCCCGCGCGTACTGATCGCCCATGCCTGATCGAGTCGTGCCCCGAATACCGCGTTCCACGCCGTCATCTCGGCAGCGTCGTGCTCCCGTGAACCAGTGCCAAACGGTGTCACTAAGTCAATTTTTCCGGCGTCGACCTGCGCATCCTTCAGCGCCTTCTTCAGCGAAAGCGCGATACCCGATCCCGTTACGTCTGTTTTGGTCCAATGCGCCGAATTGGTGCTCGCGCCAAACCCGACAACTTCCGCATACACTCGTGCTTTCCGCGCTATGGCATGATCCAGCGACTCAAGAATCACCAATCCGCCGCCTTCTGCAATGACCATTCCCTTCCGATCTGCGCCAAACGGTCTGGACGCATTCTGCGGCGATTCATTGTCGCTCGAATTCAGCAACCCACCCAAAAGCGGCCTCGACAACCCCATCAGGTTCGTCTTGCTCTCCGCACCACCGCAGATGCAAACATCCGCATCCCCGCGCGCAATCGTGCGAAATGCCTCGCCGATGGCCAAATGACTCGCAGCCTCCGCACAGGTGATCGTGTTCGATGGCGCCTGCGCATCGTGCACAATCGTCACATGGCACGCGAGCATGTTCGGCAGGAATTTCAGCAACCACAGCGGCGTGAGATTGTTCATCCCCTCGCTGCCCCATTTGGAAAGGCTGAACTTGTGCTGGTCATCCGCAGCCGTCGCCAGCGCCCCAGCCAATTCACTCATATCCGCGCAAACCAACCCCGCGCCGATGTTCGCCCCGAAGCGCGTGCTGTCCACGTTCGGCGGTTCCGCGGCCTCCCCGCGATCAATCAAGCACCGAGTCCTTAATCCCGCGTCTTTCACCGCGTGGTAGGCACTGACAACCGCCAGCGTGATATCGCGTGACATGACCTTGGCACTCTTGCGATATCCTTTGGGGATGTAGTCAGCCAATTGAAACGCGAGAACCTCGCCCGCAACCTGACACGCAAACTCCGACGGATCGAACGTCGCAATCCGTCGAATCCCGCTCTGCCGCTGAATTAACGCCTCCCAGAACGCCTCCATCCCCAACCCAATCGGGGTAGCTACACCGAGACCGGTTACTACGACTCGTCTCCCCTTAGCCATGTGTTGCCGCGACCTCTTTCACTGACTCTGGTTTGAACGCCGCCAAAAGATTGGTGAACTGCTCAGTAAACACGAAATTGTGCTCCGGCAGTCCCGCCACCTGGTTCGACTGATTCACGTGCGAGAAAATCAAATCCACCCGCCCGATCGATTTACCGTTTTTCAACACCGTTCCCGTGGTCATGGCCGCCCGCTCGTCGATCGACTCGACCGTGGCCTCGTACCGCAACTGGTCTCCGGGCACGGCGTAATCCTCAAATTCCGCCCGCCGAATCTTAGCAAGAATCACGTTTTCCTTGAACCCGCGGGCCTCGCCCACCAGAATCCCGGCCGTCTGCGCCATCCCCTCGATCATCAGCGACGGTGGCACCACCGGATAACCGGGAAAATGGTCGTGCAGGTGTTCCTCAGCCAGCGTGACGTTCTTCACCGCCGTCGCCGACTTGCCCGGCGCGAACTCCACAAACGCATCAATCCAGATCCATCGCATAGGCGGGGCATTGTAGCAGGATTTGCTGACTTATCACTCTCCATCAATTTGAGCGTGCCGGTAGGACACCCTACGATTACACAGCAGTTACGCGGCGCCTTGACAGCTAACTTGTGAAAGATCGAATGACCAATCGATCGAAGTATAGACTTGCCACGCTAGGGCTCGCGGCGTCAATTCTACGTCGCTGCGCGTTGAGTTGTTTCATCATTTGAAAGACGGAGAAAGCCGCCATCGGCACGATGCGATTCAGAGGCAATCCTTGCCCCACACGGGGCAACGGGATGTAGCCAGGGGTGGAGCGCAGCGAAACCCCTGGATAGCATGTGAAAAATCATCGGCCGCCCCGAAGCGGGCGGAGGAACGCAGATAGCATGTCGACAATTGCCAACCGCCGCTCCGCCTTTCGCCAACTCCATGAGTCCGGGTGTTTCGTCATTCCCAACCCTTGGGATATCGGGAGTGCGATCTTTTTGAAATCGCTCGGTTTCAAAGCTCTCGCGACGACCAGCGCCGGCTTTGGTTTCTCGCGCGGCCTGCCTGATTCCGTCTCAGCCATGTCGCGCGAAAGTGTTCTCAACCACGTCACAGAAATCGTAAATGCCACAGACTTGCCGGTGAACGCCGATTTCCAATCAGGGTATGCAGATGCTCCCGACGGAGTGGCTGAAAGCGTTCGGCTCTGCGTCGAGACCGGTGTCGCGGGACTTTCGATCGAGGATTCCACCGGCGATGCCGAGCGCCCGCTCTTTGAACTTGCCGAGGCGCTCGATCGCTTGCAGGCCGCCCGCTCTGCCATCGATAAGGCGGGGGCCAAAGTGCTGCTCACGGCCCGCGCAGAGTGCTTTCTCGTTGGCCACCCCGATCCACTTCGCGAATCTATCCGCCGCTTGCAAGCCTACGCAGACGCGGGTGCCGACGTACTTTTCGCACCGGGAGTAAAGGATCGCGACGGCATTAAGTCCATCGTCGCCTCTGTCGCCCCCAAACCCGTCAATGTCTTGATAAGTGCCAACACAGGCCTTCACGTCGACGATCTCGCAGCGCTGGGCGTTCGTCGCATCAGCGTGGGCTCCGCACTCGCCCGCGCCGCATGGTCCGGCTTCATGACAGCAGCCAAACAAATCGCGTCCGAGGGCAGCTTTGCCGCGTTCGACAAGCTGGCTTCATTCGATGAATTGAATTCACTATTCGCAAAGGGTACGAACCGACAACTATTATGATCACCCGTTCTTTCTTTTGGGGGGGCGGATCTTATTGATAGAGTCGATTAGAGAGGATGTATTCTTCCACTGCCACCGGAACCATTGATCGTATTGATTCTCCCGCATGTATGCGCTTGCGAATTTCAGTGGATGAAATATCGATCCGAGGAGTTTCAATGACGCCTTGATGCAGCTTCTCAATCTGCGCCGGCGAAAAAGTCTCTCCAAGTTTGTGCCAATCAATGACATCATACCCGGGCCGCGAAGCCGTGATGATTTGGCACGTATCAATCAACTCGCCCGGTCGATGCCACGTCGGCAGCTCCATCAAAGAATCTGCGCCAATGATCCAGCCGAGAAACCAATCCACATCACCACAGATCTGCAATCCCCGTGGCAAGTTCCGAAGCGAGCCTCCCGCTTTTTCGTCCCCGGCGATTCGCTCTTCGAGGGTACATCGCGATGTCGTACCCACACCATCCTCCACTGGTCTTTGTGCCTTTGTGTCTTTGTGGTTCCTCAATTGTTCCCGAAAATGCGTTACGGTCTCAATCGTGTACGTCGGCCCCGGCCGTGTCATGTCACAATCGCTGAACTCAAACAACGGCTCGCCCGCTATCGCCAGCTTCACCATGGCCGCCCGATGCTCCGCCGGTGCGAGGTCGCCAGCCACCTTGTGCGGCGGATTCGAAGTCGGCAGAAAAACGACGCGATCCAGCTGCAACCGCTCCGCCACCGCCCGCGCAATGCTCAAATGCCCGAGATGAATCGGGTTGAAACTGCCGCCGTACAGTGCAACTCGCATGAACACTGACATTGAAAACCTAGGTTTAACGAATCCAATCGTCAAAACAGCAATTGTCGAGTCTCGCCCCTCGATTGTCGAATGGAAAACTGCCGATAACAAGAACGTAGACGATTAAACGTGCTTTCGATATTCCTATGCCTACACTCAAAGTCTCCTACATCCTCGCCACCCACAATCGCCGCGATGTGCTCGCCAACACCCTCGCGCGCATCACCAACCGCGGCCTCAATCGCGCCGACTTTGAAATCATCGTCGTCGACAACGCCTCTACCGACGGAACACTCGATGTTGCCCGCGCCGGCGCCGACACCGTCATCGACCTCCGAGAAAACCACGGCAGCTGTGCCAAGGCCTTCGGCGTCGACATCGCCCGCGGCCAATACATCGTATTCCTCGACGACGACTCCTATCCGCGCCCCGGTTCCATCGAGCATATGATCCGCCACTTTGAGCAACAGTCGAGCCTCGCAGCAGCCGGTTTCGTTGTATTTCTCCCCAACGGCCAGCGTGAAGGCGGCGCACTCCCCGATGTTTTCGTCGGCTGTGGAGTCGGCTTCCGCGCAACCGCCCTTCGCGAAGTCGGCGGCCTCGATGCCTCCTTCTTCATGCAAGCCGAAGAATACGACCTCGCCTTTCGCCTCGTGCGCGCCGGCTGGGATGTCCGCATGTTCGGCGACCTCGCCGTCGATCACCTGAAAACCCCACACGCCCGCCGCACCGAACGCACAACCTACTACGACACTCGCAACAACCTCCGCGTCATCAGCCGCTATCTCCCGCGCCTCGTACGCCGCATCTGCCGCGAAGACTGCATCCAGCGTTACCAGTGGCTCGCCGAGCGCGACAACCACCAAGACTCCTTCGCGCGCGGCGTCCGCGACGGTCTCCGCACTTGCCTGCGATCTGGAGTTCGTGTTGTTACTTCTCCCTCTCCCTCTTGGACGGAGGGCGCCCAAAGAGGAAGCCCGACGGGCAGGGGTGAGGGGCTCTTGGCAGGAATTTGTAGCGCGATTGTCGAACGCCTCCACTATCGCCGCCACCGTTTCGACGCGAGCACATTTGAGAAGTTATTCCGCTGGAACGAAATCGCCGCACACATGCGCTCACTCAAAGAACGGGGCACTCGCCGCATTTTGCTGGCTGACTTCGGCAAAAACATTTATCCCTTCGTCGACGCCGCCCGCCGCGCAGAAATCGAAATTGCCGCCATCGCCGACGACCGCTTCGCACCGACCGACTCAGAAGGGCAATCCGACCGCACTTATCGCGGCACACCGATTCTTCCGCTTAACACCGCCCTCGCGAAAGGTAACTTCGACCGCATCGTCATCAGCAATACCGCCCCGGTCCACGCAACACGCACCGCCAGCCGCCTCCGCGAACTAACCGACGCCCCGATCGACCTCTGGTATCGCGAAACCATCGACCACGATTTGTGGCCCATCGACTCGACCCCCGCACGCCAAATGTCCGATGAAATCCTCGTCGAGCGCTCCGCCAGCCGAGCCCCGTGCGCTAGCAGGGGAACATCGGTGCCGGGAGCGCCAGTGACCGGTTGGACTACAAAGGAACTGAAAACCCAAGTAATTCAGTAGTTGAATCGTTTACGTGACCTCAGTTCCCTCTCCCTCTTAGGGAGAGGGTAGGGTGAGGGTCTCTCGCTGGAGCGAAAACCGCTGTTGCGAGAATCCGTTCTCGCACCACAAACATGGAAAGGACCCGCTTGACCAAATCCGCCCTCATCACCGGCATCACTGGCCAGGACGGCTCCTACCTCGCCGAGTTCCTGCTCGCCAAAGGTTACGAGGTCCACGGCATCGTCCGCCGCTCCAGCGTCTTCACCACCGAGCGCATCGACCACCTCTACCAGGACCGCCACGAAGCCAATGTCCGCCTCCACTTGCACTACGGCGACCTGCTCGACGCGATCAGCCTCCGCCGCATCATCAGCGAAGCACAACCCGACGAAGTTTACAACCTCGCGGCCCAGTCCCACGTGCGCACCAGCTTCGACCAACCAGTCTACACCGCCGAGGTCGTCGCCATCGGCTCCATTCACTTGCTCGAAGCCATCCGCGATTTCCAATCCGCCACCAACCGCACCGTCCGCTTCTATCAAGCCAGCAGCAGCGAGATGTACGGCAAAGCATGCGAAGTCCCGCAGAACGAGTTCACCCGCTTCTACCCGCGCAGCCCCTACGCCTGCGCGAAAATCCACGCGTTCTGGCAAACCGTCAACTACCGCGAAGCCTACGGCCTCTTCGCCTGCAACGGCATCCTCTTCAACCACGAGTCCCCGCGCCGTGGCGAAACCTTCGTCACCCGCAAGATCACCCGCGCAGCCACCCGCATCAAGCTCGGCCTGCAGGACACCCTCTACCTCGGCAACCTCGAATCCAAACGCGACTGGGGCTTCGCCGGCGATTACGTCGAAGCAATGTGGGCCATGTTGCAGCAGGAAGACCCCGACGACTTCGTCATCGCCACCGGCCGCACGAACAGCGTGGCCGAGTTCCTCGAAGAAACCTTCAGTCAGCTCGACCTCAACTGGCGCGACTACGTGAAGTTCGACCCGCGCTACCTCCGCCCGACCGAAGTAAACATCCTGCAAGGCGACGCCTCGAAAGCGCGAAACCTCCTAGGGTGGAAACCCAAAGTCTTCATGCCCCAACTCGCCCGCATGATGGTCGAACACGACATGAAACTAGCCGAAAAAGAACGCACGCTCATCGACGCCGGACATATGGTGTAATCCCTCTCCCTTTTAGGGAGAGGGCAGGGTGAGGGTCTCTCTCCATCCGGTACGCTCGACAACCTCATCAGCACTACAATCCAAACCGCATCACCCAAAACCAAGCTACGGTAGCAATAGGCACGGCTTGTGAATTCAAGCTGAATTGAATAGAATCCAAGGTCGTTCCTTACAAATCATAAATATTGAATAGGTCAATTCGCTATTTAAGGAATAATGGTATGCAATGCCAATCGCGCAGTAGAATCACCGGCGTTTACGCCGGGAAGCAGCAGGTCAAGTTTTCAAGGAGAGGTTTCCCTTTCCTTGCGTTGGTGGTCGGTGTCACATCGGTTTGCGGAATAGTGCACGCCTGTCCGCCAGGAGACGTGAACGGTGACGATCATCTCGACTTGCTCGACTACGCCGTCTGGCCGGATTGCTTAACCGGCCCGAACGACGGCCCGCCCGGCAATGGATGCAGCGCAACGGTGGATTCCGACTTCGACCAGGACGTGGACCTGTTCGACTGGCGCAAGTTCCAATCGATCTTCGGCGAGGTCTTCTCCGGCGACCTGTTCCCTGATCCGCAACGGTACCCAGTCGGGGAATCTCCGCGCTCGATAGTTGTTGCGGACCTGGATGGCGACACCGACATGGACTTGGCCGTGGCGAATCGCAACAGCGGCGCCGTCTCTGTGCTGCTCAACAACAATAATGGGACTTTCGCGCAGCACGTCCCGTATGACACTGGCACCCTCCCGATCTCCGTCACAGCGGCTGACCTGGACGGCGACGGCGACATAGACCTGGCAACCGCAAATCGCCTCTTCAGCGGCACGGTCTCGGTCCTGCGCAACCACGGCGACGGGACGTTCGCCGCCCACGTTACCTTTGCCGCAGGGCCCTTCCCAACATTCGTCACTGCAGCAAATTTGGACGGGGAAAACGGACTGGACTTGGCTGTGACGAACGACTCCTCTGACACGGTCTCGGTCCTGCTCAACAACGGCGACGGAACTTTCGCTGCCCGCGTCCCCTACGGTACGGGAAACCAGCCAATTTCCGTCGCCGCCGCGGACTTGGACGGTGATAACCACCTTGACCTGACTGTGGCGAACATTAGCCCAATGGAAAATGAAAGCACGGTTTCGGTCCTGCTCAACAACGGCGACGGTACTTTCGCCGACCAGGTTCCATACGGCACGGGGTCTGGTCCGCGCTCCGTCGCCGTCGCAGACTTGGACGGCGACTTCGACTTGGATCTGGCTGTGGCAAACAGGGGCCCCTTGGGTAACGGTGACACGGTTTCGGTCCTGTTAAACGACGGCAACGGGACTTTCGCCCCCCACGTCACCTACGGCACAGGACCCTTCCCGATATTCGTCATCGCCGCAGACTTGGACGGCGACAACGACCTGGACCTAATTACGGCCGAAGAGGGCATCTTGAATGGCGGTACCACGGTTTCGGTCCTGCTGAACCACGGCGACGCAACCTACGCCGCGCGCCTCGAATATGAGGTAGGGACTGTCCCAGTGTCAGTCGCAGCGGGCGATTTGGACAGCGACAACGACCTGGACCTGGCCGTAGCGAACGCCGACACCGCCGTCAACACCGTCTCGGTGCTGCTCAACCGATGCGTTCCCAACGATTGACCCGCAAGCGATTCGCCTGCGAGCTCCGCCACTCGTCGCTTGCGCTCCAGTTGGACAACTTTCGACTGACTTTTGACGACGTTAGCGAGGTCCGCCTCGCGGACCAACTTATAGAGCGAGCCGAATAGGGTGGGTTCTCCGAAACCACCTTTTTCTCGTTCCTCAGCGAAACACTCCGTCCTCGCACCCTAACTTCGCGACTTGGCGACTTTGCGCGGGCCCATTTCCCCAATCTTCAGCGCTGTAAGTGCCAATGATTACTAGCGATCACTTGCCCAGTTATAAGATCAGCAGAGAAACTTGTAGTGCGGGTTCTACCCGCCAAATGGTTTACGAAGGCACTGCGATGTGAAGCAATGAGTCTTGCTATGTCCGCCCGATTTCAATCCACACCGCGAACCCACCTCCGAAACTCCTCTGTTCCACCAACCGGTTTCTGCGCATTTTTCAAAAAAACTTCTCAAACGAAAGAAAAAACCGCGGCCATCGACGCACCAACGCGGTTTCCATTCTGCGCCGCGCAAAAAAGCAGAAAATCAATGCCCGTTTCCCGTTCAAAATCGCCCTTCCTCCGCAACGCGAAAAGATCGCGCAGCGCGTCCACCAGCAACGTACGACTCCAGTTGTCCTCGCCGCCTCGCCCGGTAAACTATTTCCTGTTTTGTCCGGAGGAACCGCTTCATGGCCGTGCTCATCATCACCGACGGTCCTGCAAAGGATCAGAAATACTCTCTCGAAGACGAGCGCCTTTGCATGATCGGCCGCGACGCCAAATGCAGCTTCCAGATCATCGATGCGGAACTCTCGCGATTTCATCTTCAGATTCGGCATGACCCGCCCAAGGACCAGTATTTCGCCATCGACTATCAGAGCAAGAACGGCGTCGAGATCAACGGAAACAAGATTGAACGCGAAACCCAACTAACAAGTGGCGACGTCATCACAATCGGCGTTTCGACACTGATCTTTTCCACCGATAACTCGATGGATGCGAAACGCGCCTTCGAGACATGGAAGCGCTTTGGCCAGGGGCACGTACACACCATCTCGCCCGATTGAACTCAATAAAAAGTGCCACGATATGGCACCAACTGACCCGTACTACGATTTACCCTATGCGGCTCAAGCCTCCATCAGCGAATCCTTGAACACCGGTCGGCCCGCGAGCGCTGTGTGAAAGCCGTACGCGGCTACGGCGGCAATGAAAAGGATCGCGGTCCACGATGGCTCGGATTGCCAGCCGGTAAGCCCGCACATGGCGGGGGTCCTGACGACTCCAAAGAAAAACCAAAAGGAGACGGCTGCAAGAAGCCCCAAACGCAGCGGCACCAGCACGAAGAACGACCAGACGAGCGAGTCGAAAAAGACTTGAAGGAGCGTCATGGAAAAGGGTTGGTCCGCCGGCGCGCCGACGATTCCGAGAACGGCGTTCAGCACGATCACACCCACGTAAGCCAACCACTCTCTTCTGAGAATCAGTCGGAGGCCGAGAAGGAGGAAGAGGATAAGCAGGGCAAAGAACACAAATGTTGTTTCGAGGTATTGGCCGATCTGAAACCTCGGGCCGAGAAAAATGTTCCAACGCCAAAATCCGGGCACCGGCGTCGGCACTCCGAATCCGGGCGAAACCCAAATCTGGATCGTGGACATAGCAAAGGCGGCTATGGCGGAAACGCCCCCAAGCAGAATGTCTCGTCCAACCAGTGGATCACGAACACGGCCCTCCAACAGGCGACTCCACGAAATCAACGCATGCGGCCAATGGCGGCGGACATACGGTTCGAGCGCGATGTACCATAGCCACATGACCGCGACCGCAATCCCTGCCTTTCCCGTCAAGACAAAGAGACGATCAAATTCAGCCCAAAAATTCGCGACGTGGTTAATAAGTAGCAGCCAACTGACCAGCATGAGGCAGAAACAAACCAGCGCAAGCCGATTGGCTCCAGCGCGGTTGGATCGCCGTAGGATGAGGTTGCGCCTGGCGAGCATCGTCCCGCCCAGAATCAGACTGATGAGAATACTCAGTACGATCGCGTCTCCAATCTTTTGCCCAAGCGTTTGCGGCCACTCTTCCATTCGCCAGGGCTTGCTCCAGGGCGTGATGATTTGCAACGACGTCGGGACACCACGATAGGCGCCGGCTTCGATTCGAATCGGAACATCCGGCTGGCCGGGGAAGTAGCCTTCCCAGGCCGCGCGTTCGTCGCAATAGTTGCCCGGAGTCCAGCGCGGTTCGCTGGCCGTAAGCTTTGTTGAATCTAATTGGATCTCTGCCAGAAGGACCGACCAATCGGTCGTTTTCTTCGCCGCCGTCGTTGCATTTTCTTCTTCTCGTTGTGGCGGATCCACGGCCAGCCCAGTCAAGCGCCCTTGCGGATCAAGGTACACATTGGCCATCCCCGAAACTTCCAGGGGAGGCTGCCCTGGCCCGACTTGGTCATATGACGATGCCGGGATAAGCGGGCGCGGACTTGTGCGGTACCAAAAATTAACCGGAGAGGGCCGCCACTCGATGATCTTGTCCCAGCGATCCGCGGACTTATTCGTGTCCGCAACGTGCCGCAATTGCCAATCGTTACTTTGAAACCCATAGGCCGTGTCCGCAACCGGACCCGTGTGCCCCAGCCTAGTGAGAATTACCGCTGCCCTGTCGGCGAGCGCAGCAGGCGGCTTGGGCATGGAAACCAATCGCGCCACCGACTGCATCCGGGATAGCGGAACCAAAACAAACGTTCCGGCGATGATTGCGACAACGCACGCTATGGCCAGAGCGGGTCGCATTCCGCCGACTTCGCCCGCATTGGCGACCATCTCCGGAGAAGGCGTCTCACCAGCCGCCAGCGCCGCCGCCAGCGGATCACCACCCGGCAACGCTGCCGCTACTAGCAGCGCCGATGACGGCCGCTGCCTAGGGTCTTTCTCCAGACACCTCAGAATAATCCGTTCGACGACCGGGTCTATATCCTCAACAAAGCTGCTCGGGCTGGTCGGCGTCGAGCCTTCAAGCATTCGTTTCAAACTATCGGTCGATTCAACCTCATACGCCCGCTTGGCCGTGAACAATTCATACAGCAGCAAACCAAGCGAATAGATATCGCTCCGGACAGAAACCTCTTGCCCAGCCAACTGCTCGGGAGCCATGTAAGCCGGAGTTCCCGCGCGAATCTCTTCCGCCCTAAACCCATCCGCCAAACCGGCCAGCCCAAAATCAGTGATCCGCACGCGTCCGCGACCATCGATCATCACGTTGGCAGGTTTCAGATCGCGATGCAGCACGCCGTTGTCATGCGCCGCTGCCAGCCCCGCACACACTTGTCGCGCTATCTCAATCGCTTTTTCCTTAGAGGGTCGACCCATGCGCCGCAGCACAGCCGCCAGGTCCTCCCCGTCAATGTACTCCATCGAAAGGAAGTAATGCCCCTCAACTTCGCCAATATCGTAGACTCGACAAACGGCGGAGTGCGATATTTGTCGCGCGACACGCACTTCATTCCGCAACCGCATAAGGCGCTTTGGATCTGCGGAGACCTGCTCAGGCAAGAACTTCAGCGCGACGGCTTGGTTCAACTCCAGATCATCCGCGCGATAGACTTCCCCCATCCCACCCTGCCCGAGGCGACTTACGATGCGATATCGATTGCCCAGCATCGTCCCCGGCACAAAGCGGCCGTGATCCGTCGAAGAAGACGATGAAAAGGAATGTGTCGTCTTTGGATGGCGCGACGGCGGCGACGTTACGGTCGGCGAGGCGACCAATCCGATCGCCGAGCCACAATGCGAGCAAAATTGCCCGTCAACCTGAATTTCACGCTTGCAAGACGGACAATGGGTCATGATCGGTTGAATTGTAGCATATTCACTTCAATTCAAAAGTTGATATTAGCGTTTCTGTGCAATGGGAGCAGGTATGGTCAAACCAACACCGCGCAGTGCCTGTTCACCGGCAGCCACAGTTGAGCGCGCGCAATACTACTTACTGTTGAGCGATCTCATGTCTTGTTGTTGGATCAGCGAAATACTCGTAGGGCGGGTTCTACCCGCCTCGTTCGCCGCTTGCTGATTGCACTGCGATGCAAGGAGTTTTGCCATGGCCGCCCAGTTTCAGCTGGTGCGAGAATCCCTTCTCGCACCAAACCCCTCGGGAATCCTTTCCCAACAACCTTCCCAATTCTTCTTTGCGACTCTGCGTCTTTGCGCGAACCAATGCGGCCTACCACCATGTTCGTTATGATGCCCAATCAAAAACCCTTTTAGGCGTTTTGGCTTTAGGTTTTGGGTTTTCAAACTCGTTTGGACGTTTTCGACTCTTTGGCTTTTCGACGTTTATTGAGTGCCACACCGTGTCACTACATAAGCGAAGTTTTATCATCCTAGCCATTAGCCATTTGAAACGACCGCTTTACATGGCCAATTGTCGCTGTACCCATTTGGCCCCGGTTCACATGAGGGATTTCGCTTGACGCTCCACACAGCCAATGTTAGCATTCTGTTCGGATCGGAGAAAACCACTCATGGCCGGAAAAAAACAACCAAAACCAACCATCGTTAAACTTACGTCCCGCGAAATCACCCCCGACGATTGGCCGCTCATCGAGCAGCTCTTCGGCGACAAAGGTGCCTGTGGCGGCTGCTGGTGCATGTACTGGCGTGTGCCGATGGGCGGCAAAACGTGGTCAGACCGCACCAACGATCAGAACCGCAAAGCCTTCAAGAAACTCGTCAAGGATGGCCGCGTCATCGGCTGCCTCGCGTTCTCCGGCGACGAACCTGTCGGCTGGTGCTGCATCGGGCCGCGCGGCGACTTCCCACGGCTAGCACGCGTCAAAGCACTCGCCACCGAATGGAGTGAAAAAACATGGTCCGTCACCTGCTTCTACATC
Organism: uncultured Phycisphaeraceae bacterium; assembly: GCA_964494205.1. GTDB lineage: Bacteria > Planctomycetota > Phycisphaerae > UBA1845 > UBA1845 > JBBTCX01. The sequence goes on along the minus strand of CAZBRD010000012.1, from coordinate 109,928 downwards.
CCTTCGAAATGGCGTAGCCAGGGTGTCGCGACCGCCTTGCTCGATCAGGCACTCAAGGTCGCCAAGAAGCACGGCGCGAAAGAACTGGAGGGCTATCCGGTCAAATCAACAAAAGGCGACGGAGCCATGATCCCCGGAGCGTTCGCTTGGACGGGCGTTACGAATCTCTTTGAGAAACAGAAGTTCGTTGACATCACTTTGCCCAACGAAACGCGCCCGGTCTATGTGAAACGCTTCATGTGACACAAAGCGGCACTATTTGTAGTGTTAGGAATTCAAACAGTGCGCCACAATCGAAACTGCACGCGCGAGCAAGTGAACAGGGTGGCACGGTCAAGCCGCAGCTTGGCCGTGGTGACGTATGAGGCGACTCAATTCATTCCCCCTCGTTCGCATCCGCCTCATTCTTGCAGATCTCCCGCGCCACGCTCGTCGCATACGACCCCGCCGGCAACGCGAAGCAAACCTGCAAAAACGGCCCGCGATCATCTTTCCCTTCCGTTGCCTCAGTGTCACGCAGTGGCACCCTTAATGGCCGACGGGCTCCGTCCAGCTTGCCCCCATCTTTCGCGACGACTGTTTCCTTATCGAGGCTTATCTCTGCCAGCACAGCCGATTCAATCTCTCCCGCTCGACCCGTCGGTTCCGTCATCCGCCGTCCGTGCAACGGCCCCGTCGCAGAAATCTCGAACGCATCACACCTCGGCTGCTCAACGGCCGCATCTTCCACTCGGAAGCACGCACCGTTCACATGCTTCCACGCGATGTCGCCCGTCTCAAGTCGATCAATCTCACCGATTCGCTTTCCCAGCACGCGATTGAACAACTCACTCTGCAGCGCAGAGATGTACAGTTTGCGAAGCGTGTGATCCACCGCGCGCCACGCCGCCCGCGCGTCGCCGCCGCTTTTGGCGAACGCTCGACAAACTCGCCGCTGCTGATTGAACGCACCGGGCCAAGCATCCGCCGACTCTTCCAATTGACCCGCATCAAACAACTCGCGCGCCCTTTGCACAGCACCATGATCAAACGGCCCCGGTCGCCCCAACATTAGCGCGATAGCTTCATCATACTGATCCCGCACAACCGCCAGCCCGATCAAACCATTATCTCCACGCGATCCAAATCGCTGCGGCCCGAAATAGTTCGGAACACCACGCTTCCGCAGTACATCAAGAATATTCCGCGCCTTGCCAAGCGAACCGACTTCCGCCTCCCGCAGTTTGATCACGAACTTATTGCCCGCCAGATGACCGAGTTTGATCTTGTTCGAATGTCGCGTTGTGGAAAGCACTCGCATTCCGCTAATAGATACGCCTTCAATCTTCGCGGGGTCAATGTGCTCAAGACTGAACCTTTGTCGCGTCACGCCGTGCGCGTCCTTCAATCCGGCATAACCAATGTCTCTTGGTTGCCGACCGACCGCCCCCGCGATCCGCTGGATAGCCGACAGCGTCGTCATCCCTTGCTTCTCGATCTGGAAAAAGATGTGCGTGCCTTGCCCGCTCGCGGGATAGAGCGGCAGTTCTTCAACGACAAAATCTTCGTTGTATCGCTTGATGATGCCGCCCACGCCCGGCAGGTCCGCCGTGAGGTAGGGAAGCGTGACGCCGGCAGTGAAGGATGCGGGTTTCATTCGTGCAGTCTAGTGGAGGTCGCTCTATCCGAAAACTCGCAAGTAATTCGCCAATCGACAACATCATTCATGGATTCCCTGTTTGAACCCCGATGAAATGGGTCCGTCCCGCCGATATAATGCGTGGTTTCCCCATTTCGGGGGCTGGAATGGTTTCGGTGAAAAATGACTAGTGTGCCAAACAAAATCGTGGTCGTTGCACTCGGTGGCAACGCGATCTCGCAGGAAAATCAAGAGGGCAACGTCGCCCAGCAGTTCGAGAACTCCCGTGCGACGGCGCGGCAGTTGGCTGATCTAATCGAGCAGGGTTACCAGCTGGTCATCACGCACGGCAACGGGCCGCAGATCGGCAACTTCCTCCTGCGAAACGAGGCTGCCTGCTCCGCGATTTACCCATTGGCCATGGAAGTAGCTGTCGCCCACGTCCAGGGCGGGATGGGGTTCATGATCGCCCAGACGCTAACGAATGAACTCGCCCATCGCGGTCGTGATCAAGTGGTGACAGCCATTGTCACCACGATACAGGTCGATAGTCAGGATCCGTCTTTCCGTAATCCAACCAAGCCGATCGGGCGGGTCATGACCAAGGATGAAGCTGAGCAACGTGAACGCGATGAAGGCTGGGTGATGAAGGAAATTCAGCCCGGCAAGTTCCGCCGCGTAGTGCCGTCTCCGATGCCCAAGAAAATCATGGAAATGAAACTCATTCGCCGCGCCGTCGAGGACGGAGACTTGATTGTTACGTGCGGCGGTGGGGGCGTGCCAGTAATTCACGATGATGAAGTCGGCCTCAAGGGTGTTCCTGCTGTCATCGACAAGGACTTCGCATCGGCGCTGATCGCTTCGGAGCTTAATGCCAGTGCACTCGTGATTCTGACCGCCGTCGATCGAGTAAGTATCAACTTCGGCAAGCCGGAACAGCGTCCGCTGGACAACATGACAGTCGCAGAGGCGAAGAAGTGGCTCGCGGAGGGGCAATTCCCCGCTGGTTCCATGGGGCCGAAAATTCAGGGTGCGATCAATTTCCTCGAACAGGTTAAACGCCCAGACGCGCGGGCCGTCATCGGTTCGCTCGATAAAGCTTCCGACGCGCTGGCCGGTAGAACGGGTACGACGATGCGAAAGTGACACGGTGTGTCACTCGTGCCAGCCTTCTTCGCCTAGCAGCTTCACAAAACGGCAAGCCAGCAACGGCGTTTCAATCAGGTTATCGCCGCTTCGTTCGATGCGCGTGACGTGCTGGTTCTGCCAACCACCCAGCGGCGCGATCAGGATTCCGCCGTCCGCGAGTTGATCCAGCAGCGACGGCGGTACGCGCGGGGCCGCAGCCGTGACCATGATGCGATCAAACGGCGCTTCCTCAACAGCCCGTTGAAAAACTACTTTGCAACGCGGTTCACCCTGTGTAGCGCTATCGAAAACGCAGTTACTCGTGCCCGATTCGGACTTTTTCAACGGGCTGTCAATCCATCCCAACGTACCATCGCCAACGCGAAAACGTACGTTGCCGATTCCGAGTTGGCTCAGAATCTCAGCGGCTCGACCCTGCAACGAGCCAAGACGTTCAACGCTGTAAACACACGCGGCCAGTCGCGACAATACAGCGGTTTGATAGCCCGTCCCAGTTCCGATTTCCAGCACGCGATGATGTGGCGAAACTTGTAATTGCTCGGTCATGTACGCCACGATGTACGGCTGACTGATGGTCTGGTCCAATCCGATCGGCACGGCCCGGTCCTCGTAGGCCAAATCTTGAAATTCGGGCGGAATGAATGATTCGCGCGGCACGGAAGCCAAAGCGCTTAGCACTCGTTCGTCCGTTACTCCCCGATGGCGGATCTGATCTTCGACCATGCGGCGACGTTGTTCTGATAGAAGAGAGAAAATCATAAGAGTCCCGACTGTTGCGACAAACGCCGCCCGAAAAGTCTCACGCGCGAGTCGCCGATGATGTTGGGCAAATGCGGCGCAGACCTGGCGATCGACCTTGCCTATTAAAATAGTATCATCCTCAAACAAGGCGGTCACGAATAAAGTGAACGTGACGCAAAGCTGACGGATGAACTAAACCTCTAGGCGCGCGATCTTGGCCATCATCACGCTCATGACAGACTATGGCACGCAGGACCACTTCGTTGCGGTCGTGAAGGGCGTCATACTGGGCATCGCCAAAAATGCTGACTTGGTGGACGTCACGCACGAAATCCCCGCTCATAACATCCTGCACGCTGCGTTCATTCTCCGGCAAGTGTGGTCTTGGTTTCCATCGGGCACCATTCATCTAGCCATTGTGGACCCGGGTGTCGGTTCAACCCGGCGGCTGTTAGTAGGGCAATACGATGGCCGAATGTTGGTTGCGCCGGATAACGGCCTGGTCACGTTCGTGCATCGCGACTTTCCCATGCAGGCGCTGCACTTCATCGAAAACCCTCGACTCGGCCTGCCGGTGGTTTCGAACACGTTTCACGGTCGCGACGTGCTCGCTCCCGCAGCCGCTCATCTCGCGAACGGCGCTAAGCTCTTTGATTTCGGTCGTGCTGCCGATCGGGTCGAACTGCTATCCGTGCCACATAAGGCCAATTCGACTCCGCAAGGGATTCGAGGGCGCGTGCTGCATGTCGACCGCTTCGGGAACTTGATCACCAATATCAGAATGGAGCAGTTGGCTGCTCCGCGAGTCCACAACCGCGCTTGGGAAGTTTTGGTTGGCGGCGTCTCGATCGGCCCGATTCGCGCTTCTTTTCATGAAGTGGCGGTTGGTGAACCTGTGGCCTACATGGGAAGCAGTGGTCATCTGGAAGTGGCGCTCAATCAGGGCCGCGCGTCCGATCGGTTTGGAAAACCGCAGGACATCATTATTGAAGTGAGTTAGCCACGCCGGATGACTGGTTTGCACCACGAGGTAATTCAAGGACTCTAAATGTACACTGCCTCCTCGGTCATCAGCACAAGGGTGCTACCGATAATCCTGCGACTTATGTTCGCGACAACGGCGGCCCGTCACTGTGGATTGGTGCGACACGAAGTAATCGAATTGTCATGTATGACAGAGCTTTAGGCTCATTCAGCCCCTACCGATAGGGCTGGAGACGCGATAGTTCGCGCCGCAAGAACCAGCCAATCACATTTCGACACTGCGTGTCAGGAGTCTCACCGTGAATCACCACACCTCAGGTAACGCCGCCACTACGACGCACATCGAAAAGGAGCGCTCAGCCAACATCGGTGTCCGCATGTTGTTTGACGCTATTCGGCAACCGGGTTGCTACGTCTGCGATTGGAGCGGTCATCTTGTCCGCGTGTCTGAAGGAGCGATTGCACGGGGGTCGGCCATGCTGCCGAGTGTTATGGGGTCCAATCCCCTCTACGTGACGAAGATCAGCGACGACCCGCAACTTGAAATCGAGAAGGCAAAAGGCATCGCCCGCGACCTCGAACTCTCGATCAATTTCTAGTTCGCTTCGGTTTCATACGGCATCTGTTGCCCGACAAGATTGTCTTGCGCGATTTCATCGTGAGTCGTTGAATGATGCGCATGATTGAGCGATTGCGCGCACCAAGTTCGCAGTTCTGCAAAGCTGTGAATTACCGGACTTGGCTGCAGTTTGCTTCACATCGAAAAAAATAATTCAACATATCGGCAACCACGCCTTAATCTGACGTAACTTAATCTGAAATAGACAGTTATGTCAGCTTTTGCAATTGGTTCTATGCCGCATTTTCAACCCTGTAAACAGGCTTTTCACAAGTCAGCAACACGGTCAAGAGGATCGGCAACATCTGCCGACAAATCACCCTACTGCATCAGGAAGTTGCAGCGAGCAATTTTCGCTCAGGATGGGCTTCATGGCTGAAACGCTTCGAAATCGCCTTGCGGGGAAGTGGCAAATTCCGCTCTTCCTCTGCTCGCTCGGCCTGCTCGTCACCTCATTATTACGCCTTCGCCCCGAACCACCGCCGCCGACTCCATTGGGTGAACGACTGGCCTCTTTGCAGGCGTTGGTGGAAGAGGGCTTGAATCAACGCGCGATCGGTGTGGCCAAGTCGCTTCTGCATCGCGATGACGTCAACGACGACCACAAGGCCTTCATCCATCTGCAATTCGCGCGAGCGCGATTCGCGGAAGCACTTCGCCTCGACAAGCGCAAGCCGGAAGTCGGTCGCGCGATCATCGAGAGCTTTGAACAAGCAAACGCCATTCCCGGCAACCTTGAGGCTGTCGATTGCGAGCGATGGGGACAGGCGCTTGAGTGGCAAGATGAAATCGTTCCGGCAGTAGAGCAGTATGAGGTGGCGCTATCGAAGGGAGTCGATAGCGCCGCCCGGCTGCTTCGTCATGTGATCGAATTGCGCGAACGCCGCCTTGCGGCCAAGTCCGAAGAAATCGACCACGAACTCGACCGTTTATTGACCGAGATCAAGGACTCGGACCTCGAAATGCTGCTCTGGGCGTTGGAGCGAAAGCTCGATCTTCTGGAAGAACTGAATCGCCTGCCTGAGGGTGACAGCTTGCTGGCACTGCATCGGCATAAGTTCAACGACTCACCGCTGCGGAATCGCGTCGATTTTCTACAGGGTTGGTTGTATTACCGAACGGGTCGGCTCGACGAGGCGGAAACTCACCTTCGCGCGGTTCAGCGGCAAATCAAGAACGACGACGAAACGTACGCTCGTGTGGGTTGGCTGCTTGGTCGCGTTGCCTTGAGCCACAGCCCGCTACCGATGCCCAACGAGGCCCTTTCGTTCTTCGACGATGCGATCCTGCACTATTTCTCGGGGCCATACAGCGTGGCGATCCGTCTTGGCAGGGCTGAAGCGCTGGCCATGCTCGATCGCCATGTCGATGCCATCGAGGCTTTTCGCGGCGTGGCCAGTGCAGTTGTTACGATGCCGCCGGGCGGACCCGTCGATCGCGATGTTGTGCGTGGCTCGTTGTCGGTTCAATCTGAATCATCGCGACAAAAAGGCGAACTACTCCCAGCGCTTGAATACGCTCGACTAGCCACTTCGCTTGTCAACAAGGAAGACGTAACCCAGTCAATCGTATTTCTCACGCAACTCGCACAAACACAGACGATGCTGGCGGAGAAACTTGAAAAAGATGCGTTGACCTCAAACGAAGACGATGAAGAGACTAAGCAACTCAAGCTTGCCGAAGCGCGAGCGATGTTCGGCGATGCCGCCGTCACTTTTGGTCAATTGGCCGTCGTCGCCACCCTCGATGATCGCCAAGCGGGCGATGCAAGCTGGCTATCTGCCGAGCTATTTGGCCGGGCTGGTCAGCATGAAAATGCGGCCAACGGGTACATGGCCTACGTGTTGGCGCGACCGGCTGATTCGCTGACGCCGCGAGCTTTCCTGCGAATGGGGCAGTCGTATCAAGCGATGGGGGTCCCCAGCAAAGCGATCACCGCTTTCGAAGAATGCTTCCGCCGATTCCCACGCAGCGTTGATGGAATGGGTTCGCTTGTTCCGCTGGCTGAAAGCTATCTTTCACTCGGACCGAGTCATGAAGACGACGCCATTCGTGCGCTGAAGATCATTCTTGACGACTCTGAAGTTTTCACTCCGAAAGCGCCTGCCTTTGCGGATGCGCTTTTCCTGTTAGGCGAAGTGCAGAATCGTCGCGGAGAATTCGACGCCTCAATCGAAACGCTGGAAGAAGCGGTCGCGCGATATCCCGATGACGCGCGCGTTTCGCGATCGCTGTATTTCCTGGGTGATTCCTATCGTCGCAGTGCCCGCGCCATCAAAGATCAGTGGAAAGATGCTCGTTCGACAGCGCAGGGTGATGACCTCCGCGATCGTTACTCCTCGCGCATGCGTAAAGCACAGGAGTACTTCCGCAAGATCGTTCAGAACTACGAGAAAGATGAAAACGTTCATCTGCCTCAGCTCGACGAAATGTATATCCGCCACGCATACCTGTATCAGGCGGATTGTGCGTTCGATGTCGGCGAACATCGATTGGCTTTGAAGCTCTACGAGGACGCCGCCGGGCGTTTTCAGCGACAGGCTGCCGGTCTCTCGGCGCACGTTCAGATCATCAACTGCTACACGTTTCTTGGAGAATCCGCCGAGGCCAAGTCGGCGCTGGCGCGTGCGCTCGTGCTTGTCGACGCGCTGCCCTCAGAGGCGTTTCATTCCGACGGATTAATGGAGTCGCGCGACGAGTGGCGGAAGTACTTCAAGTGGGTGGAAGAGGCCAATCTGTTCTGAAAGGCGGTCCGCGCGGTGGTCAGCACGATGGCAACGATAGATTCGACAGGGTTAGCAGAGTCGCAAGACTTGCTGGACGCCTTGCGCGAACAGGCCACGCTTTTCGCCCGCTTGGAAAAATGCGCGAGTCAGCAACGAACGCTGATCAGCGACGAGAACCCCACGCCATTGCTTGCTGTCTTGGCCGATCGACAACGGTTGTCCGTCCGTCTCACGGAAGTTTCCAAGCGACTTCAACCCGTGCGGCAATCATGGGCCACCTATCGCGAGCAGATGGCTCCTGCGGAGCGTTCCGAAGCCGATCGATTGCTGTATGAATCGCAGGAATGTCTTCGCCGCGTGCTGATCAGTGATGAAGAAGATGCGCGTTTGCTAAACGCCAAAAAGCAGATCGTAGCCGGGGAGATGCGTTCGACGCACTTCGGCGGTCAGGCAGTGAATGCGTACGGTGGGCCCAAGTCGCGGGCGACTGCGGTTAACCGTTTCGATGAGGCTACGTGATGGTTACGACGACGCTTCCAACACAGACGGATACAGATCTGGCGTCGATCGTTCGCGCCTACAGCGACGTGACCGAACGCCTCAAGCAATCTCACGAGTTGCTTCGACGAGAGGTCTGCCGTTTGCATGACGAGCTGCACGAGAAAAACAAGGAACTCGCTCGGCGCGAACGACTGGCTGCCTTGGGCGAAATGGCTGCGGGCGTCGCACATGAGATCCGCAATCCGCTTGGCGGCATCGGTCTGTATGCCAACCTGCTGGAAAAAGACTTATCCGATCGCCCCGAACAGGCTGAGGTGGTTCGCAAGATTCGCGTCGGCGTGCGCAATCTTGAGAGTATCGTCGGTGACATCCTCGCCTTTGCAGGCGGTCAGGAGCCATGCCGACATCCCGCGTCGCTCGGACCAATTCTCGACGATGCGCTAACTCAGGTTTCGCCGATGGCCGGCGCACGACGAATCACGATCGAAATCGATCCATCTCTGCAAAACCAGTTAATCGAAGTTGACGCTCGCCAGATCGAGCGTGCGCTTCTCAATCTGTTGTTCAACGCACTCGATGCGGTGGGGCAGGGCGGTCATGTGTGGGTTAATGCTGCACTGCCGCACAGCGATGACGAGTTTGTTCATCTCTCAATCGAAGATGACGGAGCCGGCTTGCCCAACGAACTTCTGCATCGCGTGTTCAATCCGTTTTTCACGACAAAAGAGAACGGTACCGGTCTTGGATTAGCCATCGTTCATCGGATCGTGGAATCCCACGGCGGTCGAATTACCGCTGGGAACCGGCCCGATGGTGGAGCAAAGTTTGTGTTGTCGCTGCCGAAGGCGATGGATCGCACGGCGGCGCTGGTCGGAGGATGATGTTTCATGGCAAATGTTTGCGTGGTTGATGATAAGGAAATTCTGCGTGAATCGCTCTCGGCGACGCTGACGCGAGAGGATCACTCGGTGACGTCGTTCGCCGACCCGGTGGAAGCGCTCGCTCAGATCAAACAGCAGAGGTTCGACCTCGTGCTTGCGGATCTTCGCATGCCGCGCATGGACGGCCTGACACTGATTCGCGAAATCCGCGCGGGGGGCAATGACGTGCCCATCGTCGTGATGACCGCGTATGCGACCGTCGCGACGGCTGTCGAAGCCATGAAGCTCGGCGCTTTCGATTACATTCAAAAGCCTTTCGAGGCCGACGCCGCGACGGTGGTCGTCGAGCGTGCGCTCGAGCACGCGCGCCTTCGTCGTGAAAATGAAGCCCTTCGAGCGTCCGTCGACGACTGGAGCAACCATCGAAACCTTATTGGCTCCGGTACCGCCATGACCAAGCTTCGTCGTGAGCTGGATCGCGTGGCTGCGAGTCATGCGACCGTGTTGATCACGGGCGAATCGGGAACGGGCAAGGAACTGGTTGCGTGGTACATCCACCGTCACTCGCCGCGAGCGAATCAACCGATGCTCTGCCTGAACTGTGCGGCGCTTTCGGCGAACCTTCTCGAGAGCGAACTTTTTGGCCACGAACGCGGCTCATTCACCGGTGCGGATCGCACCCGCAAGGGTCGATTCGAGCTGGCCGACGGCGGTTCGCTGCTGCTCGATGAAATCTCTGAAATGGCAGTGCCCCTTCAGTCAAAACTGCTTCGCGTCTTGCAGGAAGGCCAGTTCGAGCGAGTGGGCAGCAGCACGACACGCAAAGCTGACGTTCGCGTGATCGCCACGACCAATCGCGATCTCAACGATTGGGTGGCGCGAAAGCGATTCCGCTCCGATCTCTATTTCCGCTTGAACGTGCTTCCGGTGGCAGTCCCGCCGCTGCGCGAACGAACCGAAGATATCCCCGAATTGGTAAACCACTTCCTCACCAACGGGAATGCAGCCGAATCATCGAAGAAGCTTCAGGTCGCGGCTAGCGCCATGCGTTTGCTCAGTGGTTACCACTGGCCGGGCAACGTTCGCGAATTGGAAAACCTCTGCCGCCGCGCTGCCACGCTCTGCACGACGGATACCGTCACCGCTGAATTGATTGAGCCGTGGCTGCGACCCGAGCAGGGAAAAACGGAGGGCATCGGCCAACTCCGCGAAGGCCGCATGTTGGAAGACATGGAGCGTCACCTGATCGAAAAGACTCTCGCCCAGTTCAACGGGCATCGAGCGAAGTCCGCCCGCGCCTTGGGCATGGGCGTTCGCACGCTGGGTATGAAGTTGAAGCAGTGGCGCGAGGAAGCGATGGCGGAGCGCTCGCGAGCGGCCTGGCTCAAGACTTTGCCGGACAACCAGATGATTGAGAGTTTCGTTAACTAACGAGGCGCAGGAACTGTCCTCGGCGCAGGTCTTGCACCCAGCGTCCGAGGGAAAACCGGCGCCGCGAGGCTGAAAACCGCGTCAGCGACGACTGGCACGCGGAGTGCATTTGGGCATTGCTTGGCCGACTTTGTAGGGCGGGGTTCGCGCGCCGCAAGGTCTTGGCTTTGAGTGAAGGATATGGCGACGTTTCTAACCAACATCACCGACCGCACGCCCATTCAGGCGCTGGAGAAATCGCTTTCCTTTAGTGAAGCGCGCCTCAAGGTCATCGCGGAGAACGTGGCCAACATCCACACGCCGGGCTACAAGGCCAAGCAACTGGACCCGAAGGCTTTCCAGTCGGCGTTACGCAAAGCCGTCGAAGTTCGCAACAAGAATCCTCAAAGTCGTTTCGTTGTGGAAAGCGGCCGCGACATCAAGACGGAAGCAAACGGCTCGCTCAAGGTGAAACCAACATACAAGAACCCTGACAACCTCTTGTTCCATGACGACACGAACCTGTCGATCGAACGCGAAATGTCCGATTTGGCGGAGACCGGTCTTGCTCATCAGGTCGCGACGACCCTGCTCAAGAGAAAATGGGATGGATTGCGATCCGCGATTCGTGGAACCGTTGGTTAGTAAGGAGCATTGATGTACAACGTTCTTGACATCAGTTCATCCGCTCTCGTCGCCCAGCGAGCGAACCTCGACATGATCGCCGGCAACATCGCCGCGCGTGATTCCTACACCATTGAAAACGGCGAAGCCATTCCGTTTCGCAAACGCATCGCGCTCTTCGCGTCCGGCGATCCAAAGAACGGCAAGAACGCTCCGGGCGTGCACATAGAGAAAATCGTGGAGAGCAAAGACGCGTTCGGAAAACGCTGGGCGCCGAATGATCCACAGGCGCAAAAGTCTGGCCCGAACAAAGGCTACGTGCTGCTGTCCAACGTCGATTACCACACGGAGATGGTCGATGCGATGACAGCCATGCGCGCCTATGAAGCCAACGTGTCCGTCATGGAAATGACAAAATCGATGATGTCCAACTCGCTGAGGTTATTGGCGTAGTTGTTAATGAACTGGAGGAGTCTTAGTCAGTGACTGACCCAATCCAATTCGCAAGCATGTTTACGAACGCCGGTGGCGTCGCGCCCGGTGCAGGCATCGGTCAGGGCGTCGGCCAGGTGGGCTCGCCCGAACCTGTCGGCAAGGACTTTCGCACGATTCTCGTCGACAGTCTGGCCGAGGTGGATCGTTTGCAGCGAGAAGCCGACGAAGGCGTTCAGAAGCTCATGACCGGCGAAACCGACAACGTGACCGAGGTCTTTTCCGCAGTGAACAAGGCCGGCATCGCGTTTGATCTGCTCATGGAGGTGCGAAACAAGCTGAGCCAGGCGTACGACGAAATTCAGCAGATGCGTGTATAGGCGAGGTCTAAGCGGGTGAACGGATTTCACCTGAATCGTGTTCAAGGATTGAACTTTCCGGCGAATAAGCATGGAACGATTGCAACAACTTCTCCTTCAGATTCAGTCGCAATTGAAGGTGCTGACGATATCGCAGCGCGTGTCGATCGGGTTGTGCGTGGTCATGATCGTCGGCTCGCTGATGTGGCTGACGCAGTGGTCGACAGCGCCAGAGTTAGTACCGCTCGTGGGCAACGATTTCAGCTACGAAGAGCTGAATACGGCTGAGGAATCACTTCGCGCCAGCGGAATGCCCTATGAAATTCGCGGAACGCGCATCTATGTTCGCGAGGTCGATCGCTCCAACCTGAAACGAATTCTCTATTCATCGCAAGCGCTGCCGCAGGATCGGCTCTTCGATATGGAATCGGTCGTCAACGATCCGAATCCCTTTCAGTCCCCGGAAGCGAGAACTTACGCCCAGAACTACGCAAAAGGCAACGAACTCGCCAAGATCATCGAGACATATCCGTCTGTACGCAAAGCGTCTGTCTTGATCAATCCTTCTTCGAAGCGGCGAGTCGGCGGCGAAAGCGACATTCCGACGGCTTCCGTCTCCATCACGCTCGCGCCCAGCAAAGAGATGACGGCGGAGTTGGTCGAAGGTTTCGCCAAGCTTGTGAGCGGCGCGGTCGCGGGACTAAAACCACACAACGTCAACATCAGCGACACACGCACGGGCGAAACCTACAACGTTCCGCGCCCGGAAGAGGCGATCTCATTTGGCTATCTCCGCGAGCAGCAAAAGCACGAAGCTTATCTGCTACAGAAAATCAAGGGCAAGCTCGGCGAAATTCCCAATGTCCGTGTGGCTGTGACCGTTGAGCTCGATACGACGAAGAAGACTCGCCAAAGCACCAAGTACGAAAGCGGCGCGATCAGGACGGAAGCGACGCAATCAAGCGAGCAGGGCAATACCGAAGAAGCGGGCGAAACCGGCACGCAGCCGAACCTCGGCGCAGCCGTCACCGAAGGCGGAAGCTCAAGCCAAAAGAGCACCACCGAAGAAACCACCACCGACTACTTCGAACCCAAACTCAGCGAGACGGAAACGGTTGAGCAGCCTGCGATGGCAGTGAAACGAACGACGGCTGCGGTGAGTTTACCGCGAAGTTTTCTCGTCGGCATTTATCAAGCGAAGTTTCCGAACACTGAAGCGCCCAAGGACGACGATCAAAAGTTTGCAACCATTCGCGACGAAGAAGTCGCGCGTGTGAAGACCAGCGTCGAAAAGATCGTCATGGCCAAGACGGCCAATGATGTACAGGTGGACGTTTATCCCGATGTGACCTGGGGCCAAGGTGGCGGTGCGTTCAGCCCGGTGCCAACGGAAATCACGACCGCTGCTCAGGCGGAATCGCTCGATCCGATGGGTCTCGCAAAAACATACGGACCGCAGACCGGCTTGGCTCTGCTCGCGATCACCGCGATGTTCATGATGATGCGCATCGCACGTCGTCAAACGGAAAACCTGGCGCCCGCGCCGCTCTTGAAGGAAGAGACGCTGGAAGAGGAACCGATCCTCACCGCTCGTTCGCACCCGGTCGGGCAAGCAGAAGTTTCCGAGAGCTTGCTCGTCGGACGCGAGGTGGACGACCTCACGCTGAGATACGAAGAAATCGGCACCGAAGTTTCGCGCATGGTCGAGGCTGATCCGGAAGGTGCGGCCGACTTGATTCGTCGCTGGTGCCAGGAAGTGAACTAGGATGTGTCGCATACCGTGCATTAAATCGCGGGTGGCACGGTCTTGCAGCAGCAAGGCCGTGGCGACGGTTCTCATGGCCAAGCTGACGCTTGACCATGCCACCCAGAGTTTGAAGTGCGGGCGTTCTTAATAGCTGCATAGGAACTTACGTCTTATGGCGAAATCAAAAGGCACAGCCGTCATGGATGCGGAACCACGCACGGTTCGCGGCAAGACCAAAGCCGCGATTCTGCTCGTGTCGCTCGAACGCGATCGATCAGCCGACATCCTGAAACATCTCGAACAGGACATGATCGAAGATGTCATGCGTGAAATCGCGAATCTCGATCTGATCGATTCCAAGGATCGCGGCGAGGTCATCGAGGAGTTTTACAACCTCGCGATGGCCCGCCAATACTTGAAGCAGGGAGGCATCAGCTATGCTCGCGTGCTTCTCGACAAGGCGCTACCGTCCGGTCAGGCGGACAAAATACTTCAGATGGTGGAGCACCAGGTCTCGCGTCAGCCGTTTTCGTTTCTCGCGAAGACCGATCCATCAAACCTCATGACGTTCATTCAAGATGAGCATCCGCAGACGATCGCGCTCATCTTGTCGCACCTTTCGCCCAGCAAGGGCAGCGAAATTCTCGCGCGCCTGCCCGCGTCGAAGCAGACCGAGGTAGCCACGCGCATCGCCAACATGGACAACACCAACCCGGAAGTCATCAAGGAAGTCGAGCAAGGGTTGGAAATGCGACTTTCCGGCATCGTCTCGCAAACATTCCAGAAAGTCGGCGGCGTCGAATCGCTCGCGGAAATGCTCAACCTCGCAGACCGTGCGACGGAAAAAGGCATCCTCGAAGGCATGGAAGCCGACAACCCCGAACTCGTCGAGCAGATTCGCCGCCTCATGTTCGTGTTCGAGGATATCCTGCTGGTCAACGACAAGGGCATCCAGTCGGTGATGAAGGAAATCGAAACGGAAGACCTCACGCTCGCGTTGAAGACCGCAACGCCCGAGCTGAAGGACAAGATTTTCCGCAACATGTCCGAGCGTGCGGCCCAGCTCATCAAGGAAGACATGGAGTTCATGGGCCCGGTGCGCGTCGCCGACGTCGAGCAGGCGCAGCAAAAGATCGTTGACGTTGTTCGTCGACTCGAAGACGCGGGCGAAATCATTATCTCCGGCCGCGGCGGAGAAAAGGACATGATCGTTTGATTTGGTGTGTGTGGCATGGTCAAGCCGCAGCTTGGCCGTGGCGTTCAGGAAAGTCGCAACTATGCCCGTAGTGATCAAAGCAGGCGACGTCGCTGCCATTCGCGCGAAGGTGACGCCCATCGGCCTCGTCGACCACGTCGCCGAAGCACGGGCTGCACTGGAACACGCCCGCGCACAGGCTGCGGACCTGTTCGCTCGCGCTGAGAAACAGGCGAAGGAGGAATCTCATCGCGAGTTCGCTCGCGCCCGCGAATTGGGCCACAAGACAGGCTACAAGAAGGGATACGAGGAGGGGAAAGAAATAGGCCGCGATGACGCCCGTCGAGAAAGCCTCGAACACTTTGAGCAAGCCAACGCGCAAAACGTCCAGCACATGCTCCGCGCCGTCGATGCGATGGATCAGATCGTCACGCATTTGGAAACCGCCCGGCGCGATCTTCAACATTCCGCTGAACAACACCTGCTTGACTTCGCCGTTCGCTTCGCATCGAAACTGACGCACGCCATCGGCGCGATCGATCACAAAACTGTCGAAGCCAATTTGCAGCGATGTATCACGCTGGTGCAATCGCGCACCGATTTGAAGATTCGCGTGAACCCGCGCGATCTGGAGCACATTAATAATCACGCACCCGGCGTTGTGGAACGAGCCTTGGCTGCGAAGGTCCTTGAAATCACGGCTGATGATTCGATCGCCGCCGGCGGTTGCGTGGTCGAAACAGCTAACAGCATCATCGACGCCTCGTTGGAAACGCAAATTGAAGAGATGGTCGCACTCGTGGCCGGCACGGAGTCGCGCGATGCTTGATCGCTTCGTCCAGACCGATCGCGCCATCGACCGCGCCTCCTTCCTGCGAGTGACAGGCCGTGTCACTGAAGTGACCGGATTGACCATTGGCGCGGAGGGTTTTCCGCTGCCTGTCGGCTCATTGGGACGAATCGACACGCGCGGCGGCGACTCGATTCTCGCCCAAGTCGTTGGCGTTCAGGGCGATCGATCAATCCTGATGACGCTGCAGGAACCGCTCGGCGTGGGAGCTGGAAATCGCATCACAAGTTTGACCTCAAAGGAACAAGTTCCCGTCGGTCGAAAAATGCTCGGCTGCATTCTCGACGGCCTCGGTCGTTGTATCGGCGGCCGCGAGAGTTTTCCAATCGAATCACACTATCCGGTCTTCGCCGACGCACCACTCGCGCTCGCGCGACCATCTATCGATGAACCATTATCCACTGGTGTGCGATCAATCGACTCGATGCACACAATCGGTTGCGGCCAGCGACTCGGCATCTTCGCAGGGACCGGCGTCGGCAAGAGCGTGCTCATGGGCATGATCGCGCGGTACACCTCAGCCGATGTCATCGTCGTGGGACTCATCGGCGAGCGTGGCCGCGAAGTAGGTGATTTTCTTAAGAAAGACCTCGGAGAAGAAGGTCTTAAGCGAAGCGTGCTTGTCGTCAGCACATCGGATGAATCTCCGGTGCTTCGCGTTCGCGCTGCATTCACCGCCACCGCCGTCGCCGAATACTTTCGCGATCAGGGCAAGGACGTGCTCCTGCTCATGGACTCCACAACTCGCATGGCCATGGCCCAAAGGCAGATCGGCCTCTCCGCCGGCGAGCCGCCCACGAGCAAAGGCTATCCGCCCAGCGTTTTCAGCATGCTCCCACGATTACTTGAGCGCAGCGGTCGCACCGAGCGCGGCAGCATCACCGGCTTGTACACCGTCCTCGTCGAAGGCGACGACATCAATGAACCGATTTCCGACGCCGTTCGCGGCATCCTCGACGGTCACGTGTGGCTATCGCGCGACCTCGCGAACCGCGGCCACTATCCGGCGGTCTCGGTGTTGGAGAGCGTGAGTCGAGTGATGACCGACGTGGTGAGCAACGAACATCGCAAGGCAGCGGCCACCCTGCGCCGTGTGATCGCGATCTGGCGCGACATAGAAGACTTGGTCAACGTCGGTGCCTACGCTCCCGGTGCAAACGTCGACTTCGACGTGGCCGTTCAGATGAAACCAGTGATCGATACGTTCTTGCGACAGGAAGTGGCAGAGCGTGCAACGTGGGAAGTGTCGTCGAAGCGTTTGATCGAATTGGCCGGCGAGATCGAAACTCGCCGCGAGCGATTGGCCGCACAGGCCGCGCGACCCGTGAAGCGAGCGAACTGAAAGAGTAAGTCATGGCAGGTTTTCGTTTTCGTCTTGAAGCCGTTCAGCGCCTTCGCAAGCAGGCGATGGATACCTGCCGCCGCGACGTTGCAATCGCGATTCGTGCCTTGCAGGAGATGGACGAAGTCATCGCAGATGTCACCGCTCATCTGGAGCAGAGCACCGAAGTGCAGCGACAATCGCGCCGCGTCGGAAAGATCGACCCACAGGCGCTCAGCTCGCAGCAGCTGCACCGCGGTTTTCTGCAACGCCGATTGAAGGAACTCGGCGTCGAGCGCGAGCAATGTGTAGCGCGGCTTGAGACCCAGCGCGCAAAACTCGAAGAAGCTACGAAGAATTTGAAGGTCATTGAGAAGCTTCGCGAAAAACAATGGAACAAGTACCAAGTCGACTTGCGCCGTCGCGAGCAGTCGATTTCCGATGAAATGGCCGTACAGCGCCATCTGCGTACTTCGAAGACTGCGAAAGCGGCTTCCGGTTTGAGTCGAGCGTCCATCGTTCCTTCGACAGGGCGCGAGTAGGGCGAGAGTTCAGCGAAAAGGTTGATGCACGGATAGATTCATGGTTCGTCGAATTTACAACTTGGCGGCTGTTCTCGCGGTTGTACACATGACAGCCCTCGTTGGGGCGGTCGGTGTGTTCGTCGCCAACGGCACGCTCACGAAGGCCCGTGCTCAGCGGATCGCCTCCGTCCTGCGCGGCGAAGAGGATAAGCCGAAGAAAACAATGCCGGATGCGCCGACTGGCAAGACAGAAAATTCGTCGACGATGGCTCCCGAGAAGTCGGTCGTCGTTCCCGTCGTGCAATCGCCTGAAGACCTCGAAGTCCTTCGCCGCGAAGCCGAACGCATCGCCACCGAGTTAGAGCAAAGACGCGCACTCACGCACGGCGCGCTACTTAATATCACGACCCAGCGCGATGAACTGCAAAAGGATCGAGAATCGTTCATGCGCGAAAAGGAGGCTGCCTCGAAACGCACCGCCGACGCGTCGCGCGATTCCGAAGGTTTCCGCAAACAGATCGAACTCTTTGATGGCCTGAATCCGAAGGTCGCGATGGAGCACCTGCTTGGCCTCAAAGACATCGACGAGGCTGCATTGGTTCTTTCCTCACTCGAGACGCGCAAAGCCAACAAGATCGTCGAATCCGCCAAGACATCAGCCCAGATGCAAAAAATGCAGGAAATCATGCAGCGCGTCCGGGACGTGGCCGCCAGCGATCCTCAAAAGTCTGTGCCGAAAGGAGAATCGCCATGAGCGTGATTCCGCAGACTATTCTCGCGCAGCAATCGCAGCCGTCGCCGCTGGTTGCCCCGGCCATTGCTCCAGAATCCGCGCGAAATGCAAAGCGGGCTAGCGTGCAAGGCTCATTTGCCAACTTTCTCGACGAATCACGTCAGCAAATGCGAGCCAAGCTGCAACAGCGTGAGAACGTTTCCCCACAACAGATGTTTGAAAAGCCGACTGATGTCGCTTCACGCAATCCCGATTCGATCAAGCAAAATGGCGATCAGCCAAGTAGCAACGAAAACGAAAACGAAACCGCCTCTCAAAACACGCAACGGTTTGTGAACGATCGCTCTCGCGTCGATCTGCATTCAAGAGAGACACCATCGAACCTTTTCGACTCGACCGCTAGGCAATCGGCTGCAAGCAATCCAGAGCAGGCTCCCGGCAATGACGCTCAAAACCATTTGGATGACACCTATTCAAGTCGTGCAGCGATCGAAAACGCACAGCCGAGAAGCAAGCAAACATCACCGCGCGACTCGGAATTAGGGGGATCGAATGACCGTCGATTCACAAACGGCGCAAGTTCAAGCGTCGCACAATCTACCAATGTGCCATCTTTGGACGCAGCAAAGACACCAACTTCCAGCACGACAAACCTCGCCGAAGACTTAGGCCAATGGCTCAAATCGCAGATGAAACAGGAAGTATCCGGCGTCTCCGCAGACAAGCTGATCATCGCATCTCCGACGCGTTCCTCATCCAATCCTCTTGGAGAAGCTACGAAATCGGCTGCGCTAGAAACCCAGCATGCACAACCACAAATCGAGGACGAGCCCGAGCTCGAAACGTCGTCCCGAGCCATCTTCAACCAGCTCGTTCGTTCGATGCGCGTTCGCCACGACGCCCAATCTTCATCAGCCCAAATCGAACTCGATCCGCCGCGTCTTGGCCCGATGCGTGTCGACATCAGAATGGAAGGCGACCAGCTCCGCATGGAGGTTCAGACCACGAATGAAGAAGCCAAGGAACTGCTCACTTCCAAGCTGGCCGACTTGAAAACTGCCCTCCACAATCAAGGCATCAAGCTCGACGATGTCAGTGTTCTCGTTACGAAGTCCATAACACCGCTCGACGAATCGATCGCTACGCAGAATCAACGACAGATTTCCCTCTCGCGAAATTCTACGAATCAATCTGCATCGAATCGAACGGATTCAAAATACTCAACCAAGCGGCACGCTCGAAACGCGAGCGATCGCGCGTCGCATGACGCACACGAACTCTTCGCCGCCGCCAATTAAGAAAGGAATCGTTTATGGCTATCGCCGTTCAACCGAATTCAAACGTCACCGCGACAGCTCAACCGTCCGGTTTCGCAGACCTCAAGAGCGAAGATTTCTTCAAGCTGCTCATCTCTCAGATCAACAATCAGGATCCCTTCGAGCCGACCGGCAACGAGGAACTGCTTAAGCAAATCTCCTCGATCCGCGACATCGAATTGAACACGCAGTTGACCGATTCGCTCCGCTCGCTCACCGGCCAGCAGAACATCGGCTCCGCCTCATCGCTCATCGGCCAATACGTCACGTCGCAACCCGGCGACGACGGTCTGACGCAAAGCGGTGTGGTCGTCGGCGTTCGCTTCGACACCGGTGCTCAGCCGATTCTCATTTTGTCCAACGGTGCCGAAACGCCGCTGGCTAACATCAGCACTGTCGTTCCCGCGCGACAGGCAGCCGAAGCACTCGTCGGTGCGACCGTGCGTGGCACCGATCGCCGCGATCCGAAAAACATTCAGGAAGTCGAAGGCGTCGTTGCCGGCGTGAAGACCGAATCAAACGGCGACATTTCGCTCGAGCTCGACACCGGGCACAGCCTGCGATTCAAAGACATGACGAGCATCGTGGAAGCCGTGAGCTAACGAGCTGGGTGGCACGGTCAAGCCGCAGCTTGGCCGTGGAGTAGCGAGTGACACGATCAAGCCGACGTCTGCTCGAATCGAATCAGGATCAAGAAAAAGGGTCACACTATGTCACTAACCGACGCCATGCTGACCGGGTTCACCGGCATCAAGAGTAACGGCACCGCCGTCGACACCGTCGGCGATAACCTCGCCAACCTGAACACCACAGCCTTCAAGGGCCAGCGCACGCTTTTCGAAACGCTTCTCTACAAGACGATCAGCGAAGGCGAGGGTCCGTCCGACACCAGCGGCGGCACTCTCCCCCGACAAGTCGGCACCGGCTCTACTGTCGGCGCGATTCAACGCAGCTTCCGTCAGGGCGAATTGGAGTCGACCGGCTTCCAGTCCGATTTGGCTGTCGAAGGCGAAGGATTCTTCATCATCGAACGACCCAACGGCGATCAGGCGTTCACGCGTGACGGCGCGTTCCATCTCGATGCCGAACAGGTGCTCGTGAACAACAACGAAGCCACCGTTCAGGTTTTTCCCGCTGACCCGGCGGGTGTGATCGACACAAGCACGCTTTCAGACCTGACGATTCCTCTCGGCTCCGCGAGCCAAGCTATCGCGACCACGCGCGTCGAAATGGATGGTCGACTCGATGCTTCGTCGAATGTCGCAGGCACAGGCGCAGTCGTGACATCCACGCCCGCATTGACTTCGGGCGGCAACGCAGCAACGGCCAACACGCAACTAAGTGATCTGGTGAACAGCCAGAACCTCCCGCTTTACGCGTCCGGCGATGTCATTCAACTGAACGCCACGCGCGGCGGTTTGACGGTTCCGTCATCGACGTTTGTCGTCGGCACCGATGGAAACACGCTCGGCGACCTGGCCAGCCACATGCAGGATTGGCTCGCGATCGACACGCAGAACGATCCCAGCGGTATGGCTGGCATCACGATCTCGGATGGCTCCAACGGTCCCGCCGGTTCCATCGTTGTGCATTCGAACGCGGGTGAAGTGAACGCCATCGGTCTCGACGCGAGTTCCATCGTCAACACAACCGGCGTCGTGCCCAGCGGCTTCAATTTTTCCGAAACGACGCCAGCCACCGGCGAAGGCATCACCACCAGTTTCAGCGTGTATGATTCGCTTGGCGCACCGCTCGAAGTGCGCCTGCGCATGTCGATGGAATCTGCCTCGGAATCGGGCACGACATGGCGGTATTACGCTGAATCACCCAACGACACCGATCCGTCGCCGCTACTCGGCTCGGGCACGGTCAGCTTCG
Organism: uncultured Phycisphaeraceae bacterium; assembly: GCA_964494205.1. Taxonomy (GTDB): domain Bacteria; phylum Planctomycetota; class Phycisphaerae; order UBA1845; family UBA1845; genus JBBTCX01. The sequence continues at coordinate 88,320 of CAZBRD010000012.1, read as the reverse complement.
ACACCAACGGCCAATTTGTGTCAGCCACTGGCACCGATGTCGCCATCGATCGCGCGGGCACTGGTTCCGGAACACCGCTCGCGTTCACCATCGACTTCAGCCAACTCACCGGTCTGACGAGTCCCGATGGAAGCTCTGAACTCATCATGGACACGCAGGACGGCGCCCCAGCCGGCATCATGAATGGTTACACGATCGACCGAAACGGCATCGTGACCGGCACCTATTCAAACCAGCGCACGCAGGTCCTCGGCCAGGTCGCTCTCGCGACCTTTACTAACAACGAAGGCCTACTCGCCCTCAGTGAAAACACGTTCGTGGCTGGCCCGAACTCAGGCGATCCGAACATCATCGCCCCCGAATCCGGCATCGCGGGATCGGTGGTCTCAGGAGCATTGGAATCCGGAAACGTCGAAATCGCCCGCGAGTTCGTCAACCTGATCACAGCCTCAACCGGCATCTCCGCCGCCAGCCGCGTGGTTCGCTCAGCCGACGACATGCTCCAGCAGTTGCTCGAGTTGGTGTGATAATCTCGACGTAGGCATGGGCATCGCGTTTTTCTCGCGAAATACGCTCAGGTTCCCTTAAACGCGCACACCATCGGCCCTTGTCAGTGCTGATATGGGACCGCCAACGCCGCTCCCGCCACAAAATGCTTCGCGACCGTCCTTCGATATCCGATGGTTTATTCAGATCGCGAGTAATCGTTTGACGTGCTATGCCCTCGTTATGGGGGCATGCCCACGCTGGTGGGCATGTCTTCCATTCTTCTTCGACGGCCACTTAGTTCATCAAGCATGTCGAACGCAGATTTGATGCTAATTCCTGAGGTAATGACACATGGCAGACAAGAAGGCACCGGAAAACGCAGCCCCAGCCGCACCGGCGGCTGACGAAAAACCAAAGAAGAAGGGGAAGATGAAGCTCCTCATGGTCATCGGCGGCCTCATGGCGGTCGAAGGTGCGGGCGTCTTCTACGTCACCAACATGCTCTCCGCGAAACCGGAATCAGCCGCCGCATCTGAAGAGAGCGCCCTCACTGATGATCACGCAAGCGACAAACATGCCGACAAACACGGCGCGAAGCCCGATGAACACGCCAAAGACAAGGACCCCGGCAAAGATGCACATGGCGCATCCGCGGAGAAACCGAAAGACGATCACGCCGGCAAACCAAAAGATGACCATGGCGCCAAGCCGAAAGACGACCACGGTGGAGGTGGCGATCACGGTGGCGGTCACGGTTCAGAGCCGGCTGCCAAAGATGGCGCCATGCCTCCGCCGCCACCGATGGACGGCATGTCGGAAATCGAAATCGCAGACAGTCGCCTGCATAATGTGCGCTCCGGTCGGTCGATGATCGTTCGGATCAAGGTTTCGTGCCTAGTGACAGCCGCCAAGTCCGAGCAACTGAAGACGCTTATCGCTCAGAGAAAAAGCCGTCTGCATGAGCGAGTCTGTTCCGTCATTCGCAATGCGGAGCCTAAGCTGTTGGATGAACCAGGGTTAGAGACCGTCAAGCGCCAGCTCAAATACGAACTGAGTCAGGTCTTGGGCGACCCCGAGTTAATCAGAGATATACTAATTCCAGAATTGCTGCACGACTGATCGATCAATTCGGTGTCGCATTCAAGGGGTCATCACCGATATATACGAGACGCGGTGAGTAGGTCACCGCGCATTCGGATTTCACAGGTGCTGAAAACCGCCGATGCGGCGCATCAACTGCCTGTGAGAATCAGTAGCTGGAAGTGCGATCGAAGTGACGTTCTTTTCGCTCGATTTCGCCTTCCGGGTCGCATGGATGTGACCGATGGCTGATAAAGGAAATCAAGGCACTCCTTCATCCGGCGGCGGTGCCGCGGTTGGTTTCGACCAGGCCGAAATCGATGCGCTCTTAAAGGACGCATCGGGCGGCCAAGCCGCCACGCAGGATCCCGCCGGCTCAACTCCGGGAGAATTCAGTCAATCAGACATAGACGAGATGTTGGGCGGAGCTGCCGCCGATTCAGCGGGCGCTGCAGCTCCCGACGACCGAGTCGATTCTCTCGGTCGCCCGTTCGACGACATGGCCGCCGCTATGCAGGCTGCGATAGATGAGGAAAGCGCTGCCGATGCGGCCTCGCGTCCAGCCGGTTTTGAAACCAAACCATTTGCCCTTCCCGATTTCGCCGGTGATGGCCAAGGCGTTGAACCGCATCGCGTCAGCATGTTGCACGACGTCAACCTTCGCGTTCGCGTGGAGCTCGGTCGCACACACATGCTCGTCGAAGACGTTCTCAAACTCGGCGAAGGCTCCATCGTCGAACTCGAAAAACTCGCCGGCGATCCGGTCGACGTTTACGTCAACGACCGCCTGCTCGCTCGCGGCGAAGTGCTCGTGCTCAATGACAGCTTCTGCGTCCGCGTGAGCGAAGTGTTCACCCCCGATCCGCACAGGGTGGCCACATGATCAAACGCACTTTGGGCAAACTAATTCCGTTGATGAGCCGCACGCTGAACGACAAGGCGCTTTGCATGACTTTCCTCGCACTCGCGTTTGCTAGTCCTGTGCGCGCTGATGAGGCTGACCCAAAGAACACGAACGCCGTCCCAGGCTCCATCGCGTCTAACCAACCGATAGCCGTCGAAGCCGAAGTCGCGGCGAATTTGATTCCTCCTCCACCTACTAGTACTGAACAGCCGCCAATACAGGAACCGCAACCATCGCCAGCAGTTCCCGAATTGAACGAAATCGCCCAAGAACCAGCGCCGACTCATGCGGGTTCGACACTTGTTCGGCGCGCACGCGATGTTCCACAAACCGTCACACAGCAGGTGAATGATCAGCGACCGTGGTATCGCAGCACTCTCTTCTCGCTGTCGGTAGTTCTCGCGCTGATCGGGGCAGCCTATTACGGCGTACGAAAACTCGTTCCGTCACTTCGTGCGCCACAGCGATCTGAACTCATTCGCGTGCTCGCTCGCACCGCACTGACGCCGAAGCAGCACGTAGCCCTCGTACAATGCGGCCGGAGAGTTGTGCTCATAGGTGTCTCCCCCGATCGCGTTGAAACCCTGAGCGAGATCACTGACCCAACCGAAGTTTCAGAGCTGACGATCAGTGAGGCTGCGAGTGAACGAAGACCAGTTGCGGCTGGCGCATTCGGCAAATGGTTCGACAAGGAACGCGACTCGTATGCGGAATCAACGGACACGACACTGGACGTTGCACTGCATGAAAGCGTTCCAAGTCCCATTCGTTCTAACAACAAGGGCACAAAGCCGCCGTTGAAGGAACTGTTGGAGCGAGTGAGAGCACTAGGTGCCTGAATCGTGCGTGGCATGGCCAAGCTATCGCTTGGCCATGTTGGACATTGAAAAAGACTCAATGTTCGTCGAACTGCGGCGAATTGGGCGGGTACGAGAAAACCGTCGCAGTTCGCATGACCTGCGATCGAATAACGAAGCGCAATGGAGTAGCGCATGCGTCCGGAGCATGGAAGCTCGACAACTCACGCACTCGCGCTAAGGCGTTGGCCCTTGCGTAGCTTCATCGCGCTCGCAACCGTCGCGCTGTTTGCATTCCTTACGCCTGAAGTTTCGGCCCAGACAACATCTGCAGCCACTGCTACTGCTTCCAACGTCGCGCTACCCGATCTTTCTCGCGTAATCCCGACAGCCACCGATCCCAAGAGCGTCAGCGCCAGCATCCAGATTCTCGTACTGCTTACTGTACTGACGCTGATTCCTTCGATCCTCGTGATGGTGACCTGCTTCCCGCGCGTCATCATCGTCTTAGGATTGCTTCGCCAGGCCATCGGAATCCCCCAATTACCACCCGGTCAGGTTCTGCTGGCCCTCTCGCTCTTCATAACGATTCCGATCATGGCTCCCACGTGGCACCGCATTCAGACCCAAGCAGCTGAACCGTATTTCAACAACAATATGGGCCAAGCCGAAGCCTTCGACGTCGCTTCGCTGCACCTCAAGGAGTTCATGCACCGCCAGATCGAGCAAGCCGGCAACGACGACGACATCTATCTATTTCTGGAGTATGCCGAGAACCGCCAGATTGCAACTGGCGAAACGGTCGAAGTCAAAGACGTGCCGCTGACCGTGATGATCCCCGCGTTCATGCTCAGCGAATTGAAGACGGCATTCATCATGGGCTTCCGTATTTATTTGCCGTTCCTCGTCATCGATATGGTCATCGCGACGATCCTGACATCAATGGGCATGATGATGCTGCCACCGGTCCTGATCTCGTTGCCGTTCAAACTATTACTGTTTGTCCTTGCTGATGGCTGGCATTTGGTGGTCGAAACCTTATTGAAGAGTTTTGTCTGAAGGTAATCGCTTATTATGGATTTCAATTCCGCCATTGAAATGGGCAGATACGCCTTCTGGATGGGCTTGGTAACCTCCGCGCCGATTCTCATTATTGGGCTCGTTGTAGGCTTGCTGATCTCCCTATTTCAGGCGGTTACGCAATTACAGGAGCAGACTCTGACATTCGTGCCCAAAATCGTCGCCATGGTCATCGCGGGCACATTCTTTATTTCGTGGATCGCGGAACAAATGATCGGATACACACGCGAGATGATGGGCACGGTGCCGTTTTGAGAAAGATTGGTTAGGAAAGTAATAGCTGTTCGAGTTAATTTGAAAACACACAATGGCCACACCACTGATGGAAATTCTTCTCGCGTTGCCCGCCTTCGCCCTCATTCTATTCCGATTGGGCGGTGTGGTCATGACCGCGCCCATCCTTAGCAGTGGTGCAATTCCCATTCGCATCCGTGTTGCATTGGTCTTCACGCTTTCCGCCATGATTTTCCCGATTCTCAAGGGGCAGGCTCCGCGCGATCTTCCACTCATGACAATCATCACCGCTGGCGTTGGCGAGCTTTTCATCGGCATGACCATCGGCCTGTGCGTGACCGTGCTCATCAGCGCCGCCGAAGTCGCGGGCATGGCCATTGCACAGCAGGCGGGCCTCGCCCTCGGCGAAGTCTTCAACCCCACGTATGACGATCAGAGCTCCGTTCTCGGTCAGATGTACGGCATCACATTCATGACCGTGCTGCTCATCGCTGGCGGCCATCGCGAAACAATCGCCGCAGTGCTCGACAGTTATCAGGTCATGCCCATGCTCTCGACCACACCCAATGAATCATACCTAATGCTCCTGGTAGAAATGACCACAGCCTCATTCATTCTTGGCATTCGATTGGCTGGTCCAGTCTTGATCGCGTTGCTCCTCACCACAGTCATGCTCGGCATTATTTCGCGTGCGATGCCCCAATTGCACATTCTCACAGTCGGTTTCACTTTCAAAGTAATCATGACGATGGCGCTCATTGCATTCAGCCTCGGCGCGTGCAAGGGCATTCTGCTCGACGCTGTCTGGGCCGGTTTTGAGACAATCAGAAGTGGTTTGGGCATTGACCCGCATCCAAAAGGATTGATGATCTGATGCCGGCAGAGGGCGGAGAAAAAACAGAACCCGCAACCCCGCGTCGTCGCATGGAGGCACGCTCGAAGGGGCAGGTCGCGCGCAGTCAGGACTTAGTGGCTGCATTGCTGCTGTTGACTGGCTTCGTCACTCTGGCGATAGTTGGTCCGCAATTATGGAAAAGTCTACTGGCGGTCATGGAAGGCACGCTTCACGCCGACACGCCAACCACTGCGGATAACGTGCTTGTCGTCGCCGCCAATGCAGCCATCAGCGGTGCAAAAAGCATCGCGCCGTTCCTCGGCGTTCTGATCGTTGTCACTCTGATCGCGCTGTATATGCAAACGGGCTGGCTGTTCACGACGCAGCCGCTGACGCCCAACTTTAGCCGTCTCAATCCACTGGAAGGCTTCAAGCGTCTGCTCTCCCCTCGTTCGCTCGTGGCCGTTACGACCAATTCATTCAAAGTGATCATCGTTTCACTCGTTGCATACATAACCATCAAACGCGACTTGCCCGCAATCATGTATGCATTGACGCTCGACTTTTACCAATTGGTTCCGCTGTGCGCGAAACTTGTCTACAAGCTCGGCCTACGCTGCGCGATCGCACTCCTCATTCTCGCATTATTCGACTATTGGTGGCAGCGATACCGTTTCGAGCGCGATCTGCGCATGACCAAAGAAGAAGTGAAGGACGAACTGCGCAGCATGGAAGGCGACCCGCTCGTGAAGCGTCGACAACGCCAATTACAGATGCAATTAGCCAGCCAGCGCCTGCGCAAGGAAGTCCCCAAAGCCGACGTCATCGTCACCAACCCGACGCACTACGCCATTGCGATCGCCTACGATGTTGCCCACATGCCCGCGCCGAAAGTCGTCGCGAAGGGTGTTGATGAGTTGGCGCTGCGAATCCGCGAAATCGCAACAGAGTTTGGCATTCCGATCGTCGAGCGTAAACCGCTCGCCCGTGCGTTATACGACTCAGTCGATGTAGGTAGATACATCCCCGAGCGTTTCTATCAGGCGATCGCGGAAATCCTGGCGTACGTCTATGAGCTAACCGGCAAATCCCCGATGGACCGTCGCCGTGCGCGGATGCCGTTGAGTACTAATTAAGAAATATGGGAGATCGACAATCAACGAATGAGGAATTAAGAAAAGCATAGTTAGAGCATGTAACAATACATCCCTCTCCCTCTTAGGGAGAGGGGAGGGTGAGGGTCTCTTTGGCGGTCGTCGCACAGTCTTGTTGCGGTATCCAAACTAATTCATCGAATGAATAACTAATGGCCACATTTGCCCTTGGAAAACTACGAGTCCCCGCAATCATCAGCCAGAACTTTGGCATGGCGTTGCCCATGTTCGTACTGGCTACCGTGCTCGTTATCCTGATTCCACTTCCAACGGCCGTGATGGACTTCCTCTTGATGGCCAACGTGGCCCTCTCCGGTGTGGTTCTGCTCACCGTCATGTACATGAGCGGGCCGCTCGATTTCTCCTCATTTCCTTCGCTCTTGCTTGGTCTCACGTTATTCAGACTCGTTCTGAATATCGCCACGACGCGCCTCATCCTCACCCACGGTGACGCGGGCCATGTCGTTACCACATTTGGCTCGTTCGTCGCCGGCGGCTCGCTCGTCGTAGGCGTCGTGCTCTTTGCGATTATTGTGGTAATCCAATTCGTCGTCATTACCAAAGGTGCGACGCGTATCGCCGAAGTGGCTGCACGATTCACCCTCGACGGCATGCCCGGCAAACAGATGGCCATCGACGCCGATCTCAATGCCGGCATCATCAACACTGAGGAAGCCAAACGTCGCCGCTCCGACATCACCCGCGAGGCAGACTTCTACGGAGCCATGGACGGTGCCAGCAAGTTCGTCCGTGGTGACGCCATTGCCGGCATCATCATCACAGTGATCAACGCGCTCGGCGGCATGTATGTCGGGTTGGTCGAACTGAATCTTCCTATCATGGATACCATCCGCCGCTTCACCATCCTCACCATCGGCGACGGACTCGTCTCGCAGATCCCGGCGTTCATCGTCTCCCTCGCTGCAGCCACCATCGTCACGCGCTCCGCTGCCAAGAAAAACCTCGGCGACGAATTGCTCGGCCAACTGGCCAGCCAACCGCTCGCCCTCGCCATGACAGCGGTCTTCTTACTGATCCTCGGCCTGACTCCGCTCCCCAAGATTCCCATCATGGGATTGGCTATCACATGTGTCGCGACCGGCCTGCTGCTCAACCGCAAGCAGAAAGAGGTCGCTGTGCAGTCCGCCGCCGCCAAAGTCAAGCCCGCCGCGCCGGAGAAAATCGAAAAGCACCTGACCGTCGACGCTCTCGAGCTCGACGTCGGCTTCGGCCTCATCACTCTCGTCGATCGCAAACAGGGCGGCGACCTTCTCGACCGCATCACCAACATGCGCAAGCAGATGGCCCAGGAACTAGGCGTCATCGTGCCGCCCATCCGCATTCGCGACGACGTGCAGCTTCAGCCGAACCAATTCCGCATCAAGCTCAAGGGCATGGAGATCGGCAAGGGCGAAGCACTCCCCGGCCACCTGCTCGCCATCAACACCGGAATGGTGACGATTCCGGTCAACGGCACCGAAACCACCGAACCCGCATTCGGCCTGCCCGCACTTTGGATTTTCCCAGAGCAGCGCCATGAAGCCGAACATCGCAACTACACCGTTGTCGAGCCGTCGAGCGTCATCGGCACCTTCATCACCGAAATCATCAAGCGCCACGCTGACGAACTGCTGAGCCGACAGGAAGTCAGCCGACTTCTCGACAACCTGAAGGAGCGCTCGCCGAAGTTGATCGAGGAAGTCATTCCCGAAATCGTCAAACCCGGTGAGCTTCAGCGCGTGCTGCAAGCCCTGCTCCGCGAGCGCGTGCCGATTCGCGATCTGGAGGCGATATTGGAAGCCGTTGGCGACGTGGCCGCCCGCACCAAGGACACCGAAATCCTCACCGAATACGCCCGACACGCGATCGCGCGGACACTCTGTCTGCAGCATCGCGGCGACGATGGCCGAATTCACTGTGTGACGCTCGACCCGGCGCTGGAGGAATTGATCAACAAGGGGCTCGATCGCTCCGAGCGCGGCACGACAATGACCTTGCCGCCGCCCGTGCAAACGAAAATCGTGAACGCCATCCGCAAGCAAGTTGATCGCGCGGGTACAGCCCTGCGCGGCAAATCGCCGATTCTCCTTTGCCCGCCGCCCATTCGCGCGTGGGTGCGGCGGATGATTGAAGTCTCTCTGCCCTCGGTGGCCGTGCTCTCCTACAACGAAGTCGTCCGCGGAGTGGAAGTCGAATCTCATGGAATGGTGGTGCTGACTGATGAATCCTAAGAGCTTTCGTGGAAAGACCATGGCCGAGGCGCTCGAACTCGTCAAGCGCGACTTCGGCCGCGACGCGGTCATTCTGAGCACACGAACGTTGAACAAAGGCGGCGTCCTCGGCATCGGTGCGAAGCCGTGGGTCGAGATCACCGCTGCCCAACGTCCACCCGACGGTACACCGACTCATCGTCCGCGCGCGTCGGCGGAGCGAATGTCTCGCATGGGCCTGGATGATTCGCGTGCGCGCATGGCGATTCCATCTATCGAAATGTCCTCGTCGAAATCGACCGACGCAGCCGTTCTTGCTGAAGTCGGTTCCCTCAAATCGCTTGTCATGGACCTGATCAAGCAATCGAAGCGCACCCAAAACGGCAACGTTCCGCAGGAGCTCTTTGATGTTTATCTCGGCTTGGTCGAGAACGCTGTTGCTGAGGAACTAGCTCAGAAAATCGTCGGCGATATGCGTTCGACGCTCAGCTCTGCACAACTCGCCAACACTTCCGTAGTGAAAGCCCAACTGGGCAAAGCACTCGAATCGATGTTGCCAACCGCTGGTCCGATCCGGCTCGCCACCGTTGGCGGTCCGACCATCATTGCTCTCGTAGGTCCAACCGGCGTCGGCAAGACAACAACCATCGCAAAGCTTGCGGCCAACCTCGCGTTGCAGGAGCGCCGAAAGGTCGGCCTCATTACGATTGATACTTACCGCATCGCCGCCGTCGAGCAACTCAAGACCTATGCTCAGATCATGGATGTGCCCTTGGAAGTCGTCGTCGCACCCGCTCAATTGAAAGAAGCCATTCAGCGCATGCGCGATCGTGACGTCGTCCTCATCGACACCGCAGGCCGCAGTCAGCGCGACTCCATCAAAATTAAGGAACTCAAGACCTTCTTCAGCGTCGTGAAGCCGAATGAGGTTCACCTTGTCTTGTCGAGCACATGCGGCGATGGCGTCCTCACCGACGCGGTCACTCGCTTCCGAGAAGTCGGCATCGATCGCATCATTTTCACCAAGCTCGACGAAGCCATCGGTTTTGGCGTCATCTTGAATTGCCTTCAGAAAGCCAACGCGAAACTTTCGTACATCACCGCCGGCCAGGACGTGCCGGACGATATTCAGGTGGGCGAACCGCGAACAATTGCCGGATTGATTCTCGGTGACCGCACTTTTCAAATGAAAGCGATGATCGCCGCGAAATGAATCAGCGACCGCACAACATCGATCAAGCTGCCCGACTACGCGAGCTTACCTCGCGCGGTTCGCGACATGGCCAGATCATCGCCGTCACGAGTGGAAAGGGCGGCGTCGGCAAATCGAGCATCGCCGTTAATCTCGCCATTGCACTCGCCGCTCGCGGCTCGCGCGTTACTCTTGTCGATGTCGATCTAGGCCTCGCCAACGCCGACGTGCTTCTTAACATTCATGCGCGTTACACGCTCTCGCACGTTGTCAGCGGCATTCGTTCGCTCGATGAAGTAACAGTTGACGCGCCCGGCGGCATACGATTTATCCCGGGCGGTTCAGGATTACAGGAGCTCGCCAACGTCTCCGACTTCGAGCGTCAGAGTTTGATTTCGCAACTGCAAAAACTCCGTCTCAATACTGATATCGTGGTTTTGGATTGCGGCGCAGGCATCTCGCAGAACGTCACCGCCTTCGCGCTCGCAGCCGACCGCGTGCTCGTTGTCACTACGCCACAGCCGACCGCCATAACAGATGCATACGCGACAATAAAAATTCTTCATCGCGCACAATGTCTCGCGCCGATCGGGCTCATCGTGAACATGGCCGACGATCGCGCGCAGGCGAGTGCCACCTACTGTCGCGTTAAGGAAGTGGCTCAAAGATTTTTGAATTATTCTGTTGCGGACGAAGGACACTTGCTGCATGATAACGTCGTCGAGCAGGCAGTTTTGGCGCGTTGCCCGTTCGTGCTGAAGTATCCAAAGTCGATAGCCAGCACGTGCGTTGCAGCAATCGCGACAAAACTCCCGAATCCGAACGCGGGTTCGGCGAGTCGCAACGGCCTGCTTCGACGTGTCGCCGGTTTGTTCGTCTAGGCGCGGTTTTGACGAATCCCCGGCGACCCACTGGGTCGGATCAGTAAGGATACTGATCCGTAAGGGCCGATCGGGGAATGGCCGGTACGGATGGAGTCGTCGCAACTCTTCCACTCGCCATTCAGTTTTTTACACCCCGTTCGGTAAGTCTTGCGACAAGGATGTTGCGCTGATGGTGCCACGATTTGCCGGCGCCAGTCTCGGCCTACTCGCCTTTGCGATAACCATTGTCGCCGGTCTGTACGTGCAGAACCCGGCCACGGTGATCCTCTCGCGCAGCATCTTCGCACTGTTTGTTTTTTTCGTCGTCGGCTTCGTCGTCGGTGCGGCGGCCCAGATGGTTTTGTCGGACCGCCATCGCCAGCGCGAAGCCGAATTGCAGGAGAGGTACAAGAACGACCCGGTCGATTCCGATCCGCAAGGCCTGAACTCCATCGCCAACGCCGACTCTCGGCTTTCCGGCGAGGAAGTAACAGCCTGATCCGCGTACTCGCGGCCGGACGGATTTGATGTGGGTTGCGAGCGGGCGTGCAGGGATGCACTTTAGGAGCAGTACGGATGCGAATAATCAATAAAGCAAAGACGGACATGACCAAGGTCTGGCGACAATACAAGAAGAACCCCGAACTGTCGCTGCGCAACGAGCTCATGGAGCGCTATCTTCATATCGTCAAATACAACGCGGAGCGCATCGGCGCCAAACTCCCTGATGAAGTCGAACACGATGACCTCGTCTCCGCCGGCGTCTTCGGCCTGATGGACGCTATCGACGCCTTCGATCTCAAACGCGGCGTTAAGTTCGAAACGTATTGCGCCCCGCGAATCCGCGGCGCCATACTCGACGAACTCCGCAGCATGGACTGGGTCCCGCGACTCGTCCGCAGCCGCGCTGCCAAGCTCGAGCGCTTGACCCGCGAGCTAGAAGCGATTTTTGGCCGCTCACCCAACAAGACCGAACTCGCCGAAGCGATGAAGCTTCCGCGCGATGAGTTTGACAGGCAGCTCAAGGAAGCGACAGCCGTCATGCAGGTCTCGCTCAACCGTAAGTGCAACGAGTCCGACGCCAACAAGGACGTCTGCGAAATCGATATCATCGAAGACCGCCGTGGCCGCGACCCGGTTCGCGAAATCCAGCGCAAGGATTTGAAAGAGCTCATCAGCCGCGGCCTCTCCCGCGCCGAGCGCATGATCCTCATCCTTTACTACTACGAAGAAATGACCATGAAGGAGATCGGCACCGCGCTGGACCTCAGTGAAAGTCGCGTCTCCCAGATGCACTCAGCCATCATCGAACGCCTCAAGGAACACATGCAGATCCGCAAGAAGGAGTTCGTGAACTAAGGAAGTTCACCGCAAAATGTAGCGACGGGGCTCGTCCCCGGCGCAACGCCGCCCACGAGGGGCGACGCTACACTTGTTTAGTTGATGCTCTAACTCGTAGGGTCCGCCGTGCGGACCTGAACTTCGAAAAACAAAAGCAATCATTCGATCCATCGTGTGGTGGGTGCTCCGCACCCACCTTTTTTCATTTCCGCAATCTTTATCAATCGGAAGGGTTTCCCCGCCGTCTTGCGTCAGCCACCTGCGCAGATCCTTCGTGGTCGTGCGCTACCTTGTTTTCCGCCTAAGAACGTGGCTCCTTTTCCTGCGTTTCTTGCGCCGCGCAAATCGAAAACTGCACTGGCGCGGTCAGCAATGCAGTTTTCCGACGAATTTTCTCCGGAATAAAAAAACTTGCGCAAAATCTCCCGTCGCAATGGACGAAGTGTGAAGGGCCGAATGGTGGGCGGTTGCTTGATATGTGGTCATAGGGCGTACCTCTCCTTATTCAATAACAACATACGCGCTCGCCACAATTCACCGCCATCAGCAATATCGATAATTCATATCCGGTTTTGCTTTTTCTCTTGACTTTGCCCCCCCCCCCCTTAGGTTATCGTTTCATGGTGTGAGGAAAGGTGGGCGTGAAAAGCACGCCCATCCAAGTCGGGGCCTCACGTGTAGTCGTTCGAAATAACCGCGTAACGCGCGGGAAGTACGTCGTTCCAGTCGAGGTGCGGTGTTCGCACCCCGGGTTGGAATTTCCTGTCTTTGAATAGGAGAGAACTATGTTTGCAAGGAAGAGAAAGCTGCTCGCTATACTTATGGTAGCGGCAGGGGGCGGGATGGCCTTTGGTAACATCTTCATTTGGACAGGCGGTGGCACCGATTTGTTGTGGACAAATCCATCGAATTGGGATTTGAGAGTGTGCGAAGAACCTTCTTGCCCATCGGGACAATACCCCGATGACGCCACTGACGATGCGGTGTTTAACGCTGCTGGAACCTACAACGTGGATGTTCCGACTGTGCCAATCGATTTGCTTTCGATTAACCGTGGGGCTGCAGGCAATTTGAATGTTGTCTTCAACAGTTCGAGCACGAGCAACATCGTGACAGCCGACTCAGTATACATCAAGAGCAGCGGTGTCGGTGGAGCGTTGGTGACGTTCTCGATTACGGAGGGTGTTCAGGTCCTTACGACACCGTGAATAGCCGAATTTAGGTCATTTCTAATGAGAATACTTCTCAAGGAGTTTGAGATATGCAATCAAAAATTACTCTTTGCGCGCTTGGGCTAGCAGTGCTAGTTTTTGCTGCGAACAAGAGCGCTGCGCAAACATGCGATAAGACATTTACCAACGGCGCAAGTACCGGTGTTTGGCAGACTGGTGGTAATTGGTTCCCAGCAGCGGAGCCGACTGCGACTGACCACGTCTGCATTCCCGCCGGATACTCGGTGCTTATTGACGACGCCTCACCCAACACGGCTGTGGCAGAAAGCATCGCGATTGAGGCCACGCAAACAACGCGCGGAATCTTAACGATCGACTTCGATCGGCAATTGACGATAAGCCAGAACTCCGTGATCGACGGAACGCTCAATATATACCCACGAGGCGGCAGGCTGATCATTACGGCGGACCTGACCATCACGGGTGACGGCGGTGAAATCAAGGGCATCGCACCGGTCGACTCGAGCCAGAACCCATCGGCCGCAATTACAAAGACGGGCAGCTCTCCCTACCCGATCCTCACGCTGACGGCAGCAAATCACAGCATCCCGAACGTAAGCGGCTTGCTCGTTCACGGACGATTGCTGATCGATGCAAGTCTGCACAATTACAGCGGTCGCGTCGAAGCTGATAACGGCGAGCTACTACTCGAAGGAGAGTACATGACGGCAACAAAAGGAGTATGGGCTGCATCGGCGCCGATCACACCTGCGGGAATTCTCGTGGTCAACAACGAGGTAAAGGGTTCCGGTTTGTGGGAGTTGACTCAGCAAGAGGATGCAACGATTGAGATCCAGGCTGATTGCCCGGATCTAAATGGACAGGTCAAATTACAAAAAGGCTTGTTCAGAGTTAGAGAGGATTTCATCACAACTGGTAAGCTCACCATGCAGTCTATATTGGGATCGTCGCCAACGATTGAGGTACACCCGCTTGCCTTGGCGAGTTTTGACAATTAGTGCCCGTTACGTCCGCCCGACCATACGTGTCGGGCGGACTCACTGTTGATTGGTAACGATCATGCAAAACTACCTGCCCTTGCTCATCATCTTCCTTGGGATCCAAGCTGCCGCGGAAGAAGCTCTGTTTGCGGAAATCCCCGTCGGTTATGAAGTCATCGAAATAACCAGCGCCGATACGCTGTTCAGCCCTCCACACATGAACATCTGTGGTGAAATCGTATGGTCCGCCGGATGGCCTCCGGCTGGAACTGGTGAGGTTTATAAATACGATAATGGACTATTAACACAATTAACGCATAGTCCGCTGCGCGACCTCTTTCCGGATATCAATGACTCTGGGACGATCGTATGGATGAATGGTGTACCCAACGATTATGATATTTTTCGTCTGGAAAACGGGATCGTCGATACGATAGCGATGGGCACGGGAGGTTGGCCGCGAATTAACTCCGCCGGGCACGTCACTTGGTATCATGTTCATGTGGAATCTTGCGCCGCCGAATCGGATGTCTACTACTTTGACGGCAACCAATCGTACCCAATTACATTTGATGGCAGGTCTAATCAAAGCCCTGTGATCAATGATCATGATGACCTTGTTTGGACGAGTTATGACTTTTGTGTTTCGCCCTGGACTTCTGAAATTCACGCAAGCATAGACGGCACCATAGACACATTGCCCACGACGAATAGCGAAACGCAAGGGGCCTCGATCAACAATCTTGGTGTGGTCGCATGGATGACGACGACTGGGATTGAGTTGTGGCAAAACGGCGCCGTAACTGTTCTGACCGACTGGGGCGACAATCCGAGTATTAACGATCACGGCGACATTTATTTCATTCGATTTCATCAGGACGTGGAAGCCTGGCAAAGCTGGGTGTATAAGAATGAAGAATTCTATCGGCTTACTGACGATGCGGTATGGAACGCCGACGGCGACATCAACGAAGGGGGTGAGTGTACTTGGCACTGGCAGGCCAACATCAACGATGGCGGCCAGATCACCCCCGGTGGCATTCGCATGTTGCGCCGCATCCGCAGCGGCGATATCGACAACGACGGTGACGTCGGCCTCGACGATTTTTCCACCATCCCGGAATGTCTGACGGGCCCAGTCGCTCAGGATCGACTCTGCAACTGCCGATTTTTCGACATGCGACACGACCGCACAGTGGACTTGCGTGACTTCACGCTGTTTCAGAATACATTTCCTGTTCCGCTGAACGCAGCTGAAGGCTGCTGTACGCCGCACGAATCGCCGGGATGCTCCGATTCGACGGTTGCCTCGTGCGTGTGCGATGTACTCCCGTCCTGCTGCACCGAGGAATGGACCGATACGTGCGTTGTTCTGGTGGAGCAACTGAAATGCGGGCAGTGCCCGTGATCCTCATGTCTTCCGACTACTCAGTCCGCAGCACGAAAACCCCCGACTTCAAGGCCTGCTTTACACGCGCCCTTGGGAAGCACCCGCCAATAGCTCAGACAACGTTTGCGGCTTAGCGCCTTTGCGCGAGCCGTCTTTCCTGCGAGCGCTGGTGTTGTTCTTCAGATTGTCACGACACGCCGGCCGTCCGTGCGTGCCCGACAACTTAGCTGGCACCTTTTGCATTGCGTAAAACTGGAACGACCCTATGTTTTGTAATTCGTCATTCGTAATTTGTAATTCGCAAAGTGCCACAACGTGTCACTACTTAGCAGTAATTTTTCACCGCGTAGCCATTAGCCATTTCAAACCACAGCCGCACGGCCTCAAGGTTCACTGTAAACATCGGCCCGGATTCCCCCAATTCGCCTCCCGTTCACCAGATGGCTATCCTTAGGTAATGAGCCTCATCCTGCCCATCGTCGTCCTGCTCATCGCCGTCATCATCTCTCTCGTCTACCTCGCCAAACCCGCTCCCGATTCCAAAACCAAGGCCTTCTCCATCGGCGGCTATCGCCCGTGGCGACGGGTCGGGGCAGCCATTTGTCTGCTGATCGCGGTGATGTACATCGTGGGCATCAGCCGGTTGAACGCGGAAGCTTCCCCGCGGACTTTCATCCTCTATTGGATAACCATCCTCCTTCTGGTACTTTGGTTGTGCGCATTGGCCCTCAAGGATCTGTTGTACACGCGGGCGACGATCGCGCGGTGGCGGGCCGGGGAGGCTGACCTCGACGGGACGCCGATCGACCGATCGCGAGAATCGGAAGAATGACATGAAACGCTCGATTCACCTGATGGGAGCGGCCCTGACGTTGTTTGGACTGACAGCATTTATCGATGGCTGTGCGCCGACGGAGCCCAACGAGCTCGACAAACTCGGCACGGTCAATCTCACGATCAAAGGCAGACAAGTTCAGCTGTGGATCGCCGACAGCAACGACGAGCGCCTCAAGGGCCTCATGTTCGTCACGGCTGAGCAGATGGCTCCGCTGCCCGACGGCACTGAGCGCGGCATGATCTTCATTTTCCCGCACGATGAGACCGGCAGCTTCTGGATGAAGAACACGATCATCCCGCTGGATATCGCATACATATCTTCCAACGGCACGGTGGTCACCACGCACACCATGGCAGCCCTCGATGACCGTCCGAATCAGTACCCAGCCACCAGTCCTTATCGCTACACGATTGAACTCAACGCCAATCGATTCGCGGACCTTGGTCTGAAGAAGGGCGATAAGATTGAGATACCCGACACTGTCCTAAAGCGCCGGCCCTAAGTCGTCGACGTTCCCACCAGCGGATAACTGAGAAATCGCTTGCCGCGCAGGCTCATTTTCTGCTCGCGCACCGGGTCCTTCTTCAAACTGTGGACGGCGGGTGCTGGGACTTTGTATGCAGGTCTTGGTCGTCAATCCGCCGGGTCAGGAACTTCCTTTCGGAACAAGCGATCTGTTGGGTGATTTCGGCTGGTCGGTCACGTCGACGGGCGATTATCGGGCAGCCATCGAAACCGCGCGCGGGGGAAACGTCGACGCAGTCATCGTGAGCGAGCCCGCCAACTCGCGAACCGATCCCACCTCGCAAGCCGAGTTCTTGCGCCTGCTGCGATTGATCGACGGGCAACGCATCGCGGGCGTTGTTGTATCGCATCGCGACTCCGATGGCTCGCGCTCGAACGGATCACTGGTGGACATCGTTGGTCGCAACGTGTCGCCGGATGAACTTCGCGGACGCTTGGTAACGATAGAGCGCTACCACGGATTCGTGCGCCGCATGGAGCAGGAGCTTCGCAACATGGAGCGCTTGAGCCAGCGTTTGAATGAGCACTTCCGTGAAGTAGATGAAGAGATGCGACTGGCTGCGCGGTTGCAGCGAGACTTTCTTCCAAAGGTTCGCGAGCCGATCGGCCCCTTGAGTTTTGCGACGATCTTCCGGCCTGCCACCTGGGTTTCAGGTGACATCTACGACATCATTCGCATCGATGAGAATCACACCGGGTTTTACGTGGCAGATGCCGTGGGTCATGGAGTGTCAGCCAGCTTGCTCACCATGTTCATCAAGCGGGCGATCGTGCCCAAGCTCATTCAGGGCGATCGCACGATCGTGGTTTCACCATGTGACGTGATCGCGCGATTGAACGAAGTGCTGGCTGAGCAGTCGCTACCAAACTGTCAGTTTGTGACCGCGTGCTATGCGGTGATCAATCACAAGACGTTGCAATTTACATACGCTCGCGGTGGTCATCCGTATCCGGTGCTGGTTTCACGCGACGATGGTGCGAGTGAGCTTCGCACGCAGGGCGGACTGCTCGGCTTGTTCAACGACGAAACCTTCCCGACGTTCGAGGCCCAGTTACATCCGGGTGACAAAATCATTCTGTATTCAGACGGCATTGAACTCGCGCTCGAAGAGCAAGCCAAGCGCGCCGATTCAACGCTCGATTTCGCGAGTCTGTTCGAAGGGTTCGGCCCGATCTCGATACATGACATGTTCCGACGACTCGAAGTGACCTTCGACGAGCAGGCGGGCTCGCTAGCGCCGAAAGACGACATCACGCTGGTCGGCGTGGAAATCAATTCTTAACCACACTTCATCATATAAAGGCTCGTGCTGCTCAAAGCGCCGATCTGACGCGCGCGTGATTTGTTGCATGTATACCCGGCGGGTAGAATTACCCCGAAACAATGGGGTAAGTAATTGCCAGTCGGAGTGAATTGTGCCGCGAACCTATAGAATCAAAGAAATTACTACCGCCGTTCTTTTCCTTGCCTACGCACGCTTGGTTTCCGCTCAGGGCTTCGGGCCCACGCCGGTAAGTTCGTGCCCGATCACCGAGCGCGACGTCCCAGCCACCATCAAGCTCGTGGGTACCGTGCTGCCAGATAAGCATTCGGTGATCGCGTCCGAAGTTGCGGGTCCTATCACATTATTTGATGCCGAAGCCGGTGATTTTCTGAAAAAGGGTGACGTCATTTGCAAACTCGACGGCACGGTGGCCAAGTTCTGGCTCACTGGCGCCGAAGCGCAGCTGGAGAATCTGCGACAGAAGTTGAAAGAATACGAGAACGGGACTCGGCCTGAAGAATTGCGACGGTTGAAGGCGTCGTTGCAGGAAGCACAAGCCTGGTACGACCGCTGGGAATTCGAATACAAGCGCATGCAGGACCTGTTTGAGCGCAACATGGGGAACCCCACCGAACGCCACAACACCGAAATGGAATACACGGCATCGAGGCGGCGACTCGAACAGGCAAAGGCTTCGCTCGAATTGGCAGAGAACGGAACGCGGGCCGAGGTGATCTCACAAGCACGGGCTGACGTCGCCGGTCAGGAAGCGACCGTCGCGCGCCTCAAGCATGGTTTCGAAAAGACGGAAGTTCGCGCGCCGTTTGATGGGTTCATCGTTGATAAGCGCAGTGAAGTTGGTGAGTGGATCGAGGAGGGCGGGGCGGTCGTTGTGATGGTCGGCATCGAGACGGTTCGCGTTCGTGCTGACGTACCCGAGAGTGCGATCTCTTTTGCCAAGCCTGATGCACCAGCCTCCATCGAGGTCGAAGCAATGCATTCGCGTTTCGCGGCACCGATCAAACGCGTGATCCCCCAAGCAAGTGCGGGTGCTCGCACGTTCCCCATCGAAATTGAATTGAAGAACGCCGAGCACAAACTGTTGCCCGGCATGTTCGTTTGGGCACACGTACCGAACGGCCCGAGCGGCAAGCGTCTGATGGTCCACAAAGACGCCGTGACGATGGGTGCGTTTGGGGCGCAGGTGTTCGTGATTCGAACGGATGACAAAGGCGCCAGCACTGCGATGCCCGTATCGGTGACGACTGGTCTGGAACTGGGAAACGAAATCGAGATCAGCGGGGCAGGTCTCAACGGCGGCGATAGTGCAGTTTGCCGCGCGAACGAGCGACTCTTCGGGCCCACACCTGTGATCGCCAGTCCAATGGTGTCGAACACAAAGGCCGATACGAGCAGCACTGGTGTGACACGTACAGCCGAATCAAACTCGCCTTAATTTGTTTTTCCTTACTTGAGTATGCAGGCACTGGTGACCTGATTTCATGAATTTCATCCGCTACTGTCTCGATCATCCTGTGACCGTCTCGGTCGGCGTGATTCTCGTGGTCATGTTCGGCCTGTTGTCGCTGCTTGCGATCCCAGTCCAACTCACGCCGAACGTAGATACACCGATCATCACTGTCTCCACACGCTGGGCCGGTGCGAATCCGCAGGAGATTGAGCGCGAGATCGTAGACCGGCAGGAAGAGTTTCTGCGCAGCGTGAAGTCGCTGCAGAAGATGACCAGCGAGTCGCGCGACAATGCGGCCAAGGTCGTGCTCGAATTCAGTCCGGGCATGGACAAGAACGAAGCACTCCGCGACGTGAGCGACAAGCTCCGTCAGGTCACTGGTTATCCGATCGAAGTGGATGAGCCGACAGTGGCAGCCGCCGACGCGTCGGTCGACAACCCGATGGCGTGGCTCATTCTGTTTTCCGATACCAAAGACCCCAACGATCAGGAAATCCGCAAGCTGCGCGACTTTGTTGAGGACTTCGTGCAGCCCTACCTCGACCGCGTGGATGGTGTGGCTTCGACGGACATTTACGGCGGACTCGAACGCGAAATGCAGGTGCGCGTCGACGCGGGGAAGCTTGCCTCGCGCGGGCTGACGCTGAGTCAGGTGCGCGACGCGCTCCGGCGACAGAATGAGAACATCTCAGCAGGCACGCGCTGGCAGGGAAAGCGCGACTACGCCATTCGCACGGTCGGCCAATACGAAAACGAGCAGGACATTCTCAGTACTGTGGTCGCCTACACTTCGGGCGGGCCGGTTTATGTGCGCGATGTGGCTGAGGTAGAGCTAAGCTTCAAAGACCCGGAAGGGTTCGTTCGCAGCAAAGGCCAATACGTGCTGGCATTTCCCGTTCGGCGCGAGGTTGGCGCGAACGTCGTAACCGTAATGGACAACCTGAAGGTAGCCATCGCCCGCGTCAACGAAGACGTGCTGAAGGCGCGCGGCATGCACGTCGAACTTGTGCAGGTGTATGACGAGACGGTCTACATCCGCCAGGCGATCGAGATGGTGCGATCAAACATCACGTTCGGCAGTGCTCTGGTGTTGGGATTGCTGCTGGTGTTCCTGCGGAGCTGGCGCGCCACGGCTGTGCTGGCTTTGTCGATTCCGGTGTCAGTCATTGGCACTTTTCTGATTATCGTCGCGCTGGGCCGAACGCTGAATGTCATCTCGCTGGCGGGCATCGCGTTCGCGGTGGGTGACGTTGTCGATAGTGCTTATGTCGTGCTTGAAAACATCTTCCGCCATCGGCAAATGGGAAAGGACGCGCGCACATCAGTTCTGGACGGCACGCGCGAAGTCTGGGGCGCTGTGTTGGCCAGCACGCTGACCACGATGGCTGTGTTCCTGCCTGTCATCTTCATCCAGGAAGAAGCGGGGCAGCTGTTCCGTGATATCAGCATCGCCGAGGTTGCAGCCGTTGGCTTGTCGATGATCGTGGCTGTGACGGTGGTCCCGCCGCTGGCGGTGCGATTGCTCGGGCGCGACAAGGCCAAGTTCAAGTTTCCAACCGAAGACCAGCCACTCACAAAGAAAAATGCGACAACGCAAGGCGAGCGGAAAGACATCGTGATGTGGTTTGCGGGGCTCATTGCTTCGCTGGTGGATCGTATCAATGGCACGCGCATGGGACGCGCTCTCGTGATTCTGGGGATGACTTTCGGTTCGCTCGCAATGGCACGATTGCTGGTGCCCGATGCGACCTACCTTCCCGCTGGAAATCGAAATCTCGTATTTGGTTTCCTGATTACTCCGCCCGGCTACAGCCTCGACGAGTTCGGCCGCATGGGAAATATTATTGAGAAAGTAGTCGCGCCGTACTGGGAAGCCGAGCCAGGCTCGCCGGAGCACAAACAACTTGATCGAAAATGGATCGAGCAAGTCGAGGCGAAACTCGCCGCAAACGCGATTCAGGAACTAAACAACAAGAAACTTTCGTCACTAGAGCGCAGTCGCGCGAAGCGCGAATGGCTCACGCCACCGCCGCTCATCGACAACTTCTTTTTCGTCTCATTCGACGGCGGATGTTTCATGGGCTGCTCAAGCAGAGACCCGGCGAGTGTTGAGCCGCTGGTGCGGTTGCTGGAGACCGCAGGCCAACTCATTCCCGGAACGTTTTCTTTTTTCCAACAGACGCAGCTCTTCTCCTTCGGCGGCGGCAATACCGCTGAGATTCAGATTCGCGGTGATGATCTGGAGAAGGTGACCGCCGCGGCGTTGGCCATGCAGGGCGAGTGCATGAAGCGATTCTCCGGTTATCCGCGCGCGATCCCCGGGAATTTTGCGCTCGGGCGACCTGAGACTCGCATCCTAATTGACCGGGAGAGGGCGGCGGACTTGGGCCTCGACGTGACGGATGTCGGGTTGATCGTTGAAGCCTGTGTGGACGGTGCGTTCGTCGGCGATTTTCGGCAAAAGGGCGGCGATACGATCGACATTTCATTGTTCATGAAAGACCAGAAGGATCGCCCCACGCAGGAGATCGCTCAGTTGCCGATTTATTCGCCCGCGGGACGCGTGGTACCGCTTTCTGCGGCGGTGTCACTGGTTGGCACTACGTCGCTGGAACAGATCAACCACATCGAGCGCCAGCGCGCAGTGACTCTGGAGATCAAACCGCCGGAATCGATGGCGCTGGAGGCCGTCATTCGCCAGATCAAGGACGAGATCGAACCGCAACTGCGTGCCAATGGCGCCATCGACGCCAGTGTTCTCGTGTCGCTGACCGGCAACGCGGATAAGCTCGTTGCTGCACGAAACTCTCTGGTGGGCGCTTGGAAAGGTTGGACTACCGAAAGTCTCACGAACATCATCAGCGGTCGTTTTTTCCTCTCTGTCATCATCGTGTACCTCCTGATGTGCGCGCTGTACGAGAGCTGGGTCTATCCGTTTGTGATCATGTTCAGCGTACCGCTCGCGATATTCGGCGGGTTTTTCGGTTTGTCGCTTGCGCACTGGGGCACCATGATGAGCACGCATCAGCCGGTGCAGCAGCTCGACGTGCTTACGTTCCTCGGGTTCATCATGCTCGTCGGACTCGTAGTGAAGAACGCGATTCTGCTCGTCGAGCAATCGCTGGTGTATCTGCGCGAGCACAACATGCCGATTCGCGATTCGATCCGCGAGGCTGTCCGCGTCCGTGTTCGACCGGTGTGCATGACGAGTTTGACCAGCGTGTTCGGGTTGCTGCCCCTCGCTCTCATGCCGGGCTCCGGCAGCGAGCTTTATCGCGGACTAGCTGCAGTCATCCTCGGCGGCATGATTGTTTCGACGCTGGGTACGTTCGTGCTGGTGCCGTGCGTGATGTGCTCGGTGCTGGAGATTCGGGACTATTTCAAGCCGGAGCGCGTCAGCATGGTCGGTGAAATGGAAGAGCGAAGCTCTGAAAGAAAACCGGGGCCGTCGACAGAACGAGTGATGGAAACGATTACGGGTTAGGCTTCAGCTTGTGCGTAAAAAATAACGCGGGCGGGATTTGAAATCCCGCCCACTTGCGAATCCATTCGCGTCTGAAGGCTTACATCCTGCCGGCCTTCAGACACTCCATTCTTAGAAGTTCACGAAAACGTTGAAGTTGGCAGCCAGCAAGCGGGCCTTGGTCACCGGGACATACGGATCGTTGCAAAGCTTGGTGACGGTGAGTGGCTCGCGACCGCAGATGTTGAGCAGCGGCGAACGACCGGGGGCGACGCCGTCCTGCGGAACGCGGACGAGGTGGCCGCTCCAATTGCAGACGTAGCAACCGGGCTCATTGATGCAGTCGAACGGAATCGTGCAGCAGTTGCCCGCGGTCTGCGTGGTGGTGGCGCCGGCGAAGGTGTTCGAATTGGTGTAGCTGGTCATTTCTGGTTCTCTCCTGATTTTGGGGTCTTATTTCGAAGTCTATCGGACGTTCCGGTATTCCCGGCTTCGCCCCCGCGAACGTATCCGACGTTCTCGGACGACATCTTCTGCCATGGTTATCGGCGGATGTTTTGGCAAGTTGAGGAAAATCGAAAAACGTGCCGGAACCGGCGATGGCGCGGCTAGGAACGCGGTTGAAAAGTCAAAACGCACTAAATTCAAGTAGTCGAAATGAGAATCATGACCTCCTGCCGCTTGCCAGTTCTCAATCGTCTGAAGCAATTACGAAGATCTTTGAGACATTTATTTCTGTGGGCGAAAAATACGGCTGCGAATCGTTGATTACTGTGCGATTCTTTACCGGCCATGCGTGATTTGATACGATTTTCATTCAGACGAAGTCGCGTGGGCCTCCCTGCCTGGCTCGCGAATCTGCCCTCGAAAAGTGAGTAATCACGAAACTCCATGACGATGCCTGATCGATCATTGGAAAATGCCCGTTTGCGATCTCAAGAGATCGGCGCGAGCAGCGCTCGTTCAGCGATTCGTGCATCCACGCGACTTGCATTTACACTGATCGAGTTGCTGGTTGTTATCGCGATAATCGCGCTCTTGCTGGCCATTCTCCTGCCTTCGCTGGAAGCAGCACGCAAAGCTGCCAAGAAGACCGCGTGCATAAGTCATCTCAAGAACCTCGCGACGACGTGCAAGACGTACGAGGCAGACGATCCTCAGGGGTGGGTCATACCGGTCCACCCGATGCAATTCACCCAAGACCCCAAGAATCCAACCTTTGTCGGCGCGTATGAGTGGGGGGGCAAGAGCGGTGTAGGTCGAACGGGTTTCGTTCCAGGGCCGAGCGGTGCGTTTGAGTTCTTAACGAGCAAATACGGAACCAAAGCCGGGTTTGGTCCTTCCACGCGTCCGCTGAACACACTGCTCTATCCTGGCGGGTTCAAGGATAATCTACTTCCCACCTTCGAGCGCATCGGCGCGGAAGGTGATACCAAGTTGAATCTCGATCTGTTCAAGTGCCCCGGCGATGACGGTCCGCCGCGCGGCGGTCATTGTCAGGAGTGGATCGACAACCCGGAGCGATCTTCGTTCGACCATTTCGGAAACAGCTACGCAGCCAACATCTTCATGGTCTCGGTCGGCGCAGGGGAAATGTACACCAACTCGCCCTACCTTCGACCTGCGACACGCGTGCCCACTCCGTCCAGAACGTTGCTCTTAGAGGAGAACATTGGCCGCTGGGCATGGGCAGCCAAGGACGACGTGGATTGTGGCGCCTGGGTGGGAATTGATCCGGGCCCGACGAAGACAATCGGCGGCTGGCACGGTAAGGATTGGACCTTCAACCGTGCGTTCGTAGACACGCACGTCGAAACCCAGTTGGTGCTCATGGAACGCACGTCGCCGGGCTATTTCCGCCATTACCGGTCCGAGTTCCTGTCGGACTACCCGCCAAGGTTCCATGACGG
This sequence comes from uncultured Phycisphaeraceae bacterium, assembly GCA_964494205.1. Lineage (GTDB taxonomy): Bacteria > Planctomycetota > Phycisphaerae > UBA1845 > UBA1845 > JBBTCX01. Next base: position 63,106 of record CAZBRD010000012.1, on the reverse strand, counting down.
CACACCAGGCGATTTCGCGTTTTATGGTTGTATTACCGTGCGCGGCGATGGCTGGCAGAAGGACACATTACCGCAAATCCCCCTGAACACTGGCCTCGTGCACGGCGGCTTTGGTCGACCTTCCTATGAGGATTGCGTGGCTGCCCCCGACGGTCAGGAATAGGGCCATTTTTTCAAGGGAAACTGCTAACGAGTTTCCAAAAACCACTGATGAATCCTGAATTCGCTGGTCTGCGGTCAAGCTTTGCCCGATGGTGGCACATATCCGCTCAAAGGGACCTTAATTCAGTCGTTTTTGCCCGCCGGGAACGGTCCGGCGGTGTTGATAAAGGTAGGGCTGGGTTGCCTTTGGGAGAGTTGCTAGGATAGAGACTGACCGTAACGGGCCGAAAGTTGGGGGAACGCAGGGATTGGACGCGCCGTCCGCGCGACTTAAGACAGGGAGCTGTAGGAATGAACAACCGACGCACATCCGCGTTTACGTTGATTGAGTTGCTGGTCGTCATCGCGATTATCGCCTTGTTGTTGGCGATTCTGCTGCCGAGTTTGGAGGCTGCACGTCGACAGGGCAAGAAGGCAGCCTGCATCGCGCATATCAAGAACATCGCGTCGAGCAGTCTCGTGTATGCTGCGGATGATCCGCAAGGCTGGGGCATCCCGGCCCACCCGTTGCAATTCAACCAAGATCCGCAAAACCCGACATTCGTCGGCGCCTATGAATACGGCGGCAAGAGCGGCATCGGCAAGCAGGATTTCACCAGCGGCGGCGGTAGCGGGCAGTACGCGTTCCTCAACAGCAAATATGGAACACGCGCAGGTTTCGGCCCGTCGTCCAGACCGCTGAACGACATTCTTTATCCAAGTGGGTTCAAGGACAACTTGCGTCCTACCTGGGATCGAATTGGGGCAGAGAATGACACGAAAATGAATCTCGACCTGTTCAAGTGCGCCGGGGATGACGGCCCGCCCCGCGGCGCGCACTGCGAAGATTGGATCAACAATCCGGAACGATCGTCCTTTGATAATTTCGGGACGAGCTATGCAGCCAACATTTTTCTCACTGGGTTTCCGAATGAAGTTGGTACCAACTCACCTTATCTTCGACCCGTGACGCGCGTGCCGACACCGGCGCGAACCATCCTCTATGAAGAAAACATTGGACGCTGGGCATGGGCCGCGCGACACGATCCGTGTATGGCGCCGGGTGTTTCACCGGGAGTAGATCCCGGACCGACGAAAGCCATTCGTGGATGGCATGGAGCTGATTGGACATACAACCGTGCGTTTACTGACAGTCACGCGGAATACCAGAAAATCTACGAGGAAGGGACTGAGAACTCGGAGGGGTATGCGCGACATTATCGCAATGAGCGCTTGGACAATTATCCACCGTGGTTCAATGGCGACGAGACAACGGAAACGACTTATTCGTGCATCATCGTTCGCGGGCCAGGTTGGCAGAAAGACACGTTGCCCGCACCGGTGCTCCCAACGAACATCGCGGTCTATGATGGCGCTCGACCATCGTACGAGGATTGCGTCGACAGCGATTGAGATTGGGGCACGAACTTTGAGAAACGACCTGTAGGGTGGGTGCTAGGCACCCACCTTTTTTTCATACTCTATTGCCTAATGCCTTCTGCCTAATGCCACGCCGATGTGTCGATTAACCGCGGGTTCGATCAATTCGCGTAGTCAGAAAGCAACGCGCACACCTTGTCCTGCAAATCCTTGTACGGCGCGCTGGTGCCGGGGTAATTATTGAACATGATCGCAAACGCGTAGCGCGGGCCGTTGTCGTCGTCGATGTATCCGCTTAGCGTGCGAATGCCGCGCATCGTTCCTGTTTTGCCACGGATGCGACCGTCTTCGCCTTTCATGCGCTTGCGAAGTGAGCCGTCGACGCCCGCGATCGCGAGGCTATCTCGATACAGCGCACTCGAAGCAGACTTACTGATCCATGCGTTTGTCGAAGCCAGTTGTCGCGCGGTGCAGCGGTTATCGCGACTTAGTCCCGAACCGTCCGCAACAATCAAACCAGCCGTATTGATGCGCGCGACTTGCAACATCTCTTTCACGGCCTCCGCACCAGTCGACCAACTACCGACCGGCTGTTGCGAGCCCTTCCGTTTGCTCCACGCATAACCGGCGCGTTTCAACAAACACTCCGCAAAAAGGTTCTGACTGTCCTTGCCGGCGCGATTCAAAACGTCAGCCAGCGAAGTTGTGTGCACATCGATGATCTGTGCTTGCAAGGGCAAGAACCCGCCGGCATTGCGAACGACGCCATGTTTGATGGATCCCTGCAGCGTGATGTTCTTCTCCGCCATTGCGGAATTCAACGCGTGAGCACAAAGCAAGCTGGGATCGGCGAACGCGACAGGACCGAAAGTGTAACGCTTGTTCGTAGTGCCGCTGATTCTGTAATTCAGCGTGCCGCCGATGTTGTGCAGAAGCGGGCTGCCGTTCGCGCCGAAGCGAACTTCATTGATGATCTTGGCCAACGAGTTTTCCGGCACCATCGAAACAGTGAACGTGGCGTTCTGCTTGCCAACGGGAGTGACCGTGATATCGAGACAACCGTCGTTGACGGTGAGGCCGGTGACGGGGGCCGCGTACCACTTGCCGATGTCTTCCGATTCCCATGAATCATGGATGCGCTGATTGTCGAAAATGGAATCATCGTAGATCAAATCACCGGGGATGTTTCGCAGGTTACGTTTGATCAGCGAACCGGCGAAGCGATCGAATACAGCCGTCGACGATTCACCGTGCCGCCCCGCGAGTTTTTCATCGCCCAACCCCGGGTCACCGTCGCCGATGAGCAGCAGGTTTCGGCCATCGGTGGCGAGATACGTTTGAAATTGAAAGTCTGTGCCGAGTTCTATCAACGCAGCGGCCATCGCGAAGACTTTCATGTTGCTGGCTGGAACGAGGGCGGCGTCCGCATTGTGCTCGAACACCGTCGCGCCGGTTTTCAGGTCGATGACACAGGCCGAGCCAAGAGCTTGCGCATGCGGCGGGCGATTCATCAGCGATGCAAGTTGCGACGCGAGGCTTGGCGTGGCCGTCGCTGATCGTGTTTGTGGTTTGGACGGCGATCGATCAGCCTTGTTATCAGCGGCTGCACAAGCGGTGGCTGCGATAAGGGTCGCGAGTGCCATGCACACGTGAATCGGAAGAATTGCCTTTAACAAAACCGCGCCATAGTAACTCAAGAGACCCTCACCCTGCCCTCTCCCTAAGAGGGAGAGGGAAATATTATGACATGGTCTAATCAATCGACGGGGTATGCGTGCGGTCTGATTGCGATTGGTCAGCGTCAATGCAGGTGCCTCCTTGCAACAAGAACGTTCGACGCGTTTTTGACGAGCGGGCTCCCGCGCCAAGGGTCGGCTCGTCAATTCACAATGTGAATAATCATAAGCAGATCATTTCGCGTCGCAACTCTTTCTAAGGTCGGCCAGAAGTGAGTCAATTCATGGCCAAAAATCCGGTTGGTCCGTCGACGGATCGTGCTAAGATGCGGCTCGCGAATGAATGGTCGTTCACTCGAATTGAAAAGCAGGCACGGAACATCGTAGGTCATGGCTGATCTCACACGGAAAGAGGCGGATTCGCTGCGCGGGAAGTTCATCGTCTTCGATGGACCGGACGGCGCGGGCAAGTCCACGCAGCGACAGCGACTGGCTGACGAGCTCGCGCGCCACGACCTGTCTGTCGTGTTATGCCGCGATCCGGGCGGTACGCTGATCGGCGATCGCATTCGGTCCGTCCTTCTCGATTACGACTTGAGCATTATGGATGTCGCGTGCGAGACGCTGCTCTTCATGGCTTCGCGCGCACAGCTTGTCGGCGAGATTATTCGCCCCGCGCTGGCGTCGGGCAAGACGGTTCTGTGCGATCGATTCGTGACAGCCACTTGTGCTTACCAAGGGGCAGCGGGTTACGACCCGAAGCGCGTGATTGAGCTTGCGCAATTTGCGATTGATAAGACGTGGCCGGATTTGACGATCGCGATCGATGTTGAGCCCGACGAAGGGTTTGGTCGCATCGGGCGTCGCGCGTCTCAGGCGGGCAAGCGGAGAAAAGCATCGGATCAGGGTCAGGCGCTGCCGTTCGCCGAAGGCAACGTGAAGGACAAACCCGACGCGATGGAAGCACGGTCGATCGAGTTTCATCGCAAAGTCCGACAAATGTTCCGCGAAGTTCACAAGTATTACCCGCGACAGGTAGTGTCAGTCGATGGGGGAGGCGACGCGGACACGGTCTATTCGCGAGTGCAGCAGGCTGTGCGCGAATTTGGCACGAGGTAATGTAGTCCGGTCTCCGCGTTTGCTTCAAAATCACTCATCGCACGCATTCCCAACAATAGGTAATCGTAGCTCAATAATGTTCTCAGGGTATGTCGTATCCAAGACGGTTTCTTCGTTGAGGTCGACGACGATCCTTTGCTGGCACTGCTCTCGCCTCACAGTGCATTCGAATTGATCGGGTACGGTAAGTGTAAGTGGGTCGTCACAACCAGTAGTTGAAGGGCCTATCAGGCCGAGGAACTTGCAGGATTCACAGACGTTTTCCGGGAGCCAAATTTGAAATCGACCATCGGTAGACTCCAAGGGGAATGGAATTAGATCGACTTCAATTGTTTCCCCTTGACGATTGATTGAACACCTTAGATCGGTGATTTGGCCCAATTCGGGGGCAGCGTCGATGAATTGGCCTTCAACCTGGTAACCGTAAAAACCGATCCCACAAGCGCAGGAAGAAAGAATTCCGCACAAAAGACAACAACCACCGACGGTAAACGCCAATCGTGTCTTGGCAGAGACTATCAACCCCCAGCGCGTTCTTTGGTGCGAAGAAACGGGCATGCTGTCCAAGTTATGCGGTAACATTACGCCCCTGCCTCCTTGCGTGCAGTACGTGATCAATGAGTTCAAGTCTCAGCGGGCTATCCTCAACTAGTTAAATGTCTGATCGTTTAAATCGAGTCCTGTCAGTCGCATCGATTGATAACAACTGGATCACGCAAGGTGATTACTTCTTCTGGAAAACTCAAGTCCGTAACAGTTTCTGTAGAAAACGATATTGAAATACTCTGCTCGCATTGTCGATAGACTGCTCTGATCTCGATTTCATCGGGTACTGTAAGAGTCTCTCCGCATTCGAATGAAGACCGGAATATCCCAAGAATCGCACATCGATCGCAGGTTTTTTCGGGCAATAACAACTGAAAACGGCCATCAGCCGTTTCAGTGGACAACTCCATCACGTCCTGAACGATCGAAACTCCACCCCTTTTCAGAACAAAGCGAAGGAACCTCAGGTCGCCAATGTCAGCACTCTCGTAAGCCAATTCTCCCTCAACGGTGTATCCATAGTTGTAATGGCCACAGACTGCGCATCCCAGCTGAAAGATGCATATCAGTGCGCAACCAAACATTCTGAACAGTGCGCGCTCTTTGTTAACGCCAGCTGCATTCATGCAGTCCGTGCCTCCTTGCGTTCCTTGTGCATGATGAGGAAATCGGTCGCTGGCGTGGTCACGCCGACATGGCGAAGCATGTTGACCACCTGCGCCCGGTGATGCGTCGCGTGGTTGCATACGTGAATGAGCATAAGCCCTAGTTTGTACGAAAAGGTGTCGCCGAAGATGTTGGTGTACGGCGTTTCGCGATCGAGGTCGGCATCGGTAATTGTTTCGAGGAAGGCCTCGCGTTCTTCGACGGTTTGTCGCCACGTCGCCCAAAGTTCCTTCATGGTGGCCGGCGGCTTCGGCAATTCGGATTCCTTCGGACTCCAGCCCTTCCAGCGTTTGAGCCACATCCATTCGACCGAGGCGAGGTGCTCCATCGTCTTGCGAAGCGTGCCAAGGCCCATCTCAAACGGTTTATCGAGCTGCGCAGAATCGAGCGGTTCGATCAGTTTCATCAACCGATCGCGCATCCAGTCGTTGTAGTCGAAGAGTTCTCGAATGGTGGCTAGATTCATTGTTTTCCCCTTTGTTTCAACGTCCGCGGTACGCATTATCGCGTCAAACATTCGTAGATCAAGGCGACTTTTCGAGTTTCGCCTCCAGTTGCACTTGAGGCCGTGCGGCTGGGGTTTGAAATGGCTAATGGCCGAAAGATGAAAAAATTCATTAAGTAGTGACACGGCGTGGCACCTCGCAAACGTCGAAACGTCCAAAAGTCCAAACGTCGAAACAGAGAAGAAAACCTAAAACCTAAAGCCAAAACGCCTAAAACGTGGGAAGTGATCATTGACGAATTCCACGGGGTGGTTGGCGACTTCAATTTGTCGATTGGCGACCCACTTCGTGGGGGCGGAGTGCGATTGTCGATTGGGGAAACTGAACCACCAAGGCACGAAGGCACCAAGACGGTCTGGTTTGGAAATGGGATGGATTGTGCAGGTGAATGAAGCATGGTGTGATCTAAGAACAACACCGGAGATCTATCGAAATGGGATGTGGGGCGATCGGGCTACTTTGAAGGGTGTTCGGATTTTAGCTCGGACAGGGCGAGCGGTCATACTAAGTCACACCGCTGACCTGCGGGTGAAACTCCCTGGCAGTTTCCCGATATGGAGCAGATGTTTGGGTTGTTTTGATTATCGTTTGACGCGTTTCGAGCGTTCCAGTGCTTCCTTGGCGGCTTGGCGGTAGAGTTTGTGGAGGGCTTCGACGACGGACTTGCGGTCGAGCTGGGAGAGGTAGTTGACGACGGCCTGGCGGGTGGCCTGTTGCTCATCCTTGGGCATCCGGATGTCGCGGGCGGCGGGGTCGAGGATGTCCTGAAGGATTTCCTCGCGACGATGGTTCGGGGTCGGTTTGCTCGGCTTCATGTGCAGGATCGCCTTTCCGCCTTAGCTTGCGAGTTCGATCCCCTCTGCCAATACTGATACGAACGATGAGCGTGTAGTGTAGACCTGTGAAATGCGGAGTAGCAAGGAAATAACAGTGTGAAGTCGTGTGCAATTTTTGCGCTTAGATGCGTTAGATGAGAAAACGTGAGCGGGATGAAGCGACGTTCGGTCGTCCCTACGGGACTTAGTGTTTAGGGAATGGTCGATTACCCAGCGTTGAAACGCTGGGCTACTCTCGGTTGTCCCTGACGGGACATTTTAAGGTGGCTGCCGTCGGATGTGTAGAATAGAACAATTCAACGAGCATGATTGGGTATTCGCGATTCACCACGGCCAAGCTGCGGCTTGACCGTGCCACCCTGATTGGGCGCGAGGGTTGATTTGTGGCGTGGGTCAAGTTGATTTCGTTGGATCGATGTGCGGTGGGAAAGGGGACTTTCGTCGAGCATGATGGCCTGGAGTTGGCTGTGTTTCGTTTTAATGATCCTGAACGCGTAATGGTCATCGACAATTCGTGCCCGCACGCGAGCGGGAATTTGTCGGGTGGGGAAGTGAAAGGCGAAATAGTGTCATGTCCGTGGCACTTTTGGGAGTTTGATTTGAAGACGGGGGTTTGCACGCATTCTGATCAGGCGCGGGTGAAGAAGTATGTGGCTGAGATTCGGGACGGGCAGGTTTGGGTTGATGTTTGAGGAATGGGCGCTAAGTCGGCGCGTCATTGACGAACATGCCCACGCTAGCGTGGGCATGCCACGCGTACCAGTAAAAAGAATAAGCAAGAACTACGAAGAGTGCATTAGTCTGCCGGAGACCCTCACCCCTACCCCTCTCCCTAAGAGGGAGAGGGATTGCCCTGACGCTCTTTGACTTGCCATGATGTCGCGGTCGCGGTTTGGGTGTCGCGGAATTGCCGAGAGAGTTTAAACAGGCCGATTACACAAATGTCTGCGTTTTCAACTTGCTCGCAGGGTTGGAAAGAGTAGATTTTACCGTTCGGTGAAGTTTTGGGCCCGATAAACCGAAGGAATTGAAGTAAAGGGTCAAGGCCCATTATCGGAATTGAAGCCCGGCGCGCGTTGTCGCTGGGGGCGTTTTTTGGATCAGGAGAACAATATGAAAGCTACACGTCCTTGGCGGGTTTGTTTCCCGGCTACGTTATGTTTGTGCACCGCGTTCGCGTGGCAGAACCCGATGCCGGTGATGGCGCAGGAGCCCGAGACGCTGACCGAAGACGGCGTGATCGCGGGCACAATGGAGATCGATTTCAAGACCCGTACGACCAAAGACACGACGGGCAAGTACGTTGAGAACTCGCCGGCGCTGAACGTGGCGGATGAGTACTCGGTCAATCTTAGCGTGGCGAAGACGACTGAATTTACGGGCAAGATCACGCGTCACCCGAATATCTATTCGAAGACGCTTCGTCGGCTCGAGCAGGGTGCGGCGCTTGGCTTCGATCTTTCGCTGGCTGTCCTGAATCCAAAGGACATGAAGCAGAAGAAGACCGTCGGCAAGTGGGTCGGCAAGGTGCCCATCGACACCGCGTCGGGTGCGTATGATCTCGCGGCCGGTGCGAAGGACGAACGTGCGCTCCGCTTCGCGGTTGATACGATGGGTGCGGCTAAGGGTTTTGTTGACAACTTTAACGGTCGTCTGATCGGCAAGGCCGAGAAGAAGGACAACCTCGCAGCGTATACCTATACGCGACTGGTTGGAAATCGCACGGTCAAGATCGAAGTGAAGAAGAGCGACCCGATGAAGTTCGACAACATCGAACTGGCTAAGGGTCCGGTAGATATTTATCCGCGCACGAAGGTGACCGGTCGTCTCGATTTCGACTATGAAACGAGCAACTGGTACACCGACGGCATTCGCTTCAAGTACGCGCTGAACGGCAAGGACTACGAAGACCTCATCACCGGTTCGATCAAGTGGGTCGAAGGCCCGAATTACAAGACGGACGGCAAGGGCCAGTATGAGTTCAACCTTCGGTTCAATGAGGACAAGAACAAGTCGGCCAACAGTGAGGCGGCTGCGTTCGAGAAGATGAGCGCCGAAGATGCGTTCTTCGTCGTCGACGACACCGTGCCGTGTTTGACGGGAACGATCTCGTATATCGACCAGTTCTCGCACAGTGCGGGCGAGCTTCCCTCGACGAGCAAGGTGACGTTCAACCTGAAGGCCAACAAGCTGACAAAGCAGCAGATCATGAACTTCTTCAAGCTGTGGATGCTGGCAGTTGGTCCGACGAATGACGAATAACGTAAGTTACTAATTACAAATTACGAATGACGAAATCGATTGCGGGCGGCGGTTAGCGCGCGTGACTCGTGCGTCATTCAAGAAGGAAAGTAGGGTGGGTCCTTTGGACCCACCCTTTTATCAATCAAAGCCGGGAGCGCGAGCGACCGGTTTTCGGGTAAAGACAAACGGGCGGTCTTTTCATCCTTCAAGAATCGAATTGTTTCGGCTGGAGTCGCGGGCAGTAGAGAGAGTCTCCACGGCCAAGCTTCGCTTGACCGTGCCACCCTGACCCGCATGTTGTCGGAAAAATAGAACGCTAGGCAAGGAGGTTGGCAGTGGCGCGATCATTGTATGCACGTCTGCATCGGAAGTATGGACCGAAGGTGTCTGGAATCACGCGGCGCGAGATGCTGCGCGCGACGGCGGCTGCGTCGGCTGGATTGCTGATGAGCAACGTGCCGACGTTTGGCGCGTGGCAGGGCAAGCCGACCGGCAAACGCGTCGTCGTCATTGGCGGCGGGTTCTCGGGGCTGGCGTGTGCGCATGAGCTGAAGAGTCGCGGGTACGACGTGACGGTGATCGAGGCGCGAAGTCGATTCGGCGGGCGCGTGCTGAGCTTTTCTGATTTCATCAAAGAGCGGAATGTCGAGGGCGGGGCGGAGTTGATCGGCTCGAACCATCCGACGTGGGTGGCGTATGCCGACAAGTTCAAGTTGGAATTCCTCGATGTGACCGAGGATGAGGAGCTGAAGTATCCCGTTATTCTGGATGGCAAGCGGTTGGGCGATGATGAGGCTGAGGCGCTTTATGAATCGATGACCGAAGCCACGAACATGATGAACGGCGACGCGAAGGAGATTAACGCGGACGAGCCGTGGTCGAGTCCTAATGCGGCTGCTCTTGATAAGAAGAGCGTGGGTGAGTGGATCAAGGGCCTGTCGGTCTCGGAGACTTGCAAGAAGGCTGTGGCGGTGATGCTGACGGCGGACAATGCGGTCGATGTGGCGAAGCAGAGTTACCTCGGCCATCTCGCGATGGTGAAGGGCGGCGACGTCGAGAAGTTCTGGACGGACAGCGAGATCTATCGCTGCAAGGGCGGTAATCAGCAGTTGGCTCAGAAGCTGGCACGGGAGATCGGCGAAGAGAAGATCATTCTGAAATTGCCCGCGACGGAAGTGAACATCAAGGGCGACAAGGTGGTCGTGAAGTGCAGCGATGGGCGCACGATCGAAGGTGACGATTGCGTGCTCGCGGTGCCGCCGTCGGTGTGGAACAAGATCAAGTTCTCGCCCGATCTGTCGAACACGCTGAAGCCGCAGATGGGTACGGCGATCAAATATCTCTCGTCGCTCAAGACGCGATTCTGGAAGGAAAAGGGACTTGGTCCGGATATGTTGACCGATGGTCGTCTCTCGATGACATGGGATGGCACTGACAGTCAGCCGGGCGATGAAAACGTGTGCATGGTCGCGTTCTCCGGTGGACCGGCGGCGGAGCAGTGTCTTGCGATTCCTAAGGAGAAAGTCGACGCGGAGTTGAAGGGCGATCTTGAAAAGGTCTATCCGGGCTTTACGGAGAACTTTGTGGGCTCGCGATTCATGGATTGGCCGCGTGAACCGTGGGCGATGGCTGGGTATTCGTTCCCCGCGCCGGGCGAGGTGACGACGATGGGCCCGCTGCTGCACAAGGGCTTTGGCCACCTGCACTTTGCGGGAGAGCACGTGTGCTACAAGTTTGCGGGGTATATGGAAGGGGCGCTTAACTCCGGCGTGAGTCTTGCGAAGCGAATCGCGATTCGGGATGGGGTGCAAATAGAAGAGCCTTCGCCCAAGAGTTCAAATCCCGCAGATGGCCGAAAGTCACCCGATGGGGGCGGTCGTTGATATCTTGAACTCTTGTCTTATTTGTGTCCTTGTGCGCGTTTCATTGCGAAGAACTCGCGGAGGAGGCTGGCGCAGTCGTTGGTGAGGACGGGTTGGCCGATTTCGACGCGGTGGTTAAGGCGCGAGTCGGTCGGGATGTTGTAGAGTGAGACGCAGGCGCCGGCTTTGGGGTCGGTGGTGCCGAAGACGAGGCGCGGGAGTCGTGCGAGGACGATCGCACCGGCGCACATCGCGCATGGTTCGAGCGTCACGTAGAGCGTGCAATTCTCCAGACGCCAGCTGTTGAGGTGGGCGGCGGCGGCGGTAAGCGCCAGCATTTCCGCGTGAGCGGTGGGGTCGTTGAGTAGTTCACGCTGGTTGTAGCCGCGACCGATGATGCGGTTTTCGTGGACGACGACCGCGCCGACGGGGACATCGCCTTGTTCAAGGGCAGCTACGGCTTCGTTGATTGCGGCGCGCATGAAGCGCTCGTCGAATGATTGTACGGCGAAAGGGTTGGTGTCATCGGGTGGCATAAAGATTGTATAGACTCAGACAATTGAAGTCGTGAAGGCCCGTTGCTATTCTTCGATCGCCGTTCTGTCGTCCCTGCGGGACTGCCTAGCTTTAGAGCATTCGTTACCCAGCAGTGAACTGCTGGGCTATTTTCAAGGTGTCCCTCCAGGACACGACGTTCGATCAACTCTACGATTCTTGATAGAGCAGCTAACCGTCAAGTGTATCGGCTGACCCCCCTCGATCCCCCCTTGCAAAGGGGGGAAGCATCTGGCGCGCGATACGGTTGATCGTAGTGCGCTCAAGTGTAAACGCTCGCTCGCACTCTCGGCTCTGATAGTCAATCCTTACATGTTGTCTATCAGAACAAGCTGCCTAACTGAGCGCCTTGCCCTTCAATCCCTTGGGTGCGGGAATGGCTAATTGTTGCAGGATCGTCGGCGTCACATCGTACAATGTCGGGCCATTGACGCGGCCGCGGGCGGGTAACGACGGATGCGAGACGATGTACATGCCTTGTTGGGCGTGGTTGGCGTCGTCCGGGCCGGTGTCGTTTTCGAAGCTGTAAATGGAATCGAGACCCACGAGGCCGACCGATCGCCATTTGAGATCGCCAAATATCACTACGAGGTCGGGGGCAACGCCGTTGACCGCATCGTAGATTTCATCCGGGCGATAGCAGCGCGTGCCCATGATTTTGCCTTGCGGGTCTTCGATGGCTTCGATTTTGGCGGCTAGCTCGTTGCGAAACGCGTTGAAGTCACTCTTCTTCACGATGCCGTTCGGTTCGCGGCCCTCAACGTTGACGAAGAGGCGGCCGTAGTAGCCGCCTTCGCCCCACGCGGTTGTCTTTGACCAATCCACGTCTTTGACGTCAAACTTCTGCTTCGGTTTCGGCGGTGTCTTGAACTTCAGATATCCGTTGTTCATCAGCCATTGATTGAAGCACAGTCCGCCCGACATCGACTTCGCGCCGTGGTCGCTCACGATCCAGACAGCTGTCGTGTTACGGTCGAGGCACTCGAGCGTCTTGCCCACCTCGGCGTCGATGTATTTGTAGTATTCGAAGATCGCGTTTTCGAGCGGGTTGCCGGGCACGTGGGAGTGGTGCGACTTGTCCATGTTGCTCCAGAAGCCGTGGTGGATGCGGTCGGTGCCCATCTCGACCATCCAGAACAAATCCCACTTTTTCGTTTTGATGAAATGTCGCGCCAGCTTGAATCGCTTTTCCGTCATCAGATGAATCTGATCGAGCAGCCACTTTTTGTCGTCGGTGCGGAAGCCCTTCACGTCGACCATGTACTCGCCGACTTCGTTGATGATCTCGTCCTTGAGACCCGGCGGGGCGGTCCAGGTGATCTTCGGATCGTTGGTGTCCGGCGTCAGGAAGCACGTCACCATGCAGCCGTTGAACTTCGTGCTGATCGGGTATGTGCCGGGGACGCCAATGATGATCGAGTCCTTGCCGCGTTCGGTCAGCATGTTCCAGATGCGCGGTTCCTTCACCGCGAGCGACGTGGCGATCGAGAGCTTGTCGTAGGAGTAATCGGCGCGATTACGGAAACCGTATATGCCCAGCGTTCCCGGGTCTTTGCTGGAGGTCATGCAGCTCCACGCGGGAACGGTGATCGGTGGCAGGCAGCTCGTCAGCTCGCCGAAGGTGCCGCTCTTCATCAGCCCGCGCAAGTTGGGCAGCGAATCGGTCCACTTGTCAAAAACGAGGGAGGGCTCGAAGCAATCGAGGCCGAAGACAGCTACTTTTTCGATCTTGCACACTGTGGAACTCCGAGTGGGCTAGTGGACTGTTCCATTTGAAGTTTCGGGTGAAATCTCGATACGCCACGGCCAAGCTGCGGCTTGACCGTGCCACCCGAATCGCAAACTCGAAAGGAATGAACCACTAGCAGCCTTGCTCTTATAAACAAAAGGTGGGTCGAAACGACCCACCCTACGCTTTGCTTCGATTATCTTCTGTTAGTCGCGTGACCGCCAGCGGGACTAGTGTGGGGCCGGTTTCCAACCAGTCAGGCGACGGGTTGAAAACCCGTCACACACTTGTTGCCTATTCGACAGGAAATTTCTTAATGTATTCCGTCGCTCGCGGCACGACTTTGTTGATCGTCTCTTCGAGGCTGCAATCCAGCACTGCGCCCGCAGCCTGTTGATGGCCGCCGCCGCCGAATTCGCCTGCGAGTTCGACGACCGTCACCTGTCCCGATCCGCGGAAATTGATTCGCGTTTTCCCCTTCTTGCCTTCGCTGAACAGCATGGCCAACTGCACGCCGTCGAGCGAGCGCGGGACGTTGATCTGTTCGTCGATGTCTGCTGCGGTGCAGCCCGCGCCCGAGATTTCCTCGAAGCTGGCGGAGCTGTAGGCAACGCGACCGTCGGCTGTGATCTTCGTGTTAGCGTAAACGACACGAAGCAATTCAAACTCGCCGCGCGATTGACTGCGGCCGAGGCGTTCGCCAATTTCACCGACTCGCGCGCCAAGCTCAACCAAATGACCGGCTGCACGAAAAGCGGTGGGAGAAGCGGAGTCGAGCGAGAAACCGAGCGTGTCCGTCTGAATCCCTGCGTACAGCATGGAGGCTGTGATCGAGTTGATCGGGCGATCGGCTGCGATGAGCAGCTGATAGACCAACTCGCACGCGCTGCTGGCTGCGTCGACAATCCAATTGATCGTGCCGAAGTTCGTGTTGGTCGCGTGGTGATCGATGTTCACCACCGGTCGATCGCCTGCCCAATTCGTCTCGCGCAAAGCGGGGCCGACGTTGCAACGCGGCTGCTTGGCGGTGTCGACGATGATGAAACCGTCTGCCTCGGCGAACTCCTTCGGGCCGGCGACCTTGACGTTCGCCAGATCGAAAAGGAACGACAGCCGCTTGGAGAGCGAGCCCTCCGGCAATGACACCGAAAGCTTGCGGTTCTTTTCCGACCAGGCGATGGCTGTGGCAAACATAGAGCCCAGCGCGTCCGCGTCGGGGACGACGTGGGCGATGACCACGGGCGATCTCATCATCGAGATCGCGTCAATGACTTCGTCGGGCACATTGCTCGCGACGTGGGGATATTCCGGCAGGGTCATGGCAGGTGAATGAGCCATTCATTTTCTCTCGCGACTATCCCTTGCGCATGGCAGCAATGAGGATGTCAGCCACTTCGCCGCGGGAGAACTCCTCCGGCGGGCGTTGACCGGCAAGGAGCATCTCGCGAACCTTGGTTCCCGACAGTGAGACGCGATCGCCTTCGATCATCGGGAAGCTCTTGTCGCTGACCATGCCGCCGGCCTTCTTGGACCATGCAGTGTTTTCAAACTTGAGGGGAGTGATTCCGAGCGCGCCATTGGGCAGTTCATCGAACATGCGCTGCGCGTCATACGTTCCGTAGTAATTGCCGACGCCGGCGTGATCGCGGCCCACGATGAAGTGGCTGCAACCGTAGTTCTGGCGATAGATCGCGTGCAGGATTGCTTCGCGCGGTCCGGCGTAACGCATGGCTGCAGGCATAACCGCGAGCATCGTGCGCTCCGGGTGATAGTAATTCTTGATGAGCACTTCATAGCACTGCATGCGAACTTCGGGCGCGATGTCCCCGTCTTTGGTCGCACCCATCAGCGGGTGGATCAAGAGGCCGTCGCAGATTTCCTGTGCGCACTTGGTGATGTACTCGTGGGCGCGGTGAATCGGGTTGCGGGTCTGAAACGCGACGATTGTCTTCCAGCCGCGCTTGTTGAAATCAGCGCGAGTCTGTGCCGGTGTGAAGCGATGCGCGGTGAACATTGGGTCATGGCGCGCCGTGACGACATCGATCTTGCCACCGATGCACCATTCGCCTTCGTCCATCAGCTGCTTGACACCCGGGTGCGCGACGTCTTCAGTCCCGTAAGCTTTCGTCGCCTGCTTGCGCTTGTCCTGCTTGTATTTTTCTGAGACCGTGAGGTAGCCGAGTAGCCGACCCTGATCGTCCTGCAATTCAACCTTGTCGCCGGAGTTCACGCGCTGTGCTGTCGCAGCATCGACGGCGCAAGTAACGGGCATGGGAAACAGCGTGCCGTTGGCGAGCGTCATCACGTCGCAAACGCTGTGGTAGTCAGCCTCGCCCATGAAGCCTTCGAGTGGGCTCATGGCGCCAATCGCGATCATTTCCAGATCGCATTGTTCGCGCTGACTTAACTTCAACGTGACGGCTGGCGCACTGCCGCTCTTGGCCGCGCCGGTACGATTAACAAGTTTTCCACCATGAGGAGGAACAAGATCCACCCTGCCCATAATTAACCCCTTCTCGGTTAGTGACTTCGAGGCTCCTTCCGCCCCGTTTCGGACTGCTATTCCATCGGCAGATGAAGAGAGTAGAAGGAACCGGTAGACGTGGCAACCCCCGGCAAAAGAGGCGAAAAACCCCTCTTTCGCACCAAGGTGCGATAATACTTGCGTGGCGGAATCGTGGCCGAAAAGGCGGACGAGGCGTTAATGCTTGCCCGGGGCGACGATCATGGTCATTCGTTTGCCGTCCATCATCGGGGCGCGCTCCAATTTGGCCGACTCGCCCAGCTGAGTCACGATCGCACCGAAGATTTCGTTGGCGATATCTCTGTGCACGCGTTCGCGACCCTTGAACAACATCGTGAACTGCACTTTGTGGCCTTCGTCAAGAAAACCCTGCGCGTGCTTCACTTTGATTTCACGATCGTGTGCGTCGGTCTTGGGGCGCAGGCGAATTTCCTTCAGCAGGACGACGTGACTGGCGGCAGCGACTTTCTGCCGCTTCTTTCGCTCGTACTTGAACTTTCCGTAATCCATGATGCGACAGACAGGCGGTCGCTCCATGGGGGAGACCTCGACGAGATCAAGTCCAAGTTCACGGGCCATCGTAAGAGCCTCGTGCGTCGGAATGACTCCCAGCTGATCCTGATTGTGATTGATGACGCGAATGGGAGTGATTCGTATCTGTTCGTTCATGCGAAGTGCTTTAGTTATGGTTGTCATCTCCTTTGTGATTACTCCTTGTTTGCCTCGCGCGACGTTGCAGACGCGCGTATACCTCTATCAGCCGAGCCTTCAGACTGCGGCTGCTGAACCGATGGTGTTAAGTCCTTTGGAATCGATTTCCTTTTTGCTCGCGGCAAGGAACGCATCCACGCTCATCGTGCCGATGGTTTTGCCGTCGCGATCGTTGACGTTCACCGCGTCGTTGGATGCTTCCTGCTCGCCGACGACAAGAATGTAATTCACTTTCTCGCTTCGCCAACGATGCTTCTTGGGTCCGATCTTTTCGCTCGATAGATCGAGGGTGGCGCGAAGGTCCGCGGCGCGAAGCCGGTCGTAAACTGATCTGGCGAACGCGTCGCTCTTTTCGCTTACGGTGACGACAGCGGCTTGAACTGGTGAGAGCCACAATGGGAACGCACCGGCAAAATGCTCGATGAGAATACCGACGAAGCGCTCCATGCTGCCGAACGGGGCGCGGTGGATCATGATCGGCGTGTGCGGAGCGTTGTCTGCGCCGATGTATGACAGTTTGAAACGGATTGGTTGAGTGTAGTCCGCTTGCACCGTGCCTAATTGCCAGCTTCGACCAATGCAGTCCTTGACCACGAAGTCGATCTTCGGGCCGTAGAACGCGGCTTCACCCTTTTCTTCGGTGTACGAGACGCCACTTTCCTGGGCTGCACGGCGGATGGCGTTCTCTGCCTTTTCCCAGTTTTCGGCAGAGCCGACGTACTTGTCGCTGGCGGGATCGCGCATGCCCAGGCGTACTCGATAATCCTTCATTCCCAGCGTTTCCAGCACTTTGCGAGTGAGCTGCACCGTGGTCATCAATTCTTCGGGCAATTGCTCTGCTGTGCAGAAAAGGTGCGCATCGTCTTGAGTGAAGCCGCGCACGCGAGTGAGGCCGCCGATCTCGCCGCTTTGCTCGAAGCGATAGACAGTGCCGTATTCCGCCAGGCGAACCGGAAGGTCGCGATAGCTGCGCGGGCGCGATGCATAAATCTGAATATGGTGCGGGCAGTTCATCGGTTTGAGCAGATAGCCCGACTCGTGAACGAGCGCCGCGTAGCAGGCTTTGATAGTCTCATCGAGCGGTGCACCCGCACGCACGCCTTCGATCGGGCCCCATGCCTTCTGGATCGAATCGAGCAGTGAATCGACCGACGCGGTCTTGGCTGGGTCGGCAGTCTTCGACGTGTTCACATGCTGCGCGAGTTGCAGCACGCTTTGAATAGCTTTGCCGCGATCGGATTCGAACATCGCGGGAAACTGCGCATCTTCGTAGTAAGGATAATGACCGCTACATCGATACATGCCGAGTTGGCCGATGTGCGGCGTGACCACAAGCTCGTATCCAAGCTTGATCATTTCCTCGGTAAGGAATTTCTGTAGCTGAGTGCGGACGACCGTGCCCTTCGGCAGCCACAGGATGAGTCCGCTGCCGACCTGGTCGCTGATGTGGAACAGGTCGAGCTCTTTGCCGATGACGCGGTGATCGCGCTTCTTCGCTTCTTCCAGTCGCTGCAAATGCTCAGTCAGCGAAGCCTGCTTGAAAAACGCAGTGCCGTAGATGCGCTGAAGCGGCTGATCATTAACGTCGCCGCGATAGTGCGAGCGACTCACCTGGCGAATTTTGAATGCCTTGATGGTGCCGGTCGATGGAATGTGCGGGCCGCGACATAGATCTTCGAAATTTGTGCCGCGACTTCCGGTTACGTAAAAGCTGAGTGAGTCGCCTTCCGCCCGCTCCGCGTTGTCCACCTTGTAGCGATTCTGCTCGGTGGCGAGCTTGGCCATCGCGTCGGATCGCGGCAGTTCATAACGCGAGAACGACCGATTCTCCTTCACGATCCGCGACATCTCTTCCTCAATCTTCGGGAAGTCGTCAGGCGTCAGCGGTCGCGAGAGATCGATGTCGTAATAGAAACCGTCTTCGAGCGGGGGGCCATAGACAAGCTTGGTGCCGGGGAACAACTTACAGACGGCCTCAGCCATGACGTGGGCCGTGCTGTGTCGCAGAACGGAGAGGCTTTCCGCGTTTTCGTCTGAAGAGGTGAGGATCGTCAGCGTGCAGCCGTCGGGCAGCGGGCGGTTGAGATCCACAATGTGCGAATCGCCATTGAGCGAGTATTTCCCCGCAATGGCGGAACGTGCCAACCCAGGGCCGATCATTGCGGCCACGTCGCCCGTGGTCGCCCCAGGTGCCACTTCCAGTCTTTTCCCGTCCGGCAAGGTGATGTTCAGAAAGAATCTCCGAGAGTCAGTAAATCCACGGCGTCAGTTAGATATCGCCCAAAACAAAACGGTTCATCATTTCACGACACACGTACGCCGTTCGCTTAGGCCGGGTTCGACCACACACGAACTTCATGGCTAGTACGTTTGGAGCATCATGAACTAATGAACCGTCAACTACTTAGATCAATTGGTCGCAAGAATCGGCCACACACCCCGTGTAACCGCACTCTTCAACTCTAAATATAGCACTATCCAGCAAATGGTCAAGATTATTTGCGGACGTTGCTGCGAATCCGACCAATTACGATCCCGTGAAATGGGGTCGGCGCTTCTCCTGAAAGGCCTTCATGCCTTCCTTCTGGTCGTGGGTGGCGAAAAGCGTATAGAACAGCTTGCGCTCGTATTCCAGCCCCTCGGTGAGGGAGAGTTCGTCGGCTTTGAGCACGGCCTCCTTGGCCATGCGGAGGGCGGTGAGCGGTCGCTGGGCGATTTCGCCGGCGAGCTTCATCGCCTCGTTGAGGAACTGCTCCTTGGAGACGACCTTCGTTACCAGCCCTGCGGCGAAGGCTTCGTCGGCCGTGAGGAACTTCCCGTTCAGGACCACTTCCATCGCCCGGAACTTGCCGATCGCGCGTGTGAGCCGTTGCGTGCCGCCCGCGCCGGGCATGACGCCGATGTTGATCTCCGGCTGGCCGAACCGGGCGGTCTCGGACGCGACGATCATGTCGCAGTGCATGGCCAGCTCGCACCCACCGCCGAGGGCGAACCCGCTGACGGCTGCGATGATCGGCTTGCGAATCTGCTTGATGCGCATCCAGCGGGCGAACTGGTTCCGCTCGTACATGTCCACGACGGAGGCTTCGGCCATGTCGCCGATGTCGGCCCCGGCTGCGAAGACTTTCTCGCTGCCCGCGATGACGATGACGCTGACGTTCGGGTCCGCGTCATAGCCTTCCATGAGCGCGACCAGTTGCTTCATCAATTCCAGCGAGAGCGCGTTGAGCACGTCGGGCCGGTTGAGGGTAATGAGCGCGACGCGGTTTTCGACCTTGGTCAGGAGTAGTTCAGTGGACATGGGGGAGATTGTCGCTGGGCGCGGGGATCGATCAAGCCTTGGGCTTAAGTTTCGGTCGTTCGGTTTGACTATAGGTTCATTGTTCGCATAGTCATCGCAATTGTGTTCTCCACGACAGATTCAAGACTACAGAGCGAAACTACTCATTTGTAACGAACTTAGTAGGGGTTAGAATCCTTTTATGTTTGGACCATTCAGCGACCGTTCTATTGCTGTTAACGTCGGTACTGCGTTTGGCGATGCAAGCCGCCGCGTTGGAGAGCGTCGTCAACAGTCGATGCAAGTAAATGAGCAAGAAGGTACTAGTGAACGACGCGAAGAATCCGACACCGACGACCTTATCCACGATTTTCGGAACGCTGTTCCTGAGGGGATTGCGCAGGTTCAAGAGCAACTCAACTCGCACGGTGTCCAAATGGGGGTGGAGTTTCACGCAACCAATGTAGCAAGCGAGGAGCGCAAATACGGTGCGGACTTCGGCGTTCGCTTGCACATTGAAGGACAAAATTACAACATTAGCAAAGGAGTCCTCTTTCAGTGCAAGCGAATGTATGGTCCCACAGCAGCTCCCACATTCCGTGAACTCGGTGGTCGAGGCGAGGAGCAGGCCCAAAAGATGCTTAGCGTGACTCCGGCTTCTTTTTTCCTTCTTTTCAACGGAATTCCTGCAAGAAACTTACGTCAGTGGATTGGGACTGCTGCTGCGTTTTATCCACTTGATCAGTTATTCCCTTGGCCTGATCTGAATAGAGCAACGCGCGCGATTTGGGATCCTGGCATAATGGTGTTACCGGCATCTCGTGTTCTCGCTGAATCCCGTGTTTGCCGACAGAATAAGACACGACTTCCGATAGATGCTGTACATTGGATTTCGGGCTCAATTCCACTTGGGATATTCATGGCCGATGTTTTTGGTTCTTGCTTTGTTGGTGACGTTCGGGAGAGCGTGCTTCACATTGTGACGCCCCCCAGACTGCGCAATTTAGCCATTGATGGCGTGCCCGATTTTGATCCATCTTTGTTTACAGTTAAGCAACTAATGGACGTCACTGTACAAGGTAACAGCGGAAGTGGGCCCGCTAGTTAACGAGTAAGCCTCGACGGTACCCACCACAGTTCTTGCCGCTGCTTCGATTACTTTTTTCCTTCGATCCGTTGAACATTTTGTGGTACAATTCTTGCATCCAATTCCAGCGAAGGGAGGTCAGCTCATGAACGTCCCGATCAAGCGCGGCATGTTGCTTAAGCACCAGAGTCGTTTTTTCTTCGTCGACGAAATCACCGACCGCCACAGCGGCAAGCAGAAGCCCACCATCCACGTTTCGTTGCACGATGCTTACGACGGCCACCACGTCGACCGCACGATTGATGAATTGTTGCCGATCGAAGAGGTCACGCCGAAGTACCGGCAGATGCAATACCTCTACGCGAAAGGCGAGCATCACTATTTCATGGACAGCGAGTCGTTTGAGGAGAGCGACCTTGGCAAGCCGCAGTTACACGGCTGCGAGCAGTTCCTCAAAGAGGGCGAACAGTTTCGCGTCATGTTTGTCGGTGACCGACCGCTCAAGCTCGACATGCCCGATATCGTGCAGATCAAAGTCGCGGATACGGCTGCCCCGTCGCACGCAGCGGGTGCGGCGTCGAACATTTTGAAAGAGGCGCGACTCGAAAATGGTCTGGAACTTCGCGTCCCGCTGTTCGTCAAAACCGGGGATACGATTCAGGTTGATACGCGGTCGAAGGCGTACGTGGGGAAGGGCAAGGAGAAGTGATTGGCACGACGCACGTCCAATGATTCCTAATGAGGTGCTGGCGGACAGCAGCGCTCGTGATAGCATATCAATCCAATTCGGCGGCTGACTCCTACTTGATCTCCACTTGAACCTGCTGCGAGTACCGAACATGTTCTTCAGGAATCGCACAATGAAAACGAATATCGCTCGAAGTGTAATAGCCTGCTGCTCGATTCTGCTGTCGGGCTGCGCGACGCGAACTGCCAAGCACGCGGTTGCAAGTTCGATGGGGGATGTATACCCGGTCGATCGCCGCGATTCTCACGCTGAAGCATATGGCGCTGCTCCAGCGATAGAGCGGTCGCGCGACGCGCGGCCTGTGAGCAGTACAATTTCGGGCTTTGCAATTGATTATCAAAAGGGCAATCCGGATCATCAAGCTAGATTTGATGAGTCTGCGGCTAAGGGCAATTCGGACCTAGCCAACACTGCCGCTGCGCAACGTATTGTTGTCTACGAAGCAAATTACAACATCGCGACGACGGACACGGATGCTGTGAAGAAAGTCGCGCAGATTGCGAATGAAGTTGGCGGCTACGTCGCGGTTTCGACCGGCGAGACGATCACGATTCGCGTTCCCGTCAAATCGTATGCAGACGCGATTAGTCGCATCGAGAAGATCGGCGAGGTTCGTCATCACGTTCAAAAAGCGCTCGACGTCACCGAGGAGCATGTCGACCTTGAAGCGCGATTAAAGAATGCGCGGGTTGTGCGCGAGCGACTAGTGGCGCTGCTCGAAAAGGCCGCCAACGTGAGCGAGACCCTTGAAGTCGAGAAGGAGCTGAAGCGCGTCAACGAGGAGATCGAGACGATACAGGCGAAGCTCGAGCTTCTTCAGAAGCGCGTAGCGTTTAGTTCCATCACGGTCACGTTCAGCGTTCGGACGCCGGCGGTGGCTGGTGTCGACCAGCGGGATTTGCCATTTGCGTGGTTGCGCGAGTTGCGAGCGGAACTTTTGTTCCGCTAGTTGCGGCGGGCGATGGAAAGTACGTTCCCTTTCGTAAGACGGAGCGCGACCAAATCGGAAGCACGACTGGACTGCGTAAGAGTCTCTTTTCGGAAACAGGAAATCACCAACATGCACGCACGATTGATTTTTGTCTTGACGCTTTGCCTTCTGGCTATTGGTTGCACATCCACGCTGATCGATCCGCCGCCGGGATACATTCGCACAAAGTATCCCTATCACTATAACGCCAAGTATGTTTCATCGACGGGCCACGTGATGGCTGTCACCGCGCGGCCGAATGAAGACACCACGGCCGACCTCGCGTTTTGGTCGGGAGCGCTCGAACATCAAAAGGTCACGGTCGAAGGGATGAAGCTGGCCAATCGCGAATCGATCAAGACCAACAGCGGCCAACCTGGCGAGCTGTTTCAATTTGAGAATCCGCAGGACCCAACCAATACCACGTACCTCGTCGCGCTGTTCGTAAAAGGTAGACAGATCCAAACGATCGAAGCCGGTGCTCGCGGGGGTTTCGATAAGGACGAGTTGGAGTCGATCAAGAAGTCGATGCAGACGCTGCGATGACGCAGAGCCTTTATCAAAACCGGGTGCGGAATGTCAATGAGACCCTCTCCCCAACCCTCTCCCTAAGAGGGAGAGGGGGGTATTGTTTCACGGTCGCAGTATGATTCTTCCATGAGCGACACTTCCACGAGCGCGCCCGCTGCAAGCAACAGTAAGCTGATGCAGTGGATTCCCGTCCTCGGTTTATTTCGAAATTGCTCTCGACAGTCACTGGTGACCGACACTGTTGCCGGTGTCAGTGTTTGCGTGATTATGATCCCTTCCGTCGTGGCCTATGCGGAGCTTGCGGGTCTCGCGCCGGTGCACGGCTTGTATGCGGCGCTGGCTGCAATGGTGGCGTACGCGGTCTTCGCAAGCTCGCGGCAAGTCGTCGCAGGGCCTGATGCTGCCATCACGTTGCTTGTGGCCAGCGCCATCGCGCCGTTAGCGGCGGGCGATCCAGCGCGGGCGGCTGCCCTTGCCGCGATCGTTGCCTTGATCGGCGGCGGGCTGATGTTGCTGGCTGCGAAGTTGCAGGCGGGTGTCATCGCGGATTTTCTGTCGAAGCCGGTGCTCGTCGGATACTTGTCGGGCGCTGCGTTGATTCTCGTCTCTACGCAATTCGGCAAATGGTTCGGCATCAAGGTGCAGCAGCACGATTTCTTTCCGCTGGTGTGGGAGCTGGCAAGCCGAATTCGCGAAACTCATGTGCTCACATTCCTCCTCGGCGTCGGGTTCATTGTGATTTTAACTGTGCTGCGGCGATTCGCGCCGAAGATTCCGGGGGCGCTGGTCATCTCGGTTTTGGCGATTCTGATTTCGTTGATCTTCAGTCTTGGCGCGCACGGCGTTCGGGTGGTTGGCGAAGTGCCGCAGGGACTGCCGTCGTTCCACCTGCCAAGGATTTCACTGGACGATATCGGCGCGCTCATTCCGGGCGCGATCGGCATCGTCATGCTTACGTTCCCCGAGGGCATTCTTCTCGCTCGCGCGTTTGCGACGAAGAACGGTTACGAGGTTCGCGCGAATCAGGAACTCGTCGCGCTCGCAGCCGCTAATGTCGCAGCCGGTGTGTTTCAGGGCTTCTCTGTCGGCGCGAGCCAATCGCGAACGGTGGTCGGCGATTCGGTGGGTGGGCGATCGCAGATTGTCAGTCTTGTGGCTGCGGGCATGCTCGCGATTTTTCTTCTCTTTCTCACGCCCGTGCTGCGCGCACTACCCACGGTGGCGTTGGCGTCGATTCTTATTTTCGCCGGTTGGCACCTGATTGAGTTTCATGAATATCGCACGCTCTGGAAACTGCGCCCGATGGCCTTCGGCGTGGCGATCATCGTGGCGTTGGGCGTGCTGGTCGTAGGTGTCGTTCCCGGAATCGTGCTCGGTGTGATGATTACGCTTCTGTATTTGCTCGCGCGACTCGCCCGGCCGATGGATGCCGTTCTCGGCGAAGTGCCGGGCACCGGGAAATTTCACGATTTGGGTGAAAACCAAGAGGCCCAGACCGTCCCCGGTCTCATCGCCTATCGCTTCTACGCTCCGCTGTTTTTTGCCAATGCCGGATATTTTGTGCAGCGCGTGCGCGAGTTGATACAGGCCAGCCCGACGCCTGTGCGCTGGTTTCTGATCGACATGCAGGCGGTCTGGGAAATCGACGTCACGGCGACAGAGGCGCTGTCCCGGTTGACGGAGGAGCTCAGGCAGAAAGGCATTCGATTGCTGATTGCCCGAGCGAATCGCCCGCTGCGCGAGAGATTGGTGCAAATGGGGCTTGAAAATCAAATCGGAGCAGATAACTACTACCCATCGGTGCACGCAGCCGTTGAAGCATTCAGATTGGAATCGAATGCGAAGGCGTAATTAAGAGTTTTGTCAGATTCCGACACGCCACATCGTCGCTTCCGGTGTATCTACTTTTGTAGCCTTGTGGGGTGGAGCGGCATGCGCGGTCAAATTAAGAGTAAGCTTATTGTCTTTGCGACGTTTTTCACCTCGCTCGCGAACGTATCCTTTGCCCAACAATGTGAACCGCGCTGGGCAGACAATTTGTTTGTTCACCCAGGAACCAGCGGCGTCAGGAGTCTGGCTGTATGGAATGACGGCACGTGGCCAGCTCTCTTCGTTGGCGGCACCGGAACAACCGCGCAAAACGTGGTCATCAACCGCATCGGGAAATGGGACGGTATCGCATGGTCCAACCTAGACGTTGGATTGTCCTATGGAGAGGCGAATGCAATTTTGCCTTATCAAGACGGGTTGATCGTTGCAGGTGGGTTTAACACGGCGGGCGGCGAGTGGGTTAACGAGATCGCACGATGGGATGGTGTTCACTGGACGGGGTTAGGCGCGGGCCTTGGCGATTATTATGTAAACGCTCTCACCATCTTCGAAGGAGATCTGATTGTTGCAGGACACTTCACCGAAGCTGGCAAGGTTACAGCGAATCGAATTGCACGTTGGGACGGTAGGGAATGGCATGCGCTTGGCAATGGAGTGAACGACATTGCAAATGCGCTAACGATCTGGAACGGGCAACTCGTCGTGGCGGGGCGATTTACGATGGCTGGGAATGGACCTGCGAATCGCGTCGCGCTTTGGGATGGCCAGCAATGGTCTGCACTTCCCGCAGGTATTGGAGACTCTACGGTAAGGGCGCTTGCTGTCTTTGAGGGAAAACTGATCTTAGGCGGGTCGTTCACCATGGCTGGCGAAATGAACACGCCTTACCTGGCCACTTGGGACGGCGAGCAATGGGGGACACTCGGCGAGCCGCTCGACCATGGCGTAAACACGCTGCTCGTCGACAATCAAGCACTGTATATCGGAGGAGACTTTCTGTTCTCTGGCGAGACGCAGCTCAATCGCGTGGCACGCTGGGATGGTGATCAGTGGGCACCTATTGGCGGCGGCGTCGATGGCCGCGTTTACGCGATCGCTCAATTTGACGACGACGTCTTCGTCGGCGGCGATTTCGGGATGGCTGGCGAAACGATAGCCAGCGGAATTGCGCGTTGGAACGGTGCCACGTGGAATACATTAGGACCGAGACGCGGCAAACCGATGGCAACGGTTACGGAACTTGTTGACCATGAGGGAGGACTTCTTGCTATTTCTGGTTATAACAACCCTCCGCACAGGTTTTCGAAATGGGACGGTACTACGTTGTCAGCTGTCGATTTTCCAATTCTCTATGGAGGTATCGGTAACGCGAAGGTTTACGATGGAAAACTCGTGGTTACAAGATGGCATACCGGCTTTGAATTTCCCGAACCTGGATACATCGTTCAATGGGATGGTAAAGACTGGGCTCCGTTGGGCGGCGGGGTCGACCATGAGTGCTATCCGCTTACCGAATTTGACGGCAACCTAATTGCCGGAGGTCGATTCGTTCATGCCGACGGCATCGAGGTGAATCATATTGCAAGCTGGAATGGAGAGGACTGGGCGTCAATAGGTGACGGTCTTGAAGGAATAGCTATTGGCTCCATTGTCGCTAACGGCAACGAGCTGTATGCAAGCGGAAACATAGGGCCTCCGAGTGAATGGGAGCTGCGCGTTGTTCGATGGAACGGCCTAGCATGGGATTATCTTGGACCTCCGTTTGACGGTGGTGCTTTCTTGGCCGTCGCGGGGAACCATCTGTATGCGGGAGGCGACTTTGAAGAGATCGGCAATGAGCCATTCAATCGAGTCGCAATATGGAATGGGGAGAGTTGGGAGCAACTCAGCAGCGGACTCGGCGGCGAATCATTCGACGATAAGGTATTTTGGCTGACATCGTATGAAGAGAAATTGGTCGCGGGTGGCAAGTTCAGACTTGCAGGAGAAGTTGAAGTCAACGGAATCGCTACTTGGGACGGATCAAACTGGTTGCCCTTCGGTACAGGCCTCGATGCGACAGCGCGGGTTTTGTACGTTCATGACGATGGCCTTGGGCCTGAGCCGGCACTCTATGTCGGCGGTTCATTCCAGCAGGCCGGTGGCCATGCATCCATAAGCCTAGCGCGCTGGGGCTGCCTTTATGACAAAGCTGATTTCGATCACAATCTAATCGTTGATCTGGCCGACTTCGCCGTGTTTTCGCCATGCTTGCTGGGACTGGAAGCGACCCCAATGGAAACGTGTCGAGAGGCTGACTTGTTTAGGGACGAGCGGGTTGAGCTTCGCGACCTCGCTTTTTTCCAGAGATCATTCGGCGAAACTCAATAAACGCCCTTTCTTAGGCCGCATTCCAATTTCAATCGACGCCAAGCTCTTCATACCTATCAGGCAATACTAAGGTTCGTGGACGGGTTCTTTCCGCCACTCTCGTTATTGGAAACCCTAACCAATTAATCCCCCCGGCGGCCTGGCGACGTTGCGCGAAACCACCCAAAC
This sequence comes from uncultured Phycisphaeraceae bacterium, assembly GCA_964494205.1. Lineage (GTDB taxonomy): Bacteria > Planctomycetota > Phycisphaerae > UBA1845 > UBA1845 > JBBTCX01. The sequence goes on along the minus strand of CAZBRD010000012.1, from coordinate 35,627 downwards.
CGTGCGTCGCAAAAGCATGCGGCATTGATTACAATGATTAAGGTTAGAAACAGCCTGTTCGCATCAAAAACGGGAGGGAAAACATGAACGACGAAGCCGCCAAATCGGACAAGCTCTCGCGCAAGGACTACGAACGCGAGCTAAAGAAGCTGCAAGTTGAGCTATGCGTCCTTCAGGATTGGGTGAAGGAAGAGGGCGCGCGCATCATCGTCATCTTCGAAGGCCGCGACGCGGCGGGGAAGGGCGGTCTCATTCGTCGCATGGTCGAGCGCGTCAGTCCGCGCGTGTTCCGAATCGTGGCTCTGCCCGCCCCGACCGATCGCGAGAAATCGCAGATGTACATCCAGCGATACCTCGCGCACTTTCCCGCCGCCGGCGAGATCGTGATCTTTGATCGCAGCTGGTACAACCGCGCCGGCGTCGAGCGCGTGATGGGGTTCTGCACGAAAGAGGAGCACCGCAAATTTCTTGAGCAATGTCCCATTTTCGAGAAGTACATCGTCGGCGGAGGGATTCAATTATTCAAATACTGGCTGGAAGTCGGCAACGACGAGCAGAAGAAGCGTTTCGAAGCGAGAATTGAGGACCCGCTTCGCCAGTGGAAGCTGAGCAACATGGACCTGCCGTCGCGCGAGAAGTGGTACGATTACTCGCGCGCCCGCGATGCAATGCTTGACGCCACTGACACCGACTGGGCACCGTGGCACATCGTTCCATCGGACGACAAGAAGCGCGCGCGGCTGAATTGCATTACGCATTTCCTGAAATCGATTCCATACAAAAAGGTGAAACGCAAGGGGATCGAGATTCCCAAGCGATCGAAAGACGGCGCTTACGACGATCAGGAATCCATGACGAATCGCCGTTTCATTGAACAGAAGTTCTGATGTCGATCGCCTTTTCCCTCTCCCTATTAGGGAGAGGGTTAGGGTGAGGGTCTATCATTCACAGATCACGCATCACCCTACCAAATCACACATTGTCCGCTTCGGTCGATCTGGTGCGGCGTGTCGTCGGTGCCTGTTTTCCCCATTGCCAATCGCGAATTTCCGGCATGTCGTCGCCGTGTTCGGCGATGTAGTGCTTGTGGTCGATCAGCTTTTCGCGAATCGCCTGTTGCGCGTAGGCCGCCCGCTCGCCGAGTTTCGGTACGCGGTTGATCACGTCGCTGATCAGACTGAAACGGTCAAGCTGATTCAGTACAGCCATGTCGAACGGCGTCGTCGTCGTGCCCTCCTCGCGGAATCCGTGCACGTGGAAATTCTCATGATTCGTTCGGCTGTAGGCAAGGCGATGAATCAACGACGGGTAGCCGTGAAACGCGAAAATGACGGGACGATCAATGGTAAACAGCGCGTCGAATTCTCCGTGCGGCATACCGTGCGGATGCTGGTCGGGTGATTGAAGCGTCATGAGGTCGACGACGTTGATGACGCGCACCTTGAGTTCCGGCACGTGCTTTCGAATAAGATCAACCGCTGCGATGGTCTCCAGCGTGGGCACATCGCCGCAGCAGGCCATCACCACGTCGGGCTCGCTTCCGCGATCGTTGCTCGCCCATTCCCAGATGCCAAGGCCAGCCGTGCAATGCTTCACCGCCTGATCCATCGTCAGCCATTGCGGTGCGGGTTGTTTGCCCGCGACGACGACGTTCACATAGTTGCGACTGCGGAGGCAATGATCGGTGACGGAGAGAAGGCAATTAGCATCGGGCGGCAGATAGATGCGGATGATCTCCGCTTTCTTATTCACCACGTGATCGATGAAGCCCGGGTCCTGATGCGAGAAGCCGTTGTGATCCTGCCGCCAAACGTGGCTCGACAACAGATAATTCAACGACGCGATCGGCCTGCGCCACGGGATGTGGCTGCACGCCTTCAACCACTTCGCGTGCTGATTGAACATCGAATCGACGATGTGGATGAACGCCTCGTAGCATGAGAAGAAGCCGTGTCGGCCGGTGAGTAGGTAGCCTTCCAGCCAACCCTGACATTGGTGTTCGCTGAGAACTTCCATCATGCGGCCATCGGGCGAGAGGTTGTCGTCTTCCTTGTAGATCTCGCCCATGAAACAACGTTTGGTCACGTCGAGCACGTCGTTCCAACGATTGGAATTGTTCTCGTCGGGGCTGAAGAGGCGGAAATTGCTGTTCGTCAAATTCAGCTTCATCACGTCGCGCAGGAACTTGCCCATCTCGCGCGTGGCTTCCGCAATCTTTTCACCAGGTTGGCGAACACTAACTGCGTACTCACGAAAATCGGGCATGACGAGATCTTTGAGCAGCAGGCCGCCGTTGCCGTGTGGGTTTGCGCTCATGCGGCGTTCACCCTTCGGCGCAAGCTCAGCCAGCTCTTCGCGAAACCGCCCGGCGCTGTCGAATAGCTCTTCGGGTCGATAGCTCTTCATCCACTTTTCGAGGATTTTGATGTGCTCCTTCGTGCTCATGTCGCCCATCGGCACCTGGTGACTGCGCCAGTAATCCTCGCATTTCTTGCCGTCGATTTCCGCGGGGCAAGTCCAGCCCTTCGGCGATCGCAAGACGATCATCGGCCACGCGGGCCGACTCTGAGAATCACCTTCGCGCGCTTCATACTGGATCGATTGAATCTCGGAAACGATCTGATCGAGCGTGGCGGCCATCTGCTGATGCATCGACTCGGGCTCGTGGCCTTCGACGAAGTAGGGGTGATAGCCGTACCCTTCAAATAGCTTTCGAAGTTCGTCCTTCGGAATCCGAGCGAGGAAGCAGGGGTTGGCGATCTTATAGCCGTTCAGGTGCAGGATCGGCAGCACGCACCCGTCGCGCGCGGGATTGAGGAATTTGTTTGAATGCCAGCTTGTCGCCAGCGGACCGGTCTCTGCCTCTCCGTCGCCGACGACACACGCGACAATCAGCTCCGGATTATCAAACGCGGCCCCAAACGCATGTGAGAGCGCATATCCCAATTCGCCGCCCTCATGAATCGAACCCGGTGTCTCCGGCGCGACGTGACTCGGTATTCCGCCCGGGAAGCTGAACTGCTTGAACAGCTTCTTCAGGCCGAGTTCGTCGCGCGTGATGTTGGTGTAGACCTCGCTGTAGGTTCCTTCGAGGTAAGTGTGACCGACGATACCCGGTCCGCCGTGTCCGGGCCCGGTCATGTAAATCATGCTGAGATCGTGCTGTTTGATGACTCGATTGAGGTGCGTGTAGATGAAGTTCAAACCAGGCGTCGTGCCCCAGTGTCCAAGCAGACGCGGCTTGATGTGCTCGCGGGCGAGGGGTTTCCTCAGCAGGGGATTGTCGAGTAGGTAGATTTGCCCGACGGAAAGATAATTTGATGCCCGCCAATAGGCGTCGATTCTACGTACCTCTTCGCGAGACAAGACTTCTTTGGTAGCGGCGCGGGCCGGCGCGACATGAGTCTTAGCAAATGCACTCTTTGGCCCTTGAGTTTTGTTGGTTCGATTCATGATGGTTCCATTTCCAATTTCCAACCGCCATGAGGCTCGCTCACGGCGGAATCATGGTTTTTTCTTCCATCGACTGTCGCAATTCCTGAAGGCTTCGTTCAGTGCTGTTCAGCCTGATCAGACCCGCCCGCGGGTATTCGAGATCGACGATGATGAACACTGCTGCCGACACAGCGGCTGCCAGGCCGATGACGTGCAACCAACTTCGTCGTTTCGCACCTGCCATTTCATGGCCGGCCATGAGTGCCGACGCGAGCGACAGTATGATGAGCATGGCAAATATGATCAGCGGCGGATGAATATAAGCCGTTGCCGTGCGGGTGGACGCGATGTCAAACATCTGATTCAGCGCAGGTAGCAGCAGCATTCCTGAAACCGGGGTGGATGAGACTTGACTCGCATTGAGCGCATAAGTCCATATGGCGGACTGCAGCTCTGAGCAGTGTTTGAGCACGGCGTGCGCGGCCTCAAGATCGGGCATGACCGCGGCGACCTGCAAACGGGCATCGACGTATTGGCGGAACAGGTCGCGAAGTTCCGGCTGATTCTCGGGCGGCAGCGCGTCGATTCGCAACCAGGCGGTTCCGATGCAGTTACTCTCCTGCACGGATAATTGACGTCGCGCGTCGAATCGCATGGCGGCCCCAGAGAAGCTGAAAGCAACCAGCAAACCGAGAAGGCTGAAAACTGCTGCGTCGATCGCTCCCAGGCCTGCGCGCGCGCCGGCGAGTTCTTCTGGCTTGCTTTGTTGCCCCCATCGCCGACCCGCTTCGAGAAGCAACAGCATTCCTGCGAACAGTATCAAGCCGATGATTATGGAGTAAGTAGATGCAAAAGACATTCAGGATTCCACAAAGAGCCGTTCTATTTCCTTTACCTTGTCTAGTCTCCGCTGGTGCCTCTCTTCTGCCGTGAACTTCGCATTGAGAAAAGCGTCGACAAGTTCCAGCGCGATGGCCTCACCAATGATGCGTCCGCCAACTACAAGCACATTCATGTCATCGTGTTCGACACCTTGATGGGCTGAATAGTGATCATGGCAGAGACCGGCACGAACGCCACGAATCTTGTTGGCTGCAATGGATGCGCCGACGCCGCTGCCACATACAAGAACGCCGCGCTCGGCCAAACCGTCGCGGACTGCAAGGCCGACCGATTTCGCAAAATCAGGATAGTCCACGGACACCGTTGAATGCGTCCCGAGGTCGATGATTTCATATTTGAGTTTTGATAAGTGCTCTTTGATGCGTTCTTTTAACGAAAAACCGGCGTGATCCGCTCCAAGTGCGACCTTCATAGCCTGTTAGTCTCCAAGGCAAATGTTCAACGCGCGTGCGGTTACGACCGCGTGGCCGTCAGTGGGCACGAGTCGCTGCTTGCTCACGGCCTGCTCCAGTGGAACGAACTCGGTGTGCGGCGGATTGATCGCCACCATGACTCCCTTTTGTCCTTCAACCAATGCGCGCACGGCCGCAGCGCCGAAATTCAAACCGAGCAAACGATCCAGCGCGGTGGGGGACCCGCCGCGTAGAAGATGGCCGAGAACGACGGCGCGGGTTTCCTTGCCGGTTAGTTCTTGTAATTGGCTGGCGACCGATTCACCGATGCCGCCGAGACGCTCGACGCTACCCGTAGTTGCCTCCGCCTTAAGCAGAAGACTTCCGCCCTTGGGCTTCGCGCCTTCAGCAACCACGACGATTGCGTAACGCTTACCTTCACGAGATCGCGCGGCGATTTGTTCCGCCACTTTTTTGATGTCGAAGGGAATCTCCGGAATCAGGATCGCGTCGGCACGACCAGCGATACCGGAGTGCAGTGCGATCCAACCCGCGTAGCGACCCATGACCTCAACGACAATGATTCTACGATGCGACTCGGCTGTGGCGTGCAGGCGATCGATGCAGTCGGTGGCGAAGGAGACCGCGCTGTCGAAACCGAAGGTCATGACGGTTGATTGCAGATCGTTGTCGATCGTTTTCGGAACGCCAACGACCGTCATTCCCTTTTTGCTCAAGTGATTCGCAATGCCAAGCGTTCCGTCGCCGCCGACGGCAATCAGAGCGTCGAGACCAGCCTCGCGAAATCGGCGAATCAATTCGTCGCTGCGGTCGATTTCTTTTGTAGAGCCGTCAGCGAGCTTCGTCTGGTATCGCAATGGGTTGCCGCGATTGGTGGTGCCGAGAATCGTGCCGCCCAAGTGAGAAATGTTGCGCACCATTTCGCGATCAAGCGTAACCAGTCCGCCGTCGGGATAATCGCCGGGGTTGAGAAGTCCTTCGTAACCTTCTCGTATGCCGACGATTTCGATTCGACAGGCATGGGCGGCCATCACCGCGCTGTGAATGACGGCGTTCAGGCCCGGTGCATCTCCGCCACCCGTGTTGATCGCGATGCGTTTCATACCGGCCCGGCTGCACGGACTTCACCGCTGACGCCGGCTTCGTACGTTTTGAAATTCTCGCGGAACAGATTCGCCAGCTTCTTCGCGGAGGTGTCATAGGAAATCTTGTCGTTCCACGCATTTCGCGGCACCAGCGCATCGGAAGGTACGTCCGGACATTGGGTGATCACGTCGAAACCAAATACCGGATCGCGCTGTCGTGCTGACTCGATCAACCGGCCGCTGTGGATCGCGTCGATGATGGCGCGACTGTGCGCGAGCTTGATGCGCTGACCGATGCCGTGCGGTCCGCCTGTCCAGCCGGTGTTGACCAGCCAGACGCGCGTCTTGTGCTTGGCCATCTTCGCAGCCATCAGGTCGGCGTACTTGCTCGGGTGCCACACGAGGAACGGACCGCCGAAGCAGGGAGAGAACGTCGCCTGTGGTTCGGACACGCCGACTTCCGTGCCAGCCACTTTGGCGGTGTAACCGCTGATGAAATGGTACATCGCGTGCGCGGGTGACAGAAGACTTACCGGCGGCAAGATGCCAAACGCGTCGCAGGTGAGGAAAATGATGTCGGTCGGATGGCCAGCCACGCAGGGGACCTTGGCGCTGCGGATAAATTCGATCGGATACGCGCCGCGTGTGTTTTGCGTAATGCTAGTGTCTTTGAAATCGATGCTGTGGTCTTCCTCGACGGCCACGTTCTCAAGCACCGCGCCGAAGCGAAGTGCCTGGAAAATCTCCGGCTCCGATTCAGGAGTTAGGTTGATCGCCTTCGCGTAACAGCCGCCCTCGATATTGAAAATGCCCTCATCGCTCCAGCAGTGCTCATCGTCGCCGATCAAATGGCGCTTGGGGTCGGCGGACAGCGTTGTCTTACCCGTGCCCGACAGCCCGAAGAGCAGCGACGAATTGCCGGTATGAACGTCGGCGGTGGCTGAGCAGTGCATCGACAGAATCCCGCGCTTTGGCGCAAGATAATTGACGACCGTGAAAACACCTTTTTTCATCTCACCGGCGTATTCAGTGCCGAGGATGATGAGTTCGCCGTCCTCGAAGCTGAGATCGATGCTCGTTTTTGAACCCATGCCGGCTGTCAGCTTGTTCGCGGGAAAAGCGCCCGCGTTGAAGATCACGAAATCGGGCTTGCCGAATTCGTGCAGCTCCGCCTTGTTGGGTCGAATGAGCATCGTGTGCATGAACAGCGCGTGGTATGGACGAGAGCAGATCACGCGCACCTTGAGTCGGTACTTCGGATCCCAACCGGCGAATCCATCGAAACAGTAAAGTCGCTCGCGTGTATTCAGATAATCACGCGCGCGTTCGCGATTGATCGCGAACGACTTGGGATCGAGCGGAATATTGACGTTACCCCACCACACGTCGCGTTCTGAATCAGGATGCTTGACCACGCGCTTATCTTTGGGCGAGCGCCCAGTCTTCGCACCGGAATACGCGACCAGCGTTCCGTTCTCCGCGATCAATGATTGCTTTTCATAACGGATCGCGTGTTCATACAGTTGTCCGGGCAAGAGGTTTCGATGCACCTCGCCGACAGTTAGTTCATGTTGGGCTAGACTGAAATTCTGCATGTCTTCTTCCTCGTTATCGTGGCGACAGAATACCGTCAAAGTTCGATGATGTCGCCCATCTTAGGCAAGGCAGATTTCAAACGGAACCTCTTCTGAATTTGTTTGGCCAACTCGTTACGCTGACGATCTTCACCGTGCGTCAACACCACGCGCGGCTTGCATGGTGCAATTGCGCCAAACCATGCGAGCAGGTCAGTTCGACCCGCGTGGGCGCTGAAGCCATTGAGAGAATGCATTTTCGCTTTGACAGCCACTTTTTGGCCGTGGATGGTGACAGACGTAGCACCGTCTTGCAGTCGTCGACCCATTGAGCCATATCCCTGGAAACCGACAAAGAGTAACTGCGTTTCCGGTTTCCAGAGGTTTTCTTTGAGGTGGTGAAGGATGCGGCCACCGTTGCACATGCCCGCGCCGGCCATGACAAGGCAGGGGCCGGTGACGTCGTTGATTTTCTTTGACTGCTCGGCGGAAGCGGTCATCTGCATCGTTTTGAGATCAGCGCGGAGCGGGCGATTCTTGATGAACTTGAGCAGCGCGTCGTCGAACAACTCGCGATGTTGCATGTAGATGTTCGTCGCCTCGATCGCCATCGGGCTGTCGAGAAAGATCGGAAATGGTTTGACCTTCTTGGTGCGAAACATCCACGCGAGCAGGGCTGTGAGCAGCTGCGCTCGGCCAACCGCAAACGTGGGCACGAGGATTTTGCCGCCCGCTTTCACAGCCAGCTTTACGGCTGAGACGAACTGATCGACGGTATCAAGAAACGGGTTATGGTCTTTGTCGCCGTACGTGGATTCCAGAAAAACAAGGTCGGTCTGGTGAAACGGCTCGAAATCGCGAAGCATCGGGATGCCTCGCGGGCCGATGTCGCCGGAAAACACCACGCGTTTTTCGCGGCCATCTTCCTGCACGAGAAGTTGAATACTGCATGAACCCAGCATGTGGCCTGATTCGCTCCACACCGCGCGGATTCCCGGCGCCACAGGCACCGGTTGTCGGTAGGGCACGTCGCGAAGGCATTTGATAATTTGTTCAGCCTCTTCGACGGTGTAAAGCGGTTCAACCTCTGGTTTTCCGGCACGAAGGTTTCTGCGACTGGCGCGAATTGCATCTTGACCCTGCAATCTGGCAGCGTCCCGAACGATGAGCGCGGTCATTTCGTTGGTAGCCGGTGTCGCCCAGATCGGCCCGCTCCAGCCGAGTTGCGCCAGCAGCGGAAGTCGACCGGTGTGATCGAGGTGACCGTGCGTCAGCAGGACGGAGTCGAGCTTTCGATTCGGATTCGCCGGTGGTCGATTCAGCGACTCCGATTTCTTGCCGCCCTGAAAAAGGCCGCAATCAACAAGAACACGTGCCTGTTTCGTCTCGACCATGTAGGCCGAGCCCGTGACTTCGCCGCCCGCCGCACCAATGACTCTGATCTTCATTTTGTTCTCCGCGCTTCGCCAGACTTTTTACTCTTCAACGGTGAAAGGCGTTCGCGCACCTCAGGTGTGAGACTGCGAACGATCACGTCGACCGCTTCCGCCGGGGAATCTGTGACCCACCCGAACTTGATTTCGTCTCGCGTAAACACGCCTTCCTTCATCATGAACTGACCCCAGACGCGTAAGCCTTCCCAGAATTTCTCACCCATGAGGATGATGGGGAACGGCCCGATCTTGCCGCATTGAATGAGTGTGGCTGCCTCAAAGAATTCGTCGAGCGTGCCGAGCCCGCCGGGCATGATGATGTACGCGCAGGAATATTTCACGAGCATGACTTTGCGCGTGAAGAAGTAATGGAATTCGATGCTCTTATCCACGTAGGGATTCGCACTTTGCTCGTGCGGCAGAATGATGTTCAAACCGTAGCTGCTGCCGCCGGCCTCGTGTGCGCCGCGGTTGGCTGCTTCCATGATGCCCGGACCACCGCCGGTGAGCGTGGCGAAACCCGCGCGAGCGAGTTCCGATCCGACCGCCTGGGCGAGCTTGTAATAGCGATGGTTTTCCTTGAAGCGCGCGGAACCGAACACGGTCACAGCCGGTCCCACTTTGTGCATTTCTCTAAACCCGCGCACAAACTCGGAGTCGATTCGTTTCAGTCGCGCCTTTTCCTTCTCCGGCGTGCGCGCATGCGCAAGGAAATCACGCTCTTGCGATCCATCGCCTGGAAGCTCATAACCCGGCGAGTCGGCCTTCATCAGATTGCCGCGCCAGTTTCGCTCCCAGTCGTCAATGGTCGGTTTGAGAGGGAGTTTGGAATTGACTGCCTTCTTCTTTGCCATTCGATCTGCTCCGTAACTCAAAAGTTCGCATCTCGATGAATTTGAAAGCGTGACCCTGCAACTTCGATCTCATTTCTCAATCAGGATGAAAGCCGTGCCCACCAATGGTGGATTCACTGAGGTTAGTTGTACCCGCGATTTCAGTTGATGGTAAGTGATTTCCGAGTATGTCTCGCGATCATCAGCTCTTCGTTGGTCGGAATGGTCCACGCTGAGATGCGACTTGTATCCGTGCTGATCTTCGGACCACCCTTTGTGTTTCGACCCTCATCGAGATCCACGCCGAGCCACGCCGCATCGCGACAAATGCGCGCCCGTATGACCGCCGCATTCTCGCCGATGCCGCCGGTAAAGACCAATGCGTCGACGCCCTGCAATGCGGCCGCCAGCGAACCCAGCTCGCGCTGCACACGATAGACGTAAAGGTCGACCGCCAGCTTCGCGCGAGGGTCGTCACTGCCTAAGAGCGCACGCATATCGCTTGATATCCCTGATACACCGAGCAAGCCCGACTGTGTATAGATGAGCTTCTCAATTGTCTCGGCGCTCATGCCTCGCTGGGCCATGAGGTAGAGAACCACGCCCGGATCGAGCGAACCGCTGCGCGTGCCCATCATGAGTCCGTCCACCGCGCAGAAACCCATTGTGCAGGCCATGCTGTGCGAGGCATCCATCGCGCACATGCTCGCGCCGTTTCCGAGATGTAGTACAATCGTTTTGCCTTTCGCGGCTTTAGCGTCGTGTTGCGGCAGCACCGAGGCGATGTACTCATACGACAGACCATGAAATCCATATCGCCGCACGCCGTCATCGAAATACTCCAAAGGCAAGGCAAAGAGCTGGGAGATTTTCGAATTGGATCGATGGAATGACGTGTCGAAACAGGCGACTTGCGGAAGCTGTGGCAATCGTCCCTGAATGAATCGAATCGGAGCGAGATTGTGCGGCTGATGCAGCGGCGCAAGCGGAACGAATTGCTCGAGTTTCTTGATCAACGCCGCGTCGACGCGCTGTGGTTGCGCAATGTCCGGTCCGCCGTGCGCGATGCGGTGTCCCACGCCAATCAGTTGATACTCTTTGAGTTGTTCCCGAAGATATCCGACCAGATGATCCAGCCCACCTTCATGTCCGAGTGACTTCCCCTCACCCCACGACTTTTCAGATAGCACCTTGCCTGCTTGATCCTTTGAAACAAACTTGGGCGAAGTGAACAGACCCTCGATCTGCCCGCGAGCGACCACGTTCATGTCGTTGGCTGCCAGGGCAAACAATGAGAACTTGATGCTCGAGGAACCTGCGTTGAGCACTACGATTGCATCAGCCATGGCGATACTCACTTCGTGTTGATTAACCGGCGGCGGTTCTTCGCGACTGCGCCACTCGTGCCATCACAGCCGCGGACGCCAATCGCGTACGCACCGTGTCCGCGCGACTGGTGAGCACGATTGGCACGCGAGCACCGAGCACGATTCCCGCAGCATCCGCGCTGGCGAGGTATTGCAGTTGCTTGGCCAGCATGTTGGCAGATTCGAGATCGGGCGCGATCAAAACATCCGCTTTACCTGCTACTTGTGATTCAATCTTCTTCGTCTTCGCGGCCTGCTCGCTCACCGCGTTGTCAAACGCCAGCGGGCCATCGAGCAACCCGCCCGTGATTTGCCCACGATCAGCCATCTTGCACAACGCAGCCGCATCCAGCGTCGAGGCAATGTCGGGGTTGACCGTCTCAACGGCTGAGAGAATCGCAACGCGCGGCTTTTCGATTCCTAGAATTCTTGCCAGGTCAATCGCGTTTTGCGTAATGTCCACTTTGGCTTTGAGATCGGGCGCGATGTTGATCGCCGCGTCAGAAATCAGCAGCATTCGGGGATACGTGGGCACATCGAGCACGAACACGTGGCTGATGCGCCGCGACGTGCGCAAACCAGTTGCGGACGGCACGACCGCGCCCATGATCTCGTCGGTGTGCAGACTCCCTTTCATCAGGGCTTCGACTTCACCGGCCCGACACATAGCGACCGCTTTCTCCGCAGCTCCGTGACTATGTTCCGTGGGCACGATCTGAAATTCGCGAAGGTCAACTTTGGCGGCCTCAGCCGTGGCACGAATTTTCGACTCTGGTCCGACGAGCACGGGAATAATCAGTTTGCGTCGAAACGCCTCAATGGGACCGACGAGCGAGTCGTGATCGCACGGGTGAACGATCGCGCATTTGACGGGCGGAAGACCCTCGCAGGACTGAATAATCCTGGCGAATGCGTCCGTTCTGCGGAAGATGACTTCGGGCGTTGCCAGATCGGTGTAAACGATTCGTTTGTTCGGCGCGACGACGGTGGCCGTGCCCGATGTAATGACTTCGTCCTTCTCGTTGACGCAGCGGCAATCGAACACGACGAAGTGGCCGTCTGCTCGTTTCTCTTTGACGGTCACGGTTGCAGTGAGCTTGTCGCCGATGTTCAACCGACCGCGAAACTTAAAATCCTGAGCGACAATCGAAGTGCCCGGCCCGGGAAGTCGCCGGTTCAGCAGATATCCGAAGAACGCTTCCGAGGCTACGGCCTCCGTGGAACCGACCGTTCCATCGGCTTCGCCGTTGTCCAGGTGATAGGCGTCAACATCACCCGAGGTAAACGCGAGCGCTTCGATATCGGGTTGAGACAAAGTTCGTGAAACAGTCAGCGATTGCCCAATCTTGATTTCATCAAAGGTTGTGTTGGTCAAGGAGGTCATGTGCGAACTCCTGCCGCCGAAGGGGGGACGTTCTTCCCCGATCCGCGCGCGTTCACACTTTGTGGACGAGCGCCGAGGACCGATCGAATGCGCGCCACCATGGCCGTCTGTTCCGGCGTGATGCCGTCAGATTGCAGGCGTCGGTCACACTCAAGGAGTTCCAGCAGCTTCAAGAGTCGTTCGCGATCGTTCTTGTCGTTAAGGAGTTTCGGCAGGGAAGCGATAGCCTCTTCGCGCTGATGCGACACGATCACATCCTGCTCGCCGCGAATGCGCCGGGCCGCGTCCGCCGGCAGATCGGGCAGCAGGTCTTTGTAATCGTCCATCATTTCCTTCTTCAGTTGAAGTCGCGAGAGCGGCAACGATTCGCCTCGCCGCTGTAACAGTGCGGCTGCCCGCGCGACAGCTTCGGGATATCCGCCAGATGCGATGGCTGCGAGCGCTTCTTTCACGAACGGCGGAACAGCTTCCTTACCGTTCGAATCACCGGTTTTCGCGGCGACCGAAGTTTTTTCCGGCATGTATTGCGAGAAGATGGTTCCATAGAGGCTGAAGAACATCGCTTCGCTGACCGCATCGCGAACGTCGCGATAGAAATCGAACGAAGCACTGAGCATGTCCGAACTGACACGCTCGGCATTTCGGAACGATTGCTCCGTCGGCACAGCCCGACGTTGCTCGCGCACGGAATCCGCGACGGGCTTCAACCAGCTGAGCAACGGATTGGTGCTGGACCACATCCAACGCTGCGCTCGCAGCGGATGGAATTGCCGAGCAAATTCCGCCGCGGGCTCGTTGGCCATCGACTTCACAAGCGGGCTGACGAACAAGTCGTACGCGCGTTGATTGAATTCGGAAATCATCGCCGCCGCAGAGAACGGCTTCTCGTCGGCGCGGTTGAAGCGATTGAGACGCTCCATGATGTCTTCAAGGCGATGCTCAACAAACTCGACGGAATACTCAGGCTTACCGTCCGCTCGCTTCTGTTCAGTGATTTTCATGCCATACAAACCCGGCGGCAGCGATTCCACCGATTTCAGCACGGAGACGATCTGCGTGTGTTCCTTCTTGGCCACTTTGCCGGAAACGAAAATGCCCAGGTGGCCGACGTCCTGGTGCAGCAAACCGACGATTGTCTGTCCGCGCGCTTTAATTTCATCCGTTGACTGGTAAACATCCGCCACCCAGTTGAACGCCTGTTGCGGCGGCGTGATGTTGTCGCCCATCGACGCGAACAGAATGATCGGCACCTTTATTTCGCGCAGGTCGAACAAGCTCTTCGCGCGGCCGTCTGCCGATTCCCAAAGTTGGTTACCGACAAAGAGGTTCTGCGTGATCCAATCGATTTCCTCGCGATTGAGCAGATAGAATCCACCCCACCAGCGCTCGAACTCAAGGAAGCGCGGACCCTCGGTGTCGACGTTGGCGAACACATGGTAATACTTGTCCCAGAAAGTGTTGGCTGGGTTCAGGTTCTCCATGTTCTGCACGAGGTTTGCACCGTCGAACTTCCCATTGCCAAGGTCGCCCGCGAGCGACGCCAGCCACGTTCCGCCCAGCAACCCGCCCGCATACCGCATCGGGTTGTCGCCTTCGCCGTCCTTCCACGCGCCACCCCAGTACGACATCGGTGCGCCGTTGATGACGATCGGCCCCGTGTCATCGGGATTCGCAGCCGCCAGCATCATCGCCGCCCAACCGCCCTGACAATTGCCGAGGATCACCGGTTTGGCGCTCTTGGGATGCAGCTTCTTGACCTCCTGAACAAAGCGGGCTTCGGTGTCGCACACATCGAGCAGCGTTTGCCCGGGTTCAGGGTCGGGGAAGAAAATCACGAAATACACGGGATGCCCATCGCGAAGCGCGACGCCGACCTGCGAATCATCCTTGAACCCGCCGATGCCGGGTCCGTGACCGGCACGAGGGTCAATGATGACATACGGTCGCCGCGTCGGGTCGATCGTCACTCCCGCCGGCGGGATGATTTTCACCAGCGCATAATTCACGGGTCGATCGAACTTCCGAGCGTCGAGCACCATCTCGTAGTCGAAATGCAGCACGGGCGGTTTTCCTGCTTTTTCGTGAGCGAGGAAATTGTCACCGCGCTGGCGAAGGATATCCCAGAAGAGAATCGATCGCTGCGCGAAGTCGACGGTGTAATTCCACCAGTCCATTCCCTGCTGGAAGGGATTCATGAACGGCTGCTTGTTACCGTTGGTGGAATCCTTCAATGAATTGGAAAGACAACCCTGGAATCTCTCAAGCGCCAACTGCGCGCGTTTCTGAAAAACACGCGAGACTTTCGAACAAAGTTCGACGGAATCAGAAATGACGTTTTGCTGTTGCATGGCAATACCCCTCGAAAAACGCACGCGATTCCCGATAAGGCAATGGCGGCGTGTGCCAATATCCAAAGCGAGAGTAGTCCTCGACGTCAAGTAACCCCGAGGTATTTACGCGCACTATTAACTTTGCGTGCAGATTGCGTGCCAGTTGGCGCGAAGATTTAGCGCTTCACCTTCTCCAGCGAAAGCGCCACCGCCTCCTTGTACGTGACGTCCACGTTGTCGCCCGGCTTCAGCTTGCGTGCGAAATCGCGCATAGCTGGGTCTTGCACTTCGATCGCACGGCGACCGCGCGGCCCCGTAAACAGCACAATCGAGCCGTCAGCGTTGACTGACTCGATGCGCACCGTCGCGTTCAACTCAGCCTGAGCTTCGCCGCTGGGCCGACCCTTTGCCGGTTCCTTGGTCTCTTCCTTGTATTTCAACCCGCCGGCGGGCGTACCGGAATTCGCGAGCTTGACCGCGAGAGACTGCACGTAACGGACGCGCACCTTGTCTCCCACAGCCGCCATCGGGAAATCCGTGTGCGACTTGTCGACGTAGACGGTTACATAATCGTTGGAAGCGGTCTTCACCGTGACGAGGCGATTGGGGACGTCGATGGATTCAACAGTGACTACTTCGGTCCGCTCGATCTGCTTGGTGCGCGTGCCAACCGGGCGGTTGGAAGCACAGGCAAAGAGCAAAAGAGTAGCCGCGCCGAGAGTGACAAAGGAAAAGAGTCTGATTCGTTGCATTGGATTCCTTTCAACTGGATTCAGGAGTATGCCTCAGGTCGAGACGATCGGCGTCGATCATCTTGCCCCAGTTTGTTCGTTGGTTCATTTGTTCCTTAATTTCAGCGGGAACCAGGTCCTGCGATTCGCGCAGCTCCCAGCCGCCGCCGAGCGCCCGATACAGTCCGATGAGATTGAGCGTGACCGCGCCTCGCGTTGCGACGAGGCGGGTTTGCTCGGTGGTCAGAAAGTCCTGAGTGTTGAGCACGCGCGTGTAGTCCGCGATGCCGCCGCGATATTGCTGCTCCGCGAGATCGACCGCGCGCGTGGCTGATTCGACGCTGAGCGTGAGCGACGCGAGCTGCTCGCGCGCACCGAGGAAACCGGCCATGGCCGATTCCACTTCACCCTGTGCACGCAGGACGATGCTCTCATACTCGCTGATCAACGCCTGATAGGCTGCGTCCTGCACGCGGATGTTGTTCTCGATGCGACCGTAATTCAG
This sequence comes from uncultured Phycisphaeraceae bacterium, assembly GCA_964494205.1. Taxonomy (GTDB): domain Bacteria; phylum Planctomycetota; class Phycisphaerae; order UBA1845; family UBA1845; genus JBBTCX01. Next base: position 19,634 of record CAZBRD010000012.1, on the reverse strand, counting down.
CACGTTCCAGCGGAACGACGGACCGAGGAACCCCTGCACGCTGTCGCCGCGCCACAGATCTGAGAAATGTTCGGCTGCCAGACCGATGTCGCCGGAGAGTGAGAAACTCGGATACAGGTCTGCTGCCGCCACGCCGATGACCGCGCTCTGTGCGGCCAAGATGCGCTCGGCGCGACGCACGTCCGGTCGTCGTCGCAAGAGTTCCGCGGGAATGCCCACGGCGACTCGTTCCGGTGCGGTCGGGATCGGCTTGGCCTCGCCGAGGATTCCAGAAAGGTCCTGCGGCGGCAAACCAAGCAAGACGCACAACGTACTCTTGGTTTGCGAGATGCGGGTTAACAGATCGATCGTCTGTGCTTGCGTATCGTGCAGGAGCGACGACGCCTGGGCTGCGTCGAGCCCGGTTGTTGTGCCACCTTTGAACTTCGTGTCCGCAAGCTCGAATCCACGCTTTTGAATGGCGACGTTGCTTTGTGTGACGACAAGCTGCTCTTCCAGCGATCGCAGGAAGACATAATTGGTTGCGACTTCGGCGATGAGACTGACGAGCACATCGTCGTAGCTGGCCACCGTGGCAAGGATTTGTGCATCCGCCGCTTCGATTCCGCGACGATAACGACCCCAGAAATCCACCTCCCACGACGCACCAAAACCGACCTGCCAATTATGAAACTGATTGTGCAGACCCGGTTTGCCAAGAACTGTGTTGGCGAGCGTGCCGTATGGATTCGTCGCAACGGCTGCGTAGTTCTGTGCACGATTGCCGTCAAGCACCGGCCCGCCGGCGTTCTCGCTGACCTGATTCCACGAGAGTTCTCCGCTTACTTCCTGCTGCTGCGGAAAGAGCAAACCGAACGCCACAGCTCGACGCGCCTGGGCTTCTAGCACGCGAACCCCGGCTGCGTGCAGCGAGGGATTCTGCTTGTAGGCCGTCTCGACGAGGTTGTTTAGAACCGGATCGTTAAGCACTTCCCACCAGTGGGTGACGACGTCCTCGCCGCGCTCCAGTTTCTGATTGGCGGCCTCGCTCCACTCATTGGCCAGCCGCGCTTTCGGCTCCGTATAATTCGGACCAACTTTGCATCCGACGAACGGAATAAGCATCAATGCCGCGAAACCGCTAATCGCGACCGATTTGCCATGGAACGCGCGAACAATCATGCGTGTTCTCCTTCTAATTTCTTGGGCTCGTGTTTGGGATTGGTGGTTTCTTTCCCCTCGGTGAACCAGCGTATCGTCGCATAGAAAACCGGCGTGAAGAACAGACCGAAGAACGTCACACCCAACATGCCGCAGAACACGGCGATGCCCAGTGCGACGCGCATCTCCGCACCCGCACCCTTGGCCAGCACCATCGGCAGCACGCCGAGCGTGAACGCGAACGAGGTCATCAGAATCGGACGCAACCGCTGCCTGCACGCTTCGATGGTGGCCTCACGACTCTTTAATCCATGTCCTTCCTGGTGCTTGGAGAACTCGACGATGAGAACTGCGTTTTTCGCGGCCAAGCCGATGAGCACGACGAGTCCGATTTGCGTAAAGATGTTGTTGTCGCGCCCGGTGTACCAGACGCCGGCAATAGCCGGCAGCAGGCACATCGGCACGATCATGATGATGGACAGCGACAACGACCAGCTTTCATACTCCGCAGAGTGAACCAGGAAGACGAGCAACGCACCGAGGATGAAAACAAAGATGGCGGTATTGCCCGCGAGCTTCTGCTGCAACGCCAGCTCGGTCCACTCGAAACCCATCGTCGAGGAAAGCTCCTGTTCCGCTACTTTCTCCATCATGGTGATCGCCTGGCCGGAGCTGACACCCGGCAGCGTGCCGCCGTTGACCTCCGCCGATGGGAACATGTTGTAGTGATTTACGATCGCGGGACCGCTCGATTCGTTCACCGAGACGACAGCGCCGATCGGCACCATGTCACCCTTGGCGTTGCGCACCTTGAGTCGCGTGATGTCCTCCGGCTGCAATCGAAACGCCGGTTCCGCCTGCACGTTCACCTGCCAGTTGCGGCCAAAGCGCGTGAAGTCGTTCGCGTACATCGAACCAAGATAGGTCTGTAGCGTGGAAAAGATTTCGGTCAGCGCAATTCCCTGCGACTTCGCCTGTGTTCGGTTCAAGTCCACAAACACCTGCGGCTGATTCGCACGAAAACTGCTGAACAGGCCGACAAGCCCCGGCTGAGCATTACCTTCCGTGGCGACGCCTTCCACGCCTTCCTGCAACGCCGCGATTCCCGAGTCGCTGCGATCCTGAATCTGCATTTTGAATCCGCCGGTGTTGCCAAGTCCGTCAACCGGCGGCGCGCCAAACACAGCCACCAGCGCCTCCTGCACGTGGCTGTACCCCTCTCGAAGCTTCGTCGCCACCGCGTTCGCGGACAGCGCCGGGTCTTTCTTTCGTTTATCAAACGGATCGAGAATGATGAACATGCCGCCGACATTCGAGATGTTGGTGGAATTAAGAATCGAATAGCCCGGGACCGCGATCGTGTGCATGACACCCGGCGTCTCGGATGCGATTTTCTCAAGGTGATTGACCACCGCCTCCGTCCGCTCGAGGCTTGCGCCGTCGGGCAATTGTGCGTTGACGATCAGGTAGCCCTTGTCCTGCTCCGGAATAAACCCGACCGGAACCGTCATGAACCCGAGATACGACAGGTAAATCAGCCCGACGTAGATCGCCAGCATGACGACGCTGATGCGCAGCACGCCGGCAACGGTGAACCCGTACGCGTTGACGAGGCGATCAAATGCCCAGTTGAACGCGTGAAAGAACGTACCAAGTATCCGGTTGATAATGCCGCTGATGAGCAACCCCACGACACCGCCGATGAGAAACGCGCCAACACGCACAGCCAACGGGCCATACGTGGATGTCGCGTGAACTTCCTCGGCACCATGCCCGCCAGCGACGGGCATCTGAACACCCACCATCGGCCCCAGGTACTTCGGGAGAATCAAGTAACCGAGCAATCCAACGAGAATGACAATTCCAAAACGCGGCAGAACCTCGCGATGTTTGGCATCACTACCGTGTTCATGCGGCTTGAGTAGAAGGGCACACAGCGCCGGGCTGAGTGTGAGCGAGTTAAACGCCGAAATCAACGTAGCCACCGCGATCGTCAACGCGAACTGTCGATAGAACTGTCCGCTGATGCCGCTGATGAAACCGGCGGGGATAAACACCGCGCTCAAACCGAACGCAATGGCAATCAGCGCGACCCATAGTTCTTCCATCGATTTGTAGGTCGCTTCGCGCGGCGCGAGCCCCTTGGCCATGTGCATCTCGACGCTCTCGACGACCACGATTGCGTCGTCAACCACAATGCCGATCGCAAGCACAAGCCCGAACAGCGACAGGTTATTCAGCGAGAAGCCCAGCATCGCCATCACGGCGCAGGTGCCAATCAATGACACCGGCACAGCCACCATCGGGACGATGCACGCACGCCAATTTTGAAGGAAAATGAGCACCACGATAAAGACGAGCGCGAAGGCTTCGTACAACGTCTTGTACACTTCGTGAATCGACTCATCGATGAAGACCGTCGTGTCGTAGACGATGCGATAATCCAGACCCGCCGGGAACCGCGCTTTCAGCTCCTCCATCTTGGCCTTTACACCGTCGGCGGTGGCTAGCGCGTTCGACCCCGGCAACTGAAATACAGCCAGCGTGATGCACGGCTTGCCGTCGAGATAGCTGTTGACGTCGTAATTCTTCGCGCCAAGTTCCGTGCGACCAATGTCGCGAATGCGCGTGACCTGACCCTGCGCGCCGGTTTTGATGATGATGTCTGCGAATTCGTCCGGGTCGAGCAATCGGCCCATTGTGTTGATGGTCAGCTGAAATGCTTGGCCTTCGGGCGCGGGCGGCTGACCGAGGCGACCCGCAGCCACCTGCACGTTCTGCTCCTGCAAGGCGTTGGTGACGTCGCTGGCTGTCATGCCGCGCGAAGCCAATTTTTCCGGGTCAAGCCATACGCGCATGCTGTAATCGCGCGCACCCAGAAACGTCACGTCGCCGATGCCGGTCAATCGCGAGAGGGCATCCTTCACCTGGATCGTCGCGTAGTTGCTGAGGTAAAGCTGGTCGTACTTTCCATCCGGCGAAATGAGATTGATGCACAGCAGGATCGACGGCGACTTTTTCTTGGTCGTGACGCCTTGCCGTTTCACTTCTTCGGGAAGCTTGGCTTCGGCGATGGCGACGCGGTTCTGCGTGAGCACCTGGGCCATGTTCAGATCGGTGCCGACGTTGAACGTGACGTCTAAGTACATCTGCCCGTCGTTCGTCGACTTCGAGAACATATAAAGCATGTTCTCGACGCCGTTGACTTCCTGTTCGATCGGTGACGCCACGGTATCTGCCACCACTTTCGCGTTAGCACCGGGGTAAGTCGCTGAAATCTGGATGGTGGGGGGGACGATCTCCGGATACTGCGCGATGGGCAACTTCTCAAGAGCAACCACGCCGAGCAGCACGATCACGATCGAGAGGACCGATGCAAATACCGGTCGATCAATAAAGGCGGTCGCAAACATGACAGTCCTCGCTTACTTGCCGCTGGGCGCAGCTGGTTGGGTTGTAACCGGTTTGGTGACCGCGGGTGATTTTGTAGACTTAACCTGTCGCGATGGCATGTCAGCCTTTTGCGGCGTGACAGGCTTGCCCGTTCGCGCACGTTGTATGCCGTTGGTGATGATCCACTCGCCGGACTTGAGTCCGTCCGTGACTACACGCAGCCCGTCGTCCTGAAGCGGACCGAGCTTGACGAGTCGCCGTTCGACTGTGTTCTGATCGTTGACGGTCAAAACGTACTTCGTTCCTTGATCCGTGCCGATCGCCGCGTCCGCGACAAGAACGGCTGGATAGGGCTCGGTGCACGCGAGCCTCACGCGCGCGAAGAGTCCGGGTTTGAAAATCCGCTTGCTGTTGTCGAATGTGCCGCGCACGCGAATCGTGCCCGTGGTCTCGTCGACACGATTGTCGGCGAAGTTCATGTAGCCGTGGTAGGAGAATCCGCTCTCGTCGGCCAAGCCCATTTGCAGCGGCACCTTGAGGTCCGCAACGGATTCAGGAGCCTTGCTCTCACCCGTCGTGGTTCGATGCCTTTCGCGAAACCGCAGAAGCGTGCGCTCGTCGACGTCGAAATAAACATACATCGGATCGAGTGAAACGATCGTCGTCAGCAACGAATCCTGCCCCACGCCAGTCTGAACGAGATTCCCCTTAGTGATCAACGCCCGGCCCACCTGTCCGTCGATGGGCGCCGTGATTTTTGCGAACTCCAGATCGAGCTTGGCAAGATCGATGGCTGCCTCAGCGGACTGAATAGCTGAGATAGCCTCTCCAAGTTCCGCACGCGCCTTGTCGAGGTCTTGTGCGCTGGCGGCACCGGTTGGAACAAGTCCCTCGTACCGCGCGACGTCTGCCTTGGCTTTGTCGCGTTTGGCCATCCATTGCGCTTTGAGTCCTTCGGCGTTCTTCAGTTCTGCTTCGTAGGTGCGTGGGTCAATGTCAAACAAGGGCGTGCCCGTTTTGACTTCCTGACCGTCGGTGAAGTGAACGGCGTTGAGGTATCCGCGCACCCGTGCGTGGATTTCCACTGTCTCGGTCGCTTCAAGCCGACCGGTGAAGTCTTCAAAGTCAGTCACCGACCGCTCCACAACCTGGCTGATCGTGACTTCCGGCGGCTTGGGCGGGGGGGCAGCCTGCTGTTGTGGCGGCTTGCACGCCAATACACACAAAAGGGCGCTCCCCGCGATGACGTATACTCTTCCTGCAAATTGACAGCTCATTAAGGGCACTCCGAAATGTCTCCCAGCCAACCAGGGCTCGCCGCGTCGAAGGATCGTAACCCCCCGTATCAGTACTAGCAATGCGTATGCCAGGCATAGATTGCGCGTTTCGTGCAGTTTCAGATTTCAAATTGACGGCCACTCAGTCATTTGCGGGTGGAACCCAGCAATTTGTTTTTGAGTAAAAACGCGGCGGACGTGAAGGGGAGACCCTGTCACGTCCGCCAAGGGGCCCTCGATGGGGTGTTCTGTATGGCGAGGCGAGGTTGAGACTGGCTCAACCTCGCGCCGCATTCGTTGAATCCTCCGCGGCAAGCGACATCGATCACTCGCCACGGAGCGTTACGATCACATTACGGACATCCACACGCGTCGTTACCTGAGAACGCCGCGAGAACCTTGAGAATGTCATCAAGGTTAATGATGTTGTCGCCGGTGCACGGATGGATATCGCCATTGCGACAGGCGCTGAAATTCGCGAACCCATTCAGGACGCAGAGAATGTCATCTAGGTTTGGCGCCGCTGGCCCGATGCAATTGACGTTTCCGTACGTGACGGGCGTGTTCACGCAACCACCCGAAACACACGAATCGCACGTGCACGCATTGCTGTCGTTGCAGTCCGTTGGATCATCGCAAATGATTCCGCAACTGCACACAGATTCAATCGTGCCGTTGGCGAGTTCGTTGTCGGTCCGCTGACAGGTCTGACCGAACGCAGGGCACCCGCCGGTGCAGAAGACGCCGCCGCCTACCAACGGACTGATTTCGGCATGACACCCATTCGGACCCATGCAATCGCATTCGGTCACATGGCAAAGCCCGCCCGGAATGCACTCATACTTCGTCGGCCTGCAAACCTCATTTGGATTTGGACAGGTCGTCGGCTTGCACGAGAAGCCGCCCGGTTCCGGTTCACAGCAGCACTGCCCGTTGTCGGCATGCACTTCGCCCCACAGGTTCAGACCCGTCACCACGCCGTGCGTATTCTCGACGATCACATCGATGCAGTTCGTGCCGGCCTGGAAGTATCCGATCAGCGACACGCCTACCGGCGGGCTGGTGCTGAACGAATAACTCGGCGGCGTCGAAACGATCGGGTAGCCGTTGAAATACAACGTGGCCTTGTCATCCGCTCGCATCAAGAACGTCAGGTAGGCGTTCTCATAGTCATCCGCCAGGCAGAAGCAGTACTGATAATCGTAGGTACCGTTCGGACCGGTAGCCGCAGCGCTGATCCACTGCGTACCCGGAATCGTCAACCACGCCGGGTGCGGGTTGATGACCTTTGGCGGATACGGCGGCGAACCAATTGGTGCAGCCACCACGGTCCACGTGTCATCGTTGTTGCCGACAGGGATGAACCCGCCTGACTGCGTGACGCCTGTTGAGATATTGATGGTCACGTCGTTTGGCGGACAGCAATCGCACGAGAATTCCTGCGTGCCGTCGGGGTTGTTTACGATTGTCGGCGTGCACTGGTCGCCCGTCTGCGGACAAATGCCTCCACAGGTTGGCGGAAGCCCGAACCCACCTTCGTAGACCACGTGACAATCATTTTGCGACATGCATTCACACGACTCTGCGGTCGCCTGACCCGTCGCCGGATTCCAGACGATCTTGGTCGGGAAGCAATGGTCACTGTCCAAACCCTTCCTGCAGTCGTACGGCTGACGCAAGGCGCAGATGTCGACCGCCGGCGGCGTGGGCAGCGGGCACGCGTCGATCGGAGGATCGCCGCAACCGCAGGTAATGATGTCGTTGAAGCTAAGGTCACCGGTGAACACGGTTTGCACGCCGGTGGGAACTCCGTTGATCTCAACCTGGCACTTGCCAACTTCCGGCGGGAAGCAGTCGCCGATGCACGACAGGTTGTAGTCGAGCGTCCCCGGAATCGGCGTCAGCGTCACCGGAGAGCACGCGATCGGATTAGTGCACGTGCAATCATCGACATATGGCCACGGACCATCCAACGGACCCGGACCGATGTGCACGAGATTGGCCATGCACAGATCATGCGGTGAACCGTCGACGCAGCTCGTCGCCTGGTAGAACGCACATGGATCATCTGCTGTCGGATCGGGCAGCGGACACATCGGCTCGCATTCGCAGCAGATACGGCTGAGACCCGGCGGCAAGCCATCCGTGGTTACGGTTTCGATGCAGTTGTAACCCGGCGGACAGAAGCCATCGCAAGAAGGAGCGAGCGGCGGAACGATTGTGCTCGCGACCGGATGGCACTCTTCCTGTCGACGGCATTCGCAATCCTCAACCGTTGTGTTGAATCCGTCGAACAACATGCACTTCGGAATACAGACTTCATTGTCATTCGGGCAATCGTGCGGTTTGCACCTAGTGCGATCGATCGTCGGCTCGCAATCCGGCGGGGCCGATTCACAATGGCAGCAATATCGAGTGACGCCCGGAGCAATGACTGTGGCCGTTTGCGTGCAGATTTCGTCTGTATCGCAATTGCCAATGCAATTCGGCGTATCCGAACCAAGCGTGGCGTAGCACTCGCCCGGTCGACTGCACTCGCACTCACTGACAGTGAAAATGTCGTTGACGATGTCAAAGTCGATACACTTCGGTTGACACTTATCGCCTTGTTGTGGGCACTGCACTGACGGACAAGTGAAGACTCCCGGCGGAGGCGGCTCGCATCCCGGCGGTTCGCACTCATCGTCGATGCCGTTGCCGTTGTTGTCACCCTGACACATCGAGCCCGGACCCTGAGCAGAACCGCTGTAGAACTTCTCGCAGCAGAGCTTGTCCATGTCCTGGCAAGCGAGGACGCCCGTTGCATCAGTGAAGCAGCAGGCCTCCACGCCGAGGCAACTTGAACCGACGCCCAGTGGTGTTCCACCCAGCGCGGTGCATTGATCGGCTGTCATGACAGCGCACGAACCGTCCGGCAGGCAGCAGGCCTCTACAATCGGATCGCCAAGGCAGTCGCAATAGAATCTGACTCCCGCAGCTGTCTGCTCCTTATACAGTTCGCAATGCAGCGCCGGGTTCGTGAGGCATATACCTTCGCAATAGAAGTGACCCGGGCCGTTGTGTTTCAGCTTGCACTCATCAAGACCGGTGCAATCGCACTCAGTCACGCGGCAATTACCGAAATTGTCGCAAATGACTTCGCTGGGACGGCACTTCTCACCCGGAGGTGGAACCGGACACACCGAATCGGTGCAACCGAATCCGCTTGGAAGCGGTTCGCACTGCGGGTCGCAAGAGTCATTCAAACCGTTGCCGTTCGCATCGTTGTCCGTGCACATCACGAAGAACCCGAGGAACGTTCCACCTCGACTCGAACAGCAAAGCGGATTGATGAATGCACATGGACCGAGCGGATCGCCCGGCGGCAAACAGCAGGCGCCGGGAGCCAGCGACACCGTTCCGGTGCCTGGCCCCTGCGGCGTCCCTCCTGCCGCTATACAGCAAGCCGCATCCATGATTTGGTTTGTGCCATCAGGGAAGCAACACTCTTCAATGGAACCGCACAATGCACCCGCCGGTCCCGGAATGCCGCCTTCTTGCTGGCAGCAAATCGGATCGAGGTTTGTGCAGGTATGGTCTGGCGTGCAGCAAGCAACCAAGACGTTCGGCGAGCAACCCGGACAGGTGACTTCGACGTCGCCTTGCTGGAACTTGTCCTGGAAGGCCGTGTTCTGATCCGAGTCGATGTGAGTGCTGTTGGCCGTGGTGCCACCGGTGCTTGGCAATCCTTGAATGCCATACACCCACGCGGGACCTCCACCGTAGGTGATCAGGTAGTCGCCGGTGACCCAAACCTGGAATACTGAGTTAACTGAATCGTAGTCATAATCGATACCACCCGAGCTGTTGTTTCCGCCGCCGCCGATCTGGAACGGTGTGCCTGACGGAACCCACGTGCCGGTCGTAGTCGGACAGAACTCGATGGCGCGCGACTGGTGAGCCCAGCTGAATGTATCGGCTTCCATACTTCGCTCTGCCACAATCATGCAGCAGTTCGGCGTGAACGTGATATCCGAAACGGGGTTGGAATAACCCGCACCGCTCCAAATATCACCCATGACAATTTCAAGTTGTGCCGACCCGGGGATGAAGTCGCCCGCTCCCGTCAGACCAACCGACCAGATTTGGTTCTGCTGGCCCGGGTTCGGACGGCCCTGATCTTCCCACCACACGCTGTAGTAGAGACGACCCTGGCTCGGCTGAACCGCCCACACGCGCTCGCCCAACGGCGCGAACGTGTTGGGGTTATCGTTAATGTCCGGTGCGGTGCCGGTATAGACAATACCCGTCGCGTGGTCGTAGCTCTGCACGGTCGTGCCGGCTGTATTCAGGTTGTAGATACGACCGTCGGAGAAGTTGGTCACGTACATGCGCTGCACCGGGCAGTTGAACGCGAGGTTACCGAGTTCAGGCCAAGCTTCGGAAACCGGGGTGATGGTCGTGTCGATCGTGTTCGGCAGATTGACCCACAGGCTGGCTGCGCCGGTCGCGGCGTTGATCTTGTAAATGCCGCCGTGAACGCCGCCCGCCAACGTACCGAGCGCGTCAGAGTAAATTCCAAAGCTCAAACCATACGAGGAGGTCTGAGCAACATACGCATTGCCAAGGTGGTCGATCGTCACGCCGAACACTGAACCAAGCGACCCCTTATTCCACGTTGCATGGTTGTAGAAAGTCGGAGTCCAGTCCGGAGAGGCGATCGGTGCCGCACCTTGTCCACTGAAGTCAATGGCGTTGACGACGAAGTCAGCGGCTGTTCCGCGATCGATGGTGTTAAACGCGATCGTTCCAGGGAACCCGGTGAACGTTGGCTTCGCGCCGCAGCATGTGTTGCACGCGGGCACTGACTGACAATCGCAGAAATGGGTGATCGATCCGTCGGCATTGTCCACCGTGTTGAACGTACAGTCCTGACCGGCCGGGCAGATGCCTTCGCAATGCGGCCCGACTGGATCCGCCGGATCAAGCACGACGTGGCAACGATCATCGTTCGTACAATCGCATTCATTCACGACGTACTGGCCTGTTGACGGATGGAACGTAACTTTGATCGGACGACAGGTTGAATCAGCATCCGGGCAATTGATCGGCGTGCAACCAAACGCCGGTGGGGGCAGCGGCTGACACATCGGCGAGCAGTCGCACTTCATCGTCTCTGTTCCGTCTGCGTTCTGGGTTGTGAATATGGCGCAATCCAAATTGTTCGGACATTGCTTGCGGCATACCGGCGTCGCACCTGGGAACACGTCGATATGGCAATCGCCGTCCCACAGGCAATCGCACTTGGTGATCTGATACGTCCCCGCAATCGGGTCATGGACGATTTCCGTCGGGCGACAGAAATCACCCTGCACCGGGCACATCGTGTTCGGGCATTGATTCGCCCCCGGTTGAACCACGCAACCAGGGTCTTGCGGACAGACATCATCGTGCCCGTCGCCATCAAGATCGCCCTGGCACATCGATCCCACACCCAACGGCGTGCCACCCAAGATCGTGCAGCACTCCGGTGCGACATCCAGGCAGTTACCCGCCGCGAAACAGCACGCCTCTCGTGGGCTGCATTGATTTCCCAGAGGCAAGGATGTGCCGCCGATCGCAGCACACTGACTGGGTTGTACATTCATGCAGTTGCCGTTGGGACCGCAGCAACCTGTCAGTCCACCTTGGGCCAACGACGTTGCCTGAATTCCCAGGCTGAACAGCGTTGCGGCCAGTACCGCAACAGTGGAACACGGCAGAAAAACTTGCTTGGATGTTCGACAGTCTTCTCGCATGTCTAAGCTCCCCCGATCGATAGTGAAATACAGTGCCATAGAACAGGATTACATCACAAATGAATTCAAACTTGCTTCAGCCCCTTGTGAACAGGTTGGTTGCGGTTATCGGACAGCGCGAGCCCGGCCACACCCGCTACTGATACTCCGTCGTTACGTTCCTCAATCTCACCGTTGGCTCGAATTTTTTTGTGCGACGGTTCCAGTGTTGTTAGCCTAGAGGGTACGGGACTCAAGATTGGGTGGTTTTGCCTACGCACGTCAGGCACGGTTGGGCTCACATGGCGGAAGTTCTAAGTACTGTAACCACAACGGCTTTGCTTGCCGGGTTGTTTGATCCGGCGAACCAGGCGGCATGGAGCGAGTTCGACTCGCGCTACCGTCCCATGATCGTTTCATTTGCGCAGCGTTTAGGACTTTACGAATCCGACGCCGCAGACATTGCCCAGGAGACGCTCGCGCGATTCATCCGGGACTACCGCGAAGGTAAATACGACCGCGAGCGGGGCCGTCTGCGTTCATGGATCATAGGGATTGTGAAATATCGAGTGGCTGACCTCAAACGGGCGCAGGCCTCGCGGCGCGAGAACCGCGGCGAGTCCGCCATGATCGATATGCCCGCCGACGACGAGCTGAACCAGCTCTGGGAGGCAGAGCGCCGCCGTGTCTTACTCACGCAGGCGATCGAGGAGCTGCGTTCGCAATCCAAGCTCAGTGAGAAAACGATGCTCGCCTTCGAGCAGTATGCACTTCGCGATCGACCGGTCGATGAAGTCGCGGCGGAATTGAACTTGACCCGTCACGACGTGTACATGGCCAAAAACCGCGTGGCCGAAAAACTCCGCGATATTCTCAGTCGGCTGGAAGACATCTTCGATGATTCGTGAAAACGAGCCACTGCGTAACCCCGCGACTCGCAGGAGTCTGTGGCTCGTTTCGATTAATCTCTGCTCCATGCGATGAGCGAAAACCAATCAACTACCTGCCCCTCGCTTGACCAAATCGAGCTATTCGTGGCTGATGCAGGCGAAGCGCCGCAAGTCGGCGAGCACGTTACAGCCTGTGAAACATGCCGCGCGACCGTTGAGCAGGTTCGCGCAAACAACAAGCTGCTGCGGGAGTTTTCCTCGGTGCGCCTCGAACGCCGACCGCGCAACAATGAAGCGCCGTTGGTGATTTCGATTCCCGGCTATCAAATTCTCTCCGAGATTCGTCGCGGAGGGCAGGGGGTCATCTATCGCGCCATCCAGAAGGCCACCAAACGCGAGGTGGCGCTGAAGATGCTTCTGGCGGGTCGTTTTGCCTCGGAGCGACAGAGGCTTCGCTTTGAAAGAGAAATCGAGCTTGTCGCCAGCCTGCGACATCCGCGAATCGTCACCCTGTACGACAGCGGTCCCACGGGCGATGGCGGCCACTTCTTTGCGATGGAGCTGGTGGATGGTGTTCCGCTCGACGCTTACTTCAAGGGTTTGAAGAAGACGAATGGTCATGGGGATGCAGAGGGTAAGGGTGAGCCGTCAGCCCAAGCCCGCGCGATCGATGCCACGGAAATCAATCACCGCCTTCGTCTCTTTGCGTTGATTTGTGATGCCGTCCAGTACGCTCATCAGCGCGGCGTCATCCATCGCGACCTGAAACCAGCCAACATCCTGGTTGGTCGTGATGGTGAGCCGCACGTTCTCGATTTCGGTGTCGCCCGCTCCGTCGCAACGGCGACAGATCGCACCACGCTCGCTTCGACGCGCGACGGCGAGTTCATGGGTACGTTTGCGTACGCCGCCCCGGAGCAGGTGAGCGGTGACCCCGATCAGATCGATACCCGGACCGACGTGTATTCGCTGGGCGTCATTCTTTACGAAATGATCACGGGTCTTCCGCCGTACGAAAGCGAAGGTTCACTTTCGGATGTCGTCCACAACATCACGGACATCGAACCGCTGCCGCCCTCACGCCGCCAGGCGGCGGTGAACGACGAGCTTGAAACCATCGTTCTCAAAGCTCTCGCGAAGGATAAGGACCGGCGCTATCCGTCGGCGGAAGCGCTGAAGCGCGACGTTGATCATTTTCTGACGGGCGAGCCGATCGACGCCAAACGCGACAGCACCTGGTACGTTCTCAAGAAAATGGCCCGTCGCCACCGTGCGGCGGTCGGCGTGGCGGCAACGTTTGTCGTCATGGTGGTGCTATTCGGTGTATCGATGTTTCTTCTGTTCCATGAAGCGCGAAGCGAGCGCGATCGCGCGAATAGCAACGCGCGAAACCTCAAGCAAACAGTTTCCGAACTGAAAATCGAACGTGGTCGCACGATGTCAGCCATCGGTGACGCGGGCATCAGTGAGGAAGCGGTCTGGCAAGCGCACTTCAATCCGGCACCCGGATGGGAACGTGAGGAAGGGCTCGAACTCGTCGGTGATGCGGGCCCGGTTGCTTCCTATTGGGCGATGTGGGAGGTGTACAGCCGTGCACCGAGTCTGGCGTCTTGGAACGTCGGTAAGATCATCATGCACAGTTTCGCCAACGATGGGCGCTCCAACGCATTCATTGCCAATGATAATGTGATCAGGGTCATGGACCTGTCCACTCACTCGGTTCGATTCCAATTCGATCCCGATCCAACCGTCAGGCAACTGGGTTTGAACTACGACGGTACGCTCATCGCTTCAACCCACGTCGACGGCTCCATTCGCATTCGTTCAACGGTTGACGGTTCGCTTATAAGAACGATCACCGGTGACGGAAGAAAGTACATGCAACCGGTCTTCAACTGGAAATCGAGTCAACTTTCCGTCAGCGAGATGGGAACCTGTGTTCGCTTGATCGATCTGAACACCGGCGAAACCGTCTTGCTTCTCAACAGCGCCGCCGACGAAGGGCCTTTTGCCGGTTTTAGCCGCGACGACCGGTGGCTGGCTGTTACTTATGCCGATCATCTTGAAATCTGGGATATCCAATCCGGCGCTATGGTTCGGGCGATCAAAGCGCCCAACCCGATCGCCCGCTATTTCGAGTTTTCGCCCGACAACAAGAAGGTCGCAGCCGCGTTCAACACGTCGGTCATCGTGGTTGATCTTGAGAAAAATGATGAATGGAGCTACACGCACGGCAGCCGCATCAGCTCTGTGCGCTTCAGCCCGGACGGCAAAACTCTCGCGTCCATCGGAGCGGACGGCGTCTTGAAGTTTGCTGATGTGACCAAGCGCAGCGTCTCGCGATCGTTCCCAGCCGCCCAACGATTCGGCGCGTCGCTCTTTTTCGCGCCGGACGGAAAATCAATCTACGCAACGCATGCCGACGGCACGATACGACAGTGGGAAGTCCATTTAAGAAATCACATAAAACCCTGCACGGACAACAATCGCTCCTTGCTGAGCGCTGAGTTCAGTCCCGATGGCAAGATGTTGGCCACCGGCGGCGGCGATCAGTATTTGCAGCCGGAAACCTACACCATCGATTTGCTGGACGGCGATACGGGCAACCTCATACGCCGAATGGAAGGTCATACATCGACGGTCTCCTCACTCGCATTCAGTCACGACGGCAAGCTTCTCGCGTCGAGTAGTTACGACGGCACGGCGAAACTATGGGATACCACCACTGGTCGCTGTAATCTCTCGCTGCCCGCACATCCTGGATTTGTCAGCTCTGTGGCACTGAGTCCCGACGGCAAAACCATGGCGACAGGCGGCGCCGATGACGCCATTCGCTTATGGGATACATCCACCGGAGACTGCATCGGGGGACTATCGCAGCACGTGGGTCGCGTTCCCGATCTGGTATTCTCGCCGCGCGATCGACTCCTCGCCTCCTGCGGCAGCGACGGAAAAGTGATCCTCTGGGATCTGGACACGCGACAGCCGCGATTCGTTCTTTCAGAAAACAGCGAAGTGGTCCGTGCGGCCACATTCAATCCTGATGGAACGGTCCTCGCCTCCGCTGGCGATGATCGAAACATTCGACTGTGGGACGTCGCCACCGGTCGCCTGCTCGGCCGCCGCGAGGCGCACGGCCACGACATCTTCACTCTTTCGTTCCATCGCGACGGCCGACTGCTCGCTTCCGCCGGACGCGGATCGGGCATCAAGCTATGGGATGCAAAAAACCTGCGCGCCCTCGCCAACCTCGAAGGTCACGACGCCGAAGTGTTCCGCGTCTGCTTTCACCCTAATGGCCACGCGCTCGCTTCATGCGGCGCGGACCGCGCGCTCATGCTCTGGGACTTAACCTATTACAACCAGCACATCGCGGGCAATCTGGAATATCAACTCAGTCGCATGCCCGCCGACCAATACGACCCCGACTCAGTTGTTCGTATGCGCGCCTGGGCTGAACTGATAATCAAAGGCCAGCGGTTGCAGACGTCCGGATTTTGATTGGCCATCCGCCTTCGCGACGCACGCACACGTCGACGCAATCTTGTAGTCCGCCCGCTTCCACGCCTTTTTGAATCGTTCTTCATAATCCTTCGCCGCGCTGATATCACCGCGCGACTTCAGACACTGCGCCATGCCGTAAAGCGACCAGCCATTCTCCGGATATTTCGCGAGATCAGCCCGATACACTTTTTCCGCTTCGTCATATCGACCCGCGTTGTTCAGAATCGCACCGAGCGTATGTCGCACCGGCTGAATCCACTCCGGCGGCTCCATATATCTCAACTGATCTTCAAGCTCGATCGCCTTGTTCAGCTCCGCGACCGACTCATCGATCTTCCCTTTGCGAAACGCGATCTCACCGTTGAGCATATGCTCCGCGATTTTCAGCACATGACTCGCGTGGTTCACGGCCATCATCGCGTCCTTGGGCACTTTCTCGACGGCCATCGTGAACACGAGCTTCTCTTTTTCCGCCTGCTCCACCTGCCCCTTGGCTGCGTAGGAAACCGCCCGCGAGAAGTGCCACTTAGCCTTGGCAAACGGGAAATACGACGGCGGCGCATCCAGCTTGAGAACCTCGTCCCATCGCCCGAAACGCATGAGCGTCTCCATCTCGATCGTCATGAATCCGTCGACTAGCGCAGCGTTCTTCTCTGCGTATTCTTTCGGCACACCCGCGAGCATTTCACGCGCTGCCTTGAGCGCCGCTGCCTGCCGACCTTCCATCATCGAGGCATACGCCAGGAAGTGACTGTTGTGCGCCATATAGATGTGATAGAAGCCCTGCTTCGGCACAGCCGCACGATATTTGCGATCCGCTTCCATCGCGCGAACGTTCGCCTTGGCAGCTTCCTCCCACTTGCCCGTCCGCACATCGATGTGCGCGGGCATATGCACCAGGTGACCAGCCGCAGGCACCGCGAATCGCAAACGATCCGCCGCCGCGATCGCCTTGTCCGGATGCGGCGAAGCTTCAACCGCATGAATGTAGAAGTGATTCGCCCCGGGATGATTCGGGTTCATCGCGAGAACATCTTCGAGCGCGCTCAGCACCTCCGGCGTCTCCGGTCGCGGAGCACCGTCCAGCGCCCACAAATCCCATGGCCGCAGGTCCATCATCGATTCGGCGAACAACGTGCCGACATCGCCGTCCTTGGGATGTTTCTTCCAAACCTCGCGCATCGCAGCCGCATACGCCTCATCGAGCGACCGTCGATCCTTCGGCGGCGGCGACGCATAACGCTTCGACAACGCATCAATCAAATCCTGCTCGACCGCGCTCGCATTGCCTTTGTGCGAAACGGCCCGCTGCAGCGCATCCCACGCAGCCAGCGAGTGGTTGTCGTCCATCGAAGGGTTGTTGATGTGCGGCCCGTTGCAGTACGCGATACCCCACCAAGCCATCGCACAATCGGGGTCATACTTGATCGCCTGCTCGAACGAACGGATCGCCTCGTCATGGTTGAACGCAAACGCCCACACCAGTCCCTGATCAAAATACCGCTGCGCATCCGGCGACTTCGTAGTGATCGTCCGATGATGCGTCCCCATCCCCGCAAACAGCGGCACCTTGCTACCAACGGGCCGAACATCGAGCGTGGCACAACCGGCGAGAGCGAAAGGTGCAATTAATAAAAGCGTGCAACACAGTTTCCCTCTCCCTCTTAGGGAGAGGGCAGGGTGAGGGTCTCTTCGTCGAACACCATTCGGGCTCGTCTGACGCTCCAACAAACCGTGGCTATATACTCGATTCATGTTTATTCCTCCGGGCTTACTTTTGAATGTGCGTAAGTCTAAAACCCGGAGGCCGAAGGCTCAAGCGGGGGGATGCGAATCAGTTTGAGGAAATGTAATTCCGACTCCACGTGGTCCGCGAGAATCACTTTGTCCCGTTAGGGACTAACTGAGAATAGCCCAGCACGAAGTGCTGGGTAAAGGTTGAATGATCAAGGTCCAGTGCCGGAGGCACGACTGAACGGTGTGCCATTGATTCGTCGGCTGCGAGTAAATTGCAGGCAGTCAAGTTCAAATCTTCGCGCCGCAATTCATGCACTTGCGCGCAAACGGGTTGCTGAATGGGCCTCGTACAAAGAACAAATCCCCGCACGCCGGGCAGCGAGAGAAGCTCCATCGCGCGGTAGCGATTACCATCGTCAAAAACCCGGCGAAGAGAACGACACCCACTAACGCATCACTCTTGAGTTTGAGCGCGCTGCTTACGAGAGCCGCGAGAAAGAAACCGAAAAACGTTCCAAGCCAACAGAACAAAGCAAACCGCCGTCGCGCTCGCGGATCAGATTTTGGATTTGCCATGATCCAAACTTATTCTTGGTCTACGTTGCAGGCAACAACACATCAACGTGTCGTTCACATAGAGTCATACGCAACCCCTGTCTGTGCGCTCCGTCCGAAACCAAGCGACTATGCCTATGGGCAAGGCGATAGGGACCTTCCGTTCCATGCAACTTGATCAACGCTTTCATTGAGCAAATTGATCAGTTCCAAAATGTCCATAGCGTTGGCCTGCCCCGACCGATCAATATCGCTTTGCCACACAGGCAAGGTGTCATTACTCACGCCATTCAGCGAGTCAATCAGCGAAAGAATATCATTCGGACTGGCTGTTCCATCTCCGTTCACATCGCCCGGCAAGAATCCCACGCAGATTTTCGTCGCGCTATTGAAATGAGATAAACAGGTCCACGCATCAGGTTCAATCGGCCGATCCAGATTGACCCGCACGACATCCGGCGCCAGCATTTCGAGCGACGAAACCTTGGGCGCTTCCTCATGCCCGCCGATTTGCGTGACATCGAGTTGCATCGCATCATCGGCCAAAAACGCGCGGCTGAAATACAGGTCAGTCGTGTTCCATCCAGACCAGTTGTTATCCGAATCGACGGGCGTTCGGGCATCGATACTGCAATTCCCCGAATCAACCCGTCGAATGTGCGGCACTTCGTTGATCGACAACGCTCTCGGTTCGTCAAGACCTTCGACCACCGGCCTAACATCAGTACCGTCTGTGTTCGCGCTCCAAATGGAGCTCTCCGCTACCCAATACAAACGGCGGTCGCTCTTGCTAATGGCAATTGCCCCAGTTGGCCGATCGTCATCCGAATTGCCAAAGGTTAGAACGGTCGCCAAACCCGAACCATCAGTATTAACGCGTCGGATCGTCGTCGAATTTGGGTTTGAATGTGTCTCGCGCCAATAAATGACTCGCTCATCAATATCAAGGAAAGACTCAGCGGCACCGGCCAAGTCAGTAATTACATCGTGCAAGTTTGTTCCATCATAGTTTGAAGATTGGATACGGCCTGAATAGCCGTAATCGTCGTTTCGTGAAGTCGTCCAATATACCGATCTTGACTGGCTGTCCACGGCCAACGATTTGATGTTGTCTACGCTACGCGCGACTACGTTTTCCACATTGTGCCCGTCTGTGCTTGAACGACGAATTTTCCCCTGAATTGGTTCAGTCCAATATAGGTCACCAGCATCAATGTCCAATGCGAGGCCCCACGGAGCAAAAGTATCCTCCGTCATAATCGATTCGATTTGGCTTCCATCGAGGTTGCATCGACCAATCCGTGAGTGGATTCCCGATGTCGAATTACCTAGCAGCCCGTTGAAAAAGTCCTTGACGCCCACGGTATCATGAGGTTCGCGGA
>CAZBRD010000011.1:0-191115 GCA_964494205.1 uncultured Phycisphaeraceae bacterium | reverse complement strand
TACCAGAGAATCAAAGAGTACCTAAGAGCAGCCTAAAACTGCTCAGTTTGAGTAGTTAGTACCAATGCGGTTTTCATTTTGCGCCGCGCAAGATGGCAGCACGAAAAACCTATCCCAAGCCCCATTAGCCGACCAGGCGCAGAACTTACGTTGCGCCATATTTACCAATGATCTGCTGTTTGCTCATTCCAAGTATCTCATACTTTCTCCCCACCTTCGTAAACGCGTCAATCGCCCGATCGATGTGGTGGAATTCGTGCCCGGCGGAGAGTTGCACGCGGATGCGGGCGAGGCCTTTCGCGACGACAGGGTAGAAGAAACCGACGACGTAGATGCCTTCGTCGAGCAGATCGCGGGCGATGTCCTGACTGAGCTTCGCGTTGTAGAGCATGATGGCGCAGATTGGATGGCTGCCGGGTTTGATGTCGAAACCAGCCGCGGTCATCCCCGCGCGGAAGCGTTTCGTGTTGACTTCCAGCTTGTCGCGCAGCGCGGTCGATTCGCTGAGCAGATCGATCACCGCGAGCGAGGCCTTGGTGATCACCGGCGCGAGCGTATTGCTGAACAAATATGGCCGCGATCGCTGACGCAGCAAATCGATGATCTCCTGCCGCCCCGATGTGAACCCGCCCGATGCACCGCCTAGAGCTTTGCCCAGGGTCGATGTGATGACATCAACACGGCCCACGACGCCGCAGTGCTCGGCCGATCCGCGGCCGGTCTTTCCCATGAAACCGGTGCAGTGGCAATCGTCGACCATCACCAATGCGTCGTACTTCTCAGCCAGATCACAGACCTTATCGAGCTGGGCCACCGTGCCGTCCATGCTGAACGCGCCGTCGGTGGCGATCATACGATACCGTGCACCGCTGGCTTCCTTCAATTTCGTTTCGAGTTCACCCATATCGTTATTGGCGTAAATGGAGCGTTTGGCTTTGCAAAGTCGAATGCCATCAATGATCGACGCATGGTTGAGTTGGTCGGTGATGATCGCGTCGTTCTCGCCGAGGAGCGGTTCGAACAAACCGCCGTTGGCGTCGAAGCAGGCCGCGTAGAGGATGGTGTCGTCCGTGCCGAGAAACTTGCTGATCTTTCGTTCAAGCTCGCGATGGATGTCCTGCGTGCCGCAGATGAAGCGGACGCTGCTCATGCCGAACCCGTGAGTGTTGAGCGCCTCGCGTGCCGCCTGCAATACTTTGGGATGCGACGACAGGCCGAGGTAGTTGTTCGCACAGAAATTGATGACCTCTTTCGGCGGCGAACCTTCGGGGAACATCACACGAACGTCGGCCGACTGCGGCGTGACGATCTGCCGCTCGACTTTGAAAAGCCCGGCCTCGCGAATGGAAGCGAGTTCGCGTCGCAGATCGTCTTTCATTTTTCCAAACATGGCGATTTTCCTTGAAGGGAAGGAATGCGATTTCAAAATCATCAACGCCGGCGCGAGACCAAATCTCAAAGCGTCGGCGCAAATGAAGATACTATCGGCAGGGAGTTTTCGCGAGCGAGAGAATGGGGGTTTGTGGATGGTCTGTCTCCCCGAGCCGCAGCGTTTACGCTGCGCGGCGCGCCGCCTGAAGGCGACGGCTCAGGAATAAGATGAAACGATTACTTTTTCTGTGCCAGATAATATCGATCGAACCCGCGCTTCGGTTTCATTTTCTTCGGGCGGATTTGCGTGCCGTCCCAGGTTTGGATTTTCGTGAACCCGGCGGTGCGCAGTGCTTGCTTGATTTCCGCGTCGGTCCACCAGCAATCGACGATTCGCTCGCGATAGCGCTCCCACTTCTTGCCTTCGCGCACGAACCAGTCGAGCTCCAGCCAAGCCGACTGCTGTTTGTCGTCGAGCCCGCCGCGGCTGACGAGGCAGAAATCCTCGTGCTCCTCCCAGCGCGTCATGGGGTAGTACGTTTTGTAAGTGGGGAACATGTTGAGGTCGAAATAGAACCAGCCGCCGGGCCGCAGAGCGCGGGCGACGGATCGAAACGCTTTGTTGATGTCGCTCTTCTTGCCGAGGTGATTAATAGGGTTGAACTCGCAGAGCACGATGTCGACCGGCTCGGGGAGCTTGAAGTTCCGCATGTCCTCATGAACGACGCGCACATGCACCTTGGCGCGGAACGCTTTCGCGCTGGCCTGTTTGCATTGCCCGGCTGAGGCGTCCACGGCGTAGACGTTGTGCCCCGCGCTCGCGAGTTCGATAGCCGTCGTCCCGGTGCCGCAGCCCAGATCGCAAATCGTTTTCGACTCAGGAAGAATCTTGCCGAGGACTTTGTTCCGCGCGTAGGTGTTCATGCCGCGCGAATCGCGCGTGACGACGTCGTAGTAACGGGAGAGGATGGAGTAGGGGGGAAGAGTTTCTAAGACTTTCATGTCGGTGTCCACTGAATGCGCGATGCCCGCCATACGGCGGGCATCACTTCATACTCGTCTATTTTCTGCGCCCGCTCTGCAGGCTACCTTACTTCTTCACCTCATACTCCGCGTCGATCACATTATCATCCGGCGCACCGCCGCCTTGCTGACCTCCGGCAAATCCACCCGGACCAGCGCCGCCGAAACCGCCCGGCCCGCCTTGTGGACCACCGGGGCCTGCAGTGCCAGCCTGCTTTGCGGTTTGTTCGTAGATGATCTTGCCGATCGACTGTGCGTCCTGCATCAAGCGGTCGTGTGCTTTCTTGATCGCGTCGCCGTCGTCGCCCTTCAGCACTTCGCGGAGGCTGTTGATCGACGATTCGATCTTGCCGCGCTCTTCAGCCGGAATCTTGTCGCCGTGTTCCTTGAGCTGTTGCTCGACCTGGTACGCGGCGTTGTCAGCCTCATTGCGTCGCTTGACGGTCTCGGCCTTCTTGATGTCGTCAGCCGCGTGCGATTCCGCGTCGCGCTTCATGCGATCAATCTCATCCTTCGACAAACCCCCGCTGCCCTCAATGCGGATGCTCTGGGCCTTGCCGGTGGCTTTGTCCTTGGCGGAGACGTTGATGATGCCGTTGCGATCGATGTCGAAGCTGACTTCGACTTGCGGCATGCCGCGCGGTGCCGGGGCGATACCGCCGAGGTTGAAGCGACCGAGCGTGCGGTTGTCGATGGCCATCGGGCGATTGCCCTGCAGCACGTGGATGGTCACTTCCGTCTGATTGTCAGCCGCAGTCGAGAAGGTTTCGGACTTTGACGTCGGAATCGTCGTGTTGGCTTCGATGAGCGGGGTCATCACGCCGCCCAGCGTTTCGACGCCGAGTGTCAGCGGAGTGACATCGAGCAGCACGATGTCATCCTTGTCCCCGGCGAGAACGGCGCCCTGGACGGCTGCACCGACCGCGACGACCTCGTCGGGGTTAATGCTCTTGTTCGGCTCGCGTTGGAAGATTTCCTTGCACAGCGCCTGCACAGCCGGCATTCGGCTGGACCCGCCAACCAGCACGACTTCGTCGATGTCCTTCGCGGTCATCTTTGCACTCTGCATCGCGTCGAGGACCGGCTTGCGGCAGCGCTCGGTCAGATGCTTAGTCATCTGCTCGAACTGCGCACGGTTGATGGTGACCTGCAAGTGCTTTGGGCCGCTGGCTGTCGCGGTGATGTACGGCAGGTTGATCGTCGTCTCCATCACGGTGGAGAGTTCGCACTTGGCCTTTTCCGCAGCTTCCTTCAATCGCTGAAGAGCCATCGGGTCCTTGCGGAGGTCGATGCCCTCCTGCTTGCGGAAAGTCTCCGCGAGGTGGTTGATCAGTTCTTCATCGTAATCGTCGCCGCCGAGATGCCCGTCGCCGCTGGTGGCGCGGACTTCAAACGTGCCGATCTCCGGATCAATTTCGAGAATGGAAATATCAAACGTACCGCCGCCGAGGTCGAACACCGCGATGGTCTGGTCTTTCTTCTTGTCGAGACCGAACGCGAGCGCGGCTGCTGTCGGTTCGTTGATGATGCGCTCGACCTTGAGTCCGGCGATCTCACCCGCGTCCTTGGTGGCTTTGCGTTGTGAGTCGTTGAAATATGCAGGGACGGTGATGACTGCGCGGTCGACCTTCGTACCGAGGTAATCCTCAGCCGTTTTCTTCAGGTCCTGCAGAATCATTGCGCTGATTTCGGGCGGCGTGTATTGCTTGCCGCGGACGTTTACCTTCACCAGCTCTTCTGGCCCGCCAACGACCTTGTATGGAACAATCTTTTCTTCGCTGGCGACTTCATTGTGCCGACGGCCCATGAAGCGCTTGATCGAGAAGATGGTGTTCTCGGGGTTGGTGACCTGTTGATGGCGGGCGATCTGGCCGATCAGCCGTTCGCCCTTTTCGGTGATAGCAACCACGGATGGCGTGAGCCGGGAACCGTGGGAGTTGGTTAATACCTTAACTTGGTCGCCCTCCATGACCGCAACCACGGAGTTAGTCGTACCAAGGTCGATTCCAATAATCTTAGACATAGCATTCTCCTTACAGGGCTGTCAGCCGCTACGTAGCGATTGGCCACCCGAATTGAGGAAGGGGAACACGCGGCGTGCCAGTTTTGTCAAAGCGGATTTATGGTGTAACTGCCGTTGATCGATAAGGTTACGAAATGGCTCAGGGCGACAAGCCCAATCGAACTGCCAACCTGACAGGGTTTCCACGTGCGGAATTGGCACAAGTTGGCTGCTTAGGGGTCCGCTAGAGAAGGGGCTGTGACAGAAAAAACTTGGGCGCGGCGCAAGAGTCGCTACACTGGTGAACCCATGGAAATCGAACCACTACAGACGGCCCGCGGCGGCGACACTCCCACCGTGCGGCAACAATCCGTATTCATAGAAAACCGGGTCGGACAACTGCTTCGGCTTGCTAAACTCTTTGACCAGACGGAGATCCGAATTCTGGCGGTGTCGGTGGTCTATTCGTTCGATTGTGCAATCGTGCGAATGATCCTGGACGATGCTGACAAGGCTCATGATGTGCTCACCGGCGCGCGGTTTCAGGTGAGCGAGGCTGAGTTGATCGTGGTGAGCCTGCCGCACGGCAAGCGTGCCCTCTTAGAAACTTGGGCGGCGCTGCTGGGTGGGGAAGTGAACATCCATTTCGTGTATCCACTGCTGGTGCGGCCAAAGGGTAGTGCAGCGCTGGCGGTGCTGCCGGACAACCTCGAAGCTGCGGTGCGTTTGCTGCGCGAGAACAAGTTCGACATTCTCGACCAGCAGGACCTGCTCGACGCGAGAGAGTACTAGCACGCAAGAATCCAGAATCCAAATCAGGAAGCTGTGAAGGACCGATTTTCAATCGCTCCTGTCATACTTTGATTTGGGTTCCCATCTCATGAATTCGACCGCGAATCAAGAAACGCTTGCAGAAGCACCTGCGCAGCCACGCCGTCCTGGCGGGAGCGGTGTTGTTTGCGGGTGAAGTCGCCGTCGCGGAGGAGTTCGTCAGCCGCGAATGAACTGAGGCGTTCGTCGAAGTAGTGGACTTTTCGTCCAGATTTGGTCTGGATCGCTTCACCGAACTGGCGAGTGAGCTTCGCTTGCGGGCCTTCGGTGTCGTCCATGTTCAGCGGCAGGCCGACGACGAATTCATCCGCGCCGTATTCGTCGGCGATTTTGAGGAGGGCAGCGATGTCGTCGTCGATCCGTCCGCGCGATTGTATGGGTTCCAGCGGCGAGACAATGGCGAGTTGCGAGTCGCCGATCGCGAGGCCGATGCGCTTTGTGCCATGGTCGATCGCGATGTAGCGGGTTAGTGCCATTTAGTGGCACCTACTAGTCCAACAATATCGATTACAACGAACATTTAGAACCCCAGCAGCTTCTTCTTCTGCAACGCCTGACGGCAGACGGTTAATTGGCCGAAGTGCCAGAACTGGTGCACGGCGTTGATGGACCAGACTTCGGCGATCGTCGGCATCAAGCCCTTGGGCGCTTCCTCGGGTGACGGTTGATCCCAGGTGGACACGTCCGCCATCATGAGCTTCTCAACAAGGTTCGCCCGCGAGTTCTTGAACAACTCGTCCAACTCTTTTCGCGCAGGGTACTTTGAGGCATCAGGCAGGCACGGGTTGCCGGGTTTGAAAATCGCCCGCGTGGCTTCGGGGATTCGCTGCGGACTCTTGGTCGCGACCGAAACTGCCCAATCCTCTGTGCACGCGAGGTGGCCGAGGATCCACGCCACATGGTTACCGCCTTCGACGGGCGGCTTGAAATACTCCGCATCGGTGAAGTCGGCGGTGAATGTCTCGATGAGGTATTGGCCGCGCTTGAGCTGGCCGAGAATGATATCCCTCGCGCTGGTCATGGTCATCCTTCCTTTTTGAGTCGATCTCTCGTTCTTCGCTTCGATGATTCTGGCGAGAAAACGTATCAGCCACAAGGATTCGAGACATGATTGTTACAGCGATATGTCATCGGTGAATTGTGGTATGCTCTGGCCGCGATGAAGGCGGAGACTCAGGGCATTTCGCGCTGGCGTGCCATGGCTGCGACGGCGATTGTCGCGGTAGCGGCCGTCGTCGTCGGGCTGCCGACGCTGCGAGGGACGTTTGTCGGAGCAGACGACCACAAGCTCGTTCTTAATCATGTTCTGGTAAACCACCCGTCGTGGCCGCACGCGTGGCAGCTTCTCACCATCATTCACCGCGATCTCTATCAGCCAATCCCGCTGCTGAGTTTTTCGCTCGAATTTGCGGTGGCCGGTCGGCTGGGGCTGTTTGATGAGGGGCTCGATAGCGGGGCGTGGTTTTTTCACGCGACAAACATTCTGCTGCATACCATCAATGCCGTTCTCGTGTGGTTCCTGATTCGGTCAGTAGTGGCGAGCGGATCGCGATCTGCTGAAACACCTACATCTGGTAGATCCAGTCTCGGCCTACTTGTGCCAACAGTGGCCGCGGTGGTCTTTGCAATCCACCCCCTGCAGATGGAAGTCATCGCCTGGATCAACGGGCGGATGATGTTGCTGGCGATTCTCTTCGCGCTGGCATCGATGCTCTCACTCGGCCGCTGGCTCGATTCGCGTCGGTTTGGCTGGTTTATTGCCACGGTTTTGTTCGCACTGCTTTCAGCCATGAGCAAGGCAAGAGTGGAATTGCCCGCACTATTCCTGTTGCTGACCTGGGCACGGCGGCAACGAGTTGATGCGCGATTCTGGCTCGTGTGGACTCTCAGTACTTTGGTCACAGCAGCAATCGCGCTGATCAATCGCCACGCGACGGAAGAGGCTGGTTTGTTCACGTCAGCCGCGACCGAGCTGCACGGTTCGACAATCGCCCGATCGTTTCTAGCGCTCGCATGGTATTTGCGTCACTTCGTTTGGCCGACCGGATTGGCAGCCTCGTATCCACCGCCGATTCACGCCAATTGGACGAACTCGTCCATCTTGATTTCGCTAGGTGTTGTATTGCCGATCATCGGTTTGGCTGTCTGGTCATTTTTCAGAAATCGTAAGTTGGCCTTTGGTTTGTGTTGGTTCTTCTTTGGAATTGCCTCGACACTGCCGGTGATTCTTCCGCGCAAGCTATTGGCCGCAGACCGCTACATGTATCTGGCAATCATCGGGTTGGCGTGGTTGAGTGCGGTGGCATTGGAACGATTGCTCTACTGGGCGAAGCAATCGGACATGCGAACCATCGCGCGTAGCGCAATCGGCGTTGTAGCAAGCGTCATCGTGTTCGCGCTCATCGGCACAAGCTGGACCGTTGCCGGTTATTACGAGAGCTTCGTCAACAAAGCGAAGCGAATTGTGGAACTGTATCCCGAAGAGGCCTTCGTTTGGGAGCGGCTCGCTTGGGGATACTACAACACGAAGGACTTCGCCAAGGCTACAGAGATTGCGAACGAAGCCATTCGGCGGAATGGCGGTGCGCAAGTTGATAGCGGTGCGTATCAGGTCATTGGTTTGTGTTTGAAGGAGCAGGGAAAGCTCACTGAGGCCATCGCCGCGATGCAAAAGGCTGTGGCGATCGAGCCACGCAGTTACCTCGCGCAGTATCGACTGGGTTTGTTGCTTGATGAGTCGGGACAGGTTGGTGATGGGCTGCCCGCCTATGAGGCTGCGGTGACGTCGGTGCCGGGGTTCAATCCCGGTTGGCTGCGATTGGCTGCAGTGTATCGACAGTTGGGCAAGTTAGACGAAGCAAGGCGGGCGTATTCGCGCGCGGTGGAGAACAACCCGTACGAAGTGCCCGCGATATTGGGGCTCGCGGAGTTGGACATCGCGCAGGGGACGCCGGAAGCCTTTTCCGCCGCAGAAGGGCGATTGCGGCAATTGCTCGAATGGATGCCGGAGAACACAGTAGCGCGCACAAACCTCGGTCTTGTTCTGTATTCGACAGGTCGCATCGAGCAGGCGTTCGAGGCTTATCGCGAAGTGCTGGAGCGAGATCATGGCAATCAAGCAGCCATGTTGAATCTGGCGCAGATTTACGCGGCTGTCGGTGATAACGATGCCGCCAACGGGCTCTTCGCGGAATTGGCGACAACGCAGGTCGGGACTCTTGAAGAAGCGCTGGCTATTCATGATCTGTTCGTCGCGCAGGGACGATTGGGTGAATTGAAGCGTTTCTGGGATACCAATGCAGGTATGATGGTTGTTATTCCTGAAGCGCGAGCGCTGGATCAGTGGGCGCGAGCACTGGCGGGCGACGCAGTCCAACGGTCTGTGCTCGCGGAAGTTGCCGTTAAGCGATCGAACAGTCCGGCGCTCGTAGCCGCCACAGTAGTCGTCGAATTGGCTGAGGGTCGATGCGCCGAAGCGATCGCAGCATCTGACAAGTTAGCGGCGATGAGTAGCATCGAGGCCGCCGCGTATCGTCGCCGACTGCTTGCTTCGCTGGAGGTTTTCGATTCGCGACATCCGGAATCGTTGTGTACTTACTACATCGTTGCCGTTGAATTGCTGGCTGATGGAAACCGCGAAGCAGCCAAGGCTGCGGCTGATCTTTTCGCACAGAAGTGCCATGGTGTGGCATGTGTGAGTTGGATGGAACAATTGCGCGAGAAAGTCGCCGTTGGATCGGGCACGCCCTGAGCGCTGCATGACGGCAGTATTGTGGCGTTCAAGTCGTTTATTGGCAGGCAGTTAAGTGGCGCAGTGGCATACCTAACATTTTTCTAACATTTTACTTGCCCGCTGGCCGATGTTGGGGTAGAGTTCAACGCGGTTGTGGGAGCCGAAAACGTCGGTTCTTTCGGGGCAGATTCAGGAGTTTTTGATGTCCTTGTTGGTGACCGGCAGCATTGGGATCGACACTGTCTCTTCGCCGCACGGCAGCGTGGAAAACGTGCTTGGCGGCTCGGCGGTGTACTTCTCTTTTGCGGCTTCGTTTTACACGCCGGTGCGGTTGGTAGCCGTGGTGGGGGAGGACTTCCCCGACGATTTTCATCAGACGCTCAAGACGCGAAACATCGACTTGCAGGGGCTGGAGTTTCGCAAGGGGAGTCAGACGTTTCGTTGGTCCGGGCGGTATCAGGGGGACATGAATGAGGCCGAGACGGTGGGGGTCACGCTCAACGTGCTGGGGGAGCACGGACCAAAGGTGCCGCCGGGTTTCGCGGACAGCAAAACGGTCTTTCTCGCGAACACGCATCCTGCCCTGCAGCGAGAATTTCTCACGCAGCTGCATGGTCCTCGTCTCGTCGTTTGCGACACGATGAACCATTGGATCGTGAGCCAGCGGGATGCGTTGTTGGCCACGTTTTTGCAGGTCACCGGCGTGATTCTGAATGATCAGGAAGCGAGACTCCTTTCGGGCAAGATAAATCTGATCGAAGCCGGGGAGTGGTTGCTGGAGCGCGGTCCGAAGTTCGTCATCATCAAGAAGGGGGAGCATGGTGCCATTTTGGTGACACCGGAAGGCACGACGACGATCCCCGCGTTTCCGACGAAGGACGTGCGCGACCCGACGGGTGCGGGGGACAGTTTTGCAGGTGGGACGGTGGGCTTTCTGGCGGCGGAAGGGAAGCATGATGTGCCGACGTTGCGGCGGGCGATGATTCGCGGCACGGTGGCGGCGTCATTTGCGATCGAGGATTTTTCACTGAGTCGCGTGTTGAGGTTGACGGACGGCGAGGTTCGCCGCCGAGTGGACGAGTACACGCGCATGTTGCGGATCGAATAGGGTGCGGGGTTCGTGCGACTGTTCGTAGCCTTGGAGTTGAACGAAGCGATCAAAGCCTCGGTGCGGCGGCTGCAGGATAAGTTGGCACGAAACTGCGAGGGAGTGAAGTGGGTTCCACCGGAGCAGGTGCATCTGACGGTGAAGTTCCTCGGCGAAGTGCCGGATCAGGACGTGCCCAAAATTGCAGAGGCGGTAACAGTTGCCGGCGCGAGATCGAATGAGTTTGTGATGAACGCCGAAGGATGCGGCTGTTTTCCACCCAGCGGATCGGTTCGCATTGTGTGGGTCGGCGCGAAAGACGATGGCGGGCAGATGCTTCGATGTGTGAGCGCCGTCGAGGATGAGATGGAAAAGCTGGGGTTCGCACGAGAGCAACGACCGTTTGCGGCGCATCTGACGATCGGACGCGTGAAGGAAGATCGGTCGCGCGGACAAATTCGCACAGCCGTGTCGGCCGCCAAATTTGATCGCCTGTCGCAAGAAATGAAATCCATGACGCTGATGTCGTCGGTTCTTTCGCCAAAGGGGCCGACCTATGCGCCGGTGAGTCGAGCGCGGTTTGCGTCAGCTTAGAATCGAATAAACGTACGAAAGGAAGTCAACGATGAATCCGGATCAAACAGCGAAACGAGAAGAGGCCCTTGGCCGCGCGCTACAGCAGATCGAGAAGGAATACGGCAAGGGAGCGATTTTGCAGCTCGACAAAATGGAGGCCGACATCGACGGCGTTTCGACCGGGGCGCTGTCGCTCGATCTCGCGCTGGGCGGGAAGGGGCTTCCGCGCGGACGCATCATCGAGATGTACGGACCGGAGTCGTCGGGAAAGACAACATTGGCGCTTCATGTTGCGGCCAGTGCACAAAAAGCGGGAGGCGTGGCTGCGGTGATCGACGCCGAACACGCTTTGAATCCCAACTGGGCCAAGAAATGCGGAATCAACCTCGAACAATTGCTGGTGAGTCAGCCGGAGTCGGGGGAACAGGCGCTGGAAATTTGCGAGATGCTGGTTCGCAGCGGATCGCTCGATGTCATCATCGTCGACTCCGTGGCTGCGTTGATTCCACGAGCTGAGCTTGAAGGCAACATGGGCGACGCACAGGTTGGTTCGCAGGCGCGCCTGATGAGCCAAGCCATGCGCAAGCTGACCGCAGCCATCGGCAAGACGCACACCATTGTTATCTTCATCAATCAGATTCGCATGAAGATCGGCGTGATGTTCGGCAACCCGGAAACGACCCCGGGCGGACAGGCGCTGAAGTTCTACTCCTCTGTTCGCCTCGACATTCGTCGCATCACTTCCATCAAGGAAGGCGATGTGGCGGTTGGCAATCGCGTGCGGGCGAAAGTGGTGAAGAACAAGGTGGCTGCCCCGTTCCGCGAGGCCGAGTTCGATATCATGTTCGACGGCGGCATCAGTCTGGAAGGGGACATCCTCGATTTGGCAGAGTCAGAGGACATCATCAACAAGACCGGTGCGTGGTTCAACTACAAGACGGTGCGCCTCGGACAGGGACGCGAGAACTGCAAGCAGTATCTGCGCGACAATCCCGACCTGATCGCGGAGCTGCGCGAGGCGATCATCGCCAAGCGCCTTCCGAAGCAACCATCTACGCTGAAGCTGCCCGCAGCGGACGATGATCGCGAAGAAACAAGCGCCAAGAGCGCCAAACATCCGGCGCAGAAGCGCAAACGCGCCTGATGCGGCGAGAATGGTCCAGCAGCGTGTGCCTTGCACTCACAATCGGCGCCTAGCCTTTCCAAGGCTGATTCGGCGTCGATTATCAGAACCAGGCGAGTTCGCTCTAAAGCTCGAAGTCCGCTAAGCCGAAAGACGAAGCGGGTTCGAACCAGTGGCGGGGTCATAGTGCGCCCGTGGTTCGACATCAGCGTCGAACTTTTGGAGCGGTCAGCGATGCACGTGCATTTCCTCGGGGAGGCGGACGACGGCATCACCGTCTCATCGCAGCATGCGCTGGTGCTTCGCAACGCAGCCATTCGCGTCACATTCGAATCCGGCTCCCAGGATCGGGTGAAAGACGGGAATGAAGCGGATATCATCCACCTGGTGACAGGCGAGCAGACGGATCACGCATTGCTGCGCCGGCTGCTCGCGGCACGAAAATCAGGACAGCCGATCGTCCGCTGGTGGACGCCACAGGATATTCTTTGGGCGATGCATCACCTTCCGTCGCGCCGCTTCGCGCAATTCCTCGACAAGCTTGAAGTATTACAGGTTTCAAACTCCGCAAACATTACCGACGCTCTTACGCGCATCGGAATCTCTTCGCGCCGAATGCCCATGGTGAGTCCGCACTTACACAGCACCATTGAGCCGGCTGCGTTGCCGTCAACATTTACCGTGCTTACGTACCTCCCGACCGCCAGGCGCGAGTTTCACGGAGGGCACTTGGTCGATGCACTGATTCGCGAAATGCCGGATGCCCGATTTCTAATTCTCGGCGACGAGCAGACAGATTACTCCGAATTTACGAACGTCGAATCACTGGGGCACGTCGAGGATATTTCAAGGGCGATCCGCCGCGCGACGGTAAACGTGCAGTTGCGTCTCGACGGCGAGCCGTCGCGGTTGGCCTACGAAACGCTGTGCCATGGACGTCATGTAGTATCCTCAGCCAACATTCCGAACAGCCACCACGCCGATTCGGTCGATGGCTGCCTGAAGATTCTGCGTCGCTTGCGTGGCAGCGCCGAGTTCAATCTCGAAGGCCGCGAATTCGTGTGCAGAGAGCACGAGTGCGTCAGTTCCTCAGCCGCGTTCCGGCAAATGCTGGAGGAATCGATCTCGGGCGGTAGAGTGTCAATGGCTGTCACCGGCACCCTGCAGGCTGCGAAACTGCTCGCGCTCAATCCCGGAGTGCTCAGTCGGAAGCCCTTCCCACGCCTCGACGTTGATTCGTTGCCAAGCAATGCCGTTGCGATGCGCGCCTTGCTGAGCAACCATACCGCCGGAGTCAGCCAACGTGGTTGAGGCAGTCGCCACCAGCCGAGACGATCTCGCTCTCGCGCACACTCCCGCGTTCCCTTTATCGAAGAAGTCCCCATCGGTCATTGTCGCATCAAATCCCTCCAAGGAAGCCGCATGGCCGAACTGTCCGCAAGTTCTCGTTGTAGGTCCATCAACCGAACTTATCGGCGGTATGTCCACTGTCGTTGCACAACAGCTCGCGCTCGACATGAACGGTACACTGAGCTTTTCTCTCTTTTCGCTGTCGATTCGCGCGAATTCAAAATCCGTCACGATAGGCAGCCTGCGCCGTCATCTGAACCAGCTACGCCAATATCGTGCGAGCCTCATCGCTTTTCGACCGGTCGCCGTTCACTTGCACACGTGCAGCGGTTTTTCATTTTTCCACACGGCCATCCTCGCTTGGATCGCGCGACGATTGCACGTCAAAGTAGTGTTGCATATCCACGGGGCCGCTTTTGATCAATTCTTTGCGAAGTCTGGCGCGATCGCAAGGCGCATGATTCGCCGCACGCTGGCGAAGGCTGACGCTGTGGTGGCATTGTCGCGCGAATGGCGCGAACGAATCGCCGCGATGTCGCCGAATGCGAAAATCACGGTCATTGAAAACGCCGTCGAAGTGCAGCCGCTGGTGGAGCGACCGCAAAAAGACGGCCCATGTCGATTCCTCCTCCTCGCGAGCATGGACGAGTGGAAGGGAATAGATGATCTACTCGATGCAAGTGCGTTGGTGAAGGATTCCGGCGCGATGTTTGAGCTGGTGCTCGCGGGACCTGAGGGAAGCGCCGGAGACGCCAGGACGCTGCAAAAGAAAATCGAGCAACGCGGGCTTGCGAATTATGTTCGCTATGTTGGACCGGTTCCACCGGAGTCGAAAACCAATTGGTACGAGTGGGCGGATGTCTACGTGCAGCCGAGCCGCCACGAAGGGATGCCGATGGCTGTCCTTGAAGCGATGGCAGCCGGCTTGCCGGTGATTGCGACGCGCGTGGGCGCCCTGCCCGAAGTGGTTAACGATCGGGCGAGTGGACTGCTGGTGGATGCGCAAACCCCGCCGGCGCTGGCCACGGCGATGCAGCAGCTCGCGAAGGACAGTGCCACGCGACGGCACTACGGTCGAGCGGGCCATGAGATCGTTGCCAAACGGTTCGGGGTCGATCGATTTCGGAATGACCTGCTCAAGCTTTATGCACAAGTAGGCTCATGAGCCGATTCATCGCATCGGCCTAGCTACAGCCGGTGACGTTGTGACGCCTGCCTACTTCTTGTTGTCGCGATATTGAACGTGACATTCTTTGCACGACGCTCCAACCGATTTCAACGCGCTGGTGAGCTTTTCGTTCGGTTCTTTCTTCTCGATCGCTTCGCGCAGAGCAGCGGCCGCGGTCGAACCTGTCAACATCATCTCCGCATGATCTTTCGGCATTTCCTTTGACTTTGGGTCTTCGATCGCGATCTGAAACATTTTTTCAAGCTGGCGCGCTTCGTCGAGCAGGACGAGGTCAGGGTGATTTTCGGGCACCTTCCACCCTGCGTCGCGAACATCGACGAGGTGATCGTATCGGTTCTGCATGTCAGCCATTGCTTTGATGAAACCGGGAGTTGGCGCGATCTCGGGGAAGTCGGGTGCGACCTTGTCGAGTTCCACCTTGGGCAAAGTGACCGCTTGGGCGACGCAGGAGTAAAGGCCTTTGTAGTCTGGCGAAGTACCCGCCTTTTTCAGCAAAGCGGTTCCCTCATCCGCGGTGAGAAGCCCAGCGGTGATGGCGCCCGCGGCCGCCGCTGCCGGACCGCGATGCCTGCCGTGATGACAGTGCAGGTAGATGGGACCGGGCAGATCGCGAATCGCTAAGCCAAGCGTCCGCTCCTTGTCGGGATCAATCCCGTGATATCCAACGGGTATGTGGATGTATCGCATGCCGCGCGCCTTGGCACGTTCGATGTCAGGCGTCGCTCCATCGACGGAAATAATCGTCTTGATGCCCATCGACCGGAGTTCCTCGAAGGCTTCATCTCCCTCTGGTATTCCGCCGCTGATGAGCTTGTCGGTGACTTTGATCACGTTGTGCAGCGCATGATCATTGGCTGCCGCAGCCTTTGCTTTCACAGGCTCAGCAGTTTTGGACGACGGTGCAGCCTGGTCGCTCAAGCCAACGAAGACAGCCGCCATCGTTGCTATCAAGGTGATGAATGAGTTTTGCACGTATTTGCTCCACGTACGCTGATCATGACATCTGACGCACTTGAGTTTATTTTGTTAGTTTTCCTGCGGCAATCAGCCCGGCGGCCTCCGAATGTCCAAACTTGCTGCGCAACTTGTCTAGCTCGTGCGGCAATATGTCACACGTCATTCGGAAACCTGCCCGACGCTTGAGTGGTCGCGTAATGAGTGCCATAGTACGGCACAAACGCGTCACAGCGAATTCTCACGCGACGATTTTTTCACGTATCCGTTTCCCATGGTTACGAGTGCGTGACCACAGAATTCAAACGGAGCTCCGTCAGCCCGGCAGCGCCGTTTCGTGGGTTTGAAGCGTTTGAGTTAGATCTGGAGTCGGATGACTTGTGGACCACTCAGGAATCGCCGACTAGCGCCGTGGCCCGCCAACGCGACTGCCCCGTGTGCTTTTTTGGGACTTTCTCCGATACATTGTGCTCAAAACCGGGTAATCCCTGGGTGTTTCGAGCTCGTGGCCATGGCGGAACGGAGGGGTATTTCTGTATAATCTTGGCTTGGACGGGGGAGAAAAGAGATTGATCGGCTGCGAGCGCACTATCTCGCGGTTTCGATCTTCCTTTCCCTTTCGGTCTTAATGCCCTGATAACGAGTAATCAAGATTCACGATCGGGGTGCGTTTCATTAACGCGTTTGAACCACGAAGAAGGGGTAAATCGAAATGTACCATACACCACGTAATTGGCGTCGGCGTCTTTGTTTGCTTATTGCATTAGCTTCCGCGGGGACTTCTTGTGAACTGGCGTGGGCCTTCCAAAAGGCCGGCAATCAGAGAGGCACGGGCCAGCATTCCATCTATCACCCCAGCGAAAACCTCGAATTGCTCAGCGATGAGGATTCACTCGTCGACATTGGCGACCCGGACTACGCTGTTGACGATGGCGTTCAAACAGCCGGGCCCGGTTCTGGCAATGACATGTGTGAGGGGGCCATTCTACTGGCAGTGCCATCTTCCACGATTGCATCGACCGCAGGAAGCACCGTCGACTCTCCGCTGGCCGGCACCTGCAACGGCATCGGCGTGATTGGCCCTGGAGTCTGGTACACGGTGGTGGGAACAGGCGGACCGATCTCAGCCAGCACGTGCAATCCTGCCACGTCGCTCGATACGCGACTTCATGTGTATACATCAGCCGGCGGCTGTGCCGGTCCGATGGCATGCGCAGCGGGTGGTTCACCAAACGGAAACAACAACGTCATGGGTTGCGGGGTGCATTCTGTTGTGAATTGGCCGTCGGCTGTAGGAGTAACATACTACCTTCTCGTAAGCGGAAATTCGGCAGCGGGGACGGGCAACTTCCGACTGGATATCGTAACATCTGGAACGAACGACAACTGCGGGAATGCTTCGACGATAGACATCGGTTCTACGCCGTTTAGTAATTTCAACGCTCAGACCGACGGTCCGGCTGAGCCGTTGTGCAACTTTCCAACTCCCGGGGTTCCGGCGAATCAACTCAATCGCGATATCTGGTACAACTACACGGCGCCAAGTGACGGAACGCTAAGAATTGATATGTGTCAGACTTCGAGTATTGATTCGCGCATTGCGGTCTACAATGGTTGCAGTTGTCCGGTGGTCAGTCCGCCGATTGATTGCGACGACGACAATGAGGCAGATCCATTTACATGTGGTCTTACGTCTCGACTTGATGTGCCGGTATTTGCAGGAAATTGCTACAAGATTCGTATCGGTGGATTTAATACGGCTGCAACCGGACACGGCGCTGGAACGATCACCTTGTCGGGCATCAACACAGACCCGTGTCCGGCTGCGGAGATTGTGGCCTCGTTGCCAGCTAGCGGACTGGTGGACGCGCGGCAGCCGAGTCCGCCGAGTGGCACACCGCTGCAGGGAATTGGTTCGGGGAGTGAGCCGATCCAAATTCAGATGCCGGCGAGCATCACGGATGCACAGGACTGTTTTGAACTGTGCGAATCGACCGACGGCGGATTGGGCGCGAATGCAATTGCGACGGTGCAACATGCGGGCGGTGGACTCTACAACATCACCCTCGCGCGACCGATCACTCCGGGCGGCGTCACGACGATTTCGTATCTCGGCGGCACGGGGCATGTGGCATACACGTGGCACCCAGCCAACGCCAACGCAGACTCGACAGCCGCACCGACGGACATTCTATTCCTGATCGATACGCTCAACGGCGCCCAAGCGCCGCCGCATGGATTGTACAGCCAGGACATGGATCGCAGCGGCGTAGCGGGTCCGCCCGACATTCTTCGGTTAATTGACTTGCTCAACGGTGCCGATGCCTACCCGGTGTGGAACGGCACGCCGAGACCGGTGAATACGAAGTGTCCGTAATACAATCGTCTAAAATCCAAAACCCAAACGCCTAAAGCCAAAGAGGGCGAGCGGGTTTCTGCGGCGTTGGTCGGCAGTGCGACGGTCACTTAGCAAGTCGCATTGCAGGTTGGACTCGCAGCGCAAGTCTGTTATCTATACGGGCGAACGATCTGCCGCCGCGTCGCGTGACGCGCGGTTGTATCTGCACTTGTTGACGAGCGCCCGTGACCTCGACAGTTGAAGTTCATCCTCATCGACTCTGGTCTAACCGCAATTTTATTCTGCTTTGGTGCGCGTATGGCATCAGCGCACTGGGGGACCATCTGTCAGAGATGGGCATCCTCAAGATGAAAAACGCCCTCGACCCGACTGTGGACGCCACGCCGATCTTCGCGCGCATGTCGTTCCTGTTTTTCCTGCCGTTTCTGGTCGTGGGCCCCATCGGCGGATTGCTCGCGGACCGCGTCTCGCGGCGGAGCTTGATGATCACAGCCGATCTCCTTCGCTGCGTGATTCTCTTCGCGTTCGGCGGGTTGCTGCACGCCGTGTCGGGATGGGGTGAGCTGGGGCAATTGTCTCCAATCTTGCTCATCGGCGCATTTGCAGCCCTGTTTTCACCGGCGCGGTCGGCGCTGATACCGACGATCATTAATCCGGGGCAACTCTCGCGGGCGAATGGGTTGATCAGCGGGCTGGGAATCATTTCCTCAATGGTCGCATACCAGGTCGGCGGTTACCTGGCTGAGAAGGTGCACAGCGAGACTATCGTCTTCAACGTGAATGCGCTCACGTTCTTAGCGAGCGCAGTTTGCCTATCCTTGATGAAGCTGCCACGGCGCGATCCGAATCACGCACAGAGCGTGACAGATCATTCGGAGGCCAAGGGCCTGCGCGCAGGTCTGCAGTATGTAATTGCCCATCGTCACGTGTGGGAGTTGCTCGCGATCGCCTCGCTCGTGTGGTTCTGCGGGTCGATTGTCAACAGCGTGGTCCCGGCCATCGTGCGCGACGTGTTCAAGGGAACCATCGCGGACATGGGTACGAACCGTGCGCTAATCGGCCTGGGGTTCGTGATTGGTGCGTTGGTCATCACAATTCTCGGCAAATCGCTCAAGCATGAGATTGCGATTACATGGGGTCTATTTGGCCTCGCGTTTTCGGTGGCAGGGTTGGCGCTGTGCGTGTTCGCGAAGTTTGCGGCGAGCACAGCCACGGTGCTTGGTGGAGTGTTGTTTACGCTGGCGGGTTTTTTCGCCGTCGTCGTGATGGCCAATTACACGGCGTTGCTGCAGCGCTCAGTGGCTAATCGAATGTGTGGACGCGTTTTCGGCGTGGCGGATTTGTGCACAACGATCGCACTGCTGACAGCCACCGGTTCACTCGGCTTGCCACGCTGGAACGGCCTCGATCGCTGGGTCGGTTGGATTCTGCTTTTCATTTGTGCGCTCGTTTCAGCCGCAGGTGTGTACACGTTTGTCGCGCGAATGCGGCGCAGCGAATTCCGCATCGTGCTTACTTTCTGGCGACACCTCGTCGAAATGTTCGCGAAATTCTGGTGGGGGCTGGAGCGCGTGGGGCCATGCACGGTGCCCGGCGAAGGCGGCGTGATCGTCACCGCGAACCATCGTTCAACGCCCGATCCTTTGCTGATCATTTCGACGGTCCCGCATCGCATGGTTTCGTTTTTGGTGGCTGCGGAATACACGAAGTGGCCTGTTTTTCGCTATTTTACGAGGGAAGGCGAGACAATTCCGGTAACTCGCAGCGGACAGGACACAGCCGCGCTGAAGCAGTCAATGCGCCATCTCAAGGACGGCGGCCTGCTGGGGATTTTTATCGAAGGTGGGATCATCCCGCCGAACGAAAAGCCGGTGCCGCGCGACGGAGTAGCCATGCTCGCGCTGCGAACAGGTGCGATGGTTGTTCCCGCGCACATCAGCGGGGTGATTTATCGCGATAGCGTCGTCTGGAGTTTGCTGACGCGGCACAAAGCACGCGTGCGATACGGCAAGCCGGTGGATTTGTCCGATTTGCTGGCCGACCCCGGAAACCGTGACAACGTGCAGGAAGCCACCCGGCGAATCTACGCAGCCATTCAATCGCTCGCACCGGAAGGCGACGTATATGAAGGCGATGAGCCAAAGCGATACAAACGTCGGCGAGATCGCAAGGAAAATGGCAACGCGGGAACGGAGGCGACGACATGAATGATCCGTTGATGCTGTGGGAGCGATACAAAAAATATCTGTGCCGACCGGCTGACTTGGGGTTGCAGGTCGACGTCAGCCGCATGGCGTTCGACGACGACTATTTTGCGCGAATGGCTGAACCGTTTGCACGCGCGTTCGCAGCCATGCAAGCACTCGAGGGCGGGGCGATCGCCAATCCGTCAGAAAATCGGATGGTGGGTCACTATTGGCTGCGCGAGGCGAATCTCGCGCCGGACCCAGAGATCAGGGAAGAAATCGAGCGCACCCTCGCCGACATCAAGCAGTTTGCGTCTGACGTCCACAGCGGCGTGATCGCGCCACAGAAAGCAGATGGGTTTTACGTTGTGCTGATGATCGGCATCGGCGGCTCAGCCCTCGGGCCGCAGTTGGTGAACGATGCGCTGGGCCGTGTCGACGATCCGATGATCGTGCGGTTTCTGGATAACACTGATCCCGATGGCATTGATCGTGAACTGGCTGAGCTGGACGAGATGCTTGGCCAGACGATGACGATCGTCGTGTCCAAATCGGGGGGCACGGTTGAAACGCGCAACGGCATGCTGGAGGTGGCAGAAGCCTATCGCAAAGCGGGGTTGAGTTTCGCCAAGCACGCGGTCGCGGTGACATGCGATGGCAGCGAGTTGCACAAGAAAGCCGTGAAGGAAAACTGGCTGCGAACGTTCCCCATGTGGGATTGGGTTGGCGGGCGAACGTCGGTGACCTCAGCCGTGGGGCTGTTGCCGGCTGCGTTGCAGGGGATTGACGTCGATGAATTCCTTGCCGGAGCGCAGGCAGCGGACGCAGCTACGCGAAATCCGAACATCATCGAGAATCCGGCGGCGATGCTGGCAGCCATGTGGCATTACGCGGGCGAAGTTCGCGGTCGTCGGAACATGGTGGTTTTGCCCTATCGCGATCGATTGCTCCTCTTCTCGCGGTATCTGCAACAACTCATCATGGAATCGATCGGCAAGGAGCGCGATCGTGCGGGCAAGGTGATTCATCATGGCCTGAACGTGTTCGGCAACAAGGGCACGACCGATCAACATGCCTACGTGCAGCAGCTTCGCGACGGCGCGAACGATTTCTTCGCGACGTTCCTGCAAGTTCAAAAGGATCGCGAAGGTCAATCCCTAGCCGTCGAAACCGACGTCACCGCCGGCGATTACCTGCACGGATTCCTGCTGGGTACGCGGCAGGCGCTGGCCGAGAACGGTCGCGAGTCGATCACGATCACGCTCGATGAATTGAACGCGCGCAGTCTGGGATCGCTCATCGCCGTGTTTGAGCGCGCGGTGGGCTTGTATGCGGAATTGATGAACATCAACGCGTACGATCAGCCGGGCGTCGAAGCAGGCAAGAAAGCCGCATCCGTCGTCATCACGTTGCAGCGGCGAGTATTGGAACATCTTCGCTCAAGTAAAGGTGAATCATTCACTGCGGAGCAGATAGCGAATGCGATCGAGGAGCCGCAAGCAGCCGAAGCGGTCTTCCACATACTGGAACACGCAACCGCCAATCAGGACCACGGACTTTCGTCAGTAGACGGGAATAGACCGGAGTCCAGCAAGTTCTCAACAAAGTAAGCTACTCTGTTTCAAATCGTTCTCGATATTGCGAAGCGGACGCCCTCTTCATTCCCTCCTTCATAAGGGGGGACAAAGGGGGGTCTGAGTGCGTGACAAGCGCGCAAATTGTCAAGTAACAACACATCTTTGACCGCCCGCGCTCACGTTGTACCATCACAACGAATTGATTCACTCGGTTTGCCGGAGGTTTGCGATGGAAAAGGTCGATCTGGTTTTGTTGATCTCGCGGTGGCTTCACATCGCGGCTGCCATCGTCGCGATCGGCGGCGCGTTCTTCGTTCGCAACGCCTTACAGCCAAGCGCCAAAGAA
This sequence comes from uncultured Phycisphaeraceae bacterium, assembly GCA_964494205.1. Taxonomy (GTDB): domain Bacteria; phylum Planctomycetota; class Phycisphaerae; order UBA1845; family UBA1845; genus JBBTCX01. Next base: position 169,408 of record CAZBRD010000011.1, on the reverse strand, counting down.
ACGCTCAACGACGCCGACCACGCGAAGCTGCGTGAAGCCATCCGTTCGCGCTGGGCGAAGGTTGTCGGTGCGTGCATCGGCATCCTGCTGATCACGGGCGGTCTGAATTTCTTCAAGCTGGCATTGCCGCCAAAGATCAAGCCAATGCCCTACCACGCGATTTTCGGCGTGAAACTCCTCGCAGCGTTTGCCGTGTTCTTCCTCGCCAGTGCGCTCGCAGGCCGCGCACCAGGTTTCGCGAAGCTGCGCGAGCAGAGTCGCAAATGGCTCGGCGTGCTATTGCTGCTCGCAGCGCTGATCGTTTTCCTATCAGGGCTTCTGTCGCAGGTGAGAGCGCTGCCCCAAGGGTAGTGGTCAGAGATTCATTTACCGGAAAATGTACATCGCAAGAATGACAATCATCGGAATAAGTATCAGCAACGCGATATTGATGCCAAGCAGGCGACCGAATCCCGCGACGAAAATCATGTTGCGTTCTATCCGGTTGGTTGTCCCAAGCAACACGATCACCGCGTGGCAAAACTGCCCCACGACAGCCAGCATGTAAAGCCCCGTCGCGATCATGAGTAACGCAGCCGCGACCATTTTCCAGACCGGCCAGGCAATCACCGAAATAAGTACGAACACAGTCGTGACGCCGCCAAGTTCAGTCAGATTCTTCTGCGTGCGGATCGTCTCCTGCACAGATTCCAGCAACTTGCCGCGAATTTCCTCCAGAAGGTTGCCGCACTCCGGACACCGCTCGGATGCCGGAGTACCGCGAAGGTCATATCCACATGCGGGGCAGGGGAGTGAATCAGAGGTCGCAAGGTTTGCGGACATCGTTAAAGTTGTTGGAAGCCGGTCTATCTCATCGGCGCTACCGGAAGGTCACGTTCCTTGCATATCAACCGCGTTCTCGATCGCGCGTCGAATCTTGCGGTGCACCTCATCGGCATGGGCGATCGATCGCCACAGCATGTGCGTGCCGTCCGAAGGATCGGGCACAAAGCGAATTGAGCCGAGGCGGCAGAGTCGCTCAGTCAGCGTCGCCTGCAGGTACGTGTTACGGACTTCGAGCAGGTTGCGATAGTCGATGCGCGGAGCACGCACGCCGTGCACGTGAATCACGCGGCGATTGGTCAGCAAATACCACGTCGGAATCCACCGCGCGACCGCGAAGCCGAGCCGAATGAAGCCGATCAGCGCAACCAGCTTGGCGGAAGAGGCGGATGAAAGTCCGGTGATCGATCGACCGGTCCACAAGAGTGCGAGTGCGATGCCGCCGGTCACGATCAGCCACGCCGCCGAGTCGATCATTGGTCGCCACATCGACGGTTTGATCGCCAGCAGAACAATCTCGCCGCCATCGACGACGTTACCCGGCATCGTCGCCCAAGCGACGGTGGCCGCGCGAACAGGTGCTTCAGTCGTGGAGACAGCCGAAAGGACCGTTGTCCGCTGTCGTGAGGAAGATGGAAGTCTGCTGGTCATCGCTGCGAACTACAACTGCCTCAGCACACCGATGTACGGCAGATTTCGATACAAGCCATCGTAGTCCAACCCATATCCTACAACGAATACGTCATCGATATCGAACCCAACAAAGTCTGCCGCAACCTCGCGCGGTGCTTTACCCGGCTTCCGCAGTAGCACAGCCGTCCGCACGCTTCGCGCACCCGCATCGCGAATGGCTGCCTGAACCAGTCGCAGCGTGCCGCCCGTGTCGAGGATGTCGTCGATGATCAGCACATCGCGATCCTTCACATCGCCCAGTGCCGACCAAGTCAGCTCCGGCGGTTTCGGGGCCGTTCGCTGACCGGGGTAGCTCGACACCGTGATCAGCCCGATCCTTAGTCTCATCGGCATCTGGCGAATCAAATCAACCAGAAAAACGACCGACCCCGCCAGCACGCTGACAATCGTCAGCCCACCGTCCGTGCGCGGGAAAATCTCGCTGATCTCAGCCGCGAGCGTGTTGATCCGTTCGGCGATCGCCTCCTTCGAAATCAGCACATCAAGGGAAGGTTCTTTCATTCAATTTCAATCTTTTTGAACTGTCGTTTCCAATAATTAGTCTATGGTCCGAATGGCCACCGGTTGCGCCGAAACATTGGCTAACATGCGATTGAGCGCAAGGACGGCCAAATTCTTTGTCTCCGGGTCGACGCGAATCTGATTCACCACGCGCCCCGCGGCCAACTCATCCAGACACCAGCAAAGGTGCTTCAGGTCGATGCGATACATCGTGGTGCACAGGCATTGAATCCCCGCCAGCGAGCGCACCGTCTTGTCGGGATGCTGCTGCGCCAATCGATTGACGAGGTGAATCTCCGTGCCCACCGCCCATTTCGAACCGGCTGGTGCTTCGCGCACCGTCTTAATGATGTACTCGGTGCTGCCCGCGACGTCAGCCGTCTGGACGACTTCCCACGGACATTCCGGGTGAACAAGAATCTTAATCGCGGGGTCAGCCTTGCGAATCGCTTCGCACTGCGCAACGGTGAACAATCCGTGGACGCTGCAATGTCCTTTCCACAGCAGCACCTTGGATTCATCTACGCGTTCGCGCGTGAGGCCGCCGTTGGTTTTCTTCGGGTCGTACAACGCCATCTCATCGAGCGCTATGCCCATGGCATACGCGGTGTTTCGACCGAGATGCTGATCGGGCAGGAAGATGACTTTGTCGCCCTGCGTGAACGCCCACGTCAACACAGCCTTCGCATTACTGCTCGTGCAACACGCTCCCCCATGTCCACCGCAGAACGCCTTGATCGACGCGGCGGAATTGACATACGTAATAGGGATGACGTTCGCTCCGCAATCTTCGGTAAGAAACTCCCACGCCTCTTCGAGCTGCTCCAGCTCAGCCATGTCGGCCATGCTGCACCCAGCGGAGAGATCGGGCAGGATCACTTTGACACGATCGTCGCTCAAGATATCTGCCGACTCAGCCATGAAGTGCACGCCGCAGAAAACGATGAACTCCGCATCCTTCTGCTTCGCGCCGATCTGCGAGAGCTTCAAGCTGTCGCCGGTGAAATCAGCGAATTGAATGACTTCGTCCTGCTGATAATGGTGGCCGAGAATGACCAGCCGAGGACCGAACGCCTTCTTGTGCGCCGCGACGATGCGCTCCATCTGCTCGTGACTCATCGATGCGTATTTCGGCGGGATCGGCGGCTGAAACAGGATCATGCGGCTGCTCCTCTCATCAGACTCTCATACTACGTTTTCGACCACTGACAGGGACGAACGAGCCTGATGGTTGGACACAATTCGACACAAACTTTTCGATGCAGGATTATAGCGGATCGTGCAGGTTTGTTCCAATTTTCACGAGTGTGACGCGCTGTTATTCGATGGGCACCAGCATCGGGATCGCCGGGCTCAGGCGATACACCGCAACATCGCCGGTCAATCGTTCGCTTGTGATCGTCTCAATCCGCTTCTTGCACCACTCTCGCTCGGCAGCTTCGGTGGTGGAGTCGAGTCGATCATGCCACTGTTGCAGGACAAAAAGCTCGACCAGCGAGATCGCGCGCATGGCGTCGTCGGCGTCTTTGTCATTCTTCAGCCAGCGGATCGAAGCTTCCTCCATCTGCAACAGCAGGCCATAGGCGGTCGCGTGCCCGCCGCGCGATGCCACCAGTTGGCACCGCAGCATTCGTGCATAAAGCGAATAAGGCAATGAGTCCGCGGGGGGATCGGACAGCGGCAGGTCGAGCATCGTCAACACGCGGTCCGGCGGTTGGTCCTGCGATCGCAGCAGCGCTTGCCAATAAGTGGCTGACGCAACCAGCTTGGGGTTCTTGTCCTCCAGCAGGGGAGAAAGTAGGGACGCAGCCTCTCGCGGATTGGCCGCCGGTTGACTTCCGCTACCGGCGGACAGACAACATCGAAGCGATTTGGCGAACGCATCGAGTGCTCGCTGATGAGACCGAAGCTCCGACGCGCTCTTGTCTTCCTTGTCCTTGGCGCCAGATTCCAGCAGGAGTTTCGCCTGCTCGATGAAGGCATCAGCACGATCGAGCGATCTCGCCACGCGCTCGTTGGATTCAACATTGGTTTGACCCAGGTGCAGTACCCGCCGTGTACAAGCAGGTTCCATTTCGTCGGAAAGGGTCAGGTTGGCTGCTGCGAGAAATCGCTTCGCCTGCGCAACAGGATCAGTTTCAGTCCCCGCCTTCTCCGCTGCTTCATCGACGCGCTTGCGGATCGCGTCAAGATATTCCTTTTCGTCAGCAGCACCGGCGGGCGGAGCGAGCCGAATGCCCACGGGGTCCGCTGCTTTAGTTTCGGCTGTAGCCGCACCCGCTTCGTTGCGATCTTCCTCAGCCTGCAAAGGCATACCGAGCAAGGCGAACACCATAGAACCGACAATAAGGTACATCCCATTTCGAACGTTCATTCGCATCTCCGGAGTCTACCTCCTGATGTTTGCATCGACGAGCAGGCATGGATGCGTGATACATTTTTCATCGAAATTCACGATCTCTTTACCTGGATAACGTAATTTCGGTTGACCGGCTTCAATTTCAGGAATACAGTTTGTGAATCGACGCACGGCCGGACTCCGAGGCTTTGGCTTCATCCGGTCTACGATTGCACTCCAAATGCCGTTTCCCGAAGAGACCATGCACTGACGGATGATCAATGTCCACCAGCAAGGCTCTAGTGAATCCTGTAACCGCGAAAGCATCAACCGACGGCGGAAATCGCCAGCGCGTTAAGTCCATCCTCAGCAGCGGCCCGATGGTGGTGGGTGCGTGGGTCTTCGCCATTGCGTTGCACGTGTTCGCGCTGACGTTGACTTATCTGTACGTCTTTCCGTTTACTTCCCACAAGGAAGTAGAGGCCGCGCCGACCAACATCAATCTGATCGGTGACCCCAATGGACTGGGTCTGGGGACGAATCCAAACGCTCCGCCCGGCGACCGCAAGGGTTTGATCGAATTGAATCAATCAAGCTTGGAAACGGCCTCATCAGCCCAATCTTCATTGCAGGCTCCCGCGCCAACATCGGAAACACCGGTGCAGGCCATAGGAGCCGGCGGCGATCCGGGTGGTCGCAATTCGAAAGACGGAACGTCGGTGGTGACTGCCCCCGGAGGTGGCGAAGGACCGGGCTTGGGTATTGGCTCAGGGACAGGTGGCGGGACCGGATCTGGCGATGGAACCGGCGACGGTTCCGGCGGTTTCTTTGGTCTGCCGGGTACAGTGGAGGATGGCGGCAACGGCAAGGCACGTGGCGCGCGTCGTATCGTCTTCGTCGTCGATCGCAGCGGGTCTATGTCTGACACATTTGACGCGGTTCGCAAGGAACTCAAGCGCTCGGTTGGCTCGCTCATGCGCGGCCAGCGCTTTCACGTGATCTTTTTCTCGCAGGGTCCAGCCATCGAAAACCCACCGAAAAAACTGGTGAACGCCGTCCCTTCGTACAAAGCCGAATTCTATGAGTTTCTCGATCAGGTTGAACCCGGCGGCGGCACTCAGCCCGAAGGTGCGATGCGCCGTGCCGTAGAACTCGAACCTGAACTCATCTACATGCTCACCGACGGCCTGTTCGATGCCTCCCTCCTCGTGAAGCTCCGCGAGTGGAACAGCGGCAAGGACATCAAGATTTCCACCATCGCCTATGTCAGCGACGAAGGGCGTCCGCTGCTCGAACAGATCGCCCGCGAGCACAATGGACAATTCCGCTTCGTCTCCGAGAATGAACTGCCGTGATTGGAATGAAGGCAAGATCAGTTGTTGTCCCTGCGCTCTTGGCGTTGCTACTCGTATGCACGCAATCCCTCCGAGCTGACCACATCGTCGTCGGCAAAACCGCCTATCCCAATGCCCGGCTTCAAACGCTCGCCGGCGGCAAGCTGCAATTCAAAACAGCCGAAGGCCGACAGGTCACCGCGTGGGTCGGCGACGTCTCGCTCATCATCATGGACAAAGAGGGCGCATTCGCCGACTTCAACCAGGCCGAACGCTTCATGAACGACAATCAGCCCGGCGAAGCCATCGGTCGCTATCGCCGCGCCCAGAAAATGCGTGAGGATTTCTGGAGCGATCTCATCGCCGCCCGCCAGCTCGTCGCCGCCGATCGCGCGGGTCAACTCGGCGAGGCGGTGCAGTGCTTCATCCGCGTGATTCGCAGCGACCTCATCGGGCCGATGGCCGCCCTTCGTCTACTTCCCGACAACATTTCGGCCGATCGCAACGCCGAGACGACACATGCGATTCAAACGCTGGATTCAGCCATCGCCGTCGATCCTCCCGTCGATCAGCGAGTCGCCCTCGAACTTCTTCGCTACGAAGTGCTCCGTCGATCCAACAATCCCCGCGCATCCGCCGCCGCCCGAAGCCTGTGCAACGTCGCGGTTCCGAAAGGGGTCGACGTCGATCGCCCGTGGAACATCCAGCGCCTGGCCATCGAACAGACATGGAAAGACGCGACCTCCACGACGGTGCTTTCCAACATCGAACGCGCCCTTCGCGATTGCCCGGAGTCTGTCCTGCCCGATTACCTGCTGCTCAAGGGCCGCTTCCTGCTGAAGTCCGCCACGTCGCGCGAAGAGATTATCCGCGCCACCTGGCCGATCATGCGTATCGTGATTCATACGCCGAATCACCCCCGTGCAGCCGACGCATTGTTTGAAGCCGCCGCCGCACTCGAGCGCCTCGGTCAACCGAACAAAGCCATCGAATTGCTGGAGGAATGCTCGAAGAAGCCCAAGCTTGAATCAGAAATGAGCCAATCGATTACCGCCGCGATAAAGCGCCTCCGCGCACCGGCGACCGAAAAACCGAAATGAGAAACACCCGCTATATCGAGAAACCTGCTGTGCCTGCTGTGCCGAGATTCCCTTCTCGGCACGACGCATCCTGCTTACGGAGATCCAACCCCTATGTGTGATCGACGACCCCATTCGTGGAAACTTATCGCCTTCTTCCTGGGAGCTTGCCTGCTCACCGGCTCCATCGCGCGGGCAGCCGATCCGATCCCTGTCGGCAACGCCGCAGAGCACACGACTCCCGAAGGAAGCGTCAACCGCGCCTTCGATCACTACGTCGTTCGCGGCGGCTGGATCACGTGGGCGGTGCTGATTCCGCTTTCCGTGACTGCCCTCGCCTTCGCCGTACTGTACAGCGTCACCATCAGTCGTCGCGGCCTGATTCCGCCGGTCACCGTGCAGCGGCTGGGAGAATATTTCGAAAAGGGTGCGTACACCGACGCAGTCAAATACTCGAGCGAAGATCAATCCGTCCTGAGCTATGTGGTGTACTCAGGCCTCGTCGAGGCGAGAAACGGATACCCCGCGATGGAACGCGCCATGGAGGAAGCCATCGACGAGCAGGCCGCCCGCCTCTCGCGCAAGATCGAATACCTCAACATCATCGGCAACGTCGCGCCGATGGTCGGGCTTTTCGGAACCGTCCACGGCATCATCGGCATGTTCATTTCCATCGCCGACGAAGGCGGCATCGCGGTGATGGAGAGCATTTCAGACGATCTCGGCACGGCGCTCGTCGCCACGTTCTGGGGCCTGCTGGTAGCCATTCCTTCGCTCACCGTCTTCGGCTTACTGCGAAACCGCATCGAAGTGCTTCTGGCTGAAACCGCGTTGACCGCCGATCGTTTGATGACCGTTTTCAAACCGCACGCGGCCGATCCGCAACGTGCGGCCGTTCCAGCACAAATGCACGCACCGGCACCTGCCGCAGCGCGATGAGCAGCTATCCACTAAGAGATCTCGTAGTCTCGCAATGACATCGTTTTGAAATCGCCAACAGTGACCTGAAACCATGCGAAGAACGATCCGACGAAAAAACCACCACGCTCCCATCGGCTTCATCATCTTGCCGATGATCGACGTGATTTTTCTCTTGCTGCTCTTTTTCGTTCTCATTACGAGTTTTGAAGCGAGCGCCAAGATTCGCGTCGACGTCCCCAAACCACAGGACAGCCAGGCCAAGCACGACGCAGCCTCAAAACAGGTGGTCATCAATTGCGAGGTGGCCGACCAGAACTTGCCCGATGCGGGACCAGCCATTTATCGCATCGCAGCCGATCCGCCCCAGCCACTCAGCGCTATCGGCGAGCGCCTCACCGCGGCCAAACAGGCGAACCCGCAACTCAGCGTCGTCATCCGTGCAGATAAGCGACTCTCCTTCGCCCAGGTCAAAGCCGTCATGCAGGTCGTTGCCGACGCCGGCGTGACGATCATGAACGTATCCGCGATTCGCAATGCCGAGGGGTGATTGATGGCAATGCCCGATCCAAAACCATCGCTCACTCCAAAGCACCCGTGGCCCGGCCCTGCCGGCACTGGTCTTGCCGCTATCGCGAAGCTGCCCCGAAACGAACGCGCAGTGCGCGCTCGTCGGTTCAAGAAAAAGCATCGCGCAAGCAGTATCCATCTCAACATCATTCCGTTGGTCGACGTGACGTTCCTGCTGATGGTTTTCTTTGTCATCGCCGGCACGTTTGAGAAATGGGAAGGCGTGCTTTCCTCGCGTATTTTCCCGGCGGATTCCACGCTCGCGATCCCGCTGCCGATCACACCCGTCACCATGCGGCTGGAGTCAACCGGTCCCGATCCCGATTCCTTCCTCGTGGCCGTCGACGGTTCGAATCGCAAGACGCGCGACTTCGACGAGTTAGCCGCCGTCCTTCTTGAAGTGCAGAAAAACCCTGCCTACACCCGCGAAACGCCGGTGGTCATTCTTTCGGACCCACGCATCCGCTGGGACCACGTCATCAACGCATGGAATTCCGCCGTCCGCGCTGGCTACAAGAACGTCGCGTTTGGTTCAACATGATTTCAACGCTCCTGCTGCTATCGCTGATTCCGTTTGCGGCCTCCATCGCCGATCAACCCGCGCCGCCCGCCGACATCCCGCCCGAAGAGCTTCGCTTCGATCCGGACAAGTTCCACGAAGGTCTGAAAAACCGCGGCCTCACCGAGATTCTTGAATTGCACCTCCGCGAGTTCCCGCCCTCCAACGCGTCGCACGCGCTGCTCATGATGCGCGAAGTCAAAATCGCCGAATTCAACGACGCAACCAAGCCGCGCGATCAGCGCATCGCCGCCATTTCAGAAGCCAATCAACTGCTCGAGCGTGCGATGGCCGGTCTGACTGATGACATGCGTCGCTTTGAATGGCGCTACACGCTCGCCCATTCACTCATCTATCAGGAAGGCGAACCGCACGCGACCAGCATCCTCTATCGCGGCGGTTCCAGCGATCATCGCAAACAACTTCTTTCGTTAACCACGCGGGGATTGGCTCTCGTCGATAACCTCGACGAGGAAGTCGAAAAGGAATTCACTCGTGTCGATAACTTGCCGTCGCACGAATTCGAAAAGCTGGAGCAGGCGGGCTACGTCGACCTGCTCGACCGTCTCGGCCCCCGGGCCGATTACCTGAAACTCTGGGGCACTTTTTTCAACGCCATCGCCCGCGAGTCAGCCGACCCGCAATACGCCAGCCGACTTCACGAAGTCATCAAGCTGCTCGAACCGCGAATGTCGTTCGTCAACGACGCGCAGAATCCCTCGGCTTCTCAGGCAGAGTTCAACCTCCTGCTCGGCATGGTGCAGCGGCGTCTCCGCGACCACGCAGCCGCACGAAAATATCTGGAGAGCGCCGCCCGCATCGATGAAAAGCTCGCGGAAACCGCTAAGAAATCGCCGACCTGGGTCTACACGCTGGCCGCCATCGAACTCGCCCGCAACGACGCGGAGGAGTCGCGCTTCGAGGAAGCGCTCAACGAAATAAAGCTTCATCGTCTCAAAATGACATCCCGTGCTGGGGATTTCGATTGGCAATTGTCACTCGCACTCACCGAACGATATGTCCATCGGCTCTGGACGGCGCAGCTGAGTCAATCCACGAAACGCACCGAGGAACGAAATCAACGCGACACAGCCTGGCAGGTGGTTCTCAACGTCATCGGCGATAAGCCCGAACGCAAGGACGACCTCTACGCCATTCTTTTCGACCTCATCGAACCCGAGGCCGCACCCGCGCAATTAGATCCGCTGGAGCAATGCGTTGTGCTCGCGAGATCGTTGTTCGAAGCCGACAAGAACCCCGAACAAGCTCAGACTCACCTGGCGCGGGCGGGCAACGCCGGCGAGTTCTTCCTGAAGAGTGTTGGCGACACGACCAAACCGCTGCTTCCCGAAGTCCTTTTCAACTTGGGTGTCGTCTACTATCGCCTCGATCGACTCGTGGAAGCTTCCGCCAGCTTTTTTCAAATCTCGCGCGACTATCGCACGCTGCCCTATGCGGTGCAGGCTGCTTCGTTAGCCGTCCAACTCGCGCACGACGCGATGCACGATGAATCGATCGCTCCTGCCGATCGGGAGAAAGCTCGTCAGCTTTACATGGATGCGCTGGCCGCCCTCCAGACCAATTACCCTGTTTCGGAGGCAGCCAAGCGCTGGCAGTTTCATTACGGGGTCGCGCTCGAAGACAAAGGTCAATTCGAAGCAGCCATCGCTGCCTTCGGAACACTCGGCGAAGGACACGAGTTTCGCGTGGAGAGTCTGTTCCATCGCGCTCACTGCATCGCGCGCCTCGCCGCTCAACTCGCCCCCAAACACACGACCGACTTCGTGCGCATCCACCAGTTGGCCGATGACTTCACGCTGGCAGCCGAGAGCTTCGCGAAGTTAGTCAAGGATCAACCGGATTCTTCCGACAGTTCGCGATCACCCGCGCTCGTCGGCATGCGTGCCCGTCTGACGATTGATGCGGCTGAATTGCGATTGCTCCCGCAATTCAATAAGCCGCAGGAAGCACTCGACAAGCTCGCTGGTTTCGAGACAGTTTTTGCGAGCGAACCCTCACTCGTCCCCGACGTGTGGCGTGTGCGACTTCGCGCCTACGACGCGCTGGGCCGGCTCGACGAAGCATCCAAAGCCATTCCGATTTTTGTAGCGGCTGATCCCAAGAACGCGGGTCCCGTTTTGCAAACCCTCTATGTTTCACTGGTCGAGCAACTGGATCGCGAGCAGACGCCCGCCGACGTCAAAGCGAACCAGACAAAGGTCGATCTCGCCCTCTTGATCGCCGAGCAGATCGCCCTTTGGGCCGACCGCACCGACTCGGGCGTTTCCGCAGAGCAGAAGATCGCCGTCAAAACGCAATGGGCGGAAGCCCGCCTCCGCGCCGGCCAGTTCGACAAAGCACGCGAACTGTTCGAGTCCGTACTTGCCACCCTCGAAACAAAAGGCGACAAAAAACTCATTTCGCCCAAACAGGAGTGGGGCCTCGCCGAGACCCAATATCAATTGAAGGACTACGCCTCAGCCCTGGCGCGGTTCAACCAGCTGGCCACGAGTCTGCCGCCGACGGACCCGCTCCGCTGGAAATCGCTGCTCCGTGACCTGCAGTGTCGTACTATTCTCAAACACCCGGCAGACGGGATTTTACGGGTCATTCGCCAACAGCGAACGCTCTACCCCGACATGGGCGGCCCCACCCTCGCCCCCCAATTCGACCAACTCGAACGCGACAACGAGCGACGTTGACTCTAGAGCAGCTAACAATCAACCGTAGCGTCGCCCCTTGTGGGCGGCGTTGCGCCGGGGACAAGCCCCGACGCTACATTTGACTGAAAAATGCTATAATATGAAACCACTATTTTGCTAGGCAGCCTGAAAGGCTGAACGAAAATAGCCGGGGGTCGAGCGCAGCGAAAACCCCCGGTAGGCGAAACGCAAGGTTAGAGCGACCCTGAAAGGGTCGGCGTAGCCGTCGTTTGATCTATGCCAATGAATGGCATCGATTTGTGGGCGTCTATCGCTTGAGTTACAAAGCTATCATGATGCTTCGCCACAACACACTACAACCCGATCGCGCCATGCTGCTCGTCATCGACGTGCAGGACAAACTCCTGCCGATGATCCGGCATCGCGAGCGCGTGGTCGCCATGACCTGCAAACTGCTCAAGGGTCTGTCGGTCTTTGAAGTGCCGGTGCTTGTCACCGAGCAATACCCGAAGGGCCTTGGCCGCACGGACGCGACTGTCCTCAGCGCTCTCGCCGCGACAAACCACTCCGTTCTCGAAAAACCGTCCTTCAGCGCGTGCGGCACTGATCCTGTCCGCACAGCCATGAACAAGCTAGATCGCCCCCAGGTGATCATCGCCGGCATTGAAGCGCACGTGTGCGTGCAGCAGACCACGCTCGATCTTTGCGCGATGGATTACGATGTGTTTGTGTGCGCCGACGCGATTGGCTCACGCGGCAAGCTCGACTACGAATGTTCGCTCGATCGCATGCGCCAAGCCGGGGCAGCCGTCACAACCGTCGAAAGCGTCCTCTTCGAACTTTGTCACCGATGCGACGCCCCCCAATTCAAAGCCATGCTCGAAGTGATCAAAGCCTATCCGCCCGCCGACGAATAATTGAAGAATGTAGGGTCCGCCGTGCGGACCAATGAATCTCGGCACCCAATTGAACGACCACGATATCCACATCGTATGTCTTCATCATTCGCAGGATGTAGGGTCCGCCATGCGGACCATTGGCCTGAACGACCACGAAATCAACGTCTAAGGCCTTCATTACTCCCAAGTTATTCAGCGATCAAGCCGCGGTAGCGGCGACACGCGGTCAGCCCACGGCGGGAGCCGTGGGTACAGGTGCCACCCATTGACACCAAAGCCCCAACGGGGCGACCGGCCATAGTTCTATGTGTCTTGTAACCGAAATCGATAACACACATCTTGCCCACTCATCTTCACCGACACTCCCGCAGGTCGAACCGCATCGGTCATGTGCAGCGCTGTTGGCGAAACAACCGTCATTCTGGAATCGCCACCGAGCAACATGGGCGCAACGAACACCAACGCCTCATCCACCAGCCCCGCTCGGAAAAACGACGTCAAAACCGTCGGCCCACCTTCCACCAGCACATTCGTGAATCGTCGCCCGTGCAAATGGTTGAGGCATTCATCCAATGCGAGCGAGCCGCTTGATGACTGCGCCTGGCTGCCCTTCTTCTTCGTTGAATCAACCGGAATCACCTCGACCCCAGCCGACCGCAACTGGTCCGCCTTGCGACTCTTAGCCGCATCGTGCGAAGTGAATATGACAACCGGTGCTTCAGTCACGCTCTGCACCAGCTTTGAAGCCAGCGGCGTTCGCAACTGCGAATCCACCACAACCCGCGCAGCCACACGCCGCACGCGCACGTCTCTGGCCGTCAACATCGGGTCATCCCGCAAAACCGTTCCCACCCCGACGATAACGGCATCCACCCGCGCCCGCAGTTCATGCACAGCCTTGCGAGACTCTTCACCCGAAATCCATTTGGAATCGCCCGACGACGCAGCCAATCGCCCATCCAGACTCTGCGCCCACTTCGCGATGACATAAGGTCGGCGATCAACCACATATCGCCGAAACGGCGCGATCAAAGCCCGCATCTCGGGCGAATCAACGACGGTCACATCGATTCCGGCTGCACGAAGTCTGCGCACCCCCGAACCACTGATTCCAGGATTCGGATCAATCACCCCCGCGACGACCCGCCTGATTCGCGCCGCAATCAGCGCATCCGCACACGCGGGCGTCTTTTTTCCTTCAAACGTACAGCACGGCTCCAGCGTGACGTACGCGGTTGCCCTGCGAATAGACTCCTTGCAAGACTTGAGCGCCAGCGCCTCGGCGTGCGGCCAGCCGTATTGTCGATGATGCCCCTCCCCGATCACTCGCCCGCCCTTGACGATCACGCAGCCGACCATCGGATTCGGCTCGACGAATCCCTCGCCGCGCCGTGCACGCCGCATTGCGCGATCCAGCATCGACCGATCAAAATCGCTAAGAGCGCCCGCATCTCGAATTGCTTTTCGCTTTCGGGCCATGTGATGAGAAGTCTGACGTTAAGATTCGGGTAGCGTTTTCGGTGCAGCCAAAGGTTCCTCGTCCTCGCGTCGAGGAGTCGTCCGATGATCAAACCACGAGTGCAGCAGCAGAAGGATCACGCCGCACACCAGCGCCGTGTCCGCGATGTTGAACACCCAAGGCCAAACATCCCGCCCGCCCACGCGCGGCACCCAATCCGGAAATCGCGGAACGAACTTAATGAAATCGCGCACTACGCCCTGGCGCTTCAACGTTACAGCCGACGGCGAAAACCGCTGCGGATTTCCCCCCTCAGGCCAATCCTCGATGGTGATCGATTCAGCCGTCTGCTTGGTCAGCTTCCCGATCAAACCATGCCGCGAATCCACCGCGTCCACCGGTTTCACCACGTCAGCCTGCATGTTGATTCGATCGTACAGGTTGCCCAGCGCGCCCGACAAAATGAGTCCCAGCGCGATGTGCAGGCTTCGATGCGACCGGGGGCTCTGCGCAAACAGGTACAAGACGAACAACAGCGCGCCGACCGACGCGAAGATAAACAGGCTCACGAACCCCGTGAAAGCACCAAACACCGCGCCGTCATTGAGCGACCGTCGAAACTCGACGAACTTTGGAATGAACGTCCACGCCTCATGCGGCGGAAGGGCGCGAAACGCCCAGCTCTTCGAGAAAAGGTCGAACGCGAGAACGCCGATGGCCGTCACCCACAGGCGCAAGTGCGACGAGCCGTGCCTCCACGACGTTTCGGAGTGAACCGCAACTTGTTCAACGGGTGTTGTCGCCGGTTGGTCAGTCATCGACGACTAAGGATACTAAGGGACACGCCCCTCATCACGCAAACGGGCATACTCAATGCTGTATTTTGCCCACGGTTTCGCCTGCAACCGCGCGAGACCGATCGGCTTGTGCGTCGCGATGCACATCCCATAGGTTCCGTCCACAATGCGATCGAGCGCCTCGTCGATCTCGCGCACCACAGCCCGCTCGCTCGCAATGAGACCGAGCGTAAACTCCTGCTCCCAATTGTCCGATCCAAGGTCCGCCAGATGAATGGGCATCGCCGATCGCTCACCCGAGTGATCGCTCTCGCGATTCAGCGCCTCGCTCGTCAATTGACGAACATCCCCCGCCAGTTCAGCCCGCTTGTGCAGCAGAAGTTGCTTGAATTCCTGCATCTGCTTGGACGTCAGAAACGTCTTGGGAATGCGTGCGTCGTCCTCGGGGAATTGGATGGGATCCTGAGAAGTTGGCGACGAATAATAGACCGGCGCAGGTCTCGTTGGCCGAGACACCTTGTGAGTGACACTCTTTCCGTTGGTTGACGCAAGCGGCGCGACCGCCTTCGACTTGTTCGCCTTAACAACGACGGGTGCGGGTGCGCTCTTGGCTTTGGTTTTGGCGGGCGTAGCCTTCGTTGCGACCTTTTTCGATTTCACCGGGGCGATAGACTTCTTGGCCACCGGTTTGGCGCGTTTGACTGATTTCGACGCAGCAGCTTTCTTAGCTTTGGCAGTCGGTTTTTTCTTCGCAACGCTTTTGGCTTTCGGCTTCTTGGCCACCTCGCCCATCCAATTGAAAGAAAGTAAGAAAAGCAAAAACCGCCGAAGCTCAAAACCCCGCCTCGGCAAGTTAACAAGATCAGTCAGTGTAGGAATTCGCGACTGCGCTGTCAACGAGGTGCAATGCAGTATGGCAGAAGTAATTAAATTGGTGCGTAATATTGATTATCTCTTGCTGACTCGAGCCTTGGATTTAGCAGTCTTCCTTTGCTCTACATCCAATCCCGCGTCGCGAATGATCTCCCGCGCCGTCCCCCACGTCACCCAACTCTCGCACCAGTAGACCAGGTTCTTCCACTGGCCATATGGCTCATAGACCTTCATCACCTCGCGGGGCGTCGGCTTGCGTCCTGCAAAATGGACGGCGGCTGCGTGGGCGATCGTTGCACTGTCGATCGACACGTGGTCATAGCGACCCATCATGGAGAGTAACCCGTGCGCGCTCGCCGGTCCGATTCCCTTGATCTCCTTCAACTGCTTCACGAGGTCATCCGTCGACACGCCTTCATCCATCGCCTGCCGTGCCAGATCCTGCGGATCGAATCGCCCGCTATCGACCGATTTGCAGAAAATAAGAATCGGTTCCGCGCGATACCCGACGCGACAGATTTCCTTGAGGTATGCCTCTCCCGCCCGCAGAATCTCTTTCGGTGACGGCCAGCAGTTGAGGCTCCGAAAGTGCGTGGGGTGCGGGCCGAGCTGCGCCAGACGGTTAATCATCTTGACCGCCTGCGTCCAATTCACGTTGGTCGAGCAGAGAAACTTGATGATGTTCTCGAACATGGACGCGCTTCGCAGCAACCTTCCGCCGCCGATCTTCGGCACGACTCCCAGACGCGGATGCGTCTCGCATAGCTCGTAAAAATCTCGCAGGTCGCGATCAACCGCCAGCGCCGTCCGCATTCGCTCGATAAGCACACCGACAACGGCGTCATCGAGATGTTTTCCTTCGACACGAACTTTCAACTTCGGTGAGTTTTCGCCTCGTCCGTTCTCAACCGCTGATACACGAAAGGGCTCGCCATCCACTCGCTCGATGACCTGAAAACACCCGCCGCCCTCGCACCAGCTCATCGGCGCACATTCATGCCAGCCGTGGCTCA
Source organism: uncultured Phycisphaeraceae bacterium (assembly GCA_964494205.1). Lineage (GTDB taxonomy): Bacteria > Planctomycetota > Phycisphaerae > UBA1845 > UBA1845 > JBBTCX01. Next base: position 152,890 of record CAZBRD010000011.1, on the reverse strand, counting down.
ACGCCGTAGCCTTCAGAGAAAACTCTCGCGGAATGGGAATCGACTTTGTTTGTGACTGTAACATGAGTTCCTTGACTTGATGACGAAAATTGACACACAGAAATCAAAACATAAGAACTAAATGACTGCTCCGTGAAGACAAACCGCACGTGGGTTTCGCCCATAGGGCGTACGATAGTTGCCAGGGGCTTTCAGCCCCTGGACGAATGGTCTTCTTGTTGTTTCGCCCGGAGGGCGAACGAACGCATCAGTTTCCATGATCCGTGAGACTATTTAGTAGGCAATGTGTCCGTTGGAATAGTATCCGTCCTTCATTTGAGATTTCAAATCTCAGATCGGCCCATTCGCGCCTGCATCGTCAAATCGACGCGTCTCGCGCATTACCCGCCCAGCGCCTTCAACCTCTCCTCAAAATACGCCTTTTGCGGATTCCCCACCGGCAGCGACGCCATCGCCTTGCGATACAGCTCGATCGCTCGCGCAATGTTGCCGTTGAGCGCAAACTGCTCCGCCTGCAAACCCAGCACAACCGGCGCACCGGGCGAAAGCTTAGCCGCACGGTCAACCAGCTCCTGCGCCTTGACCATGTCGCCCTCGTCGCGCCTATCGTGCAACAGCGCGGCGTACTCGATAATCAGCATCACGTTTTCAGCATCAAGCGCCACGCACCGTGCGTACCGCTCAATCCCCTCATCGCGACGGTTGGCGTAGAGCAACGTCACTGCGTATTCGTGGTGCCATTCTGCGGCACTGGCGAAGCGCGCATCATGCTTGACCAACAACGCAAGCGACTCGTTGATCTGTCCGGATTCACGCAACGCCCGCACAAGCTCAACCTGCGCAGCCATATCATCAGGGTTTGCCTCCGCTTTTTCCTGCAAAGTCTTTAACCGGTCCCCAACCGACGCAGCCAGCCCTTCGGTCGCCCGCGCGAGCTCGCCCTCGGTCATCTTGTGCCCCGGCGCCATCATGTTTGCCACTTGCAGGTAATGAACCGCTTGTGCGTATTGTCCAGTTTCAAGGTACGCCCGGCCAAGTATGCGGTACGCATCCGTATATCCCAGATCGATCTCGATGGCTTTGTGCAGCAGCGCGATGCCTTCGTCATATTCTCGCTGCGACACCAACCACATCGCGTGCGAGAAAATCGCCACCACCGAGTTCGGCGCATCGCGATACGCAGCCGCATACAGTGCGCCGTTGTTCTTCCACTCCGGGTTGCGAATCCAGCAACGACCGATCATTCCCGCAATCAGCAGCACAGCCACCCAGTCGCGAACCGGCCGCGCAGGTATGGTTGCAAACGCGATTCCGATCAACATGCACGCGAAAATGGACGGCAGATACCAGATGCGTTCCGCAAAAAACACCTGCATCAGCACCCACGAATTCGAAGTCGGGAAATAGGCGGCCAATAACGATAGGATCAAGACAGGGATGAGCCAGTCCTTCCGCTTGATCGATCGAACCGTCGCCAAAACCAAAACGACGGCAACCGACAAACCAACCAGAACATGCCCATCAAACACGCTGGTCGCCAATCGCAAATCGTTAATCGAGTAAATGACGTTCAACAACGCTGGCCAGAACGTCTTCGCCCAGTACATCCCCCACAGTTGCACCACCCCCAGCGCGTGCTGCCACGGCGGAGCATCGACAAGCACGTTGATCGTCTTAGTGAGTCCCGGCTTCTGGTGCAGTCGTCCGCCAAGCACGTTGTATCGCAGAGCCAGATAGCACGCCGTTGGAACGACCACCCACAGCATTCGAAGCGGCAAGTAGAGAATGGCATGGAGAGATGACGACCGGTTTGCATTAGCAAGCGACATCGAATTCGAAGTGATTGTTGCCGAGACTTCATCGGCAACTGATTCAGGCGCGCGCGGCTCCTTGCCTCTAGAATTGTTCCATATCCAGAACAAATCGAACACAGCCAGAATCCCCACCAGCGCAACCGCGCTCTCCTTCGACGACATGGCTACAAACGCCGCGACCGCCGATGCAAGCCCCCACGCAGCTGCACGCCCGACACTTGGGGCGTTTATCAATTGATAGTGCGCCAACAACACCGTGAGCAGCCCGCATGTGGCCAACAAATCGGCTCGCCCAACGATGTTGCCCAACACTTCCGTGTGGATCGGCAGCACCGCAAACACAGCCCCAGCTGCGAGCGCAGCGAGCGGAGTCATATTCACTCGCCGACACAGCTGCACGACGAGCGCGCTGGCCAGTCCGTGCAAAAGAATGTTGATGACGTGATGCGGCAGCGCGCTCGTGCCGAAAAGAGTCCGCACGAGCCGGTACGAGCTGACAGCCATCGGTCGATACAGCAGATCGCGGTTCTTCCAATCTTCCTCGGCCTTGGACCAGTAGTCCGTCGTCCAGATGATCCGCCACTGCCCCGGTAGGTTCACCTTATCGCTGACCTGAATGATCGGCCCGCCATCGTTCGCGAAGTCATTCGGCAACACGTTTAGGTAGCAGACAACCGCCAGCGCAAACGCGATCCATTGGCCTTTGCTTTCGCACCACGCGAGCACTCCGCCTCGACCCGTGCCGTCCACTGTTGCTGACGAAATTGTTCCTGATCCAGTCACGCGATTGCTTTTTCTCTATGATGAAAAACAGTTACCTACCCACCAAGTGACATTAGCCGTTGCTCAAAAATTGCCCGTTGCGGATGTCCCTCCGGAAGTCCACTCATCGCCTTCCGATAAAGCTCCGCAGCCTCTCGCAACTCCCCGCGCAACGCGAGCAACTCCGCTCGGCACACAAGCACAAACATCGCATCCGGCGCGACGCCCGCCGCTCGATCCGCCAAAGATTGCGCCTTCACAACATCATCGCCTTGCCGCCTCTCCAGCAACAGCATGGCATACTCGACCATCAGCTGCACGTCATTCGGCGCCAGTTCCAAAGCCTTAGCATACCGTTCGAGGGCTTCGTCGCGTCGCCCCAGAAAAATCAGCGTGACGGCAAACTCCTGTTGCCATTCAGCCACATTCAAGAATCGTTCACTGTTCGCTTCCTGATACTGAATAGCTTCCTGTACCTGACCTGCATCGCGAAATGCGCGAATCAACGCGAGCTGCGCCGCAAGATCATCCGGCTCACCCTCCACTTTTCGACGAAGCTCCGCAAGCCGCCCGCTGGAAACTTCCGACATCTGTGCGACCGCCGCCTTCAACTCACTCTCTGTCTCCGCATCTCCCGGTATCTGAAGATTGGCAACCTGCAAATGATGAACCGCCTCTGCAAACAAGCCCCTTGCGGCATACGCGCGACCAAGAAACCGATGCGCGCTCGTGTAACCCAGGTCGATCTCCACCGCCCGCTTCCATAGCGCGATGGCTTCATCATCTTCCCCGACGGAACTCTTCCACAACGCAAGACAGTGAATAGCCACTACATCATTGGGCCGATCACGATAAGCAGAAGCATAGAGCGTGCCGTTGTTCTTCCAATCCGCGTTGCGAACCCAGCATCGTCCAACCATCGCGACCACGAGGAGCGCACCAATCCACACACCCGCTGGTCGCGAAGCGAGTTTTGCAAACCCGATTCCGAGCAAAATACAGACAAACACCGAAGGCAAATACCAGATGCGTTCCGCGAAAAACACTTGAAGCAGCACAAATGCATTCGACGTCGGAAAATACGCCACCAGCAGCGCGAGAGTCAGAATCGCAATCGACCACTCGCGCCGCTTGATCGAAACCACCGAAGCCACACCCAACACTACGATCGCACAAAAACCAATGATTACATGTACGTCACTCACGCTCGTCGCGAGCCGCACACCGTTGAGCGAATAGATCACGCTGAGCGTGTCCGGCCAAAACGTCTTCGCCCAATACATTCCCCAAAGCTGAACCACGCCAAGCCAGTGCTGCCAAGTCGGCGCGTCGACCAACACATTTACCGTCTTGGTCAGCGCGGGCGCCTGGTGTAGTCGCCCTCCGAAGACCGTGTATCGCAAGGCAAGATAGATGGCTGTCGGCACCAGAACCCAAACGAGTCGCAATAGGATGGACGCTTCAATACGTGGCGTTTTGTCACCAATTCCGCCAACCGATTCAGTTCGCGTTCTCGCCCAAAGAAAATCGAACAGAGCAACAATCACTACCAGTGCGACAGCGCTCTCTTTCGACGACATCGCCACAAACGCTGCGACAGCCACAACCAAGCCCCAAAGAAGAACTCGCCGCGTCGATACCGCATGGACCACACGTCTTTGCGCCAGCAGCGCCGCCAACATCCCACACGTCGCGAGCAAATCTGCGCGTCCGACAACATTCCCAAGCACTTCGGAGTGAATAGGCAGCACCGCAAATACCGCGCCCGCCACCAACCCGCCCAATGCCGCCACGCCTACCTTGCGACATAAACGCACCACCATCGCGCTCGCCAGTGCATGCAGCAACACATTACACAAATGCTGCGGCCAGGCGCTCGCGCCGCCGATCATCCGCACCAGTCGATAGCTGCTCACCGCCATTGGTCGATACAGCAGGTCGCGGTTCGCCCACTCGCTGTCCGCCTTGTACCAATAGTCCGTCGACCAGATCGTCCACCACTGCCCGGGCTTATTCACCTTGTCGCTATTCTGAACGATCGGCCCGCCATCCCCCGCGAAGTCATTCGGCAGCACATTCGCAAAGCACACAATCGCCAGCATCGCAGCCACCCACTCCGCGCGCCCGCACATCCACGCGAGCCACGGCGCTTGTGCAAAACTGTGTCGACTTGTCATCATGGGTTGTTTTGTCGTGCGCTCTAAGTTAGTTTGAAACGCGTCGGGTGCGATTCTGCGTCGCGTGTGTTCAAAAGTCCGTCGTTTTCATAATAAGGCACTTGCGAAATCCCTTTGTCGCAACCGTTGAGCGAGTTTCAAGGATGCTGCGTCTTTCGAATGTTCGCAAGAGCTATGGCTCTCTGGTGGCGGTCGACGACCTTTCGCTCGAGCTGCGACCGGGAGAGGTCTTCGGCCTGCTCGGTCCCAACGGGGCTGGCAAGTCGACCACCGTCAACCTCGCCGTCGGCCTGCTACAGCCCGATTCCGGCGAAGTCAGCATGAACGGCAACGGCTCACCCACGCGACCTGAGGTTCGCGCCAAAATCGGCGTCGCACCGCAATCGCTCGCCCTTTATGAAGAATTGACCGGCGAAGAAAATCTCTACTTTTTCGGCAAGCTCCAGGGCTTAACCGGTTCGCCGTTGGCCGATTCCGTCCGCAAAGCCCTCGAACTCGTCGGCCTGACCGATCGCGCGAAGGACCGCGTCAAAAAATACTCCGGTGGCATGAAGCGCCGGCTCAACCTCGGGGTGGCCGTTCTGCACGATCCTCCGCTCATGCTCCTCGATGAGCCAACGGTCGGCGTCGATCCGCAATCGCGCAATGCCATCTTCGAGAACATTCTCGACTTGAAGCGCCGAGGCCGCACCATCGTTTACACCACGCATTACATGGAAGAAGCCCAGCGCCTCTGCGACCGCGTCGGCATCATCGATCACGGCAAGCTCCTCGCCCTCGATAACGTGGATAAGCTCATCGAAGCCCACGGCGGCAAGAGCGTCGTCAAAGTCGAACGCGCCGACGGCGAGCAGCGAATCGACACAGCCAACCCCATGGAGGAGCTGACCAAGCTCACCAAAGACCCGACAGTTCTCCGCTTCAGCGTCGATCGCCCGGACCTCGAAAGCGTGTTCCTCAACCTCACTGGCCGAAATCTGCGTGATTGATATGAGGCTTCATTTGAACAAGGGTACGCATCAGGACGTCCCTCTCCCTCTTAGGGAGAGGGTAGGGTGAGGGTCTCTTGAGTGGCAAACGCCTGCTTTTGTACGGCGTTTAGGAGCATGACCGGACTCCGGAAACGATTGGCGAAACCAACATGAACCAAATCCTCGCTCTCACCTTCAAAGACCTTCGTCTCCTCGTTCGCGACAAAGCAGGCTTTTTCTTCGCCGTCTTTTTCCCGCTTATCTACTGCATTTTCTTCGGCGTCGTCTTTTCCGGCATGAGCGGCGGAGGCGGTGGTGGCAGCAAACTCCCCATCTTCATCGTCGACACCGACAACACCCCCGAATCCGCCGAGTTCATCGCGACCCTCCACGCCGGCAAAGAACTCGACGTCAAAACAACCACGAAGGAGGACGCTGAACAACGTGTCCGCAAAGGCGAGCGCATGGCCTACCTCGTCCTACCCCCTGGCTTTGGCAAGTCGCGCGACCGCATGCTCTTCGGTCCCGCGCCTGAGCTCGAACTCGGCATCGATCCCTCGCGCCAGGCCGAAGCAGGAATGTTGCAGGGTCTGCTCACCCAGACTCTCTTTCAAGGCATGTCCGACCTGTTCGGCAATTCCGACAAAATGAGCCGACAAGTAAAAGAATGGACGGATGAGATCACCGCAGATCAGGAGATGCCGTTGGTCACCAAAACCGCGCTGCTCGTGTTCCTGCCGTCGCTTGAGTCGTTCATGAAAACAGCGCCGATGGGAAACACGAAAACATCAGACGGCGGCGACGGCGACTCCGCCGAGTCCGGCGCATGGAACCCCGTTCCGCTGAAGGTGGTCTCCGTCGTGCGTCAGCGCAAGGGCCCCGCCAATTCCTACGCCATCACCTTTCCGCAAGGCATCATCTGGGGCGTCATGGGTTGTGCAGCCGGTTTTGGCATCTCACTGGTTTCAGAGCGTACCAGCGGCACACTGGTCCGTCTGCGTATGTCGCCCATGGGCGCGGGCAACATTCTCGCGGGCAAAGCCGGCGCATGCGCCATCGCCATCATAGGCGTCTGTACGTTCCTGTTGCTCATCGCACGCTTCGGCTTCGGCGTGCGACCGTTTTCCGTGCCGCACCTCGTATTGGCTGTGCTCTGCATCACCATCTGCTTCGTCGGCATCATGATGCTTCTCTCCGTCCTCGGAAAAACGGAGCAATCCGCCGGCGGCATCGGCTGGGCCGTCCTCACGATCATGGCCATGATCGGCGGCGCAATGATTCCCTACATGTTTCTCCCGTCGTTCATGCAAAAGGTAAGCAGCATCAGCCCGATCAAATGGTCCATCGTCGCGATGGAGGGTGCGATCTGGCGCGAGTTCACACTACAACAAATGCTCATCCCCTGCGGCATCCTCGTGGGCATTGGCATCGCCTGCTTCGCCATAGGCACCCGCGCCTTCGACTGGAGCGAAGCGAAATAGATTGACTCGTCGGGGGCACCAATGCCTGGATGAGACTCTCCATGAGTTTCGCCCGTAGGGCGCACGATAGTTGCCAGGGGCTTCCCAGCCCCTGGATTAGGGTTCTTTTACTTGTTGGGTCGCCCGGAGGGCGAACGAAGTAGAAGACATCGATTTCAATTGCCGGTGTCGCCATTTAACGCGCCATGGGGCAGTTGATAGTGATTGAAGTGAAGGCACATCCTAAAATCAAAGTCCTCGGCTTCTCCGAATCGGCCATGCTGTTGCGCCATCACCAACACGATTCGATAACCGCCATCATCAGCATCAAAGGACACCGCGAATACCCACCGGATTCCGGCAACATCGCGCATGTGCTGGCACTCAATTTCGATGATGTCGAAGCACCGAGCGAATCAGACCCCATCGAAGCCGCACGCCTGCGCTTACGCTACCGCCGAATGGAAGAAGAAGGCCTGAAGGTCACTCCGCCTACCATCGACCATGCACTTTCGATCATATACTTCGCAACAAGAATTGCTGGCATCGGCGGTTCGCTCCTGTGCCAATGTCACGCGGGCATCAGCCGATCACCCGCAGCCGCGATTAGCTGCCTCGCCACATGGTTGGGACCGGGCCACGAAACTGATTGCGTCAACGAAGTGCTAGCCATTCGACCAAGCGCACAACCGCACCGAGACTTGATTGCCTTCGCCGACAGGATTCTTCAACGTGACGGTCGACTGATCACTGCCGCGACCAAGGGCGTATAACCCAAATCGTCCCGCTAGGGACGATCCGAAAATAGCCCAGCACCTTCAGTGCTGGGGGAGCAATTCGCAAAATGCCCTTTCAAGTGCCGTAGGCACGGCAGAACGGAGCGATCGCGACGCTTTACTCTTCGACATGTTCAGTTAACGGGATACCGTCTTAGCCGGCGTTGCCATTGCCAACGCGATATCACTACCAAACCCCCAAAGGGGTTTCGTCCTCCGGCCCAGGGTTGCGCCGCAGGCGCTACCCTGGGTTACTGATGAAACCCAAATGAAAACCCCAACGGGGTTCCGGCCCTCTTGATGACGACCCGATTCCTCGACCTGCATTTACAACCGTGCTCGCCCCCAACCGCAAACCGACCGACCACCGTGCACGTTCTTTCAGATAGGGGGACGTGGAGTTTTGAAATCTGGAGGATGGCTAACCATCGCATTACGGTTCTACTTGAAAATGGCTATTTCAACGGGCACAAATCACCAACATGCAGCCCCAAAAGGACTTACGCAAGAAAAAGCGAGTGCCACACCGTGGCACTTCATTGAATTTTTTCACTTTTAGCCATTAGCCATTTGTCACCATCGCTTTATTCCTTGCAGGGGCGAGGCATGAACCGACCAGAACCCACCCACGGGCGGCTATCGCCGAGGCTTCTTGCCGGAGACTTCAATCATACGTATGTTGCAGCCTGGAATGAGTTTGAAAACCGTGCGGAGAATGCAACCCATGAAGTCAACGCTTTACGTCGCCCCGTTATTCGTTTTGCTGACCTCAATCGCGGCCTTCGCCAACTCCGAGATCATGGCGGCGCTGCCCGAAGAGGCAAAATACCTCACCAACATCACGCAGATCACCTCGACCGAAATGGGCCTGACCAAAGCGGGTGAAGCTTACTTCTCACCCGACGCGAGCAAGATCATCTTTCAGGCTTTTCCCAAAGGCGAGAGTGAGTACCAGATTTACACGCTCGATCTGAAGACCAAGGCCATGAAAATGGTCAGCACCGGCAAGGGTGCTTGCACCTGTGCGTACTTCCGGCCCGACGGCAAAAAGATCATCTTCGCGTCGAGCCACCTCGATCCCACGCTCGGCCAACCGAAGACCGCGTCAGCCGGCTCCGGTTACAAGTGGGATTTCAACGAGCACATGGACATCTTCGAAGCCGACCCAGACGGCTCCAACCTCAAGCGATTGACGGACGCGCCGGGCTATGACGCGGAGGGTTCATACTCAAACGATGGCAAGCAGATCGTGTTCACCTCGCAGCGAGACGGCGATCTCGAAATCTACACCATGAACGCCGACGGCTCGGAACCACGTCGCATCACCAAAGGCAAGGGCTACGACGGTGGCCCGTTCTTCTCGCCGGATGGCAAGCAGATTCTCTATCGCGGCGATCGTCGCAGCGACGACAAGATGAACCTGCAACTCCGCATCGCCGCAGCCGACGGCAGCGACGACCGGGCGATCACCGACAACCCGATCTTCAACTGGTGTCCATTCTGGTACCCATCAGGCAAGAGCTTCATCTTTACGCAGGCGGACCACGAAGCCCGCGCTCGCGGCGAGAAGCCCAATTACGACCTGTACATGATGACGACCGACGGCCAGAAGCTGACGCGGATTACCTTTGATGCTTCGTTCGATGGTCTGCCCGTCTTTAGCCCCGACGGCAAGAAAATGATGTGGACTTCACAGCGCGGCGGCTTGAGTGAATCTCAGGTGTTCATCGCCGACTTCAAGCTTCCCGAAGCGCTCAACTGATCGCCCGCGCAACAGGAATGGCCTCCGGGATTTGAGTGTCATCCATTGGCACTCCCGTCGGCGTGAAGCACTCCGGACATCGGCCCGTCACGTTGCCTGTCAGGTCGTATCCACAACACGTGCAGAGAAATCCTCGCGGGTCGAAGACCGGGTGATGCAGGTGTTTTTTCCAGATGACGACCGTGTTCGCCCACCCATCGCCCCAGCGCGTCCCTTTGTCGAGGGCAAATGCGATCGCGAAGGAGATGCCCGGAATCATCAGAACCAGATTGCGCTTGAAACTCTGCCCGAAGCTGATTGGTTGGCGGGTTGTGGTATCGACGACGCGCAACCCAAGCAGGCACTTGCCAGGTGAGATACCGTGAAATCCGTCCTTCAACAAATATAAGAACCAGACCAAGGAAGGAACGACGAAAGTCAGAAATAAGTCGCTCGATGAAAATTGTAATTTTAGCGAACTGCCCGGTCTTCTGATGAGACTCACCTGCTGAACTGTCGAGTTCACAAACCAGAAGTTGATTATCAGGTGACTGATCACATAGAAAATCGCATAGTCGATGACGAATGCGATCCGTCGGCGCGTGGCAAATTCCGATCGGCAGGCTTTGCACACCGGTACGCTGTTGAGCAAACGAAATTTGAACCCGTTGGGAAAGTTGTGTTTACAGAGTGGGCATTGAGTGGCCATGGTCGTTTCAGTCCAAAAGTCGCGGCGATGCTGTCGCCGCGCTATAGCACAACCTTCGACTGAAATGCAAGTGAACTTCATGCGGGCGGATGAATAGAACCGCACCCGATAATCTACCCGCCCTGCGACTTCTCTTTTGCTTTGGAAGGACTCACGAACGTGTCGGCGCGCTGACGGCGGATTTCCTTGCCGCACTTCGGGCAGAGAAGCGGCTTGTCTGCCGGTGTCCACTCGCGACCGATCACCCGCAAGTGTGTGAGCTTCTCAGAGCCCGGCGCGTCGCCGCCGAATCGGGCCATGACGTCAATCGGCCCATGCACATCACATTTGTATTTGACCACGGGAAACGCGGGCTGCTTGCAAGTCTTACAATGTTGCGGACCGACTGATCCCATCGCCATGAACGAATGGTTTCCGTCACACTTCCACTCCAAATCGACGTCCGCCAGTTTCCGGATGTGGATGGCCGGTGTTTCGTCCGTTCGCCACAGTCGCCAAAGAATCAAGACGAGCGCCGCCGCGGTGGCGGTCACAGCCAACGTGCCGATAGCGCCGCGCCAATTTACACGGTGCTCAACGATGCGCACCCGGGGGCGGTGCGGAACAGCAGCCCTGAATTCGTTTTCACTCACGTTGAGATTCTATTCAATGGCGGTGAAGCCGGTCCACCAGTACAGTCGGTCTTTCGCGAAAGAATAGTGGTAGAAGTGCAGGTAATTACAAAGCGTGCAGCCCCCTGCGGCACAATCGGAATAGTAGCGCTGAATCGGACTCTGCAGAGTGTTCCTAGTCCGGGCATTACGTACGCTGCCATCGATCGTCAGGACGTTTATGCTCTCGCCGTGTCGCTGAGTCACCCACGGGTTGATGTTCTGAGTCGGCACGAACGGATCATAACCATCGTCCCATGTCAGCATGCTTAGATTGCGATCGGGGCCATTGACCGCGTTGTAATCGCCCTGATTGCCACCGCCGCCATTGTCCTGCGGAACGATATGATCCGGCCCCATGTCTGCTGCGAGAATGATGTCGAGCGGACGCGATGGCCAACGACGATCCAAATCCGCCAGCGAACCATCGCCGGCTGTGATGATGAAACTATTGATGCCGTAACTAGCGTAATTGGCGACTTGCGGTGCTTGCATGACGTTTTGCAATTGACCGGTCTGCTGCATGCGGAACTTGAAAGGATCCTCTGGGCAGCTGAGGACCACGGGGTCAGTCAAGTAAGTTGGGTATAGTTTCAAAAACCAGACGTCAGGCGTTTGCGCTTGGGCAGCCGAGGACACGCCAGGTGTTGGCAACCAACCATCATTCTCAAAACGATACTGGCTAAGCCCCTGACCAATCATGTGAATGTTGTGCATGCAAACGGTGTTGCGCGCCATGAGCATGGTTCGTCGTAGTGAGGGAACCAGCGCCGCCATCAACATCGCGATGATGGCTACAACCACCAAGAGTTCTACGAGACTTGATCCTCGTCGCAATCGCGCGTTCACGTTCACGCCGTCCTCATCCTCAATTTTGGCTTGTGTGACGCAACCCGATTCTTACGAATTCTTACTAAACACTACATCGGAAATCGGCATTATGCAACGATTTTATGAGAGTTCATTTGGAGTTTCTTCGTCTTTTATCTTTCACACGCCGTCGCCATTCTTGTTTTTCGGTAGTTCATTGATAGAGTGTGGTTTGCGAGAAAAGCAAGAAATTTATTGTGATGCGATCGCACTAACAGCGTGAGTTCATACGTGCAAGCACTGCGGAATAGAGTGAGCGAAGAGCTGCTTCCGTTCGTCGAACGGCCTGGCCAATACATCGGCCAGGAAATCAATCAACTCGTCACGGAAGGGGACTGGGAGCGGGCCGACGTCCGCGTAGCTGTAGCGTTTCCAGACACTTACACCATCGGAATGAGCCACCTCGGCTGCCAGATTCTGTACTGGCTGGCCAACCACACCCCCGGATGTTGTGCGGAGCGGGTTTTCTGCCCGTGGAATGATGCCGAAGCACAAATGCGGGCGCGGAAAATTCCACTTTTCACCTGGGACACCCGACAGCCAGTGTCATCGGCTGACATCCTGGCGATCTCGCTGCAGTACGAGATGGCCTTCACCAGCGTGCTGCAGATTCTCGACTTGGCAGGAATTCCCTTCCGATCGGCGGATCGTGACGATCGTCATCCACTCGTCATTGGCGGCGGACCGCAGGCAGACAATCCGGAACCGGTGGCACCGTTTTTTGATCTCATCGTCTTAGGTGATGGCGAAGAATCGATGGCGCGCATCATCGCGGCCTATCGAGAATTGAAGAACTCGGGCATGCGTCGTCGCGATATGATTCGCGAAATGGCGCGACGCTTCGAATGGATTTACGCGCCGTCATTGTACGACGTGCGATATCTAAACGACGGAACGATTCAATCAATTCGCCCAACCGATTCGCAAATCCCCGCGCGCATTGAGCGATGTCAGACAGACGATTTTGAGAATGCGCCATTCCCATTGCGGCCGATCATTCCGTACGTCGAAGTTGTGCACGATCGTTTTGCGATTGAGATCATGCGTGGGTGTCCGCAGCGTTGTCGTTTCTGCCACGCGGGATACACCAAGCGTCCACTTCGGACGCGAACGGTCGAGCAAATCCTTTCGATGGCTGAGGAGATGTATCGCGCGACGGGCATCGATGAATTCGGTTTGCTTTCATTGTCGACGGCGGACTATCCACACTTGCGAGAGCTGGCGGATCGCGCGAACGCACAGTTTGCCGCGCGGCGCGTGAACATTTCGCTGCCGTCGCTGCGCGTCGACAAGATGCTGCAGAACATTCCGTGGATGGCCAACTCCGTTCGCAAGAGCGGTTTGACGATGGCGGTCGAGGCTGCCAATGACGATATGCGGGCGGCTATTCGTAAGGTCGTTACCGACGGCAACCTGCTCGACGGTGTGAAGGAAGCGTACAAAGCCGGCTGGCGAACGATCAAGCTTTATTTCATGGCCGGGTTCCCAGGCGAACGACCGGACGACATTGACGGCATCGTTCATCTGAGTCGCAAGGTCAGCGCGGTGCGTCGCGAGATCGGCAAAGGACCCGCGACGGTTAACTCGGCAGTCGGTTGGCTGGTGCCAAAGCCTTACACTCCTTTCCAATGGGCCGCACAACCAAGGGCTGAGTATTTCCACGATGCTAGAAGACGTATGCGGTCGCTGCTCGGTCCAAACAAGAAGGGGTCGGTCAATCTCAAGACGCACAGCGTCGAGCGTTCTGTGCTCGAGGCGGTGTTTGCGCGAGGTGATCGACGCCTGGCTGATTCCGTTGAGCACGCCTATCGGAACGGTGCCCGTTTCGATGGTTGGGACGAGTGCTTCAAAGCGGATATCTGGCAGCGGGCTTTTGACGCCACGAGTATCGATCCGGCCTGGTATGCACATCGCGAGCGATCGCCCGACGAAGTATTCCCCTGGACCCACCTGCACGGCGGCGCGCCCGACGATTATCTGCTCCGCCAATACGATGACGTCTTCACGCAAATAAAAGTTCCGAAGCCGCGAATAGCCATTCCAGCATAGTCCATCATCACCCGGGTTCGGAGGTCCGTTCGATGAATCGTTTTCTATTTGGTTCTATTATTGCCTCCGCGATTGTTCTCGGTACGTCTGCTTCAGCTGCGCGCGGGCAGGAGCATTTCGAGAAGCTGGCTCCTTACACCAACATCCGGTGGAACGACAAAACGCCCGAAGTCTTTCTTGATGATACGTGGTACGAGTTGGTTTCCGTCAACGATGTGGCTGTCGCCGAGTTGGTCGCGTTTTGCGAGAAGTCGTATCAAGCCAAGTGGCAGAAACGGTTCGACGAAGACCTTGTGCAGGTGCTGGCTGAATCGGGGCACCGAGCTGGAAAAACCGTGAAGCTGGTTCTCCGCGAAGGAATTACGGGAAAGACTGTCACGCGCGACAGTGTTTCCATGACCTCAGAGAATCGTCGCGCAATCATGGATGCGAAGTACAATGAGGGAAAATCGACGCCGCCGCCTGTTTCGATTCCTCTGCGCGGAAAGATTAGTCCCACCGAGGCTGCGGATGATCTGCGATATCTACAAACTTTAATCGAGGAGCGGTATTCCTATCGTGACTTGCGGAACTTCGATTATCGCAAAGCGATTGAATCGCTACGCGAAAAGTCGCGCGAGGGGATCGAATCCAGCGTTCTTGCGATTGAAGTTCAAAAGATCATCGCCGGTTTCGAAGATGGCCACAGTCGCGTGCGCGGTATGTCGGACATTCTCCCTGCGGGGTACTTGCCGTTTGCCGTTGACGATCTGCATGGCCGCATCGTAGCGCTCGATCGTGACAACAAGCTTGTCGATCCTGAGCGTCCGTTCGTGCGTGCGATCGATGATAAGCCGATCGATGAATGGTTGGAGAAAGCTGCGATGCTGTCGCGCGGGTCGGCACAGTTCACGCGCATGGCGTCTATTGAACGATTGGTTCACTTGCAGTGGCTTCGAGGTGAACTGGGCATCGACCGGACGGCAGAGGTCAGGGTTGAGCTCGAATCGCGGGATGGCCAGAATCGCGCGACGGTTTCGAAACCAGTTTCCGACCGCCCGTATCGCGCGCGTGCTCGTGACCTCGGCCCGACGCGCATCGTAGGAGACAACATCGGGTATTTGCGAATTGCATCGATGGAAGATGACAAAGAGTTTCTCGAATCTCTCGATCAGTCGATGCGGCGGTTCAAGGATACCAAGGCGGTCATTATTGACGTGCGCGGCAATGGCGGCGGCTCGCGAGCAGCGTTGCGGACATTGTTTCCTTATCTCATGTCGCCCGAAGAGAAACCGGTTGTCACCAACATCGCGGCCTATCGACTCACTCCGGATGATCGCACCGAGAGCGAAAGCGGCTATCTCGCGGATCGGTGGCTTTTTCCTCAGAGTTACAACGGTTGGACTGAGACAGAGGCAGATGTCGTCAAGGATTTCTCGGGGCGCTTCGCACCGGTCTGGCAGCCGAAAGCGAACGAGTTCAGCGCGTGGCACTACTTCGTCCTGTCGCAAGGATTGAACCCGAAAGCCTACCACTATCAACGATCGGTTCTCGTGCTGATGGATCATCGATGCTTCAGCGCGACGGACATATTTCTTGCGTCCTTCAAAGGGCGGCCAAATGTGACATTGCTTGGCACCTCAAGCGGCGGGGGAAGCGGTCGCGCGATTGAGTATCAACTGAAGAACAGCGGGTTGAAGGTTATGCTCTCGTCGATGGCTTCGTTCCGTCCGGATGGACGACTTTATGACGGCGCTGGCGTTGAGCCCGATATCAATCACACCAAGAACCTTGATGATGTGTTAGGTTTGAACGATTCATTGCTCGATGAGGCCATTGCACGTGCGTCGAAGAAATGACGGTCAGGGATAGTTGTTCGGGCGAGCCGCCGATGCACTGTGCGATGATGTAAGATCATTTCTGCGAAAAGGATAAAGCAGCTTGCCAATCGTCGCGCTGCGCCCATTTTCGTGCGTAGAGTTTTGCCGGGCGCTCGCATAAAGGCGGGGTTGTAGGCAGCAAATCGCGTCCAGATTCCCTTTACGAATCTTTCAGCGCTCACTAACATCTCAAACTCATTCGAGCGCGGGTTACCGGGTTTTTCGTTACGGAGGGCGACATGCGAAACCTGTTCATTCTTTCAATCATATTTGCAACTGCGGCGACTACGGTGCGTGGCGACATGATTCGATTCACCTTTGAAGGTGAGATCGTAACGGTCGCGGGTTCGCCGGGCGTGTTTACTTCAGCGGCGTTGGGTGATTCGTTCTCGTTCAGTACGTGTTCGATTCAGAACTGATGGACACAGATGCGGATCCGAACTTCGGTTCGTTTTCCCCGGCGATGCTTTCGGAGCCCACCTTGACTGTCGACGGGCTGACCGTGGACACGTGGGCTACTTCGGACATTACAGTTATTAACTCAGACATTGACGGCGACTCCTACACGGCGAACGTGAGCGATGGCGCGGGGTTGGCAGCTTCCATTGAATTCCTGGACAGCACCGGAATGGCGTTGGGTTCCGATGAATTGCCGCTGACTCTCGAGTTGTCTGATTTTGATGCGGTGGCAGGTTATGTGTTCTTCGCAGGCGACGGCGAAGGTTCAGAAAGCGGGTTTGTTCAGGCGCACATTTCGACGTTTTCATCCGTGGTGTTGCCGGTGCCAGGCGCGGTGTGGATGGGTTTTGTCGGGCTTGGGTTGGTCGTCAAAGGTCGAAAGTTCTTAAATTAATCCATGCCTGATGCGAAGCGTGCTTGGTTCATTGAGCGTCCTTTCGCGCAAGTTCGCAGTCAGTCAGCCGACGCACTTCCGGGCTGAAGTTTGTTAACCCAAATACCAGACTTGGGCCTCTGGTGCCTATTGGCTTACATCTTCAAGAGGCCGTAAAACCAATCGCGTTCGTTCGCCCACCACTTCAATCGGCCAAGTTCCCTTTGCGCTAAAATAATTGCGAATTGCCGCTTTCATTATTGCAAAATCGCTTTGGCATTTCTTACAATAGACTCGACAAACATCTCCTGCACTTGGAACGCAAATTATGGTCCCACCAGAGCAAATGCCATGCAAAAACTTCTTTCAATTCTTTCGGTGATCGTCATAACCGCAATGGTGTCCGCGGTAGCGCGGAGCGAACCATTCGCCACATCGTTCAGCTTTCAGTCGCAGCTAGACAAGAACGGCAGCCCCCTGAACGACACGGCTGACTGTCGCTTCGAGTTGTTCGACGCGGAGTCGGGGGGCGTCTCGGTGGGCACGATGATTGTCGTGACTAACGAAGCAGTCGTCGATGGACTACTGAATGTGAAGCTCGATTTCGGCGTCGACG
The DNA here is from genome assembly GCA_964494205.1 of uncultured Phycisphaeraceae bacterium. GTDB lineage: Bacteria > Planctomycetota > Phycisphaerae > UBA1845 > UBA1845 > JBBTCX01. Next base: position 135,604 of record CAZBRD010000011.1, on the reverse strand, counting down.
TGTTTGACGGCAGTGAGCGATGGTTGGAGGTTTCGCTACGCAGCCCGCACGATTCACTCGACCTGGCGCCGTTCACGACGCTGAGTCCGCGGCAAGAGGTGACGCCGATTCCCTATGCTCTGCACACTCGAGGCATCAAAGTAGATGAAAACGAAAAGGTGAAGATCGGTGTGCCGGCCAACGAGGCGCCGTTGGCCAAGGTGCAGGTTCGCGCGGAAGTTGCGGATGTCGTGGCGTTCCTGGCTGAAGCGCCGGGCACGCTGGGCGACGTGGTAGGCGTCAAGGGAACTACAGCATCGGCGAACGGCAAAGGTGTCGAGGGCGTTGGTCCGAATGAGGGCGTTCGTGGACACGCGTCTGCTACTTCCGGGGTGACAGTCGGTGTGCGCGGAAAGAGCGACTCAGCCAATGGAACCGGCGTACTCGGCGAAGCAACCATGGAAGGCCTGCGCGGAGTAGCGAGTGCTGCCAGCGGAGTGTCGCGCGGTGTGTGCGGTGTGAGTGAGTCGGACGCGGGCGAAGGAGTTCTCGGTCATGCGATGTCCAAATCCGGGACGACGACGGGCGTGAAAGGAGTCAGCGACTCGCCGAATGGAAAGGGCGTGGTGGGACAGGCGCTCGGTAATGGAACGGGTGTTGTCGGTCAGGCGGAAGCAGAGGGCGTCCGCGGCGAAGCGATCGCGGGTACCGGTGTGTGCGGTTTCAGCTCTGGAGACTCCGGACTCGGCGTTTTGGGTAATGCATCGGGCGGTACGGGAACGACCATCGGCGTCAAAGGTATGAGTGATTCGGTTGCGGGCATTGGCGTCATGGGAGAAGGCGTATCGGAGGGCGTCCGAGGCACGGCGACAGTGTTGGGGGGCAGCGCGCGCGGAGTTTGCGGCATCAGTGCTTCCCCTATGGGTGAAGGCGTTCTAGGTCATAACACAGCGGCGCTTGGTACACCTATCGGAGTTCGAGGAATCACCGATTCCGGTGGCGGCAAGGGTGTGGTCGGCGAAGCACCGAACGGTGGGTTCGGTGTCTGGGGTGAAACTGCCGGAACGGGTACGGGCGTGCGCGGGGTCACCAACTCATCCGGATTTGGCGTCGAAGGCGTCGCGACGGCCATGTCTGGCACGACCACTGCGATTTACGGTAACGCCATTTCGCCGCAGGGGACGGGCGTAACGGGAATTGGCGGAACCATCGGAGTGGTCGGACTAGGCTTCGACGACAGCGTCACTTCGGAGGCCGCAGGCGTCATCGGACAGACCCTGAGTTTGTCAAAAGAGGGGGCCGGGGTTCGCGCCATTGGGAATGGCACTTCGGGCACGTCATCTCCTCAGGGCGCAGCCTTGGAAATAAGCAACGGTGCAATCAATGTGAGCGGTTCGGCCCGTCCTGCCGGTCAGGTGGAGCTGGGGACATCATGGACGACGGTGAATGATTGCGCGGGAGATCAGATCGGGTATTCGCAAGATGTTATTGTCAGCAATGCTCTGATCACTTCCGACAGCATGATCTGGGCCACCGTGGAAATCGAGGGCACGTCAGAAATCGCCGGACGTGCGTTCGCCGTGCACACTTTTGACAAAGAACCAGGATCGGTGACGTTTCGTGTGATCGCGTTCGGTCGAACAGGCGGACCGCCGATGTGTTCAGCCCCCTCCGGGGCGATTAGAAGGGTCGTCAACTATCTAGTCATTAACCCGCTGAGCGAGCCGTGATGTACGGCAGACTGAAAAACGGCGCCATCGATCGTAAATCATCGTGAAGTGGATCGCATCATGAATCGAATGCTCGACATTGCTCGTTCGTTCTTACTCTTCCCGAGTGGCGCAGAATTACTGTTGATTACCGCCGTTGTTGTTGCGTTTGGTATTCGCGTTTCCTATGGTCTTCGAGCTAACGAACCGGTCGACGCTTCGCCTCATACATCGGGTCCGCCGGATGTATATACCGCGCGATCTTCGGCGATCACGGCCGGCGGTGCGCGTGGCGAGGGTGGAGACTTCGCGTCCAACAGCAGCTCCGGTCAGCCGACGGCTGGTGTGATGACCGGGGGCGAGTTTTCCATGAGCGGCGGGGTCGTCGCAGCGGTTTCGTGCGGCGGGTGTCAGTTGTATGGCGACGTTCAGCCGTCGTTCGGCAATTGCGATGTGAATCTCGACGACATTCTCTGCGTGCTCGCCGGGTTCAGCCAGCCATTCAATTGCTCGGCTTCCGATGTGGCGCCTTGCGGCGGGAACGACATCATCAATCTCGATGACATTCTTGCGATATTAGCTGCGTTCAGCGGGGATTTCCTATGCCCGCATCCATGCCCGCAGTAGCGGAGTCGAGCAGCGCGGTATGGAAGGGATCTGCCCAGCTCGAATTCGCAGCCATAGGGTGAGAATTCTTGCTGTAAGCATTCGGTCGCGCGCGTTTCGTATGCAATCGCTAGATGCCGTCCACCTTGCTGCCAACGGTTTGAGGTTCTATTCCATTACAGGTTGAACTCTTGGCTTCTTTGCCAACGACCGCTTTTCCTCTGTCATTACTATTGTAGAGCCTCGGACTTCGCGATTGAGGAACCTGACATCGCGGCCATTCCGCTGGCCGGCGACGTACCAAACGTTGAGGCATTTCGCACTGCGTGTTGGCGATTTCGCGCGGATTGGTCCGATTCGAAGAGTATTCTTGCGGATTTCGCTTCGCTAGTGTCGCCTTACGTTTGGGAACAGTGCTTGCTGTCTTTGCGGTGTCAGGAGGCATTGTTATGGACGCCACTCGAGTTGCCATTGATGGAAATGAGGCCGCTGCCCACGTCGCCTATCGGCTTAGCGATGTAATCACCATCTACCCAATCACGCCGAGTTCTTCGATGGCTGAGTGGGCGGATCAATGGTCGGCTGAGAGGGTGCCAAATCTCTGGGGTGCGTTTCCCACCGTAACCGAAATGCAGAGCGAAGGCGGCGCAGCGGGAGCGCTTCACGGGGCGCTGCAGACAGGGGCGCGTGCTACGACGTTTACCGCATCGCAGGGTTTGCTGCTGATGATCCCGAACATGTACAAGATCGCAGGCGAATTGACGCCGGCGGTCATCCACGTCTCTGCAAGAACCATTGCGACTCATGCGCTGTCAATCTTCGGCGACCACAGCGATGTCATGGCTGCGCGAACGACCGGATGGGCGATGTTGTGCTCGGGCAGCGTACAGGAAGTGATGGATCATGCGCTGATAGCGCATGCGGCCACGCTGGAAGCCCGGATTCCGTTCGTGCACTTCTTCGATGGATTTCGCACGTCTCACGAGGTGGCCGACGTTGAGAGAGTTTCGAATCACGTCATGCGTACGATGATTGACGAAAAGCGGATTCAGGAGTTTCGCGATCGCGCGTTGAATCCGGATCATCCCGTGTTGCGGGGGTCGGCTCAAAACCCAGACGTTTTCTTTCAAGCACGTGAGGCCGTGAGCCCCTACTACAGTCGTTGCGCCGCCATCGTGCAGCGAACCATGGACAAGTTCGCGTCGCTCACGGGGCGCTCGTATCGCCTGTTCGATTATGTGGGGCACCCCCAGGCAGAGCGGGTGATTGTGATCATGGGATCGGGCGCGGAAGCAACCCACGAGGTCGTAGACGCGATGACGCGAGCGGGGGAGAAAGTTGGAGTAGTGAAAGTTCGGCTGTACCGACCGTTCGATGGGCGTGCGCTGCTGGATTCATTACCGACCAGTGTAAAGACGCTTGCCGTGCTCGATAGAACCAAGGAGCCCGGAGCGCTGGGCGAGCCGCTGTATCAGGATGTGGCAACGACACTGATCGAGTATCGCGGCGAGTTGGCGAACAGGTTCCAATGTGTGCCACGAGTCATCGGCGGACGATATGGACTGTCCTCCAAGGAGTTCACGCCGGCGATGATCAAGGGCGTCTATGACGAGATGATCAAGGACGCGCCGAAGAACCACTTCACGGTGGGGATCAACGATGATATCTCGTTCAGCTCCATCGAACCCGATCTGACTTTCTGTAGTGAGCCAAGAGATGGAGTTCGAGCAATATTCTATGGGCTTGGCGCCGACGGGACGGTAGGGGCAAACAAAAACTCAATCAAGATTATTGCCGATGAGACCGGCTGCCATGTGCAGGCCTATTTCGTTTATGACTCGAAGAAGTCCGGCTCGACAACCGTTTCGCACTTGCGGTTCGGCGACAGCCCCATTCGATCCAGTTACCTGATTCAGCGGGCGAACTTCGTGGCCTGTCACCAGTCGAGTTTCATCGATCGACTCGAAATGCTGGAGAACATCGAAGAGAAGGGAACGTTCCTGTTAAACACTTGTGTGCCGCCGGAAAGGGTTTGGCATTCATTGCCATTCGAAGTACAGCATGTCATCGTCGAAAAAAAGCTGCGATTCTTTGTCGTTGATGCACTGAAGGTCGCGCGAGATGCCGGCCTAGGGGGGCGAATCAACACGATCATGCAGGTATGCTTCTTTGCCATTTCCGGCGTCTTGCCGCGTGATGAGGCTATCGAGAAGATCAAGAACGCCATTCGCAAGTCGTATAAATCCAAAGGTGAGACTGTCGTTGCGAAGAACTGCCAGGCCGTTGATCAGGCAGTGATGCAGTTACAGGAGGTGGCTACTCCGGGACAAGTGACGACGCAGCGATTGAGGGCGCTGCATGTTCCGAAAGAAGCACCTTCCTATGTTCGTGAAGTGACTGCGTTCATCATGGCTGGCCGTGGTGATCTTCTGCCGGTTAGCGCGTTTGCACCGGATGGAACTTTTCCCACGGGGACCGCAAAGTGGGAGAAGCGAAACATAGCGCAGGAGATTCCGGTGTGGGAAAAGGAACTCTGCATCCAGTGCAACAAATGCGCGCTGATCTGCCCACACGCGGCCATTCGGCCCAAAGTCTATGATGTAGGTTCGTTGGCTGGCGCGCCCGCGACTTTCAAGTCAATGTCCGCCAAGGGCGCGGAGTTCAAGGGTTTGCGATACTCGCTCCAAGTGGCCGCAGAGGACTGCACGGGTTGCGGTCTTTGCGTCGACATTTGTCCGGCCAAGAATAAACAGGACGAGAATCGCAAAGCGATCAACATGTCGGCGCAATCGCCGCTGTTGGATGCCGAGCGTGAGAATTTCGGGTTCTTCCTTGATATTCCCGAGTTCGATCGCAGCCGCGTGAAAACGGCCTCGGTGAAGGGTTCGCAACTACTGTTGCCGTTGTTCGAAAGCTCAGGCGCGTGCACCGGTTGTGGAGAGACTCCGTATGTCAAATTGGTGAGTCAGCTCTTCGGCGATCGCGCGATCATTGCCAATGCGACGGGATGCTCGTCGATCTATGGCGGCAACCTTCCTACCACGCCATGGACGACCAACAAGGACGGTCGCGGACCGGCGTGGTGCAATTCGTTGTTTGAGGACAACGCAGAATTCGGTCTTGGTTACCGCTTGTCGCTGGATCAGCGGGAATCCACGGCCAGGCAGCTCTTGCTGGAAATGAAAGACGAAGTCGGCGAGCCGTTGACGGCTGCCATTCTTGAGGCTCAACAAACCAACGAGGCCGAAATTGACGCTCAGCGCATCCGAGTCAGGAAGCTGAAGGAAATCCTTGTCGGCAGTCGGCGAACAGAAGCGAAGCAGCTCCTCTCGCTGATGGACGCGCTGGTCAAACGTAGTGTGTGGATTATGGGCGGCGACGGATGGGCTTATGACATTGGTTACGGTGGACTGGACCATGTGCTGGCTTCGGGCAAGAACGTGAACGTGCTCGTGCTGGATACAGAAGTATATTCGAATACGGGCGGGCAAGTCTCAAAGTCCACGCCGTTCGGTGCCATCGCGAAGTTTGCCGCGGCTGGTAAACCGACGGCCAAGAAGGACCTTGGCATGCGCGCGATGGGTTACGGTCACGTGTATGTCGCGTCGATCGCCGTGGGAGCGGACGACAATCAATGTGTGCAGGCGATTGCTGAAGCGGAAAGCTATGATGGCCCTTCTCTGATTCTCGCCTACAGTCATTGCATTGCACACGGCATTGATATGAGCAACGGGTTGCACCAGCAGAAACTGGCTGTGGACTCCGGACATTGGCTTCTGTATCGCTTCGACCCTCGTCGAGCGATGTTGGGGCAAAACCCGCTCCGGCTAGATTCACGCGAGCCGACTGCATCTATCAAAGATTACATGTTGTCCGAGAACCGATTTCGTATGTTGCAGAGTGCGGAACCGCAAACGGCGTCAAGACTGCTGGAATTCGCGCAGAAATCGGTCAACGAGCGATATCAGCGCTACGCCGACATGGCTGGCGCGAGACCTGAGGGTCGGGTTCAGTCGAGAGCGATGGCTGGTACGGCGATGGATGGCGTTACACACTAACGATTGTGATGAACACAATCATTCTTTGAACTTGAGCGACGCTCAAGTTGTGTAAGGTGACGACATCGCCTGTGGGAAAACGCGCGATTGCCCAAGGTACATGTGTATAAGGTGGGTCGTGCACGCCAATAACCTACGACATGGCTCGCGCAATTTCCGGTAGATCTTCCAACTCGTTTCCCAAGGCCTTAGCAGAAACTCCCTTGCGAATAGGGTTTTCATTTCTGGTTTGTGGACGAATCGACGTGATCTCGATTGGCTCAATCAGTCGAGTTTTCCTCGTCAACAAGTCTGGCGCGCGACTTGCATAGTCATGCAATCAAGATCACTGGCTCGGTTAGTGATCTACTTCGCCGCCGACTTTATCTACGGCGATGGTTAATGGCGCGGGCCGGAACTCTGTCCCCCTGTGCATGTTCTCTGGTATCTCGGTCTAGAGGATGATGATGTCAAACGAGCAAGACCAGTTGCTGCAGGTCGCACAGCTTCGCGACCGAATTGCGCATCTGGAAGAAGAGATGGCCTTGTCGCGAGGCGAACGTCGCGATCCACCCTATCCACCGACATCGTATTACACGACATACCATGTTCTAGCGGGTGCGGTGCTTGGATTGATTGGAGCGGCATCGAGTCTGCTATTCAATATCGTCGGCTCGGCGATGGTCGCACAGCATCCGCTTGAACTCATACGAGTCTATCTGACCTTCCCCCTCGGTGAGAGAGCTTTGGATATCAGCAGTGGTTTTGCACTGGCTGCCGGTTGCTGCCTTTATCTGGGAACTGGAATGGTTTTGGGAGTGCCGATTCACCTGGTTCTGACGCGATACTTTGCACGATCCACGTTTGCCGTTCGGTTTGTCGCCGCGAGTGTTCTCGGAATCGTGGTGTGGATTATCAATTTCTACTTCCTGTTGTCGTGGCTGCAGCCAGCATTGATTGGTGGCAATTGGATCGTTGAGCGTATTCCTGTCCTGGTGGCTGCGCTGACCCACCTCGTCTTCGCATGGACGATGCTGCTTGTAAGTCAGTGGGGGAGTTTCGTCGCACCACATTCGGAGAAATCCAAGTGAGGCAGCATCCTATTCGGCTAATTGCGTTGGTTACTTTCGTGGTTGTCGGAGGGTGTGATCGGTCCCTCGACCTCGACACATCTCAACCGACAAGCGCGACGCCGCGACGTGGTTCGAGCGAGTCCTTGCTGGGAGAAGGACAACTGGCCTACGCCAATTATTGCGCTGGATGTCACGGTGACAACGGCGACGGCAATGGACCAGCTGCGGGGTTTCTGAAGCCGAGGCCGCGCAATTTCCAGCGGGCGGCATTCAAGTTCACTTCCACCAGATTCGGTCAACTGCCCACGGATCAGGACCTTCGCAGAACCATTCGTAACGGACTTCGTGGAAGTTCCATGCCCGACTGGCCGCTACTCTCCGAGCACACAGTCGATGCGCTGGTTGCCTACATCAAGACTTTTTCGCCCAAGTGGAATGAACGAGCTCCCGCGCCGACTGTTCCGGTTGTCAACGATCCATACCGAAACGTTGCCGACAAATCGGAAGCCATTCACAGGGGCGAAGCGGTCTATCATGGCTACGCGACGTGTTGGAGTTGCCATCCCGCGTTTGTCAGCGAAAGCATAATCAACGACCACATCAAAACATTGGAAGGATCGCCGCGTGAAGGGTTCCGTCCCAATGTTCATCAGTCAGATCCAAAAGTCAGCGATGAAGGCGAGTTCGTGTATCCCACGGATTTCCGTCGCGATTTTGTTCGATCCGGTTTGACGGTGGACGACCTCTACCGTTCGATCGCGGCGGGTATCACCGGCACTGCGATGCCGACGTGGGTCGATTCGATGGAAGTCAAATCGGCGCATGGCGGCGTACTGATTCAACCGTCGGACTTATGGGCGATGGCGTACTACGTGCATGATCTGATGAAGCAGCGTCCGACTCTCCTCGATCAATCCAAAGTTGCAGTGCGCGACCGTTCACAAACCCTGTACTTCAACCGCGAGATTCCACCTCCCGTGGTTGATCCGTCGCTCGTGCCAACGGGTGAGGTTTTTGAAGAAGAAGAATAGTACAACGGATTTCCAGTAAGGAATGCTGAATGACCTCAGTGCAAACGTACGCCATGGGAAGCGATCATAGTCACGAGAATCGTGCGGAATTGGTCGGTCTGGTCAATGAGCGCCTTGTGGCCTTGCACCTGCTTGCGTCGCTGGCGTTTCTCATCATTGCCATGCTGGCAGGATTGTTGTTTGCGCTGCAATTCGTCGACCTGTATTTTCTGAAGGATATTGAGTTCTTCTCGCCCGGTCGCTGGCGCCTCATTCACACCAACGGTGTCGCCTATGGATTCATCGCCAACGCATTCCTTGGCGGCTTGCACTGGGCTGTTCCACGACTTTCGATGCGGAGGGTGCTGAGTGATAAATTGTCCTGGTTCATCTTCTTCGCGTGGCAGGTCATCGTCCTCGCGTCTGTCGTTGGTTTTCTCATGGGCGAGGCACAGGCGGTGGAGTGGGGCGAGACACCAGTTTGGATCGATCCTCTCGCCCTGGTCGGCCTCGTACTTGTCGCCGTGAACTTTCTGCCGCCCATTCTGAAGGCCGAAGGGCCTATGTATGTGACGCTTTGGTATTTCATTGCAGGACTCGTGTGGACCATTCTGGTCTATGGAATGGGCAGTTTCATTCCGCAGTATTTTGTTGGAGGTGCCGCTTCTGCAGCCATTGTCGGACTATTCATCCACGATCTCGTTGGGTTGTTTGTCACACCGCTTGGCTGGGGGCTGATGTATTATTTTGTTCCGATCATCCTCCGAAAGCCGGTGTGGAGTCATGGCCTCTCGCTGATCGGATTCTGGGGGCTTGCTTTCTTCTATCCGTTGACAGGAATTCACCACTTCCTGTACAGCCCGATACCAATGTTTCTCCAATACGGCGCGGTGATTTCAACCATCGCCATCGAAGTGGTCGTCATGACCGTCATCATCAACTTCTTTGCGACGCTTCGACATCGCGGCGACGCACTTCGAACACACCTGCCGCTGCGCTGGTTCTACCTCGGTATGGTGTTTTATTTCACGACATGCTTGCAATGCTCATTTCAGACCACGCTCACTTTTCAAAAGATCATTCACTTCACTGACTGGGTTGTGGGTCACTCGCACCTGGTGATGTTCGGCGTGTTCGGATTCTGGATCCTGGGCATGATGACTTTCCTGTTGCCGCGCGTGATGGGTGCGACGGGGTGGTATATGCCCCAATTGAACTCATGGCATTTCTGGCTGACCGGAATCGGCATGCTGATCATGTTCACGGACCTGGTGGCTGCCGGCCTCATTCAGGGATTTATGTGGAGCAATCTCGCACCCTGGGAACAGACAGTGACGGCGTCGATGCCGTTCTGGCAAATACGGCTCGTCTCGGGCGTCATGATGATCGTGGGGCAATTGCTGTTCGTTTTAAACGTGGCGATGACAGCGGTGCATAAAGGCCCCAAGCCCGCAACCGTGCCATCACCAGTGCCCGCGATCGGAGTTGCAGGAGCGACAGCCTAGGAATTGGCAAGTAACACAACAGTGAACATGCTCGATGGGAGCGCAAGATGTTTGAATCGAAATCAGGGGTGCTGCTGATCGCGGGAGTGGGGTTCTTTCTACTCTCTTTCCTTGTGATGGGTGTTGTCCCATGGACGATTTCCGCCGGCCAGAAGGAGCTTTCGGTGGAGGAGTTGGCTGCTGCGGGTATGACGCACGAATTCGTCGACCTGGCGGAGCGCTTTCCGAAGCAGTTCAAAGAACATTTTCCCGACGGCGTAACCAAGAAGTCCTATGCCGAAGCTCTCAAGCTGGGTCATCAGGTGTATGTGGCGGAGGCGTGTTGGCATTGTCACTCGCAGCAGATTCGACCGGTCTCGAACGAGGATCGCCGTTGGGGGCCCGTGTCGTATGCGAGTGAATACGCCAATGAACTGCAACGCCCGGTGTTGTTCGGAACGCGTCGAGTCGGTCCTGACCTTGTGCGCGAAGGGGGGCGGAGAAGCAACGATTGGCATGTGGCCCACTTCTACAATCCCAAGAACGTTGTGCCCACAACCATTATGCCAAGCTATCGTTGGTTTTTCGACGAGCAGGGATATCCAAATAAGAGGGGACTTGCGCTGATTACTTACGTGCAATGGCTCGGGAGTTGGTTGCCGGAATATCCATATTATTTCAATGAGGGGCCGACAAGGAATGACAATGCTAAAACGTCACCTGCAAAGTCGGCATCAGCCAGTGCAGTTGATTCGGAGAATCAGATATGAGTCACGCCCAACAGTTACACGACCGGCCAATCGGAAAGCGGGCACGGACGAAGGGAATCATACTTTTGCTCATGGCGCTGTTCTTCGTGGCGCCGGCGGGCATCGCGTTTGTCGCGAAATTCATCAAGCTCATGCGCACTGTGGGGTCGGATGAAATGGGTGCGGCGGCGCTCGTTCCCATGTTGAACTATCTTGCCGTAGCGGCTGGGTTCATCTGCCTTCTGTGCTGGTCGATCTTTCGCGGGATGTTCAGAGACGTCGAAGCCCCCAAATACAAGCTGCTTGAGAATGAAGAGTTGCTGAATCAACTTGAGGCCAAGCACGGGAGACATTGATCTATGTCGTCAATTCCGGACAAGAAGGTCGAAAAGGAATCGACATTTCATACCTACACAACCCACCGCATCCCGTGGTATATCCATGCGATCTGGATTGGCTACTTCATTGCCCTAGTCTGGTACGTCATTCAATACGCGATTCCTTCAGCCAAGAATCTGCTTTGACATGATCGCATGCTTTGCCGAGCTGAATCGTGAGTAATGCGAACACGTGCGTCTATTGCCATTTGCCGATCCCACCGGCGCTAATTGGATCGCATCACGCCGACCACGAGCCCCGCTATTGTTGTTACGGCTGCAGACTGGCTGATATGATTACGTCGTCGCGCGACGACGCGCACGCCCATCGACAGGTGCTCACTCGACTTGGGCTGGGCATCGTGCTCGCGATGCTGGTGATGGGTTTCAGCCTGCCGCTCTACAGCGGCGACGTTTACGGTGCACATGACCAGTCGGGCGTCTTCGTGGACGAGCTGATTGGTTTCCTTCGCTACGCCTCGATGCTGTTGACGACCATATCGTTTGTCCTGCTCGGGTGGCCGATCCTCGCCAACGCCGTCGATCGCGCGCGCGAGGGTTCTCTCAATTCCGATTTGTTCATCCTGGTGGGCGTTGGGGCGGCAATCGTTTACTCAGGCGTTTCGACGATTCGAAACTCCGGCGGCGCTTATTTCGAAACAACCTGCATGGTTCTCGTGCTGTTTACGCTGGGCAGATACTTGGAAGCCATCGGCAAGGCACGATCGACGCGGGCGATTCAGTCGCTGAATGCGACCCTGCCCAGCGTGGTGGAAGTGACACGACATGGCAGCAAGTTGGTCGTAGCGGCGGAGGGCGTTGAAGTCGGTGATCTCGTACACGTACCGGCGGGGCAGGTGATTCCGATCGATGGAACCGTGGAAGCGGGTCGCGCCCAATTGAATGTGCAGATCGTGACCGGCGAGAGTTCTCCTGTAGAAAAAAGCGTTGGCGACTCGGTGCTCGCGGGTTCACTTAATCTCGATGGCCTCTTGCAGATTAAAGCTCAATCAGTCGGTGCAGCCAGCACCATCGGTCGACTCAAATCGCTGATCGATCAAGCACGACTCTCCAAAGGAATGTATCAACGAGCGGCCGAGAGAGCCGTAGCCTATTTCTTGCCCTGCGTGTTCGTGCTCGCGATTGCGACTGCCGTGCTTCACTTGATGTTCGGCTCGGTTGAATCTGCCATTCTCTCGTCCTTAGCGGTTTTGCTCATTTCGTGCCCTTGTGCATTGGGCATCGCGACGCCCGCGGCGGTTTGGATCGCCATTGGTCGGGCTGCACGAAGCGGAGTGCTCTTCAAAGGCGGAGCATCGCTCGAGGCGCTGGCCGGCATTCGCGCGGTCGCCTTCGATAAGACCGGCACGCTTTCTTCGAAAGACATGGAGGTCGCGCCATTTTTCAATGGTCACGCCGATACGACGCGCTCGCGCGAATGGATGTCTATCGCGGCTGGTCTGGCGGAATCTACGCGACACGTCTATTCGGATTCGATTCTGCGTCATGCGCGTGACCGAGAGATTGAGCCCGCCGTACTCACCGAGGTTCGAACAGTTCCGGGGGCAGGTGTTAAAGGTGTCGCTCAAGGGAAGCAAGTCTATCTCGGAAGCGTCACCTCGATGGCGGACTCGTCCAATGCCTGGGAAGAGGCGATGATTCAGGAAGCTGCGCGAATCCGGGGCGCGGCTGAGGGACTCAGTTGTCTCACCGTTGATGGAAGCGTGCGTGCCTTGTTCTCGTTTCGCGATGAGCTACGACCGGAAGCTTCAAAGGCCGTCAGAGAATTGCGCAACTTGGGCTGTGAAGTCCAATTGCTGACCGGAGATCATCTCCAGCGAGCGGACGCCATCGCGCGGCAGCTTGATATTCCTTTCCATGCTGCACTCACTCCGCACGATAAGGTTGAGGCAATTGCTCACTTGCGCCGCACGCATGGCACTGTCGCGATGGTCGGCGATGGCTTGAACGATGCCCCGGCGCTGGCTGGGGCGGATGTCGGAGTCGCCATGGGGTGCGGCGTCGACCTCGCACGGGATACGTCAGACGTGTGCCTCGTTGGTGACCAACTCACCTACCTGCCGTGGGCTATTCGGCTCGCACGAAAGACGATGCGGACTATTCGCTTCAATCTTTTCTGGGCATTCTCATTCAACGCGGTGGGAATCCCGCTGGCGATGATGGGCAAACTAAACCCAGTCTTTGCGGCGATCGCCATGGTCGTTGGGAGTCTGACTGTCGTTGCTAACGCGAGGCGGTTGGAGAGTTTTGACGCGGAGCAGGCATGACACAATACCTTGGCGCATTTATTGGCGGGTTTCTCGGTTCCGCGCACTGCGTGGGCATGTGCGGAGGAATTGCCGCACTCGTCGGAGCACCACGTTGTACGCCGAAGTTGGCGGTGCGGCGTCAGCTAGTCTACAGCAGCGGTCGTGTGTTCACCTATGCTTTTCTCGGCGTGATCGCAGGTTCAGCCAGCGCCTGGCTCTCGCATGTCTCTGGCGGGTTGTTGCAATGGCAGCGTGGCTTCTCGATCGCAGCGGGCGTGGTCATGGTGCTTATCGGGGTGTCGACCTTTGGCTGGTTTCGATTGAAGCTGACTCTCCCCGCCGCCGTATCGCAGCCAGTGGTGATCACTCTTAGAGAATTCCTCGGCACGCCCGACTACCGCGCCGCGTTTCTCGCAGGAGTGTTGAACGGGTTTCTCCCGTGCGGTCTTGTTTATGCTTTCCTTGCGTTCGCGCTAACAACAGGCCACCCGATTCAAGGTGCGGTGCTTATGATTGCATTCGGGTTGGGAACGATACCCGCGATGACGGTGGTCGGTTGCGGGAGTACATTCATCAGCCATCATGCCCGTGCGAAAGTGTTCAAGCTTGCCGCCGCCTTGGTCATCATAACCGGTGGCATCACCATCTATCGCGCGGTTCCGAGTCGCGCTAACTGTTGTTCTCACGAAATCATTACCGAAGAGCCGGCCAGTGCGGAGCAAAGATTAGCGAAATCAATTCCCATCGAAGGAGAATAGACTGCATGCCGCCTTGCGAACACACATCATACCTAACGCACGGCGGACACCTTTGGCCAATCGAGTGAGAATTTGGCCAGATATTTCCGCAACCGGTCCGCATCGTTCGCGACTTTGCGTTGCTTGCGCGAAACGGTGAAGAGTTTTCTGCCCGCATCTGATAGAGACTTTGATTCGCGGCAAACCCGCACCACGTGTTCCAATTGAACGCAGTCAAACTCGTCCAGTTCGTCGACGCGATCGCCCAGCAATGATTCAAGCTCCGCGCGATTAGACGCGCCCGCTCGACGATCAGCTACGTTCCACGATTTGCGCAAGCGCCCGATTTCGTTTTCCACGACGTCTCGCGTGATTCGCCCGGACGGCGCCATCGTAGCCATTCGCGCGATGGCGGCGCTCAAGTCGCGAAAGTTGCCGGCCCAAATGGCGTCGGCGGTGTTCGAGAATTGGAGAAACCGCTCCATGGCCTCCTTGTTGAATCGATAGGTTCGACCGGTCGCGCCGGTAAACTGTGCGAGTTCATACTTGATGTTCGGCTCGATATCTTCGCGGCGATTAGCCAAGCTTGGCAGTTCAAACGACCAGAGGTTGATTCTCGCGAGCAGATCGTCCCGAAACGTGCCGTCCATCACGCCGCGCAACAGATCTCTGTTCGTCCCGCAGATCAATTGAAAGTCGCTGTCAATCAGGCGATCCGATCCGACTGGGAAAAACTGGCGCGTCTCGATCGCCTGAAGCAGCATCGCCTGTTCGTCCACGCGAAGCTCGCCGATCTCGTCGAGGAACAACATTCCCTTGTTTGCTTCGCGAAGGAGCCCGGCACGGTCGTGCATGGCTCCGGTGAACGCCCCGCGCTTGTGACCAAACAGCGCGGACATCGCGCCGTCTCCGCGAATGGTCGCGCAATTCACTTCAACGAACGGTCCGGTGATTTCGCGCCGAAGCTTCTTGAGTTCATAGATGCGCCGGGCGAGGCTCGACTTCCCCGCACCGGTCGGACCTGTCAATAGAATGGGAGATCGCGAATTGATCGCGACGTGTTCGATTTCGTCGATCATCTGGTTGAACGCGGCGTTGCGCGTTTCGATGCCGGCCTTGAGGAAGGCTGTGCCCTCGCGTTGCTCGTTGGCGAAGCGTTGAGCGATGCGATCGTACTTGGATCGATCGAGATCGATGATCGTGAACCGCCCCGGTTTGTCTGAGTTGCGTTGTTTGGGTGGTGAAGTCTGGATTAGCTTGCAAGGAAAGTGTCGCGACTCCGTCAGAAGGAACGCGCAGATCTGAGCGACGTGCGTGCCCGTCGTGATGTGAAAGAGATAGTCCTCTCGATCGGTGTCGAAAGCATACGACCGCGCGAAATCGTGCAGCACGCCGTACACGTCCTCAAAATCCCACGGGTCTTTGAATTCGATTTTGTGGACGTTTACTTGCGTTTCGGGTGAGACCCATTGGATATCACTGGCGATCTGTTCCGCGAGCTTTTCAGTGTTCTCCTGAAAGAGCAATTCGAACCGGTTGATCAGCAAGTCTTCATGCTGAAACAACGACACGGTTGGCCGCCACTGCGACCAGCGCTCCTCGCCCTCTCCACGATCGAGGTTCGTACCTAGCAAGCCGATAGCGACGTTTTTCATTTGTAGCTAATAGTATAAATAATGCGACTATAGACTACAAATGGTAGGACCTAGCCACCGAACTATTCATCGCTAGAAATGTTTCTAATTAGTTTTAATTAAATAACTTAGATTGAATTCGCTTCCTATCGAATCGTTGTGGAACAGACCGTGAAAAGCTGTCCGTCGGATTCAGAAATCGGGCTACGGTTCAGCGAGAAAGGGTAACGAACATGGCGAACAAGAACTTGTTTGGAAGCTTGCGAGGTTTCTTCGCACCGCGTGCGACGACGATCAACGAAGCCGGTGGCGTTGCATACGCTTTTGAGACCAAGTATGCGCTGGCCCAATACGCCGCGACTGGTTGCCTCAACAACACGTTCTACGCCAGCGCCGAAACACACCTGGAAACGATCCTGAAACTCTGCGCGGAATTTGAGCCGGAGTTCATCGCACGGACGGCCCTCTATTCTCGAAACGTCGGCTACATGAAAGACCTGCCCGCGTTGTTGTGTGCGGTTCTCTCCGTGAAGGGGCCGGGGTTGTTGGCTGAAGTGTTCGATCGCGTGATCGATTCATCGAAGATGTTGCGCAATTTCGTTCAGATCATGCGCAGCGGTGTGGTAGGTCGTAAGTCGCTCGGCACGCTTCCGAAGCGGTTGATCTTGCAATGGCTGGAGACTCGCACCGATGAACAGATTTTCCAGGGATCGGTTGGAAACGATCCGTCATTGGCTGACATCATCAAGATGGTGCACCCGAAGCCGACCACGGCCTCGCGACAGGCGTTGTATGGTTACTTGATTGGTAGGGAGTACGAAGCCAGTGCGCTTCCGCAAATCGTGCGGTCGTTCGAGTCGTACAAGCGAAGCGAGCGGCGAGAATTGGTGGCGATGCCCGATGTGCCGTTCCAAGTGCTGACGGCGTTGGACTTGTGTTCCAACGAATGGAAGCAGGTCGCGCGAAACGCTCCTTGGCAGATGACGCGGATGAATCTCAACACGTTTCAGCGTCATGGCGTGTTTGAGGATGCAGAGCTTACGGCCGTCGTCGCTGATCGTTTGCGGGATTCGCAATTGGTGAAGAAGGCCCGGGTGTTTCCGTATCAGTTGCTCGTCGCTTATGCCAACACATCCGCCAAGATTCCATTGGTGGTACGCGAGGCATTGCAGGACGCGATGGAAGTCGCGATCGCCAACGTTCCGCGTCTGGACAGCACCATTTACGTTTTCCCGGATATCTCCGGCTCCATGCACTCGCCGATTACGGGTTTCCGCAAGGGATCAACATCGACGGTGCGTTGTGTGGATATTGCAGCGCTGGTGGCTGCAGCCATGATGCGAATGAATCGGCGCACGCATGTAATTCCGTTCGAGTCCGTGGCGATTCCTCCGGAGACCATCCGGCTGAACCCGCGTGATTCGGTGATGACCAATGCCACGAAGCTCGCGTCGTTGCCGTGCGGCGGCACCAATTGCTCCGCGCCGCTGGAGTACCTGAACCGTCTGAAAGCCACCGGCGATCTGGTGATTTACGTTTCGGACAATGAGTCGTGGGTAGACTCACCGCGCCATGGAGCGTATGGCGGAAGCGCCACCGAAACGATGAAGCAATGGAATGCGTTCAAGAAGCGCAGCCCGAACGCGAAGATGATCTGCATCGACATTCAGCCATACGACTCGACGCAGGCATCGGAGCGTGATGACATCATCAACGTCGGCGGATTTTCGGATCAGGTGTTTCAGTTGATTGCAGCGGTCGCTCAGGGTGAAGCCACCGCAGGGTATTGGGTGCGGCAGATTGAAGAGATGAGTTTGTAGGTCTCGCTCTGTCGCAAAAATCGAGACCTTGATGCAGATTGGTAGAACGGCTACCGGGACGGTTCGAATGCTGTTGGTGACTACATCTATACGGCGTCACCTTCGATTCTTGTCGAACCGAACCGGCGACCCTTCAGCGAATGCCTGTGGGAGTACATTGGCCTGGGCGAAAGCCCCGCGGGTTCGAACCCCGCCCCGGAAACGGGAAACTCTCACTAACGATCGTCGCTGATTTTTCTAAACGTGCCTGAAGAATGTCGAGGGAACTACATTACACGCGCGGGTTCGAATCCCGTCGGGTCCAATCGTGAGAAAAGTTGCGGGCCCGTAAGCTCAGTTCGGCAGAGCACAGTTTCGTCGAGCCCTTGTCTTCAGGGACAATTACTGTGGAAGATCGCGTGAAGGCGCGATGTTAGTGTTAACAATTATGCCTGACGAATGCGGATGGAACTACATTGTCGCGGGTTCGAGTCCCGCCAGGTCCAGTGATAAGTATCCCATGCGGGCCTGTAGCTCAGTTGGGTAGAGCAAAGTTCGTTTCGTCGATTTCTTGTCGTCAGGCTATTTTCAAGTAAGAGTGACCGGCTGCGGCGAATGCCGGCAAGGAACTACATCCCGACCCTATTCCGTCTCGTTTACGGGGCGATAGGCCGCCGTAACAGGCGGGTTGTTTCTTCCAAAACCTCGTCGCCGCAGACGGTCGCCTGCTATCGGAGTAAATCATGAGTCAAGTTCAAACTCATTCGTTGATCGCCACCGGAGAAGCGACAGCTATTCTGCCAGTGGCGGGCGGGCGCGAGAAGCCGGTGACAGTGATTGGCACGCCGGCCATTCGCGAGACGTTCGACCAGAACACGTTACAGCAGGCCGTCAACACGCGGCTCGCGCCGGGCGTAGAGCAGGTTGTGCTCAACCCTGACGCCCATGTGGGCTACGGTGCGCCGATCGGCTGTGTGATGGCATCCGGTTCGCACATTTATCCGGGTCCGGTTGGCGTGGACATCAAGTGCTCGATGAGTCTGTTGCAGCTTGAACTGCCGGCGGACCAGATCGAGGATCGGCGTGTTCGTCGTGCCATCATCGACGCCATCTGCGAGCGCACGCCGACAGGTACGGGTCGTGGACAGCGAAGCGTAACCAAGTCGCGAGAAGTCTCGGAAGCACTCGGTCGCCGCGTGGCAGTCGAGGGCGCGTCGGAGCAGGTATGCGAAGCGCTGGGGATTCCCGCGCGCTGGGCAGAACGATGTGAGGATTCGATCCATCTTGGGCACGATGACACGCGCGACGCGTTGTCGGCCCGGCTTGATTGGCTGATGCACACCGGTGCGATGCCCAAGTTCGGCGACAAGATGCGGCAGCTCGGTTCGTATGGCGGCGGAAACCATTTCGGCGAGTGCGAAGTCGTGCGCGTCAACGATGAACGCCGCGCCCGCTATTGCGCGGACGCATTTGGTCTGCGACACGAGCACGTCGCGTTTCTATCGCACTGCGGATCGCGCGGATTCGGACACAACCTGGCCAGCGGTCAATTCCGGGCGCTGCAGGGCAAGTTCAACGCGTGGGGTATTCCGTTTCCGGGTAGCGACAAGGAGCTTTGCTACGCGCCGCTCGGCACGCCGGAAGCTGATGCCTATCTCGACGACATGGCCATGGGCGCGAACTTCGCGACTGTGAATCACCTGTTGATCAACGCGCTGGTGCTCGAAGCGTTTCAGGAAGTGATCCCCGGCGTAAGCGGTGAGTTGGTCTACTTCATCAGCCACAACATCGCGCGGAAGGAGATCGTCGACAACCGGCCGATGTGGGTCATGCGGAAGGGCGCGACACGTGCGTTCCCGGCTAAGCACCATTCGCTCAAGGGCACGCCGTTCGAATCGACCGGCCACCCCATTCTGCTGCCCGGCGATCCGCAGCGTGGGTCGGCTGTGATGGTGGCAGACGAGGGGGCTTCGTTGAGCTGCTACAGCGTGAACCACGGCGCGGGCCGCATGTTGGGTCGCAAGCAGGCGATACGCACACTCGATCAGGCGGCGATCAACCAATCGTTTGAGGAGCGCGACATTCTGACGAACTGCCGCAACTATCCGATGGATGAAGCCCCGGCCGCGTACAAGGACTTCGATGAGGTGCTGCGCTCGGTGAAGCTGGCGGGCCTCGCGTCGGAAGTGGCGCGACTCGATGCGCGGTTTGTGATCAAGGACGGTTCGGATGCGGATGACTAGTTGGTATGAGTTTTGCAAATCCACGGAGAATACGATGAGTATCAAAGCACGGATCGATGATTCGAGAGTTCTCTACGCAACCGGTAGGCGCGAGGGGGCATTACTTAGCTTGCTAGTCGCTGTCGCAGCGACCTCACGTCGTCGCTATCCGCAACGAAAGTCAAAAACCACTCCTGCGGGTATGACAGATCGCGAGGCATTTACGAAGTTCATGCACGACGAGATGCCAGCAATAGCTCGAGTCCAGGATTTGGACGTTAAGTTCAGAGGTAGCATGATCCGACTTGAAGAACTGTTCTATGAGTTTGTTCGGTGTGAGCTCGCACATGAGGCGACTCTTCCTCACGACGTTCGATTTGAGAGAACCGACAGACAATATGTCAAAGTTGACGATGCGTTTGTAGAACTTTCGGACGGGTGGTTGGATTCAATTGCAAACGCAGTGCAGAATGCCCCGGAAAACGTGGACTTGTTCAAAGATCGTCTGAGCGATGTAGATATAGCAGTAATGCTTGGGCCCGTAGTGCAGGTTGTCAACTTGGATGAAGCGCATACGCCAATCACCGAAGGCGCTCCCGTAGTACAACCGCAGCTTGTAGGAAGTTAGATGCTCACCATTGACGGCTCATTTGGCGAAGGCGGCGGGCAGATTCTGCGATCGTCGCTGGCGCTATCGATGGTGACAGGCACGCCGTTTCGCATCGAGAAGATTCGCGCCGGGCGGTCCAGGCCGGGCCTGATGCGCCAACACCTCACGTCGGTACAGGCGGCGGCGAAGGTGAGTCGCGCCGACGTGCGTGGCGATGCCATTGGTTCGACCGAGTTGGCCTTTGCCCCGAACGAAGTCATTGGCGGCGAATACACATTCAGCGTTGGCACAGCCGGCAGCACGACGCTTGTTCTTCAAACGGTGTTGCTGCCGCTTCTGATGGCGAAGAAGCCGAGTCGGCTGACGCTGGAGGGCGGCACGCACAACCCGTTCGCGCCGCCGTTTGATTTTCTCGCCCGAGCGTATCTGCCGCAGCTGTTGCGAATGGGCGTGAAGCTCACCGCGACGTTGGTGCGACCGGGTTTCTATCCAGCCGGCGGCGGCAGGATTGTCATTGACGTCGAGCCCGTCTCACGGTTTGAGGACATTCGCCTGTTGGAGCGCGGGCCGCTTCGTTCGCGACGCGGGCAGGTATACATTGCGAGTCTGCCGCGACACATCGCCGAGCGCGAGATGAACAAGCTCGTCCGAGTGCTCGGGTGGAAGGACGATGAAGTTGAGATCATTGAGGTTGCGAACTCTCTCGGTCCCGGAAATGTGGTGACGATTTCGCTGGAGCACGAACACGTCACTGAAGTGTTCACAGGTTTCGGTGAGCACGGCCGACCGGCGGAGGCGGTGGCTTCGCAAGCGATCCAACAGTGTCAGCGTTATCTCAAGGGAACCGCCCCGGTGAGTGAATATCTCACCGATCAGCTTCTGCTGCCGCTCGCCATCGCTCGGTCAGGTTCGTTTCTGTCAACTGGATTTACCCGTCACGCAGACACGCATGTGGACTTGATTCACAAATTCCTGCCGGTGCGCATAGAGACAAATCGAAAGGAAAACGGCGAGGTCGTGGTCGAAGTGAAGGCTTGAAGCGCTGGAGTCAGCGTAGAATAACAAAAGCAGCCGAGTACCCTCAGACCGTTCTGCTTCGCTCTAGTACGAATAGAAAGCTAGAACGCGCGTTGTTCTCTACGGCAACGAAACGCCGTTGTAGATCTCAAACGCATCCGCACCATTGAGCAAATCAATTTCTCGCAGGATGTCGGAAGGTTCAGCAGCGCCAGATCGATTCAAATCGGTCGCTGACAATGGAAGCGCCGGCCCTACTCCGTTGAGCGAATCGATCACCGCCAGAATATCAACCGGGCTGCTTGTGCCATCGCCGTTGACGTCGGCGGGCAGATAACCGATGCGTGTGCTGGAACCGCTCGGCTGATGCATGACCTTAGTCCATGCGCCCACGTTGATGGGCCCGCTGAGTTCAACGTTGATCGTATCGTCGAGGATTTGGGTAATCGACATGATGGTTGGTGGAACCCCGGTCCCGCCTTCTTGAATCACGACGAGGTCCGTGGCGGCGACGCCGTCGACGGAGCCGTCAAACCGCAGGCTGATCGTCGTCCAACCGACGGGGTTGGAACCGTCGATGTTATGCGGCTGTCGCGCGTCGATCGCACCGTCGGGCGGATTGCTGGCGATCAGTTGGATCGGCGAAGGTGCAGCCGCCTGCAATGCCGCGAGAGCATTCGCGCGCCCATGGCCATATTGATTATCAAATCCGGCAGGTCCTACATCGACCGACGTATCTATCAAAATCTGCGTGATCTGCGTGTTGGTAAGCGACGGGTTATACGATTTCATCAATGCCGCGATGCCCGCGACGTGCGGCGTCGCCATCGATGTGCCGTCCATGTTGATGTAGCCATTGTTGATGAACGTTGAGTAGACATCGTCACCGGCGGCACAGATGTCCACTTGCGGTCCCCAGTTCGAGAAGTTGGCGATCGAGTTGAAACGGTTCAAGGCGCTGACGCCCATGCAATTGGGGAATCTCGCCGGAAATGCCACAATCTGCCCCTGAAAATTACCGGCTGCGGCGATCAGCACGGCACCTGCCTCGTGGGCGTATTGAATGGCGTCATTGAGCGTCTGCGTACCGGTATAGTATTGCAGACTCATGTTGATGATGTCGGCTCCGTGGTCGGCTGCCCACTCGATACCGGCAGCAGCTTGAAACTCCGTGCCCGTGCATCCGTTCACCACGCGCACCGGCATCAGTTGTGCTCCCCAGTTCACGCCGGCAACGCCCATCCCGTTATTGCCCTTGGCTGCGAGGATACCCGCCACGTGAGTTCCGTGCGGGCAACCGTCGGTGGTCAAATCGGGCGTGTTCGGATTGTTTGTGTTTGTTCCCGGTATCAGGCGATCCGCGAATTCAGGATGCGAATTGATGCCGCTGTCCACCACGGCGATGATGACCGGGTTCGTTTCGCCGGTGTGAATCTCCCACGCTTCAGGGGCATCGATATCTGAATCAACCACGCCGCCGCTTTGGCCGGTGTTGTGCATGCCGTATTGATTGCCGAAGCTCGTATCGTTTGGAACAAGACCGGATACACCGCCGATCGCATCCACCTCAGCCCACTCCACTTCGCCAAGGAGTCGCTTGAACGAGTTCGACATGGTCACGGTGTCGGTGTTTGCGGGCACTTCGAGGACGAACGTCCGATCCATCCCATACTTCGCCGCGATGTCGGGATGTTTGAAGTCGCGCGTGTAAGCCTTGCGGACGTTCGACACACCCCAGAGAGCACATTGCTCGCCGAAAGCATGCGACGTAGCCACACGTGGATCAGGCATGGTCTTGCTGCACTTCACGACGATATACGTTGACCGATAACCGCGCGCGATGTCCGTCTGCCAGACAGCCGCTTCATCCACTTGTTCGGCGGGTTGGTGCGCGAACACCGATGCGCCAAACAAGCATGGTATGACTAGAGAAAGAGCCGCACGCTTAAACAGCTTGAAATGCTCCACGACAACCCCTCCGTGATTGGGCAGGTACGCTCCTGAAGAACGCATCGCGAAATTGGTTAGTGGACGACCCTCGTTCACTGAGAATAAGACAATCTTATGTCCTTGTTCTGCCAGTATCAATGAAATCATTTGAGAGGCAATTATCGGTAGTTTTTGCATGGACGGGAACCCCCATGACATTAGCGGGGCACGCACATCATTCTCATCTACCGGACCGTGGGGAACGCACGGCAAAACAACACTCATCGGTGTTCATGGCCCGAATTTGCTGCCAGGAGCCGCCCTATCGCTGTTCGGTTTATGGTCGGATATGATTACCGCCATGCCCCTGCATGGCTTTCATCCCACGATCCAGCGTTGGTTCACCGAGAAGTTCGGAGAGCCGACCGAACCGCAGCGTGAAGGCTGGCCGCGGATTCGCGAGGGGCATCACACGCTCATCGCCGCCCCTACCGGTACGGGCAAAACGCTCGCCGCTTTTTTGTCCGCTATTAACGATTTGCTGAATGTCGGTTTCCTTTTGCCGGACGAAACCCGCGTGTTGTACGTCTCGCCGTTGCGCGCGTTGAGCAACGACGTGCAGAAAAACCTGCACAAACCGCTCGGCGAACTGCTTGAGATAGACTCCGCGTTACCCGCAATCCGGGTGTCAGTCCGCACGGGTGACACACCGCAGAGCGATCGCGCATCCATGCTGCGGAAACCGCCGCACATTCTCGTCACTACGCCGGAATCGTTGTACATCCTGCTGACCAGCGGAGGCGGGCAGAAAATCCTGCGAACCGTGAGGACCGTCATCGTCGACGAAATCCACGCTCTCGCGAGAGACAAGCGCGGCTCACATCTGGCACTTTCGCTCGAACGACTGGAAGCCGTTATCCAAGCGTATCGCGGTAATTCATCCCCCTCAGCCTTTCAACGCATCGGACTATCTGCAACGCAGAAGCCGCTCTCGGACGTCGCGCGATTCCTCGTCGGCGTCGGTCGCGAGTGTGAACTCGTGGATGTCGGGCATCGGCGCCAGATGGACGTAGCCATTGAGGTTCCGCCGTCACCGCTCTCCACGGTTTGCTCCACGGAACAATGGGGTGAAATCTACACCGAAATCTCCGAGCTGATTAACGAACATCGAACGACGCTGATCTTCGTCAACACGCGCAAGATGGCTGAGCGAATCGCGGCGCGATTGACGGAAGTGCTCGGCGAGGATCAGGTCACTTGTCATCACAGCAGCCTGTCGCGCGAACGACGGCTCGACGCCGAACAACGATTGAAAGCTGGCACGTTGCGAGCGCTGGTGGCCACAGCCTCGCTGGAATTGGGCATCGATATCGGCGACGTCGATCTGGTCATTCAGGTCGGGGCTACGCGATCCATCGCCACGTTCCTGCAACGGGTCGGGCGCAGCGGACACACGATCCGCCGAATCCCGAAAGGCCGCATTTTTCCGCTCACCATTGATGAACTGGTGGAAGCCGCTGCTTTGCTGACCGCGGCCGCACGCGGCGAACTCGATCGCACGCCGCAACCCGCCGCGCCATTGGATATTCTCGCGCAACAGATAGTGGCTTCGTGCGTTCAGGTCGGTCCGGATGGCTGGAAGGAAAACGAACTCTTTGATTTGTTCGCGCGAGCCTGGCCTTATCGCGAAATGAAACGTGAAGACTTTGATGCAACGGTCCAGCTTCACTCGGACGGTCGCAGGGGCTTGCTGCATCGCGATGGCGTCAATCAGCGGTTGATGGCCAAGAAGCGTGCGCGAATCACTGCCGTCACCAGCGGCGGCGCGATCCCGGATGTTTCGGATTTCAGGGTTTTGCAGGAGCCGGATGGCACGTTCATCGGCACGCTGAATGAAGACTTCGCGATCGAATCGAACGTCGGCGACATTTTTCAATTGGGCAACACGTCGTGGCGCATCCTACGCGTCGAGCGCGGCGTCGTGCGCGTAGCCGATGCACAAGGTCAGCCGCCGAACGTACCCTTCTGGCTGGGCGAGGGCCCGTCGCGCACCACGGAGCTTTCGGCTGAGATTGGCCGAATCCGCGAGGAAGCTCTCGATCCGCAATATCTGCAAAACGCGATCGGTCTCTGCTTAGAAGCTGCCACACAAATCGCGGAGTTCCTTGCTGAAGGTCGTCACGTGCTTGGTGCGGTGCCGACGCAACGCCGCGTAATTCTCGAACGTTTCTTCGACGAAAGCGGCGGCATGCAGATGGTTGTTCATGCCCCGTTTGGCGGAAGGATCAACCGCGCGTGGGGCTTAGCATTGCGTAAGCGCTTCTGTCGCGGTTTCGGTTTCGAACTTCAGGCGGCTGCCAACGAAGAGGCGATCGTCATCTCGCTCGGCCTGCAGCACAGTTTCCCCTTGGAAGACGTATTCAACTACTTAAGCCCGAACAGCGTTCAAAAAGTGTTGACCCAGGCTGTCCTCGATCAACCGATGTTTGAATCGCGCTGGCGCTGGAACGCGACGCGCTCGCTGGTGCTCGAACGATTCCACAATGGCAAACCCGTGCCGCCAGCCATTCTGCGCATGCGTGCGGGCGATCTTCTCGCATCCACGTTTCCAGCGGCGGTGGCCTGCCCCGAAAACATGCCGGCAGGCGATTTGCCGATCCCGATGGAGCACCCGCTCGTTCGACAAACGATCGATGATTGTCTCGTCGAAGCCACCGACATCGCGGGGTTGATCCAGGTGCTGCAGGGTTTGCGAAGCGGCGAGATCGAACGCTTGGCTGTCGATACACCGGAGCCCTCCGCGTTCGCGCGCGGGATTCTGTCATCGCAGCCGTATTCATTCCTTGACGACGCACCGCTGGAGGAACGACGAACGCAAGCGGTTTACGCACGCCGTGCGCTCGATCAGCGTTCGATGGATGAAATCGGCACGCTGGACCCGGCGGCTGTCGAGCGCGTCCGGCAGGAAGCCTGGCCGCTGCCGGAGAACGCGGAAGAAGTCCATGAAGCGTTGCTGTGGATGGGGTTCATTACGGATGAAGAAGCTGCCGCGTGGCTCTCATGGCTCATAAAGTTGGCCGGGCAAGGCAGAGTGGCCAGAGATGGCAATCGTTGGTTGGCCGTTGATGGTCCGCGCGAGCCGAAGAAGATCCTGCTGGGCAGGCTTGAGGCGCTGGGTCCGGTCGCGGAAGGCGATCAACGAATCGGATTAACGTCGACGATTGATAGCCAATCAGTTCAACAAACGCTTCTCGAACTCGAACGCGAAGGAACGATTCTTCGCACGCGCATGAACGGTCAGACGTATTGGTGCGAGCGCCGGCTGCTCGCCCGCATCCACCGATACACGCTCGAGACGCTGCGCCGCCAGATTGAACCTGTTTCGTCGAGCGAGTTCCTGCAATTCCTCGCCTGCTGGCAGCACGTCGACGAAGGCTACAAGTTGGAAGGGCCTCGCGGAGTCGGCGAAGTGTTGAAGCAACTGGCGGGCTTCGAGGCCCCGGTTCGCGCTTGGGAAGCGAACGTGCTTCCGGCCCGCGTGCGCGACTATCGCCGCGAGTGGCTCGACGAACTGACTCTTTCCGGCGAATTCGTCTGGGGCAGACTCTGGGGCAGCGGTGCAAGCGCTACGCGCGTCGCACCTTTGAGCGTTGTACTTCGCGACGAACTCGACATTTGGCTGGGACTGACGCAATCGCCATCGACGGACGATTTGAGCGGCGCTGCACGCGACCTGCTTGACGTGATGCTCCTACGCGGCGCCATGTTCCCCCAGGAATTGCAAAAAGTTGCCAACCTGCCACAAGCTTACGTCGAAATGGGATTGGCTGACCTTGTCTCGCATGGCCTGGTCACGTGCGATTCATTTGCTGCGCTGCGACAATTGATTACGCCCCCGTCCCGCCGAAAGCGGCCCGTCCGGGCGGTTGGCCGTTGGAGCCTGTTCCGCCATCAATCGACTGACGAACCTGCTGATGAATTCGTGGCGAGACAATTATTGAAACGTACGGGCGTCGTCTTCCGCCGCATGTTGGAGCGGGAGAAAATTCCGATCACCTGGTCTTCGCTCATTCGCGTGTATCGTCGACTGGAGCTGCGTGGCGACATACGCGGGGGTCGATTCGTAGCCGGTTTCTCCGGTGAGCAGTACGCTCTACCCGAAGCGGTCGAACTCCTCCGCAACCTCCGCCGATCAGGCCCGCGCCAACCGATCGAAGTAGCGGCTGCCGATCCGCTCAATTATCAGGGTATCCTGACGCCGGATGAACGCGTCTCGCCGACAACTCACCGACAGGTTCTGGTAGGCTAGGTCGCGGATCATGTCCAATGACGAGTGGCTGTTTATAAGTTGCTATTATTAATATGTTTACGGTTCAATCGCGCCTTAATCCTAAAGAAAGACGATCGGCTCTATTTTCATGAGCAATGGTTTGAAGTCGGCGGTTAGCGGCACCTGACCTACTCATTCCTTGATAGCTCACGGGAATGTGATAAACTTTGCGATCCCGGTCGTAATTGTTGTGGGACGTGGTCACTGTTTGGAGGTGTTTTTTGGCATCGGAGTTGGTTCGTCAACTTGTTGACTCAGGTATTCACTTTGGTCACCGCGTGAGTCGCTGGAACCCGAAGATGGCACCGTTCATCTACGGGAAGCGCAACGCCATTCACATCATCGATATTCGAGAGACTGTGAAGGGCTTGCTGCGAGCGAAGAAGTTTATCGCGCAAACTGTGGCCAAGGGTGGTGACATTCTGTTTGTGGGAACGAAACGCCAGGCAAAGCATCATGTGGAGGCGCATGCACGACGCGTGCGCATGCCGTTTGTTAATGAGCGCTGGCTGGGTGGAACGCTGACTAACTTTCGAACGATTCGTTCGCGATTGGCCCGACTGGAAGAGTTGGAACGGGCTGAGGCGGATGGAACGGCGCTCGAATACAGCAAGAAGATGATCTCGTCGCGTACGCGCGAACGGGAGAAGATTAAACGCAATCTCGATGGTATCCGCACGATGTCGCGCATGCCTTCGGGGTTGGTCGTCGTTGACGTGCATCGGGAGAAGAACGCGTTGCGCGAGGCGATGAAGCTCAAGATTCCCACAATCTGCCTGATCGACACTGATTCCGATCCTGATTTTGCTGATATTCCGATTCCAGGTAACGACGACGCCATGCGGGCGATCGAGGTGATCATCACGCACCTGGCGGATGCCGTTGATGAAGGAATAAGAGGCCGATCGGCTGTTGCCGATTCGCAGGATGACACGCCGCAAGGTCGTCGCAGACCGCGTCGCGGCGCGGCAGCGGGCGGTGAAGGCGGCGGCGATGAAGATGCGCGTCTGGCAGCGACGGGGGTCCGTGGCGGCGCGGGCGTGATGTCAGCCGCTTCAGGCGAATCGGGCAACTAGAATACTACAATTGTTTGCTGCGATGAAATCCACTGGCTGGGTCTCTTGGGGCACGGCGACAGTGGATTTTGTCTCAGAATAGGGTTCGTTTTTTAGGATTCGGCCAATAGGGCGTCGATGAATGGACGCAAAGGGCCGATGGATTGAGCGCCCAATGTCGGGCGGATATTTCAGATTTCGAGAAAGAACACACGCATGGCAGCAGTAACCGCACAAGCAGTAAAGGACCTACGCGAGAAGACCGACCTCCCGATGATGGAGTGCAAGCAGGCGCTCACCGAGTGCAACGGTGATATGAGCGCCGCCGTCGAATGGCTCCGCAAGAAGTACAAGGGCAAGATGACCGAGCGTGAGGGTCGTGCGACGAGCGAAGGGCGCATCGGAGTTTACATAGATCCGTCGGGAACGACAGGTGCTCTGATCGATCTTCAGTGCGAGACAGCCCCGGTTGCACATAATGATATGTTCGTGAATCTTGCCAACAACATCGCAAAGATTGTAGCTACGGGATCGGTGGCAAGCCCGAACCCGGAAGACATTCGCAAGGTACCTGCGGTTGATGCGGAGTTCACGGAGGTGTTTGGTCGCCTTCGCGAAACGATGAACCTCGGCAAGTGTCGACGCATGACCGGAGGGTCGATCTGGTCCTATGTGCACCACGACGGCAAGAGCGGCGTCATGATTGCACTGGATGGTGTGCCGAAATCGGACAAGCGCATTGGTGCGGATTTGTGCATGCACACCTTGTTCTGCAACCCGATTTCGATTGATCGAAACAGCGTACCGGCGGCAGAGGTGGAGAAAGTGCGCAATCAGGCCATCGAGCTCGCCAAGAGCGAAGGCAAGAATGAGCAGATCGTCGGCAAGATCGCCGATGGCAAGGTCAATTCGTTTTATGCTGAGAAGGTCCTGATGGAGCAATTCCACGTCAAGACCGACGACTACGGCAAGAACGCCAAGATTGCCGACGTGCTCAAGGCCGCCGGTGTGACCACTGTGACCGACATGGTCATCATGAAGGTTGGGGCGTAGATGATTTTGCTCTCGCTGGTTCCGCGACGCGCACGGCCTCGCAAGACTGTCGAGGACTTCATGAGTCTGCCGGAGGGCGTGCGCGCGGAGCTCATAGACGGAGAACTAATCATGAGCCCGTCTCCCAAAAGGCCACATCAATGGGTGTCAATCAACTTGGCAACGAGCCTAGCTCAATTTGTCCACTCACGCGGGCTTGGTCGCATTTTTGCAGCTCCATTTGATGTACACCTGCCCTCAGGAGACATCGTAGAGCCGGATGTGTTTTTCATTTCGAAGGACAACCTCGGCATCGTGACTGATTGGGCGCGTGGTGTTCCCGAACTGGTCATCGAGATCATTTCGCCGGAGGGCATTGTCCGAGACCGTCTCATTAAGCGCGAATTGTATGCACGCAACGGCGTTCGAGAATATTGGATCGTCGATACCGACGACCAGACGATCGAAGTGCTTTCGCTGAGGGGCGAGGAGTTTGAACCGAACGGGTATTTCGGTAAAGACGACGTGCTCGAATCTGCCGTGCTGAGTGAATTGAAATTACCTCTGGCAAGCATATTTGACGAATAGGCATAGAAGCAGCAAAAAGCCCTTCCCTACCGTCTTTGATATACGCTACCCACGAACCTTCACTTCGAGTAATCTCCAAGCGTCAGTAAGCTGATGTTTTGATCCGCGGGCGTCTCATGGCCAATCCGAAATACAAGCGTGTCCTCCTCAAGATCAGCGGCGAAGGTCTCTGCGCGCAAGGATCGTTTGGAATCGACGGGCGCGAGCTTCAGCGGCTTTCTGAAGAAGTCAAACTCGTGGCCGATCTGGGTGTGCAGCTTTGCCTTGTCGTCGGCGGGGGAAACATCGTTCGCGGCAGCGTCATAGCGAAGGATTCGCCGATCGAGGAAGCCACCGGCCACTACATGGGTATGCTGGCTACCGTGATCAACGCACTGGCTGTGCAGGACACGCTGGAATCGCTCGGCGTGCCGACGCGCGTGCAGAGTGCGATCCCCGTAGACAGCGTGTGCGAGCGGTTCATTCGTCGCCGGGCGATTCGCCACCTTGAGAAAGGTCGAGTGGTCATTTTTGCCGGTGGTACAGGGAACCCATTCGTGACTACTGACACTGGCGGGGCGTTACGGGCCTCGGAAATCGGTGCGGACGTGCTGCTGAAAGCCACGAAAGTTGACGGCGTGTATACGGCTGATCCGATGAAAGATCCAAAGGCGCGGCGGATTCCGCGATTGACGTATAACGAAGTGATCGATCAGCGGCTGGCAGTGATGGATTTGTCGGCAGTCGATATGTGCCAGCGGAATGGCATTCCGATTATCGTGTTCGATCTGAAACGCCCGGGGAATATGCAGGCTGTGGTTGCCGGGGCGGATACGGGGACGTTGATCGACGCTGGCGCGGCGAATTAGATACACTATGCGGAGCTTGGTCGGGTTCGAATTACTAATTACAAATTACGAATGACAAACGCGAGCAAAGAGTTACAAGTTACGGGTTACGAGTTACAGCCACTAACGATTACGGAAACACTCGCCATAGGACGTGGTAATTCATTCTGAAAGGCACTTGAGGAAAAATCGACAATGTCAACGGCTGCGGTTGAAAAGGAATGTGCTGCGGGAATGCAGAAGGGGGTCGACTACCTGAAGCAGGAGCTTCGTGGTATTCGCACTGGCCGGGCGCATCCCGGTTTGGTCGAGCATATCAAGATCGAAGTTGCGTCTTATGGCAGCTCGATGGAACTGCGCGAGATCGCGACGGTCAGCGTTCCGGAACCGAGTACGTTGCTCGTGAAGCCCTTCGACCCAGGAACGCTCAAGGACATTGAGCGTGGTCTGCAATCGTCTTCGCTCGGCATCACGCCGCAAAGCGACGGCAAAGCCATTCGGTTGCCTATTCCGTCTCTTTCCGGTGAGCGTCGCCAGCAGCTAATTTCGCAGGTTAAGAAGCTGGCAGAGGCACAAAAAGTCGTAGTCCGAAACGCGCGTCGCGATGCCAATAAGGCCTTTGATGCGGCCGAGAAGGCCAAAACACTCAGCGAAGATGCGGTCAAGGAAGCCAAGGACCGCACGCAGAAGCTGACGAAGAAATACGAAGACGAGATCGACGCGATCGTTAACGCCAAGACGAAGGAGATTGAGGAAGTCTAACTGGCCTTAAGCCTCACCGTTGAATTTCATTGACAGTCACTTTGTTAAACCTATGATAATACTGGCGGGGAGTTGAACCCCGTATTGAGGTTCGCAGAGCGAACCGATTGAGCTCGTTCCGCCTTGCATCGTTGCTTGTACGACCTGAGATTACGGCGAGCTGACCGCGTTTGAGATCATGAGTTTGTCTGTCCTGCATCGCGATACTCCCAACCGCACTTCCGTTTCCACCCGTGCCTGCGGCAAGATCAACCTGACGCTGGAGGTCTTGGGCAAGCGCGCTGACGGCTATCACGATATCCATTCGCTCGCTATCGGCGTCGATCTGGCGGATCGACTCTCGTGCACACTTTTGCCGGAACAGGAAATCCGGATTCGGTGCGAGCAGGCTGAACTCGCGACGCCGGAAAACTTGGTCTACCGCGCGGCCAAGTCGTTTCTCAAAACGACGGGAATTGAAGCCGGGTTCGAGATTGAACTCGAAAAGGAGATTCCCGTCGGCGGCGGTATGGGTGGCGGCAGCAGCGACGCGGCAGCCGCATTGCAACTCTTCAACGAGGTTTGCGATGCCGGATTGTCACGACGGGAATTGGCTGCGATCGGCGCGACACTCGGCTCTGACGTACCGTTGTTCTTTCAACTGCCTTCGGTGGTGATGCGCGGACGCGGAGAACTCGTTGAACCCGTTTCGATGAAGTGGAGCGGATGCGTACTGTTGGTGCATGTCGATGCGTTTGTTTCCACGCCGTTGGTTTATCAAAAGTGGAGAAACGAAGCGCAATCCAGGCGGCCATCGAGCAATCTAAAGTGCATACTCGAAGGCAGCAGTGCGGGCATGCTAAATGGTTTTCTAAGGAATGATCTGGAGGAGGCAGTGTTTGATGTTGCGCCCGACGTGGCGCAAGCGTTTCGATCGCTCGAGGCGCTCGGGGTCGGGCCGTTCCGCGTCAGCGGCGCAGGCTCGACGTTGTTTCGTTTGTTTGATGATGTGGATACAGCCGGCGAAATCGCGAGGAGTATTGAAAACGCGAATCTAAACGTGAAGACGCGAATCGTCGCCGCGCCAGTGGGGGAAAATCCCCTGGTTTTTGAGGAGAATTGAATGGAAATCACGGATGCTCGAGTTCGACTAATTAATGATGGAACCGATCGCCTGAAAGCTTTTTGCAGCATCACGTTTGATGATGAGTTTGTCATTCGAGATTTGAAGATTGTCGACGGCGCAACTGGCTTGTTCGTGGCTATGCCGTCGCGAAAGAACACCGTCTCCTGTCCGGATTGCCGGCACAAGAACGTGGTTCGTTCACGATATTGCAACGATTGCGGCGCGCAATTGCCGCACGAGCAAATGCCGACCAACGACGGCGGGCGCAACAAGTCCCATCGCGATATTGCCCATCCGATCACGACCGAGTTTCGCGAGTACGTGCAGAAAACAGTCATCGCGGCCTTCAGGCAGGAAAGCAAGCTGGCTGCTTCGCCAGATTACGAACCGCAGGAAATCGATGACGAACCAATGGTGGAAGAAGAAGAGGAACTCGTAGAGGTGCCGACCGTGCGTGGTCAGCGTGAAGCGCGCGAGCAGCGACCGCCGCGTGGTGAGCGAGTTGAGCGCCGTCAGGAGAACGTGGACTACGTCAACGATTACGGTGCGCTGATTGCCAATTTGAAGGGCGGAGCGCCGAAAGAAGCGGCGCGGCCAATGGCAGAAGCTCGCCGACCAGCTCCGCCGCGATCGAATCAACAGGAAAACCGTCCTCCGCAAAGACCACGCCCGCCGCAGCGGAACGACCAGCGTGGCGAACAACGTGGCGAGCAACGCAGTGAGCAGCGTAGTGAAAATCGTGGACGCACCGGCGGTCCGCCGCGCGAAGGACATCGAGAGCAGCCGCGGCGAGACAATCGTGAGAATCGCGATTCACGCGACAATCGCGAAGCCAGACCAGTCGTCGAACAACCGCAAACGCGTCCACCGCGCACCGGAGTCCCGCGTGGAGAGCGTCCGGCCCAACGTCCGGCGACGCCACCGAGCTTAGAAGAACGGGCCGCCATGGGCACTCCCATTCCGCGTCCTGCAATGGATGACGATTTCGGCGCGTCGATCCCGCCGGTCAAGCAGGAGGTACCGCAAGTTCGCGCTCCGGAGCCGGTGCGGGCACCGCAGCCGATTGTGAGAGCACCCGAACGAGCCCCGGTCGTGGAACCGGCGGGGGATTCTGAAGATTCACCGTTCGGCGTTGGCGTATAGGCCGACGGCTCGAAATTGATTCTGGAGCACCCAAAACGAGGGCACCGTCCGCCGGACGGTGCCCTTTTTTCACGGAAAACGCGGTAAGTTCGCAACAGAACGATTGAATGAACACATACCAAAGCGTATTGTGGTATGAGGTGGAATCGCTTTCGCCCGACCTCCCCGCGAAAGCGTTGCGTCGTTGAAGCGACTTATCAAAAACTTGGACAAGGACGGTTTGATGAATCACCATCGATTCCTGCCTCTGGGCGTTATCGCTCCGATAATTGCGGCGATTGCGGCATGGAGCCTGATCGTCTCTCCCGCGCGTGCGCAACAGCTGGCCAACGTTACCGGCGAGCCCATTCGATACGTGGTCACTGTCGATCCGCACGATTTCGCCGGCGATCCGCATCCGGGGTTTGACCCGTGTGCCTGTGGCCGCCACGGGGCCTCGCTTTTCCTGACGCAACCCGAAATCGATGCACTGACCATTCCGCACAAAGTGGTGAGCCGACTCGATGATTACATGCGCCGTTTCAGACCATCAAAGACGATGGAGGCTGTGGGCGTTCCGTCTATTTCCAAACTGCTTGGCGAACCTGTGCCAAGCGTGTGGCCAATGCCGAATGGCGCAACAGCCGGGACACTCAGTCTAACTTACGAACGCTATCACACACCGCAGGAGGGCATCGAATTCTACCATGCGCTGGCGAATGCTTACCCCGACATCGTGCGCATCAGTTCGATCGGAACAAGCGTCGAAGGTCGCGAGCTGTGGGCGCTGAAAATCAGCGACAACCCGAACGACACTGAAGCCGGCGAAGCCAAGGCAATGTATTGCGGTCTGCATCACGCTCGCGAGTGGGTGACACACGAAATGATGCTCTATCTCGCGCAGCAGTTGGTGACAGGCTATGACACCAATCCGCGCATTAAGCACATTGTCGATAACTCTGAAATTTGGCTCGTGCTGGCAGCCAACCCCGACGGTTTCATGTACACGTGGACGGATGAACGCTTCTGGAGAAAGAACCGACGCTACAACGGCGTTGTTTTCGGCATCCAGTCCTACGGCGTCGATATCAATCGAAACTACGATTACAACTGGGGGCCGGGGTTCGGTGGGTCGAGCGGCAATTTCCTGAGCGAAACCTACCGCGGCATGTCCGCTGCGTCAGAGCCCGAAACACAGGCGCTTCAGAGTTTCCTGACCCAACTCAAGCCTACGCTTGCCATCTCCTATCACACTTACAGCCAACTAGTTCTCTATCCCTGGGGCTACACGGGTGCAAGCGTGGCGCAGGGCTACACGTCACATCGCGCGATCGCGGATAAGTACGCTGCCTTGGTGGAACAGACGCACGGCGCTGAATACCTAGCCGGTCCGGTGAACTATACGCTGTACACCACCAATGGTGATTTCACGGACTATGCCTACGGCGTTCACGGCACCATCGCATTCACGCCGGAGATGCGGCCCAATACGGAAGAAATGGGCGGTTTTGCACTGCCTGAGGACCAAATCCAAAAGAACTGCGAGGAAAACTACGCAGCCGCCCTGTGGATGCTGGATAATGTCGCCAACGTGAAGCATGTCGAAATTCCGGAAACCGAATTGCTCGCACCGGGCGAGAATCTCTTCTCATTTCCATCTACGCCGCTGAATCAGAAGCCGGAACTAGCCTTCAGCATGGATTCCACCACAGCCATGCACTGGTCCGGTTGGCTGAACGATGTCGCCCACGTCACCCCCGGGTTTTTCGAATATCCGCAGAGCGGAGTGGAAGGACTCAGCAGCGGGTTTGGTTATCGCTTTGAGCACACGCTTGAATCTGCCGCATGGGCGGACTCGTTTACCGGTTACGATGCGCTGCCATATGTCTTTGACGGCGGCGCCGTTGTCCCCATCAGGAACTTCGTCATACCTGGCACGAACTACGTCGGCGTACCCTTCGAGAAGCCGGTTCGTTTGAGCGACGTCAGCATCGTGCGGCGACGAATGCAGATTACCGAATTGACGTTCGGCTACTACGAATTGGTGCTGGAACGTAGAACGGCCCTTGAAGACCTCGCGTCACCCAGCCCGTGGATCAACTGGCGATGGAAGCACGAAACCGCCGACGGTCAATTCAATGTTTCACACCCAACGGGCATGGACGGCGCGGACGAGTATGTCCACCCGTTCCGCTCGTATGGGTTCACAGGTTATGTTTCGTCCTGGCAATTCCCATCGGAAACCAACGCGGTCTTTTTGCTGATCTTCCCCGAGCCCGTCCGGGCCGATTCGCACGCGGATGGCGTTGTCGATCTGGCGGATTACACAGCACTGCACACTTGTTCGGGAGGGCCTGTCCCCATCGTTCTAGACGCAGGCTGCGCGCTCAACGACTTCGACCACGACTTTGACGTCGACCTTGCCGATTTCGGGTTCCTCCAGCGACAATTCGGTCTCACCGCCCCGTAAACGGCGTTTCACGATCAATACAGCTTTTTGAACGGCGACGGCCGATCGTCTATACTGACCGATCGCGCAACCCGGCGCGGGTTGTGCGTTTGCAATATTAGATTTTGAGTCTGACGGACGGCTGCAGGTTAGCCCCCGTCTGATGGGACGGAACACGGGATGCCCACACAAACGGACACCATGGAAAAGATCGTTGCCCTCTGTCGGCGGCGAGGGTTTATCTTCGGCAGCAGCGAGATTTACGGCGGCATCGGCGGCTTCTGGGATTACGGTCCGCTCGGCTGTGAGTTGAAGCGAAACATCAAGGACGCATGGTGGAACGACATGGTCCGCAACCCGCCGAAAGGCCCCAACGGCCGCGAGTATCAAATGGTCGGTGTCGATTGCTCGATCATCATGAACCCGAAGGTGTGGGAAGCCAGCGGACACGTGGGGGGGTTCAGCGATCCGATGGTGGATTGCAAGGGGTGTAAGGCACGCTACCGCGCTGATAAGGTGATCGGAATCGAATTGTTCGCACCGGACGCCTTTCCTGAATTAACTTTGACATATCCGGGGCCAGCTAGAACTGCACTGGCTGCAGCTGCGATTGCTGCTGGTCCTATCGTCGAAATCTCAATTGAAACAGATTCCGTAACGGAAGCGGTGGCGATGTCTCAGGATGCTGTCCGCGCTTTTGCAAAAAAACAAAACAACGTGGCCCTGAAAGGCTTCGAAAACCTGACTACGAACATACCTTCCTCTGGAAATGTCGTGTTTCCGGCAAGAGATGCCCATGGAAAAAATTGGGTCGTGCGTGCAGTTTCTGGCAAAGCGAGGAGTTGTCCCAATTGCGGGGCAGAGTTAACTGAACCCCGTGCATTCAACCTGATGTTTCAGACCTATGTCGGCGCGCTTCAGGATTCGAGCAGCGTCGCCTACCTCCGCCCCGAAACCGCCCAGGGCATCTTCGCGAACTTCAAAAACGTGATGGACTCCACGCGCGTGAAGCTGCCGTTCGGCATCGCACAGATGGGCAAGGCCTTTCGTAATGAGATCAATCCGCGTAACTACACGTTCCGTTCGCGCGAGTTCGAGCAGATGGAGATCGAGTTCTTCTGCCATCCGAACGACTCGATGGTGTGGTTCGAATTCTGGCGCAGCGTGCGGTTGAACTGGTATGAATCGCTGAACATCAAGAGCGAAAAGCTCCGGCCGCGATCGCAGGACGAAAAAGAGCTGGCCCACTACAGCAGAGCCTGCACCGACATTGAATACATGTTCCCGTTCTCGGATGAACCGCAGGAACTCGAAGGCGTCGCCCATCGCGGCGCTTATGACCTAACGCAACATCAGACGCACAGCGGCAAGGACATGACCTACTTCGACGACGAGGCGTGGGAGAAGGACAAGGACAAGTTCGCCAACGACAAAGAGGCTGCCACCAAGGCCAAGGCGGGCATGCCGTATCGATTCATTCCGCACGTCATCGAACCGTCAGCCGGTGTGGATCGCTTCGCGCTGGCGACAATTACCGAAGCCTATTCCTACGACGAGTCGCGTGCGAGTCCGGAGTTCATGAAGTTTCACCCGCGTCTCGCGCCGATCAAAGCCGGTGTGTTTCCACTGGTGGCGAAGGACGGAATGCCGGAAATCGCAGAGCCGATTTACGACGCGATTCGCAAGCACATGCCCTGTCAGTTTGATATCAAAGCTGCCATCGGCAAAAGGTATGCTCGCATGGACGAAGCGGGCACGCCGTTTTGTTTTACGGTGGACGGTCAGACAAAAGAGGACGGCACAGTAACGGTCCGCAATCGTGATGATGCGAGTCAAGTGCGGATTGATAAGTCGCGATGTCTGGAGTTTCTGCGCGATAAGCTAGGCCTGTAATGAAAATTGTCGATTTTCGAGTATCGATTGTCGATTGATGTGAATACGGACCTAACCATTGGCAGAGACGCTACACTAATAGGAAACTTAACGTCGGAGAGTTATGCGAGGCGCGGTTAAAGTCATTATCAGTTTTTCGCTCTGCGTGGTCGGTTTTGGGTGTGCAAGACCACCGGGCCCGATTGTCAGCACCGAGCGAAGCCACGTGCTCATTCTCTCCGGCTGTAACGGCACCACGCAGCAGGTCGAACGGTTCCGCACGATGATCGACGAAGAGGCCGAAGGCGTTTCGAGCCAGGTGTGGGATTGGGCACAGATTCGTCCCGCGACGCTGCTGATTAACCAATGGGACTATCCACGGAATATGCATCGCGTCGATCGGCTTGTGCATGAACTGAAGGATTGGCGCGAGAAAAACCCCGATACGCATTTGTATCTCGTGGGTTTCTCCGGCGGAGCGGCGTTTGCATTGTGGGCCGTGGAGCGCTTGCCCGAGGACTTCGGCGTCGAGCGCATCGTCCTCATGGGTGGTTCGGTCGCGCCGGATTATGACTTAACCAAAGTCCTTCAGCGGACGCATCAAGGAGTCTTCAACTACTATAGCTTTGCCGACAAGGTATTCCTGCGAGACGGCACGATCATTCACGGCACAATGGAGCGGAAGTTTTGCGAGTCAGCCGGGTATTCCGGGTTTGTCGCACCCGAGAATCCGCAGCTTGCGTCTAAACTCGAACAGTTCAAGTGGGACCCGTCGATGAAGGAATTGGGCAACCATGGCCGTCACTGGGGCCCCTTCGCGGAGCCGTTCCTGCGAACGTATTTTCTCCCGCTGTTCGATCAGTCGGCGCAATTGACATGGGAATCGGTGCATGTTCGGGCGGGCGAGGACGTACCGCAGGAAAGCGTCGCTACACCGTAGTGTGAATCACCACCGACTTTCGACAAGTCTCCACAATGACCGCTTGGAAAAGTGCTTTTCATGGCTGCATTTTGTTTCAACCTGCAATGACCTTACGATAGTGATGTGATCTCCGCGGCGTCTCCAATCGGCAGTGAACCACGCACCATTTTGATCGTACTACCGACATGGGTGGGCGATTTCGTGATGGCCACGCCGTTCCTACGCGCGATGCGAGAGCGATTTGCCGAAGCGCAAATCACGTTTCTCGGCGAAGCCAATCTTTGCGATCTGGTGACCGGGTGCGATCTGATGGACGTTTGGGTGGAGTGGCCGGGCAAGAAATCGCGCACGCCGCTCTCTCGTGATTTTCGAACAATGATCCGCGAACTGCGATCTAAGAAATTCGATTACGCCATCCTGCTGCCGAACTCGTTTCGCTCAGCCGCGGTGGCGAGATTAGCCGGTGCAAAGCGACGCATCGGTTACGATCGCGACGGCCGCGGCTGGCTGCTTACCGATCGCGTGCCTGTGAAGAATCGAGAGAACGGACACTACAAGCCGATGCCTTTGGTTGAGTATTACGCCGATCTCGCGGAGCGTGTGGGATGCAGGCGGCCCGATGATGTCATGAGTCTATACACTCTGCCGCGCGACGATGAGGAGATCGAATCGCGGCTGACGTCGCTCGAAATAGCGGATCGACATCCGCTGGTCGTGATCAGCCCGGGCGCACGATACGGCGTAGCCAAGCTGTGGTTGCCGGAGCGATTTGCGGCGGTGGCTGATCGCCTGATCGCGGAGTATAGCGCAGCCGTCATCATCACGTGTGGACCGGGCGAGGAAAGCATCGCGCGGTCGATTGCGACGCACATGAAATTTCCGTCGCACCTTTTCGACAATCCGCGTTTGTCGCTCAGTCAATTGAAATCGCTGATCGCGCGGTGTGATCTGATGTTGTGCACCGATGCAGGGCCGCGACACATCGCCAAGGCGTTTGGTCTCGCGGTTGTATCAGTCTTCGGTCCCACGCATCCGGAATGGACAGCCACGGGTTATTCTGATGAGCGGATCGCGCGGATCGATGTTGATTGCGGTCCGTGTCAGCAGCGTGTGTGCCCGCTGGGGCATCACAAGTGCATGACGGGCCTGACGGCTGACGCAGTCTACGAAGCTGCGGTTGACGTACTCTCACGGAAGGGGGTTCGAGTCCATTGATGACCGCGGAGCGGACAGCATCCTGGCGACCGGCGAATGACCTCGTGCAGCTCAACGACCTGATCGTTGACGCTGGGGCTGCGGCTTTTCTTCGTGAGGCGGGTCTTGATTCACTAGATGCACTTTTTCAGGCACGCGACGCAGAATCTTTGGACAAGCCCGGGCTCAGCAAATGGCGGGAGAGACTGCGACTGCGCGTGGAAGATGCAAGCGGGTCGCGCGTTCTGTATCTGAAGCGATTTAAGAATCCGCCCAATTCCGTGAAACGCGACATTCGCCGTGCCGACAACGGCGCGGGTAGCGTCGCGGGCGTGGAGTGGACCTGGTTGCGAATCCTCGCTGCAGCGGGGATTGCATGCCCGAGGGCGATTGCTTACGGAGATGAGTTTCTCCGCGGGCGCGAGGTGAGAAGCGTCGTGCTGATGGCAGCCGTGCCGGGTCGATCGCTGTATGTACTAACACAGAACGAGCACTTCTCCAGCCGGATCGATTTTGGCGATCTGCTGCATGACGTTGCAGAGCTTGTGGCTAAGTTGCACGGGCACGGATATGTCCATCGCGACCTGTATCTTTCGCACTTGTATTACGATGGTCCTTCATCTGAAAAGCGACTTCACCTCATCGATCTCCAACGCGTGCTCAAACCCGCGTGGCGAGCGCAGCGCTGGATCGTCAAGGATCTTGCCTCGCTGAATTATTCGACACCGGACCATGTGCTGGGCGCGACGAGACGCATTCGATGGCTTGTCGATTATTTGTCGCAGGTGCGAAAACTGCGACACGATGCAACGGCACCGCGGCACGATGGTGATGGTGCTGCGGCGTGCGAAATCGCTCATGTTGCGCATCGACTTGTGCAGACCGTTGGCGTTCGTAAAAAGCGAAAGCTTGACCCAAATATTCGGCGATTGATCTTCCAAATCGTGGGCAAGACAAATCAGATCGCTCGGCACGATCGGCGAAGAAACCTCGTTTTGAAGGCAGCCTCCGCATGAAGGTTGCGCTGATCTCCGAGTGGCTCGATGCGTGGCGTGGAGGGGCTGAGGCCTCTACCCGGCAATTCCTATATGAGCTTCTGCAACTCGGCGTCGAAGTGCACGTGTTCACGCGGAGTCGACCCGCGTCCATTCCCGGTTTGACGGTTCGCAGCGTGAGCGGGGCAGCCATGTCGCGCACGCGACGGAGCATGACGTTTGCGCACCGCGTCGAGCGCATGATTCGTTCGGAGTCGTTCGATATTGTGCATGCGATTTCGCCGTTCCTGGCAGCCGACATCTATCAGCCGCGCGGCGGTACGGTGGCTGAAAGCATCGAGCGGAACTTGGCGATGGTGCAGTCACCGGCCATGCGTGCGATCAAGCGGCAGGCGAATCGCTTCAACGTCAAGCAGCGATACATGCTCGCGATGGAGCGGCGAATGATCGGCCGAGCGAGCGGCCCGATTATTGTGGCCATCTCCAATTATGTCGTGCGGCAGTTGAAGGAACACTACTCGCTGCCCGATTCGCGAATGCGCATGATCTACAACGCGGTGGAGGTCGATGCGACACCGGACGACGTTCGTGCGGCTGATCGCGGTAGCATTCGCCGGGAGTTCGGCATCGCGGAAGACGAGCTGCTCGTTCTGGTCGTGGCCCATAATTTCCGCTTGAAAGGCGTTCACCGGTGGATGGAGGCTATGTCACTGCTCGTGTCGCGCGGCGTGAATGATGTCCGTTCACTCGTTGTCGGCAAGGGCGAATCGACTCGCTGGCACAAACTCGCCGGCAAGCTCGGCATTTCCAAGCAGTTGATTTTCACCGGCCCCAGCGATCGCGTGACGGAGTTTCGACATGCAGCCGACGTGATTGTCCACCCGACTTACTTCGATCCGTGCAGTCGTGTCGTGCTTGAGGCAATGAGTTCAGGACTCCCCTGTGTGGCCACTCGCTGGGATGGATCAGCCGAAATGATCGACGACGGTCGCAACGGTTTCGTGATTGACGATCCGGCTGACGTTATTGCAATGGCGGATCGAGTCGAGCAGTTGCGCGAGCCGCAGCTAAGAAGAAAAATTGGTTCAGTCGCGAAGGAAGTGGCTGATCATGTGAGCATGAGCCGCCATGCGAGCGAAATGCTCAAGCTCTATGAGGACATTGTGGCGAGTCGCACTACGGCACGCGTGAATTCTGATGGTCGCGCACAGTTGGTTGGTTCGGCTCGATCGTGAGGGATGAATTGATCCGCAGTTCTAGATTGAGCAACCACACGATCAGGGCGGTGCTTGCAGCCCCTCCAGTTTCAAATCATGACCTGCGTAATCTTTTCTCACGTAAAAGTCGTTGATCTTCTGACGGAAAAACTTGCGATAGCCGCGACGATCGAGATACGGCTCGATTTCGCTGCCTGAGGGCCGGTCGTTTTCGATGAGCAAAACGCGTGGCTTGTAGCGATCAAGCTTGATGCCGTCCAGCACATCGATCTCACAGCCCTCGGTGTCGATCGAGATCAGATCGATGCACCAGCCCTTGTTCGAGATCCAGGGCGCGCCGAACGGTGCCGGGTTCTGACGTTCGTGCATGATGACATCGTCGAGCGTGATCACGGGGACTTCGACTTCGATCAACTCGGCTCCTTCGCGAAGGCATCGCTCTTTGTGTTCGTCGTCGGCGTTCAGAAATGACAACACCGGAACATTCTGCGCAATCGTGAACTTGGCGGTCTTGGCCGCACCGGGCTTGCTGCATGCTGCGTGGACCACGCGACTGCGTGGCCGAGCGTTCGCCGCCTTTTCACAGAACGGAAGAATCGGTTCGATCAGCAGGCCGCACCAGCCCATTTGCTCGAGGAAATACGTGTTGCTCAGCGTCACACCGTCGTACGCACCCACTTCGATGTAATACCCGTGTGGACGGTGTCCGAAGACCTGCCACAGGATGCGGTCATCACCGAACTGCGCTTTGTACAGATGATCGAGGTTCAACCGGGGCATACTGCGGTTTCCGAGTTTGAGTTTGTATCGTTGTTTGGCGGTTTGCGCGCGACCACCGCCTTCGGCGGAATGCGCCGAGGAATCGATGGCGCGCTCGCTTGCGCCGTAATCATAGGAGCATCATTCGATTCAAGGCTCTCGTCTGTCGTCCCCAACAATTTCGGCAGAACCCCCGCATGACGCAGGAGATCAATCAGCGAGAGTATGCGATGACTATAAAGATGTTGTGAGTGCGTACGCCGTTGACCGGCTGCAGCGATGGCACGACGTTCATCATCGTGCCCGATGTAATAGTGGATTTTCTCCAACAACTCGGCTTCGTTGCGAAATACGGCGCACTCCTTACCGATTTCGAAGGATTCGTGCAATTCCGGCGTGAGATACGTCAGCATGAAGCCGCCGTGCGAAGTGATCTCGAAGTGTCGAATGTTCAAGCCCGATTCCAGACAGCCCTTCATGAAGTTAAGGCAAATCGGCACCTCACGCATGCGGCGATGTAACGTCGGCATGTCCCAGATGCGCGAGGTGTGCGGCAGACCGTACAGTTCCTTCCAGTGATCACCGATCAGCTCAAACGTATCGCCCATTTTCAAAGTCAGGAATCGAATGAAGCGGTCGCGCTGTTTGACAGCCAGATAAGCGTTGTAAGTGAACTTGTGGTTGTAGTATTCGGAACTTTTCTGAGCACGCACCTGCGGCGTGTCGGTCGGTTTCGGCGGTTCGGCGAATCCATAAAGATCATAGTAAATCTTGTGGAACGAAAGCTCTGGCATATC
Source organism: uncultured Phycisphaeraceae bacterium (assembly GCA_964494205.1). Lineage (GTDB taxonomy): Bacteria > Planctomycetota > Phycisphaerae > UBA1845 > UBA1845 > JBBTCX01. Next base: position 91,336 of record CAZBRD010000011.1, on the reverse strand, counting down.
CGCATGAACCGCAGCCGCAGTCATCCCAGGAAACAGCAGATCAGATTTTGTCTGCTGTGCCTGAGAGAACCAACTTGTGGCAGGATGACCCATGAACGCAGCTACAGGACCTGCATCGGGCGTCGGCAACGGACCTGTATCGAAGTCATCGTTGGTAGCAGCCATGGGCATGGTGATGACGTTGGGGATTCCCAATTTGGTCAGCTCTTCTGCGTGGGCACGTTCCCACACCCATTTGATCCACGCGGGACTCTCCAGCACCGTCCACTGGTCGGGCCAGGTGACTTGATTCATGGTGGAGGTAATCGGGTCGAGATAGCACGCGACGTACGGGATTTGCAGGAGCGCATTCGTAAGCTGCATTTCCTTGGCATTTGGCGTCGCCGGCTGCAACGTCATGGCCGCTGTGTTGAAGTCGAGAAGTAGCTCAATGTCGTTCTTTTCAAGAAACGGTCGCAGGATGTTTCCATCTTGCAGGCGTTGCTGCCACGGACGATGGAAGTCGAGGCTGGGCAGTTCCGGAAGCGTGTAGACATCCAAGCCGGCTTCGCGGGCGGATCGCTCCAACTGGGGAATGACGGCAATGCGTAGTGGTCGTCGACTCATGCACGGTTCTCCTCGCGACGGACGTACAAGGCGTCGCCCCAGTTGTGCGGTTGATCAGACGGGTAAATCGCGTATCGCGCAAATCGACATTCATTCAGATAGCGGTCAATGTCCGCGAGCAGCGGACAGTCGCGATAAATGGGAACGAACGCGACTTCCAGGTAAATAAGCTTTACATGCTTCAGAAGATTGCGCGCGCCGATGAGCGCCTGCAACTCCGCACCCTGCACATCCAGCTTCAGCAGGCCGACGCGGCGCGGATCGATACTGTTATCTGTGCACCAGCGGTCCAGCGTGCAAATCTCGATTTCTTCCGTGCCGGTGATCTGGGTCCACTTCGCGCAAGGGTTGTCATCCTGGTATCCCAGCAGCGAGTTGGCTTCGGGACTGACGGTGAGATTGATCGTGGTCCGCCCGTCGCGATCGCCGACAGCCTTCTTCACGGTGTGCAATCGAAGTTCCTTGGCGGTCTGTTCCAACTGATTGAACACGGACGCAACAGGCTCGAAAGAATAGATGTCTGCCTTGGGGTAAATGCGCCGCAGGCCGCGAGCCATTTGCCCTACGTTGGCCCCGCAATCGAGAATGATTTCCGGGTCTGGCAAGAGTCGCTTGAAATCGGCGTCGCAGTTGCTTGAGGAAAACTCAACCGCGGGTCTTGGTTTGAACAGGCTGAGTACCGATTGCAATCGATGCGAATACAGATGTTGCGAGAGAGTCCGCCGCTGCCCAGCCAATGCGATCGCGCAGCGCTCGTCAGGATGCGCGAGAAAGTAATGAATCTTATCGATCAGGTCCGCCTCGCTGGTGAATGAGACGCACTCTTTGCCCACAATAAACTGTTCCGCCAGCTCCGGTTGATCGAAGCAGAGCATGAATCCACCGGCTGCGGTGATTTCAAAGTGTCGCATGTTGAGACCGGTCTCGGCGTTGCCGTTTACGAGATTGATATTGATGGCCGTATCCCGGAAATGCTGGAAGTATGCATCGATAGAACAGAGAGGCGGCTCGCAGGGAACTCCATAGGCGGCGTCCCACCGCGTTCCGATCAGTCGAAACATGTCCCCCAACTGTTGCTTGAGAAAAACAACAAATCGGTCGCGATTACGAATGCACATCGCCGCATGGTAAAACAGCTTGTTGTTGAAATAGTTGACCGCCTTGTTCACGCGGGTAGCCATGTCGGCGCGGTCATTGATCGGCTCATCGAAGCGATACGCATCGTAGTAAGCTTCGTAGTACGATGATGCGGGCATGCCCTCTCGCATGAAATGTGCGATCAATCCGGGCAGAAGCGTCTGCTTCGGCGCACTGCCGCCGTCGGAGAAAAAGCTGGTGTTTTGACCGCCGACAAAGGATACGGAGTATTTACATTCGCGCGGGTCAAGCGGGCGCGTGTCGTACTCGCGCACCGGTGCAGCCATCGGCAGATGGACCACATTCGGGATTCCCATTCGCAGCAGCTCAGTCACGCCGGCCTTATCCCAATACGCTTTAATCCAGTGCTGGCTGTGCAGACACTGCCACGTGAGGCCGAAGTCGAGACCCTGGAACGACGTCGTGATGGGGTCGATGAAATGCGAGCAAAGCGGTTTGCCGAGAGCTTCGTGCGTGAGCTTGATGGAATCTGACGTCGCGGCGTCGCGCGAGAGGGTCAAACCGGTCCCACTGTTGTCCAGCAGCAGATCGACCGGCTCACGTTGGTGCGCCTCCGCGACAGCCACTGAATTGACCACGCGCGCTTCGATGTCCGCAGCGTAAGCGTTGCCGCTGGCGTGCTCTGCAATGGGCAGATCGACATGTGCGAGGTTCAACGAACGAGCGGCTTCCTGCCACCAGCCGTTGCGAAACAATCCAAGCCTCATGCTTTGCCTCTACTGGCCGATCCATCGGCATTCCGGTTACAGGTACGTCGCCAATCCCTCTGCGACGCGCATACCACAACCGCTCCGTTCGCGCGTACGTGATAGGAGTATCGGCCTATGAGCCGTACTCTATTCATCCGAATCGGTGTCAGTTGAGTCTTCGGCCGACTGAAGTAATTCAGGGTGGCACGGTCAAGCCGCAGCTTGGCCGTGGCGAATCTCGATGATTCCAGCAACTTCAATAGGTATGAACGACCGGACTACTATTAAGAAGCCGGCGAAGTTGACTTTGGCGGCATTGACGCGAGCGTTGGCGGCTCCGTCTCCTCGATGTAAACCTCATCTATTTCAATCATGTCTACATCGCGGCGGAGGAGGAAGTAGAGAACCGTCCACGCTGTGTGGTAGAAGGATGCGAGAAACGCCCACACAAGACCGACAAAGACCATCACCCAGACCCACACGCAGGCAGCCGAAAAGTACTCGAACACGCCCAAAGAACCGCTCGGCCACGCATGAAGGGCGTTTGGGCCTATCATGGGCCAGAGATGGTCGATCTTGCTCAAAGGCTGCGGGCCCGCTTCTTTCGGCCAAAACCCGAACCAGCTGGATCCGAAACCCAGGGCAGCGCGAGCGATGCTAAGGGCGACGAACGTGCCGAGGTTGGCCACCACCCAGCAGAAGCTGGCAAAAACCGTCACCACGGTGATGTAGTAGATGGTTTTCCAGAGCTTCCAGAGTGAATACGAAACGCTTCGTTGGAACGCATCGAATGCGTCAGACCCTTCCGCGGCAACCGATGGCCACAGAAGCCCGCCGCCCAACAGCATGCCCGCAAGCATCAGCACGACAAAGAAGCCGCCCAATAGCGGGAGGAAGAACAGAAGGCCGCCGACAACATCTCCGAGCCAGGGGATGCGAATAACGCAGCCAACCAGAATCATGAGTAAGATCGCGATAAAGACAAAGGCTAGTGGAATACACGGTGCAAGCACGAAACCGCCCCAGAGCTTGTCGAGCGCAAAGCGCAAAGCCTGTGCGAGTGTCGGCTTCTCGTCGCGGGCAAACTCGACGGCTGCCAATCGACACATCGTGCCGCCACCCAGCGACCAGATGACGAGGGCGCCAGCCCCAAATAGCACCGCGAAAAGGAAATGATGTCGGATTAACCACCAATTGCCGTAGTAGATAGAGGCGAAATATCGCAGCGGCTGACTGCGACCGTGCGACTCGACGTAGTTACCAATAGGCGTTCCCAGCGAAACCGACGAACCAGGTAACGAAGACGCAAGCAAACCGAGTACATTGCGCCGCTGGTGCTCACGCCACACGTTAAAAATGCCGTAGTCGCCGGCAGGCTCCTCGTAGGCAGTGTCGCGTTCTTTCGAATCGATGAACTGCGTAATGGCGTCAGCCCCAACCCCGCCGCTCAGTCCCCAGATTGAATCGAGAACACCGCCAACAATAAATGTTGCGACGATTGATGCAAAGGCGATGGCAATTTTGGATGGGCTGACCGCGAGTCGAAGAATCCTGAGTATGTGCAGCAGACCGCTGGCTTCGACCCAGCTTCGCCCTTCAGTTTTTTTCTGTGATTCCATCTAGTTTTCCGATTGTTTTCGCGTGAACATCGATTGATTCGATCTGCCCATATCGGCTGGGGCACATTATACGGAAGGGTGGGGGGGTATCAACGCGGGGAGCGTGAACGCTTCACGAGCTGCCTGCGTCAATCAATTCCGTTACAAAACCACTGACAGAATTGATGAGTGTTTCCTTAGGCTCGTTTCGTTCGAGAGAAGAACTGATCCGTTTGATGATCGCGCTGCCGACGATAGCCGCATCAGCGAATTCGCAGACTTCGCGGACCTGCTGCGCGTTCGCAACGCCAAATCCGACGCACAGCGGCAGCTCCGTAAACGAACGCAACTCCTCAATTTGCGATCTAAGTTCGCTGGAAAGCGTGCTTCGTTCGCCCGTCGTTCCGGCGGCTGCGATGACGTAGATGAAGCCAGATGAACTTCGCACAATGGCACTGCGACGTTCCTTGCTGGTTCGAGGTCCGATCATGCCGATATGGGCCAAACCCGAATCCGCAACCGCTTGGCGTACGACGTTGCCTTCCTCTTCCGGCACATCTGGGACGATGACACCGTCGAAACCAGCCATCGCAGCATCGTGCATGAAAGACGTGAGCCCGATTCGGTGCACGATGGAATAGGAGAGCATCGCAATCAACGGGCACGAGACAGCCCCACGCAACCGCGACGCCATGTCGAGTGCGTGCTGGACGCGAAAGCCGCGATCCAATGCGTGATAGAACGACGATTGAATAACCGGACCATCGGCGATTGAGTCCGAATACGGAAACCCGATCTCGACAGCAGTCGCGCCTGCGCGATCTGCGCGACGAATCAACTCAGCCACAGTTTCAGTGTCCGGAAATCCTGCCGTGAAATAGGGAATGACGCGCCGACGTTGGTCCGCAAATTGCTTGCCAAATGCTGCTGCGAATCGATCGGTTTTTGTCTGTGTTGGTGACTGATCCATAATGATCTGATTCGACGAAACTTATGCAACGATCGCGTCGGCGCAAACCGAAATCACGCAGCGACATTGTTCCATCTACTCTCGCGCGTGCGAACGATCGCAAGCTTATCCACTTTCATTCATCGCACAATTTGTCGCGGTGCATACACTTTTGACTCAATGATTTCAAGTGAAAGCTGCGCGCGAATTTCACATTTGTATAATGCTGTTTTTGTTTCCCGGACGGTTGGCCGATGGTATACTTACACCGTGTCGACGGTGCGACTCTCAGGCCCGACAGAAAGCCTGTTAGTGGCTGAACCGATAAAGGAACTTCGGGAAGTTCGCGATAAGCGCCAAACGACGTACCGACCCCTTTTGAGGTTGGCGGTCCGGGCTGCAGCGTTCCACCCACCTTCTTACGAAGGGTTCCGTCCATTTGGCTTTCATCGACTTTGAAGGTTGCACTGATCCGACACTCGTAATGGGCTTGCGTCTTCGCACGCAGGCCCATTTCGTTGGTTCGTAACAACGTCGTGCAATTCACTTACGCACCGTTATACTCGCCCATTATGAAACTAGTTCTCTTCGAGGACGACGGGTTCGTGAACCTGCTGCCGCTGGTGTTCTGGCGGACGGTATTTGAGCTGCGCGTCGGAAGAAAAATCATTCTCGACCGAATTCCGCAAACGCTGGGGCTGCCGGTCGCAGGTGTTTGGACGCGAGAGTGGATCGCCGCCGTAGCCGCTCAGCGTTGCGGAGCGCCGGCCAATAAGCCCGTTCAACCCGGCACCATTCTCATCAACGGCCGCTGGATGCCCGACGGACCGGTGAAGTTTGTCCCTGCGCCACATGTTGCCCTGATCGATGACTCAATCGCGTACATTGCTTGCGACACCCGGCTCGCCGAAAAGCTGGAGCCTGCGGACATGCTCGATCCTGAACGGCTTCGCGCCGCCATCAAAGGAGTCGCTACGTCTGCCGTCGGGGGCCGCATATTGCGATATCCCTGGGAAATCATTCGCGACTTGAAGGCCAGCATCGAAAGAGATTGGAACGACAACGACGCCATGCGGGAAACGCGGCTGGAACCCCGTCCAACTCTTTCCAACCCCGAGCGGATTCACGTCGGCGAAGCCGTAGAGATACATCCGACAGCCGTCATCGACGCATCCGGCGGGTCGATTTTCATCAGCGACAAAGTCAAAATCGGCCCATACGCCGTCATCGAAGGACCTGCTTATCTCGGTCCTGGGACGAAGATCAATCCTCACTCCTGGTTGCACGGCGGAAATGCGATTGGCCCGCTGTGCAAGCTCGGCGGCGAGATCGACGGCTGCGTGATCGACGGTTTTTCCAACAAGCAGCACCTCGGCTTTCTGGGGCATTCGTATGTCGGCAGCTGGGTGAACATCGGGGCCGGTGCTTGCAATTCCGATTTGAAGAATACCTATGGCGCCGTGCGCGTGCCAATCAATGGCACCGACGTTGACTCCGGTGAGATGTTCATCGGCTCATTCATCGCCGACCACGCCAAGATCGGCATTAACGCGACATTGCCCACCGGTTCAGTGATCGGATTCGCCGCCACGGCGGCTACGGGTCGGGTCGTTCCCAAATACAACCCGTCTTTCGCCTGGGTCACCGATGAGCGAACAGCCACCGGCGACGCCGCGCGTTTGCTCGACGTAGCCGCCAAAGTGATGGCCCGGCGCGGCGTGGAGATTACCGATGAGGAAGTAGAATTGTTTCTAGACCTCGGCAAACGCGCCCGCGAATACGAGCGCGCGCCGAGAAGAGTCGAATAAGTTACGAATTACCGGTTACTAGTAAAAGTCAACGGCGAAGCGCAATCCGCTCGTTAACTCGTCACTAGTAACTCGTAACTACGTCAGCACTAGTGCTTCGTAATTTGTAATTCGTAATTCGCGAAGCGTTCTACTTTTTCGCGCCGCCCGCGATCGAAACAGTAATCTTCGCTTCTTCAGCCACAACGTCACCGCCCATTTCGGACTTGATGCCGTAATCCTTGCGATTGATCGAGAAGCTGGAACGAAGCACGAGCAGATCGCCCTTGGCGTCGCCCTGGCGCTTTCCAAGCGCATCGGGCAGATACGTCGCGCTGACGGGAACAGTCACTTCTTTCTTCGTGCCCTTAATGGTCAGATCAGCCACAACCGTCAGATCAAACTTATCTTTGCCGGCGGCTTTCGCTTCCTTGACCTGTTTAATCTCAAACGTGATCTTGGGGAACTTGGCGATGTCCAACCAGTCCGAAGAGTGCATTGCCTTCTTCATGCCGTCATTGGGTGTGTAAAGGCTCGAAGCTTCAAGTTCGATCTTTCCCTTGGTCGCTTCAGGTTTGGCCGAATCAAACGTCAACGAACCGGAAATGCCGCCGCCGACACCCAAAATCGGTTCCAGCGTGGAATCGAGCAAGAACGATATCGTGTTCACACCCTTCGGATCTTTGAAGTCGAAGGAGGTTTCCGCCGCGCGCAAAATGCCCGGCGAAATAGCCAGACCAAAGGTAAGCAGTACACAGGTAGAAAACTTTCGCATCATCATTAAGCTCCGCGATTCAATTACAAACGTTCCTACAATCAACTCTTGCCGAACACAACGCAGTCTAAGCTATTGATCGCTGCACAAGAATTCAGCATAGCCAGCTGCGCATATAGTAAAGATTCTATCCAACTGGTGCGCAATCTGTCGAGTCGTAGTTCGCGAGAGTGAATGCCATACTTGGTTTCAACTTTGTCACTCAAATCGACTAAGCTAGAGGGTAATGTATGACCTCAAAAATGATCGCCCCGCGGTGTTCCGCATCTTCCGCATTTGGACGCCTCGCCTTAAGTGCTCGATTTTTGATATCATTCTGCTCTCCGCCGGCTCCCTCGCCGTTTGGGCGATTGGCTACGTCGTTGGAATCGGTTCCTTGTACTTCCTACTATTCGACTCGGATTCTTCCCCGCCGATGTGGGTGTTCTATTATGCAATTATCTGCGGGCTTGTAGCAGTGGGTCTGTGGGCGTGGTGGATACATCGACGGATGCGTCGTCGAGTCTGCAAGACGAAACGTCACCGTACAAATCGGCTAGATAACATCGTAACGGGTCACGGTTTTCGATTGCGCTGCCCGCATCGCGTGCTCGAACACGAATCGTGGAATCCGGCGAGTAAATCCCGCAATCTCAAGCAATTGTTTCAGTCATTGCCCAACGGTTCCATTGTTGTTGCCAACGGAACGCGACTCATCCAATACCCGCGCCCCAAGCAGATCGAAGTTCCCTTTGAACCTATCCACGTTCAAGAGAACTCCTATGAACTGTTGTACCTCGTTGAAATTGCACTGGACGGCCAAGCTGAGTCGCCTCGATTCGACAGCGAGCAAATTTCTCGCAGCCCTGTCGTGTGGCTTCGGTATTGGTCAAAACCTATTTGGGCATGGTTCATCATTCTCGGTTACGTGTTCCTTTGTCCGGTGTTGTTACAGCGAGCGTTTCAGTTGCCCGGGTTGATTGCGGGTTCCATAGTGAGTGTCTTGATCCTCTGGAGAGTGCTCGGAATTGGTTCTTTTCGCGGGCGCGATTGGTGGATTGTGCCGGGCGGAATCGTTTGTCGAATGCAGAGCCCCGCCCGCCGCAACGTAAGATTTCGTCTGTTTACCCCCAACGACACGCCGCTCTCGCTCGATTTCCGCACCGGCGTCGCAACGCTGGTTGACTCCGGTCGCGTGATACGCTTCCATTTCAATTTCTGGACCGGCTGGCTGATGATCGCCTCGTGGTTCAGCACGGTGCGAACGCCATCGCTGGGCGAAATAGAGCTGCTTCTGAATTCCGAAGCAGCGCCTCAGCGACAAGAACAACCACAAACTTCCAAACCTGACGGGAGCCAATGATGAAGTTTCGATTGCTTACGAACCACTGCACTACCTGTTTGATCGGCTGCATGGCCACGCTCATGCTGTCGATTGGCACACCTTCGATCGCCGCCGATGCCCCCGCTCGCGACCACGACATTACGCTCGAAGACTATTTCACCATCAACGTGATTACGGGTTGCAAATCGTCCCCCGACGGCAAGTTCACGGCCTACACCGAGATGCGCTGGGAAGACACGAAGGGAAAACGAAACACCGACTTGTGGGTCGTGGAAGCCGCCACCAAGTCTGTTCAACGTCTCACGTTCGACAAGGCCAACGAAGGCTCGCCGCAGTGGAGTTCCGACAGCCGCTACATCTATTACACCGCGAACTACCAGCGCGGCGAAGAAAAAGACCCGCCCTACAACGGCAAAGCCCAGGTCTGGCGAATCCCTCGCGACGGCGGCGAGCCGCTGGCGATCACGCGACTCAAGGATGGCGTCGGTGCATTCGAACTTTCGCGCGACGGAAAATCGCTCTACTTCACAGCATCCGAAGAACACTACGACGAAGAATGGAAGGACCTGAAAAAAGAACACAAAGACCTCGAGTATGGCCACGGCGTGGTGAAGTTCTCCCAGGTGTGGAAACTCGACCTTTCCAGTTGGCGCAGCGAAAAACTCATCGACGACAAGCGCGTCATCAAAGAGTTCACCGTCACCAAGGATGAAAAGCGCGTCGCCATGATCACGACGCCGGACGACACACTGCTCAGCAACGAGGGCTGGTCGCGAATAGACATTTTCGATGTGGCAGCGAAAAAAGTCGCAACCTTGCCCGACAAGCTTTGGCGGGCGGATGCACCCTCGCCCTACGGCTGGCTCGACGGGCTCTCATGGTCCAGCGACGGCCAGGCGCTCGCGTTCACGATTTCATTCGATGGTTATCCGCCGGACATTCTCATCACCGAATGGAAAAAAGACGAACCGCAGACGCGCAAGTTCAAACGACCCGCAAACCTGACCATCAACGGCGGCTCGCTGCAATTCCGTGGGGACTCGCGCGACCTTTGCTTCACAGCCGAGGAGCGAGCGCGATCGCGCGTGTATTCCGCCATGAGCGTCCGCGACGGGTCGCAGGGGGAAATCAAAACGCTCACGCCCGGCGACGTTGTCGTCGGTCCGTTCAGCTATTCCGAAAACGGCAACACGCTCTCAGCCGTAGTCAGCACGCTTACGCATCACGAGGACATCTACACGTTCGATACGAAGGGCAACCAAACACGCATCACAAACGTGAATCCTCAAGTCGACACGTGGAAGCTGCCACAGATTCAACTCGTCACATGGAAAGGCGCAAACGGCGACGAGGTCGAGGGCATTCTCGAACTCCCACCGGACGCCAAACCCGGCAACAAGTTACCTATGGTCGTCGATCTGCACGGCGGCCCGACGGCTGCCACGATGTATCGCTTACAGTATTGGATTTACGGCCGCGTTCTGCTGCCTGCGAAAGGTTACGCGCTGCTCAGCCCGAACTATCGCGGCTCAACCGGCTACGGCGACAAGTTCATGACCGACCTCATCGGGCGCGAGAACGACATCGAGGTGCAGGACATTCTCACCGGCGTCGACGCAATGGTCGAGCGCGGCATTGCCGATCCCGATCGACTCGGCGTCGGCGGCTGGAGCAACGGTGGCTATCTCACCAATTGCGTCATCACGCACACCGATCGCTTCAAGGCCGCCAGCAGCGGAGCCGGCGTGCTCGACATGGTGATCCAATGGGGCACCGAGGACACTCCCGGCCACGTGATCAACTACATGCAGGCGCTCCCATGGGCGAAGCCCGAAGTCTATGAACACGGCTCGCCGCTTTACAAACTTGATAAGGTAAAGACTCCGACGCTGATTCACGTCGGCGGAAACGATGAGCGCGTGCCAGCCGCACACTCGCGAGCGCTCTATCGCGGCCTAAAGCACTACCTCGGCGTTCCGACGGAACTCATCGTCTATCCCGGCGAGGGCCACGGCCTGACGAAATACGAAAACCGCAAGGCTAAAATGGCGTGGGACGTTGCATGGTTCGATAAATACATCATGCAGCGCACCAGCGAGGAGAAAAAACCACCGGAGAAATCGGCGACGCATTGAGTCGAGACTCATCCGAGCCCCCTGCGCAAGCAGGGGAATGTCGCGAAGGACCTGTGGCGGGTGGCACGGTCAAGCAGCAGCTTGGCCGTGGAAGACGGCGATGGTGTACGATACTTCTTTAGCTCGCGGAATAAGGTGGATCGCGGACTTAGATTAGGGGGCTAAGTTATGTGGGGGCAAAGAACCATGACGTGCGGCTGCTTGCGCCAGCGCGTTGGATGCGTTTCGCGGTTTTTTCAGGCGCTTTTCATCTCTTCCATTCCAGTTGCAGTTTGTGGCTCGCCGACGTTCGCCACGACGTACAACGTCGGTCCGGGGCAAACCTATGCAAACATCGGCGCGGTGCCGTGGGAATCACTCGACGCTGGCGACGTGGTGCAAATCCATTGGCGATCAACGCCGTACGTTGAGAAATGGCTGATCGGTGGCCAGGGGACCGTTGCGAATCCAATCATCGTTCGCGGCATCGCAGGCCCAGCCGGACAACTGCCGGTCATCGATGGGCAAAACGCCACCACCCGCCTGCAACTCGATTATTGGAGCGAGAACCGCTCGGTGATAAAAGTCGGCGGATCGAACATCCCCGACGACGTGCTGCCCACACACATCATCATCGAAAACCTCGACATCCGCGGCGCGCGGCCGCCAAACACATTCACCAACGAAAGCGGCACGATGGAAACTTATTCGACCAACGCAGCCGCCATCCACATCGAGCGTGGCCAATACATCACCGTTCGCAATTGCATTCTCCGCGACAGCGGCAACGGTTTATTTGTTTCGTCAAGCGACGACGAAGCCGCCCGCGACATCCTGATCGAAGGCAACTACATCCACAGCAATGGAAACTCCGGCAGCATTTTCCATCACAACACCTACACCGCCGCCATCGGCATCACGTATCAATACAATCGCTTCGGGCCGCTTCTCTCGGGCGCGGGCGGGAACAACCTGAAGGATCGATCCGCCGGCCTGGTCGTGCGCTACAACTGGATCGAAGGCGGCAACCGCCAGCTTGATCTTGTCGACGGCGAGGACAGCTCGCTCATCCGCAACCACCCCGATTACGACGAAACCCACGTGTACGGCAACATCCTCATCGAGCAAGCTGCCGCTGGAAACAAGCAAATCATCCACTACGGCGGCGACAGCGGAACCACCGCGAACTATCGCCACGGCACGATGTACTTCTATCACAACACGATGGTCTCGCTTCGCACCGACAGCACGACACTCATGCGGCTCTCCACGCCACAGGAGCATTGCGACGCAAGGAACAACATCCTGCACGTCATCACCGGCGGCAACGGCTTAGCCATGCTCGATTCCGATGGCGTTCTCGACTTGAGCCACAACTGGACCAAACCAGGATGGGTCGGTTCGTTCGGAACGCTCAACGGCGACATCAACGACGACGGCACCGGCCTCACGAGTTCGTCGCCGGGTTTTGCCGATTTCGCCGGGCAGGATTATCGCCTCGCTTCAAACTCAATCTGCCTCGACGAGGCCGCCGCACTGCACCCCAACGTGCTGCCCGATCACACCGTATCGAACCAATACATGAAACACCAGGACAGCAAGCCGAGATCAATCGCTGGCGCAGCCGCAGACCTCGGTGCGTTCGAGTTCAACTCGTTGTTTGACTACGACGGCGACGACGACATCGGCTTGGCCGACCACGCAGCCTTCGTGGAATGCATGGCCGGGCCCGGCAGCACGCCGAATCCAACCCCACCGCCCGACGTGCCGACGTGCCTGCAAACTTTTGACACCAACACCGATGCAGATGTGGACGCAGCCGATTTCGTCGAAATGCAACTGATGTTTACGGGTGATTTGTAATTGTCGCGAAATGCGGATCAAATGGTCCTACAAATGTGCCCCAACCGCAGGACCATGCTGATGCATCGCCGCGAAATACTGGAAAAGCTGGCTCGTCACATTCCCTACGATGCCCACGAACGTGAGAGCCTGCGCCGCATCATCGAGTTTGTTTCGACGACTCTGCCGTGCTTCGATCGCTCGCATCTCGCGGGACACGTCACGGGTTCCGCGTGGGTGTTGAATCACGACGGCACCAAAGTTCTACTTACGCACCATCGCAAGCTGAACAAGTGGCTTCAACTCGGCGGCCACTGCGACGGCGACGCTAACGTCCTACGCGTGGCGATTCGTGAAGCTCAGGAGGAATCCGGCGTAACCGACATCGAACCGCTCACCGACGCCGTATTTGATGTCGACGTCCATCCGATTCCGCAGCACGGTGAAACGCCCGCTCACGATCATTACGACATCCGATTTCTGCTTCGGGTGACGTCCGAGTCCGCAGCCGCCAATATTCAGATCAGCGACGAATCGCACGATCTGGCATGGTTTGCGCGTGATGAAATCGAACGGCTCGATACGGACGAGTCGGTTCGTCGAATGACAAAGAAGTGGCTGCCGGGATTCACGAGCGGTGCGAGGATTGAAACGCAGTTGGCAAATCAACCACGCTCTAGTCGCTCAACTTAGTCATTTGAATCGATGAGTTCAGACCTCGAACCACGTCTTCGCCGCCATGTTAATGTCCTCGCCGGTTTGATCGGTCCTCGACATTTGCGAAAAAAGGGTTCACTCGATGCAACGTGTACCTACATAGAACGTCAATTCGCCGAAATCGGTGAACGCGTTGGACGAGAAACTTACAAGATCGGCAACGACGAAGTCGCCAACTTGATTGTTGAGCGGAAGGGCACACACAAGCCGGACGAGATCGTCATTCTCGGCGCTCATTATGACACGGTTCCGAGTACACCTGGCGCTGACGACAATGCGTCGGCCGTGGCTATGCTTCTTGAAGTCGCGCGATTGACGAAGTCGTACTCATTCCAGCGCACACTCCGATTTGTCTCGTTTCCCTGCGAAGAACCGCCGCACTTCTACACGGACACCATGGGGAGCCAGCAGTACGCGCGCTCGTGTCGTAGCAAGAACGAGAACATCGTCGGTATGATCTGCCTGGAGATGGTCGGTTATTATTCGACGGTTCCGGGTAGCCAAAAAGCGCCGGACTCGATTCCGCGCCTATTCCGTCGTGTACTTCCGGATCGTGGTGATTTTCTGGCTGCGGTTGGCAACCTGCAGTCAACGCGACTGCTCTGGTCGTTTCGTCGCGGCTACAAGCGCGTGCAAGGCGTGCGATTGTTCAGCATCGCGCTTCCTGAGCAAGTTCATGAGATTCGTTTGTCAGATAACAGCTCGTTCTGGGATCAGGGTTACCCTGCGCTGATGATTACGGATACGAGTTTTCTTCGAAACCCGCACTACCATCTCGAATCGGATACGCCTGATACCCTTGATTATTCCCGGCTTGCGCAGGCGACGGTGGGTGTGGCAAACGCAGTCGCCAACGTTGCCGGGTCGAAAGAACGAGTTGTCGATCTGGATTGAGGCGAGCCTGCGCAGAAGAATTCTCGCATGCTCATTTGGCTAGTGCGATGATTGCGAGTCGCGACTTAGCGCGCACCCGCTCCAACGGGTTCGAGAACTTCCGGGCCGCAAGCGTTGTTGATGTGGTCAGCTTTGGCTGCCACTTTGCGATATCCAAGATACTGAATAATCTCGAACACTTCCGACCATGATGGGAATGGTCGCTCGTTGACGCGCTTATATTCGTCGATGGCCATGATGAACTCGAGGAGTTCGCCGCTTATTTCGCCTTCTTCCGCTGTGCGGCGGACTTCGCAGCGACGACGACCCGGGCCGCGACGGCGCTCCATGCCGGAACGCCGATCGATCACCGCGCGTCGATCGGGTTGACCGGGGGCAAGTCTGCGATCGCTGGAAACGCGTCTCTCAGCTTCCCCTTCAGCTGACCGTCTTTCTGGACCCAAATACTCTTCGTTCATGGAGTAAACATCGGATGGGGATGGTGCAGGCTACATGATTCGTGTGGCTGGATTGCAGATGCCGAAACCACGTTGGGGCAACATGGGACCGTGATTATTGGGCAACCAAATTCGGACGTGTTCAGATCGGACGTTGTGGAGGTCTGAGTGACAAGAAGCGCCTTGATATCGTACGCGGAAAAGGAAAACGGGCCGATCCAATCGGCCCGTTTTTGTGTTATCGAGGCGAACGAATACTTTACGAACGACTACTCTTCATCGTCGTCTGCGTCTTCCTCTTCATCATCATCGTCGTCGAACTCTTCGTCTTCGTCGTCATCATCGAAGTACTCATCGTCATCGTCTTCGAATTCTTCGTCTTCGTCCTCTTCCCAATCATCGCCGGCGACGACGTCGTACTCCTGCGGGTCGGCCAACAAAACAGAGCCTCGCTGCTCAGTCTCGCTCTGTTCTTCCACCAGATCATTGGCGCGAAGCCGACCTGCCACGGCGAGGCTGTCTCGCTTCAGTGTATCCATGAATTCCCTCCCACTTGTCAGGACTTTGTCGTACTTCATAGCCATTTCCTGTTTTGGCGAACCATCGTGGTTTTCGCCCGCTACAGCCTGCACTATTGACCAAACATCGCCGAGTTTACAGTCGTCGTAATATCGGCGACTCCCAAGTTCTCTTTACGCGAAAACAGCAGAACGTCAACTGCCGATCGTGTTTCCTTTGACTACCCCCTTGTGCGATTCGGCGGATTCCGCGCCTAGCCGAAAATCGGCGAAAGTCTAAACCTCATCCGACATACGTCAAGACGAAAAAGAATGTTTTTTTCAACGCCCGTTTTGGCCAAATCTCCTTGCCACCCCGTCGAAAGAAAGGAATATAAACTCTGGTGTTGTAAGAGGTTCTTGCGGGCTCTCTTTTCGGGTGGCGATGCGCCGCGGAATGGGAGAGCGCTGAGGCGCTTCGGCGAACTTGCATGATCCTCTTGTGGCCCCCGATGGTGCGGCGAAGATTTGCGAATCGACTCGCCGATTCTGTTGGCAATGGTTCGCGGCAAAAGGCCGACGAAAGATTCGTCGTGCTCGATTCCGCAGACACGGAGGAATTCCATGAACCCGGATCAATCGCAACTTCAACCCAATAATCCGAATCAGGTTTCGACGGCGAACGCGCCGCGCGCCAACGACGCAGGTCAGAATGCGCCCATCGACCTGGGGCCGGAAACGGATTTGTGGAAAGGCCGCACCAGCTGGATGCACTACTCCGGTCGGATGGCGATCTGGTTCGTCGTAGTCGTTGTGGCCGGCGTGCTCTTGTTCATGAATTGCGGCGAAGGAAAGTCCATGACGTTCGGGACGGCGTTTCTGGTTTGGGTTCTTACGGTGCTTATTTCCGCGCTGATCGTCATCGGCAAAGTCGCGCTGGTCGTGATCGGCACGAACTATCGACTGACGACACAACGCCTTTTTATCGAAAGAGGCATTCTTTCCAAGACGGTCGACCAGACCGAACTGATGCGCGTCGATGACGTGCGCCTGCACAAGTCGATCATGGACCGCGTCTTCGGTCTTGGTTCGGTCGCGATCGTTTCGACCGATGCCACGGACAAGGAGATCGTGGTTCCGGGCATCAGCGATTCTGAAAAAGTCGGCGAGAACATCCGCTCGCGCATGCGCAAGCTGCGACAGAAGACTTTGTTTGTCGAGCAGTTGTAAGTCATCGTGACGAACTGAACCATTCGAGCTGGAAATCGGCAACGAAGTCGGTTCAGGCCGACTTTGTTCTATTACGCGGCGTTGATTCAGGCCGATCCGTTCAGTGGCCCTTGAAGCTTTGCGGTGCCGGTTTGAAATGGCTATTGCCCAAAAGTGAAAAAAATTCGTTAAGTAGTGACACGCTGTGGCACCTTCAAGGAGTGGCAAATGGCGGAGATCGAATGACGAAATGCAAAGCATGGCCGATGATGATGGGTTGCTTGGGTGAGTCACGCGCGGCAGGTGTCTTTGGTCAGCTTTCATGATCATGAATAACAAGGCGGGCGATCGCAAGGCAACTTAATCAATGGCGAGCGCTGGTCTTTAGGGCGATTGAGAATAGCGCCGTGAGTCCTCTGCCCCTCCGGGGCAGCAATGATTTTTGAGATCGAGTTCCACGGGTTCCGATCGTCCACCTGACGGCGGGCTCACTTCACTCGTGGCTACACACCGATGCCCCGCTGGGGCATTCTATTGCGAAGTATTGATGGCCTTCCCGTTGATTTGATAGCCGATCAAAGCCCCTTGCGCAAGCAAGGGTCGGCTTGTGCATGACGCACCCAATGGTGCGCGTCGCTGAATTGCAGGTCACCTGATTTCTGTCCGCCACGGCCAAGCTGTGGCTTGACCGTGCCACCCGGTCGATCGTCAAACGCTCTGGTGCTATTCCTTGTACTTGTCGTGGCAGGCGAGGCAGGTGTCGTCGAGTTTCTTGGTGAGCGTTTGCAATTTGGCTTCGTCGGCGGTGGGCTTCTTGGCTTCAGCCGACAAGGCCAACGCAGTGTCGCGAAGCGTTGACGCCCAGCCCTGATAGTCTGCCTTGTTCTGGTGGTGGAAGTTCACGTTGGCGAGCTCGGCGAGCACTTCGGCGTCTGTGGCGATTGACGCGATGCGATCTTTCGCGTCCTTCTTGTCGAGGTTGTCGCGCATCCGCTTGAAGAGAATGTCCTGACCGTTCATCAGTGCGGCTACGGGGGCTGCGGGCTTGAAGGGGGTCGCGGGCGGGGCGGCGTTGGCGCCCGGGTTCTTCGTTAGCTGTTCGTACAGCTGCGCCATTTTGGCTTCGTCGGCGGTCTTGTTTTTCTTCGCTTCTGCGGCAAGCTCCAAGGCGACGTCGCGCATCTTGGCGGCTGAGCCTTGCTGGTCGGATTTGTCCTTCGAATAGATGTTCACGTTCGCCAGCTCAGCCAGCAGCTCCGCATCCAGCATGATTGTCTTCGCACGATTCTTCGCACCCTTGTCCTGAAGCAATTTGCCGATGCGGTCGAGGGCGCGGGTCTGTTCACCGTGAACACTTTCCCACGTGGCTACCGGTTTGAAATCGGCGGCGGCTGGTGCATCCGAGTTCGCGTGCACGAACAGTGTCAGTCCACCGGCACCCATGAAAAACAATCCAGTCTTGAAGAGAATACCCTGGGTCATTGTGTTTCCTTGTTACTGCTGTTTGGCGCGTTCCTTACTTATGCAACGCACGCTTGGTCCATCGTATACACTCATGGAGGAATGTCGTAACGCAAGCCGCGATTGCTTACAGGTTGATTACATCGGAATGTGCGTCTCAGACATGAAGGGGCCCATGAGATTTGCCGCTCGAATATGGGGACTTTTCATGCGAAAATCGACCTTTTGCCGGCCAAATCCAGCCGTGCAGAGATGGCGAAGGTCCATCGTGTGAGGCGTTGACAATCAAGGAGTGTTAAGTAGAGTGAACCATCCG
This sequence comes from uncultured Phycisphaeraceae bacterium, assembly GCA_964494205.1. Taxonomy (GTDB): domain Bacteria; phylum Planctomycetota; class Phycisphaerae; order UBA1845; family UBA1845; genus JBBTCX01. The sequence goes on along the minus strand of CAZBRD010000011.1, from coordinate 72,963 downwards.
GTCGGGTTGGCCGTGAACCCGGGCTCATAGCTCAGTTGGTTAGAGCGCGTCGCTGATAACGACGAGGTCCCAAGTTCGAATCTTGGTGGGCCCACATCGGCATTTCGCAGTTTGATTTCCTACCAAACTTTGGTTTCTATTGCCATCATTCATTTGAACTTCCGGTACATCCGATGACGTCAAGCACTGCTCACAGAGCAGTGGCACACTGTCATCTAAAGCTTCTGGTGAGATAGACCACCCGTAACGAAAAAGGGCGACCTGCTTATCAGCAAGTCGCCCCGATTGTTTTTCGTTCTGATTGGTTACTGACTACTCGATGACCACATCCGTTCGACGGCCGAAGTAGAGCTTGCCGCCGGTCAGCAGAAGCAGCGTCATAACCACCATGCCCCATTCCGAAACGGTCGGGATGGTCGGCTGGCAGTTGAGATTGGCACAGGTCTGACCCATGGTGAACGTGGATTCGGGCGGGCAATCGGCTGACTGAACGCCGTCTGTGCAAGTTCCGGTGATGAAGTTGCAGCAGGCGCCATCGCACGAACCATTGTCGAAATGCGTGCAGGTGCCGTTGGTGCAGTTGTCCATCGTGCAATTGTTGTTGTCGTCGCACTGCGAGGCTGTGAAGCACTCGACGCATTCATCGTTTAGCTCATCGCAAAGCGTGCCGAACTGGCATGGGTTGCCGGTCGATACGCAGTTGCCGTTGTTGCAAACCTCGCTGCCGTTGCAGAACAGGCCATCGTCCACGCAGGGGCCGCCCTGGTTGGTGGGCACTGACTGACACTGATCGTTCGATTCATTGCAAACACCCATATTGCAGGCGTTGTTGAGGAACGAGCAGTCGGGGTCGGGGCCGTTCTGGCAGCCGGCTACGCCGTTGCAGGTCTCCACGCCGGTGCAGAATTGCTCGTCACTGCAAAGCGAATCGGTCGGAACGTGCAGGCACGTATCCGTGCTTTCGTTGCAGGAGTCTATCGTGCAGCGGATGCTGTCGGGCGGGCAGGGATTCGCGCCCGCGATGCAGCCGAGCAGCGGATCGCAGATTTCGACGCCGTTGCAGAATGCGCCGTCGGTGCACAGGCCGTTCGAAGGTGTGTGTAAGCACTGGTCAGCGACTTCGTCGCAGGAATCGATGGTGCATGCCACCGAATCGGCTGGGCATGGCTCGGTGCCGGCGACGCAATCGTTGAACACGTCGCACACTTCCGCGCCGTTGCAGAATGCGCCGTCGTCACAGAACGCGTTGGACGGCGTGTGTTGACACTGATCGGTGGATTCGTCGCAGGTGTCGGTCGTGCAATCGATGCCATCGGATGGGCACGGTGACGTGCCGGCCTGACAGCCGAGAAGCGGATCGCACGTTTCCACGCCGTTGCAGAATGCACCGTCGTCGCACAGCGAGTTCATCGGAACGTGCATGCAGAGATCGCGGTTCTCGTCGCAGTAATCGTTAGTACAGGCGATGGAATCCGGCGAGCAGGGGTCGGCCGAGTCGACGCAGCCGAGCACAGGATCGCACAACTCCGCACCATCGCAGAACAGTCCGTTTTGACACGATGCGTGGTCGAGCGTTTGCTCGCAGGCATTGGTGGATTCGTTGCAGGTCTCGATGGAGCATGCGACTCCATCCGCCGGGCACGGGGCCGTGCCGGGGACGCAGACTCCCATCGCGACGTTGCACGTTTCCGTGCCGTTGCAGTAGAGGCCGTCGTCGCATTGACCGTCGGTCAAGCAGGCGACGCAACGATCGTTTGGTTCGTCGCAACGTTGTGGCAGGGTGCACGGGTCTGGAGCGTCCTGACAACCGAGCGTGCGATCGCAGACTTCCTGGCCGTCGCAGAAGTTTCCGTTTTGGCAAAGTGAATTGTTTGGCGTGTGCAGACACACGTTCGCGTCTTCGTCGCACGTATCGATGGTGCACGCGACGCTGTCGGCTGGGCACGGGTCGGTACCTGGCTGACAAGTGCCGGTTGTCGTGTTGCAGGTTTCCGAACCGTTGCAGAAGAGGCCGTCGTCGCACTGGCCGTTGGTGAGGCAATCAACGCAACGATCGTTCGGTTCATCGCAACGCAACGGGGCGTTGCAGGGATCGGGGCTATCGACGCAACCGTTGATGCGATCGCAGACTTCCTGTCCGTCGCAGAAGTTTCCGTTCTGGCACAGAGCGTTGTTCGGCTCGTGCAGGCAGACGTTGTTGGCTTCATCGCACGAGTCGATGGTGCAGGAGACGCTGTCGGCAGGGCATGGGTTTGCGCCGGGCTGACAGGTGCCGGAGACGATGTTGCAGGTTTCGGCGCCGTTGCAGAATGCGCCGTCGTCGCACTGGGCATCGGTGAGACACTGCACGCAGCGATCGTTGACTTCGTCGCAACGCTGCGGCGGCGAGCACGGATCAGCTCCGTCGGCACAATCGGTCAATCCGTCGCAGGTTTCTGCGCCGTTGCAATACAGGCCGTCGTCGCACTTGCTGTTGTTCGGGTTGTGGACGCAGACGTCGTTGGTTTCATCGCACGAATCATTCGTGCAACCGACTTCGTCACTGCAGTTGAGCGGCGAACCACCGCCGCAGATGCCGCCGGTGCAGGTTTCGCCGATCGTGCAATAGAAGAGGTCGTCGCACGGAGCGCCATTGTTGACGGGGACGGTCGAGTCGCAGTTGCCGTTTGCGCCGTTTGCATCACACGCGAGGTCGGTGCATGGATCGTTGTTGTCCGGGCAGGTGACTGGACTGTTGACGCAGGAGCCCTGGAAACATGAATCAATCGTGCACGGGTTGTTGTCGTTGCAGTTGATCGGCGTGCTGACGCAGCCGACGCCGTTGACACACATATCCACGGTGCAAGGATCGGAATCGGCGCACAAGGCGTCAGAACTGCAGCAGGAAACCTGCGCGCAGGTCATGCCTTCGGAGAAAACGAATCCCGGTTCGTCACAGAGCGTGAACGGAACGTTGTTTGTGCAGTTGGAACCGGGCAGGAAGGTCTTGCAGCAAGCGCCTGTCTTGGGCTGATTGTAGAACGTACAGGAAATAATGTCTGACGCGCTGAGCGGAATGTTGTTCACCGCGTTTGTCGCCGGCGTTCCGGCGGATGACATACCGTTCACGCAGTTGGCGGAAATAAACTGGAAGTGCGTCTGCATGGTCTCGGTGATGTCAACGATGGCCGAGTTGTTCGCGCCGACGTCCACGTCGAAGATGATCATGCCGAAGCTGTCGGTGCTTCCTGAAGTCGGGTCCGTCGTGTCGGGCGCATCGGGGTTGGCTGCAAATGACCAGCCTGCGCCGTCGGTTTGATCGCCAGTCGTCCCGGTGTTGCCGTCGACGTCGATGACTTTGTGAACGGTGATGGTCCCACCGCAGATCGCCACAGCCAGATCGCTCAGCTCGCCCGCCAGGTCGTCAAAATCAGATAGCACCACATCCGTGGTGGCGTTGAGCGGGTTCGGTGGATGGACATTCGAACCGCTAATGGCAACCAAACGCGATTGGGTCGCCGCACCCACACCCACCGTTACGATGCGAATTGGGTTGGTGGACGAGGAAGTCTTCGCGTCGTTGGCTGCGACGACGGCTGGGTATAAGTGAACGTTTGGCTGGTTTGAATTGTCGTTTCCAGCGCTGCTGGCTGTGGGGTCGCCGTCAGTGATCATGACGATCATGTCGGGGTGAATGGAGTCAGGTCGATCGAGACCACCTTCGAGCATAGCGGTGGCTGTCTGAATGGCGTCTTCCCAATTGGTGAAACCGCCGGAAGCCAATCCACCTATATCCGCCGAAAGGGCAGCCGTGTTGCTCGTCAGATTCTCGAGCATGGTCGCATCGTCATTAAACTCGACGAGACCGATCAACGTTGGCGTGGCGGGCAGAAACGCGTTGACGAAATCGAGAGCGGCATTCTGAACGTCATCAAGATTGCCGCCAATACTTCCCGAGGTGTCGAGCACGAGTACGATGTCGAGTCCGCAGGCGTCCGCCAGTGAAGGGTTGGTGGCGGGTGGCTGAATCGTGACGGAATTCGCCAGAGTAACGACAGCGCTTGGATCGGCTGCACCGCATGCGTTTTCATCATGCGCGCGGAAATAGGAGTTGAATGTTCCCGATGTTGCGCCCGCGATGATATCAAACGTCAGGTTGTGCGTGCCGGCGCTCTCGAAGTTGCCGTCAGTATTGCATGTCCACGTGCCGATGACGCTGCCGATCTGCCATGCGGTCGACTGCCAGTCATTGGCATTGCCGGTACCGGTGGTGACCACGGTCATGTTCACGCTGATGGTCTCACCCGCGAGAACTGTGACCGGATCGCCTGCCAAGATCAGCGTACCGCCGGAAAATGTCCATGGTGCTCCACCGTTGAGCGAGACGGACGTGATGTTTCGCACGGCGAATGCGGATGAACCAAATCCAACCGTTACGAGAACGAACGCAAATGCGTTCATCGCAAGGCGATTGAATTTCCTGTTATGCTGATTCGTCTGGGGAGTCATCGAATCTTCCTTTCCACCCAATCCCGAGTGACTTTCGATGGCACTGAACGCCACAGTCATGAGCAATCGCGTGCAGCCGGAGATGACGAATGGCGGCATTCGAAATAGAACAGCAATGTTCAGCTTCGAATGAACAGGAAATGAAAGCGCGACCCAACCGCGCCAGCCTTCTCCTCCGCCCCATGATCGTAGCGACATGCAAGGTGATGCATGACTCACGAACGAACCAAGCCGCTACCAACCAGCTTCAAGATCAGCAGAGACCTGTAGTCACTTCCGGCCGACATCCCAGCCGTTCAACGTTCGAAACTTTCAATTCGATCGTTAAAGCCAGAATGCAAACGACTGATAATTCGTAACATGCATCGTACCGATTGCCAAGGCGCCTTTCAACGACATTACAGGTCTATTCCGCTGGAAATTCTACATACAACTTCCGACTCGCGCTGAGGTTTGCAGAATGATAAATATATGATATAGTTATGATATATTGAGTAGAGAAAGACCTAAGTGTGAACGGAGGAAGTCAATGGAAACACGTGAGTTCAAAAGAGGTGCGACGAACGGTTGGGTCATGCTCTTGGCGTTAATTGCCTTTGGCATTGCGTTGATGTCCGCCGGTTATCTGGCCATGAAGAGCGAGAACCCATGGGCCATCGGCAGTTGGGTCGTCGTGTTGAGCGTCTGGGTGGTGCTGCTTTGCGGGTTCTTTACCCTCCAGCCGAACATGGGGGCCGTGCTCATCCTGTTCGGAAAGTATATTGGCACCGTGCAGCAGGACGGTTTCCACTGGGCGAACCCGTTACTCATCAAGAAGAGGGTCTCGCTGCGGGCGCACAACTTCAACAGTGAACAGATCAAGGTAAACGACCTCCGCGGTAATCCGATCGAAATCGCAGCCATCGTCGTCTGGCGTGTTGTGGACACCGCCAAGGCAGTATTTGACGTCGAGAAGTATGAGTCCTTTGTCAGCGTGCAGAGCGAGGCCGCTTTGCGCCATCTGGCGATGTCGTACTCGTATGATTCCTTCGAGGATGACAAGCAGATCACGCTACGCGGCGGTACGGAAGAGGTGTCGGCGGACTTGATGAAGGAAGTGCAGGCGCGAGTGGGTCGCGCGGGCGTTCTGATCGAAGAAGCAAAGATTGGCCATCTCGCGTATGCAGCGGAAATCGCGAGCGCGATGCTTCAGCGACAGCAGGCTGAGGCGGTGGTGGCTGCCCGGGCGAAAATCGTCGATGGTGCGGTCGGCATGGTCGAGCTTGCCTTGGAGAAGCTGGAGAACCACAAGACGATTAAGCTGGACGAGGAGCGACGAGCGGCGATGGTCAGCAATCTGCTGGTCGTTCTGTGCGGTCATGAGCCGGTCACTCCCGTCGTGAATGCCGGCACGCTGTATCCGGGTTGATCAGGTCGTAAGAGAGTTGCCGCAGGCGTTTTGCCGATTCGAGCAAGCGCTTGCGGCAGCTGTATGGGGTTATCTGAGTCGCCATGCCCGAGCGAAAATCGTACTTGCTTCGCCTTCCCAACGAGCTGCTCGATGAGCTGAACCGCTGGGCCAAGGACGACTTGCGTAGCCTGAACGCCCAAATCGAGTTCGTGCTGCGGGATGCGGTCCGCAAACGGCGGCGAAACGACTCCAATTCTCTGAATCCGGATATTCCCGATGCGGCGCCAAATGGCGAAACTACGATCTCCTGAGTGGTCGACGGTAAATCTAAACGCAATTGGGTCACGTCCCGCCAATTTGCAAACCCCTCTGCTTAACCTAAAATCGGCCGGACTTTGGACAAGAAACCCCACCGTGCGCCCACTTGGGCTAACATGGGATATTGCCTGATTCGCTGGAGCTTCACATGACGGGAAAACCAATCGTTGTCATCGGACTGGGAGGCGGGTTGCTGGCCCTGCTGCTGGGGTGGTCTCTCCCGACGATGCTGCAAAGCTCGCAGCAAAAGGTGGACAGCGAAGCGGCGCTCTATGTTGAAAAGGCACGCCGTGCGCTTCATCAATACAACGCAGCCCTGGGATACAAGGCCGGCGTGTTGAACGAGTTCGGCGCGGTGCTTTCCAAGCTGGGCGATAAGGGCGTTGAAGGTGAGTTCGATCTCAACGATCCCAAGGGTTTGAGTGACGATGCCAAGACCGATTACCAGGATCGGCATGAGGCCTACTGGAAAGAGTTTCGACCGACGAACTGGAAGCTGGCGAAATCCGGCTGGGACAGCGCGGATGCGCAGCAGATTCTGAAGAGCGTCCCGCAGAAAGACAGCGCGAGCTATACGAACATCGAGCAACAGGTCAGCCAGGGGAGCAAGACTCGGGCGGAGGCGATCAAGCAGAACGCGGGGTTGTTGCAGGAAGCGTTGAAGTATGCCGATCAGGCGCTGGCTGTGACGTCTGGTGAAGCAAGCGGGCGCACGAACGTCGAAGCCAACTGGTTGAAATCAATCATTCTCTATCATCAGGGTCTGGCTGCAGCGTCAGAGGCTGCCGCCCTTCGACGTCAGATCGTTCCGTTGCAAGTGGAGTTGAAAGTACTCGACGCGGAAGCGACTGGCGTTCAGCCGTTGGCCAACCTCATCGTGGGAAGCACGATCGGCAAAGTCATCAAGGAAATGGAAACGCGCATCAAGGATGCAGGTGCGAAGCTGAGCGAGCTTCAGGCCAAAGCCGATCAGGTGGACGTTTCGATTCGCGATTTGAAAGCAAAAGTCGCGGATGCTGAAAAGCGAGCAGAGAACGCGCGTAAGGAGATCGATCGCATCAAGGCGGCTGGTATTGATTTTTCAAGTGCGCGCGGGGGAGAGGTTTTCGCCGAGCAGTTGACGGCGCAGGACAAGGCCTATCGAACCGCGCTTCGCGATGTCCAGTCACTGAAGCGAGGTCGTCTGCCGAAGGCGACGGTCGATGCCAGCGGCGATTATCTGAAGGGGAAGTACGTTGAGGGTTCGAGTGCGACGTTGACGACGGAGTCGGGACTCGATCATTTTCAGGCGGAGCGCGACGTACTGACAGGCGAAATAAAGAGTCAGGAAGCCATGATCAAGGAGATGGAAGCAGCTCGCGATGCCGCGAAAGCGGAGGAAGTGAATTACAAGAATCGCACGGCTGCCGCCAGCGAACAGACGAATGGAACCGATGGGTACGCGAATCGGGCGGTCAAGACCCATGAGCAGTTGGCAGCGCTGGATCAGGCTGCGTTCGACCTCGAAGAGAAGGCTTTGCAGACGTTGCAAAAGTCGGCGGAGTCTGCAAAGGCGGCTGCGTCGGCGTCGGAGCGATTAATCAGCGAAGCGAGTTCAGCTTTCCGCGAGTTGAGTCCCACCAAGCAAGAGACCTCGGCGCTGTCACTACGCAAGGATGACGGTTGGATGGCCGGCTACATCGGCGCGAGTGAGGCTGATGCGAGGTTGGCCCGAGCGTGGGTGTTGCTGCAACGATACGTTGCGTATTCAGAGAACGCTCGAACGTATACAGGCTTGTTTGAATATCTGCGGTTGAAACCGGGCGACCCGACGACTGAGTGGTTCAAAACGCAGCCCGACCGAGCAAAGGAAGCGAAAGAAGCTGGAGTGGCCGAGATTGGCCAAGTGATGACGTCGCTCGGCGATGCCCATCGCAAGACGGGCCAACATTGGACGATGACGGCGTTAGCCGGCAGTTCGCGTTCGTTGCTGATTCTGTTTGGCTACCCGCAATACAAGAACGAAGCACTCGATGACTATCGCAACGCGCTCAAAGGGCGCGAGGACAAGGATTTCGCGCGTTGGATCGGTGAACGAATTGCGGCGCTGGAAGCGACGAAGTAGTACGGCAAACAACACACCTGCGACTTGGTGCTGTTGTGCGTATGCACAATTCAAGTCTGCGTTTCCTAGCAAATAGGGAAGAGAATCCGTTCGCGTCGATAATATCGATGGCCAATCTCTGCCATTTGTCGCGAGTTGTATGGACTGCATCCAATTCGTTGACCGGTTGTAGGGCATGGGCGATAATAAATAGAGGGTTTTGTCGTAAGTTTCGCGATTCCGCCGACTTAGGGTTTTACGGAATCCAGAAACAGGGGGATCACTCAACCACCACAGGGGAAGCGATCAATGCCCAAGTTCTTGAACGGTGATATGTCGGACCTGGCGCACCAGCTCACGCTGTCGCCACGCCGCCTGCGGATCGAACAGATCTGCGGAATTGATCGCCTGTTGGGCTTGGTGGAAGCTGATCGAACCTATCCATTCGAATTCGTCTGCTACCACATCACCGGTTATCGCAAGCGCGGGTCGACGACCAGCGATTCGATTCCGGGGCAAGCGTTGTTGATCGATCTGGTCACGATGGCCGAGGTCATCAGCCGCAAAGCCAATATGACTCTCGCTGAAGTCGGCGAGGGCTATCAAACGCATCAGGAATTGGCGGACGACTTGAAAGTAAGCACGAAGACAATTCGACGCTGGCGCAATCGCGGCCTGTTGGGTATCCGTGTGGATTACCCGGATGGCGTGAACCGCCTCGCTTTTGGTCGCAAGACCGTTGACCAGTTCGTTGCGCGAAACAAAGACCTGGTCGCGCGCGGTGCGTCGTTCAAGCAACTCACTTCGGACGAGCGGGACAAGATCATCGCTCGCGCGAAGGAGCTTGTGCGTCATCGACCGTACAAGCTGCACGCGGCTGCCAAGATTATCGCGGAAGAATCACATCGCGCGGTGGAGACCGTGCGCTATACACTGCGTCGTTATGACGAAGCGCATCCCACCAAGCCACTTTTCTGCCGCAACGGCGATTCGCTGTTGGGCGATGAGCATTTGGCTATGTGGAAAATGGCCGAAGCCGGCGACAGCGTAGAGGCTATCGCGCAGGCGTATGCTTCCACGGTTGAAGAAGTCTCCCAAACGCTGCGGCAGATTCAGGTTCGCAAGTGGAAAGACACGCCGCTCGAGTGCATTCACAACGAGTTGTTCGATGCGCCAAATGCGGATGAGCTGATCCTCAACGTGGCTGAGCCGCCTGAGGGCGATTTGAATTCCTCGCGTATTCCGCGCGATATTCCGCCGTATCTTCGTTCGCTTTATCTGACGCCGCTGCTGTCGGCCGATTTGGAGCGCGATCTGTTCCGTCGTTACAACTACCTCAAGTATCGCACTGCCAAGTGTGTCAAGAAGCTCGATGCGGACACGGCGACGGTTGAACAGGTTGATGAAGTTCGTGCGGCGCTTGCCCGGGTCGACGACCTGAAGCAGCGGATCATTCGCGCGAACCTTCGCCTCGTGGTCAGCATCGCCAAGAAGCACGTCGGCTGGTCATCCAACTTTTTCGAAGTGGTCAGCGACGGCAATGTGTCGCTCATGCGGGCGGTAGAGAAGTTTGATTTCGCTCGCGGCTGCAAGTTCAGCACGTATGCCTCGTGGGCGGTAATGAAGAATTACGCCCGCTCTATTCCCGAACAGCACTATCAATGTGCAAGGTATGTCACCGGTCAGGACGAGTTGCTCGAGGCCGTGCCAGATGGCAGCGCGATCGAAGGCAGCGAGACCGATCGTCAGCAAGTACGCACACTCATCAAAGGCGGCCTCGACGCTCTCAACGAGCGTGAGCGCGACATCCTCAGCAACCACTTTGGTCTCAACGAAGCGGGCCTGCCGCAAACGCTTGAGCAACTTGGCCAGAAGTTCGGCGTGACCAAGGAACGCATCCGCCAGATCGAGCAAAGGGCACTTGCGCGACTTCGCGAGTTGCTGGCTCCAACACTGGCTGACGCCGTTTAGATTTTCACCAACACTCTCACCGCTATCCCACTGTCCACGAATTCCCCATTTGGCCGATAAGCATAGGCATGGCGTGCGTACTCGGCATCATTCTCGCCCGCGCGGGGAGCAAAGGGCTTCCGGGGAAATGTACGCGCGAGCTGCTCGGTCGGCCGCTGATTGAATACACGTTTGATCACGCCCGAGCTTCGCGACGATTGGCCGGGATCGTACTGACCACCGATTCCGAGCCCGCCAAAAAGCTCGCGCGGCAAGTCGGCATAGACATCGTCGATCGACCGGCAGAGCTTGCGTCAGACACAGCCACCGTGGACGCGGCTGCGCGACACGCGGTTGTCACCTGGGAAAAGACTCATTCCAAGAAAGTTGACGCCATCGTTTTACTCTACGGCAACATACCGATTCGCGCGGACGGGCTCATCGATCGCGCGATCGATCATTTAGCGGAAACGAAAGCTGATTCCGTCCGCAGCGTCGCCCCGGTTTCCAAGCAGCATCCTGATTGGATTCACCGGCTCAAAGGCGACCGCATGGTGCAATTTCGCAAGAACGGCATCTACCGCCGTCAGGACCTTGAACCTCTTTACTATCACGATGGAGCGGTGGCCGTCGTTACGCGGGCGGCACTCTTCGACGCTGAAAAAGCACCGCACGATGGTCAGGCGTTTTTAGGGGCCGATCGCCGCGCGATCATTCAGAAGCCGGAGGACTCAGTAGACATCGACGAAGCACTTGACCTCTATCTGGCTGAGGCTGTGCTGCGCTCGCGAGCCAAATCATGACGCCTTCAAACAGCAACATCCAAATCGGCACGCGACGAATCGGCGAGGGTCAAGCGACGTTCATCATCGCGGAAGCGGGCGTGAATCATGATGGGTCGCTCAATCGCGCGATTCAACTCATCGATGCAGCTGCTGACGCCGGCGCGGATGCGGTCAAGTTTCAGATGTTCCGCGCGGACGATCTGGTGACAGCTACCGCGCGCACGGCTGACTATCAGAAGGCACAAACGTCGCACACGTCGCAGCGTGTGATGTTGCAAAGGCTGGAACTCGGCGTGGCTGAGTTTGCGAAGCTGCGCGAGCACGCGTCGCGTCGCGAACTCATATTCATCGTGACGCCGTTCTCTGTGGCAGACCTGACGCGGGCGATTGACATTGGCACGCAGGCCATCAAAATTGCTTCCACCGATCTGACAAACACGGATCTTGTCATCGAAGCCACGAAATCGAGGCTGCCCATCATCCTCTCGACGGGTGCGTCGGCTGCACATGAAATTGAATCGACCGTGAGTCTTGTCCATCAGTACGACGCATGGGAGAGATTTGTTGTTCTCCACTGCGTCAGCTCGTACCCTACGCCGTTGAACAAGATCAATCTGCGAGTGATTACCGCGCTGCGCGACCGTTTCGGTCTGCCCGTCGGCCTGAGCGATCACACCATGTCGACGCGAACCGGTGGGTGGGCTGTGGCCTGCGGCGCGAGCGTTCTCGAAAAACACTTGACGCTTGATCAATCAGGTTCGGGTCCGGATCACGCGATGTCGCTGAACCCGACGCAATTTGCGGAGTATGTGCGACAGGTTTGCGAAGTGGAGGTCGCGCTCGGCAGCGGCGAAATCGGTATGACCGACATTGAGCGGGAAGTGCGATCGGTGGCTGCGAAGAGCGTGGTATCGACGGTTGCGATTGGCCCGGGCATCACGATTGACGAATCGATGCTGACGCTGAAGCGCCCCGGCACGGGGATTCCGGCGAGCGATCGCTCGCGACTCGTTGGCCGCAAAACAAAACAGCCCATCTCGGCGGATACGCTCATTTCGTGGGACATGGTCGAGTGACAACTCCGGCGAAGAAGATCGCGAAACGTTCAACTAATCGTCGCCGCGTGGCTGTCGTCACCGGTAGTCGTGCAGAGTATGGCCTGCTTATCTCTACTATTAGTGCCATCGCGCGGCACAAAAAGCTTGAGCTGCAACTCGTCGTTACCGGCATGCACCTCGTGCGTAAGCTCGGGCACACGGTGGACGAGATCGCGCGGGACGGCTGGAGAATTGCAGCGCGCGTTTCCATGCAGAAGGCGTCGGACGACTCGCTCGATCAGGCTGAGGGTCTCGCGCGGGGCGTGGCGGGCATTGCGCGATTTCTTCACCGCGAAAAAACCGACATCGTGCTTGTACTTGGCGATCGCATCGAAGCCATGGCTGGGGCGCTGGCGGGCGTGACAACCGGCAAGATCGTCGGTCACATTCACGGCGGCGACGTGGCCCCGGGTGATTTCGACGACTCGCTGCGTCACGCCATCAGCAAGCTCGCGCACGTTCATTTCCCGGCGACAAAAGATGCAGGACGCCGTCTCTTTCGCATGGGTGAGGATAAATCGCGCGTTCACGTCGTTGGGCCGCCGGCGCAAGATCGCATCATCGAGTTACTCGCGAAGCACAAAGGAAAACGGAATCGAACCGGCTGGGCGATGGTCGTGCAGCATCCTTGCGGTCGATCTGCGGGCGTAGAACAGCGAACCATGGCGAACGTTCTTCGCGCGGCGCAGTCGGCCGGACTCAACTTGATCATCATTCATCCGAACAGCGATCGCGGCCACTCGGGCATTGTTGAGGCGATCGAATCAGCGGCAAAGCAATCTTCCGGCAAGACGATTGAGGTCCACAAATCGGTAAATCGTGACCAGTATCTCGACTGGTTGATCAATGTTGATCTGCTTATTGGCAATTCCTCGAGCGGCGTTCTGGAAGCGCCGCTCGTCGGCACGCCGGCTGTCAATGTCGGTTCGCGACAGCAAGGTCGCGAGCGACTCGGTAGGGGAGTCATCGATTGTGGTGAGGATGAGTCCTCCATTTATCGGGCTATCACACGCGCGTTGAAGTTGAGACGATCTGAAAAATCAATCCGTAAAAACGCGGGTACACGCACGGTCGGGCAGCAAATCGCTCAGTTATTGGCCACCATTCCGGTGGATGACGCTTTTCGCCGCAAGTTAATCGCATATTGAACGATATAGGCATACGGGCGTTACGTCCCGGTGGTCTAATCCGCGTCATGGGGTGAGTCGATAAACTCGATGGCAAAAGGGCCAAGCCCTTTCCATGAACCCAACCCTTGAGGGTGTGTAATGACTGTTGAAGCCGCTCCCGATCAAGCCAAAGCAGTAGTAGATAAGGCACTGGCCTCGATCGGTGAGATCGCCACCCTTCCAGAAATCACGATCAAGATCATTCAGATCGTGGAAGATCCCAAGAGCACCGCACGCGATCTGCACGAAGTCATCAAGAACGACCCGGCACTCTCAGTGAAGGTGTTGAAGGTCGTTAACTCCGCGTTTTATGGATTGCCGGGGCAGGTTGCGAGCGTCGATCGCGCGATCATTCTGCTCGGGTTGTCCGCGGTGAAGAACATCGCGATTGCCGCGTCGATTGCACGCCTCTTCCAGGGCAAGCGCATCTCTGTCGAGTTCAGTGCAGCCGATCTCTGGAGGCACAGCGTGGCTGTCGCCGTTGCGGCGCGTTGCATCGCGAAGGCGTCACCGCATCCTGGTATGCCGGACGAAATTTTCGTGGCTGGTCTGATTCACGACATCGGTACGCTGGTCGAGCGTCAGGCTTATCCGGATGAATTCGCGGAAGTCATTCGTCGCTGCTCGGAAAGCGAGATCGATTTCCTCGCGTGCGAGCGCGAAGTGATCGGTGCAGATCATCAAGCCTTTGGCGTTGGCCTGACGACGAAGTGGAAGTTCCCGCGTCATCTTCGTGCGGCCGTTGGCTTCCACCATTGCCCCGAGGCGTTGAGCCCGGAACTTCGCAACATGGCTGTCCTGATTCACATGGCTGACGTGATGTGCTGCCAGGAAAAACTCGGAATGTATCTGACCGCACAGCGAGAGCAGATCACGCCAGACTTGTTCGAGACGCTGGGGATTACGCCGGCGCAACTCGATGAGATTCGGGCTGAGCTTCCGGAAAAGCTGGCTGAGGCGGAAGCTACGCTCGCCGGCTGATCGAAACTGAATCGAGAAAAAGAAACGTGGCACGGAAGAGCGTTTGCTCAACCGTGCCACTTGTGTTTTTGCTCAGTTGTTTGGTCGGCTCACGGAGGCAGCGTCGCGCCGTTGTACGGATCGTAGCAATCCGCGCCGTTGAGCAGGTCGATCACGCGGAGCACGTCCGCCGGATTCGTGACGCCGGAGCGATCGATATCCGTTTGATGGATCGCGTAGGTCTCGACGCCGTTCAAATGGTCGATGATCTTCAGAATATCGACCGGCGATGCGCTGCGATCGTTGTTTACGTCGCCCGGCAGGAAGCCGATTCGCGTTGACGAGCCCGAGGCCGTGTGCGCAATGCGAGTCCAGCGTTGAGGCGGAATGGGATTCGTAAGTACGATTGTCAAATCGCTACCGCTTGGCACCACATTGGCGATGGTTGGTGGCGTCCCCGCAGGTTCAGTCGTAATCACAAAATCTCCCGCCACAACTCCGGCGGCAGGTCCATCAAACGTGAGGATTACCAGATTTGTTCCCTGTAGTTCTGTGCACGCCGACGCCAGTGTCGATGGCTGTCGTGCATCGATACTGCCATTGGCAGGCACGCTGCTGACGATGCTGATGTCCGGTGTTTCGCACGGATTATTCGGCAGGCATGTTGTGCCGTTTCCTTCGTAAATGCCACCAAGTCCAATGCAACCAGCTTGTGTGCGAAAGAGACAGTTCTCACCTGTACAGCATGCACCCGTTGGACAAGAGTTCGGACCACAGACGGAGCCGTCGCCGAGGTGTTGGCCGTTGGCGGCGGTGCACATGGCCGGTGTTTGATTGCTCAAACATGTTCCTGCAGGTAAGCAGCAGGCGGCTGGGCATGCGGCTGCGGCGCAGGTCGTGACGCCAGTTTGCGAGGTGCCGCCCATCGAGGTGCACATCGCCGCTGTCGCGAGCGTACACGGCATGCCAGTACGGCAGCATGCGTATTGCGGCTGCGGGCAGTTGACTCCTGCGCAGCTGGCGCCGTCGCCCTGGAATGTTCCGCCGCCGGAAACGCAGACTGATTGAGCCAGAAGAGTGCAAGTGCCATTCGGTTGGCAGCAGGCACCAAAAGGTTGGCAGGACAATGGTCCGCAAGTTGTGTTTTCACCAAGGAACTCGCCGTTCAGCGCGAGGCATTCGATGCGAGTCAGTTGCGTCGGCGTGCACGATGTTCCGATGCAGCATCCGCCCGGATCGCTTTCGATGCAGATTCCCGGTGTGCACTCGGAGCCGACTCCGAGGAACGATCCACCCCAGATCGGATCTAGACAGCCAGCCTGAGTCAATTCGATGCAAATAGAACCGTTGCAGCATGCACCAGTGCCGGGACAGGCACTGGGGGCAGTGCAGTTTCCACCAGAAGTGAATACTCCCTGAAGGTTGTTGCAGCCCAATAGATTGGTAAGTGCGCAACCTCCGTCGGGGAGACAGCACTTTCCGGACGCCCCAGCGCCCGCACAATCGCCGACACACATAGCGCTGTTATCGAATCCAATGAACACGCCGTTGAAGTCAGAGCATTGATCCGGTGTGCGATTAGCCAGACACGTAGGGGGCATCGAACCTACGCAGCAGCGACCCGGGCACGAGCCGGCTGAGTCGATGCAACGAGTGTGCAAGCCCTGGAAGGACCCAACATCCGGCGCGCAGTTGGCTGCCGTTGTCTCCGCGCAGCCATCGGTTACGAGGGCCGAACAACACGCGCCCTTGCCGCATTCCGGCTGGATGGAATCACACTCGGTGCCGTTTCCACGGAACATGCCGTTGGGCATGGCTGTGCAGTCCGCCAACGTCATGCTGTCGATACAGGATGTTCCCAGGCAGCATGCACCGGCGAGGACCGGACACGGCGCGATGTCATTGCACGAGTCGACGTCGGACCAGTTGCCCGGAACTTCCGTGCAGGCGTCGAGCGTGATTGGCTCGAGGCAGGCACCGGTAAGGGAACAGCAAACGCCGAAGTTGCAGGGATTCGTCTGGCAGGTCGTTGATTGCCCCTGGAAGTATCCATTGAGGTCAATCTCGCATTCTTCCTGGAATATGTTCGGTTGACAGCTTTGAGTGCCCGGCACACAGCAGGCGCCTGGCATCGGAGCAAAGCAAAACCGCATGGCATAGGCGCCGGTTGAACCGGGCACCAACGTTAGCTCATCGCTAAGCGGAAGCGACTCTCCGACCGTGCCCACAATGGTTCCATGGGAGAACGGCCTTGGGTTGGCCAGGTTGTCGCGACCGTACGTGACGGTAACGCCTTCCCAAGAAACGCCGATTGCGTAATCCGAGTTCGGCGCGAGCATTTCGCTCATTTCAGGAGACCAGTAGTAACTCTGCCCAGCGCTGACCGCCTCGATTTGCTGGGTGGTGACAAGTACATAGTGGCCGGAAACAATATTCTTCTTGTAGATCCAAAAAGACAACTGAGTGAGCCCGGCGGGAATGTTGAGTTCCATGCCAAATCGTTGCAGCTCGTTGCCCGTGGTCCCAGTTCGGATAACGTTGCCGCGAAAACGATTGGGCCCCGCGAACGTGACTCCGTAGTTTCCGATCTGCGTTGACTCGCACGGATCACCGGCGACACCGCCGCTCGGTTCGGAATCGAAGGCGATGGCCTCCCACAGCGGGTCGACCGGTCCGGGCGTTCCCACGGTTACGGGCTCGGCTGCTGTGACAAGCCCACACAAAAGCGCCATCGCGCAGCATGTATGAAATGCTCGCATCCCATGTAGCTCCCAATTAGAAAGTAAGGGAATGGCAAAGGCAGAGAGCCTCACCGCAGCGGAGTTTTCCGCACGACGACAACTCGACGACCTCTTCCCCCGCGCTCGCGCTGGACACCTGTCCATCGCATTCCTCCGATTATAGCCGGATCAGCCGCAGGTTACCAAAGGTCCCTTAATTTTCCCATCTTTTGTACGACGGGGTGATTCGATCGGTTCTCGGACCTGCGGAATTATCAATGGAGATCAAACAAATCGGCAACCAGTCGTTCTACTCGTCTAATGCAACTTAGTTGGATCACTCACGTGGGCTGAGTAGCGACAATCTGATTCGTGTTGATGGTTCAGACTTTTTCGACGTCCGTGTTCGGACTCTAATAGGACGCGTCAGCAAGGAAGCAATTGGCGCTCTGAACGAGATTCGCTGCGCGGTTCTCGCTTTAACGCGTTATTAATTATTCTGCACGTCCTTATAGAGACCCAGTGTGCGCTCGCCGATCTGCGAGGGCTTCTGCTGCCCCAGCAACACCGGAAGGCGATCCACCGTCTCCTGAAGTCGCAGTGCACGATTGTCGCGCTCCTGCTCGGAATTCGGATTGATCGCGGGATCAACCGGCTCACCGCGAATGATCGCGTAGACCGTGAACACGTGCGACTTGACCGTCACCCAATCCCCAAGGGCCACCAGATTCGCCACCGCAGCAACATAATCCTGATAGAAGTTATAACCCGGACTATTGGGGTTCCAGTCCAAGACACCGGAGTCCATTCGATACGGGCTGAAGTCAGTGAATTGTCGGTCAGTCATACCCGACGTAAAACCAGGCGGCGGTGACGCCGGCGCTTTCGCATATGCGCCATTACTGGTCACGTTTGCTAACTCGCCGACCGTTAGGAAACCATTGCCGCGACGGTACTGCGGGCTCATGCTATCCCATCCGCGACCACCTTCCATGTTCGTTCCATTCAGGTTTCCGTGATAATCGCCGGTCGTATCAGAACACTGGTTCACGCCGTCGGAATTCAACGGTTCGCAAATCTCGCGCGCTTCGCGATAGGCGACGATGCCTTTTGCGAGTTCTTCGCCGATAGGCATCGCGTTGTGTTGGTCCAACCCCGCGAAGAGTGCAATGGTGTTTCGAACATCAGCACTCAAACCCATCAGTGAATCGATCGGCACCTTCGGCGTGCCCTGCATCGCCTTCCATGGAGCCACATCAATGTTGATGCGGCCGTGAACTCGCAGGCCTTCCATGTCGACCTTGGGCTGCGCGTCCTGCTCGACAGGGGCGTTGTTTGCGATAGCCACTTCGAACGGGCCCATGTTGTAGAGCGGCAGGGCGGTGAAGTAATCGAAGATCATCTGCCCCCACGGAAGGTGATATAGTTCACCCGGACGTCCCATGGGCCACGCCGTCTGACCGCTGACGGTCGGATTATTCTGCGGGTTCCAGTGATCCTGATATCGCTTATCGAAAATCGGCAGGCGGCCGTTATCGATCGGTGTGGTTTCGTTTGGTGTGGCATAATCCAGATGGGCGGTGAACGCCAGCGGTTCTCCATCCTTAGCCGCTTGCAAGTCCCACGCGCGGTTGGCATGACGCGTCATCAACAGCATGGAGCCGGTGGTCGGGAACGCCAGGCGCATTTCAACATCACTCGCCGCGTTGTCGAAATCAACTTGGTTCGCCAGATCGATGTTGACAGGTCGCGGAATTGCCATGTTGGTGTTGGCCAAGCCATTGTACAGACCCAGCGTATGCATGTTCTCGAATTGATTGTCGGCGCATTCGATGGGAACGGGCGCGGTCCACGGGAATTGGCGACCCGAGAAATAGGCGCCATCGTCCTGGCGCACGATTCGCTGCGTCGAGTAGATGGGTGTCGGGATGTTATTCACAGTGCCCACCATGCATCCGGTTCCCAAGGCAAACTGATCCGCTACCACGTTGAAGGTCTGGAGAACATTCTGATCGTCGTACGTCTGAATGTTGCGAACAAGATAAACATAGCTGTACGGGTTGGCGGGTCCGCTAGAGCCGCCGAGCGGGATTTCGATATTACCAGTACCCACGTCGATACCACCAGGCTCAAGATTCATACCCGATGGGTTCCCGGAATAAAAATAGACGAAGCCACGCATTGGAATCTGAGTGTTTTGCAGCCCAACGATTCTGACATCACTAGGGTTTCTATGGTCCCAAAAATAGAGTGAATAACCGGTCAGCTGAATAGTGTGGTCATAAGGATTGTAAAGTTCGACCGCATAAAAAGTGGGGCTGCCGCCTGAGTAGATGGGATTGCCCTGATCGTCACCAAGCGTACGCGAAACCAGCTCTGTGATATACGGCTGCTCTTCAACGCCGAACACGTAATCAGTTGCCAACGGCGGCGTATTGAGCGTCCTTCCTACAGTCGTGGTGTTGCTGAAGTCCGCGCGGCACATCGCAATGGCTGTGGGAGTGTGCTGATCCACCGGGTTGTTGGGAATAACGTCCTTGTCTGCGTAATCCAAGAGGTTGGCCGTCAGTGAGGCTGCCGCGGTTTGGATGTTGTCAAAATTGGGTTGCCAAACGCCCTGTGCCGTGAACGAACCAAACTCGGGGCTTCGTGCACGCAGCAACATCTGCATGAATGTTTCATGCACCAGCGATTGGCGAAGGCTTCGACGCGAATTTCTGTGCGCAATCGTATTGGTTGAGTACAGCTCGCGCGGTCCGGTTTCCAACCACGGAAGGCTCATCTGCAAGCGACCCTTGCGCGGGTCAACGACGTCACACGCGGCCATGTTCGCGCAGTTGCAGACAGTACCAAGCGGCTGAGGATCATTTTCCAATGTTTGTGGATAGTTCGGATAATCAAACACGGCTGTGCCGCAGTTGACGTCGCGCATCAGCGAAACCACATCCTGATTGTTGAACAGGGCGCCGCGCGAATTCAGGTCGTCGTGATTGATGGACGTGACGAGACTGCGGCGATCGTAGGTCGTGCGGTCTCGATCCATCATCGGCACGAACGGCGGAAGTTCGGTGTCGAGCATGCCGTCCACTTCTTCGTATTCGCCGTTCGGTCTTTGGGCGGCGCTGAACATCCAATAGCGATGTCTGAAGTCGAAGACTGACTCACCGTCTGGGAAGTGACTTGTCGCGGTCGAGAACATCTGCGAGCTGAAGTCGCCATCACCCAGCGGGTCAAGATTGGGATCGAGCAGGCTGCTGCCCTGAATACCGCTTTGCGGAATCTTGAACTGCGGCAGGAACCCGCGGTGTCGCAGACCGGGCTCTTCGATATCTGCCACGTAAGGGAAGTTCTTGCGTTCGTTGTACGCACTCGCCACCCAGAGATTGTTGCTGGCAGGAAATACGTTGTTGATCATCAGCGGGTGCGATTGGTTCAGGTCTACAAATGCACCATGCGGCACGATGCGCAGACCCACGCGAACCTTTCCGTTTGGGTTATCAACCGGATTGACGACCCTGCCCAACTCGCGGATGGCGTCGCCGGAAACGCCAATGGATGCGAGATCGACTTCCCACGTATCGTTCATGCCGTCGCCGTCAGCATCGACCAAGCGTCGGCCAAGCGGGCCTTGTACTTCGAAATTAGGATAAACGTGGGCATCCAGATTGATCGGGTGTACGACTCGACCGGCCGACATGTATTGCGGGCCGTTAACGAGCACTTCCAGGTCCGTGATGTTCTGATAAATCAGCTGCCGATCACGACGATACAGAGTCAGATTGTCCGGAGCGTTCGCAAGGTTCGGTTCCGGGACTTGGAAGGCAGATTGATATGGAACCTTAGGGAACTGCGGTTCCACCTGGGCGATCAACGGATTGTTTCCATAGCCCAAAGAATAGGAAGGTGTATTGAACTTGTATTCATCCCGCATCGGGGGAAGCATCGGATCAGGGATCGGGATGAATTTCTGAACGACCGTCGTCAATTCATCGGCTGGTGTTGTACGACCTCCGGGGCGGACGATTTGCTCGCGAAGCACGTTCTCGATGACGGATTCAATCTGAGCGACGCCCAGCTCATAGACTCGCGCCTGTTGTTCCCTCTCGACCATGCGCGACTGCCAGTTCATGGTAGCCATGAACGCAATGCCGGTTACAAACAGCACGCCGAGCACAGCCATAACCAGAATCAGCACGGACGCGCGACGGCGAGAACCGGCTGTGGGTTTGGCAGAACGCGTCTGCAGGGAGGCTGCTGGAAAAGTTGTCTTCATGTTGTAGTTCATCACAAACTCATTGGGACCGCACTTCGTCGATCCAGCGGCAGGATTCATCCCGCCGCACCCTCAAAAATATCACTCATCCGCCAATCGGTATAACCATGACATGACGAATCGGGCGCTCCAGCCGTCGCTCGTCGTCGTATACATCCACTGTGATCCTCAACGCCTTGGGGAACACATCTTCTTCTACCAGTCGCGGCTGCATGGGGTTGGACTCATCCAACCGTGAAGCCGTGAAAATCGCGGTGTTCGTTCGACCCTGAACAGCCGGCGTGATGCGCCACTCCGGATCATCGCGGAAACGACCCGCCAGGCTGTAGCTGTAATTGCCGGTTCCGCCGTGCATTCCGTTGAGCAGGTCCTCCAGGCGGGTGGCCCGAACATTGTCCGGGTCGTCTTCCTGCAATTCCTCGATCTTTCGGGTGATGGCACGGAACGGATCGGGCAGAATCGTAGCATTGGAACCCGTACCCACGCTGCCTTCGTCGCCTTGATCAATCCAGTAAATTTCGTTCTCGCCATCCATTCGGCCGCCGACAATCTTGCTGCGCGGGTCGAGCGACCATTCCACCTTGAACGACGCACAGTTCGGCAGCATGTACGCCCCGAGGCGGTCGGCATAAGTGGCGGGCGGATTGGGGTCCAACTGACTGCGCTGGAACGGAACCATTCCGAAATTGCCGACGGTTCCATTGGTGTCGAAAATCTGCGGCAGGTACCACGGAAAGATACCAGTCGGCGGATCGCTGCCATCTTCCGGCGCGGGATCGGGAATCAGCACGCGTTGAGCGTAGTTGAAACCATCCACCAGGTCCCATTGGCCGCGAAGCAATTGCGTTCCGAGTGCTTCCTCGACGGACGCATTACCGCTGAGGCTGATGTCATCCGCATGCAACGCCTTTGGCCAATTAGTGTTGATAGCAGGCGGCGCGAGCAACAACACGGCGCGTCGCGCCAGATGCCAGCGCTCAGCAGGAACCTGCGACCCCATCGTCAGCGTTGTTGTGCTGTCGGGGAACGCTTGTTGTGCGAACTCAAATTTGAAGAAGCCGCCATCCTGATCCTGGTCCACCTGGTTGCCCTGGGCGTCTACCTCACTCACATAATTGCCCAGTCGCGCGTGACCGATGACCACCTGCTGAATCGTGGACCTGATCGAAGGATTCACGAAGCTGGTGCCCGGTCGCGCGGTGAAGAACATGAGCATGTCCGCGCGGGGCTTTTGTAAACGGTTCGCATTCAAAGGATCGATGCGCTCCGGATCGCTGGTGAACAGAAACCCATTGACCGGATTGCCGTCGTCCGCATCTCGCTGGCCTTGCGTCCAATAAGCATCGACCGGATTACCCTGAATAAGCATGAGCGATTTGCCGGGTCGGACATAGCGGAGATCTTCGCGAAGCGTCTGCTCGAACAGGCGGAGTCGCTGCATCGTCTTGGAAAAGGCGGTCGCCTGGCCGGTGGACTTCACCGTCAGGCTCATGACCTGACCCGCCAGCAGCACCATCAGGGACAAGATGCCCACGGAAACAACCAACTCCGCCAACGAGAACGCAGACACTCGTTGTCGGAACTTGTCGGTCGCGTGGAAAAGTGCTGGTTGTCTATTCCTATCCATTGAATCTGTCCATACTTACGCGCATGACGCCTGTGCCCGGGGCAACCGGACACACCGTCATTATGGCAGAACACAGGTGTCGGTCCAGAGCTAATACTCGTAAATTTCAACGTGGAGATGTTGAAAATGGGTCGAGTTATCGGATCACAGCCCGGCGGGGAGTACCGACTTGTATGGCCAAGTTCGGGATGTGATCAATTGCGGGTCGTCTGCGGCGCCATGAGTACGTTGCGCACTTCAATGGTGACCACAGGCTGAGGCCCTGAATACGTGACTGGTTCCCCAGCGACCCGGGCTTCGACCGGTGGCGGGAACACCCAGACGGTGCGAATTCGCTCTTCGACGTCCAGCTCCGGCGGGTCGTTGTTAGCGATCTGGGTGGCAATGGTTTCGCAATTATTGCACGAGCGCGAACCGGACCCATACGCAGGCGGCGTTCGCGGGTCGGTGAAGTCGAGATCTTCCATCAACACTTCGCGATCGAGCGTGAGCATTGCCCGACTGCCTTGTTCGTTAATCAACCGGCGCTTGATCACGCGATAGACCTGTCCGTTGACTTCGTCGACGAATCGCGAACCGCTGGGGAACATGCCGACTAACATGCGGCCAATATCGTCACCGAGGGAATCTGAATCATCATCGCAAATGGTCGGCGCCTGGCACGCGGGAACAGCCACTTCCGTGGGAATTCCCGTGGTCGTGTTGGCCATCGCCAGATTATTGGGGAACTCCAGCTGCACGCGCCACGGAACCGGAAACATAAGGTCTTGCGCAAAGCCTGCGGGCGCAACGTCATAGAGGTGCGGCGGGCGATCGAACGCATAGGGGTTGGGGACTTCCGCCGGCGCCATCCACGCCTGCTGCATATAGCGATTCGTCGGCGATGGCCGGCGCAACGAAACGTAGTAAACATCGACCGAACGGGGCCTGTGGAAGGCTTCGCGGCCGATCGCGGTGGCCTCCGGGCCCGTCGACCACTCCGGGCTGCCGGACCATGGCGGGGCTGTTTCCGTCGGCGTACCAATGATATTCCCGTTGGCCGCGATCGCTCCTTCAGGCGCTCCGAAATCGTGAATGCGATACAGCACAGACCAGCAGAAATTACGGGTAGCCAACTGCGTCCCCCAGGCGGGGTCCGGGACGGTCATGAAATTGGTTCCATTGCGCGCACGCATGGGCGGATACACGCGCTGGTGCAGTAGGATGCGCGGTGTGTGGAACGTGTTGTTGATGAAGTCCTGAGCCGAGGGGTATGGGATAAAAACCTCATCCCACCAGAAATCCTGCCCATCGGGGTCTAACGAAATAGGCGGCTGTCGCTCCAGACGCCAGGTGTTCTCACCAACAAAGGGCGTCTGACTGCCTACCAGCATGTTCTCCATGTTGAGCGCGTGCACGCGCTGATCAGCCGGTGCGATGTTGGCGCCCGCTCCGTTGTTGAAGAGCGGGTCGAACAGCAGATCGCCGGCTAAATGCGCACTCGTGAAGCCGGTCTGTGCACTTCCGCCGGCCACCTGAACGGAGTTGGTGAACTGATCGTGAGCGACGCCAAGCACCGTTTGCGAGATGCTCTGCTCATTGAGCTCGCGGGCGCGGTCCCACGCGATGGGGAACATGGTTCCCACCATGACGAGACCAAGCCCAAGGATGACGATGGCGATCATCAGCTCCAGCAAAGAGAAACCAGCCCGGTGGCGGATGCGCGGCGCGTTCATCACGTTGCTCCTTCCGCCAGAGGCCCGCGAATGACTTCGCCGGTCAAACGGCTGATGTAAAACGGCTGACCCTCGCGCACGAGAAACCTGCGCAGCGTGTCGTTGGGATCAGGATCGGAAAACGGGGGCGCTCCCTGGTCGCGATATTCCTGATCGTTGTACAGGATCAACCCGTCAACCGAGGGGAAATTCACGGCGATATATTTTATTGGCTGCTGAATAACATACTGCAAGCTGTCATCGTCATTCGTTGGATTGATTGGTGCGTCGGCATTGTTTGGAGACTGACGATAGAATTTCAATGCTGAATGCTGAGGATTGGTACTGTTCCGTCCCACATACAAGCCGGTTCGATCTCCAAGGTCGTCGTTGTTCAATACGTTAGATGTGGGATCGAGAATCAGCACGTCGCGCCACACGTTTAACTGCCCGTTCCGGTTGTAGATGAGCGTGAAGAAGTTGCGATGCCTTTGACCGACGTGGACGATATTGTCCGGTTCGCGTTCGTACAATCCGTTAGCCAATTCCGCAACAGAAAACTCGCGCTCGTTCGCTTGGCCACCCGTCCCGCTCGGCGGATCGACCGCGTAACGCGGGCAAACCCGCATGGGCGGCGGGAGCTTGTCACCGCGATCCGTGGAAAAACGAAACGCATTCTGCCGCAGCAGGTCGCCGGGACTGTCCTGCTCGATGGGATCGATGTGCTGCACGCCGTCGCGATCGACGTAGAAGAACAAGCCCGTCTCGACCCCGCCGGCGCTCACCGCCCGCGCACGAGCGTTGTTCAGCGCACCCTGCAGTATGTTCTCAGCCTCCGCGACTTTGCGCTGACTCCACAACGTGGAGGCAGCCGGCAGGGCGATGCCCAGCAGAATCAACACAATGACCACGACGACCGTGAGTTCAACAATCGTGAACGCCGCCCGCGTCTGTCGCGCTGAGTGCCAATGCGTTGTCACTTGTCTGGTCATGGCTGAATTCACGTCTTGTTTCCCGGCAAGAAGACACTTTCTGATACCGCTAGTTTGATACCACTAGTTTCGATACCGTTGGTCCATCATGCCAAACACTCGAGCCTGCAAGGCTCATCGTCAGTAGCCGGGGGTTGAGCACAGCGAGACCCCCGGTTGAACATCGCGACCATTTGCGACCCTGAAAGGGTCGACGTTGGACGCCGAAGAAGACCCTTTCAGGGTCCCGATGACTACGGCGTCTTTCCGTGGGTTTCGTTCGCTCCTGCGAACTCAACCCACGGCTATTTGCGATCAGCCCTTTAGGCTATTTGCAATCAGCGTTTCAAGCTGCTGTGTCGTATGCCTCACCAAATCAGTTGAACTTCTGCACTGTCTACCCTTGATTCGTTTGATCGGTCACACATTTGTTTGATCGATCTCGCGGGCAAAACCTGAACGGCCGCGTTCAGGTGGCACTTCGAACGCGACGTAAACGTCGCGGCTCGGAATGGTCGCGCCCGCATGTCTCATTGAATCAGACTTAACTTCCCTTCTTCACCTTTTCAGCAAGCTCGGAATTCGCATACACATTGTCTGCATTGAGCGGATCGGTCATCCGCTGATCGGCTGCCCCTCCCGCCCAATCCACCGGAATGGACGCTGCGGCCGTGCCCCCCATGACTTCCGGGGTCAACTGGTCATCGCCATTGGCGCCATAGGAGAAAATCACCGGCCGATCGCCGTTGAGCTTGATCAATTGCGTCGAAGTCTGCCCCCAACCCATCATGTTTGTGCTGTCCACGTAGTTGGTGTTCGATGGCGTCCAATCGCGCGTCGACATGTAGCCGATAGGATTACCCCAGTCATCGAGAATATGTCGAATCTGCCAGTCCTCGGCACTGTTCCACATGCCGTTAAGCGTCGGTGGTCGATCCAGAAAGAGCACCGGTGTGCTTTGCGGTGGCGGGGTCAGCACACCCGGCGAACGATTACGGTCGGGAATCCTGCTCAAAATGGACGATCCCGCTTCGCTGAACATTTCAATCGCCGCTTGCATCGCTACCTGGTCGCGAAACTCCAGCGCAAGTTGTTGCGGGGTGAGCGTTTGATGATAGAACATCATCTGACCAAGTTTGACCCCTGAGGTGCCAGGCCCGGGCACCAATTGTGCGCGATTCACCCCCAACGAACCGGGCATGCCCGTCGCAGTCGGCAACCCTTTAGTCGTGAACACTTCAATGCTGTCAGGTGGAAAGGTTCCGAAGCGATTCCTATACGTCGCGGCGCCCTGTCTCGCGTTGGCGAGGGTTGGCGTTCGCGTCTGCTCCGCGCTGAACTGGTCCACCGCGTCGCGCACGATGGTCAGGATGACCTGCGTGCTCTTTTCCTTGGCGGCGTTCACCAGGGTGGAACTGGCCACCAGCACCGCGCTGATCAGAATGGCGATGATCGCGACCACCACCAGCAGCTCGATCAGCGTGAAGCCCGCACGGTGCGCCGCGCCGCGGACCCTCGCAGATTGCGGCGTACTTGCAATGTAAACCAAGTCTCTCATGCGAATCACTTAACTACTGCGGTACCTGGAAGTTCGCGATGTCATCACCCGTACCATACCGAGAGTCATCGCCGGTGCTCAGGAGAATGAACGAGGCCATGTTGACCGGCGTGGGCTTCGCCCGCACGTTGCGATCAAGGATGAAACGGTTGAATGAGTTCACATAGTTGTTGTTCATCAGGATGTCATCAACGCCGGTAGTGTTCTGATTAGGGGCAGGACCGATCCTTGTGATTCCGTGCAAAACAGAATCGCCGCCTGTGCCAAGAAAACCGGGCCCAAAGTCGATTCCGCGAGGGGCATAGTTGCCGCCCAGTTTTGAGCCGGTGATCACGCCGTTGTCCTGCTGGCGATAGATGCCCCGGGGATTGTTCGGACCCGCAGCGGCCTGTTGGTTCACCATGACCGTGGCTGATGGCGTCGCTTTGTAATAGAGGATCGGATGATCCCACGGATCGATGAACAACTTCATCGCGCCGGTGGTGTTCTGGACAGCCGGAGTACTGCCGTCGCTCCAGTTATGAATAGCGCCGAGGTCCATCAATTCCTTGAGTGACTTGGCGCTTTGACGCATGTTGTCATCAACATATCCCGCCCCGCCGTACCGCGTTCGCGTCGGCTGGCCGGTTGTCGCGTTGAGATTGTATGCGCCGCCCACTCCCTTGTGCGTCTCTTCCGCCCAAATGCCGTCTTGATCGGTATCGAAGAAGCCCGGTGTGCCCAGTCCATCCGCACCGACCATCGCCTGGTAAAGCAAGTGAGCGCCGGATGTCATCATGGTCGGCTGGTTGTTGTTGTTATTACCGCCGCCACCTCCGCCGGGGTTTTGTAAGGCGACCGGATCGGCTTGAACCAGCGGATCTCCCTGGATATCCGTAGCCGACGGTGGAAGCGCATTGCCGAGGGCTGCCTCGCCGCGGAACGTTTCGATGCCGACGCTCAAGGCGGAAATCTGTGAAGCGGCCTTGGCGTTCTTTGCTTTTCTTCGTACTTCGCCGATGGCAGGCAGCAACACCGCCAGCAACAGGGCGATGATCGTGATCACGACCAGCAACTCGACCAGAGTAAAGCCCGTGCGTCGATTTCGAATGTGGTTTGTCATGACAAGTCTCCTCTGAGGTTGTGGTCCTTCACGCCTTACTTCTTCTTGAAATTGGTCACGTCGTCGCGCGTACCGTATTTGCCGTCGACGCCGGCGCTGATGAGCAGGTACGAATCCGCGTTCACCGGGCGCAACGGGCCGTTGCCGGCGCCGCCCTGGCTGGCTTTGCCGCCGCCGCCGGAATCGAGGATGTAGCGGGCGAACGTCTTTTCGCTTTCGGGTACGTTGCTGAGAATGTTGAGGTTGGTCAGCATGTGGCCGGAACGGGCGATTTCATGCTGGCCGCCGCCGCCCAAATCCCATCCCATCATGTCCGTGTCTTTGCCCGTGAACCCGACGTTGTCCTGGTGGAAGTAGTACGGTTGACCAGTCTGCTGCGGGCCGCCCTGATAGTTGTTGTCCTGCGAGTGCACGTCTTCGACCATGTTGGCGGTCGTGCCGTATCGATTGGCTGCGTAATACAGAATCGGCTGATCAAACGAATCGAGCATGACGGGTAATTCCTGCGCGGAATTGATCACGTCCGGATCGGAGTCGCCATCGTTCCAGTCAGGGAACAGGACGCGATTCGGGCTACCCGTGATGTCGGTCAGCTTAGCCATGCGCGAGTTGGTCGGATCGAGATACAGCGGTGCGCGCGGCAGAATCATCGGCGGATTCGAATTCAGTGGGTTGGCGCCGTACCACGTCTCGGGCGTGTTGATCAGGTTTCCGCGACCCTGCACCGTGCTGCGCTGGACGAAACCGTTCTTATCCATGCCGATTAGCATGGCAGGCAGCCACTGGGCACCGTAAATCGTTGGTCTGCTCAGCATGTACGGGAACTGCCCCTGCTCGGGCAGGTGCGGGTTCGTCGGGTTGCCGAACTTGGGGTGCGAGAACGACGGCGGATAACCGTTGGTGGCTGCGAAGTCCTTTTCGTTGTCTGAACGGAAGGATTCCAAGCCGACCTTGATGGCCGAGTTCATGATCGCGGAGGTGGCGGTGTTCTTGGCTGCGTTGCGTGCACCCGTCAACGACGGGATCAAAATCGCAATGAGCAGCGAAATGATGAAGATGACGGTGAGCAGCTCGATCAACGTAAACCCGCGAGCGCCCGTGGTCAGGCGTGGGTTTTTCCTGATTGTGCCAGTACGTTTCATATTCATACTCCGTGTAGCGGCCTGCGCCTGGGGTTTACGTCTTTCCATGCAGTCGGATGATCCAGAGATTCCGATTGACGCGTCGGAATGATCGCCCGCTGCCAATCTCCACCAATTCTAGTTACCGCCGCCTGAAACCGAGTTAATCAGCGACACCAGCGGCATGAACAACGCAATCACGATGAAACCGACGATACCGCCGAGCACGACGACCATCACCGGTTCGAGCAACGACACAAGACTCGCGACAGCCACGTCGATTTCTTCATCGTAGTTGTCCGCGATCTTGAGCAACATCTTGTCCAGTTCGCCGGTTTCCTCGCCGACGTCGATCATGTTCACGACGATACCGTCGCAGACTTTCGTCGCCCGCAACGGAGCGGCAAAGGTCTCGCCCTCACGAATGGAATCATGAACTTTTTCGAGCGCGCGGGAATACACCTCGTTGCCCGCGGTTTCCTTGGTAATGTTGATCGCTTCCAGAATGGGCACGCCCGCGTTGACCAGCGTGCCGAGCGTACGCGTGAAGCGAGAAACGGCGCTCTTTTCGAGCAAGGTGCCGATGACCGGGATTTTCAGGCCAACCACGTCGGTCGCATACCGCCCGCCTTTGGAGGTGCGAAGAAGCCTGAACAGCATGAGTAACGCAAACGGCCCGACCAGGACGACAGCCGCTCCCGGCGGTCGACCTTTCACGAACCAGTCGGACAACTTGATCAGAAACTCCGTGATCTTCGGCAGCTTGGTTCCGAAGTCCGCAAAGATGTCTTTGAACTTTGGAATGACCTTGATCATGATGCCCGAGACGATGGCTACCGCGAACGAGATAACCACGATCGGGTAAATCATGGCGCCGATGATCTTCCTTTTTAAGCGCTGGGCTTTTTCGAGGAAGTCTGCAAGGCGCTGTAGAATCGTATCGAGCACACCGCCCGTTTCGCCGGCGGCCACCATGTTCACATAGAGTCGGTTGAAGCACTTCGGGTGTTTGGCGCAGGCTTCTGAAAGAGTCGCACCGCCTTCGATGTCCTCGCCGAGGGCACGCAAGACGTTTTTCAAATTGCCGGGACGTTGCTGCTCTTCGAGAATGCGAAGACTTCTGAGGATCGGTAGACCTGCGTCCTGAAGCGTCGACAACTGACGCGTGAACTGCGTCAGCATCTTGGTCTTGACCTTGCCGAAACCACCGACCTTCCGCTTCTTGCCGGTGGCAGCGGCCTTAGTCTTGGAGGTTCCCTTCTCGCGGATGCGCGTCGGGAAGTAGCCAAGACTGCGAATCTTAGCTAATGCATCTTCACTACTGGCCGCATCGATCTCGTCTTTGACCTCGCGACCGGCTTGATTCATCGCCTCATAGGCAAATGTGGCCATAGAACCCCACTTCCAAAAAATGTAGAACGTCGAATGGTTGTTTAACTACAAGCGTCAGAGTCCGTTATTCGACGTTTGACATCCAAACTTATTAATCCTCAAGAATCGTTTCTCGCACCACTTCGTCCAGCGAAGTAATACCTTCATAAATCGCCATCAAACCCGCATCTCGCAACGTTCGCATACCCCGCTTGATGGCCTCTCGCCGTAACACAGAGGTCGATGCTCGCCGCATGATCAGTTCGCGCATGTTGTCGTCCAAGACCATGATCTCATAAATACCCAGGCGGCCGCGATAACCGGTGTTGTTACAGTAGTCGCATCCCTTGCCATAGAAGAAAACCCGCTCACCGATTTCCTCCGACCGCAGGTTCATCTCCATCAACTGTTCCTCGGTGGGGACATATTCCGTCTTGCAATTCGTGCAAATTCGACGGACCAGACGCTGAGCAACGACTGCTTCAAGTGTGGCTGTAAGCAAGAACGGCTCCATGCCCAAATCGAGCAAGCGCGCAACGGCTGACGGGGCGTCGTTCGTGTGCAGAGTCGAGAATACCAAGTGTCCGGTCAACGCAGCCTGGACGCTAATCTGGGCGGTTTCAATGTCGCGAATCTCACCGACAAGGATGATATCCGGATCCTGGCGCAGGAAGCTTCTTAGTGCACGTGCAAAAGTCAGTCCAATGTCAGCCCGGATTTGGACCTGAATGAGTCCGTCGATGTCGTACTCGACCGGGTCCTCAATGGTCAGAATCTTGACTTCGGGCGAGTTCAGCTCGGACAACGCCGCGTAAAGCGTAGTCGTCTTTCCCGATCCGGTCGGGCCGGTGTTCACCAGAATTCCGTTCGGTTTGTGCATGAGCTGTCGGAACGTCACCAACTCATCATCGCGCATTCCGATCTTCTCAAGACTCAGCTGAACGTTCGACCGATCGAGTACGCGGAGCACGACGCTTTCGCCGAACAGCGTCGGAAGAACAGCCACGCGAAGGTCGATCGGTACGCCCTTCAGAGCAAGTTCGATACGACCGTCCTGCGGCATGCGGCGCTCGGCAATATCGAGGTTGGCCATAACCTTGATACGGGAAGCGATAGCCAACGCGACATACCTCGGCGGCGGCACCATCTCATAGAGCACGCCGTCGATGCGGTAGCGCATCTTGAATTCATCTTCAAACGGTTCAAAGTGAATATCGCTGGCTTTGTCCTTGATGGCTTGAAGCAAAACGAGGTTGAGGAGTTTCTTGACCGGGTTCGATTCAGCCATTTCCTTCAGGTCTTGCAGGTCGATGCTGTCGCCGCGCCCCTGAAACTTGGCTAAATCTTCGTCATCACCGAGTTCGTTAATAAGCCCGGCGATAGACTCCTGCTGGCCTTCGGGATAGTACCGGTCGAGCGCAGTCTGCAATTCGCTGGAGCTGCACAGGTAGGGCTTGATGTTGTATCCCAGCAGCGTTCGAAGGTTGTCCGTGGCCACGAAATTGTCCGGGTTTTCCATGGCCACCGACAATTCGTTCCGCGCCGCGTCGAAATCAAACGGAACCACGCGATAAATCGTGGCCATCTGCTGCGTCATTCGTGCGATAACTTCCGCCGCAACGTCGACCTTGCCCAGCTCCAACGACGACATGCCGCTCTGCGCGGCTAGCGCCTGTGTCAGGTCGTCATCTGTGATGTAGCCCAATTCGACGAGGATCTTGCCGATCGGGCCGCGACGTTGCTTTTGGATTTCAAGGGCTTCGTTCACCTGGCCGCGGCGAAGCTTACCCATGTTGATGAGAATACGACCTAGCTGTCTACCGCGCAGCGATTCGACAGCCACAGCCTTTTGGCGTTGCGGTCGCAACGATCGAGCGGCAGCGGCGGAGGATGGGTTACCGGTTGGTCGATCCGTCACGTGCGCACCGTTGGAATATCATCATCATCTTCCCCTTCCTCGCCTTCTTTCTTGGGCTTCCCACCCAGATCGGTCATTTCACTGCCGCGACGATGGGCATCGATCTTATCCTGCATCTGGCCCGGCTGACGTGAGCGGTCGATGCAGTCCGCCTCGTTGATTTGGCCGGAGGCGTACAGCGTCCACAAGTGCTCATCGAGCAACTGCATGCCGTACTTCTTTCCGGTCTGGATCGACGAGTCGATACGGTACGTCTTGTTTTCGCGGATCAGGTTGGCGATAGCGGGCGTGACCACCATGAACTCGTAAGCGGCCACCATGCCCTTTGGTTGTCGCGGCAAAAGCGCCTGCGACAGGCATGCAATCAGGTTGATCGAAAGCTGTACGCGAATCTGCTCCTGCTGCTCGTGCGGAAACGCGTCGATAATTCGGTTCACCGTTCCCTGACAGCCCGTCGTGTGAACGGTGCTGAACACAAGGTGGCCCGTTTCTGCTGCACGAATAGCGGATTCCATCGTTTCAAGGTCGCGAAGCTCGCCGACCAGAATCACGTCCGGGTCCATGCGCAGCACGCGACGAAGGGCCTCGGCAAAGCTCGGCACGTCCGTTCCGACCTCGCGCTGGTTGATGAGCGACTTCTTGTGCGAGTGGTAGTATTCGATCGGGTCCTCGACGGTCACGATGTGCCGATCGAAGTTCGTATTAATGTAGTCCAGCATCGTCGCCAGCGTGGTCGTCTTGCCCGACCCCGTCGGCCCCGTCACGAGGAACAACCCTCTCGGTCGGCGACACAGCGCTCGGCAAATCCTCGGCAACCCGATCTCATCGAACGTCAGCAAGCGCGACGGGATGAGTCGCAACACCATCGCGATGTTGCCCTTTTGCTTGAAAATCGACACGCGGAATCGGCCGCCGTCGCCGAACGCGAAACCGAAGTCCGTACCACCCTCTTCCTGCAGTTCCTGCTGGTTTCGATCGGGGCAGATCGACTTCATCAATGCGGTGGTGTCTTCCGGCCCCAGCGTTTTCGTTTCCAGCGGCCGCATGTGGCCATGGAGACGAATCACGGGCGGTCGACCCACGGTAATGTGCAGGTCGGAGGCGCGTTGCTTAATGACCGTCTCGAGGAGTCGGTCAATATGTACAGTCGACATGCGGTTGGTTTCCTCGTTTTCCGGTTGGCGTTTCGTGCCCGACCGCTACGGCGAGCATGCAGTCTGCCCCCGGCCGCTTCGGACCGTGGGACGACGATGGAAACTTCAAATCATAGCGAACGGGCTGGAGCAGGTCCACGCACGACGGCAACTACACCCTTTGAGGAATGGCGGCGTTTCGATTCGACCTCGAACGTGGCCCGTCTGCGGTCTCCCCATCGATACCTACGCGATTCTATGAATACCAGTTCATTGACTGACGGATTTCTCCTGCCGAGGTTTCATCACAACTCAGCATTCTCGGCGCACCGCACCGTTGGCTGGGGGTTGGTGATGAATCAAGGCTCCATGCGCTGCTCTGAGACACAAACTAGGTCGAACTGACCTGCCCGCTGCTTGACATTCCCCGCCTATCTCACAAGAATCACTTCGCTTAAGACCCCACGGTGCCTGCCCAGAGAAGGTGCCCCGATGGGCACGGTTTCGGATTGCCTCAGAAACGGCTGAATCCCACTAGTAAACCAGCAGACGGAGATCGGATCGATATGGCCAAGACGCAAAAAGGCTTGAACGCGATTACCGTTTCACTGATTGTTTTCGTCGGTTTGTGGCTCGCATCGACCGTCGGCCTCATCATCCTGTACACCTATCAGGAAGAGCTTCGCAATCTCAACACCGACCTCCGCAAGAAAAACAGCACGCTGATCAGCTCGTCCGAGCAGTCCCTTGAATACGTTAAGCAGATGGGCGTGGGCGATCAGACAGCCGTCGGCCTCATTGAAGCGGCGCGGGGAGATACGGCTGCTCTCGCGACGGGCGATCCAAAGGATGATCCTGCGACCGTAGCCACCAAGCGTCGCGACGCGCTCGACGCCATCCAGCGCGGGTTGGCGGTTTCGAATCCGGCGTCGTTCAAGGAAGTTTCGTTTCTGGAAGCGTTAAACAAGCTTTCGGATGAATACAAACGCGAAAACGCGTCGCGGGTTGAGGGCGACAAGCGAATTGCTGAACTCGAAGGACAGGTTGAAAACCTCCGTTCCACCAGTGACAAGGAGCGGAAGGATTTCGAAACTCGTTCGGCGGAGTTGGCGGAAAAATTGCGCCAATCGGAGGATTCACGGGCGAAATTCCGCGACGATCGCGAAAAGCACGTCGCCAGCATCGAAAATGATTTCAAAGGCTATCGCGAGCAGAACGATGCGCAGCTGGCTGCGGTTCGAAAGGAAAACGCTACGGTCAATGAGCAATTGGCCCAGAGCAAAGAACGCGTAGCCGCCCTGTACGAGAAGTTTTCTGATCTGATCATCGGCCCCGAAGAGCTTTCGACCGCGCGGAAGTCCGATGGCGTGATCCTCACAGCCGTCCCGGGCGACGACGTCGTCTACATCGACCTTGGCAACAAAGATCGTCTCGTGCTCGGCATGCAGTTCGCCGTTTATCCGGCGGAGGGCATCATTCCGGCAGATGGATTGGCGAAGGCCCAAATCGAGGTTGTCGCCATCGGAGAGTCAGCCTCGGAATGCAAGATTGTCCGCGTAACGCGAAACCACGCGATCCTGCAGGGTGATACCGTGGCCAATCCGGTTTATGACCGCAACCGCCCGCAAAGTTTCGTGATCGCCGGCGATTTCGACCTGAACCGCGACGGTCAGGCTGACCCAGCCGGGTTTGAGGCAGTCAAAGCCATGGTCGAGGAGTGGGGCGGCAAGATCGAAAATGACCCCACCGCGCTGACCGATTTCGTGGTTCTGGGTCGTACACCGGTGCGAGCAGCGTCAGCGGGCACCGCTCAGACCGAAGAGCAGCGATACAACAAGATTCGTGACACCGCCAATTCGCTGTCGATTCCGATCCTGACGCAGGAAGTGTTCCTCAACTTCCTCGGTTTCTCGAATCGTTACGCTCAGAGATAACAACCGCGTATCAAGTTTTGATACCGTCCTAGCAAGTTCATTCCAGTACTTTCAGAGCCCCCTGCGCAAGCAGGGGAGTGAATCCGCTTATTACTAACTTGTGAATTTGAGTGACTTCGTTTCGCAATTCGCGCGACGATTGCGCGAGCCTGTCGCGCATCGTGGAAGTGTCGTTGCGTTTCGCGTGAATTCTCGCACAATTCAGCACAATTCCTTTCAATTTCACCGTCCGATGATTTGACCGAAGTGAGATCATGATGTACACTTTCTAGTGCGTGTTTCTGCGAATTCTGAACTTTTAACCGCCTATTCCGAACGACGAATTTGATGCCGCTCGCGCTTCGCGCGACAGGGTCATCTTCTCGACACGGCAAGTGCGCGTGCCGACTTGGGTGTTCTTCTTGTTCGACCTGGCTACCTCGAAAAGACTGATCCTCGATCGCGTCAATATCCTCGATATTGTCTCGCCGCACGTGCGCCTCAAGCGCAACGGCCGCCGCTACGTTGGTCTGTGTCCATTCCATCAGGAAAAGACCCCGTCGTTTACCGTTACGCCTGATCAAGGCTTCTTCAAGTGCTTCGGCTGCGGCAAGGGCGGCGACGTCTTCACGTTCGTACAGCTTCGCGAAAACATGCCCTTTGCCGACGTGATTCGCATGTTGGCTGACCAAGCTGGGGTTGATTTGCCACAGGCTACACCGCGTGCTCCCGGCGAAACCACCCGTGCGGATATCCTGAAAGCTAACGGCTGGGCGGTTGATTGGTTCCGTGCAAACCTTCATAACCCCGCAACTGGTGCGGATGCCCTCAAGTACGTCCATGATCGGGGCATTTCAGACGAAATGATCTCGCGTTTTGGCATCGGTCTGGTGACGGACCAGGTCGGTTCATTGCGACCGGCAGCCGAAAAGCTGGGTTTTTCGCCGCGATTGCTGATCGAAGCCGATCTGCTTCGCTCGTCGGAATCCGGCGATCGCACCTACGATACCTTTCGAAATCGCCTGATGTTTCCCATTCGCGACGTCACCAGTCGAACCATCGGTTTCGGCGGCCGCACGCTCGTCGACGACCCCGCCAAGTATCTCAACACGCGCCAAAACGTCGTTTTCGACAAGGGTCGCGGCCTATACGGCATCGACCTCGCCCGCGACGCGATGGCCAAGACAGGTCGCGCGATTCTGGTAGAAGGTTACACGGACTGCATCGCCGCTCATCAAGCGGGGTTTTCGGAAACGGTCGCCACACTGGGCACAGCCCTGACCGACCAGCAGTTGGATTTGCTTCGTCGTTATTGTGACCTGCTGATCGTCATTTTCGACTCCGACCAGGCCGGCCAAGCGGCAGCCGATCGAGCCATCCGTTTGGCGGTCCCTCGCGGCCTCAACGTCCGATTGGCTCAGGTCCCACAAGGCAAAGACCCGTGCGATTACCTCCTAAATGCAACTTCCGCTGAGTTTGAGGACGTGTTGAACCGCTCGGTCAACGCGCTAGAATTCGCATGGCAACAGACGCAACGGCGTTTGAATGCCCAATCGTCCGACGTCGGTCGACGGCAGGCGATTGATGATTTTCTGAACATGGTGGCGGATGCCTGGTCGGCGAAGGCGATTGATAACATTCAGAAGGGTCTTCTCGCCAATCAGGTCGCTCACTTGTTAAGTGTCGATCGAGAGGAGGTTTATAGGCGGCTCGCAGGTCGGAAAACTCTAAATTCCGGCTCAGCAAGGCCAAGCGGCTTTGGCCCGCCTAAGATACCCCGAATACAGGGTGTGGAGCATGGTGCGTGGACCCATATTCTGGGCGTTCTGTTGAACGAGCCCGGATTGGTGGATGTCGTGCGCTCCGCCGAGGTTTCCATCCCTGAAGATAGCGACCGCGTGATCACCGAGGTCATTTGGGACCTCGCCGAACGTTGTGGAGATTTCCACTTGTCGGAGGTCATCGCGGTGCTGCATGAACCCGCGCAGGTGGAGCGAGCGGCTGAGCTCGCACGCATCGGCGCGGAACGAGGTAATTACGAGGCGACGGTACGAATCGCGGTGGAGCGCTTGAAGCTCGCTCACCGGCTTCGTCGTCTTGAAGAAAGCAGGACTCACATTCTGCGCCGCGGCGAAAGCACGGAGGCGCACGATGCGGGTCATTGGACATCATTGCAGGACGGGTTGCGCGCAGGACACCCGTTCGCGCCGCCGCGCTTGCGACGGCTGAACGGAGCAAGTTCCGCGCAAACAGTCGACGGTAGTATTGAAACTGCAAGGGAATGATTATGAGTCAAACGCAAAGTGAAATTGTCTTTCCAGAGGGCATCCAGCAGGCAGTGGATGTACTTCTTGATCGCGGCAAGAAATTCGGCTTCGTCACATGGGAGGAAATGAACGCCATCCTACCCGACGACGCCATCGATCCCACTCAGCTTGAAATGATCCTTCTTCGGTTCGAAGAGGCGAAGATCGAAACACTCGATGAAATCGATGCCAATCGCAAGAACCCCAAGCGCCGCCTGGCGCCGCCGCCGCCGGTTCCAAAGCTCAAGCCCACTCCGCCCAAGCCGGTCGCGCCCGAGCCCGATCCTGAAATCCCGCTCGAGGATGTCGAAGTTGACTTGACCATCGACCCGGCTGAGATCGCCGAGGAAGCTGGCGCGAAGCGCATCGACGACCCCGTACGCATGTACCTCACGCAGATGGGCGAGATTCCCTTGCTCACCCGCGAGGAGGAAATCCGCCTCGCCAAGAAGATCGAGCTCACCCGCATGGCCTTCCGCCAGAAAGTTCTCGAAAGCGATTACTGCGCCGGTCTTGCCGTCGAAATTCTGCAGCAGGTTCACGAAGGCCGTCTGCCCTTCGATCGCACGATGAAAATCTCCACGTCGGAGCACGCAGCCAAGAATCGCATCAGCTCGCGCATTCCGATCAACCTCGTCACCGTCCGTTCGCTCCTCGCCAAGAACGAACAAGCGTGGGAGCAGATGAACGCCGGGCGCATGGCCGCCGCCGCCAAGGCCGAGCTGATGGCCGGCATTCGCGAGCGCCGCCGCAAAATTTCCAAACTGCTCGAAGAGTTATCCCTCCGCACTAGCCGCATTCAGCCGCTCATGAAAAAACTCCGCGGCCTGCATCGCAAAATGCGCGAGCTCGACAATCGCATCAACAGCCAGAACAAGCGTCGCACCATGACCGACGAAGACTTCCACGCCATGCAGGACGAGCTCGGCGGCATTCAGTCGCTCTGTCTCGAGCGCACCGATGTCCTCGGCAGTCGTCTCATGTCGATTCAGCGCGTCTTCAGCGAATACGAAGACGCCAAGCGCAAGCTCTCCGGCGGTAACCTGCGCCTCGTGGTCAGCATCGCCAAGAAA
Organism: uncultured Phycisphaeraceae bacterium; assembly: GCA_964494205.1. Taxonomy (GTDB): domain Bacteria; phylum Planctomycetota; class Phycisphaerae; order UBA1845; family UBA1845; genus JBBTCX01. Next base: position 33,943 of record CAZBRD010000011.1, on the reverse strand, counting down.
TACCGCAACCGCGGCCTCAGCTTCTTGGACATCATCCAGGAAGGTAACACGGGCTTGATGCGCGCCGTAGACAAGTACGAGTACAAGCGCGGCTACAAGTTCAGCACGTACGCCACCTGGTGGATTCGTCAGGCCATCACTCGCGCCATCGCCGATCACGCCCGCACCATCCGTATTCCGGTGCACATGATCGAAACGATGAGTCGCCTGCGCAACATCAGCAAGGAATTGCTGCAGGACCTGGGTCGCGAGCCAACCATCGACGAAATCGCCCGCCGCGCGAAGATGCCGGTAGGGGAGGCGCGCCGCGTGCTGAAGATTTCGCGCCATCCGATCTCGCTCGATCGCCCGGTCGGTGAGAGTGAAGATTCCTACTTCGGCGATTTCATCGAAGACGAATCCGCCGATTCCCCGGTCAGTACAGCCGGTGGCGAGATGCTCAAAGACCGCGTGGAGGAAGTGCTCAAGACGCTCACCTATCGCGAGCGCGAGATCATCAAACTCCGCTACGGCATCGGCGACGGCTACACGTACACGCTCGAGGAAGTTGGCAAGATCTTCAAAGTCACCCGCGAACGCGTGCGTCAGGTGGAAGCAAAAGCCATCCGCAAACTGCAACACCCGGTGCGTGCGCGAAAGCTCGAAGGTTTCCTGGAGAATATCCCATCGCTACCCGCAACGGCGTAAGCGAGAAGGACAAAAGTGCGGTACGGGTTTCCAGCTCGTCATCGCACCAAAAACCAAACGGCCATTTGTAGGGTGGATGCTCGGCACCCACCTTTTTTGTAAAGCTCTCGATTCAGATTACTGTGGATAACGCATTGAACTGAACTTCTGCTATAATTCTTTCATGGGACTTGTCACTACCAAACTCATCCTGCGTAATCCTCGCTATCCGGACCGCGAACCTGTCGAGGTTGAGGCCTTAGCAGATACCGGCGCGGTGCACATGTGCATTCCGCAACATGTGGCTATCCAACTAGCACTTGAACAATCTGACCAGAAGGAAGTCACCATCGCCGACGGCAGCAAACGAATTGTGCCTTACGTTGGTCCGATCGAAACGCGTTTCAAAAACCGAGTCGGTTATGGTGGTGCCTTGGTGATTGGCGATCAGGTTCTGCTCGGCGCTATTCCCATGGAAGACATGGACCTCGTCGTCTCCCCCAAAGACCGTCGCATCGACGTCAACCCCGCCAACCCCAACATCGCTTGTTCGACTGTAAAGTAACCTCCTTGTTGGTGCGAGATTCGCATCTCATTGACGTGGGAATCCATTCCCCCACGGCCGGTGGCATGGCCAAGCGAAGCGCCGCCATGCTTTGATGCGACATCAACATCGCAGCGCGGATCAACAGACTCGACTTACGGGCAATTCCGATTGACCCCAATAGGGGTCAAGGTGTGTAGCCACGGGTGGAGTTCGCCAAAGGCGAACGGAACCCGTGGACATCATCAATCAAACAATTGAGCCCCGGTAGGGGCGAAGGAAACGACTCATTTCCACGCGCACCGCGAGTCTCGACATCTCATACGAGCTCGACGGTGAGATAGTTCGCTGGTGTTCACCAATGCACTTTTCACCTTGCGTCGCCAAAAGACCTCGCGTATTATTCTGCGAGTTGGGCGTGTAGTTACGCTCGACAGCGGCTGTAGCGGCCATAACACACCAATGCCTTATCAAGGCAAGAAAGGAGCGGTCCATTTATGACCGACGATATGAAAACTTCATTCGAAAAACTGAAAACACTTACACCAAAGCTCAATGTGGCTACCGATGCCGTGAATCGCATGTTCACTGACGTTGAGCGATTCCTAGAGAGTCAAAGCGTTGGTTTGCCGACGGGCATAGTATTCAATTATGCAGACGACAATCCGGCAATTCGCGATAATGAGCAATCTGCGCGATGGGCACATAAGCTCGCCTACGACCGATGTGATGGAAAGTTTCGAATAGTCATCAAGAAATTCAGAGTTGGGGAATACACTGATCCTCCTGAGTTGTCCGTGCTTCCGATTCACAGTTCGTCGGGTCACAAAAGAACCACGTGGGTAGAGGAAGAATCAGTTCACTGGTCAAGTGCCCCTCGCCATCTAAAACTGAAAGCCGCAAAGGAAATCGCTAGGCTCCTTGAGGCAATCGCATGGGAAGCCCAGAGATTGGTGGACAATACCAACGGCGTTGAGAATATCATCGCCGAGTTCGTCGCCGCGAACGAGTCAATTGTGGCGCAAAATATACATCCTCGCGAAAGCGCGATGGCGCAAATTGGCGCTCAACCGCTGCCCAAAAAGAAGAATCTGAAAGAAATGGCACAGGAGATTATCGAGGGACAAAATCGTGCGATGGGATTAATTCGGTAGAAGCATACCTCCGCTACAGCCAGACGAGCCACGGCATTACCGTGGCTCGTTTCATTCAAATTCTAATGGGTTTGGAGGTTTTCCGCTCAACGCCGCCCTTGTCTCTCGAAGAACTTCGCCCGCTCGACGTCTTATGATCACTCTCAAAATCTTCCCTAGCGATCACCTGTGTTGTTATAACCATTGGCAGGCAGACCCGATCGAAAACCACAGGTCTACTTAGAACAGGAGCGGCACGATGACCACAACCATAGAACAAGTCGCACCCGCATCCTCGCCCAATGTCTGCTCTCCTCATGACCTCTACAACAAAACCATTCTGCGCGTCCTCCACTCCACCCCCATTTTCACCCGCGCCACCGCCGTTCTGCGCATTATTAAAATTCTATTTTCAAAATCGCCATTTCCGCATCGCCACGCGGGAAAATCACTTGCGCCGCGCAAAAATGCAGCGAGAAAAACCCTCCTGGAGCCCTCAGAAATCGCGGTCGGAAAATTCGCGAAGAAATTACGTTGCGCCGCCAATTCCATACAACGGAACTACACAAAGCGCGATAAAAGTGCCACAGCGTGTCACTACTTAGATGAATTTTTCTCTCTCGGCGTCCTAGCCATTTCAAACCTTAGCCGCATGGCCTCAAGGCCGACTGCAATGCCCGGCCTAACCTCACTTTGCTTTGGCCCGAAATGGCGGCCAGGTTTGCCTTTTTTGCCACCAACCGTAACCTTGTCAGTCGAATGCACGCGACCGACAAAACCATGGACCTCAAAACGCGCATCGACATCGCCGCAGGCCGGCAACCAGCCGACCTCGTACTCCGCAACGGGCGCATCGTCAACGTCGTCTCCTGCGAAATCCACGACGGCGACGTCGCGATCGCGGGTGAGCGCATCGTCGGCATCGGTCGATACGAAGGTCGTGAAGTCGTCGATCTCAAGGGTCAATTTATCGTCCCCGGTTTCATCGACGGTCACGTGCACATCGAGTCCTCGCTGCTCGGCGTGCCCGAGTACGCCAAAGTGGTGTCAGCCTGTGGCACCGCAGCCGTCGTCACCGACCCACACGAAATCGCCAACGTCATGGGCGTCGAGGGCATTCGCCACATGCTCACGTCGAGCAAATTCTGCCCGATCTACGTTTACGTCATGCTCAGCTCGTGCGTGCCCGCGTCGCATTTCGAAAGCGCGGGTGCTGAACTCCACGCCGTCGATCTTGAATCGCTGCTCAACAACCGCTGGGTCATCGGCCTCGCCGAGATGATGAACTTCCCCGGCGTCGTCCACGGCGATCCGACGTGCCTCGACAAAATCACGATGGTCGGTGACCGCCCCGTCGACGGCCACGCACCGGGCCTCACCGGTCGCGACTTGTGTGCTTACGTCGCCACCGGCATCGGCAGCGACCACGAATGCACCACGCTGGAAGAAGCCCGCGAGAAACTTCGCCTCGGCCTCAGCATCATGATTCGCGAAGGCAGCCAGGCGCGAAACCTCAACGCGCTGCTGCCGCTCGTTCGCCCCGAAACAGCCGACCGCTTCATGTTCGTCACCGACGACAAGGACGTGGATGATCTGCTCGAAGAAGGCCACATCGATTACATGATCCGCCGCGCGATCGCCGGCGGCCTCGATCCGATCCTCGCAATCAAACTCGCCACGTTCAATCCCGCCCGCTATTTCGGCTTGAAAGACTTGGGCGCCGTCGCGCCGGGCCGGATTGCATCGATCGCCGTGCTCGAAGATTTGAAGAAGTGTCGCGTGACTCGGTGTTACCACGCCGGTCGACTCGTCGCACAAGATGGCCGCGCGATTGAATCCGGTGAAGTTCGCAAGCCGCAAGTCCTTCGCAGCACCGTCAATGTGAAGTGGCTTGAGCCCGAACAGTTTGCGATCGCCGCTCCATCTTCAAACTCCAGCACAGTTCACGTGATCGAAGTTCTCGAAGATCGCATCGACACGCATCGCGGCGTTGAACGACTAACGGCTGTCGACGGCCAACTGCAACCCGATCCCAAGCGCGACATCTGCAAAATGGCTGTCATTGAGCGACATCAAGCCAGCGGTCGCACCGGCCTCGGCTTCGTTCGCGGATTTGGATTCACCAGCGGCGCGATTGCGTCGAGCGTCGGCCACGATGCACACAATCTCGCCATCGTCGGGACCAATGACGCCGATATGCTCGCAGCCGCCATACGCCTGGTGAAACTTCGCGGCGGCCTCTGTGTGGTCAACCACGGCCAAGTTCTGGCCGAAGTTCCGCTGCCTATCGCAGGACTCATGAGCGAAGCCGATGCGCCGACGCTTCGCGAACAACTGAAGTCGCTTCACGCAGCCGCCCACTCCATCGGCGGCAAACTCCGCCGCCCGTTCATGGCCCTTTCGTTCCTCACGCTTTCGGTCATCGGCGAATTGAAGCTTACCGACCAGGGCCTCATCGATGTGGGAAAGTTCAAGCTGATCGATCTTGTCGCAAACGCCTAGCGCTGTTTCGATATTGGTCCCGACAAAAGACAATGGAGTGCTAAGAGAAAATGGCGCAAGCAGCCGCTTGCGAGTAACTTTGCCTCCACGTTTCTTGGGTGAATTGTTGAGCCGGTTTGTCGAGATCGCGACCGATTTCAAAGCGGCTTGCTTCAATCCCCACCATTGCACTACACTTGCGGCCCGCGCCGAAAGGCGCAACGAACAAACATGACGACTTCGCAGGAAGGTCGTCAACCAAGGAGAGGTGCCCGAGCGGCTGATGGGGCTGGTTTCGAAAACCAGTGTGCTCGAAAGGGTACCGGGGGTTCGAATCCCCCCCTCTCCGATGGTATTTTCAATTCAATGGAAGCTCCGAGGCGATCGAGTTCTCGGTCGCGGGCCAGTTCAAATCAGAGAATAGCGTCGAGGCCGGTTTAGAATTCCTTGCGTTGACGTGCCGTAGGGATATCAAGTTGTGCTCGGTACTTCGCTACTGTGCGGCGTGAGAGGCCGATGCCTTCTTTTTCTAATCGTTCCGCGATTTCATCGTCGTTGAGCGGGTTCTTTCTGTCTTCGGCTTCGACGAGTTCCTTCACACGAACTTTGACGCGATCCCAACCGAGGCTTTCGCCGTCGGCGCTTTCGGTGCCGCCGGTGAAGAAGTATCGCAGTGGATACATGCCGCGCGGCGTTTGCATGTACTTATCCGCGACGGTGCGGCTGATGGTGGATGGGTCGCATTCCAATTCGGCCGCGAGGTCGCTCATGCGGAATACTTTCAAACCGGCTGGGCCGATGTCGAAGAAGTCGCGTTGCTTTTCGACGATCGCCCGCGCGACGTCGAGCAAGCGACTCTGACGAAACTTGACCGCATCGATCAACGCTGTAGCGGACTCCACGTGCTGTTTGGCAAACTCTCGCGCCTCTTTGGGAAGCTCGCGATCTTTGATCAACGAGGCTACGTCGTCGCGAATCCGCAGTTCGGGCATGTTGCCGCGGGTGAGTCGAACCACGAGGCCGCCGCCGGTGTCTGCATAGTCGACAATTACGTCGGGTCGAATCGGCGGCACGGAACGATCACCAATCAGATACCCCGGATGCAGCCGGAGATTCGTTCGAATGACTTGCAGGGCTTCCGTGATTTCGCCCAGAGAGTAGCCGGTTTCCTTCGCGATTTGCGGCAGTCGATTGTGGGCGAGGTCATCGAGGTGATCGTTCACGAGGTCTCGTTCGATCTGGTTGTCGCCCGGTAGCTGGTCGAGCTGAATGGTCAAACACTCAACCACATCACGCGCCGCAACTCCCGGCGGATCGAGCTTCTGTACTTCGGGAAGAGCTTGTTCGAGATGGGCAAGCTCAACAGCGGGCTTTGCCTTTTCGACGATCTCATCGAGTCGTACGCGCAAGTAGCCGTCGTCATCGACGGCTGCAATGATTGCCTCGCCCGCGGCGCGAATGTTCGGCTCCGTTTCGACAAGCGACCACTGCTCTTTGAGGTATTCGTGAAGTTCGATGGGCCGGCCTTCGGTGTTGGCCAAGGCAGCCATTTTCGCGTCGCGTTCGCCATCGGAGTTGAAATGATTCTTTCGATGGGGGGCGAAATCGTTGAAATCAAGGTCGTAATCGCGCGAGAACCGGTCCAGGCGATTGAAAAGCGAAGATTCTTCACCGGCGGCCTGTGACCGGCCATTCAGCGAGCCAATGGAATTGGCATGATCGGTTGGTTCTCGCTCTGCCACCTCCAAGGCCGCATTGCTTTCCAGGGCTTCGTTGATGGCGGCTTCCAGCTCAGCAACTGGCTTCTGGAGGATCGCCATCGACTGGATAAGCTGCGGAGTGAGCCGCTGCTCCATCCGCATGTGCTGGCCAAAGGACTGTGAGAGAATCTGTGACATTAACCATCCAATAATTACCGGACCCGTCGCTGGGGTACCGTTTTAGAGATTATACCATTGCTGGAGGACGGCGGGGATTTTTCTGGCACGGAAATTGATAGGAAACTGACGGATTTCTGGAATTCGCGAAGTGCAGATACTTCCCTGCTTGCGCAGGGGGCTTGGATGAGCATGGGGTTCTACATCGGGGCTCGGCCTCGAATGGCCGATTCGAGCATGCCCACTGATGCATATTCGAGCTGCGAACCGACGGCTAATCCCCGCGCCGGTCGGGATACCGTGACGCCCGTTTCCTTGAGCAAGCTTTGAATGAAGAGGGCGGTGCCGTCACCTTCTAGCGTTGGATTGAGTGCAAGGATCACTTCGCGAATGGAACCTTTCTTTACACGATCGACAAGCGGTTGAATCGTGAGGTGCACCGGTTCGATTCCTTCCAGCGGCGCCAGGTGGCCCATGAGCACGTGGTAGCATCCTCGAACCAAACCGGTCGTTTCGAGCACCATGACATCGTGCGGTTGCTCGACAACCCAGACCTCTCCTTGATCGCGCCCCGCGTCGGAGCAGATGGCGCAGGGGTTCTTCTCGGTCAGGTTGAAACAGACCGAGCAGTGGCTGATGCGATCTTTGATGTCAGTGATTGCCCGCGCGAGGGCGGCGGCTGAATCGCGGGATTCGCGAAGTAGGTGAAAAGCGATGCGCTCCGCGCTGCGCGCCCCGATGCCGGGGAGTTTTTGCAACTCGGTCTTGAGGCGCGACAGGGATTCGATGCGATCGTTTGACACTGAGCTTCTATTCCAAATCAGATGACATTGTCACCAAGTTGATCGCAACGGTCGCTCTCACCAAGCGAGGACAACGATTCTAGAATCTGTTGGTTGCTGCCGCCATAACGAAGGGCCCCCACACAGCAACTACAGATTGCATGAACGGCGCGACCAACCTCCTCATTCGTACACGGCTGCCTGCTGAAGTAACACGATTCAAAATGCTGTAATTGGTCGTTCATCAGGTCGGGAATGATTTCATGAACGATGCAGCTTCGCAAACACACGCCGTCCTCGACATAGAAATCTCCGGCAGCGTTTTCTGGCACACGATTGCGTCCTGCATTTGTCATGACGTTTCTAGAGCGATGTGTTGGTCGCCGTGGGCTCATTTGCCCGCAAAGAAATCCGAAAGGCCCGGCAGGTTCATTCCGCCGGTCATTGCGTTCATTTCCTGCTGCATCGCCTGTTGCGACTTCAGCACAGCCTGGCCGATGGCTGCTTTCACGAGGTCTTCGAGCAGTTCGACGTCGTTGGCTGCGTCGGGATTGATCTTGATGTCGACCAACGTTCCCTTGCCGTCCACGACTGCCCGCACCATGCCAGCGCCGGCGTCCGCGTCGTAGCGCTTGCGGAGCAGCTCCTGCTGGAGCTTGGCCATGTTTCCCTGAATATCTTTGGCCGCCTTCAACATTTGGGCCATGTCGCCGAGTTTTCCAAACACGTTCGCCTCCTTACATTCGTTACTCTTCGGAATGAGTTTAGCTCAAACAAGAATTGAAATCGAATTGCGTATGGCTGCTGATTATGTCGATGGTTTCTTCGTCGGCTGAATATCAAATAAACGTCCATCGACTGCTTCGATTACTTTGCGAACGAGCGGGTCATTGGCTACTCGCTGGAAGTCCGGCGGGTTGGCGCGTTTTTGCGAAGATATCGCGGCGGGGGGTTCATCGGTGTTGAGCGCGGGGCGCGGGCCTGATTCGATGGGGGCGCTCTTGGCTGATGAGACTGGTTGGGACAGGGGCGTTGTCGATCTGGGGGTCGGTGCCGATCGCGGGGCAGAAGCGGTTGTGCCGCGTGCAGCGGTTGCTGTTTCGGCGGGCAAAGATTGTTGGCCGCCGGAACCGCGTAGTTGCGAGAGAATGTCGCCCAAATCGCTGAATTGTCGACTCATCGCCAAACGCACGACGGCTGCATCGGCGAGCGCGCGGGCGGCACCGCTGTATTTCACGTTGCGGCGTAGTTCTTCGAGCAGCGTGATCATGTAGACGTACGTAGGGCCGTCGAATTTCGCCGCCTGCTCTGCCAGAGTCGTGCGAAAACCGCCGGATACGTCGACCAACTCCGTATCATTGCCGCAGACACGCATCATCATCAACGTGCGAACGTGCTCGATGAGATGGTCGCAGAATCGCTCGACCGTGCGACCGCTTTGCAGGGCTTGATCGACTGCGGCTAGTGCGCCTTTGGCGTCCTGATTGGATACGCATTCCATGACAGCGGCGGCGAGTTCATCGTGAGGCGGCGGGATGAGTTCATCTGCTGCATGCGTGGTTAGCGATTCGCCGGCGTACGACATCAGCTTGTCGAGCAGCGAGAGCGCGTCGCGCATCGAGCCGTTGGCCAGGCGAGCGATGCGTCGCAGCACGCCGTCTTCGGCGGTCAGCTTTTCTTCGGCAACGATCTGCTCAAGGTGCTTTGCGATTCCGGCTGCGTCGATCGCGCGAAAATCGAAGCGCTGGCAGCGACTTTGAATGGTGGCGGGGACTTTGTGCGATTCGGTTGTCGCGAGAATGAACTTCACATGCGGCGGCGGTTCTTCCAGCGTCTTGAGCAGGGCGTTGAACGCGCCGGTGCTGAGCATGTGAACTTCGTCGATGATGTAGATTTTGAATCGAGCTCGCGCGGGACGGAAGGCTGCGTTGCTGCGTAATTCGCGGATGTTGTCGACGCCGGTGTTGCTGGCGGCGTCGATCTCAACGACATCGACGTCTTCGCCTTCGCTCACGGCTTTGCAGAGATCGCATTCGAGGCAAGGAGTGATAGTGGGGGCATCTGAGTTCAGGCAATTCAATGCCTTCGCCAGAATACGGGCCATCGACGTCTTTCCAACGCCGCGCGTGCCGGTGAATAGATAGCCGTGGTGAACGCGCCCGGAGAGGATGGCGTTTTTCAGCGTGGTTGCGATGGCTTCCTGCCCGACCACTTCGTCGAAGGTGCTGCTGCGATAGGCGCGGGCTAAGACACGGTAAGACATAAGCGTGAATGGCGAATCAAGAATAGCGAATGTCGAATGACACTAGTGAGAATCCGGCGACAAACCGCATTCGCTCTTCGCTATTCGATTTTGTTGTTTTCCTAATCCGGCCCTCCATGACGACCAGGTGATCCACGGCACCTGAATGAACCAGGTGGGCTGCTCTGTTTCCAGCCTGACCCGTTGTCTGCCCCACCCACTGCATGGGACCTGGCCGTCATGGAAGGTCGGAGGTTCCGATTTCGTTGCGACTCGGGATCATAGCAAACTGACTCTTCGCTCGATAGGCGGTGATCGCTCGGCAGGAAATGCGTTTTAATGAAGCAATAGACTAGCAAATCAACTCTGGTCGAAGCGCTTTGAGAAGTCCCCTGCCCGAAAATCCGTTTTACAGGAAATTCAAGAAATGTGTGAGTAACTACGTATCGATCTCATTTTGTTCAGCAAGGGTAACTGCGCGCTGGAAAAGAACCTTGGGCGGTGGGGCAGGCAACCCTCAGACCCCGACCGTGTCTGAACCGCCGCCCGACTTTTTTCCAAAGTGCAGCTGACAGGCTACATGGCTTTCAACTCTCAACTCTGTATTGTACTTGGTTAACATACAAGTACAACTATGCAACTCTGGCTTGAATTGTGGACTTGAATTGGCCGTTAAGTCGTCGATTTCGGTCATCGATTACAAAAATCGCTGAAACTTCAAACCACACAAGTCCGTCATACTGACTATAGTTCTCGATGAAAGGAGTTGTGTCTATGGAAGTCCTTGCGTTCTTCATGATTGATCCGATGTACTTCGTTTACGTCGGTCCAGCCATACTCTTCGCCCTCTGGGCCCAGTGGAAGGTGAAATCCGCGTTTGCACGCGGAAGTCAGATTCTTGCACGCAGCGGAATGAGCGGTGCAGAGACAGCTGAGCGAATTCTCGAAGTCTATGGAATCACCAACGTGACGGTGGAGCCGGTTCATTCGTTTTTGGGTGACCACTACGACTCGCGTCACAAGGTGCTGCGACTCAGTCCGGATGTGTATAACGGGAGGTCGCTGGCGGCGCTCGGAGTGGCTGCACATGAGGTGGGGCACGCCCTTCAAGACAAGTCAGCGTATGGCCCGCTCAAGCTGCGGAACGGGTTGGTGCCGATGGCTTCGATCGGGAGTAATGTCTCGTATTTCCTGATCATAGGTGGACTATTGCTTTCCTACGGCGTCAGGTCGGCCAGTGGCGGTTCGTTGGCCTCACTGGGTCAGGGACTTGCGATCGGCGGACTAATGCTTTTCGGAACGGTGGTCTTGTTCCAGCTGATCAACCTGCCGGTGGAGTTCAACGCATCGAGCCGGGCCAAGGAAATTCTGGTGCAACAGGGAATGATCACAGCGCAAGAGACGCCGATGGTAGGCAAAGTTCTTAGCGCGGCGGCGATGACATATGTCGCGGCCACGGCGACGGCGATACTGACGTTCCTGTACTACGCGTCGCTTGTGTTCGGCGGCCGTCGAGATGATCGCTAGAGCATTAAACAGTCAAGCGTTTCGCGAGACCCCCTTTAGTCCCCCCTTGGTAAGGGTGGAAGAATCTAGGGTGCGAATTGTCTAATTGTTAAGTGCTCTCACGGCTGAGAAGAAATTCGACAAAACAGCGGAGCCTCGCAGTGATTCACTGCGAGGCTCCGTTTGTATTTCTTTACGATTGGCGAACCGCCTTACGATTTGCGCTTCGACGTTCCGTTCATTTCCATCACCTTCATCCAAAACGGACCACGAGCGACCCAGTGCCATTCGATGGTGTTCGCATCGATGAACTTCGCCGTACCTGTGCCGGTGCCCCAATTGCTCTTGGATCTCATGGTCCAGGTCTTGCTGATCGGGCAATAAGTGCCGGTGCCGACGTCCACCATGCCAAGGCTGTCCATCCATGCCATACGATATTTCTTGGCGCTTGAATCATAGTTCCACGCACCGACGCCCTTCATCGAACCGATTTCGGGGACTTCCATGGTGTCGTGTACGACCAAGATGCGCTTGTCCGGGCCATGCCATTGAACCACAGACGTCCCCTTGCTGTTGGTGGGTGCTTTATCCCCCATCATCGTGCACGAGTATGTTCCTTCCCAGGTACCGACCCACATATTGTAGTTGTCCAACTCCACCGGTCGGTTGTCGACCATGCCCTTGAATTCAGCTTTCATCTTTTCGGATGACATGCAACCCGGCAGCGTGAAGACGGCGGCTGTGCCGAGCAAAATGAAAGATGCACTACGACGATAGTTCATGATTTTCCCTTTCTCTTCAAGAAGAGCGACGAACGATTTGCGACGGTTGTTGAAAGGTCCCGCCGCACGCGCGCAAGCTCATCCGGTTTGAGCTGCGCTTTCCGCGGCGATTCGCGCCCGACCGCCGCTGGATTCCGTTAACCATTTGGCAGCTATTTCAAATCGCTGTCAAGACGTACGGACAATAAAGTTAGGTTTTTGATCGGAGATGGGAAAGACGTGGACACAGGGCGCGCCTCATGCGATACTCTCCGCGCCGATGAGCCTAAGCCGATCGGTTTTCCCAAGTATCGCGCGCGGATGCAGAATCTGCTGTTTGGTACTGCAAGCGGGGTTGTAATTACCCTAATCCAACGGACATGGAGTTGAAAAAGGTCGCAGTCTTGCACTGCACATTGCTGAAAGTGCCTGCATTATGAGCATTCTCGTAAACAAGGAATCCCGCGTCATCTGTCAGGGTATCACGGGTAAAGCCGGCGCGTTTCACACGGCTGCCTGCCTGCAATATGGAACGAAGATGGTCGGCGGCGTTTCTCCCGGAAAAGGGGGCACGAAGTCGGAGCACGGTCTACCGGTGTTCAATACCTGTCACGACGCGGTGGCTGCCACGGGTGCTGATGTATCGATGATCTTTGTGCCGGCGGGGTTCGCGGCTGATGCGGCGATGGAAGCATCGGATGCTGGATGCTCGCTTGTGGTGCTGATCACCGAGGGGATTCCGACGATCGACATGATCAAGCTGCGGCCGTTTCTGGATCAGAAGGGGACACGGCTGATCGGTCCCAATTGCCCCGGCATCATTTCGCCCGGTCAATGCAAGATCGGGATCATGCCCGGTTACATCCACAAGCCGACGGAGAAAGGTGCGAAAAGCGTGGGCATTATCTCGCGCAGCGGCACGCTGACTTATGAGGCCGTGTGGCAGTGCTCGTCGAACAACATTTCGCAATCCACGTGCATCGGTATTGGTGGAGATCCGGTGAAGGGGCTGAACTTCATTGAGCTGCTCGACTTGTTTGAGGCTGACGCTGATACGGATGCGATCATCATGATCGGTGAGATCGGCGGTTCGGACGAAGAAGGAGCCGCCAAGTACATTCAGAAGCACGTTCGCAAACCTGTTGTCGCGTTCATCGCAGGGCAGACTGCTCCTCCGGGCAAGCGCATGGGACACGCGGGCGCGATCATCAGCGGCGGCGAGGGCACAGCCAAGTCGAAGATTGAAGCGTTGCGCACTGCAGGTGTCGAAGTGGCTGACTCGCCGGCGACGATCGGTTCGACGATGGCGAAGTTGCTGGCGAAGCGTTGATTTGGGCTGGCGTCAGTTTCTCAATTCGCCGATTCTTGAAGTGTCGACGTTCAACAGTTGAGCCGCGAATACTCGCTGAGCTAATTCCTCGACTTAAGTGAGTTTGTCGGTTATGCGATGAGTTAATGCACTGTTCACAGAGCAGTGGCACACGGGCACCCGTTTTTTGAGAGAAACTGATCAGAAGTTCCGATTGAGCGAAGTTCATGCAATGGATCCTTGATCTCTGGAATCTCATTTCCACCCCTGATGGGCTCAAGTCGCTCATTGGGTGGGGCGGAATACCTGTTCTTACGGCCATCGTGTTCGCGGAAACCGGGTTGCTCATCGGCTTCTTCCTTCCCGGCGACAGTCTATTGTTCATAGCCGGTTTTTGCGCAAGCCCTGCGGCAGAGGAAGCGGGTATCAAACTCCCGTTAATTTGGATGCAGCTTTGTCTCTGTGTTGCCGCGATCGTCGGTGATACGGTCGGTTACTGGGTTGGCGCCAAGGCCGGGCCGCCGATCTTCAATCGTCCACAAAGTCGCTTATTTCGGCGAGACCACTTGCTTGCCGCGCATGCTTTCTATGAACGACATGGTGGAAAGACGATTATTCTCGCGCGGTTCATTCCGCTGGTGCGCACGTTCGCGCCTGTCGTAGCGGGTGCGGCGTCGATGAGCTACGCGAAGTTCGTTGTGTATAACATCGTCGGCGGAATCGGCTGGGTCATGAGCATGACGTTGCTGGGGTACTTTCTTGGTCAATTTGAATGGGTCAAGAATAACCTTGAGAAGGCAGTGCTGATCGTCATCTTCCTGAGTATCAGCCCCATGTTGGTTCATTACATTCAGGAACGGCGTCGCAAAGCGCGGGAAGCACAATCAGTTGCACAGTCGTAGGTTTGTAATCCAGGGCGGCCGGAGAAATAAGGGCCAAAGCCTATTCATTCCGCATCAACAAGTTTTCGTGCCACGGTCGCAGTTCGCCTCAGAGTGAATGACATCCAAGTCTTCGTAGTAGATTGAAGGGGCGGCTCTTTCGCTGCGCGCAAATCGAATATTCATGGTTCGAAATTAGGTACCTGTGCGAAGGCTCGTTTGCATGCCGCGAAGTACGTCGTGCAGTGTCATGCATGGATCAATTCGGGTGAGAACAAGGGTGGTCGCGCAGCATACGTTTGATCGGCGATAGACAAGTCAAGGAAATGAAAAAGGGGGCGGGTTAATAACCCGCCCCCTCAATAAGAGGCATGTGACTTCAGGTCACATTATGGTGCGCTGCTTCCGCAAACCGGAACCACACCGCCGCCCGGAGTACCATTCTCAGTGCACGTGCAGGGGTTCGCACCCGAGAATGCACCAAGCACAGCCAGAATATCATCCAGGTTGATGACGCCGTTGCCGCCGCACGGATTGATGTCCGCGTTCGGGCAATTCGCGAAGTTCGCGAATCCGCCGAGGATGCAAAGGATGTCGTCCAGGTTGACGACACCGTTGCCACCCGGCGGCTGAACGTCACCATAACGCTCGCAGGTGAAGACACAGAAACCGCTCACGCACGTTGCATGGTTGCAACCATTGTCGTCCATGCAAGCTGTGTTACGGCAATCAACCAGAGTCGTGCACGGGCAACCCATTGGGGCCGCAGCACACGAGACAATGATCTCGCCTGCGCCGGATTCACCGCCGCCCTGGAAGCTGCCAAGGCGAACCTTGACCTGCTGACCCATGGTTGCGGCATACGTAACTTCCGACCAGCTGGCACCATCCGGTGCGCCGCTGTTATCGCAGTCAAAGTCGTCGTTGCACGCAATACGACTGGCTGTATCGATCGGGCACGTCGTGTCGGTGTAGACGCTCAACGTCGAGTCAAAGTCCGGCGTGAAGCCGCAAAGGCTGATGGTCACATCGCCTGTGCAGGTGGCTGTGTAGTTGTACCAGATGTCCTGTGTCGTCGCGGAGGTCGCACAGAAATCTTCGGCACCGTCGTCCAAAGCACCGGCGTTCGAGAACGGCGTAGTTCCGTCCGTCAGAGTTGCAGCAAAGCCGCAACGATCGTTGGCTGGCGGGCAGACGCCGCCGTTGGCCGTGGCGCACATGGTGCCGCCGAAGTAGGTCGTCGGCTGCATCGGAGCGCCCACGCATGAGGCAAACGTTGTTGCGTTTGTGCATGAGCCGTCGGGACGGCAGCAGGCGCCGCTTGCACAAGCGAATGTGCAGGCGACGGCATCGCCGAGGTAGTTGCCGCCACCGGCGTTGCAGGCTACCACGTTTGTATTCGTGCAAGTGTTACCCGTGCAGCAGCCGCCGATCGGGCAAAGGGCCGTTTCGATCTGCATCTGATACTCGAGCGGGCTGACCAAGTCTGGTGCCATCGGGTCATTGTCTTGGATGAAGATCGGAACATAGTACGTACCCGGAGGCAGGTTCACGAACAGCATGTGGAAGTTTCCGTCCGCGCACTTGTCCGTAAGACCGCCGCCGAAGCCCTGATTTACGTCATCCGGTGCAAACAGCACGGTTGCGTCATCGCATGGGCAACCGCCGAGCGGGCCCGAATCCTGGATGATAAAGTTGCCTGCCGGCGAACGAACTTCGCCAGTCGCCTCGCCGGAGCAGCAATAGCTGATTTCGACGTTAGCACAGGTCGTGATCGTAAACGCTTCCCAGTGGTATTCGGTATCCGGAACAAGGACCGGACAATCGACCGGATCGGCAGTGCTGGCAATACCATTGAAATTGGCAACGCCCGGAACCGGAATGGTTGGAATGGACGTGAGATCATCACATTCCGCGCCACCGGCCGTCGGCTGCTCGCAGCAGTTAATATCGCAAATGTCTGCCGGATAACCGCCAAAGAAGGTACCCGTGCAGCCTCCCGCCGCTGTAAAGCTGCAGCCACCATTGGCTGCACAGCAACGACCCATGGCGCAAGCGCCACCGGCCACACCACCGCACTCGCTTCCTGCACCGAGGAAGACATCGCCGTTGGCCAGACTGCACTGATCACTAGTAACTTCCGAACACATACTGCCATCGCAACATGCGCCTGGAATCAGGTTGATCTCGATGCTCAGGTTATCGATGTCCATGAAACCGGTACCTGCCGCAAGGTTGTTGTGCCGAATGTGGATGCTGTCCACGTTGTCGGCGGCCACCAGTTCATCGTTGGAGTGAATGAGTGGGCAAACACCCAACATGTCACGAACGCCGTAGCGATATTCAATGGATGTGGGGACAACGCCGGCGGCCGGGGACACAGAAACTTCGAAACAACGATAAACCGCTGGCTCCCAGTCACCGATGCACTTGAAGATAAGTGCGTTCAGCATGTCCTCTTCGAGGACGCAGATATCCGGAAGAAGCGGGTTATTGCCCACGTTCTTTTCGCCGATCTCCACTGTGGTGCTACCGGCGGTTGTGAGCGTTTGGCCTATCATCATATCTGCCGGAGCAAACACGACGTTGACGGCCACGGTATCGCTTCCGGCTGTATCGCGCGGACGGATGTTGTATTGACCATCGCCAGCCCCAGCGATGTAAATATCCATGATCGCGGAGCTCTCGGCCACAGCGGAAGGGGCCAACAAACTGCTAATGGCGCCCACGCTCACCGCATCAGCTAGTCCTGCGTCGTTTTGAATTCGAACGTGCTGCACGCCAGTTGCCGGGTTGGCTGCACTGACGGTAGCGGCGACCGAGCTTACCGTGTCCGCCGCTGCTGCCGGTGAAGGCGGACTCGCCATTTCGTTCCAAATATGCCAGCCGTTTTGGCCCGCCGCAGGTCCAGTGGCCAATGGTGCCGCTGAATAGCTCGGCGAATCTGTGGTTTCGAACCCAGTAATGAACGTGAAAGCACCTCCAGCTACGCCTCCACCTGGAAACGTTGGTGCGTTCGGGGTCTGCGTCGCTCTGCTTACTTTGGTAGAACCAATCGCGGCGACGCGCTTCTGTGCCACGACTTGCTCCTCCGGCGTTTGCGCCGGCGGTTGTGCCTTCTTGCTAGGGGCGGCGTTCGACGCAACGCCCAAGGCGATTGCACCGACAGCCACGACGCCGGCGAAGAGGCCCCATGTCTTAAACATACGTTTTGATTCCGCCATCCTCTGATCCTCCATTAAAATAACGCCTTTCCTCACCCAGTCCGCGGCATGTAATCAACCGCATGATACCGATACGAAAAAACACGATGGGAAAAAGAATCCATCTTTTCCGTATGTGAGTTCCAAACACTCCCCTGACTGGAAACTCCCCCATGCATGTCTCTGATTGATGATTGCTTTCTTTCACCTCGCAAACCGGACGCGTCAATGCGAAAGTACTTTGAATTGATTCCTTTGAGGCGCGACGGACGTAAACTCAAGCACTTCGCGCGATTGGAGTTTCAATTCAAGGCAAACGCGAACGACGCAACACACCGGACTTCGGGCACTACCACGCAATTGTCTTACTGACGACAGAAAAGCGCAAGACAAGTACTAGCGCAATACGCCCTATAATGAACCTAAGTTTACAGAATCTTACGATGTGGTTCAAGTTATAAGCCCGTGACAATCAGAATATCTGAAAGTGCATTTGTGTTGCAGAAACAGCTGCAACCGGTTGAAGAAGTTAGTCAGTTTCAGTTGCCCCTACCTTGCTAATTCGTCGTGTTTTGGGCGAGGTTTCGGATAGCAATTGCGATGATGAGATACATATTAAAGATGAAATGTAATCGGTTTGGCTAGACATGCCGCCTCGAGGAGTCTTGGTGCAACTGCACCTGCAATTCCTCCATCGCTTAATCTGGGGGGGCGGCCACCGTAACCGAATCTGAGACTCGATTTGACGATGTCACTTTTCATGAGGAGTTTCCCGAAACAGCCCTCAGCCCAAGTCGCGCCGGGGCATACTTCAAGAAACCTCAATGCGGCTGACGAGAGGATGCTGGTTTCACCAACCATGCAGCCTAGTTGAATACGCGCGAGGAATTTGCGAGCGAGAGCGGCCAGGCGAAGCGAAGGCATCATGCCCCCGCATTTGCTCAGGCGGATGTTGAATCCGTCGGCCACGCCCAGTTCGATCAATCGTTTCGCGTCTTCGACGGTAATGAGTGATTCGTCATGCATGAACGGAATGTCCGTCGATTCGCGAAGCAGTTTCAGTTTCTCCTCCTGTCCGCGAGGCAGGGGCTGTTCGACACTTGCAATCTCCTTTGAATTCCATGACCCGAGTCGAACCTGTGCAGCTTCCAGTTTCCATGCTCCGTTGACATCGACGCGCAATGACGATTTTCCGGCTGCAATTGGTTTGTGGAGGTAAGAGTAAACTCGCTCGCGCAAATCGACGTCGCCTCTGAATCCAATTTTCAATTTGAAATCGCGCAATCCATACCAATACATCAGCCGAAGTTGGCGCAGGGCTTTAGGAATGGACTCTGTTGCGATCACGCCACTGAAACGAATTTGCTGGATGCTGCCTGGCCAACCGAAACCGGGAAGGCCCATCCATTGCACGACGTCTTCCATCGTGCGGTCGTAGCTTTTGAGCACGGCGTCGAGCAATGCTAGCTCGACGGCTGCACGAGCGGCGGGCACATGCTTCGCCTGCGCGTCGTACCAAGGTAATGCGTCGATGGCATCGAGCGCGACGGCAAATGATGTTGGATGAAAGGTCGTTAGAAACGTCGCGTACATTGTTGAGATGGTTTCGACGACTGATTCGACCGACTCGCCAGTTACGTATTCTCGCGGCAACGTCTCGCCATAACCGATCGTTCCATCGCGTAATTCGACTGCCACGACCACGGGGTCCGCCACGACGCGTTCCGCAGTGGCGTGCTTCACGCGGGAGCGCAGCGGAATTGCCAGAGGATAGATGGTCAGCGATTGGACGACGACGTCGGTCATATCGATCACATGGTACGGGTTTTTGATGGCTTCGCGACCGTAACTACAATGTGACCAATGCATGGGCAACACGCGTCAATTCTTTCGGGTAAAGATGTTCCGTGCCCTGCCTGTGGATATGACCTTCGCGGGACCATCGACGCTGAGCGATGCCCGGAATGCGGCGCGACGATTTACGCCATTGAGTTGAGCGAGCGCCGAAGGCGCCAGGCGGAATCGCTTGCCGATGACTGTCGTTACATGGCGCTGCGCGATGCCGTGCTTTTGTTCGTCATCGTGTGTGCCGGCATTGCCTGCTACTTTCACTGGATCGCGTCCTTAGTTGCATTGGCAGTTACTTTTTGGATTTGGGATTTCTTATGGAACATTCACTCCATTCTAGACCCAGCCGATGGAAGTAGTTACTTCGAGTACTTTGAGTACATGTTCGGTCGCCGCACCGCCTTTGACGATACGAAGAAAATGTTGCTGTTTTCGAGCCTGCACAAGGAAACGCGAAGGCGACTCACATTCTGGTACCGTGTCGACCGAATACTCCTGGTCCTTCAGAAAACATGTCTCGCGATTTACTTTGGACTATTGATCTGGTCAGTCAAGCGGTAATCAGAATCGACTGCACCTCGAGTCGACCGCGTGCGTATAATCGATCATGGCCGAGTCAAGTCTGCCAGCAGTGGCGGTGGTTCCAATTCCTTGTCCCCATTGTGCGTACGATCTGCGCGGAAAACCTGGTACGCGGAATTGCCCTGAGTGCGGTGTATTCGTCTTTGATGCACTCTTTTGCATTCGCAATAATGCCGCACAAGATATCGACATGCTGCGTACAAGTGCAAAGTGGAGTGTGACGGGTTGGGGGATCATGCTCTTCGGCCTCCTTGTTGCGTTCTTCCTTGCGGGAGAAATTGCAATTCCTTTTTGCGGATTCGCTGCGATCGTTATAGGTGTGGGTGCGATCAAATTCCTTGCCGCGCTCTGTTACATTGTGTTCGGCGGATTCAAGGAAAACCGCCGTGAACAGCTTGTTGCCTTCGGCCTCTTTAGATGGCTCATGATCAACCTTTTCCTTGAAGCACTCCCGTTTTTGTTCTATCTGTCGTTACCCGAACTGATCGAGTAAGAGACGGTTCGAGTGTTCCCCGCATTACATCCGATAACTAAGTAGGCACTTCGACCCATGATGGTCGGAGTGCGTCTATTGAATTCGATCGATTTCAGAAGGGAGTCGCTGCGCATGGTTCGCTACACGTCATTGGCCAATCTTACGAGGCTCGCGGTCGGTATGAGCCTGCTTGTCTTCTCGCTATTCGTCGCCAGCTGCTCGCCCGGCGGTGGTGGAGGAGGAGACGGCGCGACCATCATCGATTCTGACACGACGGTGGATACGCTCGCGGTGCAGAGCGGTCGCACCGTGCGCGTGCGGAACAACGCCGTGGTGACGGTGAGCGGCGACGCGACCATTGACGGGACGCTCGAGGCCGAGGACGGGCGCGTCGTGCTGATGGTGAACGGCAATGTGACGGTCAACGGTACTGTCAGCGCGATGGGAGCGACGGAGTCAGCATCCGATCAGCCGTTGAATCAGCAGTCTGCGGGTATTTACATAGTGGCTTCGAACGGGGCGATCGTGCTGGGTGATGACGCGGTTTTGCAGACCACGGGCAACTACGTGCTTACCGACGACGCAAGCGTGCTCACGCAGACGCCGCAGCAGTTGTACGACGAGGTGGAAGATTTGTCGGGCGATAATTTGCCGACGTTCGTTCCATTGCCACCGGAGAATGAAGCATTCACACGGGCTGTGATTCTGAACAAGATTACCAAGCCAATCAATCAGCAGGGCGGAGCACTCGATCCGATCGTCATGACGGGAACGTGGCCGCCTGCCGGTGCGATGCCGCCGAGCGGAGATGCACCGGTGGTCATTCTCCGATTTCACGGTCCGCGCGATGTGATTCTGCGGAACTGGTCGGTCGATGGACCAACTCCGAGTCCGCGCGATCCAGTTGATTCGACTGACAATCCTGCGATGGATGCGACCGGACCAAATGGTCGTAGAGGTTTGAACCTCAACATGCGGAATGAAGGTGGTGCGATCAGGGTCGAGGGCGTGGTGACGCTTAACCTGGCTGATGGCGGTGCGGGCTCGAACGCGACGGCGGTTTGTGCAAGCGCGACAGGTGGCGATGGCGGTGCGCCGGGGAACCTGCGCATGTCAGCGGCTGACGGCATCGATATGACGGCGGGCACGCTGGAGATCAATCCGGGTCGCGGAGGCGCGGGCGGTTCGGGAATCGTGAATGCGGGGAACCCCGGAGCGGATGGATGTCCGGGAATGGTCGGCAACAACGCGACGGCGCGCGGCGGCAACGGTGCGCGAAATGAAAAAGCGTTGTTCGTGCGTGGTAACGTGGAAGGCGTGGAGAATGTAATCATCGGTACGGTCCGCGGTGGTAATGGCGGTGCGGCTGATGCGACCGCGTGCGATGGTGGAAACGGCGAACCTTGTTGTGATGGCGGAGCCGGCGGCCAAGCGACAGCTACAGGCGGACGCGGCGGGAACGCTTCGCTGAACCTTATGGGTATTGCAGTCTTAGCGGGTGGAGCAGACGGTGGCATGGGAGGTGCGGCAGCAGCCTACGGCGGACTAGGTGGCGTCGGTGGTGAATGCAAGTTCGACGACGGTGGGAACGGCGGCGCGGGCGGCATGGCTACGGCCACGGGCGGCGCGGGTGGCGACGGCACAGCCCCCGGTGCGGGAACCGGTGGTGTCGGCGGCGATGCGAACGCGACCGGCGGCGATGGCGGTGACGGTGGGGCGAGCGGGTTCGGTGATCCGGGTGAAGGCGGTGCAGGTGGGACTACCGCGGCGACACCGGGGGCGGGCGGTGTACCGGGTGGCACGGAAGGTCAAATGGATGCGGACGATGGTCTCGACGGCCTACCCGGCGGAGTGCTTCCAACGACAGTTTTCTGTTTCGAGTTTGGATTTATTGACGCGCCGTTTCAAACGATCGAGCCCGGCAACTACGAAGGCCCAGTTTTCGGCGATGATAACGAGACCGAAATCGGAACGATGGAGGTTGGCTTCGTGGACATCGTTAATGCGCAGTATCTCTTCGGTTTCTCGCCGGACCATATTGGAATCACGGGCGGTGAGTTGTGCGTGCGGGCGTCGACTCTTCAGGTCGATCCACCTGTGGCGGGCGTCATCGGTGGGTTGAGGATTGCCCCGCTTTACGATGAAGGCATCAACGTGAACCAGCCACTGGTGGTCATGGCCATGGACGCGAACGGTGAGGTGATCGGAACGCAATCGTTCAGCGAGGTTCCGCTGAATATTGGTCGCGAAGATGATCCTGAGTATCTGGATGCGACGTTCGACGTCGATGAATCCATCGCCAAGTTCACCATCGTCGTGCCGGATAACGCTTTCGTGACTATCTTCCGGCTCTACTTGCTTGATCCGTGATTGGCGCGTGAGGCAATAGGCAAAAGGCATTTAGGCAATAGAGTCGAGAATGAATGGTGTGTGCCGAGTCTTAACATTCGGCAGGTGAAGTAGGCTGCTGCGTGTAACCATCGGTGACGGCGTTCGCAGTTGGCCTGCGCAATCTTTACACGATCGAACGAAAAACTTTACTTTTCGCACGGGCTGCGCTATATTCGGCCCGTGCACCACCTGTTTTTTCAGATTGATTCTTGGGAGCGACGGCCATGACCGCGATCGCGGTGATTCCGGCCCGTTACGGCTCGACCCGTTTCCACGCCAAGGCGCTGGCGAAGGAAACCGGGAAATATCTTGTTCAACATGTATATGAACGCGCGACGCAGAGTCGCAAGCTCGATCGCGTGATTTTGGCGACTGATGATGAGCGGATTGTCGGCGCTGTGAAGTCGTTCGGCGGCGAGGTCATCATGACACGCGTCGATCACGAGAGCGGCACCGATCGTGTCGCGGAAGTGGCGACACTACTGCGACTGGCGGATGACGATCTTGTTCTGAATGTGCAAGGTGATGAGCCGGAGATCAATCCGGCGACGATCGATTCGCTGGTCGCGTTCATGCAAGACAGTGGAAGTGAATTTCAAATCGGCACAGTGGCAGTGCCGTTTTCAGACGATGGCCCGCGCGAGGGTGTGGGGTCTCCGCAAGATCCAAATTGCGTGAAGGCTGTTATCGGAGCTAACTCCGGTGCGCTCTATTTTTCACGCAGTCTGATTCCATTTCCGCGCGACACACAGGGCGCGATCGATCGGCCTTCGCGATGGCTGTTGCACCTGGGTATCTACGCCTTTCGTGCAAAGACTCTGCGGGAAATCACGCGTAAAATGGAGAGTGCATCATCGGATCAAGGCGATGCGCGGAGTTGGAACGTACTCAAGCGACCGGAGTCGAACCGGTCGCAGGTGCTCCCGTCGATGATGGCGCGAACCGAGTCGCTCGAACAGCTTCGATGGCTGGCCAGCGGTTATGGAATCGGCGTGGTCATCGGTGAGCACAGTTCCATGGGGATTGATACAGCTGAGCAGTACGAGGCTTTTGTGAAACGGTCCCGCGAGATGGCGGGTTCAAGGACGGGATGAAGCAGGAGGGGTTCGAGGTTTGTGCGTGTTGCACCGAGTAGGTTGCAACGACGATGCTGAAACAACGGCGAAACGAACTAACTGAATCGGCGACGAGGTTTTAGACGAAAGGCACTCATCATGAATCCCGCCCAGAATCTTGGAGCGCTCGGTCACATTTCGGACGAAACCGAATTCTTCACGCCGATGCCGCCGGCCTACAAACCGGGGAAAACGAAATATGTGGCTGTGCTGGGCACCGTGATGAGCGGGCTTGGCAAAGGGATTTTCGCCAGTTCGCTCGCGAAAATTCTGCAGGATCGTGGGCTGACGGTCGCTCCGATCAAGCTCGAAGGTTATCTCAATCGCGACAGCGGCACGCTGAATCCCTATCGACATGGCGAAGTGTTCGTGCTCGATGACGGCATGGAAACCGACATGGATCTCGGCACGTATGAGCGCATGTTGAACATCGATTTGACGCGACTCAACTTCGCGACGAGCGGACAGATTCTTTCGTCGGTGCTTGAGAAAGAGCGCAAGGGGCGATATCTCGGCCGCGATGTGCAGATGATCCCACACGTGACCGGCGAAGTGAAATTGCGGTTGCGCGAATTGGCTGTGGCCACCGAGGCTGACGTCGTGTTCGTTGAAATCGGCGGCACGGTTGGCGACGTGGAAAACGCGTACTTCATCGAGGCTATCCGCGAGATGTCGTACGAGGAGGGTTTGTCCAATTTCTGTTTTGTCGCGCTAACGTACGTGCCGCATCCGCAGAGTTTGGGTGAACAGAAATCGAAACCGGCGCAGCTGAATCTGAAGCTGCTGAACGCCGCTGGAATTCATCCGCATATTATTGCGTGTCGTGCGTCGTCGCCGGTGACCAAGAAAGTGCGCGAGAAGATCGCCTTGTTTTCGAGCGTGCCGATGGAGCGCGTGTTCTCGATGCACGATTCCGACAGTGTGTATGTGATTCCGGAGATGCTGCGCGGGGCGGGTATCGATGCGGCCGTCGTGGATATTCTGGGAATTGCGGAGCGCGTTGATCACGCAGCCGAGGAGGCCGCGCGGATTCAGTGGAGCGATTACATCGCGCGGTTTCGCGGTACGCAGCATTCGGTGACGATTGGCATCATCGGTAAGTACACATCGCTGCGCGACAGCTATGCGAGCATCATTCAGGCGCTGGAGCATGCCGGAACGCATTTCGGTGCCAAGGTGCGAATGGAATGGATCGATAGCTCTGACTTGACCGACGCGAACGCGGCTGAGCGGTTGAAGGGTTTACACGGCGTGATCGTGCCGGGCGGTTTCGGCGTGCGCGGGGTCGATGGGAAGCTGTCAGCTGTGAAGTACGTGCGCGAGAATCGCATTCCTTATCTCGGTATTTGCTACGGTATGCAGATCGCGGTGATAGAGTTTGCGCGGCACGTTTGTGGATTGGTCGATGCGAACACGACGGAGATTGAGCCTGATTGTCCGCACCCGGTGATTGATTTGCTGCCGGAACAGAAGCGGCTTGAGGCGCTCGGTGGCAATATGCGACTTGGCGGGTTTGACGTCGTGCTGACACCGGGCAGCGAGATTTCGCGGCTATATGACAATGCCGATCATGCACGCCTTCGTTTTCGTCATCGTTACGAGGTGAACCCGGAATACATTGCGCGGCTTGAAGCGAGCGGCATGGTGTTTTCAGGACGCAGCCCCGATCATCCGATCATGCACGTTGTTGAATTGCCACGAGAGCTGCATCCGTTCTTCATGGCCACGCAGGCGCATCCGGAACTGAGCAGCCGACCATTGCAACCGCAGCCGATGTTTGTGGGGCTGGTTCATGCTGCATTGGCGAACGCGGGCATTTGTGCGGGCGGACAGTTGTTTTCGCGTGATCGCACGATTGAGTCGTGCAATCCGATGGATTCCACGGGGGCCGTGTCACGGTAATGCCCCGCGCCCGCGCGACCGATTCGCCCGCGCTTTTCACTGACTACTCATCTTTTCCCAGCACGCGCTACCAAGGCAGCAAGCGAAAGCTCATGAGTGCCATCATTCGGCACTTGCGCGACCTCGATTACCAAACCGTGCTTGACGCGTTCGGCGGAACAGGGGCGATGGCCTACGCCTTCAAGTGTGAAGGCAAGCGCGTGACCTACAACGATGTTCTTGCGTTCAACGAGCAGATTGGGCTGGCTCTCATTGAGAATGACGGCGTTCGACTTGAGGCCGAGGAAATCGATCGCATCGGTGTTCGTCAGCCCGGGGTGAGTTACGACGACTTTATCGAGCGCACTTTCGGGGGGGTGTATTTTACCGACGAGGAGAATCGCTGGCTCGATGTGGCTGTGCAGAATATCTGTTCAGTGAAGGACACATCACAGCGGGCAATTGCGTGGTTCGCCCTTTTTCAATCGGCGATGGCTAAACGACCTTACAATCTGTTTCACCGACGGAATCTCTATATGCGATTGGCCGAGGTCGAGCGCGGCTTCGGTAACAAAGCAAGTTGGGATCGGCCTTTTCCCGATCATTTCGCTCAATTCGCAGCAGAGGCCAACGCTGCGTTGGTCGATGGCGGCGGCAGTTGTCGGGTGATGCGGAAGGACGTGCTGGAAATTGAGCCACAGTACGATCTTGTTTACATCGATCCGCCGTATGTCAACTCGACTGGTGTGGGGGTGGACTATCGCGATTTCTATCATTTCCTTGAAGGGATGGTTCAGTATGACCGCTGGCCTGAGATAATCGACCGTGACAGTAAACACCTGCGACTTACATCTGTTGACGATCCGTGGGTGGACTCGAAACGCTCGCTGGACATGTTCCGACGCGTGTTTGAACGATTCCGAAACAGCCTGCTTGTGGTATCCTATCGCAGCGACGGAACGCCAACGATTGTAGAGTTGGAGTCGGCCATGCGCGAGGTTAGGGATAGCGTTCACGTTATCGAGTTGGAAACGTATCAGTATGTACTTTCGACAAAGAAGCAGACGAGAGAGATGCTTATCATTGGAACGTAATCAACAGGTGGAATGAGTCGAGCCTATGGCGCAGGCGGATGAAAGAGCAACCATAGAACGAGCAATTCGGCTACGCGGTATGGTTGCAGAGTCTTTGGCGCGACAAACACCGCAAGAACGAGATCGAAAGATCATGTTATTTCTCGCGCAAGCGCACGCACCGAAGCGTCACATTGTGAGACCCGAAGATATTGTCCTAACGAAACTGGATCAGCGAAAAAACACCGGTTCGCGCATGCAATGGGAAAACGCACTGGGAGTCGTCCGCATCTATGGATCAAGTCTGAATTGGAAATACCTCTTTGAGCAGGCGCGGATCTTTGGCGTCGCTGACGATTTGACAAAACTTCGGGACGAAGGCGGTGTTTAACAAAGGTCATGGGGAAGAAGCGGGCAACACGAGACGCGGCGGCCAGCACGCCACTCATTGACCAATCTCATTGGCTCTCTATCGTCGGCGCGACGCAGAACAATCTCAAGAATCTCACCGTTCATATTCCGCTTGGCCGATTCGTTTGCGTGACGGGCGTTTCCGGAAGTGGAAAGAGTTCGCTGATTAATGATATTCTGTACGAAGCACTTCTTCGCGATCTGAACGAATCGGAGAGCGCTAGCCCGGGGTTGCACGAACGCATCGAAGGTCTCGAACACCTCGACAAAGTCATCAACATCGATCAGTCGCCGATCGGACGCACGCCGCGATCGAACCCGGCTACGTACATCAAGGTGTTCGATGAAATCCGCGATCTGTTCACGCGATTGCCCGATGCAAAAGTTCGCGGATACAAGCCGGGGCGTTTCAGCTTCAACGTCTCGACGGGCAAAGCAGGGGGCGGGCGCTGCGAATCGTGCGAGGGGTACGGCAGCAACAAGATGGAGATGGAATTTCTCGCGGACGTGTGGGTCACATGCCCCATCTGCAACGGCAAACGATTCAACCACGAAACGCTTCAGATTCTCTACAAGGGCAAGAACATCTCCGAGGTGCTGGACATGGACATCCAGCAGGCGCTGGAGCATTTCGAGAACGTGCCCACGGTCGCGAACATGCTCCGCACGTTGCACGACGTGGGGCTGGATTATCTGAAACTCGGGCAGTCGTCGACGACGCTGTCCGGCGGTGAGGCACAGCGAATCAAGCTCGCGCGCGAGTTGGTCAAGCGCTCGACCGGACGAACGATGTATCTGCTCGATGAACCGACGACGGGACTGCACTTCGAGGATATCAGCAAGCTGTTGGCTGTGCTCCACGGATTTGTCGATGCGGGGAACTCGGTGGTCGTGATCGAGCACAACACGGACGTGATCAAGACGGCTGACTGGGTGATCGATCTTGGACCGGAAGGCGGCGCGGGCGGTGGACGAATCGTCGTTGAGGGAACGCCGGAGGAGGTGGCTGCGTGCGAAGAGTCATTCACCGGAGCGGCGCTGCGACATGCGTTGAATGGCAAGACGAACGAAAAGCCAAAAAGTCGAAAAGTCAAAAAGTCGAAAGAAGTTGGTTCAAATCCCAACGGAAAGCAGGCAACCACAATCGAGATTGTCGGTGCACGTCAGAACAATCTGAAGGGGATCGACGTTTCGATTCCGCGCGGGCAGATGACCGTTTGTTGTGGACCCAGCGGAAGCGGCAAGAGCAGCTTCGCTGTCGACACGGTCTACGTCGAAGGCCAGCGGCGATACGTTGAATCGCTCAGCGCTTATGCGCGGCAATTCCTCGGGCGATTTCAACCAGCCAAGGTTGATCACATTCATGGGTTGTCGCCGGCTATCTGCATTGAGCAGCGCTCGACGAGTCGTTCGCCGCGATCGACGGTGGGTACGGTTACGGAAATCTATGATTACATGCGCGTGCTCTGGGCGCGCATCGGTCAGCCGCATTGTCCGAAGTGTCACGTGCCCGTTGGAGCGCAGAGTGCGGATGACATCGTAGAGAAACTTCTTTCGCTGGGTGACGGCGCGAGATTGCTGCTGCTGGCTCCGATTGAACCAGTCGGGCAGGAAAAATACGGCCATTTGCTGAAACGCGAACAGGCGAATGGGTATGTGCGGGCGCGGGTGGACGGTGTCGTTTGTTCGCTCGACGGGATGGTTGAGATCGATGAAAAGCGGCGACACAAGGTCGAGCTGGTCGTCGATCGCGTTGTGATCAACCGTAAGCAGCGAGCACGTTTGACCGACAGCGTTGAGCAGGCTCTTCGCGTGGGACAGGGCGTGATGCTCGTTCAGCGCGTGGACGACGATGGGCAGGTCAATCAGCAAGACGATTCGGTTTCACCAGGTCTGACTCTTGCAAAGCGCGACGAACAGAAATCGCGCGGGCCGAAGCGCGCGGCTCGCGCGGGTGACATGCGCTTCTCGCAGCATCACGCGTGCGAGCGTTGCGGCGAAAGTTATGAAGAGCTAACGCCGCACCATTTTTCGTTCAACAGTCGGCTTGGCTGGTGCGAGTCATGTGAAGGGCTTGGCGTGCAGAAAGGGGCGAGCCCTTCGACGATTGTTCAACATCCGACGAAATCGATTCTCGATGGCGCGGTTGCGGGCTGGGGAAAGCTGGAATCGGGTTCGCACTTGCACTCCATGATACTGGCGCTGGCCGATCACATCGGCTTCGACGCGCAGCGTCCGTGGTTGCAACTGACGGAACAACATAGACAGCGGTTTCTGCAAGGTTGTGGCGACGATTGGATTGAAACGTCCAAACGTCCAAATGTCCAAACGTCCAAGAGAGGCAGACAATCCGATATTTCTGGCCGGCTTCGATTCAAATGGCGCGGGTTTTATCCAGCCATCCACCGAGCTACGCAGCTTAGCCTGCAATATCGTTCGCGACTCGACAGCATGGTGGTCGATGTTCCGTGCGGGCGATGTTTCGGAAGTCGACTTCGACGCGACGCTGCGGCTGTGCGGGTGGGTGGAACCACCATTCACGAAATCTGTTCGCAGCCGATGGGCGGGGCACTGGAGTGGTTTGAGTCCATCAAACTCTCGGCACGCGAAAAGAAAGTCGCGGGCGAACTGCTGCACGAAATCAGATCGCGACTACGGTTTCTCGTGGAAGTCGGTCTGCACTACATCTCGCTGCATCGGTCCGCAGCCACGCTCTCCGGCGGTGAATCGCAACGAATCCAATTGGCTTCGCAGATCGGCACGGGCCTGACTGGAGTTCTCTACGTGCTCGATGAGCCGACGATCGGGCTGCATCCACGCGATAACCGGCGATTGATAGGCGCGTTGAAGAAGCTTCGCGATTTGGGCAACACGCTGCTTCTCGTGGAGCACGATCGCGAGGTGATCGATGCGAGCAACCACGTGCTCGACTTTGGTCCGGGTGCGGGGTCGTTCGGCGGCGAAGTGACAGCCGCAGCGAGTCCCGCGAAGATTCGCAGTTCCAAGACGTCGCTGACGGGTGATTATCTTTCGTCCAAGAAGTCGATAGCTGTTCCCACCAATCGACGCGTCGTACCACAGCCGCCAAGCATTGATCTTGAACAGATCGACAATGAATCCAAAATCGAAAATGCTCCTGCTGAATCGAATGGCCGTGCCAAGTCCAAAGGCAAGAATAAGAAGGTTCAACTGTCGCCTAGTCTGTTTGATCAGTTGTCATCGAAGAATGCTGACGTGAACTGGCTTACCGTCCACGGCGCAAGAGAGAACAACCTCAAAGAGGTGAGTGTTTCGTTTCCGCTTGGGCGATTTACTTGCGTCACCGGCGTATCTGGAAGCGGCAAGAGCACGCTGGTGACTTCAATTCTCTGCGATGCTTTGCTCGCTCGCATTCATCGTGCGAGCACTACTCCCGGTGCGCACGAGCGCATTACCGGCGTCGAGCACATCGACAAGGTGATTAACGTCGATCAGTCGCCGATCGGGTTCACGCCAACGAGCAACCCGGCTACCTACACCGGCGTTTTCGATGTTCTTCGCGAGTTGTTCGCCAAGCTTCCGCTAAGCAAGATGCGCGGATACACAGCTAATCGTTTCAGCTTCAACCGCGCGGGCGGGCGATGCGAAGCCTGCCTGGGCATGGGGTCGCGGTGCATCGAGATGCACTTTCTGCCGGATGTGTGGGTCGAGTGCGAGAATTGCAAGGGAAAGCGATACACGGCTGAGACGCTGGAGGTGCAATACAAGGACAAGAGTATCGCCGACGTGCTGGAGATGCGCGTCACCGAAGCCATCCAACTCTTAGAGAACGTGCCGAAGTTGAAGCGGTTGTTGCAGACGCTGGACGACGTGGGTTTGGGTTATGTGCAGCTTGGTCAATCTGCTACCACGCTTTCCGGCGGCGAAGCCCAGCGCGTGAAGCTCGCGACGGAACTAGGGCGACCATCGACGGGGAAAACACTGTACATTCTCGATGAACCGACGACGGGTTTGCATTTCGATGATCTTAAGAAGCTGATGGCAGTGTTGCATCGTCTGGTTGATCTGGGCAACACGTGTATTTGCATCGAGCACAATCTCGACGTGATCAAAACGGCTGATTGGGTGATAGACCTTGGACCGGAGGGTGGAGAAGCCGGCGGCAATATTGTTGTGGAAGGGACGCCCGAGACCGTCGCGAAAACTGAGGGTTCCTTTACGGGCGTGTCGCTTCTGCCGGTGCTTGAAGCTGGTCCGCATGAAGCGCGCGAAGTTTTCGATCCACATAAGAAAAAAGAGAGTCCCGGCGCTGGGAAGCGACGTGGCAAAGGAGAGGCCGACGATAATACTGCGATTGAATCCCCAAGCGCCATCGACTCTAGCCCTCGTGAAACAAGCGATCGCACCACTTCTGTTTCCAAGAGAAAGAAGCGAAGCGATGGGCTTTCCGTTGACGATGCCGGCACTCAGATGCCATGGGACAAGGATGGTCGAGCATGGCACACGGTCAACGCGCTCGACAGCACCGGCCAACCGGTGAACTGGGATGTGAAAGTGCTCGAGTGGTTGGTGGATACGATCGAGACGCTTGGCCCGTTCGAACCAGCGAACTGGAATTTCAGAACCAAAGTTGAGATTCTGACCGACGCATCGCCTGCGTGGTTCTGCCATATCCTTACCGGCGGAAAGGAACTTCTGGAAGTTTCGATCCGCACGGCTGAGGGGACGTTCAGGGAACGCGAGGTTCAGACGTTGCTCGGTATCAAGACGCTCGACGAGCGCACCGATCTGCCGATTTATGGCCAATATGCACGCGTAAAGCTTCGACCGGTGAGCAACGGCTGGCAGGAGGTACGGCTGATGCTGCGGGATTTCAAGGATGTGGAGAAGGCCGCGTTCAAGAAGTTTCTGACAACAGCGGCTAAAGCGTATTTCAGCAAACTTGAAATTGATTCCAAGTCGAAGGGCTCGGGGTTGCCGTGGGTGGCGAACGGCGAACGTTGGCACCTCTCACAGGAGGCGATCAATAAGAAATACGCTATTGAATGGAAACCGGCGACGTTGATGACGCTGATCGGGCGTTTCAAATCTATTGAGCCTACATTGGAGATTGGATGGGACGGTAAGGTGATGGTTCGCCTTTATCGACCTGAAGCGAAGACGCAGCACATCGTGCGCATCGTCACCAACATGCCGCAGGGATTGCGGGTCGAGATTCGCTCGCCGAGTGCGGCTATCACACCGACGATGATCGAACGATTGGGAGCAGACACACAGATCAAGCGCGGACCTGACTACGATTGGGTCGCGTTCTGGATTAGATCGATCGACGACAACGACTCGCGGCAGCTTCGCGATGTGTGGATGCGATGTCGCGAGAATGAGCCAAGTGAAACAGCGAGATCGGCTTGAGCGAATTGAAGAACGGACGCGATTGAACGCATGAAGACGCTGATTCCCAATCGATTTCTTTTCGACTTCGAGTTTCCGCTCACGTATCGCAAGCGATTGCCGGAGATCAATGGAGATGTTTCTGGTTGGAGCGAGGCTGAGTTGCTCCCGAAGCTCGGCGAGATCGATGGTCGCGAGGACTTCGCTGATGTGTGGGCCTGTTGGAATGAGACGGGACTGGCTGTTGCATGTCGTGTGACGGACAAGCGAAAGCCGCTGCGATGCGATATGGCGAACTTTCGGGCCGGGGACAATCTGAGAATATGCACCGATATGCGCGACGCTAAATCGAATCGACGTGCGACCAAGTACTGTCAGCAATTCTGGTTCATGCCTACGGGCGGCGGAGCGAGCGGGAAGGCCGCGTGTGGTGGGTCGGCGAAGATGGAACGCGCTCGCGAGGAAGCTCCGGTTATGGCGTCGAACAAGTTGCTCGTCGCATCGAAGGTGACCAAGACAGGGTATTCGCTGGAGGCATTCATTCCAGCCGAGGTACTCAACGGATTTGATCCGGAGCAGCATCCGCGAATCGGGTTCTATTACATGCTCGAAGACTGCGATCATGGTCAGCAGTACCTGACGATTGGCGATGAGCTTTATTGGTACGTTGATCCATCGACATGGGCGACGGCTGTGCTGGAGCGATGAGAGCGACGCCGCAGATTGTTGCTCTGGTAATTCTTTCAATCGTCCCTACGGGACTCCGCTTTCATATGCGGGACTAATACCCAGCGTTGAAACGCTGGGCTATTTTCATACGGCCCTACGGGCCGATTCGATTTCGCTGCGCAGTGAGTGCAACTCAATGCTGCAGGCGGGAAAACAAGAACGTGTCACAGCTTGGCACTGACGATGTTTGGCAATGGCGCGATATCCGGTTCGACAAAATGGGTCTTCGCTTCGGCGGTCATGATGCGGCCGCGGGAGTAGTAGAGGCGGAGCAGGGTTCGTTGCAACAGGTGCGGGTGTTCATCGCAGAAAGCGTCGGATGATTCTTTCGGTCCGAAGTTCTTCAATGTCGCGTGAACGACGCGCATCCATGCCTCCGTCATGGTTTCGTGATAGCCGCGGTCGATTGCATCGGGCACTTTGTGTCGGGCGTTCAGATTGTTGAGGCCGTCGCGCATGCGGTCGATAGCCACATCGAGCGGCGAATCAAGCAGATAAAGGTACGCAATCTTCACGTGGTGGCGGTGCTTCCACTCGTCACAGCCAAAGTCGGCGGATTCGAAGCGATGGAGGAAGGTTGTGTCGTCCATAACCGATCAGTTTACTCGGATAAGCAGCGTGGGTGCAGAGCACCCACCCTTCTATGAAAGCCCGTTTCGAGTCAATGTAGTTGTTTGGTTGGA
>CAZBRD010000010.1:0-223798 GCA_964494205.1 uncultured Phycisphaeraceae bacterium | reverse complement strand
CGACCGAGCAAACCAAACCCAATGACAAAATCCCTACCCCAAACTTCTTCGTGAACTTTTGCATCACTCGATCCCTTTCAAAAGGACTTACCGAATTCCCACCCGTGCTAACCCGCCAAGAACGATCCGTATCGAGTATCCTCAGCAGAACGCCTTGCGAGTTCAGCAATTCAGTTAATGACTATTGATCTCAAAAACGTACGAATCAGAGCAAACAAAGCGAATTGAAGGGGGGTGGGAATAAATCCCACCCCCACAATTCACTCTAGATCGATACTCTTACGGCTGAGTGCTGCCGCACAACGGCGATACACCAGCGGCCATGCAGTTGCACGGATTGGCACCGGCGAATGCATTCAGCACCGCCAGGATATCATCGAGGTTGATGATACCGTTGCCACCGCACGGAGCGATGTCCGCATCGATGCAGTTCACCGGGTTACTGAAACCGGACAGAATGCACAGAATGTCGTCAAGGTTGACGATGTTGTTTTGCGGAACCTTAACGTCACCATA
The DNA here is from genome assembly GCA_964494205.1 of uncultured Phycisphaeraceae bacterium. GTDB lineage: Bacteria > Planctomycetota > Phycisphaerae > UBA1845 > UBA1845 > JBBTCX01. The sequence continues at coordinate 223,282 of CAZBRD010000010.1, read as the reverse complement.
TCTGATGCACGTGTACTGGCAGGTGCCGGAGCAAACCACGTGATTGCAAGCGTTGTTGTCGAAATCGCTGAGGCAATTCAACACGCTAGCACATGGTGTTCCCTCAATGCAGGTCAACAGGCACTCATCGCAATCGCCCGAAGCGCAGTCAGCGTCTTCGAGGCAGTTGCAATCGTCCGGAATGCCATCGCCGGCCGGCGGAATGATATCGTTGCCGACCAAGTCGCACTCATCCGGAATGCCGTTGTTGTTGCAATCATCACCGAGCTCGCACTCGTCCGGCGTACCGTTGGCGTTGCAGTCGTCGCTGACCGCCGGAATCTGCGGAACATTGACGAACCGCAGCGCCCACGAGTTCAACGTACCCGGATCACCACCGAATGCGTCGTGAACCGTCAGAGTCCACGTCGAGCACTTCTCAAGTCCGTCAAACGCACTGAGAACGCCCGGCGACGGCCGGAACACGCCATTTGGAGCTACAGTGACAGCCTCAATCGAGGTTGCCGCTTCGTCATCCAGAATAATGTCCATGTTGTCATTGCCGTTACCGCAGCATTCGCCGCCACTGCACAGCGGGTCAACTTCAACCAAACCAATGCGGCTGATAAGTCGCGCCGTAGTGCCGGAACCGACGTGAGTCAGGTCGACAACCAAGTCGCCAACCCAAGTGTGCGTGATGTCCAAAGCGACATCGAGATCAACCACCGGACCGCAACCACTCACGAATGTATGAGTGTCGGTATCGAACACATCTGGCAAGAGGTCGTCACAATCCGTGATCGCGAGACCAGGAGTGTAGATCTCTTCCTTCACCACACCGCCCGACGGCAGGAAGTCCAGCTGATCGCAGACACCGTTTGTGTTGCAATCGCAGATGTTCCCACCACAGACCGTGCTATCGCCCTTGTAGACGCCACCACCCGACAAGCACGAAACTTCCGAGGTGACAGTGCACGAGCAATTCGGTGCAGGTGGTGCACCGCAGCACGCACCAGTCGGCGGCGCCGCACAAGTGAGGCTTGCGGTGTATTCGCCGCCGCATGCCTCGATATTGGTGAAGTCCGGAGCGACGAAGAACCAATGCGTTCCGGCACCGACGGTCACTGAAATCGACGCCGGGTTACACTCACCAGGTGCCGCGAATGGATTCAAAGCGACAGCGTCGGCGCAATTGCCTGAACCGGGCACTGTCATCTCGACAAATCCGAGCACTACGTCAAACTCCGCCTCGACTGACCACGTCAGCGTCATGGGGCTGGCCAGAACAATCTCATACCAATCCGTGTCACGCGAAGCGCCGTCAAAAGCGCCTGTGCCGCAGTACGACTGACCGCACGCGATCGGTGAGAACACCTCAGGTGCGGAGTTGCAACCGCCGTTGACCGTGTCGGTAGGCAGTCCGCAATCGGCTTCGCCTTCAGCAGTCGAGCCGCCACCGCAGGTAACGTCGCAGCCACCGCCACCGCCACCGCAGGTAATCTCAACAGTTCCGGTTCCGGCATCGGTTTCATCTGCGAATCCACCGATTCGGATCTTGATCTGCTGACCCACAGTTACCGTTGCAGTAGCAAGCGAGCTGAAGCCGGCACAACCAGCGCCATCGTCGTTGCAAGACAACGGCGGATCCTCAAGTGCGCCACAATCCCAGCCGTCATACAGCACGACGTCGGAGTCATAATCGACGGTACCGCAAGTGCTGACCGTCAACGTGCCGTTGCACGTTGCGGTGTAGTTGTACCAAACGTCTGCATAGGTCTGACCGTCAAACATGCAGCTGACGTGAGTCGGACCGTCCGTGGTTGCACCAAGCGTGCTGAAGGCGGTTACGCCGTCATTGATCGTCACGCGATCGATGCAATCGTCGTTGACCAATGGCGGCTGCGGGCAGTTGTTCGGCGAGCAGGTCTCACCGCCGGTGAACGTTCCGCCCTGATCCGCACAGCAACCGGCAGCTAGCTCGCTGCAGGCACCATCCGCGAAGCAGCAGCTGCCGAATGCACACTGTGCACCGCAAGCCACACCGTCACCCTGATATCCACCCAACGCAGCAGCGCAGGCCGTATCAGACAATTGCTGGCAGCTCGTGCCAAGGCAGCAAGCGCCTTCGATCTGACAGGTTGCATTGCAACCGTCGCCAGTAACGAGGTTCGAATCATCGCACTCTTCGCCGGCTTCAGTCGTGCCGTTGCCGCAAACCGGAACAACACAGCTGACGGTTAGTGTGCCGGTCGGCTCTCCGCCGTTCCAGCCACCAACACGGATCTTGTAGCAGTTGCCGTTCACAACCGGAACGTCAACTGTTGATGAGAATCCACTACCACCACCGCAGTTGTCATCCGCACAGGCAACCGGAGCGAAATCGACAAGGCCGCCGCAGTTGCAACCGTTGTAAACCTGCAGCGTGGTGTCAGTACCGAGCGCGTCGCAAGTTCCAATGGTCGCAAAGCCGTTGCAGGTGGCTGTATAGTTGAACCACACGTCATTGGTCATGTTTGTATCGCAGGGCACCGGCGCACCGGCATCCAGCGTCGAACCAACGAGGGTGTACGCATTCGGTCCATCAAACACATCCGTACGATCGATGCAATCATCGTTCGCAGCAGGCTCGTTCTGGCAGGTCGAGTCACAGCCGTCACCATTCATGGTGTTGCTGTCGTCGCACTCTTCGCCAGCTTCAACGGTACCGTTTCCGCATACCGGACAGGTCACGTCGACGCAAGCGACTTCGTCACCCTGATAGACGCCCGGCTGAGCGGTGCAATCCGCTTCGAGCAGATTGTCCAAGCAGGTGCCGTTCGGCAAACAGCATGCACCTTCGAGATCGCAGGTTGCGCTGCAGCCGTCGTTACCTACCATGTTGTTGTCATCGCATTCTTCACCAATTTCCAACGTGCCGTTTCCGCAAATCGGATTCTGGCAATCGATGTTGAGCAGGTCCAAACCGCTGGTGGTTGTCGCAGAGAACTCACCAACGCGAATCTTCAGCACTTGGCCCGTGGTAACCGGAACGAGAAGAACCGACTCCAACGTATTGCCGCAAAGGCCGGTGCTATCGTCGTCGTCGTCATCGCAATCGATCGGAGCACCAGGCGGACATGACGTACCGCTATAAACTGAAATCCTCGTATCGAAGTTGCCGCCACCGCAGGTATCGAGAACGAGGATACCCGTGCAGGTAGCGGTATAGTTGTACCAGATGTCGTTATGGACGTTATCGTCACCAACGGCAAAGTTACAAGCCGCTTCAACGACCCCATCAGTCGTCGCCATCGAATTATCAAAGCAGTGATTTCCGTCAGAAACCACGTCGCGATTGATACAATCGTTGTTCGCCGGGACGCCGACGATCGCCTCGCACGTGCAGCTCGCACTGCAACCATCACCGTTCATCAGATTGCCGTCATCGCAACCTTCGCCGGCATTGAGAACGCCGTTTCCGCAAACCGGGCACGTCACGTCGATGCAGTCGACTTCATCACCCTGATAAGTGCCGCCTGACGTTGCACAATCGGTTTCCGAAAGGTTTTGCAGGCAAGTACCGTCAGCCTTGCAGCAAGCACCTTCGAATTGGCAGGTCGAGCTGCAACCGTCGTTGCTCACCGTGCCGCCGTCGTCGCACTCTTCGCCGACGCCGACCATACCATCACCGCAAACTCCGGCTGCCGCACATGAAATGTCGAGCAGACCGCTGACTTCGCCACCGTTCCAGCCGCCAACACGAATCGTGTAACAGCCCAGGTTCGTCACCGGAATGGTTACAGTCGACGAGAACCCACTGCCACCACCGCAGTTGTCATCGGCACAGCCAATTAAACCCAAATCGCCGAGCGATGCACAATTGCATCCGCTATAGACTTGAAGTGTCGTATCAGTTCCCGCAACGTCGCACGTTCCGATGGTTGCCTCACCGGTGCATGTGGCCGTGTATTGGAACCAAACATCGTTATCCATATTGGCGTCGCACGGAACCGGAGCGGAGCCGTCGAGCGTTGAATCGACCGTGGAGTACGGTGTTCCGTCCACAGCAACGGTTGCAGTAGAACAGTCGTCGTTGCCAATTGGCTCAATCTGACAGGTCGAGTCGCAACCGTCGCCATTCATGGTGTTGCTGTCGTCGCACTCTTCACCCGGATCAAGGTTGCCGTCACCACAAATGCCCGGCGCTGTGCAAGTTACCGTCAGATCGAAGTTCGAACCGGCACCCGGGGTCGTCGTGAACGAGTCCGCAATGATGAAGTAAGTCGTGCTGGCAGCGGCAGCGAACGTAACGCTTTCTTCACCACCGCCACAGGCCGGAACGCAAAGGTCCGATCCAGCTACGCATGTTCCATTTATGTTCGAACAATCAGTTACAACGTACAAAGCTGCGTCGAACACATTGACGTCAGCCATGTTGACCGTCACCGTCATCGGAGATCCGACCGAGAATGAATAAACCACGTCAGGACCGGCTGCCGTGAAACCAGTGCACGGAATGCTTGCCGCGCCATACTGGCTCGTAAAGCCGCCCGCGGCCGTCATGTTGATATCCAGAACGGTTCCGCCACAGCCAATCGCAGTCGCTTGCGGGCAATCTTCATTCGAACCACCGGCCACACCACCATCTGCTGGTGTCTGGACTGGATTAATCGATTGCAGCGCACTGATAAGTCGCTTCTCCATAATCGCAAGCGACAAGTCGTGCGAAGAGGTGGAACGCATATGCGATTGAAGTTGTGCCAAAGCATTGCGCGTCTGCTCCGCTGGGAAACCGGAAGCCGCGAGCTCATTCACAACTTCCTTGAAATCAGGCGTAATCGCCTGAGCCTTTTCAGACTTCGAATCAACTGCTTGCTTGGCCGGAACCTCCTTCGTGGTTCCCTTGCTAACCCTATAGGATGCAACCGGCGTCCTTGCAACTTTTTCCTTACTCTGCTTTTCACGCGGAGCGGCCGTCGCCGCTACGCCTGCGATGGCTACGGCGAGCGCCGTACATACCATCAATCCATTCTTCCAAACACGCGTACTTCGCATCAGTTCCTCCTCGATCAAAAACGACCCCAAAGAGCCTTACAAAACTAATGACGATTCCAATACTGATAATCCGAGCGCTCCGATGCGCTCGAACTGGAAACCAAGAATCGCACTCCATGCGTGCCGTAAAATTCACAAAGAACTTCCCCGTGCAATCCACGGAACATTCGGCACATAAGTACTTAAGAACGCCAAGTTTCCGAACAGCAGAGGCTCCGCTCCCCCAACCCCCTGTTCATGCCGAAACAATGTCGGCGCGGCCTTTACCCGCAAGGCCGATAATTGGCGATTCTGCTACACTACCGTCAAGCGAGGTGGAGAGTCAAAGAAAAACTTTGATAACATCGTTTACAAACAGCTAGTTACATCTTGGGTTTAATTCCTGAAAACTGCTACAAATGCAGGCCAACCTGGTTCATACGCAGTTAAACGTACGCGATGGCTGGTTGGCATCTCGCATTGCCCTCGCTGGTGTTGCCAAAGGAGGAACTTCTCCCACCAAATCCGTCTGATCTTCCTCCGCGCCACCTCCAACACAATTGGATTTCATTTATCCGATTGGACGGTCAGAGGGTTGTGACACTAGCATTTCATCTGTTGTGGCGGGCGCGATTGCGAATGCGCCGAGCGCTCCAACATACACTGGCCAAGGTGATCTAAGTGAATACAGTTGATATTGAACTCCGCGAGGTACGGAAAGTTTACCACAAGGATCGAATCGAGGTTCCGGTCCTGGACGGGCTGAACCTGCGAATCGATTCCGGCGAGTTTGTCGTCCTGATGGGGCCAAGCGGGTCGGGAAAATCGACTCTCTTGCACCTGATCGGCGGGCTGGACTCGCCAACCGGTGGCTCCGTTCGCGTCGGCGACGCGCAACTGGAAAAAATGGACGAGCGCGAACGAACCAATTGGCGAAGTCGCCACGTCGGGTTCATCTTCCAAATGTACCACCTCGTGCCAGTACTGACCGCCGCCCAGAACGTCGAGCTACCTCTGCTTCTTTTCAAGATGTCATCCGGCGAACGGAAGGAACGCGTCAAGACCGCCCTGAACGTCGTCGGCCTGAGCGACCGCATGGACCATCGCCCCAATCAGCTGTCCGGCGGTCAGGAGCAGCGCGTAGCCATCGCGCGAGCGATCGTGACCGATCCGGACGTTATCCTGGCCGACGAGCCGACCGGTGACCTCGACGCCAAGACCTCGCAGGAGATTCTGAACCTGCTGAACGTGCTGAATGAGGACACCGGCAAGACCATCCTGATGGTGACCCACGACCCCCGCGCAGCCTCTCACGGTCAACGGATTCTGCACCTCGACAAGGGACAATTGGAACGCGAGGAGAAGACCGACCGCCGAAGGCTGGCCGCGACCACTGCAGTTCATTAAGAGTAGGGCAGTCATTCTTTTGTGACACACTATGACACTCACCTACGTCCTCATGCAGAACCTCAAGCGGAACCCAATCCGCACCGCACTGACTGCCGGCGCCTTCGCGCTCCCCATGGCCGTCTTTGTTTTGGCGATCTCCTTCGTCGCAACGATGGTGCAGCTGGCCATCGCCAATGAGCGCGAACTGCGTGCAGCCGTCCATCACAAAGTTACCTTCACAAACCTCATCCCTGAGGGCATGCGGCGAAAAATCGAATCGCTCGACCCGAACCGCGAGCGGCTCGTAGCCGTCTGCGGCATGAGATGGTTCGGCGGCCGCGTGCCCAATACGCAAAACACCCTGACCAGTCTGGGGGCCGATGTTGATACGCTGCCACTCGTCTACCCTGACATCGAGATGACAAGTGACGCCATTGAACGATGGGAGCGCGATCGGCGAGCAGCAGTCGTAGGTCTAGGTCCGGCAGAACGACACGGTTGGAAACTCGGCGATCGTGTGACGCTCGAAAGCACCGTGCCCCCCTACCTGCAACTTGAGTTCAACATTGTTCACATCATTCGCAACCCTGCCCGCTCGAACTTTTTCTTTCTTCGCCGCGATTACCTCGAAGAATCATTGAAAGAAATCGGCTCCAACAACCCGCGATGCAACACGTTCTGGCTCAAATGCAAGAATGCCAACGCGTTGCACGAACTTCAGCGCGAGATCGACGCGATGTTCGCCAATAGCCCCGACGAAACCAAGACCGAAGACGAAAACGCATTCGGCGCCAACTTCACCCAGGCAGCCGGTGATATCCCGGGCCTGATGCGCGTGATGGCCATCGTGGTCGTCGTGATCATTTCGCTGGTCGCGGGCAACACGATGATGATGAGCTTCCGCGAACGAATCCGCGAGCTAGCCGTGTTCAAAGCCATCGGCTTCCAGTCGGGCCGCGTGTTCCGCATCGTGCTGGCCGAAAGCGTCGTGCTCGCGATGTTCGGCTCATTGTCCGGCATTATTCCCGCCACCATCGTGTTGTATTATTTCCCGCTGCGAAAGTTGAACTTCGGACCCATCAGTGCCATTGAGGTGTCACCCATCGCCGTAGCCGGCTCATTGGTCATCGCGCTGCTCGTTGGCCTAGTCGCCGGAATCCTCCCCGCCTGGCAGGCGATGCGACTCAATTCGGTGGACGCATTGCGCCGCGCTTAGTGCTCCACGCAACTGAACTTTCGGGTGGCATGGTCAAGCGTCAGCTTGGCCATGGTCTCCGGCTATACGCCACGGCCTTGCTGCGGCAACCGTGCCACTCTGTTCCAAAATTAAAGTAGCAATTCCAAATGGCTAAGCCACGGCTAGGGAGAAAATTTCTTCGAGTGTGCCACTGAGTGGCACCACACGGATGGCGAATATCCAATGAAGAATTTCATCATTCATTTTGGTGACTGTTGTTGCCCAAGCGATCATGAGATATCCCTCCAGCCGCGAATTTCCTCACTGGCGCCAATAACTTGCACCGCGCTCACTTCTGCCGCGAAACCCTACGAGCACCGTGACGCGGCTGTCATCCGATTGACAGTTCTTCCGGGTATGGTTCGTGCAACTACATCCTCCGAGGTCAGTTTCAGGCTCAGATAATCGAGCGTGGGGCTTTCCAGGTGCGGCAATGTGACGCATCCAACAGCGACAGAGTCCGCTTTGTCGCGAAGTCAACTTACGAATGGAGAAAACAATGAATACGCAATCGTCAACAACCGGTTCGGCGAAATGCCCAGTATGTATGGTTCCTAAGAACGAATGGGACACGCCAGATGGCATCGACGGCACCTATTGCTGCGAAGCCTGCGCGAAACAGGCCGAGGATCACGCCGGCAGCACCGCTCAGGCACGGCAGAATCCGTCGACATCATCGAGCACACAGGAGGAAATACCGGGCGAAGATCGCGGGAACCGCCCCACCCAGCAGCGCAACCTGGGCTCAAACGTCGCCAACGTCGACGCCGACCGCCAGCGCAAGAGCAGCGGTCAGCCAGACAGCGATGCGGCAAGTCGGCCGAGAACGGGGAGAGACTAATTAACTTGGAATCGAACGAAGTCTCTTTGCAAGGAATACGGAGTCAGGCGAGTTGGCACTCGCCGGCTCCTATCGCCCTTCTTGTTGTCTACCATTGCTTAAAAGCAGCCAAGAGAATGTAGCAACTAAGAGGAACATTGAACTTGGTTCAGGAATAAGTTCGCCATAAAACTCGTACTGTCCCGTGACTATGATGTCGGTCCATATTCCGTCACCGTTCGGATCGTGACCCGGACTTTGGATGTCGATCGTTACGTCCCGAACAACGGATTCAATTTCGTAACCTATGAGATCAGGACCGAAAGTAGGAACGACGGTATCGAGTGCAATCGACTCGAAAGGCCCGACCAAGATAAGATTTAGCAATCCGGTAGCACTCCAATGACCATCGTATAAATGGTCATTAATTCCGTTTGTGATGTACTCGCTGAAGATCAGGAAGTCAGGATCGTCGTCAATTGACAACGTATCGAAAGTCGTCACGGGAAACGGACCTCGCAATTCAATATCTTCGAATAAGACTGTTTCCGGCATAAAAGGCTGGGGCGAATAGAATATGACAGGCCAAACGGCATCATATAGAATATTACGGCCACATTGATGGTCGGCAGACATGGTTGCCAACAACACCGGCTCCCCTGCTTTCAACGTTGATATTGATACGCAAAGATGTAAAAGGGCAATGGTAGTCGGGAGCACGCTGTATGATCTCGACAGTGTAGATTTGCAGTCCACGAGAATTGTTCCTATGTTCCGAACATCTTCATCTGCGCCACTGCGTCCTTCTTTTTTGGATTCGGCACACGACGGTTTGGTTTTGATTCCGGCGTAGGTGGTGCGCTCGTCATTGGATTTTCCGCGCCAATAAGGGGATCACCGGGTTTGATTTCCTTCAATCTCGCTTGCACTTTCTTCGCATATTCCTTCGACAACTCGAACCCAACGAAGTTTCGATGCAGCTTCTTGGCCACCGCCAGCGTGGTGCCCGAACCGGAAAACGGATCGAGCACGGTTTCGCCTTCGTTGGAACAAAGTCGAATGATTCGCGCGAGCAACTGTTCCGGCATCTGACAGCCATGCCAGCCGGCCCGCTCCTTGAACGTGCCGCACACCCGCGAGAAATACCACGTGTCTTCGTCCGGCTGAAAACTCTCGGGGATATCCTGTGGACGTAGCACCCACGTGTTGTCGGGAAGCCTGCCTTTTGGATTCTGTCGCTTATCCGCGTAAACGAGCTGTCGTGCAGACGGCACGCGCGCCGCAGGATCCTCATGATTGAACGTGTGCTTCTTGCGATCCTTCACGAAGTAGAACAGGTGCGTGTGACTGCGGCTGAAGTTGTATTTGCAGTTGACGCCGAACGTGTAATACCAGATCACCCAGCTCCGACAGTGAAAACCAACCTCTTTGCCTTGCGCAATCACCTTCGACTCAGCCGCAAACTCGTCTCCGATCGCCAACCAGAACGTGCCGTCCGGCTTCAGCACGCGCGAGACAGCCGTCATCCATTTCTTCGTCCAGTCGAGATACTCGCTCGCGTCCTTCTTGTCGTCGTAAACGTCGTAGTCGTAGCCGATGTTGAACGGCGGATCGGCGAAAACGAGATCGACACTGCCCGCGTCGAGCTTCTCCAGCCCGACGAGGCAATCGAGGTTGTGAACTTCATTGAGCTTCAGCGTCATGGTGCGACTCCGTTCGATGATTAGATACAAGAGTATGATCCAACGACGGCGCGGAGGGAAGCGTCAATCCGATACGACCAAGGAAATGCAACATCGAGCTGTGAATAAACCTGTGAAATGTTGACGCGAAACGGGTCGGAGGCACGGATGCACCTGGGTGGCACGGTCAAGCCGCAGCTTGGCCGTGATTGACGCTTCGAAATCGGGTGGCATGGCTAAGCCGCAGCTTAGCCATGGAGAATGCGTACGGAAATCAAGGGTCGCTCAACCCGCGATCCAGCATTCATCATTCGCTATTTGCTAATCTGCCTTCGCGCCCTATTCCTGCTTCGGGTGATACGTCCAGTCTGTCTTCTTCTGATAGTTCTTGTCGGGCGTCGGATGATACGACCAATCAGCTTTGGGACGATACGCGGTCAACGCTCTGACCTCGTCCTGACTCATCTCGGGCGTGGGAGTGTACTTCGACGGCCCATCGATCACGTAGTTCTCATTCACCGGCTGCACTTGAACTTGCACGATGACTTCGTTGGTCGCAGCAGCTTCAACCGGCGCGGGGACCAACGCACCAACCACCGGCACATCCGTTACGGCAAAGATGTTGTGCCGCACGACGACCACGCCGTTCTCTTTCGACTCCTTCGCCTTCACCTCAGCCTGCTGCTGATTGGCCAGAAACTGACACGCCGCAACAAGAAGTACAACGATGATATTCATTTGCTTCCCCTTCCAATGCTAAATCTCGCTACTCAAGATCTCGCAGCAAGAACTCCCCTCGAAAGACTGTTCTATTTTATCAACCCGCAACCACGAAAGAAAAGCAAAACGCGTGGGGCGCGGATTCGTTGCAGAGTCCGAGAATCATCAGCATCGATCGCCGAGGACGCGATGACTCGCAATCAAGCGCTTTGCATAGCTACTTTTTAGCAGGCTGTGATTTCGATTTTTCGATGGCCCGCCCGCATTCAGGACAAACGCCCGAAGCGTTTCCGGTCAAATCGTAGTCGCAATTGATGCACCCAGTTGGATTTCGCCGCCGTTTTCGCCAGCGACGAACGAAACGAAGCAAGCTAATCGTAGGAAATGCACCGTACAACAAAGCCGGGAACCACGAAGGAGTTGTTATTTCCTGCTCAACTTGCTGGCGGCTTTGTCGAAACGCCAATCGGTTTTCCTGGGCATCTGACATCGGAAGTGGCATCGGCCTATTCGCGATGGCAAATACAATAGCTTTGGGATCGATTCGCCTCAGATATTGAAATCCACGCCATGCATGCGACAAATCGCAGCGCGACGCATCCCTCTCAACCCATCGTGTCCATCCGATCGTTAGTTTTCCGGACACAACATCCATGTACCATGAGTGGGAGTCCGATGGCTCCCAATCGGCACTTGCATAGCAAAACTCGGCGGATTGAATCGAGATAAACTCCACCGGTCCAATCCGATGTAGACCATTCCAAGTCGCGGGGCTATGGTCGACGCCGACCCAAATGAACAAACCCACGCCAGTGAATAGAACCAGCACAAAATGGACGAAGAAAAACAAGACTCTGCGAAGCAACCTCATTGATCGCTCATTTCAACTTCTGCAGCTTCTACTCCCCCGCCAACTGCGACCCATGAAACGTGATGCCGTGCTTCTCAAATAGCGCAATCACCTGTTGAGGAGTAAGTGCGGGCGTCGTGCTACCCGGTTCCGGAATTCGCACAGCCCGGAACGGCACCTCCAGCCCAGCCGGTGTGCACGTCACAAGTAATACTCCCGTGGCCGCGCCAACGTTGCGAAATGCATGCAGCGACCCGCGCGGCGCACATGCAAATGACCCGCGCTCGCCGACAAACTCGCGACCATCGATCGAAAACTTGAACCGCCCCTCGAGCACATAGAAAAACTCGTCCTCACGCTCGTGTCGGTGAATCGGAGGCCCATCGCCGGGCGGAACAGGAACTTCGAACATGCAGCATCGCCCGCCGGTCGACTCACCATCAACCAGAATCCGAACCCCGCCACCAATGATATTGAATGATTCGCCTTCACCAGCGGGAAGCCAGATTGACTTTGCAGGCTTCGCAACAACACCGGATTCAGCATGCAATGACGTCATGCATTTTCACCCATGAGTCTTGAAAGGAATTGAATGAGTGCCCTGCAACAAGCAGCAATCACCAATTGGGCCCAGAGGGATTCGAACCCCCGACCAAGCGATTATGAGTCGCCTGCTCTAACCGCTGAGCTATGGGCCCGCAGTCTTTACGATTCTACCCACATGCCACTTGTTTTGACACACTCAACCAGAACAGCGTGCAATGCATGCATCATGCAAACATCGAGCGCAAATAATCCGCCGCACCGCGAAGGATATCCAACCCGCCTTCTCGCGTATCGCATTCCAGCAACAGCGGCCCGCGATATCCCGTCGCCCGCAACTTACTGATCACCCGCGCGACCTCAGCCTCGCCCGAACCGAACGGTGCCGGTTTGCCGTATTCGACGCCCGGCTTCGCCGATCGCTTCGCGTCCTTCAGGTGCACCAGCTCGATCACACCCTTCAACCGCGTCACCGCCGGCACCGGATCATCGGAGCCATACACAACGAAGTTGGCCGGATCGAAATTGATCGCCACGTTCGGCCGCCCCACCTCTTTGATGAACTTGAGCAAACGCTCCGCAGGCTCGCGACCTGTTTCAAGCAACAACCGCAAACCACTCTCCACCAGCACATCCGCCACTTCGCGAACGCGCTCAATCAAATTGCGATAGAACAAACTCGACTCATCCGCGGGAACTGTCCCCGCATGGACAGCCACCGACGACACGCCAATTGCTTTCGTTATTGATGCAACTCTGCGCACAACCGCCAACCGATCGGCATAGGCATCGTCGAACCCGAATCCACCGGTGGATGCGATGCGCTCGATCGACGAATAATCCTCGCCTTCGAACGCAATGAACGTGCCTGCAAGTCTGAGTCGATGTTGATTTGCGTTCTTCTGGATCGCGTCGGCATCCGCCTCCTCGACTGCTTTCTTAGTGAAGAACCCAAGTTGAATTGCACCAGACCCAAGCTCACCCGCGATCGCGATCGACCGCAACGCGTCATGTCGATCGATGCACCAACTGCAAACGCCGATTTCAAATGCACTCATAGCTCATAGATTACGCCGACACCGGGCCGCCATCCATCGCCGCAACCCGAAACACCACCCGCAAAATGTTTGCCTTTCAGCTTGGCTATCGCTATTTTGATTGACAGTCACCAAGTTCTTTTCCAATTGTTACCAGTTCTCGGGGTGTACGAATTGGGCGATCAATGACAGACAAGACATTTGAACATTGGGGGAAATGACCATGCGCGAACATCGAGTATTACTGGTTAGCCGTTCTGTCCGCCGCATCATGCAGTGCACACTATTGTCGATGCTCATCGCGTCGTACTTCAGGGCACAAGCTGGCGAAGCGCCGTGCGGCGAATCGACCGGCCCGGACATCATCGTTGGGAGCATCAATTCAGTCGTCAGCCCTCTACCCTTCAACGGTATCGACGCATTCAGCTTCGGAGCCACTTATTGCAATGTAGGTGACGATGAGGTTGAAGTCGTTTCGAATACAAATAATCACCCCGTGTGGGGTCAAAATATGTACCGGATCAAAGATGGTCGTTTTGAGCAACTGGGGATGAGCTGGATGCTGCATAGTTTTGTAGCACTTGCTCAAAATGGCTGTTCATGTGGCTGCATTGCCGTAGACGCACAACACCTCGGCGTGGGCTGTTCCATCCCCGAGAGCGCCACCATTCAGGGTTCAGGCGATCTTGGTCCCCGTTACGAGATCAATCCCACAACCGGCTATTTCAATTATCCTTCGACCCCGGGCACGCCGATTGAAGGAGGCTTTTCGATATACCGGCGCACGCAGGTTCGCCTCTCCGATCTCGACCCGGCGCTGAACCTCGGCGCCAATTACTTCGTCGAAGGCATCGTCATTGCTCCCGATGATGCAGCAGCCGGAAACTCAAACAACAATGCATCCTATCGTCCACTCGCAATCAGTCTTGTGAATGGTAATGCGGTCGCAACGCTAACCGGCCAAACCACCCGCGGGCTGCCCGCACTGTTCGCCTGGCGCGATAATGACCCGGAAGTTCTCATCACCGAAGTCCACGTGCCAGATGATGGCACATTCTTTCTTGGCGCGAAAGCGACCAGCGTTGGCGACGGCGCCTGGCAATACGAATACGCGCTCTACAACCTCAACTCCGATCGGGCAGCCGGTGCATTCTCCGTTCCGCGACCATCAGATGTTGTCGTAGAAGAATTGGGCTTTCACGACGTCGACTACCACAGCGGCGAGCCGTATGACCTCACCGATTGGCCCTCAACCATCGATGACGAGTCCGTCCGCTGGTCGACAACCACATTCGACATCAACCCCAATGCCAACGCGCTTCGCTGGGGCACGCTCTACAACTTCCGCTTCCGTACGAACCGAGCTCCAACCGACGGATCCATCACGCTCGGTCTCTTCAAACCTGGGCCAATGAACAGCGTTCAAATTCCCACGATCGTCCCCAATCCGGTCATTGCCGATTACGATGAGGATGGCGATCTCGATCTCGCCGATCACTCGCATTGGTCCGCCTGTGCAACGCGTCCCAACATGCAGCACCCCGCCGGCGCTTGCGCGGCCTTCGATATCGACGTGGATCACGACAACGATTTGCACGACTTCCGCGCGATCATGAACAGCTTCGGAAACGAATCGCCGTGATTTGAGCACTTAAGATTCAAGTGTGTCGTGCACTCGATACTTCCCCCCTTAGCAAGGGGGGATTGAGGGGGGTCTAGAGTTTCGCTTGACTTGTTAACTACCACCCTTGGATTGAGGTACACCAAGCGCGACCGTGCCCTGCTGAAGTTCGCGCCTGCGCAACTGCCCGCACGCCGCATCAATATCCAGCCCGCGACTTCGCCGCACGTGCGCATTCACCGCCCGCGACCGCAGCGTCTCGTGGAACTTGTCCACGCGCTCGCCCGTCGGCCGCTCATACGGCAGCCCCTCTACCCGGTTGTAGGCAATCAGGTTCACGTTGCTCCGCATGCGCTTCGCGACCTCTGCCAGTTGCAACGCATGCGCTGCCTCATCGTTTAACCCGCCCAGCAGAATGTACTCCAGCGTGATCTCGCGGCCGGTCTTCTGAAAATAATAATTCGCTGCCTCCACCAACGAATCAATCGTCACCCGCTCCGCCCACGGAATGATCTGCTTCCGAAGTTCATCATTCGGCGCGTGCAACGACAGCGCCAGCGTCACTTGCAACCCCTCGTCAGCCACCATCTTCATCTGCTTCGGCAATCCCACCGTACTGATCGTGATCTTCCGCGCACCGATCCCCATGCCCCACTCGGCGTTGATGATCCGCACAGCCCCCATCGTCGCGTGATAGTTCGCCAGCGGCTCGCCGAGTCCCATGAAAACAATGTTCGATAGCCGCGCTTCATCGCCGCACATCTGCCGTACGCGCATCGCCTGCTCAACGACCTGCCCCGTCGTAAGATTCCGCTGCAACCCTTCGAGTCCGCTCGCACAAAACACGCAACCCACCGGACAACCGACCTGCGTTGAGATGCACGCCGTCCGCCGATCCATGTCAGGAATGAGCACGCACTCGCTCGTCGCGCCGTCGGGCCACTCCAGCAGCAGCTTCGTCGTGCTATCGCATGACTCACTTCGTCGCACAATCTTCGATTGAAAAACCGGAACCTCCGCCGCCAGCTTTTCGCGCAACCCCTTCGAGAGATTGCTCATCCCCTCAAACGACTCTGCCCCCTTCTCGTACACCCACTCCATGATCTGTGCCGCCCGATAGGCCGGCTCGCCGATCGCCGCCAACTTCGCGCGCAGGTCCTCCAACGAAAGATCGAACAGCGATGCTCTCGCTTGCGGTCCAGTAATTTGCGATTGAATCGTCATGTTGAAAAACAAAGACTACTAACTAGGCAACAGGCATTTGGCACTAGGCATTAGGTAACGGGTAGCAGGCAATCGACAAGAGTGCGAAAGTTCTCTTGGACACTATTGCCTAATGCCTATTCCCTAATGCCTCGCCACATGCCTGTTCTCTAGTGCGTTCCCTCAATGCCTTTTGCCTATTGCCTTCGTTCGCCCCTCACTGCTTTTTCTAGGAACCGTTATCGCCAAATCCTATAACAAATCGTTCGTACCCTTTGCGCCCCTCACGTTATCAACACTTCAACTTCACCAACTCTAGCGACCCCAATCGCCGATGCACCATCGAGTCCATTGACACCGAGGAGGGCCCTTCTATGTTACCAGCTCGACGCACTGGGTCGAAACTTTCGATTACGAAGTCGAAATCATCAACGCAAGTTGATTGGATCGGTTGGGGGAAGAAGTTCATGCGGCAAACTTGCGCGCCCATTGCGCTGCTATTATTGCAGGCTTTCGTTGTTTGCACCGTGTTGTTTCCCAACACGCAAAACAGCGCTGCGCAACCGTCGCCCGATGGGCCGGATTCCAACCCGAATCCATCTTTCAACTTTGACGTAACCGAGCCCGACCTCGACACGTCGACTCCGCAAGTGAATCCTGCCGGTGGCGCCCATTACGTGGCCCTCAGCGGTCATGACGGTAATGACGGCTCATTCGAACATCCTTGGAAGACAATCCAGCGCGCCGCCAACTCAGCCGTTCCCGGTGACACCATCTACGTACACGCGGGCACTTATCACCCGGCCAACGGTTCCGACTCTGTCGTGCAAGTGACAGCTTCTGGCACGCACGCGAACCCCATCGTGTTCCAGCCCTACAACGGCGAGCGCGTCATCATTGACGCCACTCTCGACGGCACACGCCGAAACTGGGGCTTCTACGTCAACCAGGCGGATCACATTAGCATCCGCGGCTTCGAAATCCGCGGCGCGAAGCGCGCCGGCATTCGCATCACCGGCGGCGACCAGTGCGTCGTTTCCGATTGCACCGTTTACGACATTCGCGACACGAGCAGCGTCAACATCGTGGTCGGCGGTATCATCATGTTGAATGGATTCAGCTCCGGCGGGATCATCACCCGCAACGAAGTATACGACTGTAGTCAGGGCATCATTGTCCGTAACGAAGGCGGCCAACCGATCGAAGACGTGCTCGTTGAACGAAACTATATACATGACATCCATTGGTGGAACGCAACTCTCTCGTACAACAACAAGAACGCCGACGGCATCGTCCTGAATACAACCCTTCGATGCATCCTGCGTCGCAACGTCATCGCGCGTTGCGGCGACGATGGCGTCGATTGCTATAACTCAAACGAAGCCCAGATCGTCTACAACACCGTATTCAACCACGGCGACGTTCTATCGAATGCGCCGGCGGGCTCCGATGGCGACGGCAACGGCGTCAAAGTCTCCACCGGCGGCGGCGGCGGTCACCTAATCTCGCGCAACATCGTCTTCAACTGCGAACGCGCTGGTTACGATCAGGATCATGTCGACACTACCGCGCCAGGAAACACCTTTCAGCACAACATCAGTTATGGCAACGGCCGCAACGGTTGGATCATCGAACGGCTTTCCTCCTCGCCGACCGTGCTCAACAACAACATTGCGTTTGCCAATGATCAGGATAACGCTGGATACCGCGACATTCGTGTCGTTTCTCCTGCGCCGATTCAGAGCGATTTCAACTTCTGGTCCGATGGCCTCTTCCCATCAGGCGAAGGGAGCAATTCGCTCTCGGGCAATCCTCTGCTGGCTGCCCCATTCGACCCCGGCACGCAGGTAGACCCCGTGCAGATTGGAATAGACCTCGACCGATTTGATAGTCAGTTTGGCCGCGTACCCGGCTTGTCCCCCGATGCCGATTCACCCTGCGTCGATGCCGGCATGGATCTCGATGCCCCCTACTTCGGCAACGCCCCCGACATGGGCCCCTACGAAATGCGCTTCAACTCATAACAAACTTTTTCACCACTAAGACACAAAGGCACCAAGAGAAATGTAGCTTGGGTGGCACGGTCAAGCCGCAGCTTGGCCGTGGCAAACTGCGTCGATGCCGCGGGTGAAAAAAAGTAGGGCGGGTTTCACCCGCCCATTGCAACCCCATTTACCGCTGTGCCGAGAATCCCTTCTCGGCACAATCTCGTACTTTGTGATCACAAAAACTCAGACCAAACCAAATCTTTGTGTCTTGGTGTCTTTGTGGTGAAAATTAGTCTGCCCGCCAGATCGTCCCATCCGCCCGATCCTCCAGGGTGATCTTCCGCTCCGTCAGCAGATTGCGAATCAAATCAGCCGTTTCAAAATCCTTCTTCTTTCGCAGATGCTGGCGAATCTGAATCAATACCTGCATGGCCTTATCAGCCACACCGTTCGATGCATCAGCGGCCTTCGCGGGCGGATCGATGAACACACCGATTAACCGCCCGAGCGCAATAAGATGACCAGCTGCTTTCAGCGCCTCGCGCTTCAATCCATCCGCAGCCCCCGCCGACTCCAACTGCTCCTGCTCGATGAACCGATTGATCGCCGACGCGAGATTGAACATCGCCGCGATCGCACCAGCCGTGTTGAAGTCGTCGTGCATCGCCTGCTTAAATTCGCTTGTTTGCTCGGCGCACGCCTCCGCCAGCGCATGCGCCCCGATCGGCGCATCAAGATCAGCCTTCTCATACGCCGACCTCCCGCCGATTCGCTCCACCCGCTCAAACAAGCGATAGAACGTATCCAAGCCCTTGCGTTTACTGTCCAGCTCCGCGTCGGAATATTCGATCGGTCGACGATAGTGCGTACTCAGAATGAAAAACCGAATCAGCTCCGCCGGATAGGCAGCCAGCAGATTGTGCAAGGTCATCTTCGTCAACGCAGCCTGCATCTCCGGATCGGTGTCAGACTTTGACACTTTCTTAGTGTTGACCCGCGTCAAACCATGATGCATCCAGTATTTCGAAAACACCTTCCCCGTTGCAGACTCCGATTGCGCCACTTCGTTCTCATGATGCGGGAAAATCAGATCCAACCCGCCGCCGTGAATATCGATCGTCTCGCCCAGATGTCGCATCGACATGGCTGAGCACTCGATGTGCCACCCTGGCCGACCCGCACCCCACGGCGAATCGTATTTCACCTCAGTAGGCTCCTCCGGCTTGGCAGCCTTCCACAACGCAAAATCGCCCGCGTTTCGCTTGTCCCCGCTCTTGAGATCGCGCTGACCTTCCTGCTCTTCTGTACGACGATTCGACAACTTCCCGTAATCGTCATCCTTCGTCACATCGAAATACACATCGCCGCCCGATTGATACGCGTACTCTTTGTCGATCAAGCGTTGAATGTACGTCACAATCTCTTTGATATGCTCGGAGGCCTTTGGCATGATGTCGATGCTGTCCACGTGCAGCATCTTCATCGCCTTCAGGTAATCTTTAGTGATCCGCTCCGCCAGCTCGACCGTCGTCGTGTTCTGCTTTTGCGCCTCGATGATGAGCTTGTCATCCACGTCGGTGATGTTCACCACCCACGTCACATCGAACCCCGAATGCACGAGATACCGCTTGATCGCGTCGAAAATGACCGGACCCACCGCATGACCAATATGACTCGGCTTGTACACCGTCGGCCCGCACAGATACATCCCCACCTTCCCCGGCCGCACCGGTTCAAATGGCTCCTTCGTCCGCGTCAACGTGTTGTAGATAACAAAACTCATGCCCCGTCGTTCCTCTTTCGCAATCAAGCGACTACGAGTCGCAAGTTTTCACATGCTATTCATTCTTCAATCCCTCTCCCTCTTAGACGGAGGGCGCCCAAGTCGGAAGCCCGACGGGGGCAGGGGTGAGCGTCTCCTCACTTCTGGGTGGCACGGTCAAGCCGCAGCTTGGCCGTGGCGAACCTCATCTCGTCCTCTCGATTCGAACCGGCACCAGCAACACTACCACCGTGCATGCAATCGCTTCGCCCGCGCCAATCTCGCCAAGACCCTCGTTCGTCTTGGCCTTCACGCACACATGATCCGCCGCAACGCCGACCAAGCCCGCGACCGAATCCGCAATGCGCCGCTTGTATCCCGTCAGCCGCGGCGCCTCCGCGTGAATCACCACATCAACATTATGCGGCACAAACCCGCGCTCACGAACGCGCTCGACCACCCACATTAACATCCGCCCGCTGTCCGCGTCCTTGTGTTTAGGATCGGTGTCCGGAAACAAATCCCCAATATCGGGCATTCCAGCCGCACCGAGCAACGCATCGGTCACCGCATGCAAAACAACATCCGCATCGCTGTGCCCGAGCAATCCCTTGGCATGCTCAATCTGCACGCCGCCAAGGATCAGCCGCCGACCCTCGACGAGCCGGTGCACATCATAACCAAGCCCTACCCGTGGATACGAATTCACGTTCATTTCCCGATAATCAAGCCGCTTCGAGTTATAGGCTTATACGAAATTACCGGCGATCACGCTACGCCCCGTCCATCGTCGCGACATTACACATTCAGGCAGGCCGATAAGTCTCATTCTCCTTGCTTTGCCACGCCTCGGGTGGAAGAATGTGCAACGGTTCATCGTATGGACCTACGCGGCTTGGCTATTACTTGGCTCCTTTCGAAAAGGTGATCAACGATGATGCGTTCTCGTCCATTGTGTCTATTGCTCTTGGCGGGCCTGATCTCATCCTCAGCCCTGTTTACCGGCTGCACGCCTCCCACCACTGGTGGAAATGAGAACATAAACGAAAACGACAACACGAACGTCAACGAGAACGAGCCGGGCCAGGAAATCCCCGACGAGATCGATGTCACGATCGAAGGCGAAGGCACCGTTGGCCAGGAAACCATCGGCAACGATCTCCTGCAACTCACCGCTGTCCCCGCAGACGGCTGGCAGTTCGCAGGTTGGACTGGCGCCATTATCTCAT
The DNA here is from genome assembly GCA_964494205.1 of uncultured Phycisphaeraceae bacterium. GTDB lineage: Bacteria > Planctomycetota > Phycisphaerae > UBA1845 > UBA1845 > JBBTCX01. Next base: position 202,209 of record CAZBRD010000010.1, on the reverse strand, counting down.
CCGACAATCCGCTTACGCTTCGTCCCGAACTTGATATGGCCGTCACCGCCACGTTCACCGAATTGCCTCCGGGCGATGCCGATGGTGACGGGGTTGCAGACGCCATTGATCAATGTCCGAATACACAGGATGACTTGACCGTTGACTCCGGTGGCTGCGCTGAAAACCAGCTCGACAGCGATGACGACGGCATCACCGATGACGTCGATCAATGCGATGAGACACCAGCCGGCGCTAATGTCGATACCCACGGCTGTGCGTTGAACGAGCGTGACTCAGACAATGACGGCATCACCGACAACCAAGACGATTGCGCCAACACGCCCGCCGGCTCCAGCGTCAACGACGACGGCTGCGCGCTAAGCCAGCTCGACTCCGACGATGACGGCGTCACGGATAACCTAGATGAGTGCGATGATACGCCCGCCGGCGCTGAAGTAAACGCAACCGGGTGCGAACCCACCGACGGCTGCGATGGCGCGACCGGAAGCTGTTTCACCAGTCACCCCAGCCCGGGCTGCAATGACAGTGCGTGCTGCTCTGCCGTGTGCGATTTCAATGGCGTATGCTGTCTCGGCGAATGGGACGCGACCTGTGCAGCTATTGCCAACTCCATCTGCGACACCGGCCCTGGCGGTGGTCCCGGTGGCGGACCTATCGGCGGCGGAGGCGCAGTCTGCGGCAACGGCGTGGTCGAAGCCGGGGAAGATTGCGACCCCAACGACACCAATGTCTGCGTGGACTGCCGCTTCGTTTGCGGTAACGGATTCCTGCAAGGCAACGAACAGTGCGAACCGCCCAACACCGCGAGCTGCGACGCGCAGTGCCGTCTCATCTCGCAAGGTGGCCCGAACACTTCGCCCGCCGGCGATTGGCTGACGGATCAATTCCTCTACAACACAGTAATCCCAGCCTACGTCGCTCCGGAAACGTATCGCCTCAACGCAACAGGCGGCCTGACGACGGCCTTCATCACCATCGACCCGCAATACACGAACAGCGGCTCGCTTATGGTTCCACCGGGCGTCTTGACCGAAGTCTTCGAATTCGTCGCGGGCTCGTCATCGTTCGTGCTCAATTCGCGAATCGATAATTTCGATCTCAACATCAATCCGGACCTGACGACGGTATGGGCGTTTGATTTCACAACCAATTTCGATGTCACCGACCCGTTCTTCGGCGACCTAGTAGGCAGCATTCGCCAGCAGGGAACGCAAACCGGCACCATCGGCGGCACACCGGAACAGATCGTTTGGACGACGCTGACCGGAATGATCACGTACTGCTATGAGACGCCCGAATTCTCATGCGAAGATTGCGTCGATTCCGGCGGCACGTGCGACGCCAACGAATGCTGCGTCTACCCCGCGGACCCCAAGCTGATGCCCCTCGGCAAATGGGTCCGCAGCGGCGGTTGATAGACAGAACATACAACTCTTAATAACAGAAAGTCGTAGCAAACAGGGCCGGTAGCGCAAGCGACCGGCCCGTTTTCATCATCCGCTCCCGCAATCAGAGCCCTTTGCACAAGCAAAGGCCATACACTCGAGACGACAGATCGGTCGGTTTGAACTCTGATGACATACTGACCTGTTGCCTAATGCCTATTCCCTGTTACCCCGCAAAACACTTTAGGCGTTTAGGCTTTTGGTTTTAGGTTTTCGCCCACCTTCCCGCTGTTGACAAACCGCTCCCCTTCCCGCGAACTATGCCCCATGAACCCCCGACCACGCATCCTCTTCCTCTGCACCGGCAACTCCTGCCGCTCGCAGATGGCCGAAGCAATCCTTCGCCACCTCGCCCCCGACGCCTTCGAAGTCCTCAGCGCCGGCTCACACCCCGCGGGCTTCATCCACCAACTAGCCGTCGACGCCATGCGCCTCATGAACATCGACCTCGGCGACCAATACTCCAAAAGCTGGAACGAGTTCACCGAGCTGCACATCGACGTCGTCATCACGGTCTGCGACGCAGCCGCAGAACTCTGCCCCGTCTTTCCAGCAGCAACCTTACGCGCCCATTGGCCGCTGCCCGACCCAGCCTATCACCCGGGCACGCCCGACGAACGCATCGAGTTCGCCATCCTCACCGCCCGCCGACTTCAATCAAAAATCGAAGCCATGATCAACCTCGATTGGACCCAACCGAAAGAACACCTTGAAAGAAAACTCAATCAAATTGGCGAGATATGAAGAAATTCGACAATGATCAGATCACTATGTAGATCGCTTCTTGGATTGGAAAACTCATTAAATCCGATTGCACCAAAGGTGCAACGTCCTTCAGCCCAGGGTTGACGCGCGGCGACTACCCTATGTTTCGACATTGGTTTTTTGAGAACCCTGAAAGGGTTCTAGTCATCGAATCGCACACGTAATTAAACGCTGGACTCGGATCATCCCTATTCGATACTATTCTCACGCATGATCGTCTGGGGCACCAAAATCAGAAATACAAAGCTTGGCCGGGTAGCCGATTTCTGCCCATTTTGTCGCGATTTGTCCATCTTCCAACTGCATAAACATGCCCAGGTCGGCCACGTTTACTTTGTGGGCGTCGGCAGCGGCACACTCGTCGGACACGCAATCATCTGTGAGTCCTGTGACGTGAAGTTGGCCGCGAATGGGCTACGCTATGCCGCCGTTTCCAAAGACCGGCGCGCCGATTTGAACAAACTCATCGCGGAGACAAACCCCAAGCTCCCCAAAGAGTTTGAACAACGTCTGGAAGAGGAACGCCGAATCAGGGAGGGCCTGATCGACAACGACCAGCGACTGGCTCTGATCAAAGAACCAATACTGATCATGGGAGATGCAGTCGAAGCCCGTGCTGGTACAGTTCACATAGATAAGCTGAGCGGCTTCTGGCTGCTTGGAACTTTGTTTGCATTCATCGCAGGTGTTGCCATTAGCGAAAAACTTCCCAAACCGAAAAGCGATGACTTTGGGACTGTTGTTTGCCTTTTGGCAACCGCCGCGCTGTTGTTCAATCTGGTGCTCATCGCCACCGACGTTGGCCGCTACACCAAGCGAAAAGTGCTGCCGCAACTCGTCCGAGCACTAACGCCGCTCAATCCAACACTGGAAGAATTGACCGCCGCCCTCAACCACGCAAAATCGCTTGGCCTGAAAATCGGCCGAAAGGTGAAGCCACGAACGCTCTACGAAACCATTCAGGCAGCGCGGTCTCATGTCTCACAAATGGTATCCCTACGACAATGACAACCTTAAGTGATCAATCATCGAAACGAACTCCTACCGCAAGGGAAATGGCTACAGGCATACTTGCGCTTGTTGGTCTAATATCAATCATTGGTGGAGCTTTACCTAAAGTTGGGTATGAGCTCGATTATGGAGGTCAAATTATTGTTATCCGAAGTGCATGGTGGGGCCTAAGTTCAACTCGATTCCCCATCCGCCTTCAACACCTCGGTGAGTGGAAACGGGGTAGGTCTTATCGTCAACTACCAGAGCTAGATGAATATCATTGGTTCATTCAAGGCTCAAACAAAGAATGGTCACCAATGGACCTCGAGGGTCCTCCTGAGACGTGACTTACTTCCCGCAAGACACCCATCGTTCAGCTTGGCATAACGCAACCCAGTAAGACGGTCTTTTCCTTGCGCTCACCCACGCTAGCGATCACCAATGCAGTTATTGGCAATGCTACGGCGCGTTTCGTGACAGGCGTGCAGGCTTCTGTATTTTGGTTTTTGGCTCTTTGTTTTAGACTTCAGGTTTTGGGCTTTAGGTTTTCAAAAGTGTTTAGACGTTTTGACTTTTCGACGTTTGGACGTTTGTTTTGTGCCACACCGTGTCACTACTTAAGCGAATTTTTCACCCTCGTAGCCATTAGCCATTTGAAACCACAACTTGAAGCCGTAAACGGAAAATGAATGCGAACGGCCTATTTACTCAAAAATGTCGCCAAACGCATACAATCCGGGCCGTTTGCCTACAATCCACGCTGCCGCACGCAGCGCACCAGCCACAAAAGTGTCCCGCGAGTGCGCCGTGTGTTTGAGCATGATCGTCTCGCCCGACCCACTGAGGTACACCTCATGCTGCCCGACGATTTCACCCATCCGCACCGCGTGGATGCCCACTTCACTGGTCTTGCGTGGTCCCGCTGCCCCCTCCCTACCATGCACAAATTCAACCGCTTGCGAATGGACTTGCTTCTTCGCGTTCTCAATTTCCTTCGCCAACAGCAGCGCCGTCCCGCTCGGCGCATCCACCTTCATACGATGGTGCGTCTCGACAATCTCCACGTCATAGGCAACCCCCAGTCGCTTCACAACCTCGCCCACCGCGCGTCGCACGACTTCAATCCCCACGCTGAAGTTAGCCGCCACCAGAATCGGTATCTGCTTCGCCGCCGTGCGAATTGTATCCAACGCTTTTTCGTTATGCCCGGTAGTGCCGATGACCATCGCGATGCCGCGACCGCGGCAAAACTCCAGCCACTCAAGCGTCCCCGCCGGCGTGGAAAAATCGATCAGCACGTCGCACGCACCTTCGATGCGATCGACGATGCGAATGTCTATCCCACCCGCGCGAATCGTCGAGCCACAATCCGAACACGTCTTCGATGTAAGTGCCGCAGCCACATGGAACCGATCATCCCCAGCCGCAAGCTCCAGCACTCGTCGTCCGGTTCGCCCCAACGCCCCCGCAATCGCCAGTTGGATCATAACTATTGCTCACCGTTACAAGTTGGATTCGAACGAGCGGCAATCAATCACGCCACTCATTGTGCCACTACATGTCACTTACCTGTCGATTCCAGAATCTTTGCAATCTCGTCTACGTCTGCCCTCGCGCGGATCGGTGGATTCGCAAACTCTCGCAGTTGCTTCGCGCCGCCAGCCCCACCGTGATAGTCCACCGTCGCGTTCGGGTCTTTCAGCGCATGTCCTGTCAGAATGCACACGACACGCTCCGAAGGAGAAATTACCTGTTCCGCAAGCAACTTTCGCAATCCCGCGACCGAAGCAGCACTGGCTGGTTCGCATCCATATCCGTGTCGCCCGATCAGCGCCTTGCAATCAAGAATCTCTTCGTCGGTCACTTCGCGGACGACACCGTTCATCGCTTCCAGCGCCCGCAGCGCCTTGGACAGATTCACCGGCCGGGCAATCTCAATCGCGCTCGCGATCGTCTTGGCCGCCCGCCCTTCTGCTGACATTTTCTGATAGAACGAGTCAACCGTTTGCTGCGAATAATTTCCCCCTGCGTATCGCAATCCCTGTTTGTGATAGAGCTCGTACAACGTATTAGCACCTGCCGCGTTGATAATGCCAAGTCGTGGCACTTTGTTCACCAACCCAAGCTCTTTCAGTTCGATGAACGCCTTCCCAAATGCACTGCTGTTGCCGAGGTTTCCGCCGGGCACGACGATCCAATCGGGCACTCCCCAATCGAGACCCTCGAGCACCCGATACATGATCGTCTTCTGCCCCTCGAGCCGGAACGGATTGACTGAGTTCATCACATACAGGTTCAGTCGATCAGCAGATTCCTGAATCAGCTTCATGCACGCGTCGAAATCGCCGTCGATTTGAATCGTCGTCGCGCCATAGTCGAGAGCTTGTGCCAGTTTGCCGAAAGCGATCTTGCCGCCGCCGACAAACACGACCGCACGCATCGGCTTTCCGTCGTGCGTCCGCGTGTGACTCGCAAACAGCGCGAGCGCCGCACTGGTGTTCCCCGTGGATGCACAAGCAACGCGCGTGCGCCCCAATCGCCTCGCAATCGTAAACGCAGCCGCCATGCCGTTGTCTTTGAAACTGCCGCTCGGATTGAATCCTTCGTATTGCAGAAAGAGGTGCTTCGATTTGATTCCGATGACCGTAGCCAAGTCATCAGCCTGTTGCAGTTGGGTTCGCCCTTCACCGACCGTTACCAGTTGTTCAACCGGCGCAATCGGCAACAGATCGCGAAACCGCCACACGCCGCTGAAATCAGCGAGCGCCGGCGCAGTTCTACCTGTGGTCGTCCACCGCGAGGCGAAATCCGACATCGCGCGAGGCACGGCGCATTTCGACCAATCGTAGGAAACATCAAGCAGTGCGCCGCACCGACGACAGGCAAACAGCACTTCGTCGGCAGAATAGGTGGCGCGACACGCGGGAGAAATGCAGCGTTGAAAAACGATGTCCGTCATGACGCTGTATCATGCCGTAATCCGGACCCGAAAGAAACAGTGTTCAATCTGCTGTTAACCGAGTCAGCTATTCGATATTCAAGACACTAGCCTTCGAGCCTTGATTTCCAAACTTTGGGATCTCGGTGGCCATGCATAACAGCCAACACGTGGATAATGTCCTCGTGAAAAAGATAATAGATGCCGTAAGGAAACGGGCGGACCAGCGCACGACGAACATCACGATAAGCAACAGGAAATGAAAGCGGTGATTCGGAAATCACACGCAAAGTTTCGTTGAGCCGCGACTCAAACCGCTGTCCTAGGTTATCGCGATGCCGTTCATACCAATTACAAATCTCGTTGAACTCCTGCCTCGCACCAGGTCGAAACAGTATGTTCGGTGTCATTGCCGCGTACCGCGATCCGCTTTGACCTTGCTCCAAGGAATACCGGAGTGAGGGTCGACCTCCAATTCAGCAATTCGTGAGTCGAGAATGACCTTTTGTTCGTTTGTGAGGTCCAGATCATCCGTGGACAAACCAAGGCTATCCCAGAGCTGCTCGATGATCTCAAGTCGATCCTGCTCTGAAAGAGTCAATGCTTCAGTTACGATTCGTTCGCTGGCTGTCATGAATAGCATTATCGCAACGTGAACAGCGGACATCAACTGCGAATTGCGCAGCAAGAACGCCTCCCGCATGGGCATCGCCGGCAAACAGACGGCCATAGTCCGTTCGTTGAAAGAAATTCTATGGCTCTTGATCGGATTTTCTGATGATCAGCAGAGCGCTGCGTAGGTCATCAATGCGAAGAAACCGATCTTGGCCTTGCGGCGAAGGAAGAGATACAGATGCGTGCGAATGGTCATGCTTTCCCCTCTCCAACCAGCTGCCTCTTTGGCGGCCGATGTAGGTTATTCTAGCAGGCTGTTAAGCGGATTTCCGCGTCCGGACTTGTTTCAATTTAGTGGCCGATAACTGTTCACCGCATGAAAGATTTTGTACCAACCCGATAATGGAATCGTTCTGTTGGAGGGAGATGCACAACCATCCAATCCCGTCATTGCAAACGCATGAATTGCACGCGACGAAGCTGTTCCAGGTTCGCCTCACGGTCCGTCGCAGTTGCACGGATCGTTTCCGGCAAATGCTCCGAGGACAGCCAGTATGTCATCGAGATCGATCGTGTTATTCGGTCCGCACCCTGCGATGTCCGCATTCATACAGTTGTTGTAGGACGTAAAGCCCGAAAGCGTGCAGAGGATGTCATCGAGATCGACAACCAGCGTGAATGTACCGTTCACGTCGCCGAAGATGACTCCGGCGTTCGAGCATGCCGACGCGGTGCAGCGATCGTGCGTGCACGATGTCATATCACGACAATCGATGTTGTTGAGGCATCCCTCGTCGCAATCCGGATTCACGTCACGTGACACGGTCGTCGACAATCCATGCGCGTCGGTTACTTTCAAGACCACTTCGTAATAGAACGTCGACTGGCCATCGCAATCCGCGCCGCCATGCGGTGAAAGCACAGCCTCTGTCTCACACGCCTCATCAAACGGTTCCGGGTGCGTGTGTTCATCGTGGTGCATGATGGTCTGCCACTGGCAAGTCAACTCTCCCGCCGAATGCTCCGTGTCAGAGATGTCGGCCGTCAGCGGCATCGTCGTGTTGCCTTCGGGAACATACATAGCACCGATCGGCGGGCTGGTGATGTTCACCATCGGCGGCGTGTTGTTGACCGAAATCAGGAAATTCTCCACGTCCTCACCTTGCAGGTAATCGCGAACCGTGAGCGTCACGTTGTACACGTGCGGCCCCACTGGTGGTGTTGGCTCACCAGTGACGCGCAGCTCACCAACGCTGATGAAGTCAGCCACGCCGCCCGGCTGTCCGTGGATGCGGACCGCGTCGGCGGTCACCGGATTGAAATCGAATTGGTAGGTCTCGTAATTGATACCGTTGTTCCCGGCGTACGCAGGAGTGGTGACAAGCCCTGTCACCGCCGTCCAGACACCGGAAATCCGAACTTGTATCTGGTGAGAGTCAAACCAGCCGCCATCCCAGAAGTGGATTCCTTCCTGAAACGTCAGACCCTTAATGACCCGCGGAGAACTGAACGCATAACCCACCCACTCGAGATTCCCCTGGTCACCGAAGTGGAACGTGTCGTATTGGCGGTAACTGTCGAAGTTTCCTTCCGGCGGATAATCGTCGTCGCGCATGACTTCGGGATCCCAGTTGCCGCCGCCGAGCGGATGTGGCGGTGATAGTTCGAAGACGCGCGCGATGAACGAACCATCATCCGTGATGTCAGCCGATGGGAACGTATGAATCGGGTTCGGCACGTTGCTCGTGGTGCCGTCGCCAAAGTCCCACTCATAAGTCAGTTCCTGACCCATGCTGCCGTCCGGATCGAACGATGTGTTGCCCGTGAAATTAACGGTCAGCGGTGCGGGGCCGTAGTGGACGGAGGCCTGCACCATGGCGATCGGCGGCAGGTTGTCTACCCAGGTGATCCGCCGCAACATGCAGCAACCACTTTGATCGTAAGCGATGTAATACAGTCCTCCGTTCACCGGATCAGTGGACACGGCCACGATCGATCCGGTGTTGTTGTCGCCAAAATCGCGCACCAGGACGGGATTGTCGTTCGAATCAAAAACAATGTTCCGCAGCCAGCGCGCACCAAACTCAGCCTGAAAATAAGTGTACTGATACTCGGGCGGAAAATCGGTCCCCGTGTACCACACACCTGCGGTCGAGCTGTTGCCGCCGAACTGCGGACCATCGACCGGTGAACCAACGTCGCCGATATTTGCCACAGCCGCGTTGTTCCCCACATACGTGCCAACGCGTGAAGTCCCACCGTGACTCCAATCAAGAGCGGGGCGCTGGTGTTCGAACGTCGTCGTAACCGGACTGATGTTAGAATTGGGATCGCACTGATTCGGCCAAACGGGGCTTGGATCGAGTGTGTCCTGAATCAACAAGTCCTGAAAGTCAAAAGACTGCTGCGAGCATAGACCCTGTCCCGGCGGCGTGGTCCCGAAGAGCGGATTGGGGGCGTCCTGATTTTGAGTTGGTGCGAAGTAGTATCCCCAGTTCTCTTCGTATCCCTCGTAAATCGGCCAACCGAAGTTCACGCCCGGTTCGCGAACGATGTTAAGTTCCTCCCACGAATTCCAGCCGACGTCGCCAATGTACAACGATCCGGGATCACCGATCGACGGATCGCTCACGCCGCTGCCGGGGCGAAGCGTCGCTCGAAATGGGTTGCGAAGACCCAAAGCCCACACGCGCGACTGCGGCGAACTTGGATTCAACGGATCATAAAACGGATTACTCGGCAGACCTTCGCCGGTTGCTGGATCAATACGCAGCACCTTGCCGTTCATCGCATTGAGAAGCTGCGAACGAAATGCGCCGACGTCTTCGGCAGGTCGAATGATTCCGTCAGCGAGACAGGTGTTACTGCTGCCTGATGTTGGTCCGCCGGTATCGACGGTCTCGTAACTCGCGCCGTCTCCGCACGTCATCAGGAGCGTGCCATCTTCGCCGAACACGAGCGAACCGATTCCGTGCGACTGATGGCACATCGGGAAACCCGTCGAGATCGAATCGCCGATCAACACGGTTCGACTTCCGTAGTCCACGCTGCGATAGCCGTCGCCCGCGTTGCACGTGTAGCGAGTCAGTCGCGCGATCGTGTCCTGAAAGTACCAGTCCGCGCCGGGATCATAGCCCGGCTGTCCTCCGAACAGCAGGTGATAGTAGTCCACGACGTAGAGCAAATAGATGTAGCCGTTGTTGTAGAAATCCGGATCGACCGCGAAACCGAGGAAACCGTAATCTCGCCAATCGCCAACTTCGTCGCTGATGTCGATGAGCGGAGAGGCGGCCTTCACGCCGTTCTCGACGTTCCACACACGCCCGCCTTTTTCCCACACGAACATGCGGCCATCAGAAGCAAAGGTGACGCCAACCGCCTGGTTCCAGTTGTCCGCGATCGACTCATCGAGAAAGCTCGGCGGCAACGCGAGCGCGGATGACAGACTCGTTAACAGGTAAAAGATAGCAAGCAACCCCGCAATGAATGAACGACGCATGTGATTCTCCGGATGAATGAGCCCCAGCACGAACGGCGACATGATAACCGATAGTAGTTGTTGGTAACCAGCACAATGAACGGCGCGATTCGACCCAAGATTCAGTTCACAGTCACAAACCTGTATTTCGATAATCGCACCGACACGCGTCGGTTTCGCCGTTTGTGTCACCAGTGCGGCTATCGGGACTTAACACAGTTGCAACTGAGCCGGTAAAGCAATTCAAAAACGCGGCATTTCTTGCTGAATGTTAACCAATTCTTGATTGAAGCAGTTGCACAAATCCGGCGGCGGACCGCGTGAACATATCGAAACTTAATTCTAAGGTCTGGTTAAATTCGCTTTTGTTAATGCCAAGACAAACATAATGGTGCTGGCACTCATATCAGGCGCTGAGTTATAATTTCGTCCCTCGTTCAAGCGGCCGATTTTTTGTCCCTGGAGAATTAGCATGTCTACATCCGTGAGGCGAGTTGGCATCATTCCGAATCTACTTCTTGGAACAACATTTTGTTGGGGCTCAGCCGGTGCGCTTTTCGCCGGCAGCGGCGGGTGGATCGAGTTTGAAAATGAAACTTCGACGCGGCTCATCGCGGAGCCCTTGCTCGGAGTGAGTGATCCCGAAGAGAAGGACTACGCGTGGGGTGATATCGACAACGACGGCGACATCGACCTCGTGTGCGTCCGCAAACAAGGTTGGACCACTCCCGGACGTCGTCGCAACGTGCTGTTCATGAACGAAGGCATCGCCCAGGGGCATCCCATCAACGGCGTCCTTGTCGATCGCACGAATCAGTATGCGACAGAAGCCAATGATGGCGGTCAAGGCTTTCTCGACCTGACCAACGATCGCGACGTCGCGCTCACCGACGTGAATCTCGACGGTTGGCTCGACATGGTGACTGCCACCACACTCAGCGAGGGACTTCCCAAGACGATCTCTCACCCACGCGTGTACATGAACAAAGGTGCACCCGAAGGCGTCTGGCTCGGATTCCGTTATGAGGAACAACGATTCCCGCAACTGCGCCAGCTCCCAACCGGGCCCAATGTTTCTCCGCGATTCTGCTCCGTCTCTGCCGGTGACGTAACGGGCGACGGCTATCCCGATCTGTATTTCGGCGAGTATGACCAGGGCGGGTTCAGACCGATCGATGTCAACGACCGCCTCCTGATTAACGACGGCCAGGGAAATTTCACCGATTCGGGTCACTCACGAATGACGCCCGCGATGCTTCAGTCGTCCTTCGGCATGGCCACCGCCATCGTCGACATGAACGGCGACGGCTGGGCGGATATCGTAAAAGACACGGCGCTCGATGCGCCAACGCGAGTGAACATCTCGTACAACAACCCAGCCAATCCCGGTTATTTCAATGCGATTGAGACGCCGTATTCTGGTTCACCGTATCACGTGACCGTTGGTGATTTGAATCAAGACAATCGCCCGGACATGATCATCACCGACGACGGTTCGGATCGTTACTTGCTGAACCTCGGCAACGGTCCCGATGGCCGGGCCGATTTCTCGACGCGCACGTACTCCTTCACCGGCGGCGGATTTGATGATGGATTCGGCGGAGACAGTCTCGTCGTCGACCTCAACAACGACGGGTTTAACGACGTGGTGATCACCGACGTTGACGTTGATGCACCGGCCTGCGACCGTCGCTTGCACATCTACCGCAACCTGGGCGATCTACCCAGCGTTACTCTTCAGGAACAAGGCGGAGCGTTACCGTGGACGCCGACAGGCGTGCACGACATTGCCATTTTCGATCTCAACGGCGACGGCTGGAATGACATGGTCATCGGCCGCTGCAACAGCACGCAGATTTGGATCAATCAACCGCCGATCGGTTTGACGTTTGGTTATCCAAATGGATTGCCGGGTTTTGTGCCGCCAGCCGATGGAATCACGTTCAGGGTTCGCTTTACCGGCGTCGGCACAGCCGTTCCGATTCCAAACTCAGGTGTGCTGCATCTTGCTCAGGGCAGCGGACAGTTTGAGAGCATTCCGATGAACTCCATCGGAGAGGATCTCTATGAAGCGGCGCTCCCGCCGAGTGCCTGCACTTCCACCTATCGCTGGTATGTCAGCGGTGACGTCGAAGGTGGTTTGCAATTTACCGATCCGCCAGCCGGTGCAGCCGGGCCATACGTGGCCATCGCCGCGTTGGGTAATGAAATCACTCTGCGCGATGAGATCGAAGGCGACGTGAGTGCGTGGACTGTCGTCAATGAAGGCGTGTTGGCCGGTGCATGGGAACAGGCGACACCCAACGGCACGTTGGTTTCAAGTCTCTTGGCTGCTCCCAATTCAGATGCGACGGCCGCTGGCGATGCAGTCAAGGCGTTCGTCACAAAGAACGGCGCACTGGGCGAAGGCGCAAGCGTATCTGACGTGGATGGCGGTCCAACGTATCTCATCTCTCCGACCATTGATCTGGCGGGGACCGATGGCACTATTTCTTACCATCAATGGTTCTTCTGTCAGAACACGGGGGTGACTGGTACCGACTACCTGACGGTCGAGGTTTCCAACGACAATGGACAGCAATGGACGCAGGTGCGCTCAGTATCTGGTACGAACAGCACCTGGCAGGTCGATTCGTTCCAGGTGGGAGATTACGTGACACCGACCGGCCAGGTACGAGTGCGGTTTGGAGTATCCGATACGCCGAACAACTCCATCACCGAAGCGGGCATCGATAACTTCCAGGTTGCTTCGCTGGTCTGCGGCACGAACGATATTGAAATCGTTTCCAGCAATCCGCCCGACGGCGCGATTGACGCAAGACAGCCCTCCAACGTGGACGGCACGAACCCCGTCGGCTGGAGTGAGTTCGAGCTAACCTTCGACGGCGATGCGACGGGTCTGCATATCGAGGACTTCTCCTTATCGCAGGACGGCGGCACGCAGCTTCCTCCGGTCATCATCGATGTCACGTCCGGTTCGAATAACACCGTGGTGCTCACGCTAGATCATTCGGTGGCGGTTGGCGCGTGGTCGACGATCACACACATCGCCAGCGGCACGAGCACCCGCGTTGGTTTCCTGCCCGCCGACGTGAACGGCGATGGAGTCAGCAGCCCGGTCGACATTCTCGACCTGATCGATGCGCTGAACGGAGTATCGTCGCTGCCAATCTACGCGACGGATATCGATCGCAGCGGCCAGTCGAACCCGGCTGACGTGCTCCGCGAGATTGATCTGCTCAACGGTGCGGATGCTTACGATGTTTACAACGGGGCAACGCTGCCTTAGCGCAAGCCAATAGCACAACGTTCAATTGGTTTCGGGGGTCGGTTTTCTTAACCGACCCCCCCTTATTTTTGCTTAATCGCAATCCCCCGTCATCTTTGGTAACACGTAAAAACGGGCCGGGTCGCATAAGCGGGATGAACCGCCATGCGACCCGGTCGTCGCGTGTTTACAAAGGTGGAAGTTGTCAGGAAGTCGGTATTAAGCCGCTAAGTAGTTCTCTTCGAGAGCATGTCGAATCTTCTTCAGTGCGTTGTTCTGAATTTGACGCACACGCTCCTTGGTCACACCGATGATGTGGCCCACTTGCTCCAGCGTCTTTGGCTGAGTCAGCAAACCCGGTGTCTCATCACCAATTGCGAAGCGTTCGTGAATCACAGTCTTTTCCACGTCGCTCAAGCCCGCAAGGTTCTTCACCAGAATATCCTTGAGTTCGTCGACGCAATCGCGCTCGACACCCTCGCGCTGAGTTTCCGCGAAGTCAGACTTTTCCATGGCTGGGTCGAACTCGGTCGGGAACTGGCCCCGGTAACGGCTCGCACGCATCGCCACTCGCGAGAAACTCTTCAGAATCGCGCGGCACGAATAAGTCGAGAACTTGAACCCGCGTCCGCAGTCGAACTTCTCGACGCTGCGAAGAAGGGCCATGTTGCCCTCGCTGATCATTTCGTTGAAATCGATGCTGGCGATCTTGGTTCGCTTGGCCATGGCGAGCACCAGCGGAATGTTGATCCGCACGATGACGCCGCGGGTCGCGAGCGCACGGTGGCCCCACGCGAGCAATTGACGCGTGCTGGCAGCACTCAGCGACTTGCCCGCTTCTTTCGCCAGAATCTGGCAAATCTGCCGGCGCGAGTAGTTGTAGCGCATGAACAGGTGCTGCTCTTCTTTATGGCTCAATGTCGGCATACGCTCGCCGCTGCTCACCACCTTGGTAATGGCATCGGCCTTTTCCGCGAAGCGGGTCGCGTTTCGATCAGTCAGCTTGGCTGCACCGCCAAACAGTTTCGATTCAGTATTGGCCTTGGCAAAGTCGGGGTGATCGACGTAATCGATTGGTTCCGTCAGCAAGCGCGTCAGCAATACCTGATCCGCGGACGACAGTGAATCAATCACTGAATCCATCGGCGGCTTAGCCGTCGGCAACATTGGAAGAACCGCTTTGTCCTCGATCAAATTGGTCATGATTAATGACATAACCCGACCTCCTTTTCTCTCTCCTAAAATCGGAACCGGCCCACACCCGGAGTCTCCTCTCCTTAGGATCGGCCCCTACTTATTAGTACGATGCTCGATAACCATTGGGCGCGTCAGCGAGCAGAAAGTTCATGTCGACACTTGTAAACGCGACAACCGAACACAGTGCCCGCAATGCGGGCGCGCTCATGTACTTTGGGGAGACTGCATAAGGGGGGGAACAGCTTCAACGGAAGTATACGACAGGGGTCAAGCGCGGACGAATTTTTCTTAGAGAATGCCCCTGGCGCTATCGAAAAGGCCTCTATTATTCCTTGACTTTAATTCTCGGCCCCAAGTGTCCACTTTTGCGCCAGGCAAATCTGGAGCCTATTCGTATCGTAGCGCGACGATCGGATCGAGCTTTGCGGCTGACATGGCGGGGTACATCCCGAAGAAGATCCCGACAAGAACCGACAATCCAAAGCTGACCAAAACCGACCAGGTACTCACGATCGTGTTCCATTCGCCGTAGGAGCTGAGCACGTACGCCCCGCTGATTCCCAGCATCGCGCCCACCAAGCCGCCACTGATCGACAACACGACTGTCTCGACAAGGAACTGAACGGCGATGTGCTTTTGCCTCGCACCGAGAGCGCGGCGGATGCCAATTTCCCGCGTACGCTCAGTGACCGTAGCCAGCATGATGTTCATGATGCCGATACCACCGACCAGCAGCGACACGCCCGCGATGAAACCCAGCGTGAGCTGGCTGTTTCGCTTCTTCTTCTCTGCCAGCTTCAATCGCTCGAGCGGAACCTTGATCTCGTAGTCGACGTTGGTGCGGCTATGCTCGAGGACACGCTGCACGATCTTCGACAACGGCAGGACGTGCTCGATGTCGTCAGCCGTGAGATACAGGCCGGAGTACTGGACCTTAATAAGCTCGCGCGAGCCTGATTCGACCTTACGTGTAATCTCGCCGAATTGCGATTCGGCTGTCGTCAGCGGAATGAACACTTCGCGATTGAGGTTTCGCTCCTCGACGCCGCGTGCGGGCGCACCGGCTGTCTGCGCCTGTTCCAGAACGCCGACGACGGTGAACGGAACCGCGCTCGGGTATCGCTCAACCAGAATCGTTTCGCCCAACGGGTCTTCCACGGGGAACAACTGCTGCGCGATTTCGTGACCAATAACGCACACGTTGAGGCGATCGGTCATGTCGGGACCAGTCAGAACCCGACCCTGAGACACGTCGATGTTGACGATTTCGAAGAAGGCAGGAGTTGTGCCAACGACATTGAGCACAGCCTGGTTGACACCCGATCGCGCGCGGTAGGAAACCGTTTTGAGCGGAACGATGTGCACCAAGTTCGGAACGGTGGCCTCGATAGCAGCCACGTCCGCCCGAGTGATTCCATATTGCACAAGGTTGGAGTTACCCTGCGCGACCGCCGTTGTCTGCGCGGGTTTAATGGAATTGACGATGATGTTCTTCGTGCCAAGCAGCTCGATCAAACGCAGTTCGTCCGCAGACGCGCCCTCGCTGATCGACAACATACAAATGACCGCAGCCACGCCGAAGATGATGCCAAGCGAAGTCAGCAACGACCGCAGCTTGTGCAACCGCAGGTTGTTGACGCCGAGCTTGAAGGTTTCGAGTGCGAGGAGTTTCATTTAAGGAATGAGCCCAATTGAGTCCCTTATCGCAAACCGAATTCCATTAATCCCCAAACTTG
The DNA here is from genome assembly GCA_964494205.1 of uncultured Phycisphaeraceae bacterium. Lineage (GTDB taxonomy): Bacteria > Planctomycetota > Phycisphaerae > UBA1845 > UBA1845 > JBBTCX01. The sequence continues at coordinate 185,771 of CAZBRD010000010.1, read as the reverse complement.
ATTCCCTGTGCCAATGGCAACTGCGTCGAGTAATTGATCGTGTTCGTCTGACGTCGCATGTAGCACTTCCATACGTCAGAGCCTGACTCGCGACCGCCGCCGGTTTCCTTTTCGCCGCCGAACGCCCCGCCGACTTCCGCCCCGCTCGTACCGATGTTCACGTTGGCGATGCCGCAGTCGCTGCCAGCGCACGAGAGGAATCGCTCAGCTTCCAGCAGGTCTCGCGTGAAAATGGCTGAGCTAAGTCCCTGCGGCACGCCGTTATGCAGAGCGATGGCTTCGTCCATGGAGTCATATCCTATGACATAGAGGATCGGTGCGAAGGTCTCATCCTGCACGATCTTGTATTCGTTTTTCGCAGCCGCAATACACGGTGTCACGTAGCAGCCGCCGGGGTATTTCGCCCCCTCGAGCCGCTCGCCGCCGTACAACACCTGCCCGCCTTCGCGTTTGAGTGCGTCAATGGCGTTCATCATGTCTTTGACCGCGTTCTGGTCGATGAGCGGGCCCATGAGCGTACCTGTTTCCATCGGGTTGCCGATGGGCACCTGCTTGTAGGCTGCGACCAGCTTGCTCACCAACTCGTCGCGAATCGATTTGTGCACGATGAGTCGCCGCGTGCTGGTGCAGCGCTGACCGGCTGTTCCCACTGAACCGAAGAGGATCGCGCGCATCGCGAGCGACAAATCCGCATTCGGTGAAACGACGATAGCGTTGTTGCCGCCGAGTTCGAGAATCGTCCGGCCAAGTCGCTCTCCGACTACTGCGCCGACTCGATAACCCATTTTGCAACTACCGGTTGCTGATATTTGCGGAATTCGACGATCGCGGATCAGTTGTTCACCAATCGTTCTACCCGGACCGATCACGAGACTGAAAATGGCTGGATCGACGCCGGTCTCTTTACATACTTTCTCAGCGATCTTCGTCGTAGCGACGGCTGTCAGCGGTGTTTGCGACGATGGCTTCCAGAGCGTTGAGTCTCCACACACGGCTGCCAGAGCGCTGTTCCAAGACCACACAGCCACCGGAAAATTGAACGCACTGATAACGCCGATCACACCAAGCGGATGCCATTGCTCGTACATTCGATGCAGCGGCCGCTCGGAGTGCATGGTGAGGCCGTAGAGTTGTCGCGAGAGACCGACCGCGAAATCGCAGATGTCGATCATCTCCTGAACTTCGCCCTCGCCCTCCGCACGGATTTTTCCCATCTCCAGAGTGACGAGTGCGCCAAGCTCGGACTTGAGTTCGCGCAAAGCCAAACCAAGGCGTCGAATCGTTTCCCCACGCGCCGGGGCGGGCACGCTGCGCCAATTCAGGAAAGCGTCGTGAGCGCGAGTCGCGACCTTCTCGTATTCGTCAGGCGTAATTTGCGCGACGCTCGCGATGACCTTACCGTCGATCGGCGAGATGGAATCCAGCTTCTCGCCACGACCTAGCCACTCCCCGCAAAATCCGCCAGGGTTGGTAGCCTCGATTCCCAACTTTGACAGCAACGCTTTCGTATCCATTTTTCACCTCTCGATTCCAGCATAGGTCAGGCGCGGGGTCCGTCAAGATAACCTTAGCCTGCCAAACAAGGCTATGACGGTAAGGAAACAGAAGGAAAGTAAACCCACAGACTGACGGCAAACGCCCTTCGACCTATGATGAATCGGGACTCCGATTGAGCGTGTTTGGCTACAACTGCTTCAACATACGACCGATAATTACGAAGACGTTCTGATTGATTGCGAAGGGCCGCTCATTCGGTTGAATGAGGACTGAGCAAAGGATAACCGACTGGCCGTGTGCCCCTGCTCTGTGAGCAGTACGTTAGCTCGTAGGACCGACAAACTTGGAAAGGTTACGAGTATTCCACTAAACGAGACGCAATGGCGTGATCGAGTCAGCAAATCTGATATGAGTCCCGGGCGTGCGCGTTCATGACATTGCCATTGCAAACAACGAAACAACCCTTGTCGGTTGACAGTACGCCGCGAGCCAATCGCGGTTGGTACTGGGTTGCGGCGTTTGTTGTCGCGGGCACGCTCTATCGACTGACCATGGCTCCGGGATTGCTCTGGGGAGATTCAGGTGAGGCGCAATTCCACACGCTGCTGCCCGGATGGCTCGTAGCCGATCAGATCGTTCGTTCACACGTGCTGTATTATGCCCTGAGCACCACGCTCGCGAAGTTGCCATCTCATGACGCAGCCTCGGCTGCGAATACGGTCGCGGTGATCGGCGGCGCGTTTACCATTGCCAATCTCGCATGGATCCTTTCAACCATCTGCGCGAAGCGAATCGCCATCTTCGTCGGGACACTACTACTTCTCTTTGCTCATACGTACTGGCAGCTCTGCACACACGCAGAGATGCTCTCGCTCACCACAGCCCTGTTAACCACCGAAGCCATTGCGCTAATCAAACTGATCGAAACCAAGAAGCTCCGCTGGCTGGCTATGCTGGCGTTCGCCAATGGGCTGGGCCTTTCCAATCACAACTTTGCGTTGCTCATGTGGCCCGTATACGCCTTCCTTTCGATTCGATTCGTGAGGGGATGTCTGAAGAATCGCGACCCCGCATCGACGTCGTTCCTGAAACCGAATTTGGTTTTCAAGGCATTCGTCCTCGCCATTGTGTTTCTCTTGATTGGTATGCTGCCGGTTATCGCATTGTCGATTGAGTACTACCAAACCCACGGCGGCGTTCTCCGATCCACCGTGAAGTCGTTCCTCGTTGGTGAGTACGGTCGCGAGGTGACAAACTTCTCGCATCTTCGACACCTTTTCCTGTTTGGATCGGCGGCTATCGCCTTGAATTTCCCGACACCGCTCTTGTTGTTCGCGCCACTGGGAGCGATCGCGGCCAAGAGACAACTCTCGCCGACGCTGTTCTGGTATTTTCTGGGGACGGCGATCGTGGTCGGCGGCTTCGGCATTCGATATGAAGTGTTCGACCAGCACACCTTCCTGATTCCTTTCTTCGTCTACTTGAGCGTTTTCATCGCCATCGGCATCGATGGTTTTTTTTCCAAGCCACGAACTCGAACCACGACGGTGTTGGTGGTCATATGCGCGTTCTGCGCGCCTGTCGTCTACGCGGCAGCGCCGCCCATTATTCGTGCGATCGATCCCAACTTGGGTCCGATGCCCAAGCGCCCCTTCCCGTACAGAGATCGGTTGAACTGGTTCCTGCAACCCTGGCGACAGGGTTACACCGGACCTGAGCAATTTGCGCGGGAAACGCTCGCCGTGCTTCCACAAAATGCGATTCTCGTGGTCGATTCCTCGATCTGGCCGCCGCTTAATTACCTGCAGCTGGCAGAAAACCTGAGAACGGATGTGCATCTCGACAGCTTCGTCGCTCATCAGGATTGGCTACCGACAATCACCGATGAAGACCGCGTTCGCGCACTGCACGAAGGCCGGCTCTTCGCGACGTCGGATTTGATCATTTACCATCCCTGTTGGCTACGCCAGCTCAAGGTTCGGTATGAGAAATTCGGTCATGTCTTCCAAGCGCTGCCCCAAGAAGAAGACGGGAAATAAGAACACGAGGCCTTCGCATTGCACCCCGATCTTTCTGATATTGGTGTGATCTTCGACATGGACGGCGTGCTGGTCGACTCAGCCGACGCGCATTTCCGCAGTTGGCAACTGCTGATGGAAGAAAATGGTCGCACGGTCACGCGCGATCAGTTTGCCGGCACGTTTGGCCGACAGAATCGTGATATCGTGCCTATTCTCTTTGGAAACGTATCGCCGCAGCGCCTGCAAGAGCTCTCGCAGCGCAAGGAACAAATCTATCGTGACTTGATCAGGGATTGCGTTCCACTTGTGCGCGGTGCCCGCGAGCTGGTTGTCGCGCTACATGAGGCAGGTGCAAGACTGGCGATTGGATCATCAGGTCCAGGCGAGAACATTCAACTCGTGTTACAAGCACTGAAAGCCGCCGATTTCTTCGACGCAGTCATCAGCGCCGATCAAGTCACTCGCGGCAAACCCGATCCACAAGTCTTTGAACTAGCCTGCAAAGGTCTTGGTTTGCTTCCACACCGTTGCGTGGTTGTCGAAGATGCGCCGGTCGGCGTCACAGCCGCGAAAAGCGCTGGAACCAAAGCCATCGCCGTCTTGATCCATCACGCCGCAGGCGATTTTCCACACGCCGACCTGACCACGAGAACACTCGCCGATCTGACGGTTAATTCGATCAAAGAAATAGTCAACGGAAAGTAAGCGGCTGTTTGAATGCCAGAGCGAAGTCACGTAAGTAGAGGCGCCGCTAACCAATCTAACCCTAGGGAAGTGATTACTGATCTGCTTTTGCAGGTGTCTGAGACGGCCCTCGTGCCTGGCCACAAAGCTTGACGAGCTGCTTTACCTCAGCGACGAGCTCGACGATTGCCTTCTTCGCCAGGACGCCGTTTTCAATCTCCGCCGCCATCTGGCTGATCGGCTCGAATCCGAAGCCTCCCGCCTGACTCTTCAAGGTTCGCAGGTGCGCGAGCAATCCCTCGGTCTCCGAGGCAATTGCAGCCGCCTCAAGACCGCGAATCTGCTTGGGGAGTTCCGCTACAAACGCGACAATGGCGTCCGTCATCGCTGCGTCACCTTCAAGGCTGCTGTTCAGCGGCTCATCGTGAAGCGAACTCAATATCTTCGCGATGTCCTCGCGCTTGTAGGGCTTGGGAATGTAATGATCAAAACCCGAGTCGATGCACCGGGTTCGATCCTGACCGCTGGTTAGTCCCGTGGCTGCCGCAATCACGCCGGAGTAACCTGCTTTTCTTAGCTCCGCAACCACCGCGTATCCGTCCATATCGGGCATGACGATGTCTAGCAGGATAAGGTCAAATACGCACTTCTTCGCCAAGAGTAGTGCACTCTGGCCGTCGCGTGCCGTCTGCACTTCGGCGTTCAACTGTTCGAGATAGATCTTGCCCATCCGAAGCATGAGCTCTTCGTCATCGACCAGAAGAACACGGCTCCGAATCGCTTCGGCGCAGAAAGCTGCCGGGTCTATGGCTCGCTCGAACTGGATGCTTATGTCGTGAACGCCGCCTTCCAGATACTCGCAACGAACGACCTTCCCGACCGCATTGATCCACGTACCGTGCATGGTAATCAGCTGTATCTCGCAACGTGAGCCCGTGTGCACAAACCCGCCATGCAGGAATGACATGCCCGTCGCGCCGATTTCCCGGTTCACAACCTGGTACGAAACGGCTTCAGCCGAACCGGGTTGTTGGATTTTTGCGATCTGACTCTTGGTGCGATAGGAGAATCGAGTCTCACTAGGTTTGTTGGGTTGAGGCGGTCTTGCATCAAGCGATGCGAGTAGCTTCTTGATTCCCTCGTCATCCAGACGGATGGTACGAACGAGTTTGCGCCGATCGTTACTGTCCGACAAAGTTGTGACCCCGCTCGTTCGTGAACCTGATTCAGCTACAGTGGCGAACGAACGATCTGCGCGATCGGCCTCAACGCACTGCAACAGCGCCGATAAGAAGCGCCCGTAGCGGCTCAAAACTGCAACCGCTGATCAAGTTCTACCACTTCGTCTATCGGTCAGTTGACGCGTGCTCTCGAAGACACGCGTCTCGTCGCTGCGCATCGATGCGTAGGTAGGTATCGTTATGCAGCCGATAACAGTTCATTAGAAAGGCACGGCTGAGTCGATGGATGCAGGAAGGCAATGAAACTCGACTTGCGCTCAGAGAAAGGAATTTCATTCTTGCAGGATGGCAGTTATCGATTGACGCTTTGAATGGTAGCCCGTTACTTAGAGCATGCAACAATACCTCCCTCTCCCTCTTAGACGGAGAGCGACCGAAGAGGGAGCACGACGGGGTTGGGGTGAGGGTCTCTTTAGCAACTGCACCAAGTTTTGTTACAGGCTCTTAGCAAAATCTGTTAATTGAACCTTACCGTCGACTCCGCCGTAGATGACTGAGGAGACGCATTGGTTTATCCGCTCGTATAGCCGCGGCAACCTGAGCGGCCAGGTTGAGCCGACCGCCCAGGTGCCGGTCCCTTTCCCCCTCCGGAAAAGCACCGCATCTCATTGAGCGAGGACCAGCCCCATCCTTGGCGTTCTTGGGCAGGCCTGTCGCGGGCACGCGGACCGCGGGCGCAGTCACTTGCGCACCCCGACGGCGCGGAGCCTTCGCAAGGACGACGCGATTCCGCGTCGCACAATTCAAAGAGATCAGTTGTCACACGGTGGGGGAGAGAGCTGAACCGTACCACGATCAGCCGGGAAGGACGATCCACATATGCCAACCTCTGTCACTGGCTGCTGCGGATCATTTGCCTATCGGCCGCACGATGGTGACTCCATCACCATCAGAGGCGGTCAACTTGAATTATTATTCCCCTCAAACGCCTCAAGGCAAATAACAATTGATAACTTTTTCATCGAAGTGTCAGCAGCAAAAAAAGCCGGCGCAAGCCGGAAGTGCTTGCAATTCAACATGTTTGTGCAACAGCGTGAAAGGTCTTAGCGACAAAATAAGAAAGCCCGAGGCGGTCGCCTCGGGCATGATAATCTTCGCTCGTCGACTCGCGATCATCCGGCGCGAGTTCTCATATCTTGTTCACGAAATCAGTTGGTTCCAATGTGCACTGCATGATCGCCGTGGCTTCCCGATTGCGGAACAAAGACCTCAACGATCTCATACTCCAACGTCACGTTTTGATCGAACTCCACCGAGTCCCGGCCATTTCGCATGACGACATAACGGGTCTGATTCGGAACCAGCGGGCCACGCCAGTCGTTCTCGATTCCAATCGGCGTCGCGACTACTTCTGTCCACTCCGCCACTGGAAGATTCTGGGCCGTCAGCGCCGCCACGCGAATCGTCATGAGATTAATCGGCTGATCGCCGTTGTTCACCACTTGCAACGCCGGCCGCAATGTCTTCGATCCCGGACGCTGTGCGAGCTTCACCGTCACCGCCACGTTCTTCGCATAATCCAGGTTTCGCTCGCCAACGAATTCAGAAATCAGTGGCGAAACGTCCTTGATCGTCTGTGGAAGGTCTTCGATCGTCACTTGCGCGAAATCAACCACGCGAGCCACGTTATGTTCGAAAATGCTCATCCCACGCATGATGAGCAGCGTGCCGGACCCCACGACCATGCCGCCCAGCATGAACAGGCCGATAAAAAACGCGGTCCACGGTGACATTCTCGTTGTGTGGTTCATGGCATTTCTCCGAATCGATGGCTTCCAATCCTTGTGATTTTGCGTCTACCGACGCATTCAATTAGTCTATTCGTAGCTCGGTCGCAATTATTTTACGGGGTTCCCTCTGCAAGAAAGGGGCTTCCAGAAATGCAACCGATGGTACTGCCGACCGGGGGAATCGTGTACGCGCCAACCAGCGGACCAAACCAATGAGGGGTAAACCATGAGACGGATGTTGCTGATCGCCGCTGGCTTGACGCTGGGGTTAAGCATACTTTCACTGCCGCATTGCGGTCCCGCCGACAGCAGTCAACTCGATTATGACAACGACGGCACGCCGGATGAACAGGATGCGTTCCCCATCGACGCCGATGAGCAAAAAGACACTGATCTGGATGGTGTCGGCGACAACGCGGATGCCTTTCCCGGTTCACCCTCAGAAACGCTCGACACTGACAGAGACGGCGTCGGCAACAACACTGATTCGGACGATGACGACGATGGCATTCCAGACGTAGCCGATCCTAATCCTACTGATGTGCCCGACCCCGACGAGCCTGCGCCGACCGACCCGTTCGGCGGACAGCCGGGCGATCCAATCCCCACGCTGACCGGCCAACAGACAATCTCCTTTCAAACCGGTCGTGCCATTTTTGAACGCCAGTTTGCACCCGCAGAAGGATTGCGCGTAGGGGCTGTCGTCCAGAGTTGCAATGGATGTCATTCGGATCCCGTCACAGGGGGCAATGGCATTCCGCGCGCCTTTCAATATCGCGCCGCACTTTCCACGACATATTTCCCCGTGCTGCGGAAAGCGCCCGCCTTGTTCGGGGCGGGGCTGCTTGGGAGTGTGACTGATGCAGAGATTCTCTCGCGACAGGATTTGAATGACGCGGACGGCGACGGCATTTCCGGTCGCGCCAATGTCGACGGAGTCCGAGTGGGCCGTTTTGGTGTCAAGGCACAATCCGCGACGATCGAAGGCATCACGCGCGAGATGCTCATGGACCAGTTAGGCATTACCAGCGTCGCCCTGACCGTGCGGACATCACTCGCCCCTTTGGAAAAAAGAGAGGGATTTTTCACTAACGTTCTCAACGCACTGGCTTCTATTTCTTTCGTCACGCCCGCACATGCTCAGATCATTCCACCCACACCGGACACCGATCCGACCCAGGACGATGATGTACCCGACCCGGAATTGGCGTCGACTGATTTGCAGATGCTGGTCACTTTTGCCGGCGGATTGGCAACACCATTGCGGGATTCCGTGAGCGAGAGCGTGCAAAGAGGTGAACAGACTTTCATGGAGATTGGTTGCGCCAAGTGCCACCTGCCGACACTCATGACCGAAAGCGGACAGGAGATTCACCCTTATTCTGACCTTCTTCTCCATGACATGGGCTTTGAGAATTATGATGGCGTCGTGCGGAGTTTGGCGCTGGCAACGGAATTTCGAACAGCGCCGCTATGGGGACTGCACCGCGAGACGAACTTCTGGCACGACGGAAGCAGAATCACCATTGAACAGGCGATCGCTGCACACGGCGGAGAGGCTATCGCATCGCGCGACGCATTCGCCGTTCTTCCTGCGAGCGAACGACAAGACCTGCTCAGTTTTCTGAACTCACTATGATTGCTGCCCGGCCAATCGCTTTCGCATTCCATGAACGATCGCAACGCCATCCAAAGGGAGAACCACGTTTGTTAAAGCAATCAGCTATTGTAATCGCCATGACTCTTTCGATTTTCGGCTGCTCGCCATCACCATCATCAAACGACAATGCGAACAATGAGAATGACAATCTGGCCGTCGACAACGAGAACGACAACGAATCGACGTTCGCCTGGCGCGAGGCCTTTGATACGACAGACGTCGGTTTCATTTCTGCGGTTTGGGGTTCATCTTCCGATGATGTCTTCGCGGTTGGCGGTCAGCTCGATCAAGGCGAGGTGTACCACTTCGACGGAACCGATTGGCAAGCCATGCAGGTTCCGGAGGTGCCGGTTCTTATATGGGTGTTTGGTTTCGGACCCGACAACGTATTGGCTGCTGGGCAGAACGGCGGCCTGATTCAATACAACGGCGACACGTGGCAATCAGTTGACTCTACGACAACCAACGACCTGTGGGGAATCTGGGGCGCGTCCGAAGATGACGTTTGGATCGTCGGCGGCCGGGTGAACACAGGCCCCATCGTCATTCTGCATTACGACGGCCAGCAATGGTCCAACGTCGACGTACCCGCGCTCGACCGCGAATCGACCTCGCTGTTCAAAGTGTGGGGAACATCAGCCGACCACATTTTCGCGGTGGGACAGGCAGGAGTCATCGTTGAGTACGACGGCCAATCATGGGAGCAGGTCGAGAGCAGGACAACGGAAGATCTAATCTCGCTGTGGGGTTCGGGCCCCAATCGCATCGCAGCCATCGGCGGCCGAACCAACGGCACGATCGTCACCTACGACGGAACGTTCTGGGCCAGTCGATCGCTCACCCCACTACCGGGACTGAACGGCATATTCGTCGAAGCAGGCAACCAGGCAGTGGTCGTCGGTTTGATCGGAACCATCGCCTCGGTGAACCTGAGTACGTTCGAGTTCATCGTCGAACCGACCCCGACATCATTCACCCTGCACGCAGCCTGGGGCGATGGCGACGGAACCGTCTACGCAGTCGGAGGCCTGGCGACCGAATTGCCGTTTCGCGGCGTTGTGCTGGTTCGACAATAACTTCGATCTAGTTCTTCATGGCCAACCGATATCCAATTGGGCACAGCAACAACTGCGGTTACAATCTTCCGGTATACGTCTCGAACGTGCGCTCCGAACGTGGTCATGCGCTCGCGACTTCAACGGTTGGTAACTTGTAATTCGTAATTTGTAATTCGTGAGTTTCCCATGAACGACACGATGAAAAAAACAATCCCCCTTCCCGTCTGCAACCACACCCCTTCAAAGTACACCGGCCCAAGCCGCGACGAAATCCTCGCCATGCGCCGCGAGTACCTGAACCCGGGCATCTTCGTCTATTACAAAGACCCCATCGCAGTCGTCGAAGGTCACATGCAATACGTGTGGGACGACACTGGTCGGCGCTATCTCGACGGCATCGGCGGAATCGTCACCGTATCGGTAGGCCACTGTCACCCAAAGATCACCGAGCGACTTCGCGAGCAGGTTGGCAAACTCGTACACAGCACGACGATCTATCTGAACCCCAACGTAGCCATCATGGGTCGCGAGCTCGCCAAGCGCATGCCGCCTGGTGCCAACCTGAAATCAAGCTACTTCACCAACTCCGGCAGTGAAGCCAACGAAATCGCCGTGCTGATGTCGCGCCTGCACACAGGTCGACACGAAGTGCTCACGCTCCGCAATTCCTACCACGGCGGCTCGCAAACCACGATGAACATGACCGCCGTCGGGACGTGGAAATTCCCGATCCCGTCGAACAGCAACATCAAGCACGTCGCGCCGGGTTATTGCTACCGCTGCCCCTTCGGCCTCACGTATCCGTCATGCGACCTGAAATGCGCGAAGAGCGTGGAGGACGTGATCCGTTACGAAACCAGCGGCGACATCGCTTGCTTCATCGCGGAACCGATTCAGGGCGTGGGCGGCACCGTCACGCCGCCGCCCGAGTATTTCAAAATCGTCTACGACATCGTTCGCAAATATGGAGGCCTATGCATCGCCGACGAAGTGCAGACAGGCTTTGGCCGCACGGGCGATCATTACTGGGGACACCAGAATTGGGGCGTGGTGCCAGACATTGTCACCATGGCCAAGGGCATCGGCAACGGTGCACCGATCGGCGCATGCACGACGCGACCAGAAATCGCATCAACCATGGCCAAGAAGATTCACTTCAACACCTTCGGCGGCAACCCGGTCTCGATGATCCAAGGCATCGCGACGCTGGAAATCATCGATGAAGAGAAAATCCAATCGAAGGCCAAAGAGTTGGGCGGCTACCTCAAAGGCAAGCTGACGGAGCTGATGGACAAGCACAAGTTAATCGGCGAAGTCCGCGGCATGGGTTTGATGCTCGGCGTCGAACTGGTGAAAGACCGTCAGACTAAGGAACCTGCTACAGCCGAATGCGCGGCCGTTTTCGAACAAGCAAAAAACCTCGGCCTGCTCATCGGCAAAGGCGGCCTCTACGGCAACGTGCTACGCATCAAACCGCCCATGTGCATTACCAAAGACGATTGCAATTTCATGATCGCGGTGCTGGATGAGTGTTTTTCTCTTTGTAGTAGGCATTGAGTAGGCACTTTCGAAGCTGAGCTGCGCGCGAGAACACCCAATCGAAATCGAACGAGCGGCGGTATTTGACGCATCTTCGCCCCCTTGCGGTATGGTGTCATCCGATTCACATTGGTATAGGCTCTTACCATGGTGCCTGTAACGTAACCGGGTGCGTTAGCCACCCCACCCTCACTCAAGCCCCCTCTGCACGAGGAAACATCGTCTTATGGATATACGCCAGGGGCGTCGCATGCCCTGTCTCAATAGCATTCAGTTAAGCCAAGGCACACTCGCAATCCACCGACGCGGAACGCACCGCTTTTACCTGTGTACATATCAGGCACCCGAGAATCGCCAAAAAATCGCAAAACTGGCATACCGCTTGCACCGAATTCTCAATGCACGGAGGTTGGGAGTGTTTTCGCACGCGCATCAAGCACGTGAAATGTGACTCAATGTAGGAGGCGTGCAAACCTGTTCACGAAGTAAAAGTGCATTCGTGCTTGTATCACGTCGCCGGTGGAACAGCGGACCTTGTCTTAGTCCAACTAATCTCAGAAGGAGAAAAGTCATGTCAACAAACAGTATTAGAATAGCGCTGGTGCTGCCCATTGTGTCAGCCTTGCTGGCGCTGGCGGGATGTAATTCCTGTAAAGTTACACGCTGCTGTGTTGAGGCTCCGCAACACGACCTAGTCCAGGTTACCCAGGACTTGCCGCCAAACGCGAAGCCAGGCGAATGCTTCGTCAAAGTGTTTGTGCCGGAGCAATTTGAGACCAGTTCCGAAACGGTGCTGGTGCGTGAGGCGTCTGAAAAGCTGGAAGTGATTCCCGCGCGCTATGAATGGGTGGACGAGAAAGTGATCCTCAAGGAGGCTTCGACAAAGCTGGAAGTCGTGCCCGCCGAGTTTGCTACAAAAACCGAAGCGGTCCAAGTCGACCCAGGACACTCCGGCTGGCATATGCAGAAGCCGCCCATAGTCGAAGATGCACAGCTTTTGACTAACGAGATGTTCTGCCTCGTCAGCCACGAACCGCAGTTTGCGAACATCGAAAAACAAGTAGAGGTGAAACCCACGACCGTCCGCGAAGTGACTATTCCGGCCGAGTTTCAGACGATTCGAGTGCAGAAACTCATCGCGCCAGCAACCACAAGGCGCGTACCTGTCCCGGCAGAATACACCACCGTCCAAAAGTCGTTCAAGACGGCTGATTCCAGAGTCGAATGGCGCAAAGTTGCCTGCGAAGCAAAACATCAAGCGCAAGCTGGCAGAGAATTGCAGAGCCAGGTAGTGTCGGCGAATCGTACACAGCAGCCCCTTGACTGTGGGCCAAAGCCGATTGAGTAGGCGCAATCACGAGAAGCGATGTGCCAGGCACTCGCGAGTGAGATAGTGAAGAAAAATACCAGGTTTGCCGCAATCGCAACTGTAACTTGGAACTGTGTCATCGGGGAACAGAATGCTGGTTGCGGCACTTCTTAATTGGTGCGGAGTTCGCGGGCAACGTGTGATACTTATTTCAGACAACACGTAATCCGGACGCCGACGGTGTCGGAAGGCGGCATATCGCCCTCGCTTGGAAACAACCAACGAATCCGACACCGCTCATGTTCACTACGCCATCCCAAACCGAATCTTCCCAACCGTCAGCAGCATCAAGCCCATGATCACCATCCCCCACGTGGTGACCGTGGGAATCGGCAGATCGCCGGCTACGCAATCAGGTACGCCATTTCCGTTTGAATCAATCGTATCATCCAGCCCATCGCAGAGATCGATGCAATCCGGCACCGTGTCACCATCAGAATCAACCGCCACCACGCAGCCGCACGCACTCGGCGCGATCATGTTCGGATTCGACGGGCAGCCATCCGTGCAGTTCGGCGTGCCATCCAAATCGGTGTCAACGTCTGACACTCCGCAACCACAGAGACCAGGCGACGTCTTACCTGCATCAGCCGGACATCCATCGTTGCAGTTCGCCGTGCCGTCAGTATCAGTATCTGTGTCGGCGATCCCACATCCGCAGGCACCCGGCGCTGTCTTGCCCCCATCACCTGGACACGCGTCGCCGCACACACCGTCAACGCCGTCGTCATCAACGTCACCCTCACAGATCGACGCTGACGCAACATGGCCACCCTGAGAAGCACAGGCGTTCTCTGCCAACTCCGTGCAAGATTGGTCATTCAAGCAACAGGCGATCTGAGTCGGCGTCGGTCCGCGCACCACGGTGTTGGGCACAGCGCGCGCTGCTTCTACAGAGATGACTCCGAGTACAGTGAGCACAACGACCACAAATGGCAAAGTGCGAATGCAGTTGACGCGCGTTGACCCGTTCGTATTCATGCTTCTTCCTCCGTGTACGCCAGCGGAACTGGCTTGCTTCCTCGTTTGCGAACTTGTTTAGATGTCTGACGAAATCTGAGCGCGCCGACCCGAACCGGCGAATAGAGTTGCCTCCCTCCCAAATCAATGGAAGCGCCTCCATTATCAGTATTGGACCCCTACTAAATCAAGGTCAAACCGAAACCATGTAAACTCGCACTGAACAGGCCGTCATATCTTCCAATAACGGAACAACATCCGCATGACAGGTCCGAAATCGACAGGTGCAACTGCCTGGCACAAAAAGGGACTTGCGCTCGAAGACGGGTCCTATTGGTTCATTCAGTTCGATTTTGTGGGACGGGTGGCACGGTCAAGCCGCAGCTTGGCCGTGGCACATCGATACTTCACCCGAAGCTTCAAATGGAACAGTCCACTAGATCGACTGCTCCGGCTTACCGAACAGAAGTTCGATGAACGGTCGATCGCTCGGGCGGCAAAACACATAGACATGATCGCCCGCCATCAAGACCGTCTGCCCCTTCGCAGCAATCAACTCCGAGTCACGCACGATAAGAATAGCCGCCGACTCTGGCGGAAACGGAACGTGCGAAAGACTCGCCCCCGCAACCGCCAACGATTCGCTCACATGAAACGACATGATCTCGCCGTTCAGCAAGCGCGTGGAAACCATCTCCACCGCCGCCAGCGGAGGAGGCGGAGTCAGTGCCTCCAACTGCCACCTCCGAGTGAGCCACCGGATAGTCGCGCCCGGTATGATGGAGTTAACCACCACCACGAAGAAAACGATGTTGAAAATCATCTTCGCACCCGGAACGCCTTCAATGACCGGGAACGTCGCCAGAATGATCGGTACCGCGCCGCGCAGCCCAACCCAACCGATGTAGCCGATTTGATCCGTCGGAAACTTCAACGGGTATAGACAGATCGCAGCCGCAATCGGCCGTGCAATGAACGCCAGAAACAACGCCACCCCCAGCCCCGTCCACGCAACCGGCAACAGCTGCGATGGAAACACCAGCAATCCAAGCATCAAGAACATCGCGATCTGACTAAGCCACGCGATCGCGTCGTGAATGCGCAACAGCCCGCTGCGATAAGGCAAGGGACCATTTCCCAGAATCACCGCAACCACATACACCGCTAGAAACCCGCTCCCGTGCGCGATCGTCGCCAATCCATAAGCGAAGAATGCTGTTCCCAGTGTGAACGCCGGATAAAGACCTCCCGTGGAGAGTCGGACTTTCGCCAGCATCGCCCGCGCTCCGCGCCCCAGAAGCAGACCGATCACCACGCCAATTGCAAGTTGCAAAGGAAGTTCCACCACGAGGGGTATGCGCGACGCCTCCGGTTCGGAAAGAAACTCCGTGATCGCCACCGTGAGCACGACTGCCATCGGATCATTGATGCCGGACTCCAGCTCCAGCGTCGTCCCTACCGGTTCCTTAAGTCGAATGTTTCCTCCCCGGAGAATCGCAAACACAGCCGCCGCATCCGTCGACGAAACCACCGCGCCGATCAGCGCCGCCGGGCCCCACTCAATGCCAAGAAGTCTTGCGAAAAGCGTCACAAGCAGCGCGGTAATGAGCACCCCCACCGTCGCGAGCAACCCGGAAGGCGCGATCGACCTCTTCAGCGAATAAATGGACGTGTTCAGCCCACCGTCGAGCAGAATCAGAATGAGGGCGACCGTCCCCAGGCGAAACGCAAACGTGTAATTCTCAAATGGAACCTTGCCCGGCCCCTCCGACCCCGCGCACATGCCCAGCACAATGAACACCAGCACGACCGGAATGCCCAATCGCTCAAAGGTGCGTGTCGAAACCGCCGCCAGCAGCAACAGCACGCCGAACGTAGTCAGAAGCAGCGCGGTCGTCAGTGGCTCCGTAGCAGCAATCAGCATGGTGGGAGTGATAGCAGAAATGAAGCAAAGTAAAAACTCCGGCAATCAAAAAGTCGTAATGACACTCATTCAACCAAGTCTGATTCGAGTTGGAACGTACCGCTTCGATGCAGATCGAAGGAGCCCAGACGCAACATGGCTGAGTTCAGGCTCGACGTTTAGCAAGCGCGAACGCTCTCGTCCCGCTAGGGACGAACTGAAAATAGCCCAGCACGAAGTGCTGGGTGTGGGTAAACAATCAGAAGATGAAGTGCCGTAGGCACGACTGAACGTGCGCCGTTGATTTGCGGTATCTTGACGAATGGCCCGCCCAACTTACGTAATCCGACTTGAAGCGCATGGATGTCAGCCCAAGCATGAGTTACGCCGATTGCATGATCGCGGTCCCGCATTCAGGGCAGCGACCGAAGTTGATGGAATGAGTAATGTCGTATCTGCACGACGTGCACAAGCCCGGCCTTAACCGACGCGTACCGAGCAGAATCAAGAAAGTAGTAATCGCACTTGCGGCAGGGAATGCAAAAGCAGATGCGAACGCGGGCACCACTCGGTGCATGTCTCCATACACGTCGACACACACAGCCATCAAGAGCGAGAGTGGAATGATGATTCCCGCGAGCAGAGCCGAAGACCTCCACGTCATTCCTTTCGGCAGAAACACAACACGCGGGCTGAATGCGTGCAGTGTCAAACCGGCCAACAAGGCTGCGAGCGTGGGCAGCAGAACGATCATGGCCGCAAGATGAAAGTCATACACCACGTGCAGGCTAACGAAATCGCTCAGCGAAAAGGGGACGCCAAGAGCCGATTGCAGCTGACCAAGCCAATCACAGCCCCATCTCGCAACCGTCCAAATGACGGCATAACCAACAGCAATTGTGCAACCGAACTTTTGCATGACTATCGCGACCGTACCTTCCCAACCAGTACTTGTGGCGGCGGCGGCGACGGACAAACGGAGATTTCACCTTCTATGGCAAAATTCCCTCTGAAACTCGGGGGATCCAGTCGTTCGGCGACCGTCTTAAACGGCTCCAAATGGCGTAAGCGAAGAATGCGGGAATAGCGCGTGAACCCTGTTAACCCAAGCAAGAAGGCCACCGACGCCAGGAAAACCGTTACCGTCGCCGCAAACGTTAGACGCATTCGTTTCTTAACTCGTTCCCATCCAACCGGGCAATCCTTGGTGATGATCGTCCCATCAGCCCGCGCATAATAACGGCCACACAGCTTTCCCTCCTTCTCGACGACGAGTCTCTCCGCCTCACGCCGCGTCATTTCGGAAAAATTGTAGACGTTCAACTTACACAGACCGCAAAAACGCACCCTCTCATCACCGACCATCTCAGCCCACGGCGCGGTACAAGGCGAAGCGACATGCACTCTGTCAAGTAAACTAATAGACTTTGGCACGGCAATCTTCCTGAAATAAGAGTCGCAAGTAGATCGATGCCAGTTTTGACGCAGTCCAAATGGCAAAGTTCCAAAAAGCTGCAGATTGATCGACTGCGGTACCGTATCGCGACTCTTGTGCCGAATCGAAGGACTCTTGCAAAACCAGCGATAACGTCTTAGGAGAATCCCACTGATGGCATTCTTGGAACCTGTTGTAACAACTTGCTCGAACGATTGGCATTAGATCGCTTGGACTAGTAGAATTGTTGTATGGTCTCGGCCGATTCCACATTGAAGTTGTCACATGAATGCGAAGAAATCTTAGAACGAGCATTCGGACCTGATCTTCGACTTGCCGCCATCGAACAGCTTACGATCGCGGGCTATCAAACTGGAAAACTCTCGATGGGCGAAGTCGCGCTGATACTTGGTCTGCCTACTTCATTTGAAGCTCAAGTTTGGTTGGCCAGGCGTGGGGTACCACTCAATTATACGCTCGAAGACCTTGAATCTGATCGTGCAACAATCGCAAAGTTGTTCCCAGACAAAACTTCATGATTGTCGTTTCCGATGCCAGCCCTATCAATGTGCTGATCCGCATCGAACATTCGTCCATTCTCCACGATCTATTTGATCATGTGCTGATTCCACCCATCGTTGCCGCAGAGTTGACCCATGATCGCACACCTGAAGTTGTCAGAACTTGGATCGAAACACCTCCAACTTGGCTGCAAGTGCAATCGCCGTCACACATCGATGACTCGCTTTCTATCGACGGTCCCGGAGAACGCGAGGCCATCAGTCTCGCCGTTGAAATCAAAGCCGATTTGCTCCTCGTCGATGATCGAAAGGCAAGAAGGGCGGCGAATGAGCGAGGCCTAAACACCATCGGTGCGATCGGAGTTCTGGAACTGGCTTCAACTCGTAAGTTGATTAACTTGCCCGATGCCTTTCGGAGAATTCGTGAGACCGATTTTCTCGTTAAGGAAGCGATTCTTGAAGAAGCTCTGCGGCGAGATGCGGCGCAGCGAATTCGCCCCTCGTAATGGTCTGAGCAGGCCCTGCCCAATTCACTGCATCAGCGTTCCCGCCACGCACGCGGTCATCCAACAGGCCATCGCCCCGGCGAACATAGCGCGCAAACCCAGGCGGGCGAGATCGTCGCGTCGGTTAGGAGCCATGCCGCCGATCCCCGCAATCTGAATCGCAATCGAGCTGAAGTTCGCAAAACCGCACAGTGCATAGATCGCCAGCGTCGATGATCGCAGGGTCAACGCTCCGGACTTGTTGAACGCATCGAGCGAGCTGTACGCAATGAACTCGTTGGTAGCCATCGCCTGGCCGAGCAGACTCGCAAACCGGCGACAATCTTCCGTCGGAACTCCGATCAACCAGGCAACCGGAGAAAACACCAAGCCAAGAACCTGATCCAGGCTGAGTTGCTCCATGCCCATCGAGTGAACCAGCGGATGAATTGATCCCAACGCGCCAAACCACGCGAGCAACATGTCGAGCAGTTTAATGATCGCGATGAACGCGATGAGCATAGCCGCAACATTGATCGCGAGGTGCATTCCCTCCAGTCCGCCGGTCGCAGCAGCATCGATGATATTCCGCGACGTCGGTTTGAAGTCGAGCCGCACATCGCCCGCCGTGAGCGGCTGCTCCGTTTCGGGAAGCATGATTTTCGCAACCACCAGACTCGAAGGTGCACAGATAATGGACGCCGCAAGCAGATGCCGCGCCATCTCGCTGATGGCATGAGGATCGGTATGGCCGAGCATCGCCGCGTAAACAGCGATAAGACTCCCCGCGATCGTTGCAAAACCGCCGACCATAACAGCGTGCAATTCGGAATCGGTCATCTGAGGGATGTACGGTCGGACAAAGAGCGGGGCCTCGGTCTGACCCATGAAAATGTTGGCCGCAGCAGAGAGACTCTCAGCCCCGCTGACTCGCATGAGTCTCGCCATCACCCACGCCATCACGGCCACGATCTTCTGCAGGAACCCAAGGTGATACCCGATCGCAGAAAGCGACGAAAAGACGATGATTGTTGGCAGCGCCTTAGCCATGAAAACGAAGCCCCACGAATCAGGGGCCACGTCAACAAGGTTGCCGAAGATGAAACGTGCGCCGTGGTCAGAGGCGCTGATGAGCAGCGCCACAAGATCACCCATTTTGGTGAAGATAGCCTCACCAACACTGGTGCGAAGGACGAATAACGCCAGAACAAATTGCAGAATGCTCCCTGCGACAACAGTTCGCAAGGGAAACCGTCGCCGATTAGTCGACAACAACCAGGCAAACGCAATGATCACAAAGAAGCCGACCAGCGAGCGGAGCCACAGCATCTTATGGCTGCTCCGGCGGCGGACCGGGAAGCGGAGTGAAGCAATCGGCACAACGCGGCTCATATTCGCCAACGCCGCCGACCATGAACTCGGTCGTCACCGGCACCATACGCTGCGAGAACCGCGCATCGCGACCGCACTTCGTACATGGGCGACAGATCAGCACGTCCTCGTCCGCCATGGCTGCCAGTTCAGGCATCGGGGGGAACGGCCTGCCCCAAGCATCGTTGTCGATGCCCGCGATGATGACGTGCTTTCCCTCAGCCACCATCTGTTTCACGACCACCAGCAGCCGAGTCCCAAAGAAGTGCCCCTCGTCGATGCCAACTACATCCGCGCCATCTGACTTGCGACTTATGTCATCCGCATCAACCGCGCGGTCCGCATCGAACCGATCCTGATTGTGAGTGATCAGATGCGTGGCGTCATAACGATCGTCAATGCGATGCTTGAACGCCTTCACCGCCAGGCCGTCTCGCTGGGCCGTGCGAAGCCGGGCGATGAGCCCCTGAGTCTTCCCCGCAAACATGCAGCCGCGAATGACTTCAAGTCGGCCGTCGCGTGCAGTTGATTTTGACAATTGATTAGACATGCGCCGGCGGCTCGATCCTTTCTATGGTTCCATCAGCCAGCATCCGCTGATAATCCCGCCACGTCATCTTAGGCATGCCGGTGTCGATCTGTTTCATCGTGATACAACCATCAACCGGGCACACCAGCGAGCACATATTACAGCCGACGCACGTATCCTGCTTGATCGTATAGAGGTTGACATACCCATCGCCGGCACCGTGCACGTAGCGCTTCGTGCCGCTGATGAATGAACGATCGCCGTTGGACTTGCTGAGTTTAAGAAACTCAGTCTCAGATACCATCTCGCGATCGATCGACTGATGGCATCCATCCTCGCACGCGATGAAACACAGACCGCAATTGATGCACTTGGCCTGATCGATTTGCGCGACCACTTTGTAGTTAAGGTCGAGGTCACTCCAGTCAACGATGCGATGCACGGACTTACCGATGAAATCATTCGGCGTCGTGAACCCTTTCTCGCGCATCCATCCGGTCATGCCGTCGATCAGTTGCTGCACAATGCGAAAGCCGTAGTGCATCACTGCCGTGCACACCTGCGTCGTGGTCGCGCCGAGAAGCATGTGCTCCACCGCATCCTGCCACGCCTGAATTCCGCCGATGCCACTGATTGGCACTCCAATACCCGGATCAGAGGCGATCTGTGATACCATATTCAAGGCGATCGGCTTCACGGCTGGACCGCAATAACCGCCGTGCGAGCCGAAACCTGCCACCTGCGGTTTCGGCGTGAACGAGTTCAGGTCAACGCCCATGATCGAATTGATCGTGTTGATCAGCGAAATCGCATCAGCCCCACCGCGCTTCGCTGCCCGCCCCGTAGCGCGGACATCCGTGATATTCGGCGTAAGTTTCACGATCACCGGCTTGCGTGCGACTTCCTTCACCCACTCCACGATCATGCAGGTGTAATCGGGCACCTGCCCGACGGCTGAACCCATCCCGCGCTCGCTCATGCCGTGCGGACAACCGAAGTTCAGCTCGATGCCGTCAGCACCAGAATCTTCCGTGCGCTTCACAATGTCATGCCACGTTTCCCGTTTCGACTCGACCATCAGCGAGACAAAAAGCGCGCGATCGGGAAAATCTCGTTTTACATTGGTGACTTCGCGCAGGTTCACATCGAGCGGGCGATCGGTGATCAGCTCAATATTATTCAGCCCCATCACCTTGCGGCCATCGTAATCAACGCCGCCATATCGCGACGAGACGTTCACGATCGGATCGTGCGTAAGCGTTTTCCAAACCGCCCCGCCCCAACCTGCCTCAAACGCACGTCGAACCTGATATTCCGAGTTCGTCGGCGGCGCGCTGGCGAGCCAGAACGGATTCGGGCATTTCACGCCGCAAAAGGTCACGGAAAGGTCAGGGGCGACACGCCCGTTCGGGCGAACCTGGCCGTTCCCGTTTCCATGACTTCCATTGTTTCGTGCGCTCATGATGACACCTGCTGGCACAAATGCGCATGGATTCCCGCCGCCGCCACTTTCCCCGATTGCACCGCGTTCACCACTTCTTCCTTCGCCCCAAACACCGCATCACCACCGGCAAAAAGCTTGCTCACCGACGTCGCGCTGGTCTTCGGATCAATCACAATGCGCCCATTCGGCGAGAGTTTGAGCTTCGGTATCGCTTCAAGCAGATCGAGCAGCGGCTCCTGACCGAGCGCCTTAATGACCATGTCGGCCTCGATCGTAAACTCTGACCCGCGCACAGCCTTCAGCTTTGCTTTGCGACCCTTACCGTCGAGCTTCGTGCGGACGAAGTTAACGCCCGTCACGCGACCACTCTTGCCCACCATCTTCAGCGGCATGGCGTTCCATTCGATGTTGATGCCCTCTGCCACGGCGTCGTCCACTTCGTGAGTAAACGCAGGCATCGAATCCATGTCGCGGCGATAAGCCATCGTCACGCTGGTCGCGCCCAACCGCAGCGCCGCCCGCGCCGCGTCGATCGCCGTGTTGCCGCCGCCAATGACAATCACCGTCTCACCAATCGCACATTTACTATACGGCTTGGTATGCGTCTGCGCGATGAAGTCGAGCGACTCCCAGACGTTCTTCAGATTCTCGCCCGGAATATTCAGCGCAGCCGTTTTGCCGAGGCCAACGCCCAGAAACACCGCGTCATATTCTTCGAGCAACTTCGACAGTAACTTAGCCGTCACGGGCTTACCGAGTTTCATCTTCATCCCGATGCTGGTGACCCGACGTGCCTCTTTCGTAGCAAAAGTCGTATCCTGCTTGTAGGCCGCGATGCCCAGTGTGTTCAACCCGCCGACGGTTTTCTTCGCTTCATACACAACCACGCGATGACCACGCCTGCGAAGCTCATGGGCGCAAGTCAATCCCGCCGGACCCGCACCAACAATAGCCACTGACTTTCCGCTGGACTCGCCCGCTTGATAGAAATCCATGCTCTCATCGAAAGCAGTGTCGCACGCGAATCGCTGAAGCGCGCCAATTCTCACCGGCTCTTTGAGCAGCGTGTTATCAACGCACGCGCCTTCACAAAGCACTTCCGTCGGGCAAACTCGCGCACACGATCCGCCGAAAATATTCGAATCGAGAATCGTCTTGGCTGAACTGACCGGGTCGCGGTGCATGATCTGACGAATGAATCGCGGGATGTCGATGTGCGTGGGGCAAGCTCGCGTGCAGGGAGCATCGAAGCAATACAAACATCGCGTCGCTTCAACAATCGCCTCCGGCTCGCTTAGCGGCGGATGGGTTTCAGCGAAGTTCTCTTTGAGTTGGCGAAGTGTTTGTGCCAAGCGAAAAACCTCATTTCAAATCAGATGACTCGGCTCATTCGCAGCAGCCGGTCGCTTGCGCTCCCGGCACCGATTTTTTGTCACGACTTCGTAGGTCGGGTCCGCAGACCCGACGCCCTCCCTACGCCGCACCCACGTGATCCCGTTTCAACCACTGACCATAGCCATTTCGCCCGACGAACTTGTAGTCCTTCACAATCTGCGTTCCACGACAGAACGTGTGCTCCGCGAAACCAGCCAAATCCCATCCCTGGAACGGGCTCCAATCGCAATTGGTTTCCATTTTCTTGTAATCGATGCGCTTCGTCTTCGTCGGATGGATGATCGCAATATCCGCATCACTCCCAACCGCAATCGCTCCCTTTCGCGGATACAAACCCATGATCTTCGCCGGGTTCGTGCAGCATTTGTCAACAAACTGGTTCACGGTCAGCCGGTCCTTCAGCACACCATGCGTGTAAACCAGCGGCATCAGCGTCTCTAAACCGGGCATGCCCATCGGGATTTTCGTCCAGTCCCCCTTCCACATCTCTTTCTGCTTGCGCGTAAACGTACAAGTATCAGTCGAGACGTTGCACACCTCACCGCTCTTCAACCCCGCCCACAACCGCTCCTGATCCGCCGGCTTTTTCAACTGCGGGCACGTGCCGTACAGGTGCCCATCCTTCTTCTTGAAAACGCTGTCGTCCAGCACCAGATATTGCGCACACGTTTCCGCCAGAATATTCACGCCATCGTGCTGCGCTCGCTTAATGAGGTCCGCACCTTCGCCGGTGCTCATGTGCACGATGAACGATCGGCCGCCCGTCTCCCGCGTCCAGCGAATCACGCGCTCGATCGCTTCCGCTTCGATGAAATTAGGCCGCGTAACCACGTGCAGCCAAGCCCCGTGCTTCTTCATCTCCGCCGGTTTGTGATGCCGATCGATCAGCAAGTCCAGCACCCGACTCGATTCCGCATGCACGAGCAGCAACCCGCCAAGATCGCGAAGTATTTCGAGCGCGCCAAAAATGGCTGCGTCGTCCGACTGCCAGCCCTGACTTTCGTAGATCATGAACTGCTTAAACGTCGGATAGCCCCGCTTCACCAGCCCTTTGATTTCCTTGCTGTGCGAAGCCCATTTGGTAATCGCCACGTGGAAACAGTAGTCAACGCAGGCTTTCCCCTCTGCCTTGGCGTGCCAATTATCGACCGCGTCCTCCAGCGAATCGTCGCCGTACGGAATCGCAAAATCGATGACCGTGGTGACGCACCCGCAAGCACCCGCCCGCGTGCCGGAATCGTAATCATCCGCCGACGTAGTGCCACAGAATGGCAGCTCAAGGTGCACGTGGACATCAAGACCGCCGGGAATAACGTACTTTCCCGACGCATTGATCAACTTCGCGCCCGGACTCAGCTTCGCGAGGTCCGTTCCAATCGCCGCGATTTTTTCGCCTTGTATCCCGATGTCTGCTGGAATGGTTTCGTTAGCGGAGACGACCTGCCCGCCATGAATGATGGTGTCTAGTTTCATCTCGATTCTTCCTCAACGACCTGACGGACCATTGTCGGTCGATCGCGAAACCCGTCAAGACAAATTGCCCCCCGTTTCCCGCTCAGTCGACGTTATCCGCGAATCGCCGCGGTTACTCAGGATGACACTCGCGCGGCTCTCTTCTATCATGGCCCAATCGACAGGAGCAGCCATGAGCATCGGTCTGGATATTCCGCGCACGGATGGGCTGGACAAATTGTCCGGGCGGGTGCGGTATGTCGACGACCTCGTGGTCGAGGGCGTGCTTCACGGAGCCACCATTCGCTCGCCGATCGCACGCGGCAAAATAAGGCGAATCCACTTCGATCCGGCCATCAACTGGCGCGAATTCGCCCTCGTCGATCATCACGACATCCCCGGCCCCAACGTCGTGAAACTCATCGAACCGGACCAACCCGCGCTAGCCGCCGGCGAATTCCGCCACAAGCACGAACCGATCTTGCTTCTCGCACACCGCTCGATTCACAAACTTCGCGAAGCCGTCCACGGCATCCGCATCGACGTGGACCCGCTGCCGGCGGTTCTCGACCCACGCCCGCCGATCACACCGGACCGCGCCCAGTATCGAGACGACAACGTTTTCAAGCGAATCGACATCCGCAAAGGCGATCCATCATCTGTGTTTGCCAAAGCCACGCACGTGGTCGAAGGCATTTACCACACCGGTTCACAGGAGCACGTCTATCTCGAAACGCAGGGCATGCTCGCTTTCCGCGAAGACAAGCGGCTAGCTGTCCAAGGCTCAATGCAATGTCCCTACTACGTCGTCGATGCACTAACCCACTTGTACCAGCGACCGCGCGAAGCCTTCCGCGTCGTACAAACACCCGTCGGCGGCGGCTTCGGCGGCAAAGAAGAATACCCGTCGCTGATCGCCATTCACGCAGCCCTGCTCGCCGAAAAAGCGAACGCACCCGTAAAGATCATCTACGACCGTCAGGAAGACATGGCCGTCACCACCAAGCGCCACCCCAGTTGGGTGCGACATCGAACCGCGCTCGATCGCGAGGGTCGACTCCTAGCCATGGAAATTCAAGTGCTTCTCGATGGCGGCGCCTACGTCACGCTTTCTCCCGTCGTATTAAGTCGCGGCTGCATCCACGCAGCCGGCCCCTACCACTGCGAGCATGTTCACATTCATGGCGAAGCGCGATTCACGAACTCACCACCCTACGGAGCGTTTCGCGGCTTCGGCGCACCGCAAACACTCTTCGCCGTCGAACGACATATGGATGTGATCGCGAAACAGATCGGACTTGATCCAGTGGAGCTGCGACGACGAAACCTGATCCGCAAAGGCCAATCGCTAGCCACCGGTCAAATCGTGAAGGAAAAAATCGACCTCCGCTCACTCATGGACCGCGCGTTGCACGAGATACATTACGAAAAGAAGCGAACCGAGCACGCAGAGTTCAATCGCTCTCAGCCATACCTTCGTCGCGGCATCGGCCTGTCCACGTTCTTACACGGCTCTGGATTCACCGGCAGCGGCGAAGCCTATCTCGCTTCAGAAGTCTACGTAGATGGATTACCCGATGGTCGAGTCGAAGTGCTGACCGCCCAGACGGACATGGGCCAGGGCACCACGACAATCCTCGCGCAAGTCGCCGCCAATCGACTCGGATTGCCCGCCGATCAGGTCATCGTCGCCCAACCCGACACGTCGCGCGTCCCCAACAGCGGCCCGACGGTGGCCAGTCGAACCGCGATGATAGTCGGCCAGCTCATCGAAGACGCCTGCGATCACTTGATCAACAGAGTCTTGTACGGACATGGCATCGATAAAGAAGTTGATCGACAAGTAGGTCAACAAGCAGTTCGAGTCAGCAGACTCGACTCCAATACCGAAGTAGGTCGGCCCCGCCGACCCGACGCCCCTGATTTGCAGGACGCCATCCGTCGCTGGCACATCGAACACCCCAACCAGCACCTCCGCGGATTCGGCAAATATCGCAAACCCGAATCCATCCGCTGGGACGACAAAGAATATCGCGGCGACGCATACGCAGCCTACTCATGGGCAACCGATGTGGCTGAAGTGGAGGTCGATCTTCGCACCTACCAAACTCGCGTCCTCGATTTCGTCGCGGTGCAGGAAGTCGGTCGTGTGATCAACCCCACGCTCGCGACCGGCCAGGTGCAGGGCGGAGTCGTGCAGGGAATCGGCTGGGCGTTGTACGAAGACGTCGCGCTCGAAGACGGCGTCATGAAGAACTGCCAGATGACCAATTACGTCATCCCAGCCAGCAGCGACATGCCGCCCATCCGCGTGCTGTTTGAAGAAAACCCATCTGTGCACGGCCCCGGCGGCGCAAAGGGAATCGGCGAAATGCCCATCGACGGCCCCGCGCCCGCCGTAATCAACGCCGTGTGCAACGCAGTCGGCGCGTCGATCCATGAAATCCCGCTCACGCCGGAAAAGTTAATGAACATTGTGGAGAACGAGCATGGAAAAGTTTGAGCTCTCGTTCTCGCTGAACGGCACGCACGTACGCCGCGACGTGCCGCTCGACGCTCGCCTGCTCGACGTCCTCCGCTACGACTTCGACTGCACCGGCACCAAGGAGGGCTGCGGCGAAGGTGAATGCGGCGCATGCACGGTCATCCTCGACGGCCTGCCAGTCAATTCGTGCCTCGTGCCCGCGTTTCAAGTCGATGGCCGCAAAGTGAAAACGATCGAATCGACCGACAGTTCGATGCTCTCAACCCTAAACAAAACCGGAGCAGCCCAGTGCGGCGCGTGCACCCCCGGAATCGTAATGACCATGCGCTGGCTATTGGACAACCCCGATGAGGCAAAGAAACAAACCCTCCGCGAACTCATGGCCGGCAACCTCTGTCGCTGCACAGGCTACGACGGCGTCATCAACGGCCTCGAACAATTAATAGGTAATCTCGAAAGTACAAACACGAAAGCAAATAGGAACGTATGACATTATTTCCCTCTCCCTACTTCCCTCTTCCTCTTAGTTTGACAGCGCTAGAGTTCTTTTTGATGCACCGGGACATACGTCGAGTGATACGGCGGATGATAAAGAGAGTGATACATCGGGTGATGCAGTGAGTGATACGGCGGGTGATACGCTGAGCAATACTGGGAGTAATACGCAGAGTACTGCGAGGAGTAATACGCCGAGTAATGCGGTGGAGCGCATAACGCCCCAGCCTGAAAGGCTGCTAGTGAATAGCCGTGGGTTGAGTTCGCGCAAGCGAGCGAAACCCACGGGAAGAAAGTTTGCGATCTGGACCCTGAAGGGGTCCTCTTCGGCGTGCTTAGTTCGACCCATTCAGGGTCGCGAAGAATTCGGATATTCAACCGGGGGTCTCGCGGTGCTCGACCCCCGGCTATGAACGATGAGCCTTTCAGGCTCAAGTCGTTTCAGGCTTAAAGGCTTCGGCGCTTAAGGCTGAAATGGTCTAGCGCTGTCAGATTGGGGAGAGGGTAGGGTGAGGGTCTCTTGAGCTACAACTATTTGCCTGTGTGACAGAATCTAATCCAACAATGAAAGTCCACACCTTCAATCGCCTCAATGACGCCCTTCAGCTTCTGGCTGAATCAAAATCGCCTTTGGTCCCCATCGCCGGCGGCACGGACCTGCTCGTCTCATGGCATCATCGCCCCAAGCAAGGCCTGCAATTCCTGGACTTATCGCGTCTGAACGGCCAATTGCGATCGCTGCGCTTAACCGATGACCACCTTCAACTTGGCGCGCTGACGACCTATTGGGACGTGCTGACCTCGACAACCGTTTGCGAGGCGTTCCCACTTCTTGCATACGCAGCTCGTCAGGTCGGAGCATTGCAAATCCAGACCCGTGGAACCTGGGCGGGTAACATCGGCAATGGATCGCCCGCAGCCGACGGCGTACCCGTCCTCATGGCCTACGACGCCACCGTCCTGCTTCAATCGATCCACGGCCAACGCGAAGTCCCGCTGCACCAATACTGGACCGGCTACAAGAAAAGCGTTCGCCGCTCGGACGAATTGATCGTAGCCATCCGCCTGCCGCGGCGCAAGCGGACCGTCGAATGGTTCCATAAGGTAGGCGCTCGCACCGCGCAGACCATCACCAAAGTCGGCGTCGCGATGACCCGCGATGAAACCGGCTGGCGAGTCTGTGCCAACAGCGTGGCACCCTACGTCTGCCGGTGTCCCAATCTCGAAGCTGCACTTAACGAAGGAACGACATTCAAAGACCCAGCCGACCTGCGAGATATCATCGCCAAAGACGTCGCCCCGATCGATGACTTACGATCAACCGCTGCTTACCGTCTGAGAGTCCTCAGTAACTTACTCTTCCACCGACTTTATGACTCAACCACGAATGGAATCCGCTAGTGAGTTTCTTCCACAGAGCGCACCAACGTTCCCGCGGCCTCTAACAGTGGCCTATGCGCCAAACCCAGATCGGAGGCCATTGCGTCCCGTAGGGACCTTATGAAAATAGCCCAGCAGTTCACTGCTGGGATGTGAACGACTTAAATGTTAAGGAGTCCCGTAGGGACGATAGATCGGCTCGACCAACCGGGAGCCTGGTTTTGAGAGCCTCTGCGCTCGCCAACAATGCAGGTTGTTCATTAGACAATACTCGGCGCGAAATCCTTCAGGATATCAAATGACCAACTTCTTCTTCTACGGCACACTCATGCACCCGAAGGTACTTCAGCGCGTGGTCCGCAACGAACACCGCGCCGAACCCGCCACCCTGCACGGATTCGCGCGATACAAGGTTCGCGGACAAACCTACCCCGCGATGATCGAACAACGAGATGGCGTCGTCGAAGGCATCGTGCGGTTCGATGTCAGCGAAGCCGACGTCGCCCGCCTCGACAAGTTCGAGGGACCAGCCTACGAACGAATATCTATCCGCCCGTCACTCAAAACCGGCGCTCCGATCGATTGCCAGACGTACGTTTGTCGGAACGAATACCGAGCCGGGCTCACAAGCGACCAGTGGAGCTTAGATTGGTTCGAACAACATGGTCTCAAACCTTTTCTGAACAACTACGAAGGCTGGTCGAGCCTGGAATGATGGCTCTTCCCAAGGTCCTCAAACGTATCAATATCATGCATGATTCCTGCTGACGTGCACT
Source organism: uncultured Phycisphaeraceae bacterium (assembly GCA_964494205.1). Taxonomy (GTDB): domain Bacteria; phylum Planctomycetota; class Phycisphaerae; order UBA1845; family UBA1845; genus JBBTCX01. Next base: position 156,341 of record CAZBRD010000010.1, on the reverse strand, counting down.
CGACCAATTCCACTCGATCCAAGTGCGATCGAACCAACACGTTCAAACCGTAATTGCACCTCTCCGATTCGATGAATGGATGATCCGTCGCCGGGAAAATGACCGGATGCCCACGCTTGCCGCCGCGCATTGCCACGATGATTCGATCAGGATTCACACGGAAGGCCGCAATACACGCATCAAAATCGACAGTCGTGATCCCCGGATGATCGCCGGGACAAACAAGAAATCCGTCACGTTCGGAAATACTCTCCCGCTCCCGCCACGCCCGCAGGGCGATACGAATCGAATCGATCATCTCGCTGTTTTCGCCGTCATTGATCGCAATCCCGACGCGCGTATCGGCGAACATCGCGCGAATCGAACCCTCCAGACCGGAATGGGTAACGATGAGCACGCCGCCAATATCAGAAACGAGCAACGGCTCCACAACCGCCTGCAACATCGTACGGCCATTGATATCAAGAAGCTGCTTCGGCGACCCCATGCGCCGTGACCGACCAGCCGCTGGAATGATGGCAAAGACGCGATTCTGCATGACCGAATAACCTGTTCTCATGTGGGACCGGTTTTCAACCGGTCGACGGGTTGGAAACCCGTCCACACTCTTTCAGGGGTTGCTACGCGAACGCCGCATTCACTTGATTCACTCTCGTTCGATCCAGCACGCCACTCAACAAATGTCTGAGCGTGTGATACGTCCACATGTCGAGGACGTGATCGGCAGACACAGCAGCAACGAAGCTCACAGAAACCGGCGACTCGCTGGAGCCATTGAATCTGACCGTGACCGTGCCGTCCGTAAACTCGAATTCCCGCGAATCACTGAACTCAAACAGTTCAAACGTGCGGCCCTTCATGCGAGCGGAAATCCAAATCCCGCGATCGTCCTGACTAATCGCAAACCCATCGCGCGGAGCCGCCTTCCTCCACGATTGCAGACTCCCGAAAAACGTCGGCTTTTTGATGTAAGGTCCGCCGTACTCCGGGCAAAACGTGTCGCAGTTGCCGCATTCGTTGCAAAAATCGGAATAGCACGCGATCTGCATCGACTGTTCAATCGCGAACCGCCGCGACTGACCAAGTCGCCACTGACCATCGGGCGAAATGACAAGGTCGTGGCACTCAAAATCCACCTTGGGCGTCGGATAAGTGAAGTTAGCCGCATTCGGGCAAACGGGCATACACTTGTCGCACGTGATGCAATCAAAGGTCGTCAGGTGCGAATCGATACGTTTCGGAACCGAACGATTCTTGTCAGCCCGATAGCGCGGGTCATTCCGAGCGACCTCAGCCGCGATGGTCGTATTTGAAAGAGCTGCATTAGAAATGTCGGCATCGATCTTGTCTTTGATTGACGTACAAACAGCAGCCTCGTAGGTCGGGTCCGCAGACCCGACGTCCTTAGGAAACGTACTGTTACCCCATCTCAAAATGAATTCATCGACCGTACTCGCACCAACCCGGCCCATCTCTGCTGCCAACGCTTCAAGATACTTGGAAAACCGCGCATACCCTCCGGGCCGCAGCAGATCGCTGCTCACCGTAATCGGCACAAACCCGCACGCGACAGCCGCAGCGAAATTATGCTGATCGATCCCCGCGCTGAACGAGATCGGCACCTCCGCCCCCACCGCCCGGCGAAACTCATCCGTCAACGTCATCGTGATGACATGCAGCGGCTGACCGGACAGATACATCACCTTGTTATCCGGCGTGAAGAAATCACGATGGTTCAGCACTTCGAGCGTGTTACTGAACTTGAAACCCACCCGTCGATTCCTCGCGCGAGCGAACCCCGTTAGCCGGTTGCCCAGCTGCACCGATTCATCAAACGACATGACCGAAGTGTAGGCCGCGGGATTAACCACCAACTCCGTGTAGCCGAGCACATCGAAAAGCAGATGCTCCAGTCGCTCCTTGCCCAGCGTCGGCGGGTTCATCTTCACGATGACGTCGAAACCCAACTCGCCCACCAGAAACTCAGTGATCCGTTCAATCTCATCCGCCGGACAGCCATGAAACGTCGAAAGCGTGATACTGCTGGACAGGTCGGTCGGATAATCAAAACCCCGCGCCTCTCTGAACGCATCCGGAATCTCGCCGCGAAGTTGATCGATCAACGCACCCGCATTCCGCATCCCATTCAAAAAGCCAACGATCTTCTCGCTCTTGATCCCCGCCAGATCGTACCCCACGCTGATGTCGCAAATCACTTCGCCGCACGGCCCATCGAGCAAACCCTCGGCATGCTCGCGACTCCGGCGAAACATCTCGATTAGCATCATGCCCGCGACATATTCGCGAAGTGAATCCTCGACCAGCAATTCCTGCGACCACTCAATGTTGTAGCCCACGTTGGTCAAATCGATGCACGGGCGGCCAATCGTCAGCCGATCATTGATCTGCACGGTTTTCAGCTCGAGGATTCGCCCACCCGCCACATAGCTCAGCAGCAGGTTCTGGGCCATCTGCGTGTGCGGACCCGCAGCCGGACCCGATGGATTACCGGCCCTTTTGTCATGAAACCGCACGCTGAGATCAGGACCGCCAGCCTTCGGCAGATACCACTTTCGCCGAGGCAATTCAAAAAGTGCATCCTGCTTTCGCGGCTCCAGATAGAGTCGCGTAACCAGATCAGCAAACCGCGCAGGAATTAACTCGGCCATAAAAGCATTCTACTACACCAAGTCCGATCGTGTATAATCACAGGAGATGCCAAACGATAGCACCAGCATGACCGCACGCGGAACCGTCTCGTTTGAACTGAACGGTCGCACCGTTTCCGCAGAGTCATACGCCGACCAATCGCTGCTATCAGTCCTCCGCGATGAGCTGAACGTCATATCCCCGAAGAATGGCTGCGAGCCGATGGGCCAATGCGGCTGTTGCACCGTACTGATCGACGGCAAACCAAAACTGTCATGCACAATGCCTGCGACGAGCATCGCCAACAAATCAGTCCTCACGCTGGAGGGCCTGCCCGAAGAATCGCGAAAGCAAATCGCCGACTCGTTCGTCCATTGCGGGGCAGTCCAGTGCGGATTTTGTATTCCGGGAATCGCGATGCGAGCTCACGCACTCTGCGAAAAAAACCCGGAGCCCTCTCGCGAAACGATCGAACACGAACTTCGCGCACACCTCTGCCGCTGCACCGGCTACAAGAAGATCGTCGATGCCGTGGAACTCGTCGCCGACGTGCGTCGCGGCGAGCCGATGCCGACGAACGGATGCACAGGAAAAGTCGGCGAGCGATTACACCGCTACGGTGGTGCGGACGCCGCCCTCGGCGACAAGAAATTCATCGACGACATCAAAATCAACGGCGTGGTTTTCGCAGCCCCGCGCTTGAGCGATCACCCCCGTGCGCTCGTGAAACAGATCGACCCCTCGCCGGCTTTGGCACTCCCCGGTGTGCTGCGCGTCGTCACAGCCAAAGATGTCCCCGGCAATCGCTACGTTGGCCTCATCGTCCCCGATTGGCCGGTTTTCATCGCCGAGGGCGAAGAAACTCGATACGTCGGTGACGTTCTCGCGTTCGTCGTCGCAACAGACGTCCACATCGCGCGCAAAGCCGCCGATCTGATCAATATCGATTACGAAGTACGCACTCCCTGCTGCACGCCCGATGAAGCTCTGCGGCCCGACGCACCAAAGATTCACCCGAATGGCAATCTACTCGCTCGCTGTGCATTAGTTCGTGGCCAACCAAACGAATTGCTTGCAAACTCGGCGCACGTGGTCGAACACACTTGGCAAACGCAATGCATCGAGCACATGTTCCTCGAACCGGAAGCCTGCATCGCAGAACCAACCGCCGACGGCCTGCACGTATTAACGCAAGGCCAAGGCATCTTCGATGATCGCCGCCAAATCGCGAAAATGCTCGGCTGGCCGGAATCGCGCATCAAAGCCGAGCTCGTCTCCAACGGCGGCGCATTCGGCGGCAAAGAAGATTTATCGATTCAGGCGCAAACCGCCCTATGCGCAACGCTCATCGGCAAGCCCGTCAAATGCGTGCTCACCCGCGAACAGAGCATGCGAATGCACCCCAAGCGACACCCCGTGCGGATTTCGCTGAAGGTCGGTTGCGACGGAGAAGGACATCTCACCGCAGTTCACTCGCGAATCGTCGGCGACAAGGGCGCGTACGCGTCGGTCGGCGCGAAAGTGCTCGAACGCGCCGCGGGCCACGCCATCGGCCCATACAAGTGCGACAACATCGATATCGAGTCGCTGGCGGTCTACACCAACAACCCGCCGAACGGTGCGATGCGTGGCTTCGGCGCCAACCAAGCGGCTTACGCCATCGAAGGCGCGCTCGACATTCTCGCCGAAAAGATCGGCATCGACGGCTGGGAAATCCGCTGGCGAAACATTCTGCGCCAAGGCGACCGCTTCTGCACCGGCCAACGCCTGACAAAACCATTCGGGTTAGAAAAGACGCTACTCGCCGTGCGCGACGCCTATCGCAACGCCAAATTCGCGGGCATCGCCTGCGGCATCAAGAACGTCGGCATCGGCAATGGTCTGCCCGAAATCGGCCGCGCGAGCCTGACGATCGAGAATGACGGCACGATCACTCTCCGCACCGGCCACACCGAAATGGGCCAAGGCTTGTTCACCGTCGCCATCCAGACCGCCGTCGAAGAAACCGGCATCCCCGCCGATCTCTTCCACGCAGCCTGCGACACCTCAGACCCGCTCGACAGCGGCCAAACCACCGGCAGCCGCGGCACCGTACTCACATGTCACGCGGTGATCGACGCATGCAAAAAACTGAACGCAGATTTGCAAGCTTCATTCCTCACCAAAACTGCATCAGCCCAAGGTCGCTCCGAAAGGACGGACGCTGCCAATAGCCCCGAAGGGGCGCTGGTTGCTAGCCACGGGTGGAGCGCAGCGGAACCCGTGGAAAACATCGGTAATAAACCCTCAAGCCCCGACAGGGGCGCAGGACAAAACACTACGTCGCTCAATTGCGCGCGTACGAATGAAATCCGCGAAACACTCAAACAACTCGCCGGTCGCAAATACATCGGCGAATGGCAATGCTACAAGACCGACAAGTTCGGCGCTGACGTACCCGAACCGAAAACGCACCTGACCTACGGCTTCGCGACGCAGGTCTGCATCCTCGACGACAATGGCCGCATCAAAAAATTCATCGCCGCTCACGACGTCGGCCGCGTCATGAACCCAACGCTGCTCGAAGGCCAGCTCGAAGGCTCCATCCACATGGGACTTGGCTACGCACTGACCGAGGAGTTCATTTGCGACCAAGGCCGTCTCGTCACCGATGACGTCAAATCCTGCGGCGTGCTCCGCGCCCATCAAATGCCCGAAATCGAATTGATCATGATCGAGGAGCCAGACCCGGAATGTCCGTACGGCGCACGCGGAGTTGCAGAGATCGGCCTCGTCCCAACCGCACCGGCGGTCGCCGGCGCCATCGCCAAGTTCGACGGCGTTCGCCGTTTCACACTGCCCATGAAGGACTCGCTGACTGCCATGTCGATTCTCGGAAAGAAAGCCAAGGGCGTGTGATTGAGTTACCTCTCCCTCTTAGTTTGACAGGACTAGAATTCAGTTGATAGAGCGAGTGATACGATAAGTGACACCGTGGTGGATAATGTAAATGATGCGGTACGTGATACGATAGATGACACGATTGTGCATACGGTAGATGACACAGTGGTGGAAACGATAAATGACACGATGGTAGTTACGGTAGATGATGCGGTAGTAGATACGGTAGATGATGCAATTTGTGATGCACTGCGTGAAACGGTGGGACGCTTAACGCTGCAGCCTGAAAGGCTGCTCGTAAATAGCCGTGGGTTGAGTTCGCGCAAGCGAACGAAACCCACGGGAAGAAGAAACGTGGCGATGGGGACCCTAAAAGGGTCCTCTTTGGCGCTGTCATACTAAACTCGACTACCGACCTCATTAATCGCTAGGCAATACACCTTTGAACGAAATTGCCACCATCCTCCGAGCGCTGATCGCAGACGTCGAGTCTAGCCGCCCAAGCGCTCTTTGTGTGGTTACGAAAACGAAAGGCTCCACACCGCAACCCGCCGGCGCCTGCATGTTGGTTCGCCACGATATGTCATCGATCGGCACGCTGGGCGGCGGCTGCGTCGAAGCAGAAGTTCGCAAGCGCGCGTTCGAGCTGATGACTCGCGGTGAACGCTCAGCCATCCTCGACTTCGTGCTCGACCACGACTTCGGCTGGGACGACGGCCTCATCTGCGGCGGGCGAATGTACTTCGGCGTCAACGTCATCTCGCAAGCATCGCAACTGCAACCCTATCACGACGCGCTGACGGCCATTGAAAACCGTCAAGCAACTTCGTTCCCCATTCTTGCCGAACAGAACGGCGCTCTACTTGAATTCAAAGTGAACGTCGAAGTGTCCCCCACCTTAGTCATCGCCGGCGCGGGATTTGTAGGCCAAGCCGTGGCTAAACTCGCGATCGATCTCGACTTTCGCGTCGTCGTCATCGACGACCGTGACGACATGGCCCATCGAAAATACTTTGATCCGCGAGTCGAGCTTGTCGTCGGTGATATCGCGGAATCTTTGAATCGATTCCCGCTCGACGGCGGCACGTTCGTGGTCATCGTCACCCGCGGCCACCAGCACGACCACCAGGCCCTCGACGCCGTCATCCGCCGCGACGCCGCCTACATCGGCCTCATCGGCAGTCGCCGCAAATCCGACATGATCCTCCGCGATCTAGCTGACGCTGGCGTCTCGAAAGAGCAAATCGACCGTGTACACACACCCATCGGCCTAGCCATCGAGGCAATCACCGTCCCTGAAATCGCCGTCAGCATCGCCGCCCAACTCATCCAAGTTCGGCGACAAAAGGCCTCGCAAAGAGTCGAGGGGCCTTTTGAAATGATTGTCAGATAGCTACTCGCAGATGGGAACGTTGAACCCCAAAAACCGGCGATTTCCCCACGAGACTGAAATATTACGAATCCCAGAATTTAGAAGCGCGTTTACACGTTCTGTCACGTAGTGACAGCGTGAGAATAGCCCAGCATTTCAATGCTGGGAAATGAGTTGAGGTGCTAGCTGAAGTGCCGTAGGCACGACTGATCGATCGCCCTGAAAGCGCTACTATCTAGTAGAATGCGTACGACCAGCCATTTTCCCACCGGCCTGAAATAAACACCCATTTCCCGACGAGCCTGAAAGGCTCGCCTTACATAGACGGGGGCAAAGCACGCGCAGCGTGGTGCCGCCCCCGGTTCGCAAACGGCAAGATCAAGCGACCCTGAAAGGGTCGTCTTAGAGCCACTCTCCCAATCGACGTGATCTCAACATTCAATCCCACCCATTCGCTCCCACAATCGTTCTGCCACATCCGCAGCATGAACTGCATCACCGGTTTCATCGCGACCAACCACAACCCCATCCCGCAACCGCCACTCACCCGCGGTCATCACATTTCGCACGCGATTCGACGACATGCCAAAAATCAAATGTCCCGCCACGTTGCTATCGTTCAACAGAGTAAACGGCACATAATCGGTCACGACGACATCGCCCGCCGCACCGACCTCCAACTTTCCCAGCGTCACTCCCAGCGCCCGCGATGCCCGCCGCGCCGAATTGGCCAGCATGGCTACGACGTCGTTCGGCGAAAGACCCGCTTGCTGATGCCGCGAAATCATCCACGCAGCCTGTGCCTCCGCGAACATGTCCCCGCCGATTCCATCCGTGCCCAACATCACCGGACATCGAAAGCTAGCCACCGGAGCATATCCCACCGAATTATTCATGTTCGATCGCGGATTGTGCGCCATCGTCAAACCAGCCGCGTTCACGCGCTCAACCGCTTCGCGCGACAAATGCGTCCCGTGCGCGAAAATCGAATCGCCGCGCATCAAACGGAATCGCTCCAACCGATCGATCAGGATTACGCCGCGCCGTGAGGTAGCATCCTCCTCGTCACAAGGATCTTCCGCCACGTGAATATGTACCCCCGTGTCGAATTCTTCCGAAAGCTTCGCGAGCTTCGTCAGCGACTCATCGTCCAAAGTAAAAGACGCGTGCGCTCCGACAAGACCGGCAAACGAATTCCGCTTTAGTCCAGCACACTTTTGCAGGAATCGCCTATTCTCCTCAACGCCCCCGTCGCGCCCCCCGCTTCCATGCCGATCCGTCGTTTCATAGCACAGCACACCGCGCAGACCAATACTCGAAATCCCTTTCTCAATCAGGTCTAGCGACCCCTCAATGCAATTCGGCGACGCGTGATGATCGATCAACGTCGTCGTCCCGCATCGCAACGCCTGCAACGCACCCACCCGCGCCGACACCTCAATCGACTCCCGATCCAGCGCCTGATCCAGTCGCCACCAGACGTACTTCAACACCTCATGAAAATTGCGCGGCGTTTTCGGCGGAGGCGGCATTCCCACCGCCAGCGCGGAATACAGGTGCGTGTGCCCGTTCACCATTCCCGGCAGCACGACCGCCCCACCGCAATCTACAACCTCATCTCGCGCCTGCCCGACAACACCAGCCCCGCGCGCAACAATCCGCCCGCCGTCTATGCGCAGCGCCCCCGCCTCCGCCCGCAGCGGATCAATGTCGACAAGCAACGCTTTAGCGAGAACAACACCCATCGTTTCAATCGCACTCTATACACATAGAGCGAATGACAATACCTCCCTCTCCCTTTTAGGGAGAGGGTTGGGGTGAGGGTCTCTTTGGCATTCGGTACACGGTTCTGTTATGAGCTCTTGGACGGTCTAAACACGCCCACACACAACAGCACCACCAACACCGCATACACTCACCCCTCTGAATCCTCTCCGGAACACTTCCAGCATTCCGTAAACTGCCGCTCAATCAGCGAACCACAACTCGGACACTCCCAGCTCGATCTCGCGTCAACTGACTCGCTATCTCGCCCGCTAACTTGTGTTTGCGATTGCCTTATGATTTCCACCGCGCGGGCTTCGTCCTCGTCATTCACAACCCACAACTCAGGGAAAGTAGAGAAAAAAGGGACTTCACCGCTGATCGTCGACATGTTCAAGTTAAACAGCGCAGTCTTTATCCCCTCCTGCTCAAGAAGGCCTTGCATGTGCACCACAAGAACCGAATCACTAGCGCTGTAAATCCGCTTCAATTTCGACCGTCTCCCCTCTCACTCCGGTTGCCTGAAACGCTCTGGTTTTCGTGTGGCAGTGTGCCACTGCTCTGTGAGCAGTGTCTTTCCTCACACTCAAGAAATCTGCTTCTCTGCGACCCTGCTCACTTCCTCAATTCTCGCCTCAATCTCATGCGGCCCACCCACCGCTCGCAGCGCACCAGCCGTATCCTTCAACCCATGCCCCGTCACCATCACCACCACATTCGACTTCTCATTCAGCAACCCGCGTCGCACAGCCTCCCCCACTCCCGCCACCGCAGCCGCAGCCGCAGGTTCCGCAAAAACTCCCGTAAGCCGACCAGTCACACGCACCGCTTCCCTAATCTGATCATCGGTCACCGTGACAAACGCCCCACCGCTCTCGCGAACTCCATCGATAGCCTTCCGCGCATTTCTCGGCACAGGGCAATCGATACTGTCCGCATACGTTCCGTGCCACGCTGCGTTTCCCGCCTTTGCAGCAGTGCCGAGTGCACCACTGCTCTGTGAGCAGTGCACAGACTCCGATTCAAACTCCCGCGCGATCGGCGCAACCCCCTCAGCCTGCACACCCAACACCTTCGCAGACCATCCGATCAACCCGATCTCGCGCATCTGCCGCAATCCCTTGGCAATGCCCGCAACCGTGCAACCGTCCCCCACCCCCACCGACACCCAATCCGGCGGATCGTTCGCACATTGATCAGCCACTTCCAACCCGCCCGTCTTCTTCCCCTCAACCAGATACGGATTGATCGCACAGTTCCGGTTGTACCAACCAAACCGCGCACACGCCTGAGTACACAAATCATAAGCAGCCGCGTACGAGTCCATCACCTTGAACACCCGCGCACCATACGCAAGAAGTTGAGCAAGCTTGCCCTCCGGCACGTTCTTGGAAACGAAGATATTGCACGGCAACCCGACCACAGCCGCACAGTGCGCAAGACTGCTAGCCGCATTACCGGTCGAAGCACATGCGATTTCCGTCGCCCCTTCCTGCAGCGCCCGAGCAACCCCAATCGAACTCGCACGATCCTTAAACGAAGCCGACGCACTCCTCCCCTCATCCTTCAGCCGAACTCGACCAACCCCCAGCGCTTTCGCCAAACGCGGCGCCTCGATAAGCGGCGTCCAGCCCACGAGCAGATCGTTCCGACATGAACTCGCGTTGATGGGCAACAACTCGCGATACCGCCAATGCGTCAGTGGCCGCAACGCCAAAGTCCCCCACGTCAGCGACTTCGCCACGCCCGGTAAATCAAACCGCACATCAAGAATCCCCGCATCCGGCCCGCACTTTGGGCACGTCATCGCCTCGCCGTCGCGATAGACGGCCCGGCACGAAACACAAACAAGATCAGTCACAAACGACATGGTTCAACCCGCGCAAACTTCGAACTGCGGCACGACCACACAAGGCTGTTTGTCCAACCCCCGTCGACACCAATCCTGATAGAACCGCCCACCGCAAGTTGGCAGCCGCGGTAGCGGCGACACGCGGACAGCCCACGGCGGAATCCGTGGGTACACGCACCACCCAATTGATGAAGCCCCGGCAGGGGCGACCCTTCGACTCGACAAATCGCACACGTCTAACATGGCTGGCATCGCCTTCAACAAATCCAATCAAGCACTCGCCTTCGCCACGTCAATCGCAGTATACTCCTCTCCGCGATGGCTGTCTTTCGCGACGGGTGGCATGGCCGTGTGCCACTGCTCTGTGAGCAGTGCCGAACGCCATAGCGCGTCCAGTGGCGTTGCCAAGCGAAGCGCTGCCATGCAAACCAAGATTGATCCAGAGTCTCGGAGCTTTTCGATCGTGACCGCGTTCACACGACCTAACGAAGAAGTGTTGGCCAAAACCATCCAGCGCTGCCGCGAGCGCGGCATCGTAATCCCTACATTGGCCCAGATGCGCGATCCAACAACAATTCCACAATCAATCAAGGATCGCCTCGCGCGAATCCATCTTTGGAGCGTCGATCCCGCCAACCTCTTCCGCATCACGTGGAAGAACGAACCCATCGACAAGGGCGGCGGCTTCAACAACGGTAACTGGATCGAGTTCCCTTCATCGCTCACCCAAGTCCCCGCTCGGATCATCGGCATCGTCGGCAAGCATTTCCCCACCGGCGCACACAAAGTCGGTGCGGCCTTCGGCTGCCTCGTGCCGCGACTCGTCTCCGGCGAGTTCGACCCAACGAGTCAAAAAGCAGTCTGGCCCAGCACCGGCAACTTCTGTCGCGGCGGTGCGTTCGACTGCGCCGTCCTCGCGTGCACAGCCGTCGCGATTCTGCCGGAAGGAATGTCGCGCGAACGCTTTGAATGGCTGAAGTCGATCGGCTCTGAGGTGATCGCCACACCCGGCTGCGAATCAAACGTCAAAGAAATCTACGACAAATGCTGGGAAATCCGCCGCACCCGCCCCGAGTGCGTCATCTTCAATCAGTTCGAAGAATTCGGCAACGCAATCTGGCACTACCACGTAACGGGTGGAATCATCCATGAGATCTTTCAAAGTCTAAACGTCCCCTATCGGAGCCCTGAGCGCAAGCGATGGGACGAACAGCGTCGCGACCGTGAGGGCGCGGTCAATCCGAGCCCCCTGCGCAAGCAGGGGAATACCGACACCGCTGCATCTCCCCCCCTTACTAAGGGGGGGACGGGGGGGTCTCTTCGTCTCGCAGCCTTCGTCAGCGCCACCGGCAGCGCCGGGACGATCGCAACCGGCGACTTCCTCAAGACCCAACACAACACAAAAATCGTCGCCGTCGAAGCACTCCAATGCCCCACTCTCTTGCAAAACGGCTTCGGCGATCACCGCATCGAAGGCATCGGCGACAAGCACGTTCCGTGGATTCACAACGTCCGCAACACAGACATGGTCGCCGCCATCGACGACGAGCAATGCGTCTCGCTCGTTCGCCTCTTCAACGAGGACGCAGGCCGAGCATTGCTTGAAAACCGCGGCGTCTCCCGTTCAACCGTCGATCAACTTTCCGACATCGGCATCTCCAGCATTTGCAACCTGGTCGCCGCCATCAAAGCCGCCAAATATTACGAAATGAATTCGCGCGACGTGATCTTTATCCCGCTGACCGACTCAATGGAGTTGTATCAATCTCGCATCGCCGAGTACCGCCACGAACGCGGCCAATACACTGTCACGAATGCCGGCGACACCTTCGCTCGCTACCTCGAAGGCACCAGCATCGACTACCTTCGCGAGTTGTCCTTCGTTGACCGCAAAGCACTGCACAACCTCAAATACTTCACCTGGGTCGAGCAACAACAACGAAACATCGAAGACCTCCGCCGCTTGTGGGACCCCGACTTCTGGACCGAAACATACGCTCAAGCAGACGAGTGGGATCGAAAGATCGAAGAGTTTAATCGTCTTGTAGGAACAATATGATTATTGGGCGGGTTTCACCCGCCATCGTGTGGTCGGTGCTCTGCACCCACCTTTTATAAAAGGAGAACAAAATGGCCTACGTTGATGGATTCGTATTAGCCGTCCCAGAAAAAAACATGAAGGCCTATAAGAGCCTCGCCCTGAAAGCCAGCAAGATCTGGAAAGAGTACGGTGCACTTGAATACCGCGAGTGCGTCGGCGACGACATGAACGTGGCCTGGGGCGTGCCCTTCCCAAAACTCGTCAAGCCCAAGAAAGGCGAGACCGTCGTCTTCTCATGGATCGTCTACAAATCACGATCCGAGCGCGACAAAGTCAACGCAAAGATCATGGCCGACCCGCGCATGGCAAAAATGTGCGATCCGAAAAACATGCCTTTCGATTGCAAACGCATTACATTCGGTGGGTTCAAAGTACTGGTATCGAAGTAGGTCGGGTTCCACCCGTCCAATAGTAGTTGTACTTCGCGATGCACAGAGAACGACGAACAGAACATCCCTCTCCCCCTTGGGGAGAGGGTAGGGTGAGGGGCTCCTTTGCCATTATCACCCGGATTTGTTACACGACACTAATGTGTGTGAAAGAAATTCGCCCTAAGAGCAGAAATGCGTTGAGGAAAAAATGAGCCTAGCCAACATCCACTCGGCATTGGAATCAATCAGTTCGTTACGCACCAAGCTCTACCAAGGCGACTTCCTGCTCACCTGGCAGCGCTCGCAGGACGAACTCAACGCCGTCCTCAAACTCGCCGACGCACTCCGCCAGATGCACGCCGCCAACATCTCGACTCGCGTCTTCGACAGCGGCCTCGCCGTCTCCATCTTCCGCGATCAATCCACCCGCACGCGCTTCGCCTTCGCCAGCGCCGCCGACCTCCTCGGCCTCGCGGTCCAGGAAATGGACGAGAAAAAATCGCAGATCGCCCACGGCGAAACCGTCCGCGAAACCGCCAACATGATCTCGTTCCTCGCTGAGACCATCGGCATCCGCGACGACATCTTCCTCGGCGAGGGCCACAAATACATGAAAGAAGTCGCCGCCGCCGTCGACGAAGGCCACCGCGAAAACGTTCTCCCGCAGCGCCCCGCCGTCATCAACCTGCAATGCGACCTCGACCACCCCACGCAATCGATGGCCGACCTCGCTCATTTGATCCAGACGTTTGGTTCGGTCGAAGCACTTCGCGGCAAGAAAATCGCCATGACCTGGGCGTATTCACCCTCCTACGGCAAACCGCTCTCAGTGCCACAGGGTGTCATCACGCTCATGACCCGCTTCGGCATGAACGTCACCCTCGCCCACCCCGAAGGCTACGACCTCGTCCCCGAAACGCTCGACATCTCATCCCGCCACGCGAAGGAATCGGGCGGCTCGTTCTCGCGCGTCTACAACATGGAGGAGGCCTTCCGCGGCGCGGACATCGTCTACCCCAAGAGCTGGGCCCCCTTCAAAGTCATGGAAGAGCGCACGCGCATCCTCATCGGCGGCCAAAACGACAAGCTCCCCGCCCTCGAAAAAGAATGCCTCGCCAACAACGCCCGCTTCAAAAACTGGGAGTGCACCGAAAAACTAATGTCGCTCACCCAAGGCGGCAAAGCCCTCTACATGCACTGCCTACCAGCCGACATCAGCGGCGTGAGCTGCGAAGCCGGCGAAGTAGCCGCCAGCGTCTTCGAACGCTACCGCCTCGCCACCTATCGCGAAGCATCCTTCAAACCGTTCGTCATCGCAGCCATGATTCTCTTAACGCGCTTCGAAAACCCGTCGAGAGCACTCAAGGCGTGCATCGACAAAAAATCCCCCCGCCGTACCACATGATGAAGGCCGACAGCAGAGCCCTTTGCGCAAGCAAAGGACCCATCAGAGCCGGGAGCGCAAGCGACCGGTCATGTGGTGCCGGAAGCGCTAGTATCCGGTTATTAGTGTCGTGTGGTATGACCGTGTGCCACTGCTCTGTGTCCAGTGCCGAAATGATGCGCGACCTACAATTACAATTGGATGCACGCACTAGCCGCGGCCGTGTACCACTGCTCTGCGCGAGCCGTGCCTTACGCTGTTGATTGCCACGCAAACGCAATTGGGTGCAGGTAATAGCCGCGGCAGCGGCGACACGCGGACAGCCCACGGCGGGAGCCAATGGTATCTACACAAGTCGCCAATCTCGTTCGCCCGGACGGGCGCACGGTAGTTGCCAGTGATTTCAATCACTGGATTCGAGTTGCTTTTTCAACCTTCCGCCCGGATGGGCGGACGAATGCGATGGCTGGAACCCCTTTCCAATACTGTGAAAGCGGGCTCGCATCGTCTTCAAAGTTGTGTAGATACCATTGGCGGGAGCCGTGGGGAAAAGCATCAAAATAGAAGTGCAAAGCCCCGGCAGGGGCGATCGGAGCCAAACCAAAAACTGCAACCAAATGCGAACTGTGCCCTGCGCCCTTGAGCGATCTTCAAATCCGATTGCGTGGAGTCACGCATCGCAAGGAATCATACGCTTCCCATTATTTATTGGCGCTTGCTCGGATGCGCACAATGTCATTCTCGCCACGTATTTCCACCGCAATCAGTCGTTCCGAGCCGCGGCAGCGGCGACACGCGGTCAGCCCACGGCGGAAGCCGTGGGGAAATGGCCCAAGAAATTTGCAAAGCCCCAGCGGGGCGATCGAAGGGTACGCGCGACCGATCCCTGCGCTGTTAATTGGTGGGATGCGTATCACACGAATCGTAGTGTTTATTGGCAGGTTCCCAAATTATGTCACGTAGTGACACCACGAGAATTGCCCAGCCTTTCAAGGCTGGGTAATGAGTTGATGTGCGAGCCAAAGTGCCGTAGGCACGACCGATCGACTACCAAACGCGCCGTCGGGTGGCAAAGCCAAACACAGCGCCGCCATGCCCCGGGCTCATTTGCTTTCACATCGATTGAAATGCAAAAGGCAGCAAGCGCCAAACTCAGCGCCCGCTGCCCTTCGTAATCTCTATTGCCTCTTGCCTATTTACTAATGCCTATCGCCTACGTTCAAAAAAACGATACGGTAAACGAGCTCCCATCGACAGTAGCCGTAGCCATTCCTGTCGTTGGCGAATTCTCATCGAACGTAACGACGACCAAACGACCCGGGGAAACCACAACCGTCATCGTTCCCGTCGATGGGATCAAGGATCCGTTACCCAGCGGCGCAATCGTTAGCCCCTCGGCGGAAAACGGCCAATCCGCGCCATTCAAACCGATAGTGCCATCAAATGTCACCACAGTGACGACTTGCGTCGTGCGATCGTACACGCACGTACCCTCACCGTCTGTTCCGGTGAAGACGGTGTCCGTCACCCAATCAAGGTTCCAAATGCCCGACAATTCGACGCTCGTTTCAGAAACGCCATAGACAAGATCCGCCGACCCATCCAGCGTGTTGTCATTGCACGTAACGCTGTTGAACTGCACCGCAATCGACGATGCCAACCCATTGAGCGTTCCCGTCGCGTTACCAGAGCACGTCGCCGTCGTAGCCGTGCTTGGCTTGCACGAGTCGCCGAAATCAACCGTCGCATCAAACGCCAGCGATGACGCATTGGTCAGATTGAGCGTAATCACCGGACATTCCCCGAATGTCGTCACCGGCTGAAAGACCGGCTGCACACCCGGCAGCGTCTGCCCCGACACAGCGTTGTCCGTCCGCGTCGCACCCTGTGTCGTCGTCGTCGCATTAGACAGCGCGCCGATCGCCTGCATCGAAGCCGCAATCCCATCTAGGTCATCCTGCGAAAGCTCCCCCGCCTGCGGATTCGAACCATCGTCAGTCCCCCCATCGGTCCCGCCGTCATTGCTCCCATCATTACCGCCGTCGTTCGATCCATTATCGCCGGTCATGTCATCCGCGATGATGCCGTCATTCTGATCATCGTTCTGCGTATCTGTGTTAGCCGTCGGCGTACACGCCATCAAAGAAGCCAACAACAAACTCGCCGCCAGCATTCGAGGATCAAAGCTGCTCATGAAATATCTCTCCAAAAAAGTGGGCATATGAGATCGGTCTTCACATGTGGGACCGGTTTCTAACCGGTCGCGTCTCATGTGGGACCGGTTTTCAACCGGTCCATCTATCAAGCGCGATTGAACTTGGGCGCGCCCAAATGGGTGGCACGGTCAAACCGCAGTTTGGCCGTGGCATCAAACCACGACTCTCAGCCATTCATCATTCGCCATTCGCCATTCTTCATTCCCTCGTCCTCCCCGAAGTTATCGGTAGACAAATAATGCAACTGCATCCAACCAGCCTCCGCAGCAAGCAGACCGAACACGCCCACCCCGCCTGTCGTGCAACTGCGCAAATGTTTGGTTCAAGCGAAGTTAAGAACCTCTGGCAAGAGCAAAATGGTTCCGCTAATATCGGGTATTTCCGCCACGATTTCGGTTTCTGCGACCGATCGGTTGGCTTGTACATTCTGAATAACAAGCAACAGGAGTCATTTATGGCTGTCTTGGACCCCGCCCAGATTCGGAATATCGCTTTCGTCGGTCACAGCGGTTGCGGCAAAACCTCTCTCGCGGAGGCCGTGCTCCACAAGACCGGCATGACGACTCGTCTGGGCAACGTCGCCGACAAGACCTCCATCCTCGACTACACCGAAGAATCGCGCGAGAAACTACATTCGCTCGATTCCGCTGTTGCTTTCGCCAACTACAAAAACCACCACATCAACATCATCGATACGCCCGGCAGTCTCGCATTCTCCGGCATCTCGATCTCCTCGCTCGCAGCCGTCGAGACCGCCGTCGTCGTCGTCTCAGCCAGCGCCGGCATTCAGGTCAACACGCGCAAAATGCTCGAGCGCGCCCAGAACTACGGCATCGGCGTCTGGCTCGTGATCAACCACATCGACGCACCCAACGTGAATCTGCCCGCGCTGCTCAAACAAGTTCAGGAATCTTTCGGCGCACAATGCGTGCCTATCACGCTGCCGTCTGAAGGCGGCAAGAAAGTCGTCAACTGCTTCACGACCCCATCCGGCAAAGCCGACTTCGGCGACGTCGCCGCTTCGCACACCGCCATCATCGAAGCCTCCATCGCTTCTGACGATGCCCTCATGGAGCAATACCTCGCAGGCGAACTCGCCGACGACGAAGCTGGCAAAACCGCCGCGAAATCCGTCGCAGCCGGCGCCTTCATCCCCGTATTCTTCACCAACGCCCGCGCCGACGTCGGCATCACCGACTTGCTCGACGCCCTCATCACCTTCGCACCCAGCCCCGTCACTGGCAAAAAGCGCGAGCTCGTCGATGGCGAAAGCAAGACACCCATCCCCTGCGACCCCAACGGCCCCTTCGTCGGCAAGGTCTTCAAAATCAGCACCGACCCGAAGAGCCACATCAAGTACCTCACGATTCGAATCCTCTCCGGCAAGCTCACCAGCGATATGACCCTCAAGACCGTCACCGAAACCAAGGGCGTTCGCCCCGGCCACGTGCTGCGCGTCTTCGGCGCTGAACACAAAGACATGGAATTCGGCACCGCCGGCGACATCGTCTCCCTCGCCAAACTCGACTTCCACATCGGCGACACGCTCTGCGGCGGAAAAATCGGCAAAGTCGGCATGCCCGACTTCCCCAAGCCCATGTTCTCTCTCGCATTGGAATCGAAAGTTCGCGGCGACGAGGACAAGATCAGCGGCGCGCTCAAGCGCTTCGCCGAGGAAGACCCCTGCTTTGTGTCAGAGCGTGGCACCGGCGGCGAACTGGTCGTCCGCGGCATGGGCGACAACCAGCTCCGCACCTACCTCGATCGCATGCACAAGCAATACAAGCTCGACGTCATCACCCACCCGCCGCGCATCCCCTATCGCGAAACCATCACCGGCCGCGCCGAAAACATCGAATACACCCACAAGAAGCAGTCCGGCGGCGCAGGCCAGTTCGGCAAAGTCATCATCAACGTCATGGCCAACGAACGCGGCAAAGGCTACGAGTTCGTCGACAAGATCTTCGGCGGCGCCATCGATCAGCCCTTCCGCGTCAGCACCGATAAAGGCATCAAACTTCAATTAGCCGAAGGCGTCCTCGCCGGCTATCCAATCGTCGACGTCGTCGTCGAACTCATCGACGGCAAGACGCACCCGGTCGACAGCAAGGACATCGCCTTCCAGATCGCAGGCCGCGGCGCCTTCAAAGAAGGCTTCATGAAAGCGAAGCCCGTCCTTCTCGAACCCATCGTCGAAATCGAAGTAGTCGTCCCCGCCGCCAACATGGGCGACATCACCGGCGACCTCGCCTCCCGCCGCGGCCGCCCCCACGGCCAAGACATGCTCCCCGGCGGCATGGCCATCATCAAAGCATCCGTCCCCCTGTCGGAAGTCGCGGAATACAACTCCCGCCTCTCCAGCATCACCGGCGGCCAAGGCTCCTACTCGATGGAACTTTCCCACTACGACGTCGTTCCGCCAAACGTACAAGCACAAGTCGTGGAACACGCAAAGAAACACATGGTCCACCACGCGGAGCATTGATCGATCGAAGAGCTTGTTTGATCGAGAATCTTCGACTTTCGATTGGAATCTCCAGATCAATCCCTCTCCCTCTTAGACGGAGAGCGACCAATAAGGGAGCACGACGGGGCAGGGTGAGGGTCTCTCCCGCAAAGTAATTTTTGCTTTCAATCGTCAGACTGGATTCGGGTGGCACGGTCAAGCATCAGCTTGGCCGTGGCGAATCGCTTTCAATCACGAAACTTCAATTAGAATGAATCGAAAACAATCAACTGTAACTTGCAACGTTCCCCCCCTTGGAAAGATGGGACTGATGGGGGTCAGGGCGATGGGCTGACTTGCCCTCGTAGAGGATCAGACCCATTTGCGCGAGCAAAGGCCAGAATCAGAGCCCCAAGCGCAAGCGCGGGGTTTCTTATGTTGACCTAACCACGAATCATCGTGGGCCTTGTTCAACTCTCCAGCCGCAGGCGCGGCGAAACGCGGCCAGCCCACGGTGGAAACCAATGGTATCTACAGAAGTCGCCAACCTCGATCGCCCGGACGGGCGCACGGTAGTTGCCAATGATTTCAATCACTGGATTCGAGTTGCTTTTTCAACCTTCTGCCCGGATGGGCGGACGAATGCGATGGCTGGAACCCCTTGCCAGTACTGTGAATGCTGGCTCGCATAGGCTACAAAGTTGTGTAGATACCTCTGGTGGAAACCCTGGGTAAAATTTGCCCCCAGATAAAGTAAGCCCCAACGGGGCGACCGAACCTCCACCCGCTCACACACCCTCACTACTTCCTGCGATCACCCCGCAAGTTATTCAAGCAAACCACAAGGTCGGGTTCCACCAACTTTTCTCAAACAAGGAGGTCTCCCATGCCCAAGACTGTTTCCGTCCGCCAACGACTCGCCAACCGCCAAAACGCCCGCCGCCCGCGCCGCAGAGTCACAAAGTACCCACGCAAACTCAAACTCACCGCCGCACAATGGCCGATCAAAAACAAACATTCGAACCCCTCCTCCCAATCGACCCTCAAAAAACGCCAACCGAAAATCCCCACCGACGCAACACTCAAAAACCTGCTCGCCCACTACCAACCCCGCAATCAGATCGAGCGAACCCTCGTCGAGCGCATCGCCCTCTGCTCCGAACGCCTCAACCGTTCGCGCCGTTTCGAAACCGATGCCGTCCGCGATGCTTATCTTGATCTCGGAGAAATCGACAAACTCATCACCGGCCTCCGCCGCCAACTCGTCTCCGACGAAGAATCCCTCCAAAACGCCCGCCGCCTCTCCCAACTACTCAACACACCCGACGACCAACTCACTCCCGACGAGCGCGACTCACGCTCACTCCTCTACGACCAATTCGCCCTCAAACACAAGGCCTACCTCTTCGGCCCCGACCACAAAAACATCCTCGCCACCGTCATCGATATGCTCCCGCGCGTCATCGGCAGCTCAGCCAAATCCGCCACCTCCCTTCAGAACGAACTCACCGAACTCGAAACCCAGCGCACCGAAATCCTCCAATCCCGCTGCGAAGCCAACCTCCTCCCCAACCACTATGCACTGATGGACCTCGTCCGCTACGAGTCCATGCTCGATCGCCACCTCCACCGCGCCATCGCCCAACTTCGCGAACTCCGAAAAGTCCGACGAAACATCAAACCCAGCCGAAGACCGTTCAGCAAATGCAAGTCAGTGCCACACCATGACACTACTTAGCGAGTTTTTTTCACCCTAGCCATTTAGCCATTTGAATGTGCCACTTGAATTCTCACCAATCCCCCCTACCAAGGCGGGGCCAAGGGGTCACCTCATCCCCCCTTACCAAGGGGGGACAAAGGGGGTCTTGTGAGCGTTAATGGCACAGCGCACTACATCCAATTACCATGATTTTTGACTTGTTTTGGACGATAAAACGATAATGACCACGACACTTTCCCCCCAAACTCGCGAATCACTCAAAGTCGGCGACACCGGCTCATTCACCAAGACGATTTCCGAGCAGGACGTAATGGCTTTTGCCGACGTCTCCGGCGACTTCAATCCCGTGCACATTGACGAAGAATACGCCCGGCAAACGCCGTTCGGCCGTCGCGTCGCTCACGGCATCCTCATGGCTGGAATCATCTCGACGGTTCTCGGCACCGAACTGCCCGGCGTAGGCACCATCTTCGTCGAGCTGCACATCAAGTTCTTGAAGCCCGTCTTCCTCGGCGACACCGTCACCGCTCGCGCGACGGTTATGGAAATCATCAACCCCAAACGCGTCCGCCTGATGGTCGCGTGCGTCAATCAAGATGGCGAAGACGTAGCTCTCGGCAACGCCATCGTCGTGCCGCCGAAACAAACAAAGTTGATTGGTTAAATTTGAATAAGAACGCGTATCAATATTTCCCTCTCCCTATTAGGGAGAGGGTTAGGGTGAGGGTCTCTTCCTACGACTTGCCGTTGCAATAAGTACTCGGAAACGCCGCATAAAACGCCGCACACTTGATCAAGTGCTCAATCGGCACGCTGTCGTTTACTGTATGCGCCACGCTCTCCGGCGCCGGCCCAAACCCGACCGACGGAATCCCAAACATCCCAGCGATCGAAACACCGTTGGTGCTAAACGTCCACCGCCCCACCGTCGGCTTCTTCTTGAACAAATCCTTATGAGTCTGCACAGCCGCAGCCACCTGCACCGCATCTTCCCTTTCGCACCACGTCGGGAAGTAACTCTCCGTCTCGTACACCAGCCCGGTGTACGTCGGCTTGGTGTACTTCAGCACGCGAACGTCGCCCTTTACTTTCGCCTTCTTCAACGCGGCTTTGACTTGTTGCACCGCGACCGCCTTCGTCTCGCCGAACGTAAGGCGCCGATCAAGATGTATGTATGATTGATCGGGCACAGCACACAAACTCGGCGTCTTGCAATCGATGTAGCTGACGGTGATTGTTCCGTTGCCGAGAAACTTGTCCTTCTTCAATCCCTTCTTGTTCATCTGCTCGATTTCGCGAACAACGTGCGACATCTTGTACACCGCGTTGTCGCCCTTCTCCGGCATCGATCCGTGGCACGATCGGCCATTCACCGTCACGCCAATCTCCATCCGCCCGCGCTGCCCACGAAGAATCTTGCAATTCGTCGAGTCAGTCACGATCACGCAGTCAGGCCGGATCTTCCCCTCGTTGACGATGTACTGCCAGCACAGTCCGTCGCAATCCTCTTCGCTCACCGTGAACGTCAACAACAGCGACCAATCCGGACTTGTCAGATTAAGTTCGCGAATAATCCGCGCGGCATAGATCATCGCCGGCACAGCACCGCGCTGATCTCCAGCCCCTCGGCCATACACGACTCCGTCTTCAACTTTTCCCTTGTACGGATCGTGCTTCCATTGCTTGATGTCACCGACGCCAACCGTATCAACGTGCGCGTCAATCGCAATCAGCTTCGGCCCCGAGCCGATCTGTGCCAGCAAATTCCCGAACGGGTCCGTCCAGATGCGGTCGAATATCTGCTGCACTTCCAGTTCGCGTCGAATCCGCGCAATCACCGGCCCTTCTGTCGCGCTCTCCCCCGGAATAGCAATCAGCTCGCGAAGCAGCTTGACCATCGCGCCTTCGTATCTCTTTGACCGATCAAGAATTTCGACATGGTGATTCATGCTTCGCTCCAAATGAGTAGTTCATTCCATCTGAGCCTTCAGGTCGGGTGGCACGGTCAAGCCGCTGCTTGGCCGTGGCGAACCGGCTCACGACTGTTTCCTCACATCGGGTTGCATCAAAATAAGCGTGCGGCGCTTCAACTAATTCTGCCGCAACTATCCGGTTGCAACCGCCGCGCCCGGATACAAACGGAACAACAGAACATAAACGATCACGCCGGTGACGGAAACGTAGACCCAAATCGGATAAGTGATTCTCGCGATTCGCCGGTGCTTCTCGAACTGCCCGCGAAGCCCGCGATACATCGTTATCGAGGCCAGGAAAGGCACCGTCATCGCCAGCGAAACGTGCGTGATCAGGATGAAGAAATAGACCGGCCGAATCCAACCCTGTCCGCCGAATTTTTTGTCGCTGCCCAGAAATCGATAGGTGAGATAGGTGCCAAGAAATGCAATGGAAACGCAAAACGCGGCGATCATGCAGCGCTTGTGCGCCTGCACACGACCACCGCGTATCAATCGGCGTCCGATGATCAGCAATACAAACGCGACCGAGTTCAGCGTCGCGTTAACCAGTGGGAGGTCGGTGAGTTGGATCACAAATCAAGCTCGATATTCCCTTACACAGCTCTCAATGTGTGACGTTTGTATCGCAAGTCGTCATCGCGATCAATCGCGAGTCCCTCCCATCGACCTCCCCTCTTCGCCTGGCGCACTAATCGCCGAACTCGTCATCGAGTTCGTCATCGACCTCATCCCAGATTTCGTCCCAATCGAAGTCGCCGTTGTCGTCGAAATCGAGCGTCAGGTCGCAACCGGCCGTGAACCCGCAGGCCGCAGCCAGGAGTCCGAAACCCATATTGACCAGCCAACGTTTACTTCGATTAGGCTTTTTAAGTTTCATGGCGAACCCACCTCCTTTTCGCGATTGTCTTATGCAAGACCTTCGAACGAGGTTGCTCAGCGTCATTTCCCGCACGGCTCGCATTTGCGGATGAACTCGTCGATTTCTTTCTCGGCCTTGTCGCGAACAACGCCGTATCGTTCCTGCAAAACGCCGACCAGTTGTTCGCGTTTTCCGTCGATCATCGTGATGTCATCGTCCGTCAGCTTGCCCCACGTCTCCTTCACGCGGCCGCGAAGCTGCTTCCAGTTTCCTCGCACAATGTCCCAGTTCATGGAATGCCTCCTTTATAAGTTCCCCTTCGTTGATCACTCTACGTTTTTCAAAGTTGGCTTTTCGCGAACTTCACGACCATCCGCACTCTTATATAGGCCTGCGTCCCTGAATCACCCGAATCAGTACGGAGACCAGCGCCACGACCAACAGGATGTGGATGAATCCACTGATCGTGTAGCTCGTGATCATTCCCAGAAGCCACAACAGAATCAGAATGACGGCAATCGTCCAGAGCATAGATATTCCTCCTCACTCAACGTTTTCGACTCCGACAAAGGCCAGCTTTCTTCGTGCAACAGTTTGGCCTTGCTACTTCGACGCAGACCAGACGAACTCGCCGCGCTTGTCGATCCAGCCCCACTTGGAGCCTTGCTTCACCCGGGCCAATCCGCCGTCGAACGCACCAGCTTCGTCGTAGACAGGCGCGACCACCGTCGTACCGCTCTTGTCCACGTAACCCCAGCGTCCGTCCTGCTTCACCGCCGCCAATCCATCACTAAACGAATTCGCGTCGGCGTATTGCGGATTGATCACCATCTTTCCGCCCTTGTCCACGAAACCGCATTTGGAACTAAGTGCGGATCCCACCGACACGCGCGCCAGGCCGTCAGAAAATGGAGTCGCTGCATGGAACTGTGGTTCAACCGCTGTCTTTCCCGTCTTGTCGATGAAGCCCCATTTGCCGTCGACTTCGACGGGCGCCATTCCTTCGTTGAAGGAGCCGGCATCCGAATACTTCGGGTTGATCTTCATTTCACCTTTGGGGTCGATGTATCCGAACTTTCCTCCGAGATCGCCGCCGGCTTTGATCCGCGCCAATCCGTCGGAGAAATCGGTCGCGTCATCGAATTGCGGTTGAATCGACATCTTTCCGGTCTTGTCGAGGTATCCCCACTTTCCGTCGTGTTCGACGCGAGCCAATCCGTGCGACATGCTGCCGGCTTTCGGATACTGATAAGTGACGACCAAGTCGCCCTTCTTGTTGATGTACCCAGCTTTCTTGCTGAGCCCGTCGCGCTTCCACACGATGGCGCCGTCTTCGGTGAACGCGCCCACATCATCGAATTGCGGTTTCACCACGAACTGCCCTTTGTCGTCGATGAACCCCCACGAGCCGCCCTGCTTGGCCAAAGCACGCCCTGTGTTGAACTCGCGCGCGTCCTCGAACTGCGGCGGAATCGTTACCTTGCCCTTCTGGTCGATGTAGCCCCACTTTCCGTTTTCAGAAATGGGATAGTATTTTTCGGCACCCATTGCAGATCGCGCGCCCGTTATGAGCACAACGGCCACAAGTGTTTTTGTTCCAATCGATTTGAGTTTCATGGCATTTCCTTTCAACGAACTTCCCCTCGTATTTCCTACGTCGCAGAAAATCACTGTGCGTTTATCTGCTAATCATTCTTATCTTTGCTCGACTTCGTGGTCTCGAGTTTGATCTCGGTCTTCTTCTCGGGACCTTCGATCGTCATTTTCCGCGTTTTCTTCTCCGCACAGCCGACGGACACCGTCAGTAGTGCGATCGCAGTCAATGCGGCCACGCGTTGAACCAATTGAAATACACGTCTACTTGCCATTGATATTCCTCCTTTGTTGTTAGTCGGGGTCATTTCGAATCGATGACTTATTCTTTCTGCTCAAAGGGCCGAATCAAGCGAAGCGAAATCCGCTGCAACGCGTTGACTCGTTTCAATTGGCTGAATTGGAAATGTGTTTGCTTTTAGCCCGATGAATTTTGGATGGCAATCAGATTGTCGGTGATCCATGTGTGAAGTCGTTCGAAACTCCGATGCGACTTCATTAGTTACTCTAGATTCATTCAAAATGGATGAACATCAAACGCGAGGTGTTACTTAAGTTCGGTGGCGCCTAACACGAAAGTAATGTGGTTTTCATGCGAAATTTCGGCTGGGATGTGACTTGAGATTCAAATGCACGGGAAGAAGCCGTTACTCCGGGTCCTTGTTGAGACGATCGATGTCACGAAGAATCAGCTCTTTCGATTTCGGATCAAGCCCATCATAAACAGCCCGCACCTGGGCCTTGCGGTCGATTAGCACGAAATACGTGCTGTGGATGATCGGCTCATTGGCAGTCGCCTTCTGCACTGACTGGAGGAACCCTTCCTTTACCAGCTTGTGCATCGGGTCCTGATCGGCTCCGGTGAGAAACCACCAGCGATTCGCCTCCGCATTGTGTTTGTCCGCGTATTTTCGCAGCACTTGCGGCGTGTCGTGCTCGGGATCTAGGGTGAATGTAACGAGCTTTGTGTCTGCTTTTGGGTCCTTTTCCCGAAGGTCTTCCTGTATACTCCGCATGCGAAGTGAGAGAGTCGGGCATGGTCCCGAACAATCCACGAATACGAAGTTGGCCACCCAAACATGACCGAGCAAATCAGACTTGCCGATCGTTCGATCGCGAGATTCCGTCAACGAAAACTCGGGGATGGTCGCAATCACCCGCAACGGGGGAAGGTTGGACGCATTCGGCCTGCTGCAGCCGGCTATAGTCAGAATGAAAAGCACACTGACGAATACTGCGCGCCCAGTTAAGAGGGTGTAACAATACCTCCCTCTCCCTCTTAGACGGAGTGCGCCCAATGCGGAAGCACGACGGGGTGGGGTGAGGGTCTCTTTGGCAATGGCACCCAGTCTTGTTAGATGCTCTAAGTACAAGTTCATTCGCTACTCGGCCTTTCGATAAACGCCGCGCGTGCTGAGAGCGACCATCACTCCGCCGAAAACCAAAGTCACGACGAGTGAAATCCACAGCGGTGGAACGTTTGCCATCGTGGTAGAGGTTCCGAGATACATAACGCGGCGCACCAGGGCTACGCCGTACGTCAGCGGGTTCATGTACATCACCCACGCGAGCCATTTCGATGCGCCCGCGGCCGGAAAGAACGCACCTGACAGCAGCCACATCGGCATGAGAAAAAGGTTCATCACCGCGTGAAAACCCTGAATGGAATCCATCCGCCACGCGAGGCAAAAGCCTAGCCCGCTCAGGCCAATCGATACAAGCAGCAAGGCTAAGAATGAGGCCACGAACGACATCGCACTCATCGAGATGCCCGCGAGCGGCGCGAGTAGTAGAAACAACATCGCTTGCAGCAGCGCAAGCGACGTGCTGCCTAAGACCTTGCCAAGGACGATGGCTAATCGATCGACCGGTGCTGTCAGCACAGCCTGCATGAACCCTTCGCGCCGATCCTCAATGACGGAGATGGTTGAGAAGATGGCTGTGAAGAGCACGATCAACACCATCATGCCAGGGAACGAGTATTCCATGTAGTTGATCGATGGTGCATCTGCGGATTGGCCCGGAAGTTGAAATGAATTCCGTAAGCCCGAGCCGATCAACAACCAGAAAACGATCGGCGTACCCAGCGCACCGATGACGCGACTTCTTTGGCGAAGGAAACGAACCATCTCCCGCCGCCAGAGCGAAAAAGTTGGCAATGCCAGACCCGTCTGTACCGATGCTTGCGACATTTGGTTAGCGCGCCTTCACCTTCCTGCGTGGATCGACCTCTTCCGTCGCTGACTCCCAGTCTAGCTTTCGCCCCGTCAGGTGCACAAAGACATCGTCGAGCGTTGGCTTGCCCACTGTCACCGAATCGATCTCACCTGGAAAAGCCTCGATCAACGTGGGCACAAATTCGTGACCGCGCTCGCGCTCGATGCGCACGACGCCGTCGACAACCTCCGGCTTGATCGAGAATCGTTCGCCGATGCGCGAAGCAAGTTTGGTCGGCTCGGGCGCTGTCATTGTCACGATATCGCCGCCGATTTTCTCGCGCAGTTGATTCGGAGTGCCAATGGCTACGAGTTTTCCCTGATCCAGAATGGCTACGTGATCGCAAGCGGCGGCTTCATCCATCAGATGCGTGGTGAGCAAACTCGTCACGCCGTCGCGATCGCGCAGTTCCGTCAAAAACTGCATCAACGCAATGCGTACGCCGGGGTCGAGCCCGGTGCTCGGCTCATCCAGCACCAGCAATCGCGGGCGATGCAGCAGACTCTTGGCTAACTCCACGCGACGTTGCAGCCCACCTGAGAGCTTATCAACGCGATCGCCCGCGCGGTCAGCCACTCCAAATCGTTCAAGCAATTCGCCGCTTCGCGCGCGAAGCTCGTTACCGCGCAAGCCGTACAAGTGTCCCTGGTGCATCAGGTTTTCGCGAACCGTCAGCTTGCCGTCGAGGCTCGGTCTTTGAAAAACGATGCCGATCCCGCGCCGCACCTCATCCGGTTTGCTTACGACATCCGCACCATTCACCAGGATCGTTCCAGACGTGGGCTGTAAGAGCGTCGCGAGAATCTTGAAGAGCGTGGTTTTTCCCCCGCCGTTCGGACCAAGCAAGCAGAAAATTGACGACGGAGGCACGTCAAACGAAACGGCGTTGAGCGCCACGCGCTCCTGATATCGATGCGTAAGCGATTGAACCGCGACAGTCGGCGTTGCAGTCATGTGATTGGCTCAATCCGCGATTAGCTCTTGTCGAACATCATCAGCGCGAGCAAGATCGGAAGGTAAATGACGGAAGCGAGTACGAGCCGTCGCGCCATGTGACGCTGCTTGTTGAGCACGAACATTACGCCAAAACCGAGGAAAGCAAGCCCGAGCACCATGGCACTGATCGCATACGTGATGCCGGTCAAGCGCCACAACGACGGAAGGAACGTCGCGATCAACAACGCGACAGAGTGCGTGATGACGTGCAGATCGATTCGTGCGCCGCGTTCGTCGGTCACCGGAAGCATTGGATAACCCGCGCGGGCGTAATCCTCGCGATACATCCACGCGATGGCTGCGAAGTGCGGAAGCTGCCAGAAGAACATGATGAGAAACAGAATCCATCCGCCGACGGCTACGCCTCCCGCGCCGCCCGCCCAGCCGATCACCGGCGGCAATGCACCGGCGACCGCGCCGACCAGAACCGAAACCGGCCCCCATCGTTTCATCGGCGTGTAAATGAAAACGTAAATCGCCCACGTGGCCAATGCGTATGCAGCCGTCAGCGAATTAACCTGCCACGCCAGCACGAACGCGCCGACGACTGTGACCACAACGCCGAAAATCATCACTTCGCTCGGCGTCAGGCGGTTCGTCGGCAACGGGCGATTCTGCGTGCGGTGCATGCGCGCGTCGCGATCGATTTCGATCAATTGATTCAGCGCACTCGAACCGCCCGCGACCAGCGCGGTGCCTATGACAGTCGCCAGCAATCGCCATGCGGCGGCTGCATCCCAACCGTTCGACAGCGACAGATAGAATCCAACCGATGTAGTCACGAGAACCAGCGCGGCGATACGCGGCTTGGTAAGTTCGAGATACGCCGCCGCCTTGGACGTCGATGGCGCGAGCGACATGGAAGTTGTTGAAGTCAGTTGACTCATGAGGCCACCGCCGTCGCAATCACCGAATCAGAAATCGATTCACGCGCCATTGACGGTCGCACCACGCGATACACCGCCAAGGTCAGTCCAAACGAACAGGCCAGCAGCAACGCGCCTACGGCTGTGTGCGCGGTGGGCACCAGCCAATGCAGCAGACTCGACCACGCCTTGGGCATCATTACAACGAGAAATGCGTTGCCGCCGAGCAACAGTTGAATCACCATCAAGATCGACAATGCCTTCGCAGGGGTAGTCAGCATCGTGCGGCCAGGGTGCTGCCCCAGAACCCATAGACATTTCCAACCGATCACGAACGCGACGATCACCGCGCCAACCAGATGCACAGCCAATGCCGTCGAGGAACTGAAATGTCGAAACGTAGCACCTGCGACGAGTTGCATGAATGTCAGCACCGTGGCAATCAAGCAAAGTCGTTGCAGGAATCTGGCGGTGGGCACTTCGATCAGCGTTCGATTTTCCATCCACGCACGCGACGTAATCAGCGCGGTCGTCACCGCGAGGCAAAGGCAGAGTTGCCCCCAAATCCCGTGAAACATGGCCAGCAGCGTGGAAATCTCGCGCACCCGCATTCCGCCGAGCACGCCCTGCACAATGATCGCAAAGAGCGTGAATGAACCAAACACACGAACGAACCCGCCGCTTCGCCACGTCATGACAGCCGACGCGATCGCAAACATTCCGACGGTCCAGCCGATCAGCCGATGACCATGCTCCCAGCGCGTGTGATCGTTCTGCAGCCAGCCCGGTGGGTTCACATAGTGTCCATCGGACGTAGGCCAATCGGGGAAGGCCATGCCCGCGTCTTTGCTGGTCACGCCAGCGCCGACAAAGATCAGCGGCAAGATGGCGAAAGCAGTCAAAACGGCGGCGGCGTGCGCAATGCGGCTGAAGCGTTGATTGGGACCTTTGCCTGACGCTTGAATCTCACTGGGCATGAGTCGAATCAAATTCGGAAGGATGAATTCGCGACAACCGGCGGCTGCGCTGCAACCAGAACAAACCCGTGCCCGCGATGCCGAACAGCACAACCCCCACCATGCCCACCATGAACCAAACGCCGGCCACAGCCCCCTTGGCCATGTTCGAGCCCGGATCGCCGAAACAGGAGGAGCACGCAGTGGCGGAGGTTTCGGCAAGCATCAACGCGATGACAGCCAAAAGCGGCGCGACGACGCCACGAACCCGTGAAGTCGATTTCATCTGTACCTCATCTCCACGCAGAGTATTCATCGCTAGAGGTATCCAATTCCGCGAAGCTTTTTTAGCACGTATTTCCCATAGACGATCAGGCCGACTGCGAACACGAACGAGCCGATTCCCAGAATCAGAATCGACGCCTCGCGCTCGAGCGAATACTGGCGAAACGCCCACAACCCCAGACCGACACAAAACAACGTCGTAATCACTACGAAAAGAATGTGAAAAGCTTTCAGTGACATGGTTCCCATCCCCCGGTGCCCTGTGCTTTTCAACCAACGAAAAGGCCTTTGCACCGGCTGGAGATTATATCACACAGGCGTATGCGAACCAACGCGAACGCCGCTGCGCCGCGGTCAGTGTCCGCTGCCGTGTTGACTCGTTTGGACTGCCTTGGTGGGCAAATTGTCCCACATCTTGTGTTCGGCCTTGGGCGGCAGATCGCCGGTTGTCAGCATCGGAACGAGGATCAAGACCAGGAAGAAAACGGCACAAAACACGAGCGTGACCCAGATCGACGCGCCGCGCTCCCACTTCAGGTGCATGAAAATCGCCGCGACGAGCGACGCCTTAATGGTCGCAATGATCAGTGCAACGATGATGTTTCCCGTGTGACTTCCCTTTTCTCCAAAGTGCATGAACGAAGCGCCAACCGTAACCGCCGTAAAAACGGCCAAGGCTGCGAATACCGCGAGGTAGGCTCGAACATGTTTACTTACATCTGCATGCGCACCGCCCATGCTCAGCTCCTACAGCAAATACAAAATGGGAAACAGGAAGATCCAGACCAGGTCGACAAAGTGCCAGTACAAACCGGTGCACTCGATGCGATTCGTATAGTACTCTGGGTTCTTGTGCCACAGCGAGGCACCCGGAAGCATAAACCAGAGCATGACAATCACGCCGCCAATGATATGCACCGCGTGTAACCCGGTCAGCGTGAAATACAGCGCATAAAAGTTGTGGCTGGCTGGCGTGTGGCCGTGTTGAAACTTCGGAATGTACTCAAACAATAGCTTGACCACGATGAACGCCAGGGCAAGTGCAACGGTCACCGCCAGAAATCCACGGCCCGCCGAAAAATTCCCCGACTTGAATTTCGCCCACGCAAACACCATCGTGACGCTGGAGACGATGAGAACAAACGTATTGACCGCACCGATCCACATGTTCAGTGCGTTTTCGCCGTGGTATAGCCACTTCGCCGCGCCTTCCGCCGGCGCTGTGGTGCGAAGCACGATGTAGCTCGAGAACAGCGCGCCGAAAAGCATGACTTCGGACGCGAGGAACAACCACAGCCCGAGCTTGCCGCTGTACACACCCGTCACCGGGTGCGGTTCTATCGTATAGGGTAAAACATGATCCGCTGCTGATGACACGTCTTGTTATGCCTCCGCCGTCAGATGCTGCGGCAAAAAGTCTTTCTTGGCCTTGGGAACGCTGTACTCATACGGTGGACGATACACTACGGGTTCGGTCAGGAAGTTACCGTGCGGCGGCGGCGACGGAGCAGCCCACTCCAGCGTGGTCGCATCCCACGGGTTCTCAGTTACACGCTTGCCGGCTTTCCAGCTGACAAGGAAGTTGATGATGAAGGGTATCTGGGCCAGTCCGAGCATCCACGCGCCCCACGACGACATGACCGTCAACTTCTGCACGGCCTCGCCGTGTGCATAAACCGTCTGGTCATACAGTCGACGCGAAACGCCGGCCAACCCGATCCAGAACATCGGTGCAAAAACAACATTGATGAACAGGAACGAAAACCAGAAGTGAAGTTTGCCCAGCATTTCGTTCATCGCGCGGCCCGTGACCTTGGGGTACCAGTAATAAATACCCGCGAAAATCGCGAAAATCGTGCCCGGCGCGACCACGTAGTGGAAGTGGCCGATCACGTAATACGTATCGTGCAGCGGGATGTCCGACGCGGGCAAGCCCAGCGGCAGACCGGTCAATCCGCCGATGGCAAACATCGGTAGCCACGCGAGGGCAAACAACATCGGAACGGTGAAACGAATCGAACCGTTGTACAAGCTGATCAACAAACAAGTGAGAATGACGACCGACGGAATCGAAATGATCATCGTCGTGGTGGCGAAGAACGCGCTGATCGACTGCCCCATGCCCGTCATGAACATGTGGTGCGCCCACACGATGAACGACATGAAACCGAGGAAGATCACCGCGTACACCATCGTGCGGTAACCCCACAACGGCTTACGCGTGTTGTTCGCAATCACTTCTGCCACGATACCCATGCCCGGCAGAATCAGAACGTACACTTCCGGGTGCGCCAGGAACCAGAACAGGTGCTGCCAAAGCAACGGGCTTCCACCGCCCGCTCCCTCATACTTCACGCCACTGATCATCAAGCCTTCGGGCATGAAGAAGCTCGTGCCCGCCAGGCGATCCATCAACTGCAAAACACCCGCGGCCTCAAGCGGCGGGAAGGCGAGCAAAAGAAGGAACGCGGTCACCAACTGTGCCCAGACGAAAAACGGAAGACGCCAGAACGTCAAACCCTTGGCGCGAAGCTGAATGATCGTGGTGATGAAGTTCACGGAGCCAAGCAGCGACGACGTAATCAGAAACACCATGCCGATCAGCCAGATCGTCTGACCGGAAAGCAGCTTGCCCATGAACGTCGGCTGCTGTTGAGCGATAACCGAAAGTGGGGCGTACGAAGTCCAACCAGAGGCAGCCGCACCGCCGGTACAGAAAAAGCTGGCGAGCATGATGAGTCCACCGGGCAGGAACACCCAGTAGCTGGCCATGTTCAGCTTGGGGAATGACATGTCAGGCGCGCCGATTTGCAGCGGCATGACATAGTTACCAAATCCACCGACGATCATCGGAACCACGCCAAGGAACACCATGATGGTTCCGTGCATGGCACCGAGCTGGTTATAGAAGTCCGGCAGCATCACGCCGCCGGGCATGTTAGCTTCACCAAACAGCTTGCCGATGATGGGAAGCGCCTCGCCCGGATAGGCGAGCTGCCAGCGCATCAGCATCATCAAACTGAAGCCGAAGAACAGGAACACGAGCGACGTCACCGCGTACTGCACACCGATCACCTTGTGATCGATGGAGAACACGTACTTACGCCAGAACGAAAGCTCGTGATGGTGATGATCGTGACCATGGTCGTGATGACCATGATGATGGTCATGGTGCGCTGCACTCATGCTTACTCGCCCTCAAATATTTCTGGTGGTTTGGACTTCTCCGCAATCCACGCGTCAAACTTCTGCTGACTTTCGACAACCATCGGCGCCAGCATCTTGTAATGGTTGTTGCCGCACAATTGCGCACAGGCAACCTGGTATCGCCCTTCGGACTTTTCTTTGGCTTTGAACCAGACCGGAATTCTCATGCCCGGAATGGCGTCCTGCTTAACTCGCAACACGGGAATCGCAAAGCTGTGAATGACGTCTTTCGATGAAATCTCAACAATAACGTCGCGGTTTTCTGGAATGTGCATTTCGCCAGATACAACGTCGTCCGCGCCGTTACCGGCCTTGTCATAGCCGACCGGATTGGTCGCGAGGTTCACAAGGTCCGGTGACGTCAAACCGAACTGGCCGTCCGGTCCCGGGTAGTGGAAATTCCAGGCGAACTGCTCTGCCACAACACGAATGCGCAACGCGCCCGTTTCATTCGTCACCGGAGATTGCTTCACGCTCGCCCAGATCGGAATCGACAAACCAAGCAGCAGGAACGCCTCAAACGCTACGACTGCGATCTCAGTATATTTCGACGGTTTTGCCTTGATGGGCTCATACTTGGCTGCATGACCGGGACGCTGCCGGAAGTTCACAAGACAGTACACAAAGAACACGCCCCAGCCGACGAACAACGCACCCATGAACCAATGGAGGATATTGATCAGGCTGTCCATCTTGTGGCCGTGGGTCGAAATGTCCGGCGGCAAATGGTAGCCGTACACGCCATCGATTTTTTCAGTCGATACCGGCGGAGTCGCCGTTGTAGCTTGCGCCATCGCGCTCGGCGCAGCCATGAACAAACATGCGACCACGGCTGCCAGCGATAAGCCCATAACGGCCCGACTGTTTAAGCTCACCTTACGTCTCCCTCTTTCACGGGATTGAAAACCATCTGCGGATTTTGGTGTAGGGTCCGCCCTGCGGACCAGGCGAAGGCACCGCTGCTGGGTTTTGTTTCAACAATAGCAGGAGCACCAAAGCGGGAGTTCACCGCCGGACCGCGCCAACGAACCGGCGGTGTCACTCCAATCTATCGCGTGAGTTACTTCGGGGCGAAGGTGAAGTCCTTCTCTACCGTCTTGCCCGAGGTCACTTCGAATTCCGCCGTCTGCTCGCCGAACTTTTCGTGCCATGCTCGAACCACGTACTTACCCGCCGGCAGACCCTTGATCTCAAATGAACCGTCCTTTTCGGTGACGGTGAAATACGGATGCTTGAACACCGCCACCCACGCACCCATCCACGGGTGAACGTCGCACTTCACCTTGAACGGCTCATCCTCTTCCTTCAGCGTGATGGAATCAACCATATCCTTCTTGGGTTGCGTCTTGTTGATTTCCTCGTTCTTCTTCGGCATGAAGTGGATGTTGTGGTTGGTGTCGTCGCTGTTCTTGATCTCGACCTTCTGACCTTCCATGACGCCGAGAATGTGCGGCTTGTATTCGCAGCCTTCCTGATTAATGACGGCTGGCGTCGCGGGTGCGTCCCACTTCTTGTCCGGCAGACCGGTCTTGATCGAGATAAGCACGTTCTGAAGAGTGGCCGGCTCGGTCTTATTGACGATCACGTCGTAGCTGCCGATCTTCTTCGTGCACTTCGGGTCCTTGGTGGTATCAAGCGATGTTCGCTTGAAGGCTTCGGGATCGCCCTTGAACGTCACCTTGCCCTTGATGACCCCGTTATCGTCCGCGCGAAGGGAGCTCGCGCCCACGGCGACAACCAACATTGCCGCCCAAACCATTGCTGACTTGAATCTAAACATGTTCGTCCTCCTTACCCGACCGAAATCTCGGCTCGGGACTGTTCGGGTTGTATGCGATCGCCCAACCCGTTGCAAGCTGATATCGCCCGGTCACGTGCCGAACGTACTTACTCTTCCTCGGTAAATTCTTCTTCCTCGTCAAACGCCTTGGGCTCTGCCGCAACCGTCTTCGGCAGCGGTGCGCGTGCCCCGCGGAACCCGGCGTCGTACAGATAATCGACAATCAGATTCAGGTGGTCCTCGCTGGTGCCCGGGAACGCCGGGTCCCCTTCAAACGGACTCTTACCGCCGAGGAAGTTCTGCGGCATCTTTGTTCCCGGCTGAATCAGGGCAGGCTGAAGCATCCACTGATGCACCCATTCATGCCGCAACCGGCGGTGCGTCAGCGAGAGATTCGGCGCACTGGCAGCCAGGAGCTGAATCTTCTCATTACCGCTACCGTCCGCCTTCGGACCCTCGACGATGGCTTTCGTCTCCACGTCGCCCGATTCGTAGAACTTGTTGCTCGCGCTGATCAGCTTGTGGCCGTCAATCTCCGCGCCGATCGGGTATTGCTTTCCATTGATGATCGCGAGCGCCTTGTCGCCCTCGCCGCGTACGCCGTCGAGTCGATACATCTGCGGGAAATCATCCGTGTTCTTGGCCGGACCGGGCAGCATGTTGCCGAGCACGTGGCACTTCAAGCAACCCATCGCATCGAAGAACTTTGTGCCCTGCGCAAATCGTTCCTCCGTGGACAGCGCCTTCGGCGGCTCGACAAACGGATACTCCACGTTGTAAAGGCTCTGAATAAACTCGGTTCGATCCCACACTTTCTGATGCGCCTCGATCAGTTGCTCTTTCGACGCACGCAATCTGTCCAGTTCAAATGGCCGCACCAGCTTCCGCTCGATCGCGAATTGATCGAGCGTGTGGGCGGATTTCTCTAAACTCTCCTGCTCGAACCAAAGACCGCTCACATCATGCGTATCTTTTTCGCCGCTCGATTTCGATTTCGCTTCGGCAGCTTTCCTGGATTCGGAAGCTTTGTACTCCCTGACCGGCGCCATGGCTTTAGCCAGTGTGTGCGCATCATCCAGCGTCAGGGCTGCGAAATACTCAACCAGCGTGGTTGATTGCTCGCCGGTGAGATTGAAACTCGGCATGCGGATCTGCAACCACGGACGTAACGTCTCGACCTTATGCAGAAACTCGTGGAACCAGTTGTGTTGCAGCTTCGCACCTTCGCCGCGCAAGGACGGCGGTGCATTAAGCATATCGAACACCAGTTTGCCGCCGACTTCACGGCGGAAATACTGCTGCACGGTGGGTACGTTGTCCTCAACCTCATGGCAACCGATGCAGTTCAGTTCGCGCAAAAGCGTTCGACCGCGCGCGATTGGGCCATCAAGGTCTGCCTCATAATCAACCGCCAGATCACCCGTCACGCGGGCCGGAATCCTAGAGAGCAGGAATGTTGTCAGAGCATCAGCTTCGCCTGCCGTGAGATAGAAATTGGGCATCTTGAGTTTGTCATACGGTGCCTTGATTTTCTCACGATCCCAGATTCGCGGATTCAGCATCTTATGCTTGGCGAACGCCGCGTGCGTGTGCGTGATCTGCTCCTTCGCGTTTTCACCGGGCGACCACTGGTTCAGCGCATCCGCATCCTTGGGATAGACATGCGCGAAGACATCTTCCTTCTCGTGTCGCATGTCGTGGAACGCGTGGCCGTAAAACGCGAAATCAAGCTGTGCGATCGGCTTTTCCGCCCATGCACTCAAGTCTGTACCCGGCGGCGTGGTCTCCTCGAAACCCGCGATCTTATGGCAAGCGTAACAACCGTAGTGCCCGATCATCTTGCTGCCGAGGAACACCTGCTGCTTTTCCTGCAACGACATGGCAGACACCAGGTCGTACGCCGAGCGCCCGTCTTTCTTGAAGGACGGATCAAGCAGCGCGACCAGCATTTGGCCCAACTCGCCGCCTTCGTCCTTGAGCACAGACCGGCTCGCCCGCTCCGACCGCTGCGTCGCCAGAATGCCGAAGATCAACTCCTCGGTCATCTGGCCGCGCTCCGCGTTCAGCGCGAACTGCTCCTGCTTGAACTGCTCGTTCTTCAGCGTCAGCAAATACTCCGCTATGTCCGCAGCCTCATTCGGCGTGAGCCGCATGCTGGGCATCTTGGTGGTTTCAGAATAGTGCTGCGGATTGATAAGCCACGAATACAACCAGTCGAAACCGACTTTCGAGCCGATGCCCGAAAGGTCAGGCGCAAACCGGCTGAATGTGGGCGCCGGTTCCGGGCCGCCATTTTCAAAATGCGCCTTCTGCGGGTCGAGCCAGGTGTCAACGTCTGACACAAAATGGTCGCGGGCATACAAGGCCTTTTCTTCGTAGGTCATGAACTGCGCTTTGCCCTGCGCCTGCTCCAGCGGAATGTTCGCTCGCTTGGCGATGTCCTTGGCGATCCAATCCTGTCCGAATTCCGACAGGTTGGAGTGACACGCCAGACACCCCGTCTGCTTGAACAACTCGCGCCCGCGGGCCGCATCGCCCGTGACGCCTTCAGGCTTCTTCTCCGGCTTGTATTCCTTCGACACCGCGAACAGATACTTCGTGATGGCTGCGACTTCTGTTTCAGTGCGCAGCACCGGGTTCGCATCGAATTGGTTTTTGCTTTCCGCGCGGTTGTTTTCCTGCTCAAAGAAGTGCGGCATACGCGTCGACGGACGGAACTTCTGCGGGAAGTAAATCCATTGATCAACGAAGCCCGTCTTGAGTTTCGACGCGATCGATGTCAACTCAGGCCCGACCCGCCGCGAATCCTTCAACGAATCCACGTTGTGGCAATTAATGCAACCAAGGCTGGTGAAGAGGAATTGGCCTTCATTGATTCGCTCGCCGTGTCGCTCACCGCGGAAGCGATCCACGTCCGCGACCTCCGAGTGACACTTCGCACAGCTCGCCTGCGTATGTTCCGGCCAGCGCATCGGGCGGTCCCAGTAATGCGCGATGGTTTCAAACGTCGTATTCGGCACACCCAGGATGTGGATGTAATACTCATCCTTCCACTGTTTCTCGATCTCGTGCGTCGGCGGCGAGTGGGCAGCGAGAACGAATTCCGTCTCCTGCGGATTGCCTTCGTGGCAAACCGTGCAGCCCATGAGGTTCATCGGGTGCGGCGAATCCACGTTGACGTACAAATCAAGATCAGGGTGCGCGAACAACGGCTCTTCGAGCTTGATCGTCTTGCGGCCGCTCTGCGTCAGATAGCTGTTGACCTGCGATAGCAGCTTGTTGAAATACTCATCCTGCTGCTCGCGCGAAAGAACGTCCCAATGATCCGTCACCTGCCCGGCTGTTAACTTGATATTCCCCGACGGATCGACCACGGGCGGCGGCGGAAAATCCAGCGCCGGTTTCGGCGGCGTCATCCGCTTCAGCGCATCGTTGATCGCCGGCAACGTCTGCTCGAGCTTCTTTGCCAGCGTCGACTTGGAGAACGCAGGATCGTCAATCGCCACGTGACACGTCGTGCAGCGGTCTGTCGTATAGCTATCGAGATAGTTCAAACGCTGGCGCACATGCGGCAACACCAATTGATTAACCTGAAAACGACCAGGCGTGTTCTTGGGTGCTGTGAAGTCTCCCAGCGGTGCATTGATAAGCGCGGTGACAAAAGGAATGCCCGCTCTTATTCCTTCATCCGTCAAAACACCCCGATACTGTCGGTCCTTTTCAGCCGCTGAATCCGCAATCTGCTGCAGGTCCTTCAGTTGACGATCAGCCACGCGAACCCGTTCATCGAGCTTCTTTAGCTCTGCCGACAGTTCGCGCTTCTGATCTTCGAATTGCTCTTTCTTCTTGCGACCTTCTTCCACTTCCTTGGACTGAGCTTCGACTTCAGCCGCGATCTTCTTGGTTTCCGGATGGTTCGGCCCATGCGCCCCAAGTGCGCGTTCATACGAATCGCGCGTTACCTGGAGAACTTGAACATTCCGGCCATAGGGATCATCCGCTTTCTTGAAATTGAGCTCTGCCTCAGCCAGTTTCGCCTTCAACTCCGCGCGCTTGGCGGCGTTTTCGGCTTCGTCCAGTTCCTTAGCGCTATCGAGTCGCTGCTTGGCCTTGGCGATTTCATTCAGGTGTTCATCACTGTTCGCGGCCACAAAATCAAGGTGCGCCAACGCAGCTTTGTTAACGAAGAAGTCGTCCTGATGCTCGTGCCAGGTGCGCTTGTAGTCGACCCAGACCATCCAAAAGAATGAAAGCATCATCAGCACACTGCTGATGGCGAACCATTTGTTCAGCTTCCCTGCCGGATATAGTTTTTCCTCTGGTACTGGCATCTCTTATTCCCAATGCACCGCGATCGTGATCCTTGATCGCCGTGATTCTGAATGTCCCGCTAGGGACTTCCGGCAATAGCCCAGCGTTTCAACGCTGGGGACGTCGGCCAAGCTTGTGAATCCAGTCCCGTAGGGACGACTGAATAGTTCAATCGTCCCTACGGGACTAGGTGAATTCTTTGTCTCTCTCGACCCAGCAGTGAACTGCTGGGCTATTCTCATTGTGTCCCGCCGGGACACAACAACGACATCACTACACGTTCAGGAACCACTCCGTGATTCCGACGATGTAGTGCAGATTCAACGTCCAACGCAAGACCATCTTGATCGGCATCAAACCCATCACAAGGATCAGCATGGCCAACACGCTGAATCGAATAAACCCAATCTGGCGATAGATCTTGTTGAAGAAGAATGCCTTCAACACCAGCGGACCCACGACGAAGTAAGCACCCAGCAGAATGATGCCGGGCAGCTCGCGCATTAGATAATGCGTCGGCAGCGCCTGTCCCATCATTTCAATCCAGAACAAGTCGTGGAACTCGACGTTGAGCAACGCCGCCGGCCTATGCGGATCCCAAAATTCAAACGGACCAAAGAAGTTCCAGTTCGGCCCGCGAAGGAACGTGCCGAAAATGATCAACACGACCCACAGAATCACGAACCCGACGAGAAACGTCGTGATAGCAAACTTGCGCTCTTTGAACGTGTAGTACCCATTGCCGCGCGGATTCTTGTCCATGTAAGGAATGGCGATCAAACCCACGATGATCAAGCCCGGCAGCACCACGCCCGCCAACCACGGGTCGAAATAAACCAGCATCTCCTGCAAACCGAGGAAGTACCACGGCGCTTTCGCAGGATTTGGCGCCACGTTCGGATCCGCCGGCTGCTCCAGCGGCGCACGCAGCACAATCGCCCAAACTGTCAGCAACGCCGTGCACAGGATCAGGCAGATAAACTCGGTGTACACAAGGTCCGGCCAAACCAGAACCTTGTCATCCGAACCCGCCTCAATCAGCGGTTCGCCCTTTTCAATGTTCTCGTCGTTGATCGCAGCCTGTCGAAACGCAAGCCACATACAGAAGCTCACCGTGAACATCATGATCACGATGGGCACGTTGTCGGCCTTCTGCACGATCAAGAGGAAATTCGGGTCGAAACAGCTAGCGATGAACGCAAGCGTCAATACCGCCGCCAGCGGCCCCGCCACCTTCGGCTGTGTGAAAAACCGATAACCGGCAAGGAAAACACCGAGACCAAGCACTGAAAGGATCAGGAACCAATGCGGCTGACAAATCGCATTGATGAATGCCTTGATTCCGTCGAACATCGATTCAGCCGCAAGTATGGGGAGCATGATTCAGCCTATCCTCGCGTCGAACTACAGATAGTATCTTGACGCCATGAGTCGTGCTTCCTGTCGCCTCAAACCCACTAACATTGAGCGTCTTCAAGCAGTCCCGTCAGGGACACCCGAAAATAGCCCAGCGTTTCAACGCTGGGTAAGCAACCGTATCGTAACCGTCGAGTCCCGTAGGGACGACTGAACGGCTTGGCGTAACTATTTCCTACAACGGCCCACTGATGCCGCCGTCCTTGCGAATCCGCCAGAAGTGGACCGCAAGAAGCACCGTCACCACCACGGGGATAAACACGCAATGGAGCACGTAGAACCGAAGCAACGCATTCGGCCCCACGAATGTTCCCGCCAGCAAACCAAACCGCGCGTCGTCACCCGCATGAACCAGCGGCACGCCGCCGATCTGGATGAACGACGACAATGGACCTTCGGAACCGGCACCCGGGGTCGCGCGGGCCATGTTCGACCCAACCGTGATCGCCCACATGGCTAGCTGATCCCACGGAAGCAAATAACCCGTGAACGACAGCAGCAGCGTGAGCACAAGTAGTATGACACCCACGCTCCAGTTGAATTCGCGGGGAGGTTTATAACTGCCCGTTAAGAACACGCGCAGCATGTGTAGCCAGATGGCGATAACCATCGCGTGCGCCCCCCATCGGTGCATCTCGCGAAGTAACCCCAGCGTCACGTGCGCCCGCAAACCCTGAATGTCAAAATAGGCGTATTCAACCGTCGGGCGGTAATAGAACATCAGTAGCACGCCCGTGACGATCTCAACAAGGAAAATGAAAAACGTGAGCCCGCCCATGCACCACGTGAACGACAGCCGGATGCCGCTCTTGCGCACAGCCACCGGATGCAGGTGCAGAAAGACGTTGCTCAACACAGCCATCGCACGCGTGCGCCGATCGCGCGGCACGCCGTGCCGAAAGATGCTGTTCCAGATCTGTCCTTCGCGGACCCAATTTCCGATGCGTGTTAGCATTGTTCCGTCTTCGACGGAATTACGAATGACAAACTACGAATGACGAAAAGCCTTGAACGATCGATAAGCTACGATCGCCTCTTAGCCTCTTGTAATTAGTAATTTGTAATTAGTAATTCTCTCCGCTTTTTCGTTTCTTCCACTCGTCTACGAGGCGCGCCTACGCCTCAAGAAAACTTCCCTGCTGATCCCATTGGCCAAGCTCATACTGGTATTTCTTGCTCTTGTCTACCAGCACCAAGCCGTCGACGACGCTGATGCGGAAGCGCTCCAGCGGTCGCGGCGTCGGGCCTTCGAAGTTAATTCCATTCGGACGATACCCGCTGCCGTGACACGGGCACTTGAACTTGCGATCGTTCGGCAACCAGTTCGGAATGCAACCAAGGTGCGTGCAGATAATGTTCAGTGCGGCGATGCGACCTTCCTCGCGAATCATCCAGATGCCCTGCGGCTTGTAGTCTTCGTTGACTTCGCCGGGCTTCATTTCCGAATAGCGCTGCAACTTGCCGACGCGCACGCGTGGATCAGGTTCTTCCAGCACGTTCGGCATCAGGAATCGCACGAACGCCGGCCCGCACGCAACACCGGTGCTCACCGCAAACGTAAACCAACCGACGCCCAGCGCCGCTCCGCTCATGAAATCGCGCCGCGACTGATTCGGATCTTGCTTCGACTTCTTCGCAGCCTCCAGGACTTTCGCCTGTCGCGCATCCGGCGGAAGATCACGCGGATCTTTCCGCTGCCATTCCTGCACCGAGGCGGGCATCGAGGCTTCATTCTTCATGATCCCCGCACTACCGCCGCGCGAAGTCGCAGCCCGCAGCAACGCCTGAATCGCCGGATCGCCATCCCCAGCCATCGACACCGCCGCAGCCGCTACCGGTGCCTTCGCCGCGACCGCCGGCTTCGCCTCTGCCGGTGCGGCAGGAGCAGCCTTTTCCGGTGACTTCGACGGCTTGGCGTGATCGGCCTTCGGCTTTTCAGCAGCCGGTGCTGCAGCCGCAGCTTCCATCGCCGCCGCCTCAGCATCCGAAACTTCCGCCTCGACCGTCTCGTACTTGATGACGTCGACCGGGCATTCCTCAGCCGCATCAATAATGCTCTGCGTCCGCGGCTTGTTGAAATCGGGCTTCATCGCCTCAGGGCGAATAAGGCACGTATCGTCGGTGACGTGAAACACATCGGGCGCGGTGGTCTCGCACGCATCACAAACAATGCATCCGGGTTCAATCCAAACCCGCGTTACGAGCTGCTTGGTAGCCATTCGCTACTCCTCAACCTTGCGTCTACTTCTCTGCTAGTGCGGTCCGGCCCTTCATCGCCTCTTCGGCTTTTGCCCGAACCGCCAGCGACGCATCTTTCGACAAAGCGTCGATCGCACCGCGAACATCGGGGTCTTCCAGCCCGCGACTCGCATCGATCGCCGCGATCAACCATTCTTCGATTCTGTTCGGGGGCATCCGGTACCGACGCACAGTACCCGATCGATCAACCGTCTGGTAGCGATCCTCTTTTTCCCAGAACGTCCGGTCCAGCAAATCGAGCAGATTCGATTTACCGGCATGGCTGCCAAGCCGCGCCAACGCCAAGGCAGCCGACCAAGATACATCACCCTCGCCCGTCACGCGAGCGCTATTTAGGGCTTCCACCACTGCGGCATTATTTGACTCCGCAAGTATCGACAAGACCGTTGCCGCTACTAGCTTTGTTTCGTTTTGCGACGCCTTCCCCAACAACTCCACGATCGGTCCGACGGCCGCACGCGTCTCCGGCATTTCGTGCAGATCACCCAATTCACGCATCGCCACCGCGACATACGGTTCGCGACCGTTCTTCACCACGTCGATCAACGAAGAAATCGCCGAAGTCTGCTTCGTTCGGCCAAGCGCGTGAATCGTGAACTCCAATCGACGTGATCGGATATCCTGCTGGTTTTCCCGCACCGCCCCCACCGTCGG
The DNA here is from genome assembly GCA_964494205.1 of uncultured Phycisphaeraceae bacterium. Lineage (GTDB taxonomy): Bacteria > Planctomycetota > Phycisphaerae > UBA1845 > UBA1845 > JBBTCX01. The sequence continues at coordinate 112,211 of CAZBRD010000010.1, read as the reverse complement.
GAGATGGCTCAGTGTTTCAAGATCAGACTTGACCAGCGTCCCCAGCCGATCCGACAAGGACGCCAATTCCTCCGGTGTGAATTCTTCGCCCTGCTTCGTCAGGCGCTCGCAAAGCTCAAGGGCAGTCTGCCAGAGTTCCTTCTCGCGCGGCAGCAAAACACCAAGACTTCGTTCGCCGCTGTTCGACTCAAGCGTCTGCAACAGACTGTCAACGCTCCGCCGCTCGGGCATCGTCGGCGCGCCGAACAGCAGCACCACCAACACAGCCCCACCAACGATCGTCGCGATAATGATCAGAGGAACGCCGAACAACTTGGCGAATGCAGGGAGCGTAAGCGGTTCGATGTCCCGCTCGATGTCCATATCAAGGTCGAGATCATTGGCGGACTTTGATCCGCTTGCTGATTGTGAATTGCCGTTCGGTTTTGTAAGAAAATCACCGTGGCCGCCGGTCTTCGGCGACTTCTCGAACTCAGGCTTGTTGTCAGGATGGCTCAAGCTCGCCAACCTTTTCATATGGCGGGTTTCAACCGCCTTGCCATGGCTGCCCGTTTATGAACCAAACCCATGTGGGACCGGTTTTCAACCGGTCCAGTACTCTGCAGCTGCCCGCTCTGCTGTAGGGTGGGTGCTCTGCACCCACCTTTTGGCCCTGAATGCGTGCCTTTTGTCGGTCACCAACCGACTTTGTGAAATATTTCACAAACTAGCCGTTTTAGAGAGACACCCCTAACAGGATGCCCTCTCTGTCTAACTGTATCGGCGACCCGTTGCAGGGCAAGTACCCGACAACAAAAATCGCTTTAGAAGGCCGGAAAAAACGATATTCAGCCGCAGAATCAACAACCTAACCTATTGTTTAACATTTCACAAACGACGTCAAGACTGCCGGTCATGCGGCTTGGTGAACCAAAGCTCAGAGTTACCTAGCAATCCGTAGGGTGGGCGCTCTGCACCCACCTCTTATTTCCGCGAACGAAATCGACCGCATTAGGCGAGTATCAACCATTCACAAAGTCGAAACGACGAGGCCTCTTTGACACATCTACATAGCCTCCGTTGTTGTCATGAATTGAAATCTCAACAATTCGCTTCTTAGTCCAAAGAAGAAAGGGGTCCCGCGAGACTATTGAGACAAAGACTAGATTGACCACATAATGTACACCCACAATTTGAACACTAGAGCTCCCATAACAGTTAGGCCTGCCAACCAAATACCTGCATGCATGCGCCGTCCGTACACTCGGCGCCTTATTCCAAGAAGAAATAGACCAGCCAGACACATCAAAGCTTCAATCGCCAAGCCTATCGTGACTAGTAGATCTCTAATCCATCTGTAGTCGGGAAAATCTGGCCCCCTACTTCCCGGGATAGTAGTGAGCGCCCCGTTGATGAGAACGAAGCCTATGCATGCAACAAATAAGCACCAAGTTCCGCGGTCAAATTGCAACCCGATCCTGCAACCCGTCAAAAATGTCTTAGGGTTCGATGGATCAAATCCAGTCCCACACTCGGGACACCGACGTTCGGGCAACTCCTCAATCAGGTAACCGCATGTTGCACAATATTTGAAGACGCTAGGTTCTGCCATTCGGGGACCTCAAGCTACCGGCATTTGTTTGCAATCCCATCTTTGCATTGCAAGTGTCGTAGGATGGGTGCTCTGCACCCACCTTTTCTTTGTTTGTCTTGCTTCGGCCAAACCTCATGCAAACGGCTTATGCACCACATCCTGACCGCAGTACATGCACTTGGGAAACCTCGGGCTGATCGTTCGGTTGCATGATGGACACGACACCGGCGTTCGCCGCAATTTTCCGTCCAGGTGCCCGTCGCTGAGGTCGATCTCATTCACGCGCTGGGCAAGCTCCACGTCGGTCATAGCCAGTTTCTCCTTGAGAATGCTCCACATCGCTTCACAGGCCAGCACCGTACGCTCAAGTTGTATTCGCAGCGTGCGAGAATCATCCTTCGCAGTACGTGCATCACGAGTGGCTGCATCCACCTCGGTGCCAAGTCGAGCCATATCGTACGCATACCCCATGGCCAGTCCCCACATGATCATCTCGCACCGCCTTTCAAACGTCAGAAATCGCGCGCTCTACAGTCTAGTGCAACCCTGCAATCACCAATGTTGTTTTTCAAATCGATCCGACTCTACTTCAGTGTTCGGTTTTCGCGTTTCGGTTTTAGGTTTTAGGTTTTAGGCTTTGAATACTATTTTGACGTTTCGACTTTTTGACGTTTCGACGTTTCTAAAGTGCCACATCGTGTCACTACTTAGTAGTTTTTTTCACTTTTTAGCCATTAGCCATTTGAAACCATCACTTGAATTCATTCCGGCCCTGCTTCACGCGAACGGCTTATGCACCACCGCTTGCCCACAGTACATGCACTTGGGCGATCGCGGGCTGATCGTCCGGTGGCATTTCGGGCACGATACCGGAGTGCGCCGCACTCGCCCGTCGAGTAAACCGTCACTCAGATCGATTTCATTTACGCGACGCGCGAGGTCCATGTCCGTCACGCCGAGCTTCTCCTTCAGAATGCTCCACATGGCCTCACATGCCAGCGTCGCGCGCTCAAGCTGCACCTCAAGCTCACGCAGCGACCGTGCCGTCTCCCTGTGTGGAACGGGCGCAGGTGCCCCGTCCAATGGTGATGGGATAGGATCAAAATCGTGCGATGAATCCATGAAAAAACTCATGACTTGCCTCCTGACCAAGACAATGCGGACATGAAATGAAGTATATCAGGGATAGAAAAGCCGTTGATTACAAATCGCGAGCAGATTTGGAACCGGAATGAGAGGCGTTTTCGGCAGTGAAATCAGTGTTTGGGAATTCTATTTCCTGACAAAAACAGTCTGCCCAGTGGCATATTGGCAGGAAGGTTGCGCTAACGTGAATACCATTTCCGCCACATCCGACGGAGCGAGCGTAGCCTCGCGCGGAAATTCAGGAAAATTGTCCCGTAGCATGCGTGTCTCAACGGCCCCCGGCGCAACGGCGAACACGCGAATACCCAGCGGCCGCCCTTCGTCAGCGAGAGCTTTGCTCCACGCGTTGACCCACGCCTTGGCTGCCCCGTATGCGGAAAAACCCGTGAACGGATCGATCGATGCGATCGAGGAAATGTTGATGATCGTGCCGCCGTTTTGTCGCTGCATGACGGGCCAGACCGCGTGGCACGCATGGAAAACAGCGTCGACATTGACGGACATAATGGTGCGAAAGAGTGCGTTATCGAGATCACCCAGCAGGCTTTGTGGCGCGACTCCCGCCGAATTGACCAGCAAGTCAACGCGGCCAAACTTCTTGACGACCGTATCGATCAGCCCTTCGACTTCATCGGAAGCGCAAACGTCGGTTGCATGGACAAAGCACTTGCCGCCTTCTGCTTCAATCGCCGCCCGCGTCTGTTCAAGCTCCGCGACAGTCCTCGCCGCTGCCACCACCTGCGAGCCTTCGCGCGCGAACCGTTCGCAGATCGCCCGACCGATCCCGCGTCCCCCACCAGCCACAACAACCACTCGATGGCTCATTCCCTCGCTCCCGGCACAACCCATTGGCACACAGTTTTCTCGTGAAAGCTCACTAGACATTATAGTCGAAGGCGATCGGCCTTCTACCCGAGACACAATTGGCGAACCCATTGAAGCCAATCAGAATCGACCATTTCGGGTTGGAAATGGAAGCACGCGGGCGAACAATCAATCTCAATGTCGCTTCGGTGTCAGAAAGTTGAAACATATTGCACAGTTGCTATGATTCATTCGGTTCCCGTAAGTATCACTTTCTTTCCGGAGACCTGTCATGCATGCGCGGAAAATAATTATCTTGGGAACGCTATTACATTTCCTCTCAACGTCATCAGTATTGTCGAAGCCGCAAGGACTTCATGGATACAAAGTCGTCGATGTCGCAGCTCCAGACACCGCGACGATTCAGCGGCTTGTGGATTTGGACGAAAGTAGCCAATCGCTTGAGATTTGGTCTGAACAAGTAACTGGTGGGATGATTCGCGCACGAGTATCACCCGACGATATCAAGCAACTCGACTCACAGGGGTTTCAATACTCAATCGTTGTTGATGACTTGCAGATTAAGTTTGACGAGATGTTCTCCTCAACCGGCGGCGACTTCTTCGACAGCTACCGCACCTATGAGCAATACGTTGACTTCTTGAACGAACTGGCGGCGGAGTACCCACAACTCACCCAAATTGTCGACCTTGGCACTTCTGTTCTGGGTCGGCATCTTTGGGCGTTGAAAATCACCGGCAATAGCAATAACGGTCCCGCCGTATTTTTCTTCGGTGGCCAGCACGGCAATGAAGTCATGGGACCCTGCGTAGTCGCGTACATGACAAGGTATCTACTTCAACAATATGGTACTGATCCAGACGTAACGAACCTCGTCAACAATGTTGATTGGTATCTGCTACCAATCATGAATCCGGATGGCTATGAGATCGGCAGTCGATTCAACGCCAACGGAGCCGACCTGAATCGCGATTGGGGCGGCCCGGGCAGCCAACCGGACCCGTTTTCGGAGCCCGAAACAATCGCTCTCCGCGATTTCTTCGACTCTCATCCGAACATCCGTGCGGACATCGACTTTCATACATTTGGCACGGTCATTCTGTGGCCGTGGGGGCATACCAACGACCTTTGCATTGATCATCCTACGTTTGTGGATCTCAATAACGAACTGCATCAACGCATTGAGGCCGTGCAAGATACCTTCTATTGGGGCGGCCCCCTATATTCCACGCTGTACCCGATCAACGGTGGCCATATCGATCACGTGTACGGAGTGCTGGGTCTTTGGTCTCTAACCATCGAAATTGGCTACGATCACCTCATGCCAGCTGCAGAAATCAGACCCATGAGCGAGGAGCTCGTGCCGGCTATGCAGTACCTGGGTAATTGGGTCTATGATTGTGATTCAAATAACATCAGCGACGCACTGGAGATTCTCCAAGGAACAAGTTTGGATTCAAATTGCAATCAAACGCCGGATCATTGCGAAGCGTCGACCGTAATGAATCCTGATTTTGACGGCGACGGTTCTGTTAACAATTGTGATGCTGATGACGACAACGATGGAGTGAATGACGATCTTGACGTGTGCGATTCGACCCAGTTGGGCGCGCTCGTTCGCGACAATGGCACACTAATTTGCGACCAGGACGCCGATTGCGACGTTGATTGGGATGATCTCGATCATTTCCAAAACTGCTTCACTCAAAGCGGGCCGAATGATCCCTACCCTCATCCGCTGTTCTGCCCGCGGTTTGACTTCGATCTTGATCTGGACGTTGACATTTGGGACTTCGCGTTCTTCCAAATGCAATTCACCGGATCGATACCTTGATCGATGCTCAACGAATACTGAATGAAGACATTCTCGCGACCGTTTGCACAACAACGCCGCAATTGATTAGTGAACCTTTGCCGAAGGCAAGTCGAGCACGGTGGCCACCGCTGACTGCCCGTTCCAATGAACCGCGAGCTTGTTCCCAACACTCGCTGCGGCCGTCTTCACATATCCCAGCGCGATCGGCGTACCGTGAACGATGGAGTGACAAGTGCTTGTCACTTTTCCAACAGGTTTTTCATCCGCGCCCCGAATCTCCGCCTCGCGCGGTGGCGATTCAGCTCCATCCACCTTGAGCAATACAAGTTGCCGCGCAACCACCTGCCGCGAGCGCATACGCTCGACGACCTCCTGCCCGAGATAGCAACCCTTCTGGAAACTCACCGCCCTACTCAATTGCCTTGTTTCAGCGGGCAAATACTCGTCGGTAATCTCAAACCCCGGCCAAGGAATGCCATGCTCGATTCGGGTGAACTCAATCACCTTTTCCGTCAGCGTCGAATGCGGCTGCGACGAAACTGCTTCTCGAAGGGTCCGTTCAAATCCCTCGCTGCTCTCCTTCGTCGCAACAAACTCGACCGCAAACGGCCCGCAGAAATCCGACCGGAATGCATAGGTCACCGAGTTGCTTGCTGTCGGGATTTGAACCAAGTTGAGCAAAGGCGCGACCTTGGCTTGGCTGAATCCAATCCCTTGAGCCACTTCAGGAGTCTTTTCCCCAACACAAGCGAACCGAACGAATTCGCCGGTTCGGTCTTTGACAGCGACATCCTCCATGATGATGTACTTGTTGAAGTGCTTCAGCGCGACCGGCAGCCAGCGGCGATCGACGTCAATCGCGATCGAGTCCTCGCAAATCATCGCGTTGAGATCAAAGAGCATCCGGCCCTGAATATTGAGGACGAACGCATAGTTACCTTCACCCGGCTTCAGCGTTTTGATTGCGTTTGTCGTCAGGTTGTGAAGCCACGAAAGTCGATCCTTGCCCGTGACCTCCAGCCAACACCGGTCGTTTCTCTGGCCGAAAAATACACCTGCCGGATTTGTATTATCATTCACCATAAGTCACGTACCGCGTTTCTATGCAGGTAGTTTGTATTCGCAAGATCACAGCCTGCCCACTCGCTTCACCCGCCTTGAAATAGTACCGATTTAGTGCTATATGATAATAGGGCGTCTAAAAGGACGCTTCCGCCTGACGAGGGTCATCGGGTGTTGGCACTGACGAAAAAGACTGACTACGCGCTGATCGCTTTGTGGCATCTGTCTCAATGCGATGATGCGGTGGTCAGTTCGCGGGAGATCGCGACGAAGTCCGGGATCGGGCTTCCGATCCTGACCAACATTCTCAAAGCCCTGGCCCATGGCGGCATGGTGACGAGCATCCGCGGCGCGACCGGCGGGTATGCTCTGGCCAAACGGGTCGAATCAATTTCGCTTTGCGACGTGATCGAATTGATCGAAGGGCCCGTCCAACTGGTGCGGTGTGCGGGATCAAATGGAAATGGCAATGGTCAGGGGTGCGAACTCGCCGCCCGTTGCCCGATTCGCCTGCCGGCCAATCGCGTTCATCATCGTCTCAGGCAGTTTTTGGGAACAGTAACGCTCGAAGAGCTTTTCAGTACAGAACAAATACCGGTAGAGATTCACACCACGACTTCCGCATGTACGATGCGAACGGCGGCGGTGAAGGAGAGAGTCTAAATGAAATCAGTGTATCTGGATAACAACGCGACAACCCCCGTCGACCCGCGCGTGTTGGATGCCATGCTGCCCTTCTTCAAGGAGCATTTCGGCAACGCAGCGAGCCGTAACCATCATTATGGCTGGGATGCGGAAGCGGGCGTCGAAAAGGCGCGCGAGCAGGTGGCTACGCTCATCAACGCGAACAGCAAAGAAATCATCTGGACCAGCGGCTCGACGGAAGGCAACAACACCGCCATCCAGGGCGTCGCGCGGATGTACAAGGACAAGGGCAAGCACATCATCACGTGCAGAATCGAGCACAAGGCCGTGATTGATCCGTGCAAATATCTCGAGACGCAAGGCTTTGACGTAACATGGCTCGAGCCGGACAAGACCGGCCGCGTGAGCATCGAGCAGGTGCGCAATGCCGTTCGCCAGGACACGATCCTTATCACCCTGATGTTCGCGAACAACGAAGTCGGGACGATTCATCCGATCACCGAAATCGGCGCGCTGTGCAAGGAAAAGGACATCATCTTCCACACCGACGCGACGCAGGCTTTCGGCAAAGTACCCATTGATGTCGAAGCTATGGGCATCGACTTGCTTAGCATGTCCGCTCATAAGATTTACGGCCCGAAGGGCGTGGGCGCACTTTACGTTCGTCGTAAGAAACCACGCGTACGCCTTGAGCCCATTCTGTACGGCGGCGGCCACGAGCGCGGCATGCGCAGCGGCACGTTGAACGTACCCGGCATCGTCGGTTGCGGTGCAGCCGCTGAAATCGCGATGAAGGAAATGCCGACGGAAAGTGTTCGCGTGGCTGGTTTGCGCGATCGCCTCTGGGCGAGCCTGAGCGAACATCTGACTGACATCAGCCGCAACGGACATCCGCAGTACAATTTGCCGAACACGCTGAACGTGAGCTTCCTCTATGTCGAGGGCGAGAGCCTGATGATGGGCTTCAGTGAGATCGCCGTGAGCAGCGGCAGCGCGTGTACCAGCGCGTCGCTCGAACCGAGCTATGTGCTAAAGGGTCTCGGTCTCGGCGATGATCTAGCGCACAGTTCGATTCGCTTTTCGCTGGGTCGATTCACCACGAAGGAAGACATCGATTACACCAGCGAGCAAGTGATCAAGGCTGTCAACCACCTGCGACACATGAGTCCGCTGTATGAGATGGCGCAGGAAGGGATTGATCTGTCGAAAGTGCAATGGCAGCATCACTAGAGTGAAATTGATTCCAATGACTCGTGCCAGTGCGCATGAGGCCCTTTTGAAAGTGAGGAATTGAAATGTCCTATAGCGATAAGATCGTAGAACACTACCAGCATCCGCGAAACGTCGGATCGATGGATCAGAAGCTGAAGAACGTCGGCACGGGCGTCGTCGGCGCACCGGAGTGCGGCGACGTGATGAAGCTTCAGATCAAGATCGATGATGACCAGCGCATCGTCGATGCCAAGTTCAAGACGTTCGGCTGCGGCAGCGCCATCGCCAGCAGTTCGCTCGCGACCGAATGGGTCAAGGGTCGAACGCTCGACGAAGCGTTGCAGATCAAGAACACCGACATCGTGAAGGAGCTTGCGCTTCCGCCGGTGAAGATTCACTGCAGCGTGCTGGCTGAAGATGCGATCCGCGCTGCCATTGCCGATGTGAAGAAGAAGATTAGCGAAAACGGCGGCAGCGATACCGCCCATAGCGACAAGCAAACCGTGCACGCTTGATGCTGGTTGTTTGATTTTAAGGAAATTGTTGATTAAGAATCAATTGAATCTCCCAAGATTGGGACATTCACAAAGGAGATCATCAGAGATGATTCAGTTGACAGAAATCGCCGCACGCGAAGTAAAGCAAATCATTGGTCAGCAGCACGATGCGGCCAAGCAGAATGGTGAAGAAGCCAAGCCCATGTATCTGCGCGTCGGCGTAAAGGGCGGCGGCTGCAGCGGGTTCGGCTATTCGTTGGACCTTACCGAATCCAAGGGTGAGAACGACGAAGAGTGGGAACAGCACGGCGTGCCGGTCATTTGCGACCCCAAGAGCCAGCTTTACCTCGAAGGCACGGTCATTGACTTCAAGGACGAGCTGATGGGACGCGGGTTCGTATTCACCAACCCGAATGCGACCAGCACCTGCGGATGCGGTTCAAGCTTTTCAGCATAGTCTATAGAACCTTAGATCATGCCCGCGCCTTCGTGAGATGATGCGCGGGCATTTTCACTGTAGGGCATGCCCACGTGGGTTGTTCGAGTTTTTCGTAGGGAAAGTAAATGCAGACTTTGGCGCACGCTCAATGCACGCATTGCCATGCTCCGTTGAGCAATCCGCTCGTATGCTCCGCCTGTCGCGAATTGCAAGCGCCGAAAGAAGTCAACTACTTTGAATTATTTGGATTGGCTCCTTCCTATCAGTTTGATACTGGCAAGCTGATGACAAGTTTTCGAGCCATCGCACGGCAGATTCACCCCGACAGATTCGCCGGCGCTGCGGAAGATTCTCGCAACCAGGCTACGCACTTCACGGCGCTGGTCAACGAAGCATACAGCACGCTAAATGATCCGGCGTTGCGGGCCAACTATTTGCTCGAACTCGCGGGCGGACCCAGCGCGATTGAAGTCCGCGACGTGCCCGGTGCGCTTCTGATGGAGGTTATGGAGCTTCGCGAGCAGATCGAAGAAGCAAAGTCATCCGGCGATCAGGGCGCGTTCGAATCCATGCGCAACAACGTCTTGGAGCAAAAGCAGCAAGCGCTTGATGAGATTGCTTCACGCGCAGACAAACTCGCCTCTGCCGACGAAAACCAGAAAAAGGAATTCCGCAAACTCCTGAACGCGATGCGCTACTACGAAAACCTCTTAGATGAATTGGCTGTCGATCCGCTGGCGGCGAGCGGGGCGATTACGAAGTGAAAAACCAACCCGACAATTTGATCGTCGGCATCGACCTTGGCACGACCAATTCCCTGATCGCTTACGCCGATGAACGCGGACCGCATTTGATTCCCGGGCCCGCCGGCGCGGATGACGTACTCCTGCCATCAGTCGTTGGTTTCGACGATCGCGGTTTGCCCGACACCATAGGTCGAGACGCCCGCGCTCACGCAGTGGAAAGACCACTGAACACCGTCTATTCCATCAAGAGGCTGATGGGCAAAGGGTCAGCCGATCTCGGTGAAGAATCGGCGCGACTCCCCTATCGCGTCGCGCGACATCGCGATGCAGGAAGCGAAAGAGATCTCGCAAGCGTCATAGTCGCTGACAAGTCTTACACACCGCCGCAGATCAGCGCGATGATTCTGTCAGAGCTGAAGCAGCGGGCGGTACGACACCTCGGTAATCCGGTGTCGCGGGCTGTCATCACGGTTCCCGCACAGTTCGACGATGCACAGCGACAGGCTACGCGGGATGCGGGGCAGATCGCCGGACTTGATGTGGTGCGAATCGTCAACGAGCCGACCGCAGCCGCTCTCGCCTATGGCCTCGACCGCAACGACAACGCGACGATCGCCGTCTACGACCTCGGCGGCGGCACGTTCGACATTTCGATTCTCCGCGTCGAGGACGGCGTTTTTGAAGTTCTATCCACCAACGGCGATACGCATCTCGGCGGCGACGATTTCGACCGCACGCTCATCGATTTGTTCACGCGTGAAATCCGCGAGCAGTTCGGTGTCAACATCGATTCGCCCGCGATCAAGCAGCAACTGCGGACTCTTTCCGAGAACATCAAGATCGAGCTGAGTCGTCGCGACCGCACCGACATTGAAATCGCCGTCGGAAATCAACACACCTATCGGCGGACGATCACTCGCGTGGAATTCGAGAAACTCATCGAACCCCTTGTCGCGCGCACGATCGAAGCCTGCTCTCGCGCCATGAAAACCGCAGGAGTGTCGCGCGATGACATCGCCCAAGTCGTGATGGTCGGCGGATCGACACGTGTTCCTTACGTGCGTCAACGAGTGGGCGAAGTGTTCCAGTGTACGCCATACACCGCGATCAACCCAGAGCAGGTTGTCGCACTAGGTGCGGCTGTGCAGGCGTCGATTCTCATGGGCCAGCAGCGCGATCTGCTGCTCATCGACGTGACGCCGCTTTCGCTGGGCATCGAAACGCTCGGTGGTGCGATGGGCAAACTCATCGCAGCCAACACCCGCGTTCCCTGTCGCGCGTCCGAAACATTCACGACGTTTCAGGATGGGCAGACAAACGTCAAGATCAACGTCCTACAGGGTGAGCGCGAATTGGCCAAAGACTGTCGATCACTCGGTGTGTTCGAGTTGACCGGCGTGCCACCGATGCCTGCGGGCATGCCGAAAATCGACGTCACGTTTCTCATCGATCAGAACGGCATCCTGAATGTCACCGCCACGGAAGTCCGCAGTGGCCAGCTGGCGGGCGTGCAGATTGTTCCATCGCATGGCCTCACGCGTGACGAAGTTCGCCGCATGTCAGCCGAAGCACTCGAACACGCTCGCGAGGACATGAAGGCACACCATCTGATCGACGTGCGCACCACGCTCGCGTTCGACCTGAACAAAGCGGAGCAGATGATCGAAAAGCACGGCCACCTCGTCGATCGCGACGAACGGGATCGGCTGGTCCGCGAGCTTCAGGCATTGCGAAAACTCTCGGAAGAGAGCAGCGACCCGGTCGCCATCAACGAAAGGCGAGAGGCCTTCAACCACATGACGATCCCCCTTGCCGAGCGAGCGATGACGGCTACATTACAATCAGCAGCGGAGATAAAGAGATAAGCCACCAAGGCACGAGGAAGAAATGTCGAAGGGCGAATAGCGAATATCGAATTGAAACTTCATTCATCATTCGCTATTCGACATTCTGCATTCATCCTCAATGTCTTGTTGGTAGTTAGGAGTATCAAACTATGGGCGGCTCAAATCCTTATATACAGCAACCCGACGTGGAAATGCCCACGCGGAAATACAAGATTACGTTCCTGCCGATGAATACGACGATCGAGGTCGACCCGGCCAAGTTTCCCTATGAGCACAACGGCCTGCCGGGCAGCATTCTCGACATCGCGCTCGGCAACGGCATCGACATCGACCACGCCTGTGGCGGCGTTTGTGCCTGTTCGACGTGCCACGTGATCATCAAGGAAGGCAGCAAGACGATCAATGAAGCGCTTGAGGCTGAGGAAGATCAACTCGAAAACGCCCCCGGTCTGAAACCGACCAGCCGCCTCGCGTGCCAGTGCGTGCCCAACGGAACACAAGACGTGGTAGTTGAAATCCCCGGCTGGAACCGCAACCTTGTGTCAGAAGGACATTGATGCGAACCACAGAGACACCAATGCACAAAGTAGAATTCAGAATGGCGAATAGCGAATGATGAATGAAGTTCTTTTTCGATATTCGCAATTCGATATTCATCATTCACTCTTGGTTTCTTTGTGCCTTTGTGGTTCATCCGAGTTGAACAGATCATGAATCGCAAACTGAAATGGACTGACTCCGAAGATGTCGCGATCGAATTGCACGAGCGATTCCCCGATAAGGATCCGCTCGGCGTCCGCTTCATCGACTTGCACCAATGGGTCTGCGAACTGCCGAACTTCGGCGACGATCCGAAATCATCCAACGAAGCCAAGCTCGAAGCTATTCAAATGGCTTGGCTCGATGAGTGGAAAGACAACCAATAATTGACACCAAATCTCCGCCTGCGACAATTTCACTCCAATCAGACACTTTGACTTGGAGGAAAAATCATGTCGCCTTTGCGTTGTGTTCGCAGTATTTACCCACGCCTGCTGCTTTCTGCTCTAACAACGATATCGTTAACGGCCGGTTGCATTTCAACGAGGCAACTGGCGACACTCCCGGACGGCGAAGTGCTTTATGTCTCGGAGAGCGTCCTGTTCGGTTCGAGGCCCACCAGTGTCGGAGTGATCAAGACGGATGGCCATCGCATTGAAGTGCGCGCACGATCCACTGGAAGGATCAATCTAAGTGACTCTGCCTATGAGGTGCGGCAGTCAGGTGACCAGGTGACTGTCTGGTACACAGATCTTCGAAAGAAAGTTCCTCTGGGTGCTATTCACGTCAACGAACAAGGTCAGCGCTGGACGCTGCCGTTCGTCCCGCTGAGGAAACAAGCGTTCGGTGCGACACGCCTTGCCTGCCGTACACATCGAACGTTGCTTGATGAACGATTGGACAATAAGTATCGCGTACAACTCAAGATGACATCCACGCGCGACGTTGGAAAGAGTAACGGAAATCAGGACGTCCTCCATCTGCAAGTTGACCACCGAGAACGAGTCAGCTTCTGGCGGCATGATACAATGTCGTCGTCAGAACAAGTCGCCCATTTGATCGGCGAGGATTGCCTGGCTGATCCGCTGGCGAGCAATCATCCCTTTGAATTACGCAAGGAGTTGTCAGGCAAAGGCGTGTGGGTCGTCAATCGCGATACCTTGAGAATCATCGGTGGGTTCGATCGCGAAGCCGAAAAACTGTTCATAGGTGACCAACTGCCGGATTGGTTGACTGCACTATCCGTCGATGCGAGCAGTGATTTTCAGGTAAGTGTTGTCACAGGCAAATGAAAAAGCCGTCTGGCTCGAACCAAACGGCTTACGGTGTCCTAACGACGCTCGTACACCACTACGTTGAATACTTCGGCACCGTCATTCGCTTCGTGCCTGAGCGCGCGATGTTGCCTTCGGCGTCTTCATAGCGAACGATGATCTCAACCTCGCTACCGGCGATTTTCTTGTCCGCCCACACCAGTTGCAGCACATAGCCTTCACCCAACATGCCGGGTTTCTGGATTGTGTTGATTTCGCCGGTTGGATAATGCCAATCGCTCACCAGTGTGCGCTCGATCTGATCCTTGGCTATGCGCTCAATCTTGTACATGTCGACATGAATCATGCCGTCGCGATGCACGCCGTAATTGTTGCCCACATCCAGATAGGTTCGGAACCAAACACCCTCGGGGTCGCGGTCGCCGAACTTGTCGAGGTTCAGCCACGGATTCTGATCATAGATGCATCTCACAACGCGGACGATGTTGCCGGTATCCTTGGGCGGCTTGCGCGGCGCCGGCTTCTTGGCCTGGGGAGACGATCGCGCCGGCGAGCGCGTTACCGTGGAGCTGTTGCCGTTGGTCTTGTTCACCGTGCCGACTGCCGGCTTCTTTTCGTTGTTGTTGCAGGACGCCAGCGTGCACGTCGCCACGGCAAACATCATTATCGAAACGAATCTTCGCATGATGAAACTCAACTTTATCATCGCTGAAACTTACTGCGGCTCGATGATGGCCGCAGCCTCTATTTCTGCTATCTCATGCAACGGCGCCGTCTGCTGCGGCTCGGTCGCGTCGTTTCGCACTACCTTCGGTCCATAGGAAGCAGGCCCTCTGGCTGTACTCGTCGACGCTGATTTCGGCGTGATCGTCGGACCGTACGTCTTGGGACGCGGGCCGTACAGATCTCGCTCGTTGCCCCGCGCGGGCGGCGGCGTGGTGGGCGACATCGGCGTCGTCGAGTTTGCCGGGCGTGGTCCCATGCCCACTTCCTCCGGACGGATGCGCAGGCCTTCCATCAGCGGGCTCTGGCGAATCGTGTCGGGCATGACGAATCGGTCGCGCTCTTCGACGGACATTTTCTTCAAGTCCTCATCCGTGCGAAGAATATCCACGCTGAGAACCATCAGGAGTTCCGTCTTCTGCGTGGTCACAAAGTTTGCACGGGCAAGCTGGCCGAGTATGGGAATATCACCGAGCAGCGGCACCTTGTTTTCCGATTCCGATTCGCGCGAAGTGATCAAACCACCAACGACCACCGTCTCGCCGTCGCGGACGGTGACATTGGTGTCCACTTCGCGTTCGGAAATAATCGGCGACGAAACGCCTTCCGTTAGCTGGATGTTCTCGCCGCTGAAGTTGGAGACCTTCTGGTTGAGCTCAATCGTCACGTAGCCGTCCGGGCTGATGTGCGGAGTAGCCGTCAGAATGATACCCACTTCCTCTGAACTGATGGTCGAGTTTGTCGAACCCGTGTCATTGATCTGCGAGCTTTCGACGAACGGAACCTGATCGGCGATCGAAATCTTTCCTTCTTCGCCGTTGCGAACCAAGAGCACTGGACGGGAGAGAATCTCAAGTCGGCTGTCCTGTTGCACGGCGTGCAGAAGGAAGCTGAAGTCTTCGCCGGTGACGGTGAAGTTGAAACCGCCGAGTCCGAGACCGGCTGCTCCGAGGTCAGTGCCGGAAATCCAGTCGAAGTCCGGACCTTGGATGACACCGTTGGGACCGAGCACGGCGCTGTCTGAGAAGTCCAGATCGCGGCCTGCGATTTCCATGCCAAGCTCGACGTTGTCCGTCAGCGTGACTTCGGCGATGAGAACCGAAATCCTCACCTGCGGTTCAGGGCGATCGAGCTTGCGGATCAGGTCCATCGTTTCCTGATAACGTCGCGGAGCAACGCCGAGGATCAGCGAGCTGCTTCCGCCGCTGCTGCCACCGCCATCACCGGTTCCCTCATTGGAAAGGCTCTCAACTGAAATCTGTCGTTCCGCGCGGGCGCGAATCGATTCCTGATCTACTGCTTCGCCCAGTACCGCCTGCTCCTGATCGACGAAACTCTTGATGGCTGAAGCAATCTTCTCAGCCGGGTTGTAGGCAACCTGAATCACTTCGTTGAGACGCGGCTCCGCTTCCTGAGCATCGAGCCAGCGAACGAGTTCCTCAACCATTCGCAGATCGATTTCCGCACCGGCGGCGATCAGCGTGTTCGTACGTTCATCGGCTGAGAAACGAAGGTCCTGCCCGACGCTGGCGATATCAAATTCCGCGGGCAAATCGCCAAAGACCAACTGGCTCTTTACGGTGTCCTCGCCGCCACCGCCGCCCTCTTCGGTCTTGAACAGCTCGTTGAGCTTCTCGACCATGGTGGTGGCGTCGCTGTTGATGAGCGGGAACAGGCGCACTTCGGACTTGATGGGGCGAACGCGATCGAAATCCTCGATCATCGACTCCAGCATCGACATGCTGTCCGCGGGGGCCATGACCATCAGCGAATTCGTCCGTCGATCCGCCTGAACCTTAATGTCCTGTCGCAGCATCTTGCGATGCTCGATGGTGCCGTCGGGCCGCTTCCACGGAAACGACACGATAACCGCGCGTTCGTCGTCGCCGCCGGAGTTTTCGCCGAGAATCGTTTCTGTGAGCAGGGTTGCGAAATCCTCAGCCAGCGCTTGCTTCAACTGGATGATCTTGACGCCCATTTCCACCACGATGCGATCGGTATCCAACTTCTGAATAACTTCGCCGATGTTCGCCATTTCAGAGGGCGAAGCCCAAACAATCAGCGAGTTGGTACGCTCGTCCGCTTCCGCAGCCACTGCATCTACACGACCGGAGGCACCTTCGCCCTGCGACGCAAAGATGGTCGACAGCTTTTCCGCGACGACCGCCGCTTTGGCGAACTTGAGCGGGAAAATCTCGAACTGGCGCGCGATGTTCGACGGACGATCCATCAGGCCGATCAGATCGACGATGACATCGTGATCGTCGCGCGACGCACTGGCGATCAGGCTGTTGGACGCCTCGTCCGCGAGGATCGCGATCGGAGTTCGCGTGCCCTCTTCGCCCTCCTTGCGCGAGTCGAACAACTGCTGCATGCGCGACGCGAGCTTGGTCGATGACCCGTGACGCAATGGGTAGACCTTAAAAATCGCCGTCGTGGGACCGGCTTCGACGTCGAGTCGCTTCACGAGGTAATCGACGCGCTCCATCGAATCCTGCGAGCCAGCCACGACGATCGTGTTGCTGCGTTGATCCGGAACAACCGTCGGCTTGACGAACGACTCGGACCCGGCTGCAAAGCCTTCGAAAATCTTATCGAGCATATCGGTGAGTACGTTAGCATCGACATAATTCAACTTGAAGATTTGCGTGTCGCTGAGCAGCGGTTGCGACTCAAGCACTTCGACGACGCGTTTGATTTCGGAAAAATCATCCGGCGAAGCCGCGACCACCAGCGAATTGCTTCGCTCATCGATCGCGATGACGGGCGGATCGTCGAGCTGCTCGTCCCAACCGACGAGAGCGGCCTTACGCGCCCAGAGCTCGTCGATCTTTTCCTTCAGGTCCTTCACCGACAAACGCTTGCACGGAAGAATATGAATCTGCTCATGTCCCTTGGCCGGCTGCGTGTCGAGCTGCTTAACGATCGAGACGATCTCGTCGAGGTTTTCGGGGGAAGCGGACACCAGCAGCGCATTGCCCGCGACATCCGTCGAGAGGAACACCTTCTCGCGCACCAGCGCTGAACCGCTCACTTCTGTTGAATCAGCACTCTCTTCGCGCTGATCAATCAACTTGCGAAGCAACACGGCGATCCGCGTCGCATCCGAGTTTTGAATGGGAATGAGCTTCAAGGGAAATTTCAAAGCGGTGGCCGGCTTGTCTAGGTCGGAGACGATTTTCTCGACGAGTTGGAGCTGATCCTGTCTGCCGGAGGCGACGAGCGTGTTCGTGCGGGCATCCGGCGACAGCGTGATTTCATAAACCAGCGCACGACCTGGTCCGGCATCGGGAACGCCGTCTTCGCCGCTACCATCGGGATCGGGCGGCAGACCCTTGGCGTCATCAAACATCTGCTTGATCGTTTCGCTGAGTTGAGTCGCATCCGCAAACTTGAGCGAGAAAAGCTTCACATCCAGATTGGCTGCCAACGGCACGCCGTCGAGAATTCGGATCAATTCGCCCAGCGGTTCGATGTTCTTCTGCACCGTCGCGACGATCAGGCTTTGGGTACCGTCGTCCGGAATGATGCGGATTTCCTTACCCAGATCGAGCGGCGACATCTCGCGGATGGTGCCATCCGGTGACACTCTCTTGAGGATCAACTGATTGATGGTTTTCGTTTCAGCAGAATTATCACCTGTTGTCTCCTCCTTGATGAGCTTATCCAGGGTTTCCGCCAGCTCTGTCGCCTTGGAGTGCATGAGCGGGAAAAGAACGAGTTCGGACTTTCCGCCACCGGCTTCCGTCGGCTCAACGTCAAGCGTATCTAGAATCGCCTGTATCTTCGGGCGGTCGGTTTCCGGCGCAATCACGGTGATTGTGTTGTTGATGTTGTTCGGAGTGACGGTGATTTCCTTGGCTCCGCGCTTATCCTGGAGCTTCTTCAGGAAGTCCTTCATCAAGGTCGAGACTTCGCTGGCCTTGCGATACTTAATCTGAAACACCAACAACTGGCTTTCGAGGTTTTGTATGGCGTCAGGAATCAGGTCCACGTCATGAATCAGGGTTTCGATGAAATCGATATCGTCGGGAAGCGCCGAGACCAGAACGATGTTGGACCCCACCGCCGACAGCGTGGTCTGATCATCCGAGGGTCGGTACTTTTCACGTTCTCGAATGGCAGACTGCAACTGTTGAGAAATCTCCTTCGCGTCTTTGTTGTCCACTTGCACAACGCGGATTTGCTTTCGCGGACCAGCGTCATCGAGCAAACGCATGATCGATTCCACGACCTTTACATCTTGCTCCGTGCCGACAATCACGACTTGACCGCCGACGATTTCGAAGTTCAGGTCGGCACCTGACAACTGCAGCATAGAGGGGTCGAGCTGAGCAAGCAGATCCTTTACGTTATCTCTTTGTGTCGGTACTGGCGGTTGGGCACCCGGCTGACCGGGCTGCGCACCTGCCGGTTGTGCGCCGGCAGCCTGCTGACGCACGGGCGCCTGGCCACGTGACGGAGGAGCGGCGTCGCGCTTCGGTGCGTCCTGACGTTGTTCGTTTTTCTTCTCAGCTGGTTGGGCCTGAGCAGATTCATCGTCAGCAGCCCATGCAGCATTGGTCGCAAAGAGCGCGACGGCAAGCACGGCTAGTTGCAAAGTACGCCGAAGCGCGCGACTTGCGTTATGAACCAGGGAACTACTGAGCAAAGCCCATCCTCTGTCACATTCGTGGTGATGCATGACCGCTGATCCTTTCATCCCGATGTACTTCCATCCTGGAAATCGAGTTTCCACTCGCTTATAATCTTCAATGTCGACGGGTAAAAGAACCCGCCTTGTTTCAAGAAGTTCCGACCCAGAACGAACTTAGCGCCGACGCGGGGATTGTTGCGGCGACGGCGAGCGATTGCTTCCGCCGCTGCCACTACGTCCCGGATTACCTCCACCGGCCGCACGATTCTTCAATTCCTCGATCAGTCTCTGCAGATCTTCGACTTTGGTATTGGTCGGGCGGTAGATGGCCGTAACCACTTGTCCCGACGGCCCCATTTCTTCCAACATCTTAATCATTCGTTCCGATTGATCGAATAATTGAGCGCTGCCGGCGATAATGATCGAATTGGAGCGTTGATCCGGGGTTAGACTAATACTCTGCGGTTCTCGAGGGTTTGTGAACACTGCGTTTTCATTGACTGCCTGTTCAACCTTTTCCGCCAATTGCGTTACCGGTATACCCGGTTTGATCTGAACGATTCGAAATTCCGGTGCTGCGCCGACCTCCTCAATGTCCATTGCTTCGATGGTGGCCCGAATACTACTCAGGTCTCGTGGAGAGGCATGCACTAAGATTGCGTTGAGTGCGGGGTTGGGAATCATCACTGCTGGTTGTTGGTTGGTACGAGTACCGCTACCGGTACTTGTACGCCGTTGATCGAACAAGTGTTCGAGTGTCGGCATGATCTTGCTGACCGGGGCAACTTTCAACGTAATGAGCACCGGCTTCACGCCCTGCTCGCCCGCTTGCGTGTCAAGTCGTGCGACTTCAACCTCCAGTGAATCTAACGCGGCCTTGTCGCCACTCAGGACGATTGCGTTGCTCGACGCGAGCGTACCCACGCGAACGCCGCCCATGAGTTCGCCGCGACCCGTGCCGCCCGCTTTGGCCAAAATGGCCTCTGCGGCTGTCTTCAGCTCAGTTGCATCCGCATACTTCAGCGCGACGACGCGAATCTCGGAACCGCCGCTGTATTTCTCCGAATCCAATTCAGCGATGGTAGCCTTGATCTTCTCCAAGTCCGTCGGCGATGCCTTCACCAGCACGCCGCGCGAGCCCTGGATTTCGGAAACCGAAATAGACGGCACGTTGTTTCGCGTAGGAGCTGAGCGAACATAGATTTCGCCCAGCGCTCGGGAAACAGCTGACGCGTCCGCGTTTTTGATCGGAACAACCACCACTTGGCGGGCATTGGGATCGACCGTGTCCAGTTGTTCCACGAACTTCTTGATCTCGTCCATTTGGCCTTGCGTGCCCTTGGCGATGATCATGTTGCCCGCTTTGTTAGCTTCGATGGACGGCACCGACTCGCCGGGACCAAGCTGCTTGCCCGCGAACATGTTCTTCAAGTTCTGAACGACTTCAGCCGCGTCCGTATTGTTGAGCGTCATCGAAAGCGTGCCAGGGCCGGAGATTGCGTTGGCAGGAATATCAATCAGCTTCAGAGACTCTTCAACGAAACCGAACACAGCCGGACCACCGAGAACAACCAGCGAATTCGTTTTCTCATCCGCCTCGACGCTAAACGCATCCAGTCCTGATTTCTGGTCCGGGGTTAGGCGCGACGTGTAGTCAGTTACCATCTTGGTCAGCTTACCCAATAGCTCTTTCGCCCCAGCATACTTCAAGGGATAGATTCTGAGCGTAGCGCCGATGCCCGTGTCGTCACGATCCAACATCTTCGCCCGATCCGAAATTTCCTCGAACATCTTGTCATCAGCGACGACAAAGAGGCGCTTGGTGGGATCGTGTGCGGTGATTGTGAATCGTGATTTCACGCGAGCCGGAGTTGCACTGCCGCGGCTACTCGCCGATCGACCGCCGTTGTACATCGCGTCAATCGCATCGGCGACCTTGCTCGGCGTCGCCTTGGTGAGGACGATTTCGCGCGGCGTCGAGCGCTTGCCCGCCTCTTCGTCAAGCTGCTTGATTCGTTGCTCGATTTCCGTCAGTAAGCCCTTGGGCGCACTGTAGAAAACGATGGCTTCACCCTCGTTGCCAATGAATCGCGGTCCGGAGCTGCCGGACGACGCACGACCAACAGACCCACGACCGGTTTCGCGAGGGGCCGGACTAGTTCCGGCGAACAGGCTGGACAGCGTGTCTGCTACCTGCTTGGCGTCGGCATGAGCGAGGGCGACCGAGTACAGCTTTTCAAAATCGCTGGGCACGTCCAGCTTCGCGACCTGATCCTTCACTTCCTTCATCTGTTCCGGCGTCGCCTGCGCGGTGAGCAGATTCAATCGCGGATACGGCGTGAACGTCGGCGCATTCAGCGAACGGCCGCCTGATGCACCGGCTGCTGGCGCTGCGCCCTCGCGCGTGCCGCGACGCAGGCTACGGCCAATCGTCGACGATTCTTCGAAGTGCGTTGTCAGAAACTCCGCCAGCTCCGCCGGGTCGGCATGCTGCAGATAGAAGTACTCAAGATCGCGCGGAGGCGCATCGTGACTTTCCAGTTCCTTGATGATCTTTTCGATGTAGTCGAGCGCGGCCTTCGGCGCCATCGCAAGGATCGTGTTCGACTCGGCGTTGCTGGAAATCTTGATGTGCGAGGTATCAATCCCGAGCATGCCCGCGACGGTCTGATTCATGATCTGCTCGGGAAGGTTTGAACCACCGCCGGGAGTTCCGCCACCAACCACCCCACCACCATCGGGAGCGCCGCCCGGCGTCGCACGGCGCGCCTGCGCTCGTGAACCGCGACCTGCGGCCTCGAGACCAAGCATTTCCTTGAGCACTGTTTCCACTTCTGTCGCATTGAGCTTCTCGAGGGTGAACACCCGTAGCTCGCTGTTGATCGGCTGCGGCTGATCGATCGTCGCCAGCAGTTCCATGATCGCGGGATACTGGCTGGTGTCCGCACGCAAAATGAGAGTCCGATCGCGCGGGTTGGGATACACGCGCACCGACGTAGTCGGCATTTGCGGCATCTGAGGAATTTGCGGCATGTTTGGTTGGCCGCCCCGCTGACCGCCGCGACCACCCGGCTGGTTTTCGTCGTCTTGTCCCGGTTGACCGGGCTGTCTACCACCTGGTTGTTGTTGTCCTTGCCGTGCCGCCGCTGCCGCAGCCTGTTGCTGCATGCGCATCATGTTCTGCATCTGCTGCTGTTGCTGTCGCGGCGTGTTGAACATTTCTTCGAGAATGTTCGCGGCCGTTTCGAGATCGATATACCGCACTCGCACGATCTTGATATCTGGCGGCGGAGGGATTTCCTCTACTTCCTTGCCCATCTCATCAAGGATATCTTCGCCTTCGGTAACGGTTAGTTTGGGACCCTCCATGATGAGCGTACCCTGCAATGGATCGTAGGTGATCTTGACCGGCTGATCTGTTGGCAGCTTCGTACGCTTCGTTTCGTCCTTCTTATCCTTGTCTGTCGCCGACTTTTTGTCTTCGGGCTTGGCATCCTTCTTATCTTCAGGTTTGGCCTTCGCCTTGTCTTCAGGCTGTGCCATCATGTTCATAGCCAGTTGTTGCATTGCGCGCATCTGCTCCGCTTCAACAAGCTCGCGCTCTGCCTTATCAGCCTTTTCCTCGTCACTCTGTTCTTCTTCTGTGTCCTCCTGAAGCGCCAACGAGATTTGCATGATCGATCGTTGAAACGCCAGCGGAAGTACGCACGGATTTGTCGCTGATGCGCTTGTATTACTTTCCTCTTTCTTCGTGGGTGGAGTCAGAACTTCCATTCCGTAGTCGTTGGGTTTTGATACGTCCTTGATTTCGATTTCCATATCAGGGAAGCTGTTCCTGAGTCGCTCCGCGGCGTCCTTGGCGTTGATGCCCGGCGGCATCGCAAAGACTTTGCGTGTCTTCTTCGTGTCCTCTTCCGGCAGGCGATCCGCAAACTTCTTGATCAACTCCTCAACTTCGGGAAAACGATCTTTGTCGGGATGCTTAACCACGAGAACTTGCTTCTCGCCGATCTCCTGATAATCGACGTCCGGTACTTCATCCGGATTGTCCCAGAAGAGTTTCAGAGCTCGCTCAAGGTCGAGCGACGCATCGAAACCATCCGCGAACTCAAGCTCATAGATCATCTTGGGGATCGGCTTCTCTTTCACGAGAATCGATTCGCCCTTTTCATCCTTGGGTTCGATCTGCGCGACCAGCGCATCGATGTGCGCGATCTTCGCCGGCGAGGCCGCCACGAGCATTGTGTTGCCCATCAGGTCGGCCTTGATGTACAGGTCTGTGCCAACGCGCGTCTTCGATGTCTCGAACGACGACTCGCTGCCTTCATCTTCTTCCGCTTCATCACTCTTTGAAGATTTGCTCGGCTGGCGCTTCGGTGTGGCCGCTGCTGGAGGCGTGACGTCGACGACATTCATCACAAGATCGACGACGTCTTCCACGTCAGCTTCTTCGAATCGGTAAACCTTGATCACCCGACCCTGTGCAGCTTTGGCGTCGAGGTCCTTGATCCATTCGATCGCCTGCTCGACATCCACCAGCGGACCATAGAGCACCAGGCCGTTGCCGCTTGGTTGCTCGACGATCGAGAGCACTTCGTCCGCGCCCTTGATGCGACTTGTCATCGGCGATTCCTTACCGCCGTCCTTCGTCTGTACCACGCGCGGGGTCGAGCCCATCAGCTCGCGCACGGCCTTCGCCATCTCGATGTTGTTGGAGTAAATCAGATCGATCGTGCGCATCACCGGCGCGTCGCCGCTGGGCACGTCAAACTTCTGGACGAGCGTGCGGACTTCCTCGATGAGCTGCGGAATCGCGACGACAACAATTCGCTTGTTACCTTGCGCGGGGGCAAGGTGATACCGGTCGCTCGTCGGTTCGGAGCTCGCCACCGCACGCGGCTTCGCTTTGCGGGTAGAGGCTTTGCTCGCCGCCTTTTCGGGTGTGGCTGCGGGCGACGCATCCTCCTTCGGAGCTTCCGGCAACTCGCCCTTCATCACCATGCGATTCACGCGCAAGGCGAGAATCGGCTCTATGTCGGAAACGAGCTTATCCGCTTCCGCATGCTTGAGGTCGATAAACGCGACTTCGGGGATTTCCACGTTCTCCGACGTTCGCAATACCGTGAGCAGCTCTTCGATTTCCTTGAACTGCTCGGCGTCGGCCAAAACCAGCAACCGATGTGCCGATGGTTGCGGGATCAATTGCGGCGCTGACGCGCCTGGTTTTCCCTCATCCTTTCCATGCTTGCCCGATGCACCTAGGATCGATTCGAGCGTATCGGAAATCATGTTGATATCAGTGGTCGGCTGGAAGTCATCGAAGACGTGGATGGTCTGCTTGTTATGCTCAACATCGAATTCCGCGATGATCTCGGCCACTTGCTTCATCTTGTTCGGCGTGGTTTTCACGATGAGCAAATTGCCGTGCGGGATCATCGTGAGTTCGCCATTGCTTGACGAGCTGATGGTAACCGGGGCGGGCGCTCCCTCGGGCGCTGCAGCGCCTTGCCGCTTTCCACCACGACGACGCGGAGCGCTCGGCTCACTGCTCTCGCCAGTGACCAGCTTCTCGATAATGGCCATCAGATCGCCGGGATCGGCGTACTTGATTTCAAACGTGTGACTTTGAATCTCCGTCGGCCTGTCGATTTCGCGGAGCAGCGTTTGCATCTGCTTGACGTCCGAATCGGTCGCATTGAACACCAATATGGACTTGCCGGATACGAGATACTGAATCACGCCCTGCGGACCATCCTCGCCCACGATCCCGCGCAATTGTTCGATAGCTTCATTCGGATCAATGTTCGCGATTTCAAGTCGCGTGAATTCTGACGGGTCGCCGATCGGCACATCCAGACTCTTGATGAATTGGTCGTAATCGGCCCATTCTTCGTTGGTGCACAGGATGTACAGAAGATTGTTGTCATCGTCAGCCGTGAACTTCGAAGCCGTGGTTGACGCGGGAGCGCGTCGTTTGCCTCGCGGCTTGGGCGGTGCGCCCGGTGCGGCCTGCGGTGCAACGGCAGGATCAGCGCCGTCGTATTCACGGAGCATGTTCGCAACGAACGATGCCTTTTGATACTTCAGACGAACCGTGTGTAGCGTGGGCGGATCATCAACCGGAATATCAATCTGCGGCAACAATTCTCGAGTGCGGGCCAAGTCTCGCTCGGTTCCCACAAACCAGAACGACGTTCCGCTGTTGTCCGCTATCAACTGAGGAGCAGGTGTGGCCGCTGCTTTCGGGCTGTTGCCGCTAAAGAAGTTATTGAGAGTGGTCGTGATCTCCACGGCATGTCGGTGCGTGAGTGGGATGCGAATCGGACCGACGACATCCGCGATATCGAACTTCGCCACCAATTCGCGAACGTGCGAAACTTCCTCATCGCTGCCGATCGCGATCAGCGCATTGCCCGCAGGATGCGGAAGCAGTGTGACCGAATCTGTTGACACGGGCGCCGCCGGACGGGGCGCCTTCTTTCGCGCCGGCTTACCGCCCGCAGCCGGTGCGGCAGGAGCCGCAGGGGGCATCGCAGGAACACCACTCGATGATGCGACATCCGTTACCGCCAGAATCTGCTGAATCGTCGAGAGCAACGTCGCCGGGTCCGCGTGTTGGACCGGAATCACAACCGGCGGATAGGAAGTGCCGTTCGCCACATCAATGTATGGCAGCAGCTTCTTGATTTCGGCGATCTTGTCCGGCATCGCGCGAACCAGCAGAACGCCCATCGCATCGTCCGGGATCACAACCACGGTCGGCGCTGGAAGAGTATCGAGCACATCAGGGGTTGCACTTCGCTGCGCCCTACCGGCGCCCGGCTGCTTCGGCTGACCCGTCAGGTCCATGAGCGAATTGAGTTTGTTCATCGCATCGCTGGGCAGGATATGCTCAATGCGAATCGGCTCTACCGTTCGCGGATCGTTCCCGCCTTCATTGGCGAAGAACTTCACGAGGCCCAGGTACTTCTCGATATCGCTTGCCAAACCATACAAGGAAACTGAATTGGAATCGTCGCTGCTCTCCATCGGCGCGACGCGGAAATAGTCGGGCATGAAATCGCGCACCTGCCGCAAATCGGAAATCGCACCGCTCGTCGGGGTGAAGATCACGAACACCAATTCGTTCGGCACGACATTCGCGGTGCGAAACTCTTCGATCGAGCGAAACATTCGCTCGGGCTGAATCTTGCGGAGGAAGTCATTGACCCGAATGACCTTGAGCCCAGTCGCGGTACGATAGATGGTGTATGGATCGAGCGGCTTGTAATCAAATAGAAGCGTGCGAACCTGATTCAGCATCTCGTCGAACGACAGCTCCTGGTCCGTGACGAACGTGAGGCGGCCATCCTTCGGCACATCACCCAGCACGCCGAGCCCGGTCTGATGCGCAATGCCCTGAACAAGCTGTTCATAGGTTCCGTCTTGAATGCTGAACTTGTACTTGCGCTGTTCGGGCGGAACGGATGAATCCGTCACAAGATCGGGAGGAATGTTCACCGTTGCTGACGGCCCCGCATCTAGCGCGGGATTCGCGATCATTGCGCCGTGATCGGGCATGCCAACAGGTGGCACATTCGGCGCACCCGCAGCCGGTTGAGCGCCGCCCTTGGCTGGCGTCTTTGCCTTGCTGCCGCGACGCGCATTCTTATCTTCCGCCGGTTTCGCACCGCCCTTGTTCTCTTCCGCTTTCTTCGCGTTCTCCTGCTGCATCAGGTCGTCGATTTTCTTCTGGGTATCGGGATCGATCTGAACCTTGCCTCCCGGCGGCTGAGTCGGTTGATTCGGTTGCGCGGCGGGAGGATTCTGCGGCTGTTCCTCTTTCTTCTCTTCGGGCTTGTCCTGAAAGTATGCAAAGGTGTGACTCGACATCGACAGCGAAATCACACAACCCAAGGCCAACGCAAAGAGCGACATCGCCTTCCTGCCGGAAGACCATGTGGGAAGGAAAGACGAAGTATGCAAACATCGAGTCATGTTTATCTCCAGGGGAAGCGACGTCCCGTCGCCGTGACAGCGTTTGTACCATAAACTGCGGTCACTTCTGTATATGCGTATCCCGTCCTCGGGTGGCAGATTGCATTGTCACAAGTGAAGATGTTACGAAGGATTTCCGGTCCGATGTGACTGCGGAAAAACCGCTTCTTCCTTGGAATCTGAGGACGTATCGTGCGGTTTGGGGTTGTGGCGCAGGCAACAGGCCTGCAAAGGGACTTGACCGAGGGGTCGGTAGCCATCGTGATCTTCCATGATCCCAGCATTGGCAGGCACTCCATACCCACCGCAAACCCCCGCCCTACTCGGCGGGA
The DNA here is from genome assembly GCA_964494205.1 of uncultured Phycisphaeraceae bacterium. Lineage (GTDB taxonomy): Bacteria > Planctomycetota > Phycisphaerae > UBA1845 > UBA1845 > JBBTCX01. The sequence goes on along the minus strand of CAZBRD010000010.1, from coordinate 84,921 downwards.
TTGGGCTTATTGTCTCCAGATTTCGGCGCTTGGCTAGGATTTTTTTTGCCGGGGGGCACTGTCGGCTTTTTGCTAGGGGTATTTGGCTTTTTTGGATTGGGATTCGTTCGACTCGGAACCGCTTTCGGTTGCGTTGAATCTCCTGCATTTCCCGCTGTTTCCGGAACTGTTCCCGCCGGCGGCGGAACGGGCTCGGGCTGAACAAGCGCTGTACCTTCGTCCGGAACCCAGGGCGGGCCGACCATATCGGTCATCAGCGCGACTTCACCTTGCGGCTCCAAGGGATTGGGTACGGGCGAGGTTGGCTGAGCGGGAACGGCCTCTGCCTGTTGCGTCGATGAGGGCGGCGGAGGCGCCGTTGTCTTGTTGTACTCTCGAACTCGCTCCGCAGCCCGAAGCAAATCGGGGTACATCGTCGCGTCCCATGCGATCAGCTCCTGGTCGAGCTTGCTACCCAGCGGGAACACGAAGTACTCGCCCTTTCGATAGACGACACAACCGTTCGTACTCGCGTATACCAACTGACCTTCATCCAGCGTTTCGCCGACCTTGATGAACTCGGTCTTGTTGGTGGCCAAACCCATGACGGCTGCTTCCTGCCGACGGCTACCCTCGCTGTTAGTGCCATGGAATGACACCAGCTGGAAGGATGCTCCATCCGCCCGACCGTTGTTCGGTGGCGGAGGCGGTGGAGGAGGCGGGGGCGGTGGTGGCGCGGGTTCCACCGGCTTCTTCTCTTCCGGCGTTGGAGGAGGCGGTGGGGGCGGAGGAGGGGGCGGCGGGGGCGGCTTCGGCTCCGAAAATGGATCCCGCGTCCAAATCTCTCCATAGTTCTTAGTTGGATCGTGGCGAACAAAAATCTCCGGCTGAACCAGCTCATCCTCTTTCGCGATGCGCCCCAGTACGGTCGTCTCCGGCAACACGAGCACTTCGATCGGCATTCGCAAATTCAATCGATCGCGCGCAGTGTCCTTGCGACCGGAACCAGCCGGATACAACGCCGGATTGCTCACGCGCACGAGATAGGGCAACTCCGCCACATCCTTCAGAAAGTCGACCGCTGCCTGCAAAGTGCAGGTGGCTGTCACCGTAACAAGCATGCGCGACAGACCGGTCTTACTGTCTTCGACCGCACGGTTAGGTGTTACGACGGCGCCTTCGAGTTTGTGCCGAGCGATGAGCTGATTCAGTTTCTCGCGTAAGGTGTTCTCGAGCTTTCCGGATTGATACGTGCCGACGCGGTTCGCATAGTCCTTCAACTCCTTCTGCGCCTGGTCGACTTCTTTCTCCTCGGCTCTCAGCTTCTCAAGGTCTTTCCGTTTGTCGGCGATGCGCTGGTCGATCGTAACCATGGGCTCGATCCAGCGCGGATAGACCACGTTCGCCACCGCGAAGTAAGCGATCGCAACTCCAAACACCGTAGCCAGGATTTTCTGACGTCGATCCACAATCACCTACCTGGGTCTTCCCTGATGCACACCTGTGTGGGACCGGTTTCCAACCGGTCTCGGGACGGGTTAAAAACCCGTCCCACAATTCCGTTACGTCGATTTCGTGCCACTCGCACCAGCGGGCTCTGCTGATTCTTTCTTCGACTTGGACTTCTTTGTCTTGTCCTTGTCTTTGTCACTGACGCTATCGTCCAGAATCTTGATTCTCAGGTCCTGGGTGAACGGATATTTTTCGCCCTTCTTTTCCGATTGCGGACCCATGCTCACGCTGAAGCGCGGCCGGTCGCGGTCAACGCGATGAAACGCCTCGAGTTTCCTCAGCACTTCCAGCGGCGTCCCGCGCTTTTTGGCACGGGTCTTCAGGGTCATGCGATCGTCCTTCTGGTTCATGTCGACGTAGTTGAGCACGAACTCTTCGGTCGAAGGCAACTGCGAGGTGACGTCGTACAAAACATCCACCCACACGTGCTGCTTGGCATCGAACGCGCGCACTTGTTCCATGAACTTCAGAAACTTCGCGTTCTTGTCCTGGTCTTTTTTCAGTCTCTCGATTTTTTCTTCGATGTCTGCCAGTTCTTTTCGTTGGCCGGACGTCATGCCCGCGATACCGATGCTCAATGCACCAACGAAAAGCAAGCCCACCGCCGCCGCCATCGGTGCTGCCCTGAGACGTTTCTGGTTGGCGGTAACTGTTTTCTTGGGATGCAGGAAGTCGAATTGCAGCGCGCCGTCGTCAGAGTAACCGAGCACGAGACCCAGCGTGGATGAAAACGCCGTCGCACCTGCCCCTTCATCCGCATCCCAGCCGAACGACGATGCGGGATTATAAAGCTCAGCGGTGATTCCAAGCCGCGCCTGAATGGCTTCCGCCAGCCCTTCTTCGATTCCAAAGTCACCGCCGATCACCGCGTGATCGATCTTGGCACCGGGGTCTTTTCCACGATACGCCTCGATCGAACGCGTCACCTCGAGCATCAACGACTGAATCATCGATGATCGGCTGGTCGGTTGCTCAAACGGACTCAAAGACGCCGGCGCGACATCGACCGACTCGCGTTCGTCGTCAGGTCGTACCAGCGTGAGCGACGGCTTTTCCGCGGGCACGGGTGCGGGGGTAGCCGCAGAAACCGCTACTTCCGCAGAGCGCGAAAATGCGAGGAACCCGTTTCGCAGCACGTTGATTTCGGTAAACGTCGGACCCACGTCGATGAACACGACACGATCGGGTATCGCATGTCGCAGCAGGTTGTCGACAGCCACCTTGTTCGCGTAGGGCCGCAACCCGATGCGATCCAGCTTGAGCCCGGCTGCTTCAAATGTCTCTTCGTATTTCTTCAACACCTCGCGCCGCACCGCAGCCACCAGCACCTCGCCGACCGGCGCGTTCGGTTCATGGGGCGCAACGGCATAGTCAACGACGGCCTCGTTCAGCGCGAACGGAAGCTCCTTCGCAATCTGAATTTCGACAATGCCCGGCAGTTCCTCCGGCGCGGCGAGCGGCAGTTTCAACGTGTTCAAAAATGATTGGTTTCGCGGAACGTCGACGACCGCATGACGAACGTTGATTCCTTCCTGATCCAGCGCGCGGCGAATGACCTCGCCCATTTGCGTCGGATTCGCGATATCGACATCGGGCGGAATCGCGACCGACACCATTCGCACCACCTTCGCGGTACGGCGACGCCCCAGCGTGGCGCTGACGATGCGGAGCGTGCGAGCGTCCCAGTCGATGGCGAGAAGCTTGTTCGGTCGTTGCCTATTTGCCATGACGACGCTCCTTGTCTTCCTCACGGATCGGGAACGACGCTCCCAACCCGCTGGCATCTCGATAGTAGACGGTCTGCGGTATCGGACCGAGCATATCGACCACGACCTGCAAACGAGTTACCGTCCCCACATGGTCGGCGAACCCCAATGCCTCAATCGTAAACTGTGTACCCCGAGCCGTAATACTGGGTGCAATCGTCTGGAAGGTAGCCATATCCACCACATTCTGCGTGACCAGCCAGGCGGGCGTAGCAAGTTCTTCCGAACTGAGACCTTCGCGCGTGGAAACGATGGCTTTCACCTGCTCTTCAGTCAAAGGCTCAACCGTCCGCAAAACCTCGGGCGGAGCCGTGTTCACATTAATCAACCCGACCATCTTCTTGTCGGGTGCATCCAGCGTCGTACGATCCAGAAGCTTCGCCAGGTGTTCCGGCAGTAACGGGATCTCCTGCTCCACGCCATTCACCGATGGCTTGCGAAACAGATCCGCTGGACTACGCATCGGCGCTGTGACGCTTGCACCGTTATTCGATCCTCCCTGCGGCTGCCCTTGACCGCCCGGTTGATTCGGATTTCCGCCCGCTGCCCCTTCGCCAGTGTTGCCGTTCGCTTCGCCGGCACCAGCCGGGTTACCCTCAGGGTCTTGCCCCCCTTTGGATGGATCAGCTTGGCCGCCTGTTGGTATAGGTTGCGGACCACTCCCATTCGGGTTCATTTGACCGCTGCGTGGCGGTGCCACGGGCTGACCGGGGCGCGCTTGTTTGACGACGTCACTCTTGCTCGGGCGCGGGTTCTGGTTGCGCGGAGGACGCGGTGGTTGTTGATTGGGATCCGGATTGCCTTCGCGAGGTGGTCGACCAGGTACTTTCCCCGGGTCTAAATTCGGACCGCCTGTAGGTGATTGCTCGCCGGGTTTCCCCGACCCGTCCTGACCTGATTGTTGACCGGGCTTACCGCCCGCCTGATTTTGTCCACCCTGTTGACCGGGCAGCGCGCCTCCACCGCCACCACCTTGTTGATTCCCGCGACCACCCTGCTGCCCGCCGCGACCACCTTGGTTGTTCGCATTTCGCACGGTGTTGATGACGTAATCAACCACCTGCGGATCATCCGGAAATTCTTCCGTTAATTCCTCGCGCACCTTGTTCTGGTCGCCCTTGAGATAGATGCGCTGGCGGTTGTCGTTGCTCGTGTTGTTGTCATACGACAACACCGTCAGAAACGGATAGATCCCGCGGTTGAGTCGGCCATCCTCGTTGTCCATCGGAAAGGTGGCTTCGCCGTCGTCTTCGTTTTCCGTCAACAGTCCATTGCGATCGACGTCCTCGCCATACAGAATCGCTGGCGTCACGCCCTTGACCAGCAACAACTCCTCCACGGTATCAAACGGACCATTCTTCACGTTGTATGGCTTGGGCAGTTCTTTGTAATACTCGCCTTCCGCGTCGGTAGCGGTGCCGCGCGGCATCTGATCGGGATCGCGCCAATCGAGGATCGCATCCACGATTTCGTTCGGGTCCACTTCCTTTTCATCGTCGCCCAGCGCACCGGTGACCAGCGACAGCAATTGATTTCGAGTCGCCTTGTTCAGATTGATTTTCGATTGCTCGTCCGTGACGCCAAAACGGCAGAAGTCTTCATCGTCCAGCGGATCGTCCCCTACGATGCTGAACCGGTATGTCTGCGTTAGCTTGTTGAACTCTTCGTCGGTGCCCAACACATTGTTGTCGCCCGAATCGGTATAGACGATGATGCGATTCAATTCCTCCATGTTGTCCCACCACGATTGGCGATCGAGGCGGCCAAAGCGAAGCATCAGCTTGACCTTCTCGACACCGGCTTCAGCCGCCAGGCGCGTGCGGAATTGGTACTGCGCCGCGCGCATCGAAGCCACGTCCGCATTCACCTTGAACGCAAACGTACCGACTAGGAGTCCAAGCAATAGAAGGATGAACAACACGACCGGAAGAATGACGCCGCGACCGTTTCGCTTCATTGTGTACCGCCTTCTTCCTCTTCCGGCGCTTGCCCGCCGTTCAATTCCTCCGCGATGCCCTGGGCCTCGCGACCCACTCGCGAACGGAAAAACGGATCAGCCAACTGCACGCGCACCACCGTGCTCAGTTGATCTTCCGGCAATCGCTTGCAATCAATCGGATCGCGATTCATGCACTCGCAGAATTCCTCGTTGTCAGTAAGGCCGAACCCCTCATCAGTCGGCGGTTGATTGTTGAATCCGACCGTCACCATCACCATCTGTGGCAGCGGATTGTCGCCCGTATTCAGATCCCACTTGTCCCACCAGGAATATCCGTCGTAATAGCAGAACCGAACATAATGGATCTCGGGCGCATAAAGTTCGTCCCAGTTGATGTCCGGACCAATGTCGACATCTCCGGTGTTTTCCTCCTCCGCGAGCAACTCTTCCTCAGTGAACAATGCATCACCGAATTGCTCTCCTTCCGGCAGCTCACCTTCTTCACCGCTTGCTTCGCCGTTGTCATTCCCTTCGTCGTCCTTGGACTCCTCTTCAGCAACGCCCTCGATGCTGCTCGGGCGTGGGACTTTGATTTCCACCCGCGCCAGGCCAAGCGGCAAGTCATATCCGTCTTCCGTTTGCTCATCCGGATGTCGCGCAATGTGGTAATCGACCTTCACCAGGTCGTACTGCCCCGGCGGCGGTCCATCAGTCGGCGCGAACCATTCGTGACGTCCCTTGTCCGGCAATCGAACCGTGGTGATCCAGATTTGCTCCTTGTCACCGCGAATGCCCACAGACTGATCGCCGGACTTAATCACCGCCTGGCGAATCTCTGTCGCCATCCGAGTCACCACCGTTCGCGCAAGTTGCAGCTTCCGATCTTCCTCCAGCTCCTTGTCGCGAGACTTGAGCGATGAAAAATAAAACCAGTACGTCATCGAAGTGAGGATGACGAGAATCGTCATCGCGAGCAGCACCTCGAGCAGCGACACCGCGCGGCGAATCGATCGACTGAAATTGTGACTGTTGAGTCTCATTCTTCGGACGATCCCTGTGGCTGACCTGTTAGAGGATTCTGCGGCTGATTTCCTGTTTGCTGATTTCCACCTTGTTGATTGCCTTGTCCCTGCGGCACCCCGCCCAGTTGTCCGCTGATCTGCTGGTTGGAGCCTTTCTCGGATTCATCCGGCAACACACCCGATTCCCTCAGAGCCTCAACCACTTCGGGCGGCAATTGACCGATCAACTGATCCACGTCCTGGCCAAACGCATCAAGAATGATCGGCAGCACTTCGATCAGCTGTTCCGAATCAACCTTCGCGAGAATCTTCGGATCGAAATTTTCCGGCGTGAGTCCCTCGATGCCCGTGTTAGCTAGTTTCTCACCCAACTCGGTCAATTCTTCTTCGGTCAGCCCGAACTCAGCCCCAAGATCAACCGGTTGCGGCGTTGCGCGAATGAGATAATGCGTGTACACAATCTCCGATTCATCGAAGTTGAATTCCTCTTCGTCATAGCTGTCGCGCATCGCGTACAACACCTGGAGCGTCAGCATGTAGACACCGTCGACAGCTGTCTCCTGGGTAATCAACCGCCAACCGTAATCCGGATACCGGGGTCCGAAATCTTCCTCCTGAACCTCGTCCACCGAATCGAGTTCGATCAAACCCAGATCAAGCTCGGCGATGTATTGCTCGCCCAGAAGTATCGCACGGGTTTCCTTGCGCATTTTCCAGACCGACTTCTCAGCCTCGGATACCTGCGAACCAATGACCGCAATCCCGACGATCAGCAGACCCGTCGCAATCACCGTTTCAAGCAACAGATACGCCGCGCGGCGAGCCGAGGGCTTCAGCCCGCGACCGGAGTAGCGTGTAAATCCCGTCCGATTCGACGAGACTCCACTGAACAACCGACTATTGTTTCTTCGAATCGGAGGCATCATTTCGGCGATCCTTTGGGCCGCTCGTGAAGTTCAAGCACGTCATTCTCAGTAAGTGGTCGCGGGGTCAGGAAATCCTGTCGCAATACCGCCGGCCAACCTTTCTCTTCAAACAAATCGAGCTCTTCCTGATAGAAAGGTCGTTGCAGCCAGCATCCACCGGTGTCGCCATCGAGAATTACATCGATCTTCGGCTCATCGATCATTTGCTCGATCGACAAGTCATAAGGTGCCTCGGTGACAGTGAACGTCACCCAGTCGCAGGAACCATCGGGCTCTACGTAAAGCGGTGGACGATCGGGGTTGAAGTCCTCCTTCTGCCCTTCGAACGCCTGCTCCAGATCCTCAGCCACCTGCTCGCGACGATCCTGCAAGTCCTCGATGGTCGGTTTTCCCAGGCGAACTTCCGCACACCACACGTGGCCCACAAGCACGATCTGATTGGACCAAGGCGTGTTGACCTCGGTGAATAGTTCCGGATCAAGAAAGGGATCCTCTTCGCACTCGATGATCGGCTGATGCTCCCGCCCCGGCCGCGTGGTCTCGTCCTCTTCTGCAAACCGGATTCGATATCGCTTGCCATCCAGCGCCGCGTGCGCGCGTACCAAGGTAATCAACGCACGCATCTTCCGCGCCGATTCGGGCAGCTCTTGTCGGCGTATCTCCTGAATAAACGTAGGCACAGCCGCCGACGCAATGATCACCAGCAGCGCCATGACCAGCACGACTTCGAGCAGAGTGAATGCGGAGTGATTCGTCCTCATCTGGGGAGCCTGCCGACACCGCCTACGCGAGCGCATCGGCTTCCCTCTCCCTATTAGGGAGAGGGCAGGGTGAGGGTCTCTTCCGCAAACTCGACCATGCCCGACCAAATAATTCGCTCCTACTTCTCGCTCCAATTCTTGACGTCGTCGCTGCCTTCCTTGCCGCCGTCGTCCTTGCCGTTTTTTCCGCAACTCCAAAGATCGAACCTGTCCTCGTTGAATATGCCCGGCGACTTGTACTCGTAATTCTTCCCCCACGGATCCTTGCAGTTGCGTTCGTAGGTTCCGTTCATGTAAGGACCGTTGAAACGAACATCCGTACTACCGCCTTTTCGTTGGAAGAGAATCTGAAGACCCTCCGCGGTGCTCGGATACTTACCGATGTCGCTGCGGTAGGCATCGAGTGCCTTGGCAATCGCACCGTTCTCTTCAACCGCCGCCTGAGCAATACCAACTTTGGCTCCGCGGCTGTGACCGTCCGAGATTTTTGGAAGCATCGAGTAAGCGATCGCGACGGCAAGACCGATGACAGTCATCACCCAGCCAAGACCAGAAGCTCTATGCCTATGTCCGCGCATGGTGTTCATAAAGGAGTTAAACACCAACGATTTGGAGCCTATTTCTCGCTCCAGTTCTTGATGTCGTCGCTGCCTTCCTTACCGTTGTCGTCCTCGCCGTCCTTGCCGCGGCTCCACAGGTCATAGCCGTCCTCGTTGAATTCGCCCGGCGACTTGTATTCAAAGTGATTTCCCCACGGATCTTTGCAGTTCTTTTCATAAGAGCCGTTCATATAGGGACCGTTAAACCGTTCGTCTTTGTTTTGGTCCTTCCTCATGAACAATACTTGTAGCCCTTCATCAGTATCTGGGTACTTGCCCATGTCATTCGCATACGAATCCAGCGCCTTGGCAATAGACCCGTTAGCCTCAACCGCGGCGGTAGCCAACTTCTTCTTCGCATCATCAGATTGCTGCACAAGCTTGGGAAGCGCAAACGCAGCCAACAGCGCGAGAATGCCCGCCACCAGCAAAACTTCCATAAGCGTAAACGCATGACGCTTTCTACGATTCATCTTCCGCATGTCTTTTTCTCCCTTTTGCCTATTGAATCTCATTGATCCAAGTTTGGTTGTTATACGTTTCTGCACGACGCAACATCCCAATGCTGCGATCGCTTTTTCGTAATTCGTAATTCGTAATTCGTTATACCCCCGTTCCCATCGTCAGAATCGGCAGCAACAATCCCATCGCGATCGTCAATACCATGAGCGCCATGAACATCAGCAGAATCGGCTCAAGAATACGAACCGCCAAATCAATTGTTCGCGCCGTTCGGACCTCGTTGGTATCCGCGATTTGTACGAGAACCGTTTCCAGATTATTGCTCTCCTCAGCCACGGCGATCATGTCGACAACCGTCGGCGGAAAGAGACCCGATGCACCCAGCGGCGCCGACAAAGCGGCGCCTTTCTTTACACTGTCCGCAGCCTCTTCGATCAATTCCGCGAGAATCCTATTGCCGGCGGAGTCCTTGGAAATTCGCAGCGCCTGCAGAATCGGAACGCCGTTGTGCAACATCGTTCCCAGAATGCGGCAGAACCGGCAGATCGCCACCATGGTCGTGATCTTGCCGAACACGGGAGCACGAAGCTTGATCGTCTCAACGGTGTGCTGCCCGCGCTCCGTGCGCCTCCACATGGAGTAGATGAAGGCGACGCCCGCAATGACACCGGCCAGCGTGACATAATTGTTCTTCATAAAGTCGGCGAAGCCGAAAATGATCGTCGTCAGGAAGTTGAAGTTCTCGGGCCGCAAAAACTCCTTGAACTTCGGAACGACAAGAAGCATCAGCAACATGAATACACAACTGCCAGCAAAAACCAGAATCGCCGGATAGACCATCGCGCCGATGACCTTGTTCTTCAGCTCATCCTGCTTCTCCGAAAAAATCGCGATGCGGTGCAGCACGTCCTCAAGGAATCCTCCGGACTCACCTGCTTTCACCATTGACGCTTGCAGCGGCGAAAACGCATTCGGGTGTTTAGCCATCGCCTCACCCAGCGGCATACCGCCAGCCACATCCTCGCGAAGTTCCTTCACCGTCTGAGCCAGTCCGCCGGCCGACGCCGATTTGCCCAGCACATCGAGCGACCGCAACATCGGCACGCCAGCCTTCAGAAGGTCCGCCAACTGGCTGTAGAACGTGGTGAGATGATGACTCTTGATCTTGCGCTTGCGCGAGAACGGCAGACTGCTCGCCTCCGCCCCCTCCGATACCTTCACCGGAAAGAGCGATTGCTCGTCGAGCATACGGAGGGCGACCTGGTAGTTCTCAGCCGTGAGAACTCCCGTCACTGACTTCCCGTTGCCCCCAACTGCCCTATAACTGTACGTTGGCATCTGCGACCAATCTCGACCTATTCGCCCTTATTTCGGCAACTATTGCGCGTACAACTACCCATCGAACGCACACGCCTAGATTGTACACCCGAATTCCACAACCGATTGCAGCCGCGCTATGGCTTCCAACCACCGCCGATAAGCGCAAACCCTATCATGTACGAAAGTTACGTACGAATCAATGTTTCGTGGATGTAGCCCTGTAACGCAATTGGTTCAAATCACTGGGTACCTGGTCAGCTGGGGCATGCGATAGCGGTACTTTGGCGGGGTCAAATGGCCTGGCCGTTGTTGAAGCAACCGTATTGGGCGTTGTTGTTATTGTAGCAGTAAGAATGAGCAGGCGGTGGTGGGCAGTGGCAAAGGCGATCGAGGATGAATTGGCGTACGAGGGATAGGAGTCAAAATCGCTTTACAAGGCAACGTTTCTGGCGGACGCTACATTCTAACTGGATTCTCGATACTATGAACAATCAGAATGACTTGCCGCTATTAAGAAATTTCTTTGGCGCGTACTTTCATGAAGATTGGCCTTGCGAGGCAAATACGCCGAATGATGTCATCGCGCTATATATCAACAGCGGGGTTGACGAAGCACAGATTCGTGCGCTAGCGGCTGCTATCACTCAATACAACCAACGATTCACCAGTGAGACTCAACTCGAAGAAAAGCTCTTTTCGGAACTTGGTTGCTATTATTGTCCAAGCCTTGATGGCCAATCTGCAAAGGAGTGGATGGGGAATGTCGCAAAACGATTGATCGATGAGTTACAGACGCGGTGAATTAATTTCAGGGTAGAGCAGGGATTATGCGACTCTGCGCACTTCACACAAGCGGTGATCGTGGAAAGCCGTGAGAATACGTGATCAATTCGACGGCAAAGCCCCGGCAAGGGCAATCGGGGGCAAAAGCGATGAAGGGAACTGTTATCGCCTGACGCCATCCGCCAGAAGCTCGGTAATTCGTTCAACCACCTGCGGAAGTGAAAGATCGGTGGTATCGATAACGAACGCCTCTCCCGACCGCAACAACGGCTCCCATTGCTTAGAATCGATGTCGTCCCGAAAACGGAGATTATTCGTTATTTCGTCAAGAGTTACAGTCTGGCTGGCTGTCAGCATTTCCTGAAAACGCCGCTCCGCCCGCTTGCCTAGGCTCGCTTCCAGCACAAACTTCGCGTCCGCATCCGGGAACACTACGCTTCCCTGATCCCGCCCCTCCGACACCAGCGAACCCAGTTTTCGGCCGATCCGCTGCTGCTGCTCGACAAGGATGACGCGAATCTTCGAGCATTTGGCCACCTTGGACGTGACCGCGTTGACCGCCATCGTGCGGATTTCGTCGGTAACATCCACCCCGTCGACCTGCACCCGCGTCTGGGTTGCCCCGCAGGAAACCCCCAGCTCGATCGACTTAGCTAGCTCAAAGAGTGCTTCGGAACTCTCGGTATCCACGCCACGCTGGATAGCCGCATGGGCGATCGCCCGATACATGGCCCCGGTATCCAGATAGGCAACGCCCAACCGGGCCGACAGCATGCGTGCGACCGTCGACTTACCTGAACCCGCTGGACCGTCAATCGTGATGATCATCTAACTGCATCATATACGACGAAACTGCATTAGGGAACGAAAAAGAGCACTGGCACAAATGACAGGTTGCTCCGGAATGGAACGCCTTATTCCGCCGTTAATTCGACGCCGGGCGGTCGCCAACCGATCGACTGTGAAATGAAGATTGGACTGCTGCTTCAGTCAACCGGATCAATCATCCGAATCGTCCTTGGCCACCTCGTTCAGGTACTTCTGAAACTCACTCATCTTGTAGGAAATGAAGCAAAAGGCATGGTGCAGGGCGAGGTACTCCATATCCGTCTTGTCATCCTCAGCCTCATGCCGCAGTTCGTTCAACTTTGCAAGAATCGGTTCGGCTTTCACGTCAGCGCACTCCCGTGCTTCAGTCGCTTGTTTTCCGTTTGCCACCGGGTGGCACGGTCAAGCCGCAGCTTGGCCGTGGCGAATCGCGACTTTGCCCAAGGTTCAATCATCTTGAATCAACATTCATTCAACCGCTCGTCTAATTCAAATACTACACAAGGTGGCGAGCTCTCGCACCTTCCAACTGGGAGCGATCGCCCCCATTCGCTTTTCCCCAAAGACCTTCGTAACGTACCCGCATGGATCGCGGTGAGATATGCGGCAAATTTCTGGAGTCCATCCCCTACGCCCTCTACCCGTTTCAGGAGGAAGCGCTACTCACTTGGTTCGAGTCCGAAGGCGGCATTCTCGTCTCCGCACCAACAGGCATGGGAAAAACGCTGATCGCCGAAGCCGCCCTCTTCGAAGCCCTGCACTCGCGCAAGCGCTGCTACTACACCACGCCGCTGATCGCCCTCACCGATCAGAAGTTCCGCGAGTTCCAGGACAAAGCCGAAAAGTGGGGCTTCCCGCGCGACTCCATCGGCCTCATCACCGGCAATCGCAAAGAAAACCCAGACGCCCTCGTTCGCATCGTCGTCGCCGAGATTCTGCTCAACCACCTGCTCGGCACCGATGAACAAATGGACGACGTAGCCTCCGTCGTGATGGACGAGTTCCACAACTTCAACGACCCCGAGCGCGGCATCGTGTGGGAACTTTCCCTCGTGCTGCTGCCCAAACACGTGCGACTCATGCTGCTCTCCGCCACTGTCGGCAACACCGTCGAGTTTCTCGGCTGGCTTCGCGAGCAGCATGACCGCAACCTCCAGCTCGTCCAAACCAACGAACGCCGCGTTCCGCTGGAGTTCATCTGGATCGGCGACAAACTTCTCACCGAACACCTTCCCGAAATGGTGTCAACCAATGACACCGAAAACCGAACCCCGGCACTCGTCTTCTGCTTCGATCGCGACGAATGCTGGGAAGTGGCTGAGCGTCTCAAAGGGCTAAAGCTGATCGAATCCGCCGCCAAAGCAGAGGTCGAAAAGGAACTAGCGCAAGCCGACATGGTCGAAGGCATCGGGCCCAAACTTCGTCAGATGCTCCTCTGCGGAGCAGGCGTCCACCACGCGGGCATTCTTCCCAAGCATAAGGAAATCGTAGAACGCCTCTTCCTCCGCAAGCTCATCCCCTTTGTCATCTGCACCGAAACGCTGGCTGCAGGCATCAATCTCCCCGCACGCGCGGTCGTCCTCAGCACGCTGCTCAAAGGCAAACGCGGCGAAAAAAAGCTCGTGCCCAATTCCGCCGCCCATCAAATGTTCGGTCGCGCCGGTAGGCCGCAGTTCGACAAACAAGGTTACGTCTACGCCATCGCCCACGAAGACGACGCCCGCATCGCCAAGTGGAAAAAGAAATACGACCAGATCGACCCCAACTCCAAAGACCCCGGCCTCATGCGTGCCCGCAAGGACATGGAACGCAAGAAACCCTCCCGCCGCAACACCGAACAATACTGGGCCGAGGGCCAGTTCCAGATGCTCATCAAAGCCGGACCCGCGAAACTCTTCAGCGGCTCGATGATCCCTTATCAGTTTCTCATCTACATGCTCACAAAAACCGGCACGCTCCGCGAAGTGCGATCATTCCTCTCCAAACGATTCACCAACGCCGAACGAATTGGGAAGTTCCAGGACCAGCTCAAGTTCATGATCCAAAACCTAGCGAAGTTTGAATACCTGACCGTCTCGGAAGACGGCGAACACATCACACTCAGCGAGCGAATCAAAGAGCTTCAAACATTCCGCAGCGTCGACCCGTTATATGGCGGGTTCCTCACGCGCGAGCTCGTTCGCGCGAGCTTTGAAGAGAAACTGCTTGCACTCGAGTCCGTGCTGCCGCTGCCACCAGCCATCGAACGCCAAGTCCGCGTCCCCGAAGACATGCCGCCCGGCCCACTGCAAACACAAGTCCTCGAACCGTTGCTCGTTCAGATGGGCATCGTGCTCGCCAAAATCGAAGGCGCGGATGAGGAAGAGGACGACAAGGACGACGGCTGGTGGGACGACGACGCTCCGCAGGAACCGCGAGGCCTCGCGATGATGCTCAAAGCGTTGTTCGACGCTCGTCTCGCCTCACCCGAACCGGTCCTCGTCCTGCCGAAATGGGCAGCAGGCAGCTTGTTCGAACACGGCGGCGACTTCTACAAGTTCGTCCGCGCCCGTGACATGCAAAAGAACGAAGGACTCGTGCTGCGACACCTGCTCCGCCTCGTCATCCTCGCCGGCGAATTCCACGCCCGCAGCCAAGGCGACCCCGACTACCAGCGCATCGGCGAACTCTGCACCCGCGTCTGCCAGCAGGTCGACCCGCGCTACACCGATCGCTTCCTCGCGGCTGAGGAAGAGGCAAAGAAGATAGCTCAGACAAGTTAGCATCGTAGTTATGGAGTCGAATACGCTGTTCAGCATGACACTTAATGGTTGAATATGGGTCGATGAAAAAGGCCAGTGTCAGTAACTCTCGAAAAGTGCTTCTCGTTAGCCATTCGATATGCCTGGGTGCAGTTTGGCTCTTCTTCAAGAATCCTCATGATCCGGGGCATGTATTCCCTTGTTTCTCATTTCTCGATCTTCCCGCGGTCGCTGCTTACTATTATGCAGGGATGATAGTCGGATTACTGCTCAACATTGATGGTGCATGGCATTTGCGTGGCCAGAGTATCTACTTGGTACTCTTGTTTCTGGGCGGCTTGCAATGGTACGTCATTGGGTTAGGCATCGATTATTGGCGCAACAGGCGAACGCCAATTGATTCGCTTTTCTGTTCGCATTGTAATTACGATTTGACCGGTAATGTCAGTGGCGTATGTCCTGAGTGTGGCAAGTCGTTGTCAGATCGCTCAAATGACGAATCGTAACCTTGCGCATCGGAATCTCTGCTTATTTGATCGCTTTGGAAAATCTACGGATGAAAGCACAATGCAACATGTACGACCCCCTACCCCTTGCAGAAGTACCGCCTATCGAGAATAAGCGTACAGCCATCCTCGCGAAGTTGCAGACTTGGACGCACGTCAAACTTCACAATTCTCTCGCACCGCAACTACAATCAATTCATAGGCAACTCAACGAACGAAACGCGTTTCCTGCTGACTTATGGCAGCGCCATGGATTTTCTGTGGAAACCGTACGTAGCGTGCTCAAACCGTTATGCGAAAGTTTTTGTTGGCCCAACGATCACTTTTCTCCGTACGACCCTCTGCTACTAGTTTTTTGCGATTGGGGCGATGGATTCAGGGATTTCCGTTTCATTCTTCAACGAGACTTGGGCGTTGTCTTGGATATAGGCTTTGTGGAATCGCTTTTTCGGAATAATGCCAATCTTGAGGCGTTCATAGGTTATGTTGTTGAGATTCTAAAAAACCCTTTTGGCCCGTAGTGTTCACTCCGTCCCATTCGTCGCCCGCCTTTTCCTCTTCACGTCCCCCAACGCAAACGCCCGCTGCGTTTGTTGAGTAAGGTGTCATAGAAACTCGACCTGATTGATCATTTCCTCAGTGGAGCGCGCTCGCCACAGTGCTGCCAAGGCGAGGATCATTCCTCCAATCGTGAACCGTCGTACATGCTGGTAGGCAATCCCGTGATGCGGCACACCATCGTTCGCTAGACGAAGAAAATCAGCATCGTGTGTCACGACGACCCTTTGCTGCGATGCTGCAAATTGCAAGTGAGCAAGATCGGGCGCGCCGATCAACCCGGCTTCTGCTGCAGTGGTCACATCAATTCCCCGCCGCCGCACACCCTCGGCCACAGCGTGATCAATGTGCTCATCAAGGTGATAGCGGACTTGCATCGTCAGCCTGATTGGATTTGCGACTCAGATACTCCGCGCGAAAATGCTCCACAAATTCGTCGTCGTTCTTAATCTGGCTGTCGATTTCCTCGCGATGATCGTGGTAATAAGTCAATGCTGCGTAGACATCAGACAGAGTAATATGAGGGTGTCCGGAAACAATTTCATCCGGTGAGCGGCCCAACTCTGTCCACAGCACAACATCTTGCACACGGATGCGCGTACCAGCAATACGCGCCTGTCCACCGGCAACATCGGGCGTCGAATCAATATGTGGCAGGGACGTTCGTTTCATGGCTGCATCAGTATCCGTAAGCAATCATCGGCGGAAACCATAATGCGATCATTATACCAATTGATCACACCAAACGTTAGGCGTCGTCGCGGGGCGTTCAAAGTACTCTTTCCGTCCCCAACAGAGCCTACTCCGTCCCATCCGTCGCTCGCTTCTTCCGTTTCACATCCCCCGACGCGAACGCTCGCTGCGCCGGCGGCAGTTCGTGCTGCGCCTTCCAGCGCTCGATGAACCACTTCGGATCGCGGCGATACTCCGCAATCAGCGCCCAAGTATACGCCCGGCCGCATTCGGGACAGCGGTAATCATCGGGCAGATTCGACAAGTTATAGCCGCAGTAAATACAGAACGGTTCCTTCCGCGCACGCGTAGCTGCACGAATCCCCTTGGCAGCCAGTGCAAACGCCAGCCCACCCACCACGATGAATAACTTGATCCAAACTGCTAGTAGTGACGCAAGGAGATTAGAAAACACAATCGAAGAGACGACCAGCATGAGCAGCACCAGCATCGGCACGAAGTACAGCCACCTGTACCCCATGTGCTTCAGCGAGTCGCGCCAGTCAGGCTGCCACCAGTGGATTGGTTCGTCGGGAGTGCCCTGAACAATGGAAGGCGTAGCAAGGATCGATGGTGGGACAACTTCGAGCGAGTCGTCGAATGCATCAGGCACGTTTGCCTCTAATCACAATGAACGCGGCAGCCTATCCGTAGCGATTCATCAATGCAGCTCTTTTTCAAAGATCACCACGTTGGCCGCACTCGCTATGTCCCAGCGAATGCCGACCAGATCGTATCCTTCGGTGATGGCCACGTGAAGCATCGGGCGATGCTGATTCTGGCACTCGAACCGCATGATCTGGTAATCATGATCAGACGCCCATGAGCATTGTGCCTGGATGAGTTGTGTCGCGATTCCCAGCCGCCGCGCATCGGGCTGCACGCCGCACAACCAGCTGTAGTACGTCGTCGGCATCAACTCGAAGCCAATGATGAACCCGACCGGCTGCTCGTCCATCAGCGCCACCAGCATGCTGATGTTGTAGCGCCCCTGGAACCGGCGACGGAAGTAACCTTCCTCCTGCCCCGGGTTGAAGACCTGGTTGTATAACTCAGAAATCAGACCGAGTTCGCCCGGTCCGACGACAACTATTTTTGCATTGGCCATAGATACGGTCACCTCTTCCCATCGGGCACCGTCGCAACAGCTTCCACAAATCGAAGCCGTCGGTCACGAGACCGCGAGCATCTAACCCATGCCCGCGACGGCAATCCCACACCGATGAGTCGGTGTTCTTCTACCTGTATAGTAGCAATCAAAAACTGTTCCCGGAAATACGCGAGTTATCGCTCTTTGTCAGTAGATGTGTGGAATTAGCAGGAATATCGCGAAACAAATTCGCATGTGCAAAATTCGCCTACATCGGCGTCTTCAAACCGCAAGCGCGAGCGACACACCAGCCCTTACGCGCCTCAAAAAGCTGAAAGATTCCCGAGACAACCAATACAAAAACCAGCACCCATCGAACCGTGTTTGAAGCGGGAATACTCATGAGAAAAAGCACGATGCCGGCGCAAATGCAAATGAGTCCCGTGATCGCCCTTGCGATGCGTCCCTTGTTATCGATGTTCGGCTTCACGCGTCACCTCTTGGTCAATAGCATCACCAACTGGTCGCCCGCGCTCGATTGCATTTCGCTCAAGCGCTTCTCGCACCGCAATATTATACGCGGCAATTCCTGGATTTTCCCGCGCGTCAGCACGCGAAGCATCATCCGCATCGTCCCGATCGCCCGCATCGCCGGGAAATAGACCCCGGTCGCCTGCGGCACCAGCGAAGGTTCTGCAAATCGCTCGATCTCCCGCGGCTTGTAATGACGATGCCACGGGCGGCGATTCGCCGAAACAGAAATATCGCCGATCAACTCTCGCCCACCGACTCTCCCGAATCGCTCCTCATATTCCTCGCTCGCAGAAAGGACGCGCCGGTGGATAAATCGATGCAAACCGGGAAACACAAACTTGAAATTGCCAGCGTCGAGAAACGTCAACAGTCCGCGATGCGGTGTCGTGAGCAGCAACGAACCCCCCGGCTTCAGCACGCGCGCAATCTCTGCCAGCGTCTGCCGCTCATCCGGAACGTGCTCAATGACTTCCAGCAAAGCGACCGTATCGAAGTAACCGTCGGGATATTCCGTTCGACCATCCAGCCGAAGCGTGCCAAGCTTGAAATGCGGATGGTTTTTCTGAGCAGATTGAATCAGCGCCTCATCGACATCAACGCCGTGACAATCTTCACAGCGATTCTGCACCATGTTCAGGAAACGGCACGGACCGCAACCATAATCCAGAAACCGCCCCAGCGGCCGATCGAGCCACTCGAGCGCACGCTCTTCCCACGGATTGAGAACTTCAAATCGAGCTGCCTCTGCCATCACCGATCTCATATCCGTCTACATGCCTTGCACTTCCCCCCCTTACTAAGGGGGGACCAAGGGGGGTCAATCACTTCACTTAACCGTTCCTTGCTCCAACCAACCAAAATCCCCTGAAATTGACGCGATTTGCGTGACTGCTACGCTATTCACATCATGTTGCGCCAAACACTTCTTGCCAAACCGTACCTTTCGATCGCGACGTTCGCCGTGGGCGCTGTCGTTATGAACATCGGTTGCCGTGCACCACAACCGCAACCGACAACCGCCCCCACTCACGTCGACCGTCTCATGCAAACCTACGAAGAGCTGCAAAGCGGTCGTTTCGCCATTCTCGCCGATTTCGAAGACCCGAACCACATCCAGCTGGCCAAGGTCATTAGCGTATCGCCCAGCGCTTCTTGCAGGATCAACGCACCAAAAGACGCGAAGCAACCCGGATCATCAGCCCTCGCTTTCTCATTTGGCTCACCCGATGACACGCTGACCCTCTCAAACGAACAGGCGACCGATTGGTATCTCAAGCGCGACTGGCGCGGCTTCGACCTGCTTATGCTCAACATCGAAACCTTGCAGCCCGGACTTTCACTGGACCTTACCATCGGTGCCGGCCAACCCAGCGCCAAGCAGCAAGTTCATTCATCGTTCCACCTCGATCGCGGGTCAAACATCCTGCGCATCGATCTCGCTGAATTGGCTGAACGAATCCCCCTCGATGACGTCCGCGCAATGCTCTTTTCTGTATCCGGCGCTACGTCGCCGACCGAAGTGTACTTTGATGATCTTTTTCTCGCCGCCAACGGTCAGGACATCTTCGGCGATTCCACAAAGAACGACGGCCGCCTCTACGTCCGAACCGTCGGCAAACGAACAAAAGTCGGCGTCGGTGGCCGATTCGAACTCACGTTCGCCAATGGCCAGATCGTGGAATGGTTCGATCTGGCTTCAGACCCCACGCGTCTGCACAACCGAGTGGCGGGAACAACGCTTAGCCCAACTCCGATCGTCCTCACGGATTCAGAAGGAAGCGACAAATCAGCCGGTTCCACAACTCCAGTTTCAAATCCGTGGGGAAACAAACTAACCACGACTCAATCGATCGTTGAGATGAACGAGTTACGCATCGTCATGCAGTGCGAGCGGCGTTACACCGATCATCCTCAGCTACCACCTGAAGCGCAACCGTTCAACAAGTGGACTTACACAGTCTATCCGACCGGACAAATGTTCGTTTCGATTGACACGTCCCCAGCCCGAATCGCGCCGAGCGCGACGTTGGGCTTGTCCATCGGCGTAACGCCTCCCGATTCATCGACGATTGAATTACTTGATGCGCCGGCTGTATCCCAAGGCTCGCAACATCGCCCACCGCCGGTGGCAGCCATGCAAAACTCTGACGACCAAATTGAATTTCTATGGCTGCCGGGCCCATCGGAACAATCCTCCGCGTTTCGATTGCTCACCGATGAATCCGATTCCGTTCAAACCGTTTTCATTCCTACTCAGCCGCTAACTGCAAACACATGGCATTGGGCAACACAATTCTGCTTCATGTTGCCTCCATCAGCTACAGCAGAGAACGCACAGGCCCGCGCCTTCGACTTCGCAACGCCGACAACTCCTGTTCTCGAACAGGGCCAATTCAATCAACCTGCTGACCAACCAGAATCGTGGGGACCGTTCGATCGCGGGCGAGGCCAATACTCCATAACCCCCGACCGAGGCCGAGTGCGCATGACCATCGATCAGCGAGAGCACCGCACCTTTTCACCAGCATTCGAAATCCGCGACTCCGCCAACGCCGAAGTGTGGGTGTACATCAATCACCTGATCGTGAAGAACACCGCCAGAGATCCTGCAGGAAACGTAATCTTCCAGCTACCCGCCGACCTGCCCAAACGTAGCACGATAGAAGTCATCGTTAGACGTGAATGAACTAATTGGTGGCGACTTCTTGTTCTTGGCTCAGTAGCCTATGGTCAAGCGGCTTTGGAAGTGCACCGCGCCAACCCAACCTAATGCCAAGTGACTATTGCCTAATGCCTCTCATCAAACGCAAGACAACGCACGTACTCATCAAGACAGCCTCGCCTTGGTGCCTTTGTGTCATGGTGGTTCGTCTTTTCTAGATCTAACTTCCGCTCACCGGCTCAATGCTCGGCACTGGCGCGCCAAATAGATCCCGCACCGGCATCCCCACGCTGCCCGGCGGCGTCGCGGACTTCGGCCTGGAGAGCCACCCCGTGACACCAAACCCAAACGCGTAGATCAGCATGAAGAAACTGAGCAGATAATGCGACGTGTGGAAACACTCCCAGAAGGAAACGAGCGAGTAAAACCCAAGCGCGATCTCCAGCATCCACAGATGATTTTGAGCGGCCTTGTAGCTCGACTTCCGCGCCCGATCAGCCACGCTGCCCGACTTCGGCGTGCGCACAAACTCGCCGCCATCGCAGAACAGTCCGCGTAACACAGCCAGAGAATTGCTTAAACATAGGCCGCTTCCCAGCACAAACATCGACGGCAACGTACGAAGGCCCGACCAGCGCCCTTCGAGACAATACCGCGCATAAGCATACGTGAGCGCCGGCGCGAACGAAGCCAGCAACACAATAATTACCGCGATCTGCGCCCACAGTGGAAACCGTATACCGTCGATCAGCACCACCGCCACCGGCTTGGCGATCACCGCCAGCACCAGCATCCAAATCGCCGTGCAATGGTTCGTCAAATGAAAAGTGGCTTCGAGCTTCGCACCGGTTGAGACGCTCGATCGCCAGATCGTCGGCAGCAGCTTCCTCGCAACCTGAATCGAACCGGTCGCCCACCGCTGCTGCTGACTCTTCAAACCCGCCATGTTGCCCGGCAATTCCGACGGGCACGCGAGGTCCATGCAATAATCCAGCTTCCACCCCGCGAGCTGCGCCCGATACGACAAATCCATGTCTTCCGTCAGCGTATCGCCATGCCATCCGCCAACCTTCGGATCAACAATCGCGGACTTTCGCCAGACACCGGCCGTACCGTTGAAGTTCATCATCAGCCCGTTCCATGCACGGGCGCCCTGCTCAATGGCGAAGTGGCCATCCAACCCCAGCGCTTGCGCCCGCGTCAACCACGACTCTTCGCGGTTGAGGTATCCCCATCGACCCTGATAGCAGGCGAGATCTGGTTGAACGACAAGCGGCGGAATCGCGCGGCGCAGGAAATCCTCGGGCACGATGAAATCGGCATCAAACACCGCGATGAACTCACCGCGTGCTTGATCCACCCCAGCTGCCAGCGCACCGGCCTTATACCCTTCGCGATTGACGCGCCGAATGACTTTCACATCGACGCCTTTTTCGCGCCAGCGCATCGCAGCCCGATCGACGATATCCGTTGTGCGATCAGTGCTGTCGTCCAGCACCTGTACTTCGTATCGATCGCGCGGGTAATCGATCGCAGCCACCGCATCAATCACACGCGAGGCTACGTCGGCTTCGTTGTAAATGGGAATCTGACACGTCACCACGGGCCAATCGGCGTCGCCGTGCCCGTCATGAAATGTCTCCAGCACTTTGGTATGAAACAGCTTCTTCTTCCTGACGCGTCGATGGAACAACCAAAGCAGCACATACATGTGCGCGCCATACACCGCCAGCACGATGGTAGCCAGCAGAAAAATGACTGCGACCAATATGACCGGCACTAGTTCCACGGCAAAGATCCCGTTAACGACTGATGTGGATTCGCAACGGCTGGACAAATATCCCGCCTGTTCACTTGCCGGCTATCCGCACGGCTCGTGATGGACACCTACACCATTCGTACTACGTCAGACAAAAGACAGCTCGATAAGACTCTTATCAATCATAGGTCCAGACCATTGTCGATTTCGATTGTTTGCAAAAACCGACCTCGTCGCCCGCGCCGCGACGGTCGCTGGACCGGCGAAGGGGATTAGCTTATAGCAGACGTATCCGCACGCCAAGCGTTGGCTACTGTAGATATGCGGAACCACCTGCCTCCATGTACGCGCAAGTTTCGCGCGATTTGAGGGTTATGAGACAGTTCCTTACAATCCACTCAACGATCGAGGGAGTTCAGCTTGCCCGAATTGCGACTCAGTGAATTATGTCAGGTAATCTCCGGAAACGGATTTCCCGCCAAGCTCGATGGCCCTGACCGAACCATTCGCGCCGTCAACACGCTGGAAGACGCGGGCGACGGCGAAATCACGTTCCTTTCCAACCCGAAATACCTCAGCGCCGTCCTCGAAACTCGCGCCTCAGCCGTCATCGTAAAAGACGGAATCACCGTACCTGATCGAATCTCCACCATTCGCTGCGCAGACCCCTACGCGGGCGTCACGATCGCCATCATCGCCATCCACGGCCACCGCAAACATCCGCAGTGGGGAATCTCACCCGCAGCCTCCATCCACCCGACAGCAAAGATCGGCGCGAATGCCAACATCGCCAACGGCGTGACGGTCGCTGCAAACGTCACGATTGGAAAGAACTGCAATTTCTACCCAGGTTCATACGTTGGTGACGGAGCGGTCATCGGCGATGACTGCACGCTGTTCCCCAACGTCGTCGTGTACGACTACGCGCGCCTCGGCAATCGCGTGACCATTCACGCCGGATCGGTGATCGGTCAGGACGGTCTCGGCTACGCGCCACACGGAGACAAGTGGATCAAAATTCCGCAGGTGGGTCGCGCGGTCATCGGTGATGACGTTGAGATTGGCGTGAACTGCGCCATCGATCGCGCGACGCTTGGTGAAACACGCATCGGCGACGGAACGAAGTTTGGAAATGTCATCGTCATCGGCCACGGCACCAAAGTCGGCCCCGACTGCATGTTCATTGGCCTCGTGGGGATCGCAGGCTCCGTCACCGTCGGCAAACACGTGACGCTCGCCGGACAGGTGGGCATCGCCGGTCATCTCACGATCGGCGACAACGTACAAGCCGGCGCTCAATCCGGCATCTCCAATTCAGTCGAGCCGAACTCAAAAATCCTCGGCGCACCAGCCATCCCCCTCGAAGACGCCCGCCGCTGCATGATTGCCATTCAGAAACTGCCCGATTGGATCAAGCGCGTGAAAGAACTGGAAAAGGAACTCGTTGAATTGAAAGACCGCTTGAAGTAATCGAGTGAAAAATCAGAGCCCGGAGCGCAAGCGACGAGTTGAACCGCCATGAATTAATCAGAGTCATGGTCGTAACAACTATTCTGGCAGTGTATGTAGGCGATATTGCATGTAGACGATTAGTGCCGCGACCGTGACCACGTTTTGTATCAATAAAGTAGGGCGGGTTTTACCCGCCACCCAAAACTTGGCTTGGAACGGAAAATCGTAAAAGGTACACTATAGTTCGGAAGTTACTGGTGACGACTAACGTTCAACTTCGAGCTATCATTGATGCATTGGGAGCATCACAATGATCCGACGCTTATCTGATGTCGAGTTGCAAGTCGAAGAAGAATTCATGACCGGTGCGCGCATGACCGCCGATGAGTTTCTTGCGATCATCGACGAAGGGCACAATTACGAGCTAATTGATGGAGTTGTCGCCATGACCTCCAGCCCCGCTCCGAAGCATCAGCATGTGGCAGGCGAGATTTATTACCAGCTTCGGCAGTTCCTCGAGTCTCAAGTGGTGGGTGAGGCGTTCATCGAAACGGACGTTCATTTAGGCGAAGGTCCGGCTGGGGGCGATCTGGTCTATCGCCCCGAGGTTGTCTTCTACCGAGAAGAACGCATGATTGGATGGGAAGACAAACTGGTGGGTGCGCCCGATCTTGTCGTGGAGGTGATTTCTCGTGGATCAAGGCGATTTGACAGCAAGACCAAAAAGGACGACTACGAGCGACTCGGCGTCCATGAGTATTGGCTGATCGATCCCTCGACGAACGCTATCAAGGTATTTCGACATAACGAGGGGGCGTTCACAGAGATAGCTATCAACGAGGATTATTTTCCCAGCGAAGCCGTGCCAGGATTCGTTCTCGATATCTCTCGCGTCCGACGTGCCTTCCGGCGGGGAAGGTAAGCAGCGTCCGGGCGAGAGCACGCGCAGAACCGACCCCTTTTGCGCAAGCAAAGGACGGGTCTTACTCAGTATCTGCGTCTAACTACTCGCATCCCAAGCAGCGCCAGCATTGTCATGATCATCGACGGCCCCGTCGGCGCACAATTGCCGAACGAACCGCACGCCGGATCGCGCCGCGTCTGCTGTTGCGCTTCGACCGTAATCTTCATGCTGCCGACGCACTCGCTGCCCTCATCGCTCGAAATGACTGCCATCACCGTACATTCGGTGTCCGCAGTCATACTCGGTGTGATGTAGATTCCATCTTCGATCGATCCGCCGCACGAACTCGACCACGTCGCCGTTTCGGTCACCGGCTCCAGCACGTCGTCGTCCGGCTTCTCCGCATCGCGCATTCGTGCGAAAGCATTGAACTGCAGCGACTGACCGCTCTCAGCCGTCTCACCCTCGCTGTCAACTCGCACCACATCAAGCTGTGCACACGTGCGAACACCTGAACCAGGACCTTGCTCTTCGCACGCATCACCGGTTCCGTTTCCATCGGCATCCGCCTGATTTGCGTTAGCCGTAGCCGGGCAGTTATCGCAGGCATCGCCCACGCCGTCATCATCCGCATCAGCTTGATTCGCGTTTGCCCTCGCCGGGCAGTTGTCGTCGCAGTCATTCATCGAATCGTCATCGGTGTCACGCTGCTGGCACGAACAACCATTCGCATCAACAGCGCCGCCCGCGACGGTGCTGGGACAATCGTCATCGCAATCGTTGATCAAGTCGGCATCGGTGTCGCGTTGACGGCAGCTGCAACCATCTGAATCGACCGTCGCAAAGCGCGGCGTCGATGCACACTGATCGTTGCAGTTGTTCACCGTGTCGTTGTCGTCGTCCAGTTCCGCGCACGGCGTTTGCGGCTCTTCATTACCGTTTCCATTGCCGCCACCGATGGGCCCACCGCCTCCGGGACCTCCACCGCCGCCACCGCCATTCGTACCACACCCGCCATCGCAAGCATCGGGTATACCATTGGTATTGCAGTCAGCCGCACTGCCGTCGGCGATTTCGCAACTGTCAGGGATTTCGTTGCCGTTGCAATCCGCGACCGAACCGTCAGTGATTTCGCAAACGTCGAAGATATCGTTGTCGTTGCAGTCGCGCCCGTTCGGACCCGTCGTGCAATCATCAGGGATTTGATCTTCGTTGCAGTCATCGCGCTCGCCCGACGCGATCTCGCACGCATCCATCACGCCGTTGTTGTCGCAATCGGTTCCACCACCGCCCGCGATATCGCAGCTATCCGGCACAGCATTGCCGTCGCAATCCGGCGCGCTGCCATCACCGGTTTCAACGTCATCCGGAATACCATTCGCGTTGCAGTCAGCCCCAAGCTCATAGGCCCCGAGGTCGACCGTGGCGTTGTCGCCCGCACCGCCTGACTTCGCACCACCCGTGAATCGATTGTGCCCATCCGCATCGATCGGCAGTAGTTCAGAGATGTCGCCATCGTGATCAATGTCCGACGAATCAGATGGAAGGGCTGTATTGCTTCCTTCGTCAATGCATGGCGACGCTACAGGCAAGTGCAGATTATCATCAATCGTTCCCACCACACCGTCTTCACCATCAGCATCCACAAACTGCGGATCAGCCGTCTGGATGTCCTCGCCACCTGGTCCTGTCCAGCCGCCCTGAATCAGCGTCTCGTTGACCGTCACCGTTCCGCCCGCCACATCGATCTGCGAAGTCGCACCGTTTCCGCTATTGTCGATGTTACCCCACAGGATCGAATTGGTGATGCTGGTCTGGCTGCTCGACGCGTTCCGCACGCCGCCGCCAATAGTCGTGGCATGATTTCCGCTGATGCTCGCATTGACCAGCGTCACATGACTGCCGAAGGCCGCATGAATCGCGCCGCCCGCGTTGGCCGAATTTCCGCTGAACACGCCATTAGCGATGAGAACCGTGCTGCCCGCATCACCGGCAATCGCGCCGCCGTTACCGCCAGCCACGTTTCCAAAGAACAAACAATTCAAGAACGTGGGGCTTCCGCCGATCGCGAAAGCACCCGCGCCATGCGACGCGCGATTAGACACAAACGTGCAGCGCCGAACCGTCGGCGAACCCTGGCTCACATAAACACCGCCGCCGCGCTGCTGATTTGAATTCGCACCGTTCGCGTTACCGCCGACGATCGTGAATCCATCCAGAATGGCCGTGTTATCCACACCGCTTCCATCGATCACGTGATAACTATTGTCATCACGGCTCGATCCGGTCGCGTCATCGTTCCCATTAAGGTCGCCCGTCAGAATCGTAGTGTTGGTTCGGGGATTGCGCTGCGACCGCAGCGTTTCCGTTCCCGCGAACCCACCATAGACCGCTACGCCGTTGGCCAGCTCGAACGAAGTCGTTCGCGACCCACTCGCAGCCGCAGGTCGATAACCGCCCGCCGTCTTTGCGACCCAGATTTCACCGGTCGTGGCCGACGCTCCCGCCACATCGATCGCGGTCTGCAAGCTCGTGAACGCGTCTACCCAACTTGTGCCGTCGTTTCGACCAGTCGCCTCGCCATCAACGTACAACACGGACGGCTGTCCAACGACCACCACCGAAGGCGGCGAAAGCGTGCCCGTTACCTCGATGCCCGGGAAAGTGCCGTGCAGCACCCGTGTTTCGGAGAATTGACCAAAAGAAGCCACCATTTCGACGATGGTCGTTCCGGTATCCTCAGCCCTGAATTGAAACGTCGTAACCAACAGTCCTTGAGGTGTGGCAAACGCCGGTTGCCCCTCCAACGCCCGAAACGCGCTGTACAGGACCATCCCGTCATTGGCTGGCGTGAATGGCTCCGCTCCGACAAACGGCTCGTTCAAACCATCGAGACCGGAGTCATTCGGAAACGATGAGAGTTCCCACGCATAGGGCCCGTTATCAAGATGCCCCATTAGCTCCAGTTTATCAGGATTCCACGAGAGAATGACGCTGATCGCACCGACCGACTGATTTTGGCTGGAGCTGGAAACCGCGTACAAGCCGATATTTACGGTGTCATTAAGGGCGACGGTCTGCTGCAACGGTCTCCACTCAAGGTTGACCGCCGCGCGAGCCTGCGCATACATAAATACACAAACCAGTGCGACTGATGTCACCAACCGGGTGCGTAGTTTCCGTAGCACGATAGACCTTCCCCAACCTGACTGAAAGGGATGCAATTCCCCCCAGCCCAGTATAGCCAACTGGGTTATTGGTTCCAACAGGTTCCCCGGATTTAACCCCCTCGAGGACACCCCATTCCGCGAATCAGTTTCAGACGCACTGAGGGCGAGTCGCTAAGCGCCTTTGCAGCTTCCCTTTAGGTACTTTCGAACACTCTAATCGAGAGCGATCAGCCAGCTTTACCGTGATGGAACACACATCACGGCGAATTCCCGCCCCCGAGCGAAAACGCCCTCGATCCAGAGGAGAAGAAGTCGAGCAGCAAGCGATCAGGGGCTGCCTCATACTCAATCCCGTCCATGCTCAGCTCACCCGGCTCACTGTCGCATATCTGCCCCGTTTCCGTATTGCTAATGCACTGGAACGACCACGCCTCATATTCCCAAGCCGTCCCCTGTGCGTAATTGATGACCAATGCCTTACCTTCGAGGTGGTTCCAGCGAATCTCCTCGTCGTCCTCGTTGATCGCCCATGCAACCAGGAACCCACGCAGGACTCGACCACCCGGATTGGATGGATCCATATCCGGACGCCCCGGCGGATTGCCAAAGTCGAGCACGATGAACGGCGAAACACCCTTCGGCAGTCCTGTCGCAGCCGACCAGTACGTACTCTCGTCGGGCGTCAGCTCGACTTCCACGTCCGAATTGTTCCAGCCCGGATGCGCTCGCTCAACAAGCTGCCCACCCACAATGACCGGATCAAGCGGAGCATCGCCGTTCACCTGGTACATCTTCACCCGAACTTCCTGCACATTGTCGTTGAGCAGGCTGACGAACGTGTCCTGAATCAATTGGCCTGCGGCATTCCACTTCAATTCGATTTTCACGAAATAAAGCAAGCTGCCCTTCTTGCTGATGCCGCCAACCAGTTCTTCGTTAATTCCAAACAAGGTTCTGTCTTGAGCAGGCTTGTCGCCGAGGACCACGTGGCCACCGTCAGCGATAGATGATTCACCGGCTGTTGAGTTAAAAGGCGGTAGCGGACGATCGCTCGGCTCATGTGGCGGATTATCGCGCGGCCTCGTGCCCAGGCCCGCGCCCGGCGGATCACCGCTGAGCAGGTCATAATTGATCTGCGCAGCCTGTGCACCGAACCCTGTCAACACCGAAGCGGAACGCATCGATACGTCCCCTTCAGAAACAAACGCCAATTCCTTGATCGCCAAGCCTAGCAGCGGCGAAGCCACGCTTTCAGTTTGCCCTTCGTCGCACACCACCGGACTCGGAATGCCGTTGATTCGCGCCTTGCCTTTATCCGTCTGCAGATTTCCAACGAGGAAGTGATTCGGAATTCCGTACTGACTCAACAACGTTTGATCCCAGCACGTGATGCAGCGTTCGGTCCCGGAGAATCGAACTTCATTGCTGTTCCAGATATCGAAACTAGCCTTGGTCGTGATTGGTCCGTTCGTCTCCTGCCGCACATCGAGATCGACCGGCATCAATGTCAGGTCGGTGTTACCTTCGACATAAACAGGGCAGCAGGCTTCGCCGGTGACATACACCGCAATCGAACAAGTCGACTCGTTGCCGCAATCATCCATCGCCTCGAAATTAACGATGGTCGGTGAACTTCCCGTTCCGCAAGTTGGCGGGAAAAATCCTTTCGGTCGATTATCCATGACGTCGACGAATGCATCGCACAAATCGCCGCCGCCTACGTTGAAGTCCACCGAATCCGCCGGAACGCCGTTTTCATCACCACAAACCAGCGTAATGGATTGCGGGCACGAAAGCCCTGGCCCCGTGTTGTCGACGGCTGTGATCGTCTGCACGCAGGACCTGGAGTTCCCCGTCGAGTCCATCGCAGTCCAAGTACGCTCCAGAACAAACGTGCCGCCGCAACCCGCCGACACTTCCTGGTCGCTATATCCCAAGTCAGGAACGCCGCAGTTATCCGAAACGAGAGGCAATCCCGTCACAGCCGGTGACGTGGAGCCTTCGCAGGAAATCTCTCGATTCGACGGACAGGTAATCGTCGGCTCTTCACAATCGTTCACCGTTACATTGCACTTCAACTCTTCGACCAGTTCATTGTTGGCGGTGCACATCACGTTGACCGACGTCACTCCGCGCGCATACGGCCCATCCGGCGTGCAATCGCGCACGATCACCGCACCGGGCACCGACTGACAATCGGCGATATCATCGCAGTCAATCGTTCCCGTGCAGGTTCCCGGATCGTTGCACACGGTGGGTCCGACGCATTCAACATTGAGAAAGAATGCAAGGCATGCCTGACAAACCGGACCAAAATCCGCGAACGTCTCTGCCACGCCGAACTGACCATCCGGCGGCGCGGCACACATTTCGAGGTCATTCTCGCCCGATTGACTCGCGTCGATCGCGATCGAACAAATGGTTGTTCCCGCGTTACGAACCTGCGGGCAAGTCATTTCCGGCTCCGGCGCACCGGTGTTGTGTGCACCGTCGCCCGCCAGCAGAATGAAATCGCTGTTGGTCTGCGAGTTCACACCGGTCAACATCGCCTGCGCAAATTGCAGACCCTGCGTGATGTTTGTCTGCGCCACATTTCCCGGCTGCAAACCGAGAAGCGCAGGCTCGATAATCGTCGAAAGATTGGTCGGGGTAACCGGTGTCAGATTGAGCACGTTGTATGCGATATGACCATACGTCACGATGCCCACCGCCACGGTGCCGTCGTGCGGAATGATCGTGGTGTTATTAAGGCAATCGCGCATACCCGCGATTTCCAATTGCAATTCAGCCATGCTGATGCTGGGCGAAATGTCGATACACAGCACGATTTCGTCTTCGATGGTGCCGGCTTGTACACCTGCACACGCACCAAAAACCGCTAGCGCCCCCCAAAAACGGAACCAGTTCGATTTCATGCCGGCCTCATCTCCTTTTCCCCGTCAAATTGGATAGTGCAATCGCGTCCCCTAGTAAGAACCTAACGGCGACTTTCAATTAGATGAACGCGAGTCATATCCCCGCCATCTTCCGGTGATTCCCCCATTGACCGGAAAACTAGCTAAGTTATATCAAATCTCGGACTGGATTGCACGCCTTTCATCCTCGAATGGCCGATCTATTGCTACGCCGGAGCTATTACGTCCACTAACCAGAATGAACGAAAACTGATGGTTTAGGAAGGAAATATTGAGCAAAAACCGAACCGATTAGCTCATTATTGACCGTGGTTCGGACACTCTTAGCGGACGTAGAATCCGCAGCGGAACTATGAGAAACGCACGATCCAGATCTTCAATGACGTTGAACAACCGGGTGGCACAGTCAAGCAGCAGTTTGGCCGTGGGGGATTTCGGCAACTATCAGAATGAGTGCGCCATGCAAGACCAACTGCCCAGCCTGCGAAAACCACATGGCCAACGCCGTCATCCATCGTTTCGCAGCTCGATCTCCTGTCTGCTTTGCGCAGTCGCATCGTTAATTTCCGCCTGCGGCAACCAGCTCGGCACGCGTCCCGGGCCGCTGTTCACCGTGCCCTTGGAAGTGGACGGGCAAGACGCCGGTCACGCGGTCATCGACACCGGCGGTGGCTACGAGTTGATGCTGCGCGAACGATTTGGCCTGGAGGTCGTGGGCGAGGTCGACGTGCTTCTCTTTGGCGGTCGCGAACGCGCGGCACTGACCGAAGCATTCCCCTACGTCATCGGAGGTTTCCCCGCGGAGGCAAACGCCGCCTTCGTTGGCCTCTCCGTTTGTGACTGCAACGGCGTCGGCATCCAATTCTTCCGCAAGAGCGGCGTAGTCATCGTCATGGACTTTCCATTACTGACCGCTAGCTTCGTCGCCACGGTCCCACCGGGTGGTACAACGCTACCCTTTGAGTTCCGCTCGGAAAGCTCGCGAGGATTCGACACAGCCTTCCTGAACTTCACCGTCAGCAGCGGTAGCGACGATGTCGAACTTCTCGGACTCCTCGACACCGGCACTAATGCAACGCTGCTTCGCCGCGACCTCGTCGGCGAGCCATCCATGCTCGACCCTGATCGCAGCCAAGTCCTCATTCACCACCCACACATGGGCACCGTGTCCGTCAACGCCCGCCTCTTTGACACCCCCGGCTTACCCGATCTCATTCTCGGCACCGATGCGATGGGCGCGTGGGCTGACCGTTGGTACTTCACCTACGCAGAAACCGGCGGCCTCGTGACATTCTTCTTCGAATCCCCCGAGTCGCCAGCAGTTCAGCTACCCGAGACAAACCCAGACCTCAATTGAGAATGAGCCCGAATCGAATGTGGGTCCGAATTGAGCGTGGGCCATTCTCAATCTCCGACGCAGTAGCTCAGCATGTTTGTTAAGGCAAAGGGCATTTCGCCATGGATCTTACGTTTTTGGGTTCTTGGATTTAGGTTTTGGGTTTTAGGCTTTAGGTTTTTCTCCCACGTTTTGTAATTCGTAATTAGTAATTCGTAATTTGTCACCCGTAACTTGTAACTCGCAACTACTCCACCGTGTCCGGTATCGTTCTTGTCCCGAAATACGCCAGGATTCCATCATCCAACGCCGAGCCGAGGTTGCCTCCCACCGCCCACGCACCGCCATCCGGATCAACCCACACCGCGTGAAAATCCCGCACCGTATCAAGCTGTGTATCCTGCAATTCCCATCCGTTCTCCGTGCGAATCGCCAGACTCGCCTCATTCCCGACCGTCACGGGCGTGCCATTCTGTGGCACAAAAACGCCGTTCATCTGCGGTGTCATAGCCGGTGCACGGTTCACAAACTCGCCGTCAACCTCCTCGGCAATCAGCGCATCCACAAACCCGCCAGCTGCAGCCACCAGCGAATCACTCCCGTGAACCGTAAACAACGACCGCTGCGAATCGCACGGAACAACGCTCCAATCACTACCGTCAAACTTCAACACCGTGCACAAAACGCCGACAGCATAAACGTCGTTCGCACTTCTCCCCCACACCTTGTACAGAATCGGCATCCCATCCGGGAACAACTCCGGCAGCGCAACCCGACTCCACTCAACACCATCGAAATGCCACAGCACGCCCCCCGTTTCCGGAAAACCCAAATTGCCGCCAACCGCCCATAGATTATCCGATGCTGTCCCCCACACGCCGAAAATCGTCTCCGTCCCCGGCGTTTCAAATCTATCAAAGGTCACGGCCTCTGGATCAAACCGCACCACCAACCCCGGCTCACCCGCCAGATAAAACGAACCGTCTATCGGCTCGACACTGATCCACCACAAATCGCCAGACGCGATTCCCGTCGAAATGCGCCGCCAGCTAGTTCCATTAAACGCGAGAAAATTCGGCCCATCGCCTTCACCCAGATCGCCACCCACTGCATAAATCTCGTCCGCCGAAATTCCCGACACCGACATCAGCGCCGAGCGAAGGCCGGAGAATACAAGCTGCCCCGCATACGGATTGCTATTTCCACCGCCTCCCGGCGCGCAACCTGCACACCATGCAGCCACAATCAAAACCATCGCCGAGAATTTCTTCGCCACTTGCATACTCACATCCATGTCAAAAGCCGTCCGCGTCACGCGGCGCAAATCAATCGATTAGTTGACTTGCGATCACGCCAATCGATGTTATTCTCGCCAACGCTAGGGTAAGCCGCATACAAGCCGGCCTACTAATTGTTCGATAGTATTAAAAAACAAGCGTCGCACCAAATAAGCCGCAGGTCACTTGAATGAGCAATGCCATGAAGTCTCATCGCCGATCAACAAAACTGATGAGACTCGTAGCCATCACCTCTATGGGCACCGTTTTCGCACAAAGTTGCGGCGGCCGCGTGCAGGACTCCGTTTCAAACGGTTTCTCGCTCTTCCTCACCCAGTCGACCGTCACCATCCTTAACTCAGTCTTCGGTTTCGAGAGCAACGGAACCGACGGCGGCGACAACGGAAACGGCGACCCATTCGACCCACCCGTTCAACCCTGACTTCGATGCGTTCCCCAGCAAAATTTCAACCCCGAGTTGTATTGCTTTGGGTGATTACGTTTTCTTGCGTCTGCGGATTCCTCAAGGCGGACGAACAATCTGACACGCAACAGGCATCACTATTGAAAGAAAAGAAGCCTGAGCGTCCTTCGCTGCTCGATCAATACAAAGATGAAAGCAAAGAACAGGATTCCGCTTCAGCAGACAAAGAAAAGGATGCAAGAGATTTCGATCCCTTCGCCGAAGATCTCCGCGTAGGCTGCGCGACTCGCTGCCTCCACATTCGTTACGAAGACGATTTCGACTTCAGCGACGAAAGCCCGATCGCCAGCCTCGACGACCCGCGCAGCAAACTCAAGAACATCCCCCTCGCCGACAAATGGAGCATGGACTTAGGCGGCGAGTTCCGCCTGCGATTCGAAAGTCGCACCAACCCCGACTTCGGACAATCCAACCAAACGCAAAATTCGCAGGAGAACTTCCGCTGGTTCCTGCACGCCAACGTCAAGTTCGACCAGCTATTCCGCGTCTTCGTACAAGGCGCGTTCAACCACGTCGAAGATCAAGACGGCCCCTTCCAACCCACGCAGGAAAACCACGGCGACCTGCAACAACTCTTCTTCGATCTTCGCGTCCTCGGCCAGGACGTACCGCTGAACCTTCGCGTCGGTCGACAGGAACTCGGCTACGGCGCGTATCGCCTCATCGGCCCCCTCGATTGGGTCTCAAACCGCCGCCGCTTCGACGCCGTCAAGCTCGCATACCGTTACGAGAACTGGCAGGTCGACGCGTTCTACGCGAAGCCCGTCGTCGTCCACCGCCTCGGCTCCGACCACTACAACGAGGACTACGACCTCTACGGCCTCTACTCCACCTATCGCGGCATCAAAGACCACGGCATCGACATGTATCTCTTCGGCGTCGATCGCATCGAAGACACCACCAACCCCAACGGCGCAATCGGCGACCAATCCATCTTCACGCTCGGCGCGCGCTTCTTCGGCCGCACCGGCCCATGGGACTACGACACCGAACTCGCAGGCCAATGGGGCTCGTGGGCGAGCGACACCGTGCAAGCCTACGACTGGAACATCGACGGCGGTTACACGTGGTCCGAAGTGACGATGCAGCCGCGACTCAGCGCCGGCTTCGAGTGGGCATCGGGCGACGACGACCCCTACGACGGCAACGTCGGCACTTTCACGCAGCTATTCCCCTTCGATCACCAGTGCATCGGCATGCTCGACTTCGTCGGCCACCAGAACGTCACCCGCGTCTACACCGGTCTCGACCTCTGGCCGATCAAGGACAAACTCAAGTCATCCATCGTTTACTTGAACTACTGGCTCAGCGAAGTCGAAGACGCGCAATACAACGCCGGCGGCGTCCCGATCCTTCGCGACATCAAAGGCCACAGCGGCAGCGAGTTCGGCCACGAGCTCGACATCTGGATCGAGTGGCAGATGACGCCGAACTCAACCATCTCCCTCGGATACGCACACTTCTTCGAGGAAGACCTAGTACACGATCTCGTCCCCGGCGACGACGACCCCGATTTGTTCATCGTTCAATACCGCTACCGGTTCTAATCCTGTGTCGTAGTTTGTTGCAGCAGGTCATTCCCTCTCCCTCTTAGGGAGAGGGCAGGGTGAGGGTCTCTTGATGGTCAATGTGCTACCTATCCTGACACCTACTCCACATCCAACCCCGCTACATAATCCTCGATACCGCGTCTCTTACCCTCTTCCTCTCCCTCGAGCCGCGTCACTTTCTTCGTCGTCTCCTCGATCAACGTCTCCAACTCGTTGAATTTCTGTACCTGCTTTGCGTACGTGTCGCTGTTCTTCTCGAACGTCTGCACGTTCTGCCGCACGCGCCCCTGATCCTCCTTCGCCACCGTCAAATCCCGCCGCGCCATCGTCAACTCCCGCGACACGCGATCCAACTCCGTCTTGAGCACGACATACCGCTCCAGCGCCTCCCGCGCCTTCTTCGAGATTGCCCCCGTCGTCATATAGAATTGCAGATGATCCATCGCGCAATCGCGCACGCCCACCGATTGCTCATACACTCGCTCGGTCTTAACCGTCAGCGTTTCGCTCTTCTTCCCCGCCACCGAAACCTTGAACCGCCACAAGTTCGACGTCTTCTCAAACGGCTCCTTCGGCTCCAGCAGTTTCCAATCACTGTAAATCGGATGCTCCACGATCACCGTGCGCTGTTCATCATCCTTGTTCTTCACAATGTACGACGTCTCATTCACGCCGCGATGCGCATGATAAAGCACACCCTTCACGATCCGAATCGAAACAATCTCATCCGGCTTCGACTTCGCCTCGGTATTTACTTCCGTACCGAGATCCAGCGCATACGCCACCATCCGCTTCTCAGCCGGTTTCAAATCCGGCAGCTTCGCGTCACCCGCATACAGATTCCCATCAAACACCGTCACAGGCCCCTGCATCAGGTGCAACGACGTGGCATTCGACATGTTCAGCGTGTTCAGCGGATGCTTCGAGTGAACCGTCTGGTTGTACACGCTCAACCGCTCCACGCTGACCGACTCGCTCACGATCGGCAACATGGCCGACTGCCGCCGCGGAATCGAAACCGGCGTCTTGATCTGATACTCGAACAACTCGCCAGCCTCGTCGGCGTCGGCAACCGATGGCAGTCGAGACATGACTTCTGCATACTGGCCTTTAGGAATTTTTATGTCGTATGGAGAAGCTGGCGTACCGGCGAAAGAACCAGGAATGTCCTGCGCTCTGGCGCGCGCAGCGTTCGACATTTGATCTCTGCGCAGGAGTCGACCCGCCGATTCATTTCCTGCAAGTGAGTCAACGCCAAGTGTTAGAGGTTGATCCAAATGGGCAATCGCCGCCGGCGCATCCATGTCGGCCACGAATCCACCTTCCATCTCCGGCGCTCTCAACGACGCATACAGTTCCAACTGCTCCCTTGGCCTAGGCACATACAGCGGCGTGTACAAATCCATCGTGAACGAAATCGGCCGACCGGAGATCAGCGACAACCGCACGTCCTTCCAGTCCTCTTCCGTCGCGTTTTCGACCATCGCCCATCCCTGCAACGTGGCCTTGTCCTTGTCCGTCAGCACTAACCGATAAGTCGTTTTCCAGATCGGCGCCTCAACCAGATAAGCCGCATGAACCTCGCGCGTTCCCTGCCCGTCGAATCGCAACTCCAGACTTTTCTTGTCCGCATCATGACTCGACGCCAGCGTGACGAGCGCCTTTCGTAGCTCACCGTCCACCTTCTCATTGGTCAGTTTGATTCCTTGCAAGTCCGAGATGCGAAGCTGTTGAATGCCGCCATCCGTCAACAGATTGAGAACATCCACTTCGATGAACTTGTCGCCCTCGACGAAATGCTTCCCGAGTTCCACGCCGATGATCGTGCCCGACATGGCCTTGGGCCCCGCGATCTGCACCGGCTCGCCGCGAAGCTGATCGAACAACTGCCCAAGCGACGGCTTGCCGGTGATGTCCACGCCGAAGCTCTTGAGCGTCTTCTCGATCGGGTCCTTCGACGGATAGCTCACCACGCTCACCGTCCCGCCGCCGAGGTCCTGCACCACCAGTGACTTGAGCACGTCGTTCATCTGATCGGTTCGAAACCGCAACTCACCCGTCGCGATGCCGCTCATCTGCGCCGAGCAATCAAAATACCCCACACCGCTCGAAAACAGCGCCACTTTCGAAACCTTCAACTCGTTGCCATTCTCGGCAAACAACGGTCCGCCAACCGACATCACGAAAACCGCTATCGATGGAATCATGGAATACTCCTTCTCAACCTGGCCACCATGTGACTAAACGTATTCTATTGTAACCACGGCCAACTTCTTGGATGCTTAGACACGATTCGGAATAATTGGTTCCCCCCGCTCAATGAGAATGGTCGCGCGTTCCAAATCGACCGGGAACAACCATTGGAAATGGCAATGCCTCAACTTGCGAGCGCGCAAACCAAGGCCACCACTTACAATTCTTGGTGCTTCGTGCCTTTGTGGTTAATTCTTGGTCAGTACGTCGCCGGATTCGGCCCGCGCTTCCAGACTTGAAACAATTCCGCACACTCTCGCTGCAAGACACCGGTCACGATTTTCACGCCGCTGCCGCCCTGCTTGTAAAGCTGATCGATCGGCATCGCCAGTTCATTGAACCCAGCCTGCTCCGCATCGGCGATCGTGGCTCCGTAAATGACCGCATCAAACCGCGCCCAGTGAATCGCGCTCGCACACATCGGACACGGCTCGCACGTGCTGACCAGAATATGGCCCGTCATGTCGATGTTGTTGAGCTTCTTCGCCGCCGCGCGGATGGCAGTCACTTCCGCATGCGCCGTCGGGTCAGTCGTCAACCGAACCACATTGTGATTCGCACAAACGATTTCGCCATCCTTCGTCGCGATCACCGTGCCAAAAGGCGATTGCCCCGCCGCAATCCCCTTCCGCGTGACCTCAATCGCCGCCTGCATCAGTCTAAGGTAAAGGTCGTTCATCTCTGGCAAGTCGATTTCAAATCAAACTCTTAGTACGTCCGCGCCCGTTATTCCCTCTCCCTCTTAGACGGAGTGCGCCCAATGCGGAAGCACGACGGGGCAGGGTGAGGGTCTCTTGAATTACACCGATCTCGGGATTTCTATCGATACCCTTCTGCTTCTTGCGGGCCTGTGTGCCACTGCAGTCTCAGCAGTGTCGAATCTCAAAGAGCATCTTCATTCGATCCTCTAGACGATCTACTTCACAACCTTCTGAATCTCAGCCTTCAGCGCCGCCGTCGAAGCATCATCCAATTCATACCGCACGCGCAGCGCCGGCTTGTTCAGCTTGAGCAACGCCCCCAGATCAATCGGCGTCCCGATCAACACAAGGTCGCACGGAGCCGCGTTAATCGTCGCCTCCAGCTCGCTCATCTGCTTCTTGCCGTAACCCATCGCCGGCAAAACTTCCTTCACGTGCGTGTACTTCGCAAAAGTATCCTTGATCGTCCCCACCGCGTGCGGGCGCGGATCAACGATTGACGCAGCCCCATTTTGCTTGGCCGCCACGTGCCCCGCACCATACGTCATCTCACCATGCGTCAGCGTCGGACCATCCTCGACCACCAGCACGCGCTTGCCCTTGATCGACTCCGCGTTATCCACCGTCACCGGCGAGTTCGCGCGAATCACCCGCGCCGTCGGGTTCACCGACTTGATGTTCTTCTCAACGATATCCACATCCTGCGGCTTCGCTGTGCCCACCTTGTTGATGACCACCACATCCGCCAACCGCGAGTTCGTCTCGCCCGGATAGTATCTAACTTCGTGCCCCGGCCGATGCGGGTCCGCCACCACGATGTACAGATCGGGCTTAAAGAACGACATATCGTTGTTGCCGCCATCCCACAGCACAACGTCCGCTTCCTTCTCAGCCTCGCGAAGAATGCGTTCATAATCCACACCCGCAAACACCACGCTGCCCGCGCGAATGTGCGGCTCGAACTCCTCGCGCTCCTCGATCGTGCAGTTATGCAACTCAAGATCATCAAGCTTCGCGAACCG
This sequence comes from uncultured Phycisphaeraceae bacterium, assembly GCA_964494205.1. GTDB lineage: Bacteria > Planctomycetota > Phycisphaerae > UBA1845 > UBA1845 > JBBTCX01. The sequence goes on along the minus strand of CAZBRD010000010.1, from coordinate 45,378 downwards.
CATGCAGATCTGCTTCGTCAGATCGCCATACGGCATCGGGTGTCGCACCACCGCCACCTTCTTCCCCATCGACTTCAGCACAGAAGTCACCGCTCGCGACGTCTGACTCTTGCCGCACCCCGTCCGCACCGCACACACCGCGATTACCGGCTTGCTCGACTTGATCATTGTGTGCCGATGCCCCAGCGTCAGAAAATCCGCCCCAGCCGCGTTCACAAGCGAAGCCTTGTGCATCACGTCCTCGTGCGCGAGGTCGGAGTACGCCATCACCGCCTGATCGACGTTGTGCTTCTTGATCAGCTCAGCCAGCTTCTCCTCCGGCTCGATCGGAATCCCCTTCGGATAGTTGGGCCCGCACAACTCCGCCGGATACGTCCGCCCCGCGATGTCCGGAATCTGAGCAGCCGTAAACGCGACCACCTCAAACTCAGGCCGGTTCCGCCAGTACGTGTTGAAATCGTGAAAATCCCGCCCTGCCGCGCCAATGATGATGACCTTTGTCCGACCTGTACCCGAAGAAGCCATAAATCCCTCAATTTGCTTTAGTTACAACCTTGTTCCGGTTTGCCCCCGCAGGGGCATCGCTCAAATGTTCGGTTCGCCGTTGGCAAAATCAGAGCCCTTTGCGCAAGCAAAGGGTGCCTTCAGAACCGCGCCCGCGAGGAAGCGGCCAATCATAGCCGGGAGCGCAAGCGCCCGGTCCCCCGATTCACATTCCCCCACGGTAACTCGGTCTTTCCCGGCGAGCATTGACTCTAGGTGAAGTTCTCACCTCCGACAAGGGTATGTGACTTGCCGAGGAACCTACTTCGCAGACCCATCGACTGCGGTCGTCCGTGGTATTTCCATCGCGACGAACGCGGGTTACTTCAACCCCAACCGCCCCCGACACGCCTTCAACACCGACTCCCAAGTCGTCGAACCCGGATCAACAAACTCAAAATGTCCCGCCTCCGATGCATTAACGACATCAACCTGCTTATCACCCGCCGCACGCGCCTTCTCGACATACGCCTCGCCGATCGGCTTCCACGTCTCATCTTTCGCACCAATCATGATCGTCTGCGGAACCCCGATCGGCGCCAACGTCGACGGCATCACAGCCGCATACCGCTCCGCCTGCGTCGTCGGCGAGCCGCCCATCAGCTTCTCAACGACATTCCCGCAAACGCCCATCTTGTGCATCGTGTCGAGCTGCGGCGCAGGTGCCATCGCGATGACACCCAACACCGAAATCGGATCCTCGCGATACAACTCGCTCGTCTTGGCAATCTTCTTCCGCGCCCCGGTCCACAGCGCAAGCTGTCCGCCAGCCGAATGACCCATCACCACCACGCGCGACAAATCCAGCGAGTGCTCCTTCGCGATCTTTCGCAGATGGTCCGCCCCGTCCGCCACATCCAGAAACGTCCCCGGCCAACCGCCGCCCGCATTCCCCACTCGGCGATACTCGAGATTCCAAACCGCAATCCCCTCCTTCGCCAACGCATTCGCCAGCGCCCGCGAGTGATCCATGTTGTATTCACCCAGCCAGCAACCACCGTGAATGTTGATCACCACCGGATGCGGCCCCGCCCCCTTCGGCAAATGCAACTCCCCAAACTGCAGCGGATCGGTCCCGTACGAAATCTTCACCCCAGCCGGCGACTGCGCCAGCTTCTCAAGATCCGCCTCCGACGTTCCAAACAAAGCCCACGCACTCAAAAAACTCGCCGCCACGAGTTCAAGATTCATAACGCTTCTCCGGTAAATTCGTTCTGACCTCTGACCGACACAGCAGCATTCGGGTGACACGGTCAAGCGCCAGCTTGGCCGTGGTGTTCAGCAACGCTCCAGTTATGTCCCTGCCGCTCAGCCGCGAGAATATGTTCATTAACCTACAGCAGCCTCTGCTTCACCTCAATCTGGTCGTAGGGTGGGTGCTCTGCACCCACCTGTTGTTTAACGATGGCGGTGCGCACCACCTCTCGTGCGAGTTCTCCGATCCCACGCATCAACCACCCCCGCTCGTGCGAGAATCCCTTCTCGCACGCACCACGCAAGGAATCCCTTCCCTCCCCTTTGCGGCTTAGCGCCTTTGCGCGAAAAAGAAAATTTGTAGGGTGGGTGCTCTGCACCCACCTGTTGTTTGACGATAGCGATGCGCACGACCGCTCGTGCGAGAATCCCTTCTCGCACGTCATCTTCCGGAACTCCCTTCCCTCCACACTTTGCGCCTTTGCGTCTTTGCGCGAGAAAACGCCCCTTTCCCCGCCTCACTGCCCTCGATACGATACACGCATCATGCCCGACATCTTCAACATCCCTACGAACCACACCCTCGACTTCATCCTCGCCCAACACAGATCATCACCGAAGAAATCTGCATCGCATCAGACAACTAAACTGGAACGAGCTATTGCGATCAAGCCGCGGTAGCGGCGATACGCTGTCAGCCCACGGCGGGAGCCGTGGGTACCAGTGCCATCCATTGACACCAAAGCCCCAGCGGGGCGACCGATCCTTGGACCTCAACAACAGGTTGCGTTCGTGGTATGTGCCTCAGCCGATTGGGTCAAATACCTTGAAAGGTCGGTGCTCCGCACCCACGCCATTATTTTTTTCAGCGATCGGATCCGCCCTTCATCCCAGACAATCATCGCTGCCGACCTTGTTCGATCGGCGGATATGAATGTTTGTGCGTTTCCCACCATGTCTTCGCGGAACTCACGTCGCTAAGACTCTCGCCAGTGAGCCTGGACAACGCGGCTACTGCGACGTTCTGAGTTTTCTCCGAATTATTGTCCAGCTTGGATGCGACCAGAGCGACATGACGTCGATCTCCGATTAGTCCTATACAATAAATTGACTCTTCAGCGTATTTGGTTCCGGCAAGTACAACCATGTCGGACAAAAACGCCTCTCTACCGATACTCTGAAGATACTCATTCCCACGATTATTCAATGTATCAAAGGTTGCATTATCCTTGTACATCATCCATGCTGTCTTTTCCGAACCTTCCAGTCGAAATACTTGCCGCGCATTGCAGCATACACCTAGCGGTAGAAGCATTAATAATACAGTGACCACGATGCCTCTCGACTTTGGTGCGTCCAACAATCGGCACGATGCATGTAAGCTCAAAACTTATGCACTCCACGCCCGCCTAATTGCTCAAACGGAGGCCACGCAAGGCGCGTGCCCTGCATCCACGCTGTCATGATTTCGAGCGAATCGCCCCGTATTCTACCTCAATCAATCGTTGCTATCGACGTTGCTCGATCGGCGGGTATGAATGTTTGTGTGTTTCCCACCATGTCTTCGCGGAACTCACGTCGCTAAAGTTCTCGCTGGTAAGCCTCGACAGCGCGCCTACAGCGACTTTCTGAGTCTCCTGCGAGTTATCGTCCAACTTGGAGGCAACCAGGGCGACGTGTCGGCGATCGCCAAGTAGACCTATGCAATATAATGCCTCGTGTTTGTACCCCACCTCCCAGCCAGCCAAAATTTCCATGTCTGCAAGAAAAGCCTCGCGACCTATTCCATCAATCCATAGCCGAGCTCTTCTAGCTTGATCATTAGTAGAATCATTGTCCGTGTACACCATGAAGGCAGTCTTCTCCGAACCCTCTAACTGTCTTAACCGGCGATACCCCGCGCAACCTGTCGTGGAGACAATTCCACCCAGCAGCACAAAAAGCACGAACAATCGAATTGATCTTACATACTCGTTAGGGTCACTCCCATGATTCAATATCATTTGTCGATCGCTCGCTCTTGACCAATCTTCTGGATCGATCACACGGATGATCAAGAAAGTTCACTTACTCGCTGCCCGCGCCATCAATAACGCCTGTCATGGGTACAGCCAGATACTTCTATGACAACCTCTTGATCGCTGACAGACTTGGCTACGAACCCCCCTCTGTCACCAAAACGCGATCCTGTATGGATTTCGTATGTTTCGCCATACGGTTCAAGCTGTATCATCGCGGGCAATTCGGGCGCAGGTAATCGAACAAGCTTGAAATTGACGCTCTCAAATCTCTGCTCGGGTTTTTCGCGTGTCAGGACGATCTCTGCCGCCCAAAGAGTGTACCTGTCAAGATAACGCTCCCTACAACACCCCGTGCCGATGACGCACATCAGCAAGAAAAGCAAAGAGCCCAAAACCGTTTTGTTGTGATAGGTGAACAATCGCATATTCTTCCTTTACAACATTCCGTAGGGGCTGCGCTCCGCCCGCTGTAGGCGGTCTCATTGAACCGCAGCCTCTCCGAACTTTCAACCGGCCCCCTGCACGGCAAGGGATCAATATTTCGCTAGTCAAAAAACAGTGTGTTTGTAGGGTGGGTGCTCTGCACCCACCTGTTGTTACGTGTGTGCCACTGCTCTGTGAGCAGTGCGTTACAACGGAAACCACACAGCTCGTGCGAGAATCCCTTCTCGCACGCACCCCGCGGGGAATCCCTTCCCTCTTCCTCGCGCCCTAGCGCCTTTGAGCGAAACGAAACCAGCGAGCCCTGAAAACGCCAAAGGCGTTTCGACCTCCAGCCCAAGGTTGCCGCGCAGCGGCTACCTTGGGGCAACAGCCGCACCCCAAACAACCCCAACCGGGGTTGTGGCTCTCGACTCTTGCTAACCATCCCAAAACACCGCGCGCTATACACAAATGCAACTCTGCGATCACTTCTGTTGTTTTTCATATCGATGAGCAGGTCCGAATTACGTTGACCTCTCACGCACCAAACCAGGAGTCTGACAACATGCACACCCCACCATCATCACCGCACCAAGTCCGTGTCGAAAATTCCCGCCGCACATTCACCCACAGGCCGCTCATTACGGAATCCGACATGGGAAAGCTACCCCTCAACGCTTTAGGCGTTTTGGTTTTAGGCTTTAGGTTTTCAAAATGTTTTCGTAATTCGTCATTTGTAATTCGTAATTCGTCTGTGCCACACCATGACACTACTTAGCAGTTTTTTTCACTTTTAGCCATTTGGAACCTCCGCTTCAACCAGCCAACGACAACTTTACAAGGTGGCCCCAATACCCAAACCCTTGCGCAACCCGACCCCCTTTCGCTTATAATCCCCCTATGTTCACCTCAGCTCGATTCTGGCTTCTCATGACAGCCATGGTGCTGCCGGGAATCGTTCTGATCGGCCAACAGGGGCTCCTCGGTCAACGCCTCACCTCACTCGCCGTCTACGAGCGCGATGGCCGAGTCCGCCGCGCGGTCGACGGCTTCATCGGCGATTGCCTCGCCGCCTACCGCGAGCAAAACGCATCCATCCACCGCGAACTCTTCGAGCCACTCAATTCGCAGTTGAAACTCGACGACCCCATCCCTGTTTCGTTTCATCGACTGGCAGACCTACGCAAGAAACTCAATCGCCCCGCAGCTTTGTTCATCGCCCAGCCGAAAAGCGGATCCTTCGACATTCGCTACTACGCCCTCGATGAGTCCGACACCGTGAAAGCATTTCAAGACCAAACGCTCGAACCGATTCACGGGGCTGTTCTTAGTTACCTCCATTCCATGATTCGCGGCGAGGCCTTCCGCGAGCGATTACTTGATCAACGCTTTTATGAATCGTGCGAACATTGGCCCTACGGTGTGGTTCACTTTTTTCATGAACCGGTCTATCTGGCTGATCCGGTTATTCCGCGCGCGTATGTCGGCATGTGGGAGACTGTTGACTTCGCGACACAATCCTTCTTGCTCCCATATCTGCGCGGTCAACACTTCGCCGAAAAGCTGCGCGCGGAAAACCTGGACCCGCAGGTTTTCCGCTGGTCGATTCACACGCTGGTCGGCGACACGGTTTTCGATTCAGCTGCGGGCCAGGAATCACGTCCTATTCTCGATGTGCGCTTCGCCGCGTTCGGTCCGCTGTTCGAGCAGCTTACTCTTCGCGTCGACACCATCACCAGTCGAGCGACCGCTGCGGCACCGGCTATGAACAAACAAAGCGTGCTTGTGCTTTCGCTCGCCACGCTTTGGTTCATCGTCGCGGGATTGCTCCTCACGCGCGCCGCTCTTCGCGATCGCTGGCTCGCGCGCATGCATCGCGACTTTGTCGGTCGTATCAGTCACGAGCTAAAGACACCGGTGGCTGTGTCGCTGAATGCGGTTGAATCGCTGCGAAATCCGAAGCTCGCAACACCTGCCAATCAAGCCACTTTCATTGATATGCTCTACAGCCAATTGCGAAGTCTGACCGCCCTGCTCGATCGACTCATCGACGTATCGCGCCTGAGCGAAGGAACAATTCCGATCGCGCCGCGGCCGATGAATGTCGCGGACCAATTGCGCGAACGACTCCCGCGACTTTGCGAGTCCATAGGTTTGGATGCGTCGCGCGTCTCATATCAATCGAATGGTGCAACCAATGACACGACAGCCGAAGTCGATTCAATCGCGTTCGAGCTCATCATGCGTAACTTGCTGGAGAATGCGGTGAAGTATGCCGGTGCGAGCGACACAAACTCTCCACCAATCGAGCTTAGTTGTTCGACGGAACCACAAAGCGTGACGGTGTCGGTTCGAGATCATGGGCCGGGCATTCCGCGCGGCGAGCATCGTCGTGTCTTTCGGCCGTTCTATCGCGTGTCCGATGGTCTCCGCATGGACACGCCGGGACATGGTCTTGGTTTGTCGCTCGTTCGCTCGCTGGTCGAGGCCCATCGCGGCCAGGTTACGGTATCCAACGCAACGGGCGGCGGTTGTCAGTTTCTCATTCGGTTTCCGCGAGTGCCAAAGTCATGACACGTCAGATACTCATTGTTGAAGACGAACCCAATCTCGCATTCCTGATTGCACAGAATCTGGAAGTCGAGGGATTCTCGATCACAAAAGCACCTGACGGCGAAGCTGCGATCGATGCCGTCCTCGCGCACTCATTCGACCTGATCATTCTCGATCTCATGCTGCCGAAACGCTCCGGGCTCGACGTGCTGCGTGAAGTCCGTCGCGTTCGACCAAAGCTGCCGGTCATCATCCTCACCGCGCGAACCAGCGTCACCGACCGCGTGCAGGGTTTGAAACTGGGCGCGGATGATTACATGAGCAAGCCATTCGAGATGGCGGAATTACTTGCTCGCGTCCAAGCTGTGTTGCGAAGAACGCAGGATGCGCCGCTGCCTGATGATTTGTCACTGGGGGACTTGCGAGTCGACTTCGCGCGAATGACAGCCGTTAGAAACGGGCAGGACGTGGCACTTTCCTCGCGCGAGTTCCGCGTGCTCCGCGCGCTCGCTCAGCATCGCGGTCAAGTCATCACGCGCGAAGAACTGCTCCGCGCCGCATGGTCAGCCGACGAGGCTGTCACCGAGCGAACCGTCGATGCGCACATCAAGAACCTGAGAAAGAAAATCGAGCAAGACCCAGCCAATCCGGTGTTCCTACGCACGATTCACCGCGAAGGGTATGTGCTCGTTGTGTGAAGTTGACTCAGAATGAACTCAACTGCGAAAGCGCCTCAAACAGAAACAACGCAATCGCGCCGATGAAACCCAGTACGAGTCCAAAGACTATGCCCATGACAACTCACCCCATGATGGTCTCGAACTTATTAACCGAGTTCAATCGACAATCGGAAATCGCCAATCGACGATTCTCTAATCCAACCACTGCTTCTTGTCTTTCAATTTCATCGGCACGTATTCGCCGGTCAGGTATTCAAGATCCTTACTGATCATGGCTTCGACTTCCATCTTGAAGCCGTTGCTCAGCATCTTCTTGATTTCCTTTTCCCACGGCTTCTTGCCGACGAACCACGGGTATTCGAGGATTTGCTTCGCGCGTTTCACGTCGTTCTGGTCGAGCTCGATCTTGACGTCGTCGTTCATGCCGCAGCGCTCGTAATCGAAACTCGACACGCCGATGTACTTCGCATCGGGGATCGCCATTCGCCGCGACTCGTAGGCCAGATTGATCGAGCCGTGCTTGAGCACCGAGTAGATGTAATACCCCCATGGATCGTTATCCATGAGCACAAATACAGGAAGCTTCAGCTCTTCGTGCATCCGCTGGAGCAATCGTCGCATGCCACGGGCGGGTTGACCTCCGCCGTGCGAGACGATGCATTGATGTTCATCCCAGAACTTATCCTCATAGAATCGGCGCCAGACAGTGTCTTTTTCCACATGCAGAATGAACTTTGCGTTGCATTTTTTGAATTGAATCACGTCCGGTTCCACAATGCTCGGAACACCGTATCCGGCACTGCCCATAACCGTACAATCGAGAGTGTTCCCAGAATCGACCAGCGTAATTGGCCCCACCAGCGCACCGCGATTGCTCGCGAAGACGTGCAGTTCCTCGCGCAGTGAATCGATGGAAACTTCGAGGTCTTCGATGATTGGATCGGATTCGTTCTGATCATCGAACGTCTTCTCATTCGTTCCCTTGATGGTGTGTTTACTCATGTAGAAGATCTGACGAATGCTGGCTGTCTTGCCGCGTTCGATCAATTCCTTACATTTGCTTCCGACCAGCAGCGTCTGCATGAACCGCTTGGCTTGGCCGTAGTTGAAGAAGTTCCGCGACTGCTTGTTGTCGCCCATCTCGATGTGACGCTTTGTTTCGTTATAGGAAACGTTCGACAACGCGCGCGTCGGAATCGCGACAGCCGGGTCCTTCTTTTTCTTGGCCATGTCGACCATAGCGAGGGCAAGACCCTCCAGTTTTCCGCCGGCGTTTCCGCCCCTGCGTGAAGTTGATTTCGATGGTTGCGATTTCTTAGCCACGACTTCTTTCGACTCCTTTCGAATCTGATAAGAGTCCCAAAGGGACGATCGGCATCAAGCCCACGGCGTTAGCCGTGGGTATCCGAATCTCGACGAGGGTGAGTCCCAACGGGACGATACTTTACTCCCACAAATACCGAGGATCGTATGATAGTCCATGCCTCTTGATGAACTCGACGTATTCGTCTTCAAAGGTCTTTTTCTGATGATGCTCTTCCTGGTTCTCGATATAACGATTCACATCTTCGATGCCCGTCTGGCTTACCGTAAACACGGCATATCCTGTCTGCCATGCGAATCGGCTACCGTTTCGAACCAATTCATTCATCCATTTTGAACTATTAGCCTTAACCAGTCGCATTGTATCTGCAACCGAAGCGACGGGCGAAAGTTCGATCAACAAATGAATATGGTCGGCTGTGCCTCCCGCTCGAATCAGCCTGCCGTGGCTATTTTCGAGTATGCCGCCAATGTATCCATAAAGCCGATCTCGCATGTTCGCTTCGATGAGTGGCTGGCGATCTTTGGTTCCAAAGATGCAATGAAAATGTAGTTTTGCGAGAGAATGAGGCATGGCAATCAAAACCTGCATTAAGCGTTCAGTGTGTCGCCCTTGCAGGGCTTTGCGACTTCTGCTTCTCATAAACCCACGACTCACGTCGTGGGCTTGATACCGTTCACCGCGTTGCGGTTCACCATTGGGCCGCGATGCGGTCGACATCAGCCAGCACATCGTTGATGGATTCAAATCGCAGCTTGCGGCGATCGGTTACCTTGCCGGTCTTGATCGTAGACATCATGTTTCTCCAGCCGTTTCCGTGGCATCCTAACGTTGAGCGAATTGGTCGAAAAGGAGATTGGCACATCTGAATCGACAAGGAACCATGACGTAACCCTTTCGCTTCGCGGCGCATCGAACGAGAATATGCACGTGAATAAACCAAACAGCGACGTTGCTTTTACCCCATCAGTCAAAGCTGTGCAGGAGCGACTGGGCTCTCGTCACGCTTACGCGAAAATGGAGAGCGGGAAGGGGTGGAGCAATCGAGTCACTCCCGACCTGGCGTACTTCATTTCGCAACGAGATTCGTTCTTCCTAGCGACGGCAACCGCCGACGGTCAGCCGTATATTCAACATCGCGGCGGTCCGAAGGGATTCTTGAAGGTGCTCGACGAGCGTACGCTGGCATTCGCCGATTTCGGCGGAAACAAGCAATACATTTCGATCGGTAACCTGGCAGAGAACGACAAGGCGTTCTTGTTTCTGATCGACTACGAGAATCAGCAGCGAATCAAGATCTGGGGGACAGCCAAGTTTGTCGAAAACGATCCTGCTCTGCTGTCGCAGTTGGCTGACGCTTCGTATTCCGGCAGACCGGAGCGAGTTTTCGTTTTTCATATCGAGGCATGGGACGCGAATTGCCCGCAACACATTCCGAGGCTGTATACTGAAGAGGAGGTCGATGACCTCCGGGCGAGAATCCGCGAATTGGAAGCGGGACTCGATTAGCCATAATTGGTTGTTGAAAGTCAGATTCGTAGAATGTTTGAGGTAGAGCGATGCGCTGGGCAGACAAGTTTCGAGTTGTTGGATTAGCTCTCGGCGCGGCTGCACTTATTGGTTGTGTAGAGCTCCAATATTGGGCCACCGGCCAGCTCATTGGCGCACCGCCTGCCGGCAGCAGCAACAACGACAATCAATCCGATGCTGGCAACGACAACTCGGATAATGGCAATGACAATTCCGGTTCCGACAACCTAAACGACAATGCAAATATGGAATTTGCGGTCGAGCTGATGGTGTCCAATGAAACGCCGGAGGTGGGCGAGGAGGTCATTCTTACGTGTGTCGTGACGTCCGGCTCACCCGATGGCGTCATGTTTGCTTTTCAGCCGGAGAGCGAACGTCTTGTGGTTGACGCGGAAGCCGGTCGGGCGACGTTCGTGGTTGACGAAAGCGACGTGGACATTGCGTTTGAGGTGCGATGCGCAGCTGAGAATGCCGAGGGACAGTCGGCTGTATCAGAAACGGTCATGATCATCGCGAACGAGTCACTAGTAACACCCACAGAGCCATAGAGCTCGTATCAGGTGCCACTCTGCCACATCTTGCCCCCTACTTGCAAGAAGTGAAGTCTGACGCTAGATTGCCGACCATAGAGATGTGGGATTGTAATGTAGTTGGAATGTAAACCCCGTTCATTAAAGGGGTTGGCGTCGGCTGAGGCAGACGCGGACAAGTTGGGAAGCAGTCACGACATGGCGATCACAGCCGAAGTAAAATCGCAAATCATCGAAAAGCATCGTTCTCACGGGAAGGACACGGGCTCCGCCGAGGTTCAGGTGGCGATCCTGACGACCCGCATTCAGGAGCTGACGGAGCACCTGAAGTCCAATGTGAAGGACCATGCCTCGCGCCGCGGTTTGCTCAAGCTGGTCAGTCGCCGAACGAGCCTGCTCAAGTATCTCACCAAGACCGATCACGAGCGGTACAAGAAGCTCATCGAGAGCCTCGGCCTGCGAAAGTAACTCGGCGTACTTTCCCGGCCCCCGCGTCAACTTTCAGCCTTCATGATCATCTTGGGGATGTTCAGCTTCGATCCCATTTCTGCGGGTATTTTCAAAGTCAGCATTTTTGAATGAAGGATGTCCATGAGTACGCAAGTGCATGTTGTTGAGCGGAATATTGGGGGTAGGACGTTACGAATCGAAACCGGTCGTTTGGCCAAGCAGGCGGCAGGTACGGTTGTCGTAAGATATGGCGATTCGATGGTGCTGGTGTCTGCGTTGACCGGCCCGCCGAGAGAAGGCGTCGATTTCTTTCCGCTCACCGTGGACTATCGTGAAAAGACCTATGCCGCCGGAAAATTTCCCGGCGGCTTTTTTAAACGCGAAGCGCGTCCCACCAATAAAGAAATCCTCACGATGCGCATGATCGATCGGCCGCTGCGCCCGATGTTCCCGGCTGGGTACATCGACGAAGTGCTCATTCAGGCAATGGCGCTGGTGACGGACCAGGAGAATGATCCGGATATTCTGGCGATGATTGGCGCTTCGGCAGCCTTGAGTGTTTCGCAGATTCCCTTTGAAGGACCAAGCGGCTCGGTCCGCGTTGGGTACATCGACGGGCAATACGTTCTGAATCCCACGGTCGCCCAGATGGAATACAGCACGATGGAGATGGTGCTGGCGGGCCACCGCGAGTCGGTCAACATGATTGAAGTCGGCGCTCGCGAAGTGTCAGAAGAGATAGTCATTGGCGGCATCGAGTTCGGTCATCGTGCGATCGTCGAAATCTGCGACATGATTTCCGAGTTGCAGCGCAAAGCAGGCAAGCCGAAGGAATGGACTCCGCCACCGGCAATGGATGACCTGAAAAACCAGGTTCGCGAAAAGTACGCAGCCAAACTGCGAACGGCGAAAGGAATCAACGGCAAGCTCGAACGTCAGGCTGCGGTTGCGGACATCTACAAGTCCGCCAAGGCCGAGTACGTCAAAGAAGGCGATCCCGCATCAGCCAAGATGTGGAACAAAGTGAAGGAATTGCTTGACCACGTTGAGGGTGAAATCGTGGCTGAGCGAATGCTGAAAGACCATGTCCGTTCGGATGGTCGCGGCGCGAAGGACATTCGACCGATCACCTGCGAGGTCTCATACCTTCCGCGTGTTCACGGATCTTCGCTTTTCCAGCGAGGCGAGACTCAGGCGCTCTGTGTGGTGACGCTAGGAACGGGCAAGGACGAGCAGATCATTGATGGTCTTGGCGAGGAGTACAGCAAGAAGTTCATGCTGCACTATAACTTCCCGCCGCTTTGCACTGGTGAGATCAAGAGATTGGGTTCGACCAGTCGTCGCGAAATCGGACACGGAAATCTGGCCGAGAAGGCACTTGAACCTGTGCTTCCGACTCCTGACAAGTTCCCATACACCATTCGCTTGGTTTCTGAAATCATGGAGTCTAACGGATCGAGCTCAATGGCCTCGGTGTGCGGAGGTTGCCTGGCATTGATGGACGCAGGCGTGCCGATCAAGCAGCCGGTTGCCGGCATTTCGGTTGGCATGTTTGAGAGCAACGGAAAGCGCGAACTAATCATTGATATTCTTGGCGAGGAAGATCACCACGGCGAGATGGACTTTAAGGTTGCGGGCACTGGCCGAGGCATCACTGCTGTTCAGTTGGACTTGAAAGGCCGGGGAATCCCGCAGGACTTGATGGCTCCAATTTTCACGATGGCCCGCGATGCAAGATTGCATATCCTTCGCAAGATGCTCGAAGCCATCAAGGAACCGCGCAAGGCCATCAGCGAGTTTGCCCCGAGAATCCTGCAAACCAAGATCAATCCAGACAAGATCGGTAAGCTCATCGGCCCGGGCGGCAAGGGAATCAAGGCGATCGAGGCCGAGACCCACGCGACAGTCGAAATCGAGCAGGACGGAACGATCCTTGTTTCGTGCCTCAACCTCGCCGGTGCGGAGCGGGCGCTCGAGATGATTGAAGCATCGACAGCCGAAGTTAAGGTCGGTAAGATTTACACAGGTCGGGTCAGTAGCATTAAGGATTTCGGTGCGTTCATTGAGGTAACGCCGGGAACTGACGGGCTCTGTCATATCAGCGAGCTCGATTCAGACTACGTAAAATCGGTGGACTCCGTGGTCAAGATCGGGGACACCGTTAGAGTTAAGGTGTTGGCCATTGACGACCAGGGCCGAATCAAGTTGTCGCGAAAGGCAGCCGCACTGGAAGAGGCAGCGGCTGCGGCGGGCCAATCGGCTTAGGAACGATTGCGCGAAATGTTGTTGGTTTGGACTCTGTCCCGCCTAGCCGGCGGTCGACAGAGTCTTTGCCACTTTGGGACGTCGATGTTGAGACTTCCCAATCAGCAAATCTTTGCCGCGCGGAAAGTTTCTAAGAAGCGACAACCGTCGAACCCCTGTCCAATCATTGGCAACACTCACGTGCTCGAACGTGCGTATTGATGCATTGAGCCGTTCGCGTCATTCGCCTTGGATTCTCTTCTGAGGAGTTTTGTCATGCCGCAGGGTGTCGTTAAGTGGTTCGACGCGAAGAAGGGCTTTGGGTTCATTGAGGGATCCGAAGAAGGAAAGGATATCTTCGTCCACTATTCGTCGATTGAAGGTGAAGGCTTTCGCAGTCTGAAGGACGGCGACGCTGTGCAGTTCGACCTTGAGGACTCGGCACGCGGACCGCAAGCAAAGCATGTTCGACGATTGGCAGAAGTTCCAACCGGCCATTGAATTACTACTTTCATGCTCCTATTTGAGCGGCGAATTCGCAGCGCGTTTTCGCTTCGATTTGACGCACTTGCACTGTGAATCGCCTCGTTTTGCTTTCGAAATTCACGTTTCGTCTTTCTGAATTCGCAAGCTATCCGACTATTCAATTCTTAAACAGATCGTGGTATCTAGCACATTGTGACCGATGCTGCTACAGACCTTTCACGGCGCATTGTCGAGCTGACCGAGTTGGCCGGCGGCCTGGCGCACGAACTACGCAATCCCCTTTCGACGATGATGATCAACCTCAAGCTGATGGCGGAGGATTTGAATGATCCAGCCACTGTCTGTGAGGATGTGCGCCGGCGGGCATTGCTGCGCGTAAATGTGCTTCAACACGAAGCCGAGCGACTGCAAGGAATCTTCGATGATTTCCTGCAATTGATGAATCCCTATCGATTGACGAAGAAACCGATCGACGTGGTAGCTACAGTGAATCGGTTGGCGGAGTTCTTTGCACCGGTTGCACAGAGTCACGGTCTGACACTTTCGGTCGATGCGGCAGCGACACGATTGGTTTTTGATGCCGATGAGAATCTTCTGCGACAAGCGTTGCTCAACCTGCTGATCAACGCGCAGCAGGCGACGCCGGCGGGCGGGACGATCACGATGCAATGCATAGAGAAGACCGACGCCATTGTGGTGTCAGTGAGTGACACTGGCGCGGGGATCGCTCCGGAAGCACGCGAGAGAATCTTTCGGCCATTCTTTTCCACGAAGCAGGGAGGGACCGGTCTGGGACTGTCGCTAACACAGCGCATTATTCAGGAGCACGGCGGAACGCTTACTTTTGAAAGCGAAATCGGGAAGGGAACGACTTTCGTGGTGCGATTGCCGAAAGGGTGATCAGTGCCTCGCAGGCGACCGTGCGGGTGGAACTTAGATAAGATGTAGTGACCCGTATGACGCCTCGACACAAATCCCATGCGGCAGGGCAATCCTGACCGTAACAACTCCAACTTCCTCACTGGCGTTCAAGTACTAGTACAACCAATACGCAACATACGACATCGCTTTTTGCTTGACCGATCCCGGCCACAGCGTTATGAAAGCGCTTGCTTTTCTAATGATGGCCTCATGCGATGCGGTCGGGCAAGTCGCGGAGGCTGAAGTGTCGACAACCAAAAAGCGATCTCTTCGATGCACTGCCATTGTTTTGCTCGTGGTTGAGTATTTGAACTCGTGGTCCGGGCGATCACGCGGTTGATGCGCGCCACCAATTCTCATATTTCAACAAACAATCCCTATCAACATTCTTTTGCACACAGTCGCGTGGGCTGTCTCTCTCCGGCCCTCGAAGCATTTCACTTTACGGAGGAACTTCGATGAGAAAATGTCTGGGGTGTCGAATGCGATACTTGTGTCTGCTGCTTGTTGGATTGATTGCGCCTGCGTCGTACGGCCTGACGCAGGAGGAGGCGTTGCGCATCTTGGCCACCGAAGTTCTGAAGCCGAGTTCTTCACTTCAGGAGATCTCGGCGAAAATGACGCCGACGCCGCTGGGAGCGGGCACGGTGGAAATGGTCTGGACCGGCGGAACTCCGATCAACATCAACATCGCAACGATCAGTGGTAATCCGCAATGGTTCGCGTTCGTGAATCTTTTTCCCTGTGAGAAGTTCGAGCATCCGGTCTTATACGTGTTTATTGATGACGTAAACGGTGCCGTGCGCGTTTATGCCGCTACGAACTGGCCGATGATTAACGGCATACCTTTCGGTCAGGGAACGACACCCGGTAACCACCTGATCATGATCTATCCGATGGTGCCGCGGCCCACTGCAGTCACGCCGGGTTTCATGGCACTCTTTCCGGGAGATTACGGAGACGCACCGGACACGGGCTACCTCGCATACGCGGGCGTTCCGGGGAATTTTCCCAGTAATTATTTCACCTCCAACAGCTTGCTCGGACTGCCAGGCGCCAACGCGGGAAGCACCGGTCTCGAAACGCTGGGCAAATTGGTCAGCAACGAGAACGATGCCATTGACGCAACGGATTCCGACGGCGTGCCCAATCTTGTGGATGCCGACTCGGATGAACGCATGTTCCTTGCGTACGACCCCAACTTCTCGCCTCCGCAGGCGCGATTGATTTACGATGTAACGGCGTCTGCTTTTGCTCCATTCACCCCCCGGTACGTGAACGCGGTGTTAGACTTTGATCGCAACGGATCATGGGGCGGCGCCGCGGCGGGGATCGAGTGGGCAGTCCAGAACCAATTCATCAATGTCAACCCTGGTATGATGCAGACCATCGTGAGCCCGGCCTTCTCGTGGGGCACGATTGCGATCAATCCCACGCAGGTTTGGATTCGCGTTGTGCTGGATCGTACACCGATTGATCCGATTCCATGGGGCCCGTTTGGGTGGGACGGCAGCGGACAATTCGGATTCGGCGAAGTAGAGGATTTCCTGTCGTATCTGTCGGATTGTCCAACCGATCCGCCCGCGCCGGGAACATTACCTAACGGTGGATCTCCGCCGCCTCCGGCATCGCCGCCTGGGGGACCACCGCCGCCACCACCTCCCCCACCGCCTCCCCCGCCACCTCCGCCGCCGGGTCCTCCCCCGGGACCACCACCGCCGCCACCGCCTCCACCACCTCCACCGCCTGGAGGACCTTCACCCGGTAAGGGTCCAGCGGAAGAATGGGACATCCCGGTGAATTACTATGCACTGGTGCTTATCGGCCCGGACAATGCGGGCGAAACGATGATGCGAGCTGATCATGAAGCTACCCCCGGCTTCTTTGCCGCGCGTGGCTACAACACAACAACCTATTCCGATGCGGATAGTGATCCAACGAACAACGTCACTGCGGCAAGAATCAATAATTGGATAAACAGCCTGAGCCTCGTTTGCGTCGACCGTGTCCTGATCTTCATATCCACGCATGGATATTCTAAGAGTGACAACGTCCACGGTAAGGTTCACTTCCGATCATTTGATCTGACTGGCGACCAACTAAAGCTAATGCTGGACAAGATCCCAGCTTGCTCAGGTGAGCTATGCGATACACCAGACAAATCGTGCCACGTGACGGTGATGCTCGACACTTGCTTCGCTGGAAGCTGGTTAACTGCAGGCGGCATCAGCGGTACCGGACGTACGATCATGGCCTCATCGCTGGCCAGCGAAACTTCAAAAGGCTCGCAGACCAAGGGCGGCGCCTATTCGGTCGCATTTAGAGAATGTTCATTGGCTGCTGGCGGCAAACCCGCTGGTGCAGATGCAGACGGCGACGGAAACGTAACGCCGAAGGAAGCGCATGAGTGGGTACGTCCTCGCCTGAAGAGACAGACGGTACCCGCAGCCAGCGATGGCGAATGTCCGTGTTTTTGCCCCATTCAGCCGCCGGATGATCCGTTGTATACACCGGATGATTTCACCGCACCGCCGACATTTACATCCTTCGGATTTGGTTCGAATCCGCCGCTGCCGCCGGGGTTTTTTGGCCCGGGGTCCGATCCGTTCTTTGGCACGGTGAATCCCTTCACCGGAATTCCAACAGATCGTGACCAGTACGGCACGGCGAACACGCTGGTGCGACGGCGCACCAATCCGATTTCACCTTTCGTTCCGCCACCGGCGAACGCCACGGTGCCGATCGAATTGGTGGCGTTGAATCTCGTCTCCGTCAATCCGATCACCGTGTCATACAACGGAGGCACGTTCTTTGAGCCGTGGTACGTAGGCATAACCACGACGACCACTGCGCCGGAAGGATCAATGAACGTGACGAAGACGCATCCCAACGGCGGCGTGTTCGATACACAGCTGCTCGTGCAGCCGGTGTTCACTTTCATGCGCGCCAACAATCCACATGACATTCGTGTTCTTGACACCGGGTTCTTCGGATTGCCGCCGGTGCAGTTTCAATCGTTTGGCGCGCAGTGGGTTCACCAAGCGTTCCCAGGGTTGGGATTGATCGCGCCTTCCAACGGACAATTCGTTCCTGGTGTTGCGGAAACGATGCCGGGTAACCCCGCATCACAAATCGTCGTCCCGTTCTCGCTGTTTGATCCGAGCACAAACACGCAGCACACGGTCTGCCCGGCGCGGCCGCAGGAAGTTTGCCCACTGGTGTTTGAGACTCCGCTCGACCCGTGCTTCGAGCACCAGGCGGATTGCGTTGGCACGGGGTTTTGTTTCCCGGCCACGTGGACTCCGGAGTTCCTTGTGACGCAATGTGGGTGTACTGAGGATCCGTATGGCCCGGCGGACTCGAGTTGCGGCCCGCTCGACGCGACTCAAAGCGGGTTGTTGCAATGCGCCACGTCCGAAGGTGGATGTCGCATTCACCTGAGCGGATCGCCGACCAATTCGCCGTGGATCGCGACTTCAAGCGTTCCGCCAGGCAACACGGTGACCTGCGCCGTAGCCGATCTCGATCTCGACGGTGTCGGCGACGGAGTCGACAATTGCCCGACCTTCAACCCGGGTCAGCAGGATCAGGATGGTGACGGAACGGGCGATGCGTGCGACCTCTGCCCCACTGATTACCTCAAGGTCACTCCGGGGGAATGCGGATGCGGTGTTTCGGACAGTGACTACGACGGCGATGGGTTGATCTATTGCAACGATCCTTGTCCGCTCGATCCGTTGAACAATTGTTCCACGGTGGCGTGTTTCATGAACAGCCAGTGTGCGAGCTTTGATGACAACAATTCATGCACGTGCGTGACGTGCCATGTGGGATTGGGGTTCTGCGTACCCGACCCGGTGTCGTTCGGCAACGTGAACTGCATGGGACCGTCCAATGCAAACCTCGACGACATTCTGTGTGTGTTGCAGGGATTCGCGAACTTCGCCTCGTGCTTCAACGGTGACATCGCACCGTGCGGTGGGAACAACGTGATCAATCTCGATGACATACTGTTTGTGCTGAATGCCTTCGCGGGTGGTAATCCCTGCGGTTGCCCGTAGCGAATCGGGCTGACTCTATACCTCTTTTTAGGCGGGGCGGGTTCGATGAATCCGCCCCGCTTTCTTTCGGCCAAGCCGCATGAACGGCCATTCGCGCACGCTCGCCCGTCGGTGCGATTGCTTGTATCATTTCGCGTTCTATTACTTATGCCAAAAAGCTTTTACATCATCGATGGTCACGCCCAGATTTTCCGCGCGTTCTTCGCGCCGTTTCGCGATCTGACGAGTCCCACGGGCGAGCCGACGAAGGCCGTGCACGTCTTCTGCTCGATGCTGTTCAACCTCATCAAGCAACGAAAACCTGATTACCTCGCGATGGCGATGGACGTAAGCGACAAGTCGGTGTTCCGCACCAAGCTCTACCCCGAGTACAAAGCCAATCGCGATGAGACGCCGGAGTCGTTGCACTCGCAGGCGGATCGAATCGTCACGATCGTCGAAGCACTAAGGATTCCGATATTCCGCGTATCGGGTTTTGAAGCCGACGACGTGATGGCCACCATCGCGTCGCAGTTAGATGGTGGCGACGTCGACCTATATCTTGTGAGTCGCGACAAAGACCTTGACCAACTGATCACCGAACGAGTTCGGTTGTACGACCCTGTGAAGAATGAAGTGATCGACGCAGCCGGTGTTCTGGCGTCCAAAGGCTTCACGCCGGACAAGGCTGTGGAAGTGCAGATTCTGATTGGCGACACAACGGACAACATTCCAGGAGTTGTCGGTGTTGGGCCGAAGACGGCTGCGAAGCTGATCAATCAATACGGCAGCGCAGACGCTGTCTTGGACCATGCCGACGAACAGACACCGAAGCTGAAAGAGAGTCTCAAGAAGTTTGCAGAGCAACTACCCATCACGCGCGAACTGGTCACGCTTCGCCGCGACGTGCCGCTTTCGTTTGAATTGGCTCACTGCGACATGGCACGTCTGCAACCTGCGGCTGCCTTGCCGATTTTCAACGAGCTTGGGTTCAAGTCACTCAAGGATCAGCTTTTGGCTTTGGGCGGCGCAGCGGGTGCGTACACAGGTGCAGCCACTGCGAGTACAGAGTCGCCGAAGGTGGGTGAAGCGTCCGCGACATTGTTCGATGCGATTGACGAAAAGAGGGAATCTAAGCCCGGAGACTATCGTCTCGTTGACACGATGGGTGAATTCGATCGCTTTGTTGAGGAACTTACCAAACAATCGCGATTTGCGTTCGATACCGAAACGACCGGCATCAACCCGGTGGCTGCCGACATCGTGGGCATGTCTTTTTCGTGGGAATCAAACGTCGGGTACTACCTGCCGTTGCGATCTTCCATGGGCAAAGTGCTGCCGCTCGACAAGGTCGTGGCCAAGCTCAAGCCTATCATGGAAGACAACTCTGTTCAGAAAATTGGACAGAACATCAAATATGATTCGCTGGTATTAAAGCAGATTGGTATGAATGTCGCGGGCGTTTCGTTCGACACGATGATCGCCAGTTCGCTGCTCGACCCGATGCGCAACTCTCACTCGATCGACTCGCTGGCGAAGTCGCTGACCGGCCACGACATGATTCCCATTACCGACCTGATCGGCAAAGGCAAGGACCAGCTCACCATGGATCAGATCGATACGCAGCGCGTGTGCGAGTACGCCGCCGAAGACGCAGACTACACGTGGCAAGTGTACGAAGTCTTCGAGCCGCGCATTCGCGGCAGCCACTTCGAACCGCTGTTCAACGAAGTCGAGATGCCGCTGGTCGAAGTTCTCACCGACATGGAGAACAACGGCATCGCCATAGACACGGACCTGCTAAAAAAACTCTCCGGGCAGATGGCTGACCGCATGATGGAGCTTTCTAAAGAAGTTCACAAGGCGGCGGGACACACGTTCAACATTGATTCAACCAAGCAACTCGCTACGGTGCTGTTCGATGAACAAGGCTTACAAGTGGTGCGAAAAACGAAAACGGGTCGCAGCACCGACGCGGAAACTTTGGAGGAATTAGCTGAAACTAGCGAGAACCCGATCCCGCGACTCGTGCTGGAGTATCGCGAATTAGCCAAGCTAAAGGGCACGTATGTCGACACGCTGCCGACGATGATCTGCCGGCGCACCGGTCGAATACACGCCAACTTCAAGCAGTCCGGCGCGATCACCGGACGACTGTCGTCGAGCGATCCGAATCTTCAGAACATTCCGATCCGTACATCAACCGGCAAGCAGATTCGCGAGGCGTTCGTGGCTCAGTCCAAGGACGACGTCCTGCTGACTGCAGACTATTCTCAAATTGAATTGCGCTTGCTCGCGCATTTCTGCGAGGACGAAAACCTGATTGCCGCATTCAACGCCGGGTTGGACATTCACCGCGCTGTTGCGGCTGAAGTGAATGGCGTGAGTCCGGACGAAGTGACATCCGCCCAGCGATCCGCCGCCAAGGCCGTCAATTTTGGAATCATTTACGGTCAATCAGCCTTTGGACTTTCGCGTGCCTTGGATATCTCACAGACGGAAGCCAAGCAGTTTATCGAGCGATATTTCCAGCGGTATCCTGGCATTCGTGCGTTCATCGATCGTTGCATCTCCGAGGCGAAGCGAACGGGTTATGCGGAAACGATTCTGGGCCGTCGGCGACCCATCGCGGAACTACAATCGAGCAATCGCGCGCAAATGCTCTTCGGCGAGCGCATCGCGGTGAACACAGTCGTGCAAGGCTCAGCCGCTGATCTGATCAAGAAAGCCATGGTGGATATTCACCGCGAGTTGAAGACGGGCCGCTATTCTGCGCGATTGCTGATTCAGGTGCATGACGAATTGGTATTCGAGGTGGCCAAGAAGTCGGTCGAAGCTGAAGCAGCTATGATCCGCGACAAGATGCAAAACGCCATGTCGCTGCGCGTTCCGATCGGCGTCGATGTGGGCACGGGGCGAACGTGGGCGGAAGGGAAATGAGAACTCTGGTTAAGGCTAGTTGAAAACTGGTCACCTCGGAGGCGAACAAGTGCAAAAGGCCTGCTTAAGCTCCCTAATGCTGTTTGCAATGCTTGTGCAGGGAATCGCTCCGAGCCTTGCAGAAGAAGCACCCGCCAAGAAAAAACCGGCTGCCATGAGCAAAGTCGTCACCGTCTTCGCAGCCGCCAGTCTTAAGGAGCCGATGGAGACTATCGCCACGCAATACGAAAAAGAAAGTGGAATCAAAATTCAGCTTTCGATGGCCGGTTCCAATCAGCTGGCCACGCAGATCATCGAAGGCGCCCCAGCAGAGCTGTTCATATCTGCCAGCAAGGAATGGATGCAGAAAGTCACTCAGGCAAATCTCGTCACCTCGGAGAAGATGATTCTCGGCAATCGACTGGTCATCGTGAAACCTAAGGACAGCGAGATCACTATCATTGAGCCGCGAGACCTGATCAAACCTGAAGTGAAGAAGCTCGCATTGGCCGGCGAGGGCGTCCCAGCCGGCAAGTATGCCGAGCAGGCGCTCAAGAAACTCGACATTTTTCAGACGCTTATCGACAGCGGAAAAATCGTCCGAGGCAGTGATGTCCGAGTGACGCTGACTTATGTGGACCGGGCCGAAGTCGAAGCTGGAATCGTCTACGCCACGGACGCCCGAGTTTCAAAGACGGTTGAAGTTGCGTGCCAGATTGAAGAATCGCTGCACGAACCGATTCGTTATCCGATGGCGTTACTTAAGCACGCAGAGCCAAACAATGACGCAGCCGCGTTCTTCGAACACCTCAAATCGCAATCCGCCAAAGATGTGTTCAAGGCTGCTGGATTCACGATCATTGAGTAATACGAGCGAGACCGCCTGATGCTTCGTGAGGACGAGCTGGTTGCACTGGGCATCAGCCTGAAAGTGTCGTTGGTGGCTGTGGCCTTCTCGTTGCCGCCGGCGATCGCGCTTGGCTGGTTGCTCGCGCGGCGAGAATTTCGTGGCAAGATAGTCGTCGAGACTCTGCTGATGCTTCCGCTCGTCCTGCCGCCCGTCGTCGTGGGATATCTGTTGCTAGTCCTGTTCGGTCGCCGCGGCCCGATCGGGCAAATCCTCGAATCATGGTTCGATGTACGGATCGCCTTCACTTGGTGGGCAGCGACCATTGCTGCCGGCGTGGTTGGGTTTCCGTTGTTGCTCCGCAGCGTTCGACTTGGCTTCGCGTCGGTCGATCCGCGATTAGAAACGATGGCCCGTACGTTGGGCGCGGGAAAGTTGCGAGCGTTCTTTTCCATCAGCATTCCGCTAGCGCGCCCTGCCATCATCTCCGGAATTGCGCTTGCCTTCGCGCGCGGGTGGGGGGAATTCGGCGCGACGATCATGATCGCTGGCAGCATCGCGGGCCAAACGCGGACGGTACCGCTGGCTGTCTATGGTTCGCTTGAATCGCCCGACACGGTTTCGCGCGCGTGGCGACTCGTCGTCATTTCGGTAATCGTCGCGTGGGGCGCGCTCATCGTTAGCGAAAAGCTCATGCGCAAGAACGCGCCCTCAGCGGCAACCAAGGCCTCATGACCATGCTGCAAGCGAGGTTGCATCATCGATTCACCAGCGGGTTCGAGCTTGATGTAGATCTCACGGCGCCGCCCGGTGTCACCGCATTGGTTGGACCATCCGGTGCGGGCAAGACCACCATTCTCAACATTCTCGCCGGGTTCCTCCAACCGCAGGTTGCTCAAGTATCGCTAAGCGACCAACGCCTGATTGACACCACTGGTGGAATCAACGTTCCGCCGGAGCATCGCAGTGTTGGGTTTGTTCCACAGGATGACCTTTTGTTTCCACACATGACGGTGTTGCGCAATTTGCGATATGGTGCGCGCCATTCGAGTGGCCAGCAGGATGATTTCTCGCGAATCCTCTCTGTGCTCGAACTGGAGCCTCTGATTGATCGACTTCCGGAAACGCTCAGTGGCGGCCAGTGCCAGCGCGTGGCTCTCGGTCGCGCACTGCTTCGGGGGCCCAAGATTCTGCTAATGGATGAGCCGGTGAACGCACAGCATGAATCGCTCAAACAGCGTGTCATGGACGATTTGCGCCAAATCATCGATGAACGCGGAATCATCGCGATCTTCGTCAGCCACGATCAGGAGTCTGTCCGTCGAATTG
This sequence comes from uncultured Phycisphaeraceae bacterium, assembly GCA_964494205.1. GTDB lineage: Bacteria > Planctomycetota > Phycisphaerae > UBA1845 > UBA1845 > JBBTCX01. The sequence continues at coordinate 21,344 of CAZBRD010000010.1, read as the reverse complement.
CTCAAAAGACGATTCAACTGACTAACGGACGCGATGTGAAACGACTCGTCGATTAGAATCCTAAGATGCGCATTCCATAGAACATGGCGAGCATCAGCGTAACGAATCCGAGAATCCATGGAACTGCACGGGCAAAGGCAATCGCCACTTCCGCAGCCTCAGATCGCCGCACGGTTCTTTCGTCATCCGTTCCTTCGCTCTTGGACGAGGCCTCGATGGCGGCGCTCACAAACGCTCGGCGAGTCGACGGCAACGCGGTGAACTCATCATCGGGCACAGGCTCCATCAGCGAATCGATCTGCAAATCTGCGCAGGCATCGAGGTCCTCAAGCATCAGGCCCGCGTTGGCGTAGCGGTCTTCCGCTTTGGGTGAACACGCCCGCACGATCAACTCATTTAGCCGGGCCATGTCCCATCGCTGACTGCCGTGCATGCGGTCGGGCGGCAACGAAGGAAACGTCGACGCGTTGCGGCCCGCAATCATCTGGTGCAGGACCTTACCGAACGCATAGGTATCGGCCGTCTTGTTCATGACTTTGTCGGGCGGCATATACTCCGGCGTGCCGATCTTGATGCCCGCTTCGGTCTCGGTGGAAACCATCCCGATGTCCGCGAGCTTCGGCTGTCGGTTCACGAAAATGACGTTGGACGGTTTCACATCGCGATGCACCAGATCGAGATTGTGGAGCTTCGACAATCCGCGCAGGAGTCGTCGCGCGAGCTCCATGGCTACGTCAATCTGCAAACGACCTCGCCGCACGAGCGTCTCCAGCATCAGGGGCCTATAGTTCGGCGGGAATTTGTCGCGGACCATTCCGATGCTGTTGCAGTCGTCTGCCAGTTCCATCGTGTAGTAGAGCAGATGATCTACCATGCCAATGTGATAGACCGTTACAAGATACGGATGCCGATGAACCGTGCGGCAATATGTCTCCAGCGCGCTTCGCTCGCGTTGCGACGCACTCGCCCGGCCAATGCGCTCGAGGTCGATGAGTTTCAGCGCTCGATACACGCCCACGCGATCTCGCACTGCCCACACCGAGCCATACGCTCCCTCGCCGCAAAGCTGGATTCGTTCATAGTCTGAAATTGGCCACGCTGAGTGGGACATGGAAGTGCCGGTGGAAATTGTGCCGCCGTCTGAGACCGATCGCGTGAGCACCACCGACGTCGGCATCCGCCGCCCTGCCTCATTCGAACCGCCCGAGTCCCCTGAAAAAGCGAGTATGCGCGTACTGCCCACTTTTCGAAACAGATCGCGGGCGTAACGTGCGTCGACATTGGATTGCCGGATGCGCCGCATTCTTTCGCTGCAATGATGACACTGACTGACGTGACGCTCGATGGGTTGGGAAGTGCCGTCGGACAATCGTCCGCTCTCAAAATTCTCCAGCCAATCGGACTTCGGACAATCCGTGTTCATGGGTCCACCTCGTACAACGACTCAAGCATGTCGGCGAACCGACCATTGCGCAGGTGATGCAGCACACGACTCTTGGCGACATAAATCTGATTGGCTGTCATCCCCAGAATTCGCTCGATCTCTTCCACCGGATATTCATGGATCACATACATCTCAAAGGCGCGCAGCGTATGCTCAGCCACCTCCCCACGCAGCTCATCGAGTATGTATTGGATATGCGCCTCGTTCCACCGCTGTTGCCATAACTGCACCGGCGCCGACTCGTTGACCGCGGATTGCTCGATCGCATCGGACGCGCCCTGCAGGTGACGTTTCTCTCGGGTTAAGTGGTCGCTGACTTTGTGGTGAACCATTTTTCGAAGCCACGCACGGAAACTCTTCTGCCGACGAAATCGGGGAATCGCGTTAACGATCGCAGCCAGACATTGTTGGGCAATATCCTCCGATGCCTCTTGTCGCAGTCCTCTTTGCCGGGCGTATTCCGTAAGCATGGGGCGATAGAGCTTATCGAAGCGCAGCCAACTGTCGGCGTCCTGCAGATCGCGAACGCGACTCAACAGGCTGCTCTGGGTGGCGGACATGGCATGAATGGACATAGACGCGCTCTCTATCGACCCATTGATTATAGTCTGCGGCAGCTAATGAATCAGTAGAGGTGAATTAGGAATTTCAGAAATGAGGGATCTAACGTGAAGCCGCACTGTTCAGGCGAATTCGAACAGGCGACGACGGATTACGACCGGGACCAACTGTGTGCGAGTTGCAATGCGCTTAACATGGCCTGGGCCTTGTTCAATGTTTCCTTGTATTCGCGCGACGACTCGGAATCGGCCACAATGCCCGCACCGACTTGTGCGTCGACACGATGCTTGCCCTGGTTGGATGGAGTAATCACCAGCGTGCGGAGTGCGATGCACGTATCCATGTTGCCGCCGAAGTCGATGTAACCGACCGCGCCGGCATACGGCCCACGGCGAACCGGCTCCAGTTCATCGATGATCTTCATCGCCCGCACTTTCGGCGCACCGCTAACCGTACCCACAGGAATGACGCTGCGCAGGGCATCGAAGGCTGTCTTACCCTCGCCGAGTTGCCCGGAGACATTGCTGCAAATGTGCATGACGTGGCTGTAACGCTCGACGGACATCAGGTCGTCAACCACCACGCTACCCGGCTCACAGACTCGCGCGAGATCGTTGCGGCCAAGATCGACGAGCATGATGTGCTCAGCTCGCTCCTTGGGGTCAGCGAGCAACTCCGCTTCTAAACCCAAGTCCTCGGCTTCGGTCTTGCCTCGCGGACGCGTGCCCGCCAGCGGACGCGTGGAAACAGTTCGACCCTCGATTCGGCAGAGCATTTCCGGTGAGCTGCCCACCAGCGTGACCGCCGGCGATTGCAGGTAGAACATGAACGGCGACGGGTTGATCACGCGCAACGCACGATAGATGTCGAAAGGAGAGGCCGACGAAATCGTCGAGAGTCGCTGCGAGAGCACAACCTGGAAGATATCGCCCGCGCGAATGTACTGCTTGCACTGAGTAATGGCCTGATCGAACTGCGGCTCCGTGAGCGTGGTTTGGAATTCGATTGGCGTCTGCCGACCGGTGGACAACGGGCGCAACGCCCCATTTCGAACGTCACCGAGTTCCTCAATGACGCGACCGATTCGCTTGCACGCGTCGCCATAAGCAGCTTCGACGCTGACTCCATCGCGAATGTGCGCGTGGGCGACCACGCTGACCGTCTTGCGCACGTGATCGAACACAACCATCTGATCATAAATGCCGAACTGCAGATCGGGCAGGTCGCGATCATCGCGCGGCGCACCGCCGAGCGGTTCGTAGTGTCGAACGACATCATAACCCGCGTAACCAACAGCTCCGCCGAGAAAACGCGGAAGTGTCGGCGGATGCACCGCCTTATAACCCGCGAGCACATCGCGGAGCTTGGCCAAGGGATCGACGCGATCGAATTTCTCCTTCTGGGAGCCGCGCGTGACCACCGTTCGCTGGTCCTTGGACTCAACCACAGCAATCGGGTTTGTGCCAAGGAACGAGTACCGCGCGATCTTTTCGCCTCCGATCACGCTTTCCAGAAGAAAAGCGTAATCAGCTGATGCCGCGAGCCGTGCATACGCGCTGACTGGCGTCAACTGATCGCTGAGCAGGGTCGCATAAATGGGAATAGCGTTCGCATGACGGGCTGCCGCGACGACCTCTTCGAGCCTTGGCTGAAAATCAATCATGCGTCGATGCTAACCATGTGGGACTGGTTTTCAACCAGTCTCATGACCAATTACAGGCTGGTCCCACATTCTCAACCAACGGCTAGACAAACACGCGTTTGTTATAAACGACCCATTCGAGAATGAGGATAACCAGCAACGCCAGAAGAAAATGCGGCCAGGCAGGTTGATTGACCGTGATATCGCCGGCGGATGCCTGCACCTGCGCCCCGCCGAGTTTCACCGTCGAAGCAGGAGCCACGAAGCTCTCATTGGCATTGAATAGGTTTACCGCGAAAACATCGTTCCCCTCCACGCCGGGTTCTATGTGATAGGCGCCGACGCTGCGCGTGCGTGCATAGTGAACGTTCTGATAGCCGGCCGTAGGGACGCGATCCGATGAGCCATCGGGTCGATCGACTACGATTTCATCCGTCCTTTGCGGAACCGGCAGCGTCACCGGCTGACCCGGCATGATGCTCTTCTTGCTCACCGTCGATATGTTCGATGCTAGGAACTGCACGGCGTTCTGCATGAAAACCACAAAGTCCACGGTCGTCACCCACGACGTGTTGACGTATTGCCCGCCGTCTTCGCCCTCGATGATCAGGCTGAAAGCGGAAATCAGAAATTGGCTCGCGTCGCGCGTGAGATAGGCAATCACCGGCGATGTCTGACCGTCGATGACCGAAACGGCTTCGGGTGGAAGTTTCAACTCCAGCCACTGGTTCACAAATATCGCTTCGGCGGCCACGTGACGCAGGACCGGATGCGTGTCATCCCAATTGAAGATCACTTCGTCGTCGATGCTACGGCCCGTCGATACGCCCGAGATCTTGGGAACTGAGCCCCAAAAGAGGTAGTTCCCCTGCGGTAGACGCGACGTTGAGTGACGATCGAGGATCACCACGTCGAAGGCGCTTCGTTCACCGTCAATCAAGCGAGTGTCCTCGGCGCTTTCGTATTCGGAACCGGACATTTGCGTGAGTTCGAGCGGTAAGGTCTCCAAAACATTTTCGAGAAAGGGGTTGCCCGAAGTGACCAGTAGAACTTTGACATGACGCGGTTCATCGACGATAGCCCACGCTTTGTCGTCCGCTTTGAGCGCGTCATCTACATTAAGTACGACCTCCACCAATCCACCGCCGGCAAATTCCACCGGGTCGAAGGCAGCGACCGCGAGACTTCCCGCGGGAGGCTGGCTCGACGCCGAATTCTCCGGGATCGCGGCAGCGCCGGCTGCTAATTCCACGGAACGAATGTCGAGGTTCTTGCCGTCCACATAAAGCGTGGCGTCGAATGAAATCGGAGCAGCCCCGAAGTTCTGTATGGTCGTCGCGACTTCGAGCAATTCAGGCCGCTCATAGTTTCGCCGCGCGTCCATGGCGAGGATGCCGACGTTGTCTGCACGCGTGCCGGCGATCGTCACCTTAATCTTGTCTGCGTCGAACTTCTGCACAACCAGTTGGCTCGCGTCCTCAACACGCCCATCTGTGAAGAGAAACACCGATGCGGGAGCGGCCGGTTTCTCCGGACCAACGTCCTTCGTGCCGACGTCCTGGCCAATGACGATGTTCTGCGCGTAAGCCTCAGCCAGCGTGATCGCCTCGTTGAGGGAGGTCGTGCTCTGGGTCTGCTCGATGGCGTCGATTTTGCGTTTCAGGGCTTGCTTGTCGGCATCAAAGGACGAAGTCACGCTCGCCCGGTCGCAATAGGTAATGACCATCGCCCGCGAACTATCGCCCATGTTGTCAATACAACGCTTTGCTTGTTCCTTCGCATGATCCAACCGCGTTCGGCCATCCGCTTCAACAACGCTCATCGACGCGGATTGGTCGATAAGGAGGATTACCGTTTCTTCGTTTCTCTGCGCGAGCTCGAGCATGGGCTTGCCGAGGGCCAGCGCCGCCAACATCAGAATCAGAAGTTGCAACAGCAACAGCAGGCTGCTCCTCAACCGCTGAAAAGGCGAATTGACGTGCAAGTCTTCGATCGACTTTTTCCAAAGAAGCGTCGACGGCACGACGCGCACCACGCGTTTGAGCTTGAGGAAGTACAGCGCGACGAGCGGTGGAATCGACAGACCCGCCGCCCACGCGAGCGTTTGCCAACTGAGAAACGTCATGCCAGCAGCCCTCGCTGGCGGAAGTATGATAAGATGATCTGATCAAACGGAACTTGTGTGCTGGAGAAAAGGTAACTGATGCCGCGACGCGCGCAATACTCGCGAAAGCTCTCACAATAGGCTCGCAGATTCTGCTTGTAGCGATTGATCAAAGCACGACTCACCGTGACCTCAGCCACATCGTCGTCCTCGACATCCGTCAAACGAAGATCACCCACCAGCGGCGGGTCGATTTCCTCAGGACTTAGAATCTGCAACGCATAGAGGTCGTAATGACGACCGAGCAGGTAGCGCATGCCGTCAGCAAATCCGCCCTTTTCGAAGAAATCGCTGAGCACAAGCACAATGCCGGGCTGCGGATGGCGAGTGGCGAACTGCTTGCCGGCTAGTTCGAGGTCGCTGTGGCCGTCGTACTCCGCGTTTTCGAGGAAGTCCGCAACCTTGAACATGAGGCGACGACCGCGCACGCCTGTCAGCTCACCGCGCAGACCATTGGAGTAAAGATACAAGCTCACACGATCAAAGTTGATCAGACCGATGTACGCGATAGCAGCGGCCACGCGACGCGTGTAGAGACCCTTGTTCGGTTGGCCCCAGTTCATGCTCTTGGAAACGTCCACCAGCACGCTGACGTGTAAGTCCTCTTCTTCGAGGAACAGCTTGATGAAGAGTCGCTCAAGGCGGGCGTAGATGTTCCAGTCGAGAAAGCGGAGGTCATCACCGGGAACGTAGCTGCGGTGGTCGGCGAACTCGACCGATTGCCCCTTGCGCTTGCTCAACCGCTCGCCGCGCATCTTGCCCGCAAAGATCTTCTTGCTCACAAAGGCAAGCTGATCAAGCTTGGCCATAAAGGCGGGATCGAGGAGTTGGTCTGTGGTCGTGGGCATGGACTCGCTCTTAATAGTGATTACTCTTTAGCGAGCAACGCCCGAATTCTTTTTAGATTAAGTACAAATCCAGGAACTGCCTGGCTTGCAAACGAGCCTTGATCCGGGCTGATCGCCGCATAACGACCATCCTTCAGACGAAAAAATGTCATCGAATTTTCCTCGGGATCAATGATCCAATACTCAAGGACGCCGGCGCGCTCGTAATCACCTTTCTTGGTTTCGTAGTCCAAAGACGCAGAACTCGGAGACACAACTTCTACAACAAGGTCTGGAGCAATCTGAACATGTTTTGCGCTGAGGGGAAGTCTGCCGCTGCGAATGAAAACGATATCAGGTCGATAAACCAAATCAGCCCCACGCGGTCCTCGTCCCAAGTGAACGTCCAGTTCGTTAAACACATCGCCAATTGCATTTTCTTCGACGTAGCGATCAATTTGCGATAAGACGACCGTCAACAATTTCTGGTGTAAAGGAGTAGGACTTGGACTCTTGACTACGACTCCATCGATAAGCTCATACCGTTCAAAAGTCTCACCTATGGACAAGTACTCTTCAGCACTCATTCGCAGACCTTGGAACGGACCCTTTTTCATTGAAACGAGAAATGAACCAATCATCTTTTATTCCTTGGTACCCCGTTCACAGTAAGTTCCAAATTGCAAGTTCCGTTTTCTTTCATTTTGCTGACAGCTCTCACGCCGCCGCTTGCGCCATCGTTGGCGTTTTTTCTACAATCTCGCGCAGCACGTCATCCGTGCTGATACCCTCAGCCTCGCCTTCGAAATTCAGCAGCACGCGGTGACGCATGGCTGGCAGCACCATGCGCTGCACGTCGCTGAAACTCGCATTGAAACGACCATCGAGCATCGCGTTCAACTTGGCGGCAAGGCTTAACGTTTGCGCCGCACGCGGACTCACGCCCCAGCGAATGTACTTGTTCGTAGCATCCAGCGCATATGGACCGTGCGGGTGCGTAGCCATCGCGACGCGGATCGCGTAGTCCTGTACGTGCGGCGCCATCACGATCCGTCGCACGAGGTTCTGCGTTCCCATGATCTCGTCGCCGCTCATGACCTTCTGAATCGACGGCGAATGGCCAGTCGTGGTGCGATCGAGGATCGTCTTCATCTCCTCCTTGCCGGAGTACTTCACCACCAGCTTGAACATGAAGCGGTCGAGCTGTGCTTCGGGCAGCGGATACGTACCCTCCTGCTCGATCGGGTTCTGGGTGGCCATCACGAAGAACGGCTCTTCCAATGTGTGGCGAGTGCCACCGACTGTCACTGTATGCTCTTGCATAGCCTCAAGCAGTGCCGACTGCGTTTTCGGCGTCGCACGATTGATTTCATCCGCCAGAACGATTTGTGCGAACAGTGGCCCTCTCTGGAACTGGAACGACCGTTTACCGGTCCCCGGGTCTTCGGAAATGATCGTCGTACCGATGATGTCCGCGGGCATCAGGTCCGGCGTGAACTGAATGCGCGAGAACTTCAGATCGACCGCCTGAGCCAGCGTACGCACAAGGTAGGTCTTGCCCAACCCCGGCACGCCCTCGATCAGCACGTGCCCGCCGACGAACAACGCCGTCAGCACGCCGTCGATGATATCCTGATGACCGACGATGGCCTTGCCGATCTCGTCGCGCAGTTTCTGAAATTTCGCGCGGAACTCCGCGGTTGCCTTTTCGACCATGGGATCGATGGTGGTTGCCATTATGTGCTCCTATCGCATAGGGGCAGGCTGTCTTCGCTGAAGCCTTCCCTCATCAGTATTCAACTGCGTCTCATTGTCGATTGTCGGTTTCCGATTGTCGAATGAGGATTCGACCGCACGAAAACTCATTCGACATTCGTCACTCATTCAAACATTTCCTACGTCGTCGCCGCCGCGAGCCCGCTTCTTCGCTTTCAGCAGGCGCGAAGTCGTCGCCTCATTGTCGGCAGCCGGTTTGTCGCCGGGGGTCGATTTCGGTTGCGGCTTGGTTTCATCAGCCTTGGCCCCGCCCAGCGATTCGGAAAGATCGCCGGTCGGCTTCACTCCTTTGGATTCACCAGCATCGAATTTTCGCTTAGCCACTGACTTGGGTTGTGTCGGCGGGGGCTCATCTTGCTTCGCCTCGGTCGCCGTACTGTCATCGCCCCGATCGCTTAGTTTGTCGCGAACACGCTCGCGCGCTCCGCGAAGTCGTCCAAGCGAGGCCGTACGATCACCCGCCTGCGCCATGACACCATGTGTCAGGAACTCTATAAACGGTCCGATGTAGCGGAAGCGAATTGTCCAACCGACGAGCTCTGCCAGCAGGAACACACCCACAATGGCCCACGCACCGCGTTGGATCATGTCCAACCCGAAGAGCAGAACGACCAGCAGCACAACCTCAACCGCGATGGAATACGCCAACCAATTCGCCAACCGCCGCACAGCCACGTCCAGCAGAAATAAAGGCAACAGCAGCCACGAAATCACCCACTCCCACGCGGGACGCTTCGCCTCAGTGGGTGGAAGGTCGTGGCTGAAAATATCCGCCTGCTCCGGCTCCATTTCGAGCCAGCGACCGGCGGTAATCTCAGCTATCTGCCGCAGCACCGCTTCGTTGGCTTTCAGGTCGCGATACTCGGGAGAAAACGGCGCAGACAAACCGGTTCGCAGCGTACCGATGTGCTTGCCGCGGTCGAATATGTGAACATTGGCCAAATACTGCCCCACCTGCTCCGCGTCGAACTCAGCCTCGTACTTTCCCGGCCCGCTCTGCGTAAACTTGAGCTGGATGGGCTTGTTGTCCGGACCGATGGCGTTGCTTTGCAGTGTTAGAAAGTTCAGGTAGCTCGCATCCTTGTCGAGCGCATCAACGACGATGCGTGCCTTGCTTCCTTCCAGCTTTGTATACGTGTCAAAGTTCGCCGGTGTCTCTTGGCGCATCGTCCAGCGAACAAGTTGCGCCCAGAACTTGCTGAACTTCGGCCACGAGGTCCAATCCTCACCCCAAATGGGCCAATTGCCGCTGGTGAACGCGACAGCTTTGCCCAGCTCATATTGCCAATGCGCGAGCACCGGGTCATCCCCGTCGTCGGTCGTGCGGACCATCGGAATTTGCACATTGGGATTCTCTTTCGGCGATGTGAGAACCATACCGCCGAGCGCCGGAGGAAAATCTCTCTCAGGATTAATCCCTTGTAGGACGTCGCTTTGATATTGCACAATCCGGGGAACGAACGGTTCATCGATAATGAGCGGCCGGCGCACGACCTTTGATTCTTTCACAAAAATCTGCGGAAGTTCTTTCGGATTCTTAGGCGCGTAATGCACGCCGCCGGTGTCCTTTGCGATTTTCTGCAACGGCTGCTGCATGACGTGCGCCCCCCAGCCAATGCCGATCGTGCTGACCGTGATCTTCGACTTCACATAGTCGCTGATCAGTTTTTTAGAAGGTGGTTGAGGATCTCCGTCGCTGAAAATGATCACGTGTTTCTGCGCCGCATCGCGCCCGCGCCCGCCGGTCAGTTCTTTGTAGGCCATCTCCATCGTCGAGTCGAAGTCGGGCATGTCGCCGATCTGCATGCGATCGATCTTGTTCTTCACTGCTTCCTTGTTCGTCGCCAGATCGAGCGGCACTTCCCAATTCGTTCCGCCCGGGTTCCACGTGTATGCGAGCACGCCGAGGTAATCCTGCGAGCTGACGGTGTCTACGCTCTTCTTGGCCATCTCGATGCCCCAATAGTTCCCACGAGGCATCTCGCAACTGTGCATGATCAGGACAAGCGCACCGCGCGGGATGACTCGCTTGTGCTTGATCTCGAACGAGACCGGCATGACTTCCTCAACCGGCGTGCCGATCCACCCGCCCGCACCGAAACTCTCCTCTCCGCCAAGCATGATCAAGCCGCTGCCTTCGCGAACGTACGTGGCCAATTGCTCCTTTTGCACGTCCGTAAAGACGGCTGCCGAGACGTTGGAAAGCATGATCGACGAATACGTCATCATCTGGAGCAGGTCGAACGAGTCCAGTTGCTGCGGCTCGCGAATAACGACCTCAATATTCTCACTGCGAAGGCCGTCGACAAACGCCTCCTCCCGTTCAGCACTCTCGGTAATGATGAGCACGCGACTTTCGCCCGAAACGAACGTGAACGCGCTCGCCGAGTTGTTGAGCGCCACTGCGTCCATGGATTCATCATCCGGACGGAACACAGCCTCATAGGTCTGTGCACCGATATCCTGCGCCGGCAACTTGATGAAGAGTGTGTTATTGCCGGGTTGGAGCGCGACGCGCGACGCCTCTTCAGAAAGTTCCACGAGTTTGCCGTTCTGATAGAGCGAGATCGTGCCTTTTGCGGGGCGCTGTGTGTTGACAATCATGCGCAACGGCACCTGCTCGCCCTTTTCCGCCTGCGTTGGGGCGATCATTCGATCGAAATAAATTTCGTTGCGATGCTGATAGCGAATCGGCACGACATCAATGGGAATTCCGTCGGCCTTCGCCCGTCGCGCCTCGGTCAAAACATCACCCATGTTGTCGTTGCCGTCTGACAGCAGCACGATGCGTTTCGATGTATCGTGCGGGAACATGGCCATCGCCAATCGCAAGCCGCCGGCAATATCGGTACGCTCGACACCTGCCATCTGCGGCAAACGACCGGGCGGAATGAAATAACCGCCGGTCATGGGAAGCTGTTCCAGATAGGCATGCCGCGCGAAGTCGATGAGCCCGACGCGATCGGCAGGTGGAACATCCTTGGTCGAGCGCCTGACGAAATCCTCTTGAAAATCCTGCATCGCCTGCACGCTGTGCGAGCGATCCATCACATACATGACCGTGAGGTCTTCGTTGCGCTGCACATGCTGAATCCCCGCCAGGCAGCATGCAAGAATGATCACCAGCGCACTGCGAATGATGATGGCCACTACCCGCCGCACCGGCTCCAACCCCGACATGCTCTTGACCGACACCGCAATGAGCACCGGCACCAACAGCACCAGCCACAACCACGCGGGTTTTTCAAAGTCGAAAGGAAGGGCTAGTGCGAAAACCGGCATATCGATCTTGAATCTCCCGATCGGAGTCGGTCAATAGACCATCAAATTACGAATTACTAATTACAAATGACAAACCATGAATCAAGAATGACATCCAGTGAAACCAGCGCCCATGATAACCCATTGCCCTGATTGCGATTTGCAATTCGTCATTTGTAATTCGTCGCTACGGTTTCACAATCTGCACCCGCTCATTGAGCGAGTCGCAGGCATAGACCAGCCCGTTCGGACCATACGTGGCACCCCACGGCGCCCAGAGTTCGCCCGGCTTGCGGCCGCTGGTTCCCCACGTTTGCAGTGGTCGGCCTTCTTTGGTCAACCATTGCAAGCGGTTGCCTTCATACTCGCACACCAACAGGTTACCCTCCGGCGTCAGGCTGAGGTCGTAAGGATACCGCATCTGGCCCGGTTCGCGACCGTATTGGCCGATGACACGCAAAACTTCACCGTCGAGTGAATAGCGAACGAGACGATGGTTGCACGCGTCGGCGGTCCAGAGTGTCTGCTCGTTGTCTATGATCAAACCTGTAGGGCGGCTGAGCTGTTTGCCTTCAATGGGTTCGCGACCGAAACTCTTGATGAACGTGAAGTCCGGCGACCATTTGGTAATTCGGTCATTCGCGTAGTATTCGCTGACGTAAATGAAGCCTTTGGCGTCGAACGCGATGTCGGTGGGAAGCTGGAATTGCCCGTCGCCATCACCAAGCGACCCGAACTCGCCGAGATGCTTTCCGTCGCGGTCGAAGATCATCACACGGTGATAATGCGTGTCCGCGACAAACAAACGGCCATCAGGATGCACCTTCAGCCCGACCGGTTTACCGGCGTCTGAAATCGGCATACGCCAGCTCGTTTCGAACTTCCCTTCGGCGGAAAACCGCTGCACGCGACCGGTTTTGTCGACAACAAATATGCACCCATCCGGCGCAGCCGCTATCCCGCGAGGATAGCTGAAGCGGCCATCACCGAGACCGAGACCGCCGAATTCGGAGAGGACGCTCGCACTTTCTTCCCTTGACGTGTTGCAACCCGAGAATAGTACACAGAAGCTGGCGACGAATAACGCGCGGCACGAATGCTTGAAACGAATGGCTGCGCCCTTAACAATCATAGCTCACAGCCATCTCTGCCTGGCGAGCGAAATAATGTACGTTCCAAACCGAACCGCGCCAAAAACTTCACTTTGTGTGTGCTTCCGTGATAAGGGCTGTATTCCCCTTTCCAAGAGGCACGCGCCAAGGATCCTGTTGAATCGTGTGCAGCAACCGCGTCTCACCTACTGGATTCCATGACCAAACACAAATCTCTTCATCTCGATTACGATGTCCAACCACAACTCGCGGATCGCCCGCCGACGCCAACATCCAGCCCGCGCCCTGAAAGCGGACCTTTTCGAGTGCGAGTCCCGGCAATGCCAACCACGTTATCGAATCGTCTTCGTTTTGAATCGCGAGTCGATTCCCCGTAGGGTCGAACACAACCCAGGGTGACTCAACCGCAAATTCCCTAACGAGCTTCCAAGGTTTCGTACTCCAAACGTGCCGGGAGAACATGCACGGGCTCTTATTGGTCATCACTGTTGTCGCAAGGAACTCGCCGTTCGAAGAGAAATCCAAATCGAAAACGGGTAGGTTCCCTTCAATTGAGTTGACATTTTCCCAATCGCTTGTCGAGTACACTTTGATTTCGCCACCCCAAGAACCGACTGCAAGCCACTGCTCATCGCCGGACATTGTGGCTGACATCGGGTCGCCTGAATAAACCTTTGAAACGAGGTGGAATGTCTCTGTATTCCACACATTCACTTGTTTGTGGTCCACAACGCCATATAGATATTTGCCGCTCTTGCTGAAATGCAAATGGCCTTGATTGATGATGGGGCCGTAGCGATTGGGAAGTTCAAGGATTGCTTGGGTTTCTATGGAATCTGAGACCTTGCAGACATACAAAATGGGAATGGTCGCTACGACATAAGCAAGCTGACTGCCATCGGGGGCAACCGCCACGGAGGTAATGCTATGTTCAGTCTTGATGTCGCCGACGAGTTTGCCTGTCTTGAGATCATAGATTTCGAGAAGCCCTTTGCGATGCGTACGCGGTCGCTTTCCGGCGACGGCGATAATGCTGCCATCCTTCGATAGTGCGACATCGGAGACTTGTCCGACTCTCGACGGCCCATACAGTTCAGTGCAACCCGCGAATGAAACCAAACTCGCAATACAAAGAAAATATCGAAGCCGGAGAAATGTATTTTTCGAGCGTGACTTGGAAACCAAACTTGGCAAATCACTCATGTTGTGCGGCATCGTGACAGAGTTGGCGTGTACTTCGGCCCCTCATTACCGGCACAGAAGACCTGTAGTGAACGTTCACGGAGTCTTTGGTTCGTTCTCTTCGCTGGGCTTCGCGTCCTTCTCTTCACTCGCTTCGGTCTTGGGAGCCGCCTTATCTGAATTGGGCTTCTTCATCGTCTTCTGCACATTCGAGAAATACTCGCGCACAGCCTTTTGATATTGTCGCGGAATGCGGTCGCGGTTGACGAGGTCGCTTGCGTCGCGCTCAGCCGCGGTGAACACCTGCGATACCTTCGAGTTCACTTCACCTTTGACCTGTTCGCCCTCGAACAACACCTGGCCGATGATCGCGCCGTCGCCGGTATGAACTTTCGCACGTTCCGTCGTGAAGCCGACATCGGTCGATTGCTTTTGTGCGATGCCGCCCTCACCCTGCCCCGGCTTCTCGCCCATGCCGGACTTGCCGTCGCCGTCGCCATTGCCATTGCCATCACCCTTGCCCGAACCACTCTGTTTGCCGCCGCCCTTGCACTTCGAACACGGCTTGCCGTCCTTCTGGCCCGAGCCATTGCACTTCGAACACGGTTTCTGATCAAGGTTGTCTTTCTGATCCTGCAATTGCGCCATGGCGGAATCGAGCTGCTGGGCTTCCTGCTCCAACTGCTCCATCTGGCTGAGTTGCTCCGCTGCCTGACTCATGCCAGACATAGCCTCGCCCATTTGGCTTGGGTTATTGCACTTGGAAGCCTGCTGCATCTGTTGCGACAGCTTCTTGGCAAGACTGCCCGCCTGCTGCTGCTTCTTCATCTGCTCAGCCAGCTTCTGAATCTGCTGCTGGCTCATGCCCTTCTCTTCCAGCTGCTTCTTCATCTGCTCGAGATCTTCTTTCTTGAGATTCTCAAGCATGCGCTCGACGTCTTCCTTCTTGATGCCGGCCTGCTCCAACTGCTGCTGCAGCTGCTTATTCTCCGCCAGCTTTTCGATCTGCTTGGAAATGTCATCCAGTTGTTTGCTTAGGTTTTCCACCATCTGCTTGTCTTCTTCATGCTTCATGGTGGCCAGTTGTTCTTTCAACTGATTCAGTTCTTCTTTGGCGGCCTTGAAGTCTCCCTGCGAGAGTGCTTTCGTCAGGTTTTCCGTCTGTGCGTTCGGCTCCTTGGGTGATTCGAGTGGGCGGAGCATCTTGCGAAGTTCATTGGCTGCGTCGTACTTCTCATCCTCGCGCTTCTGTTTGATTGCATCCGCGAGGTTATCAATCTGCTTGATCGAGTTGTGCCTCAAATCCTCCGGCTTTTCGAGCTTCGGCGTTGGCTCCTTGTCCTTATCTCCCAGCTCGTCTTTCAGGTCCTCCAGCGCGGGGTTAGTCTCCACCATCTGCTTGACCTGATCCATCGTCTTCTTGATGGCGACTTTCGTTGCTTCGACCTGTACCGGTGTGGCGACGGCCGTCTGATCCTTCTTGAGCAAACCCGGCCTGATAAGAAACATCAGCGCCGCAATGACCAGCGTACACATGGTCGCACCCAGCGGGCGCGGCACTGTTAGCTTGATATGTTGACGAGGTGAAATCGAGGTAGCGATGCGCTCTGCGTCGGCTACGACCGCCTGAGCAAACGGATCCTCGGCGCTGGCACAATAACGCCCGCTGCTGATGCGCTCGCGCAATCCCGCAGCCGCATCAAGTTTCGCCGCCGCGACTTCGGCTGACTCGCGGCAAACAACGGTCCAAATGATGGATGTAAATACCGCCACAAACAACATGCCGGCCCCGATCGGCCAAATGGGCCACGGGTGGTCCCATAGTCGTTGCACAAGCACAAGAATGGCAAAGGCCGCTCCAGTCGCGCCGAGGCACCACGTGATCGCGGAGAGCCAACGATCCAACCAAAGTCGTCGTTGCGTTGCTCGAACCTGCCGTTCAAGATGCGACATGCCATACCTCCTGGGAATGTGAGACCGATTTCAAACGGCCCTTCACCAAAGCCCCCAACACAAGGTTGAAGTACTTAGACGATCACAACATCTTACCCGTTCCATGCAGTTCGTGTCACGTTTTGGGTATCCCCGACATCACTATTTGGTACAATGTGCGGGCATAGAATGTTCGTGCAAACTTGTAACATCTCTCATTCACAAATGCTTCCCGGGCGCCGCAGCCACAGGCAACGCCGCCTCGTCGGGTGGCATGGCCAAGCGCAGCGCCGCCATGCTTCAACCGCCATTTATCTATCGACGGACGGGAGGACGCGATGTTAGTGTCCAGAATGCTCGCATTGGCGGCTCTTTGGGGGGCGTTTTTCGGAATCCCAGCCGGTTTCGCGGAAGAGCAAGCGCCGGCCACTGATAATTCTAATGTTAATTCCAACCAGAACGTCAATGACAACGGATCAACCGCAGGTGTCGTCATCGCCGAGGGGCAGGTGACGGATGCGATGGGCGGCGGCCAACAGGGCGTGACCGTGACGTTGCGCCGAAAAGGCACCGGTGACGCCGAAGGCGAACTGGTCGGGACAGCCACCACCGACGCGACCGGCGACTTCCAGATTAAGGCTGAGAAGCCCATTGTCGGTGAACTCGTGATTGAATTCACCAAAGCCAAGCACGCGCCGATCAAACACGAGTTCACACTCAACGAGGGCGACGGTGCCAAATTCTTCGGCGAAGAGTTGAGCGGCAATCTCACCATCAACGGCTTCGTCAAAGACGCGCTCACGGACAAACCGATTGCCGAGGCGAGCGTCAATCTCAAGTCGTCGTTCACTGACATCGAAGAGGAAACTGACGAGTCTGGGAAGTTCTCTCTCACCGGCGGATTGCCAGGCCGTAGCAGTTTGATCGTCGAAGCCAAGGGCTACGGCCGCGACCGACAGACGATCGAACTCAACGAAGACAACATCGAAGTGACGATCTTGCTAAAGCCCGAGCGAATCCTGCATTTGAAAACCATCGATGATCTCGGGAAATCAATCGGCGGTGCGACGATCGAGTTGTACGATCAGGCGCACGAAGATTATCGCACGCTGGTTTCAGGCGAAGACGGCACCGTCGATGTGGCCGGCATTCATTTCGATGCGGCTGTCGTGCAAGTGCGACTTTCCCATCCGGAACACGTTTCGTCCATCGGTTACAGCCACAACATCGCGACGCCCGCCGAACAGAAGGAATCGAAACATGAACTGAACATGACGCGGGCAGGAAAAATTACGGGGCGAATTCTTGATGCGAAAACCGATGGGACGATTTATGGCGCGCGCGTGACCACCGGTGTTGATTCATCCGACAAATCCCCCCGCGACTGGTCGACTTATGATGGTCAGTACACAGTGATTGGAATCTCCCCTGGCCCGACCATAGTAACGGTCTATCGCGATGGTTTCGCGCCGGAACTCAAGATCGTCGAAGTCAAAGCTGGCGAAACGACGCAGTTAGGCATCCGGCTCGGCGCTCCGCGCACCATTTCCGGTATCGTGAAAAATGACAAGAACGAGCCGATCGCCACGGCCGTCATCATGATGAGCAAGTGGCGGGATCATCGCACACTTGGTTTGCGATGCGTCTCCGATGACGAGGGCAAGTTCACGCTCGAAAATGCGCCGATGGATGCATTCGAGATTAACGCGTCGGCCCGAGGTGCAACCGCGCAATTGATCACCGTGCCTTCGTCGCTCGACAAGCCGCTCGAAATCACGCTCGCCAACGCCGCTCCACAAAGCGGCGGCCCGTTGGCCTCGATCAAGATCGGCGATACCGCGCCGATCGTCACCCTGACTACGCTGGAAGGCAAGACGGTAAGCACATCGGAGTACAAAGGGAAAGTCCTGCTCCTCGATTTCTGGGCGACATGGTGTGCACCGTGTGTCGCAGAAATCCCGGGCTTGGTTGCCGTTCACAAGAAGCTCAACCAGCGTAAGGACTTCGTGATGGTCAGCGTCAGCCTCGACTTTGAAGAGAAAACACTTCGCGATTTCGTGAAAAAGAAAGACCTCCAATGGCTGCAAACGCACGGCGAAACCGCCCAGGCCGCCGCCAACGCCTTCGGCGTGCAGGGAATCCCCGCGCTTTTCATCATCAACGCAGAGGGCAAGATCGTCGCGATGGACTTACGCGGCGAAGAGGTCGACAAAAAACTGACTGAGGTACTTGGGAAAAGTGCCTCGCCATGACACCAGTTCCTTCGACAACCCGATCGATTGGCATCGACACGAATCCAGGCGAATCGGAACGCGCGGCAGTCGATCACCCGCAAGGTCGTCTGGAGCCAACCGACGACCGCGCGCGTCGGGCTGTCAAAGCCATCGACGAGAAACGCTTCGACGATGCTGCCAAGCACATCGGTGCCATACCAGAAGATTCTATTGTAACTCAAGCATGGAAATCCTACCTGAGCGGTCGCCTCCACTGGGAACGGCACGATCTCGTTGAAGCAGAAAAGCATCTGGCAGAAACAATCGATTTGTTGAATGACAACAAGAGTGCCGACAATAAGATGGCCAACGCTGAGCTTGTTCGACTCGCTGCGTCTGCGCACGAACTCATGGGAACCGTACTTCGTCGCGAGGATCGCCCAGCATGCGCCTTCGAGCATCACCAAACTGCGTACCAGGCCCGCAACACGTGCGGCACGAACAACGAACTATGCGAAAGCGCAACCAGCCTTGGAATCGATTCGCAGATCACGCAGGACCGACCCAATGCCGTGCACTGGCACCAAGTGGCCGTCTCGCACGCCGAACAGGTTGATCATGCGTCAACGCTCCTTCCAGCTTCCTTGACCAATCTTTCCAACGCCTTCTTGGAAAATGAACAGTTCGCCGAAGCTGTAGAGGCTGCACGAATCGCACACGACCTTTGGTCTCGAATCGACCCCGCAGCCCCTGAAACAACCTCAGCGAACGCCAACCTCGCCGCCGCGTTGCTGCACCTCGCCCAATCACAAATGGAAACTGATCTTCCTCACGCAGAAAAAACTTTGCGCGAAGCCGTTCAGCGATTCGACGCTGCACGCGTCTCGTTGCTGTCATTCGGCCCGGAATTCATCAACGAAGCCCGCCAATGTGCAGAAAAGCTGGACTTCGCTAATCGCCTGATTTCCTCTTTGGCTGTCTGACAATCGGTATCGTTCCAGACAATGTTTGTCGCCTTAGCGCCAACCAAAATGATCTTGCTACAATCCACCACCAAACTTTCAGAGGACAATCATGCACTACGCCGATCTTCAATCGTATCTCAAAGAACTCGAATCGCGCGCGATGCTTAAACGCATCACAGCCGAGGTCGATCCCGTTCTCGAAATCTCCGCCATCGCTGATCGCGTCAGCAAGTCCCCCGCTGCCGGCAACGCACCACCACCGAAAACCGACCCAGTCCACGGACACCGCGGCGGTCACGCCCTTCTCTTCACCAACGTGAAGGGCTCATCGATCCCCGTCGCCATCAATACCTTCGGCAGCTACCAGCGTATGCAGCTCGCGCTCGGCGTCACCGATTTCGAAGAACTCGCGGACCGCGTACAGCAACTCGTCAAACCAGAGATGCCGACCACACTGCTCGAAAAAATGAAGAAACTCCCGCAACTCGCCAAGATGGCCAGCTACGGCCCCAAGGTCATCAAACGCGGAATGTGTCAAGACGTAGTTCGCACCGACAACGCCAGCCTTTTCGACCTGCCCATCATCCAATGCTGGCCGCACGACGGCGAAGCGGGCTACGGCGGCAAACCTGCAGAAGTGACGGAAGGCACAGGCCGCTACATCACCTTCGCAGGCATCTACACCAAAGACCCCGAATCGGGTGAGCGCAACGTCGGCATGTACCGCGTGCAGGTCTTCGACAAGAAACTTGCTGCCATGCACTGGCACATGCACCACGACGGCGCGCGGCACTTCCGCAAGCACAAAGCACGCGGACAGAAGATGCCGCTCGCCATCGTCTTCGGCGGCGAACCTGTCCTGCCGTATGCAGCTACGTGCCCACTTCCGCCCGACGTGAGTGAACTTCTATTCGCGGGCTTCCTCAACGACGGCGGCATCGAACTTGTCCCCTGCAAAACGATCGACATGGAAGTCCCCGCCAACGCCGAGATCGTCATCGAAGGCTGGGTCGATCTCGAACGTACACTCATCGAAGGCCCCTTCGGCGACCACACCGGCTTCTATTCGCTCGCCGACCACTACCCCGCGTTCCACGTCACAGCCATCACGCACCGCAAGGACCCGGTGTACCTCACGACCATCGTCGGCAAGCCGCCGCAGGAGGACTACTACCTCGGCAAAGCCACCGAGCGCATTTTCCTGCCGCTCTTGAAAATGCTCATCCCCGACATCATCGATTACTCGCTGCCGATGTTCGGCGCGTTCCACAACGCCGTCTTCGTAAAGATTCGCAAGGACTACCCGATGCAGGCCCGCAAGGTGATGAGCAGCATCTGGGGCGCGGGCCAGATGATGTTCTCGAAAATGATCGTCGTCGTCGATGAACACGTGAACGTTCACGACGAGCAGGACGTCCTCTTCCACGTCGGCGCAAATGTCGACTGGCGCCGCGACACCGTCATCGTCGACGGCCCCTGCGACATCCTCGACCATGCCACGCCGTACTACGCCGCCGGTGCGAAAATCGGCATCGACGCGACCCGAAAAATCCCCGGCGAAGGCATAGTCCGCGATTGGCCGGAGGAGCTGGAAATGAGCAAGGCGATGATCGAGCAAGTCGAGCGGCGGTGGCGAGAATACGGACTGCAGCAGTGAATCTAAGCCATTATCTCCCACCTCTGCCGTTTCATTAGCTGGTGCTCGATGAATTTTCGCTCCCGAGTGAGCGCCGCGCTTGTTATTAGGCTGGAGGATTACGGAGTGTTTCCATGACGGCCCAGATTCTATCCAAAGGCAGAACAACGCCGGATCAATGTCGCGGCCCTTCGAACACAAATTTGCGCGAAATTCTTAGTTTTGCGATGAAGATTGTCCAAAAATCGCGTTCTTCGATACGCCAAAGCGGTTTCACTCTGCGCCGCGCAGAATCGCGCAGTTTCCGACCCGCCCCAGACCACAAGAAAACGCTATCCATCCGGACAGCGCACGATTCGCGCAGCGCGCCCCGCAAACCGAAAAGCTGTACAGCCCGAACCCTTACTCACAAGTGTGGTAGGCGTCATGTGACATGGCCAAGCGAAGCGCCGCCATGTAATCTTTCGCCCAGAAAACTGCAGTGAATCGTAAGGTAGGTGCTCTGCACCTACGCTGTTATTGTGCATGGAACGATCGATCATGGACGACACAACTTTCCTAAATCGCTTCGAGTCGTAGATGGGTATGAAAGCCCGTAGTACTTGCCGGATCCGTTCCGGCAAGTTTGT
>CAZBRD010000009.1:0-225978 GCA_964494205.1 uncultured Phycisphaeraceae bacterium | reverse complement strand
AATCGAAAAGAACAACCGCCGGGCTGAGGAAACTCACCCGGCGGTTTTGTTTTGAATGGAGTCAGATTTGGAGTTTGTTCCTGGCGTAGTTAACAAGTCTGACAGATTGTTGGCGAAGCCGGTTTCACCTTGACACTCTATGGGAAACGACTTACACTGATCCGATAAGATGAGGGGACTATAAGAAGCCGGATTCTTGGTAAAAAAGGTAAAGCAGGAGGGGTTGGTACGGCCCTGAGCAAAGGGGCATCGCGAAGGAAAAGGGTCCCTGTACCGCCAATAGCCGTTGGGAACTTCGCGTACGCGACAGTTCCTTTCACTTTCAGCGGTACGTAATCGCGACCCTTTGATGTACATTTGGGAGCAGCGTTAGCTACCCCGTCGTTCGACAGTTACATTCTCCTCCTTAGTTCCTGCTTTAGCTTGGTTGATCTCATCGTTCGGTTCGCTTAGGTAGCGATCTGTGGTTGGAATTGCGCGGGCCTGCCAACCAACCGATGGGGCTGGGAATTGAAGCTGGTAAGGAAGAGGGTGAAGGGGTGCCGCAGGTTGACATCTCTTCGTTGCATCGAAATAGGTTGCGGAGCATGAAGATGATTCACTGTCGTCGATTACGACTTTGCGCGGTCACAGTTGTGTTGGGTGCGCTCGCTGTACTCGGAGGAGTCCATAGGGCGAATGGGCAGAAGGGGCACACGGCCGGCGGACCGATTCCCAAGCCGACCCTTGACGGCAATCTCGCAGATTTCAAAGCCATTGCGCAGATGATTAACAGTCAAGGCCTGAACGCCTGTGCACGCGAGCAAACGGACAACATAGCGAACGGTCCGTCACCTGGCTTCGACGGGTTTCAAGATGAACCTCTGCAGGATGATGCGACGCCCCAGATCCGCTTCATGCACAGTCCGATCAACGTCGGCAATGCCATCTTCATTTATGTTCCGGACTCGGACGGCATCATCAGTCCTCCGTCACAGGACGACAGTTGGCTCGCGATCGGCGTCAACGTCGCCAACGGCGACGGCGACGTTTGCGTGGAAGATCCAAACACCCCCGGTATCGATTGTGCTCTCGGGTGCGTCGATGATCCGATGACAAATTTCGATGACTGTGCGATTATCAAGCTGGATACGCCCCCGGACCTTCCTTTGAACGTCATGGTTCCGTTCGACGCGGACGGAAACGGCAACCCATGCATTCTCGGCACCGGTGTGAACAGTCGATGGTTCCCAAGCGCTCCCGTCCTTACGTTTGACGAGTCAACCGAAGCGATCAACCTGGCGTTCTTCCTTTGCGCGTTTACTCCGGGTGACCTGACCGGGGCGGACTTCTCGATTATCTACCAACAGCGTAACCAAATCGCCACCGAACTGGTTCTTGATTCATTCAACCCGTCGTTGTTCAGCCTGTTTCCGCCTGTCGGCTCGACGTGCAATCAGATCAGAGATCGTGGTCTTGATGGTATTGTGGGCGCTGACGGCCTTGGCAACGACGACATCGAAATCCTTGTCGACAAGTTCGACAGCCAAGTGTCGGCCATGTTCCCTGGTGAGGATTACCTCAGCATTACGCGATTTCGATTGGCCAACATGGGTTTGACCTCGCGTAGCGATTCTTCGGGTGACCTCTCCAATGAGGACAGCATGTTCGTCCTTTGTCCGTTGGAGATTCCCGATATTGAAGTCACGAAGGAAGTTCGCTGTACCGGCGAAGGTGCGGGTGCTTGGCGCGATCATGTCGTGACGCTGCCGGGTTCCACGGTCGAGTTCAAGATTGAAGTCGAAAACACCGGTAACGTTCCATTGGCTGTGACGCTGTCGGACGTGCTCTCTGAAATTCTTCCGATCAACCCGACGGTCAACCTGAATTCGCTTCAGGCAACGCTGTTCCGACCTTCCGACATTGGGGTGGGCGTTGCCATTAACTCCGCGAATGCCGGTTCGTTTGGGCTGAACCCGATCTTTTTCACGCCGGGACCACTTGGGTTTTTGGGTGGCGTTGCGGCTGATCAGCCGAGGGACCTAGGCAATCTCCAAGGTGTAACGGCGTGCGCGATGGACCCGCAGTTGGGTGATCGAATTGTCTTGACCTTTAGTGTCGGCATCGGCGATCCGGCCAATTTCTGCGATTCTCCGCAGACCGAAGTGGATATCACGAATCGTATTACTGCAACGGGCGTGCCGCTTCCTCCGTTTGAATCCGATGCAGTGACTGATGCGGCTGACCTCATCGATACCGTACGCGAAGACATCCAGAACTTTGACGACAACGTGACTACGGTAGACGTGCTCTGTCGCGACATCGACATGCTCAAGGAAGTTCGACTGTTCCCCGGCGGGACGTTTGTCACGGGGCTTGATCGTTTGGATATCCCGAACGGTCCGTTCCCGCTGCAGGTCGAGTATCGCTATACGGTCCACAACGACGGCGACGTCGAAGAAGATGTCGTGCTGACCGACGAGTTCCTGTGTCAGGACATTGCTGCGGCTGCGGGTGTGGATTTCGTGGCGGGTCAATGTGCTTTGTGCCAGGGCGTTCCTCCAGGGGAGGCTGGGCAGATCACTGATTCGCTCGCGGCAGGAACGTCCGACATGTATACCTGTCGGGTCAACTTCACGAGTCTTACGGCGCTGCGGGCGTTTCTGATGCTGGACGACGGTCGAGACGATTGTCGTGCGCTCAACGACATGGGCGGGGCGGATACACGCTGTTATCGCAATTGCGCATCGGCCACCTTCACCGCGGACCTTGGCGCAAGCTGTGATAATGTTCCCGCGCGCGACGTTGATTCGTTTGCCACCATTTGCAACCGTGAATGCGAGCTGTTGGTGACCAAGGACGTGCGTTGCATTCTTGATGACTGCGGGTCACCGGCGCCATCGGAATTCGGTCCGTTTGAAGAAGATTCCATGCAGGTCGCACCGGGTTCGTGCGTGCAGTATTGCATCGATATTGAGAATGTAGGCGTGGCAGTCCCGATCTGCAGCCTGCGGCTTACGGACATGCTCAGTAATCAACCGGGCGACATCACGCCCATTCCTGGTTCGGTCACGCTCGAGGTGGACGGTAACAGTTGTCCAGCGCCTGGCTGCTTCAACTCGACCGGAACGCCGTGCGTGTACAACACGGCCAGCTGTCCGGGGTTCCCGGGTGGAAACTTCCAGGAAGGGCAGACGATCACCGTTTGCTTCAGTGCGACCATTCCCACGAATGCCAATGCGAGTGCACCCGATCCGATCAACATGATCACCGTGGAAGGCGCTTCGGAGTGTCCGGCTGGTGGTCCGGTGTTCTCGTGCATGGATGACGATAACGTCGCACTCGATATTCTTCCGGCGAGTTTGACGTGCAGCGGGAAGCAATGGGCGTTCCAGTCTGATTCGGATGCAGATTGCGAGCCGAATGCACCGTTCAGTGCGTTTGCGCCGAACATCGACCTGCGCGACGACGTGTTCCCAGTCCTGCTCCGCCTTCGTATTCAGGGATCCAATACTGGTCAGATTCCGCTGCAAGTTACGGCCACGGACACAGCGCTAACGACGTGCGTCAATAATCTTGCGGATATTGCATTCGTTCCGGGCCAGTGTGAGTTGGGTACGACGAAGCTCGTTCAACCCGGCGCTACCGGTGAGTGGTTCTGCAACATTCGAATTGAAACGGCTGCGGCGGCCCGCGCTCTTGATGGATGCGACGGTGCGACCAACGGCGTCTACAACAACACAGCCAGCGTGAGCGGCGTCAGTGTGATGGGCGGGACGGAAATCTGCACATCGCCGGAAGTCACGATCCAGGGCATCAATACGTGCTCGGCGACGATTCAAGTTCCGCCGCCGTGTGATTTCACCGTGACGAAGGACGTGGTTTGCGTCGACGGTTGCCCGAACGGTGCACCGACCGGTACTCCGGGTCCGACGCTGGATGTGATTCCGGGCTCGCGTGCGCGGTATGACATTCGCGTGGTGAATAACAGCACGCTGGTGAAGATCCCGCGTATCTGTGTTTCTGATCTGCTTGAATGCCCGTCGTGGCTATGCGGCGGCGACCTTGGCGATTCGCTACGTGCGACGATCGGCGCGTCCAACGTGACGGATGGCTTCGCTGGATTCACGGTGAATGGCGTTGAGCAGTGCTTTGTGTTCGACAGTCGTCCGGCGGCTCCGTGGATTGCACCGGGTGAGACGTTGTTGATTTCGTTTGAGGTTCAGATTCCCGAGAACGCGACCGAGGACTGCACCAACAGCGTTTCCATTGAGGGTTACTCGGAAGTGTGCGCCCCTCCGCCTGACGCCTCGTGCGATACGGGCAGCGACTCGGCTGAGATTCGGATACTTGAGCCGGACATTGAATGCACGAAGGAAGTTCGCGCGTTCAACACGCAGGGTCTAAACGCGCCGTTTACGACTGACCTCTCCTTGCCTTGCAACACTGCGTTCCCGCTTTCGCTGGAATATCGCTTCACGGTTCGCAACACGGGCGAAACGAGTTTGACGAACGTGCGCATTTGCGATCCTGATTTGGCTGCTGATGCGGTGGCTGCAGGATTTGGCGTTGGAGCGTGTGCGATCGCCGGCAGTCCAGACGGATGTGCCACGCTCGGCACGTTGGCGCCGGGTGGCATGGTGAGTGCGTTGTGTACGCTAACGGTGCCGAGCCGTGCTGCGTTTGAACTGTTCACCGGCAGCGACGGCGACCCAGAGACGGATTGCTACAACAACACGTCGACTGCGTCGGGTCGTGCAAGCGGCACGGGGCTGTGCCGTGGCGTCGATGACATTGTTGATTCTGATTGTAGCGCCCGCGTGTGCCTCGCCCCGCAATGCGACCTCGCGGTTACCAAGCAGGTTCGCTGCCTCGACAGTTGCGGCGGTCCGCCGATCGGCAACTTCCAGGACAGCGTACAAGTCGCACCGGGTACGTGCGTCGAGTTCCAGGTTGATATTACGAACAACAGTCCGGAGGCGTCGATTTGCCGTTTGCGAATTACAGATACCTTGAGCGGTGGGGCAGGAAATATCGCGCTTCAATCCGGAACGACGTTCCGAATTGGGGCCAGCACTTGTACGGTGCCTGCCGGTTTCAACGTGACAGGAACGCCGTTCGAGTTTAACCCGACGGCTTGCACCGGTTCTGAACTGCTGACCGGTCAAACGCTGCGCATCAATTTCCGCGCGCAAGTGCCGGCGGGTGCGAACCCGACGGTGACTCCGGTGAATACGGTCAACGTCGAGGGCGCTCCGCAGTGTCCGAATGGCGTGCCGAATTATTGCTGCACGGGCATGGATACGGCCAGCATCGACATCCTTCGTCCGGCGCTCACTTGCAACGGCAAGGAATGGCGCTATCAGTGGGACAGCGATGCCGATTGCCAGCCGGAACCGCCGTTCAGCGCGTTCAGCTCGTCGATCGATTTGCGTGACAAAGTCTTCCCAGTCTTGCTCGAACTTCGTGTGAACGCGACCAATGACGGCGAAGTGCCGCTCAACGTTGTCGCGGCTGACGCGTCGTTCATCAATTGCGTGGATATTGTGCCGGGTGTTTCGATTGTGAGCCCGCCGACGTGCGAGCTGAGTTCTCCGACGGCTAAGCTCATTTTGCCGGGCGGTTCTGCGAGTTGGACGTGCCAGATACGAATTGACTCGGGTCAGGCTGCAAGGTTCCTCGATACGTGTGACGGAACAACGGACAACGTGTATCGCAACACAGCCACCGTGACGGGCACTATGGTAACCGGTGGTACACCGATCTGCGTTCCGCCGAATACACAAGTTCAGGGAACTGACGATTGCGATGCTCAGATTCTCATTCCGCCGCCGTGCGATTTGGAAACGACTAAGGATGTCGTGTGCATCAGCGGCTGCACGAACGGCACGCCGAGCGGCACGCCGACGTCGTCGTTGCAGATTCTGCCGGGCGGTTTCGCGAGGTATGTTGTGGAGATCGACAACGCCAGTCCGGTGGTGAAAGTTCCGCGCGTTTGTCTCACAGACATGCTGACTTGCCCTTCGTGGCGATGCGCCGGTGGTCCGATTCGCGCAACTCTCGGTGGTACAGACGTGTCGGCTGACTTTGCGGGTCTGACGCTTGGCGGCACGCGACAGTGCTTCAACATCACGTCGCGACCTGCGGCTCCGTGGATCGCGCCGGGTGAAACGTTGACGATTTCGTTCGACGTTCAGGTTCCGGCTGACTTCAACATCCCGGGCGGAAACCCGGATTGTCAGAACACGATTACGTCGGAGGGTTATACGGAAGTCTGCGGTGAGCAACCGCCGTTGATGCCGAATAACCAGTGCCGTTCGACTGACACTGCCAGCATCGACGTCCGCACCTCGAAGATTGTGTGCAACAAGCGCGTCAGCGTCGACATTGGCGACGATGGAAGTGAGGAATTTAACAACGTCACGAGCGTGGCTATCGATTCGTCCACCTTCCCGATCCGCCTGACCTACAAGTTCGGTGCGATCAACGGTGGCGAAACGACGCTCAATAATATCTGCATCACCGACGACCAGTTGCTGTTCGACGCTGCGGCAGCGGGAATTCCGGTTGGTAGTTGTGATCTGACGTTGAACTCGACGTGCAGCGGTGGCGGCACGAAGGGCGGCCTGATCGGCACGCTCGCTCCGGGCGCTTCGTCGAATATCGAAAACGTGACCTGCGAGCTGCTCGTTCAGAACCAGCAGCAGTGGTCGGCGCTCGGCGGGTCTGACCTGCCGCGCAACGGCAACGACTGCTATGAG
Source organism: uncultured Phycisphaeraceae bacterium (assembly GCA_964494205.1). GTDB lineage: Bacteria > Planctomycetota > Phycisphaerae > UBA1845 > UBA1845 > JBBTCX01. The sequence continues at coordinate 219,238 of CAZBRD010000009.1, read as the reverse complement.
AACATCGCGACGGCCACCGGTACCGTTAGCACAACGAACATCTGTGCCCCTGCGGGCGCGACCACGGTCAGCAGCGGCCAGTGCGCTGTCGAGGTGTGTGTGAGCGGCACCAATGTTTGTCCGATCACCAAGGCCAAGTTCGACATTTGGAACGAGAACGAGGTTCGCTTCTCAGGCACCGAACGCTGCATCATTTCGTGGGATGAGCGCTACCTGAGCAACTACACGGAAATCGGTCATGCCAACCACTTCGTGCGGAACGCGCTGCAAACCGACAAGGGCAAGGCCCGCGTCGACGGCGTCCGCAGTCCGGTGGTGTGCGGTGCGGATTCGATTCCTGCTCCGCTGCTCGGTGTTGCGGCTAAGCGCATGACCTTCCCAGGCGAAGATGTCATTGAAACAGCCGGTACGACGATTTCGGGCTCTGGCTTCGAGCCGGGCAAGATTCGTTACTCGGTTCCGATTCCGCCGAAGCCAGCGGTCGGACCGGAGGATCGTCCGAATCCATGGGTGAGCACTGACGGTGGTGGATTGCTGCCGGCGCCTTCGGAGGATCAGCCGGGCGAGCTTGAACCATCCGGTGATCCGGAGCGATTGGCTGAGGATTTCGGTCTTGCAGTCAATCCGGTTAGTGGTATCTCGCAGAAGGGCAGCTTGATTGTCTTCCCGAAGGTGGAGATCAAGTGGGATTCAACCGGCACGCTCATTCAGGACACGTTTGTGACGATCGCGAACGACTTCGACGCGGACGTTCGCGTGCAGATGTACTTCGTCAATGGTGATCAGCCCACTGCGGCTATCCTGCAGGGTGATCCGCCGACGATCGTCGAACGGGCGCACCCGGGCTGCAACTGGGTGGATAATCAGATTGCATTGACCAACGACGAGTCTGCGTATTGGTCGGTGCTCACCGGTACACCGAAGGGCGTGTCGCCGTTCACGATTCTTGATCCGGGCATCGTGCCTGGCCGTCCCGATACCGATCCGCACAATCCGGGCGGCCGCGTCATTCGCGGTTATGTGGTCGCGTGGGCGATCAACGTCGACAGTCATGAGATTCGCTGGAACCATTTGACGGGTACAGCGACGATCGTGAACTACGGTGAAACAGCTGCGTGGACTTATTCAGCGTGGGCGTTCCAGGCTGTGGTGGATGTAGACCAGGGTGAAGAACTGCTCAACCCGCTGGGCACGCTCGACATGGACGGTCTCGAATACGAGTATCCGCCCGCGACGCTGGTGTTCGATTTCTATGCGTCGGGTGCGCGAATCGGTTCGCAGCCGGGTGTTTCGATTCTGCTTGATACGGATCTGACGCTGTGGGTGGCGATCAAGGATTTCCTTGACGCACAAGGTTTCTAAAGCTCCTTTACCCCGTTCCGGGCTTTGCCTGAAACGGGCTCTAGCAAACAGACGACCCCCAACGCTGAAAAGTGTTCGGGGGTCGTTGTGTTTTGTGCTTGCGCCCTGAGCACGATTGATGCGTGTGCATGACATGGCAGAAGTCGCTTAACTTTGCACTGGGCACCTCAATTTCACAACGAGCGCCCTGCAAGTTATTCGAGTGCTTGAGTCTGTATGGAGAGAGTGGAGGATTGCGTATGGTAACCGCAGCAGGGGCGCCGAAGTGTTCAAGGATTGGTAGTGGTCGGTTGCATGCAACTCGCTTCTCTTTTTGTAACTCGACGTTTGGAATTCGCAATTGCGTTTGTGCCACATCGTGTCACTACTTAAGGGAATTTTTCACCTAAATAGCCATTAGCCATTTGCAATTGCAGCCGCACAACGTCAAGAGTATCTGAAAAAGTGTAAATGAGCGGTAATTGAGACGATGGGCAGGGAGATCATCCCACCGGCTTGAAGTGTTCGAATGATTGCTGGCAGCCGCGGCAATAGTGAATCGATCGGCACAAGGTTGGACCGAAGATTGATTCGAGTTCCGTGTTTTTCGACCGGCAGAAAGGACAAGTTATGTGATCGAGCGGCGACAATGAGTGCTGGCCGCATTTCTCGCCTGGCGGAGCGATGCCGAATTCCACGAGCTTCTGTCGTCCTGTGTCCGTCAATCGATCGCTCGTCCAGGGCGGGTCAAAGACGATGCGGACTTTTGCGTCTGGTTCCCCGATGTCGCGCAGGGCGAGGACGACGCTTTGGCGAATGACATCGACGGCCGGGCAGCCCACGAACGTGGGAGTGATGTCGACTGCGATGTGCGAATCTTCCAGACGTACATCCGCGATGATGCCCATGTCGACGATGCTCAAGACAGGAATCTCGGGATCAGTCACGGATTCGAGTGCATCCAGGGCAGATTTGATTCTTGGATGATCAAACGCGAATTTGTCGACGACGGACTCGCGGTCAATGTCGACTCGTGCATTAAGCTCGTTGGATTTTCGCGCTACCATTTGGCTGCCGGGTCGAGTTGATAGACCTGTTGCATGTCGTCGATGAGTTTCTTCAGTGCGTCGGGATGTCGGCCGACGCGACCGCCGTAGATCGGTTGCGGCGATTCGGGGATGCTCAAGCCTGCGTCGCCCAGCACCGGTGCGACCGCGGATTCCCATTCCAGACGGAGTTCCTGCTCGCGCGGGGCGATGCCCGATTGGGCAAGCGGTTCGTCTGCTTCGTTCGGTTCGAACATGCCGAGTGCGTGTGGATAGGCTGCGTACAACGCGTTTTGAAGTTTTTCGTGTGCTTCGTCGGTGGAATTGCCCAACCGCAGCATCCAGCTTCGCCCGTGCATCAGGTGGTATTTCTCTTCGCTGCGAAGTTTGTTCGCCAGTTGTGCGAGCGGCACAAACGTGCTTACGCGCATCGCAGTGAGCCGCACGGTTTCCGCCGCGTCGTAGAGAAACTGGCGGAGAATGCAGAATGCCCAGTCGCGGTTGTTGGGCATCGAGCAGAGGCCCGCGCATTTGAAATCGCGCGCTTTGCGACCGAAGGCCAGCGTATCTGGGTCGGCTTCGCCGAGTTGGTGCAAGAGGGCGTAATACGCCTGGGCGTGGCCCATTTCGTCCTGCGCCATGGAGGAGAACGCGATGTCCTCTTCGAGGATAGGGCCGAGGCCGGTCCATTCCGAATTGCGATGCCCCATGACAAGTTCGTCGTCGGCCAAGCGATAGAGGAGATTGACGACGGCTAGTCGCGTGTCGCGCGGGAGTGATTCCGGTGATTCAAATCGGGTCATTCGTCGTTCGCCTCCTGCGTGGTCATTCGAACGGTTTTCGGCGTTTTGTATCCCCACGACTCGCGGTAGCTCTTGTCGGTGGCGCGATCGAAGATGTCGGCGTCTTCGTACTTGCTGGCGGTGATGGCTGTCGTGGGCACGACCCAGAGGTTCACGCAGGCTTGACGGCGCGCGTATTGTTCTTTCGCGAGCAGCAAGGCCATCTCGGCATCTGGCGCGTGCACGGAGCCGACGTAGATGTGCGGCTCGCCGCGAGCTTGCTGGTGAAAGACTTCGAAAATCTGCCAGTTGTTATCCATAGATCATCAATACGAATACGCTTAGTTCACGCTCGGCATGGGAATCGGCCTTTTCGCAGCCGCTGCAGAAAGAGCTTCGCGAACCCATTGGCCGTCCTCGTGTGCCAGACGACGCGTGTCAACGCGGAGTTGGGAAACAGGTCCGCCGCCGCGAACGACGCGCTTAAACTCCTCCCAATCCGGTTCAGTGTAGTGCCACATTTCGGTCTTGGCGTCGTAGCGCAGTTCCTTGTCCGGGACGGTCAGACCCAAATCGAAAATCTTGGGCACGAATTGTCGCAGGAATTGTTGACGCTGCTCGTCATTGGTTTTGAGTTTGATCTTCCATCGCGAGAGAATCTCCGTGTGCTTGGAGACTTTGTCGGCTGGACCGTGGAACATCATGATCGGCGCCCACCAGCGGTTGAGCGCGTCCTGCAGCATGTCTTTCTGTAGTTTTGAACCGGTGGCGAGCACGAAGCACATCTCGTAACCGTGCTTCATGTGAAAGGCTTCTTCGTAGCAGATTCGCTTGAGCGCACGCGCATATGGCCCGTAGGAACCTTCAGCCATCATGGTTTGATTGATGATGGCGGCTGCGTCGATCAGCCAGGCGATGACGGCTACGTCCGCCCATGTCTCGGCGGGATAATGGAAGACGTTGGAGAATTTCGCTTTGCCGTTGATGAGGTCCTCGATCAGTTGGTCGCGCGAGGGGCCGAGTGTTTCGGTCGCGCGGTAAAGGAGCTGGGCGTGACCAACTTCGTCCTGCACTTTGGCGCACAGGGCGAGCTTTCGTTTGAAGGTGGGCGCGAACGGAATCCATTTTCCTTCGGGGAGCGCTCCGCAGATCTCACTGTTAGCGTGAACGTGGATGAGTCGAATCAGTTCCTGGCGATACAGGTCGGGCATCCAGTCTGCCGGTTCGATCTTTTCGCCGCGATTGATACGAGCTTCGAACTCCGCGAGCTTGCGGTCGTATTCGGTTTGCGAAAGTCCGTGTCGATCCACTTCGGTCATCGTTACCATGCGTATGCTCCTAATCCCTTTGACTCATTAGAGGCAAAGGACCTTTCTTGGTCTTGTTCGACTTAGGTTCCCGCGCGGCGTAATCCGTTGAACAGCATGTTGGTTAATTTTCCGGCGATCTCGTCGGGCAGCATGGCCCCGTCCGGCCGATACCACTGATAGATCCAGTTCATGGATGAGAGAATCAGCAGCGTGGCGAACTTTTCGTCCACGTCGGCGAAGGTTCCCTCGCGAATGCAATCGTGAACGAGTTCGCGAACCATACTCTCGTAGGCGTTGCGGCGCTTGGCGAATTGACCTCGCCGTTCGTCGGTCAGATTGCGCCATTCGTTCGAATAGACGGCGGCTGCATCGAGGTTCCCGGTGATGACGCGAACGTGCGCGACCATCAATCGCTTCAGTTTTTCAACGGTCAGTAAGTCAGAGCGGACGATGGGCTCGACTGCTTCAAAGAAGCGATTGGCTGCGGCGTTCACGATTTCCCAGAGCAGGTCATCTTTGCTCTCGATGTGGGCGTAAAGACTTCCGCCTTTGATGTTCAGTGCGTCCGCGATGTCGCGCACGCTGGTGGCGTGGAAGCCGCGAAGAGCAAACATGTGCTCTGCCGCAGAGAGAACCTGGTCACGACGATCGATGGTTGATTCGGGCATTTTGAAACTCACGCGGGCTAACCTAACAAGCGCTTGCTTCCAAATTATCCGCCAAATCGGGCCAAAAAACAAGGCACCTTCCAAGTTTCAACCTGGAAGGTGCCGTTATCGGGCCGTCCTATGGCCAACTAAGTTGTTGGCGCGAGACTACTTCTTCTCGGCGAGGGCCTTGGCCTTTTCCTTGTCGAGTGGAGTCAGCACCTTGACGGATTCGATGACGACCGCTTCCTTCGGAGTGACGGCACCGTCGCCGGTCTTGTACTTGGCGTGGATTTCGCATTCAGTATTGCGAATCTTCTCAACGATGTCCTGTCCCTCGACCACTTTCCCGAACACGGCATAGCCATTGGGGGTCGATTGAGTGGGCTTGTAATCGAGCTTCGATGCGTTATCGACAACGTTGATGAAGAATTGCGCGGTGGCTGAATCCGGAACGCCCGTGCGGGCCATGGCGATGGTGCCCGCGGCGTTGGTGAGGCCGTTGTTGGATTCGAGCTTGATCGGGGCGCGAAGTCCCTGAGTCTTCTGATCGACGTCCTTAGTGAATCCGCCGCCCTGAATCATGAAACCCTTCATGACGCGGTGGAAGATGGTTCCTTCATAGAACTTCTCTTCTGCGTATTGAACGAAGTTCAACACGGTAGCAGGAGCTTTTTCGGCGTCGAGTTCGAGAGTGATGTTTCCGCGATTGGTGACCAGTTGAACGCGCGGCTTGAGCGACGCTGCGCCGGCGGGGGCAGCTGGTGCGGCTGGCGTTGTTGGTGCAGCAGGTTCCGGCTTCTTGGCTGGCTCTTCTGCGAATAGAGCTGAGTTTGCCAGGAGCATGACTGACAGCGTAAGACACTTTGATAGCAACATTCTTGTTCATCCTTTCGTTGATGTTCATGGTTTTTTCGGTTAGTTTTCGTGCAGGAAACGGTAGCGGAGCGTGTGCCGATTGGCAAGGTGAAAAGGGCGACTTGAAACGAAAGAACGCCTGATTTTTGAATTGTATTTGAACGCGAGTTTGGCGATACGAGGTTACAAATCGATGACAAAAAACACGACTGGCGGAAATGATTTGTTGGCGTCCATTTCGACGAGCAAGGGCGAAATCCGATTGCAGCTATTCCCTGAGGCAGCGCCTTTGACGGTCGCCAGCTTCGCGAATCTGGCGTCGCGCGGGTACTACGACGGGCTCAAGTTTCATCGCGTGATTGCGGATTTCATGGTCCAAGGTGGGGACCCGACGGGAACGGGGAGCGGCGGGCCGGGGTATCAGTTCGAAGACGAGTTTTCTCCCAAGCACAAGCATGATGGGCCGGGTGTGTTCTCGATGGCGAACGCCGGCCCCAGGACTAATGGGAGTCAGTTTTTCATTACGCATGTTGAAACGTCCTGGCTCGACGGAAAACACACGGTGTTTGGGAAGGTCATTTCGGGGTTGGATGTCGTGAACAAGATCGCACAGGGCGACGTCATGAAGTCGGTGACGATTGAGGGGGATACTTCTGCCCTGTTTGAGAGCAACAAGAAACGGATCGCGGATTGGAACAAGACGCTCGACGCGAAGTTCGCGGGTAAATTGAAGCCGGTACTGGTTTGATTGCACCGCGCCTCCATTCAACGGGATTTTGGGGATCGCGCAACTAGGTCACGCACTGCTCACAGAGCAGTGGCACACGGTTGCTCGTGGTTTCGAGTGAGGTAGACACTGACGCTGGTGCGAGAATCCTTTCTCGCACCAAATGATCATAGGCAAAAAGAAAGTGCCCCGATGTTTCAAAGGACATCGGGGCACTTGTGTTTTTTACGCCGCGGCTTTCGGCGATTCAATTTGGATCGAGGTCTATGCCTTCACGATCTTGTTTCGTCCGCCGCGAACTTTGCCAGTTGCGTTTCGCGTGTCGAGCACGAATCGTGCGTTTTTCACGATCCATTCATAATCGTAGGCCGAGTGGTCTGTTGCGATGAGCACGCAATCATAAGACTTCAGCATAGCTGCGGTCAGCTTCTTGCTGGTCATGCCGAGGTTGTGCTCGCGCTGCTTCGGCGTCTTGGGAATGTGCGGATCGTTGTAATCGACCTTGGCGCCGCGTTTTTTCAGCTTTTCAATCAGCTCGATTGAGGGGGATTCGCGGAGGTCATCGACGTCTTTCTTGTAGGCCAATCCGAGCACCAGGATCTTTGAACCATTCATCGCCTTCTTCTGTTCGTTGAGTGCGCCCACCAATCGTTGGATCACGTAATCGGGCATACCAGTGTTGATTTCGCCTGCTAGTTCGATGAATCGCGTACTCATGTCGTACTGGCGGGCCTTCCACGTGAGGTAGAACGGGTCGATCGGAATGCAGTGGCCACCGAGACCAGGACCCGGGTAGAACGGCTGAAATCCGAACGGTTTCGTCGAAGCAGCCTGGATAATCTCCCACACGTCCACGCCCATGCGATCAAAGAGCACCTTCAGTTCGTTGATCATCGCGATGTTCACGCAGCGATAGACGTTTTCCAGAATCTTGCAGGCTTCGGCGACTTCGAGACTCGATACCGGCACCGTCTGGCGTACTGCGGCTGCATACAGGGCAGATGCGATGCGCTTGCTGGACGGTCCGTAACCACCGACGACCTTTGGAATCGTTTCCGTGGAGAAGTCAGTGCGACCCGGGTCTTCGCGCTCGGGAGAGTAAGCGAGGTAGAAATCCTGCTCCGCTTTCAAGCCGCTGGATTCGAGAATCGGTTTGACCAGCTCGCGCGTCGTGCCGGGATAAGTAGTGCTCTCGAGAACGACGAGTTGCCCGCGCTGCAGATTGTCCGCGATGAGGTGGGCTGTGCTTTCGACGTAGGTCATGTCCGGGTCACGCGTCTTGCTCAACGGCGTCGGAACGCAAATCAGAATCGCATCGCATGTCTTCAGGGATGCGGGATCTGACGACGCCTTGAATCGCTTGTTCTCTACCACTTCCTTGATCAGCGAGGATGGAATGTGCTTGATGTAGCTCCTGCCCGCGTTGAGCTTCTCGACCTTGCTTTGATCCACGTCAAAGCCGAGGCAAGAAAAACCAGCGGAACAGAACGTGCGCATGAGCGGCAGACCCACGTACCCCAAGCCCATGATGCCGACCCGGGCTGTTCGCTTCTCGATCGCGCTTTCCCACACTTGATCCGTCACGAGCGGCCGCTGGGCGCGCGTCGCCTGGTTGTTGGCTTTCTTTGTTCTCACGTACCGTTTCTCCAGGGTCTGCGGCATAATGGTTCACTCCGTCCCATGCGGGATGTTGAAAGTTCGGCTACGCCGGGGCTATTTTGGTCCGCACGAAAACAGGGATTTTGCGGACGCTTACGGGCTTCGGGCGACGTTGCAAAGCGTATCGACCTTCGATTCCCGATACTATAATGGGGCAACCGGCCCTAAAACGGAAGTCGCCGTCGCCGCGGGATTTCCGGACGATCGTAGTAAATCCCGGAGTCTATGTATGCCCCTTTCGATACCGTTGGCGCGGCCCAACATCACCCAGGCAGAGATCGACGCGGTGACCGCCGTGCTGCGAACCCCCAACCTGAGCTTAGGGCCAAAGGTGCCCGAATTCGAGGCTGCCTTCGCCAAGTACGTTGGCACCAAAGAGGCGATTTCGTGTTCAAACGGCACCGTCGGCCTGCACATGATCATTCGCGCTTTGGGGATCGGCCCGGGGGATGAAGTGATTACCACCCCGTTTTCCTTTGTCGCGTCATCAAACTGCATTCTGATGGAAAACGCGAAACCTGTTTTTGTTGATGTCGATGCACGGACTTGGAACATCGATCACAACCTGATTGAGCGGGCGATCACGCCGCGGACGAAGGCGTTGCTTCCCGTGGATGTTTTCGGTCAGCCGCCGGACATGAACACGATCAATCAGATCGCCACGCAGCATAAACTTCGCGTGATCGAAGATTCGTGCGAAGCATTGGGCACGCGCTATCACGGAAAGATGGCGGGGGCGCTGGCGGATGTTGGCGTATTTGGGTTTTATCCCAACAAGCAACTCACCACCGGCGAAGGCGGGATGATTGTAACGAATGATACACAACTGGCGCTTATGTGCCGCTCGCTGCGTAATCAGGGGCGTGACGTGCACGGCGGTTGGCTTGCGCATCCGCGCATGGGGTACAATTACCGATTGAGCGACATCAACTGCGCGCTGGGCTTGGCGCAGCTCGGGCGCATCGGCGAGATCATCGCGACGCGAACGCGCGTGGAGGGTTGGTATCGAACGCGGCTCAAATCCGAGAACCGACTGACGATGCAACTCGTGCAGCCAGGCATTGAGATGAGCTGGTTTGTTTTTGTCGTTCGACTGGTGGATGGATACAAGCCGGAAGATCGCGATCGTATGCTGGAAACACTGCGTGGCCGCGGAATCGGCTGCAGCAATTACTTCGCGCCGATTCACCTGCAACAGTATTTCGTCGAGAAGTTTGGCTATCGCAACGGTGATTTCCCCGTGTGCGAAGCATTGGCCGCCCGAACGATGGCGCTGCCGTTCCATCATGAAATGACGGAACGCGACGTAGACGTCGTCTGCCAGGAGCTTACCAGCCTGCTATAATAGTCAAGGTGAAATCATGCACGGAAGCTCATTCATCAGCCGCGTAGCCGCAATCTCCGCATTCATCGCGGTTGGCGCATTCGGTCAATTGTCGTGGGCTAACGATGATGCAAAGTCGCTAACGCTTTCCACGGGTGACCCCTTCGAGCTGCCGCCGGACAAGCACGCCGAAGACGAAGCCGAATCTTTCATATCGCTTTTGTCAGTGCCTGATTATCACGATCGTGAGCGCGCGACGTCAGAATTGATTCGCATTGGCATTCGCGGGTTCAGGAAGCTCCGCGATGCCTATGTCACGACTCTTGACCCTGAAGTGAAATGGCGAATCGAGCGCATCGTCAAGACAGCGTACATGGACGACCTCGTCTATGATCGCAACGGGTTCCTTGGCATCCAGCAGGACACGCGATTCTTCCCGACGAGCGAGTCGGATGAGCGTATCCCGGTCGGGCATATCGGCATCAACGTGAGCAAGGTGATACCGGATACGGCTGCGTGGACGGCTGGTGTGCAGGATCAAGATGTCATCATCATGATCAATGGCGAGCCGGTGCCGAACATGGGTCAGCAATCGGCGGAGCGATTTGGCGAGTCGATTCGCACTCGCGGACCCGGCGCAAAAATCACCTTGACAATTATTCGTGGAAACGACGAAATTGAAATCGAAGCGATCCTCGGTCGCAGACCCAAGGAGATGTACAACGGGGCGAGCGAGGCTATCAACGATATGTTGGCGCAGGCGCGCGATCAGTACGACGCGTGGTGGAAGCGTTATTTCGTACAGCCGCAGGAAGACGCGAAAAAGACTGAGTAGTGACACCGATTCGCCCATCGCGCATCGGTTGAACCAGCCCCATCCTCACCAATGGTGAGGGTGGGGTTATCTTTTGTCCTTAGCACGCTGGGCTTTGCGGGCTTGCTCGGCCATGTCCTGAAGGCGTTCGAAGAAGGAACCGCCGCCGCGACGTTTGGTGTCGCCGTTGTTCGGTGGGCTGGGTCTATCGTTTTTCTTGTGCAAAGTGCCCGCTTCTTCACGTTCCTTAATGTGCTTTCGAATACGCCACTGCTCGATGCTGCCGAAGATGGAGCTGCTCATGATGTAGAGATTCAGGCCGCTGGGCATTTTATAGAAGATGAACAACATCATGATGCTCATCATGGGCATCATCTTCTGCATCATCTCCTGCTGCATGCGCTGCTCTTCGGTCATGTTGGGGTTGGGTTTTGGTTTTGGCATGAGCTTCTGCTGGATGTACATCGTCAATGCGACGAGTAGCGGCAGCAGGTTGAAGGACGGCAGCACCCAGCCGAACAGCGGGACCACGATGGGCGAATTGAACGTTACGAGCGCGTCCTGCGAGGTCAGGTCGCGAATCCAGGTGAAGAGGAAGGGTTCGTGACGCATGTCGATGTTGTGACTCAAGCTGAGAAAGAGCGCTACCCAGATGGGCATCTGAATCAACATCGGCAGGCAAGTCAGCAATTGGCCCGCAGGATTGATGTTGAGTTTCATCATCTCCTGATTCATGCGGACTTTGTCGTTGCCGAATTTCCTCTTGATCTCTTCGATTTTCGGCTGCAGCTCGGACATCTGGTGCTGCATGCGCACCATGTTGACCTGGCCCTTTTTCGTAATGGGGTGGAGCAGGGTACGAACGAGCAGCACCAGCACGATGATCGCGATGCCGTAATCGCGGACGGCCCAGTGGATCTTGTCGAGCAGCCAGATCATCAGCGTGACGATCGGTCCGAACGTGCAGTAGCCGAAGCCTTGAGAGACCTGGAAGTAATAGTTTCGCTGGTTGTATTCGGCGACGTTGTTGAAGGCGTCGGAGTCCTTTTGTCCGATGTAGACCTCTGATGGGTAGTCCAGGCGGGCGCCGGCGGCGATCTGCTCCGCGCGGCTGACGAACCGAATGCTCAGGTCGCGTTCTGTTTGTGCGACACCGTCTGCGTCAAAGGCCGACACTCGTCCGATGTAGTCGGCTTCGGCGTTGCGAGCGCGATTGAGTGGGGCCACCGTGCAGGTGAAATAAGTATTGGCGATTCCGGCCCACGAGAACTTCTCATTGGCTGAGGCTTTGGACGGGGAATACAACTCCAGTTCGCTACCTGGTGCTTTCGCGAGGGCGGCTGCCTGAGTTCGTGTGCCTGAGACGGCCTGGGCTGAGGTTCGGACGCCAATGTCGATGAACCTGTCGTCCATTCGGGCGTCGTTTCGCCGAATGCCTGTTCCGCCACGATAAGTGACGACGACCTGATGCGGTTGCTGCGTCAGGTTTTCTACGGAGATGTTGTTGTAGAGGTCATGGCGACTCAATTCGCGCGCTTGTTTCGGTAAGCGAAACGTATGGCTCACGCGGGCCAGCGGCGTGTTGTTGTTGAGAATGTCGATGGCGAACTCTACGAGTTGGCCAGTGACTTCTTTGTCTTCGAATTCTTCGTTGCGCACCAAGCGCCATTTCTTATCGCTCAAGACCAGGTCAGCGCCGTCAATGTTGATTTTCTCAATGGCGAGGGAACGCAGGGTTTGTGAGCTTTCTTCCACGGGAGCTAGAAACTCATAGCGGGCTGTGCCGCTAGCGGTCTCGGCGTGGTCGGACATGCGCGCAGATTCGAGTGAAGCTCCGACGTTGGAGAGGGTCAACCTCATGCGATACGGGAGGTCCAGGCCGGCCTTTTTTCCCGGTGCCTGTACTTCGTCCGCGCCGATCACGACGGTTTCCGCCTTTTCCGATTCAACGACAGTCAAGCCCGTGGTTGATGGTGCTCCGTCGGTTGTCGTCGGTGGGTTGGTATTGGCTGGCGTGCTGGTTGATCCGCCGGCGGGAGCAGTACCCGGCGTAGACGGTTCGACAGAGGCTGTGCCGCTGGCGGGAGTCGATGGACGCGATTGGGGCGGCGGTGGAAGTAGCTTCTGCGTCAGCAGCAGGACCAGCGCAAACACTGCGCCCGCAATCAGTGCGTTTCGGAGAGTATCTTTTTTTTGCATCTTGTTGACGTTTCGGTTTCCAGAAGGCACGAACCGGTTCTTACGGTTCATTCAGAATGCTGGGGATTGGTCGAATCATCGACCTTCAAACAAGCGCGAACCAAGAAAGTCGTCCAGCTCGGGGACGTCGTAGACTTTTCGCGCTGACTTTTCGATATCATATTCCAAGCGGACGAACTCAATCGTCGTGCTGTACTCACCGGGTGCGACATCCGGTGGGTCAAAGCCCTCCGGCGCTTCCCCTTTCTCGTAGAACACCGCGTAACACAATCGCGGGTCGCGATCGCGCGGTTGGCCGATGCTGCCCACGTTGATGATCGCTTTTTCATCCGACGTGATGGTGTAGAGGTACGGTTCGGGCAACTCGTCCGGCGGATCAAAAAACGGATCGTCCAGAAAGACGCCGGGTACGTGCGTGTGGCCAACAAGGGAGGCCATGTGGTTTTCGCCGAGCCGATCAAAGTTGGCTTGAATTTTGGATGGGTTGGTGTAGACGTCTTCGGGAAACAAATACTCGTTTACTGGCCGGCGGGGCGAAGCGTGAACCATCAGCAGGCCTTTGGCTTCGAAGCGCATGGGCAACTTGCCGAGGACTTCCCATCGTTTGTTTCGCTTGGCTTTGTTCGGTTCATCCTCGAGAACCTGGCGCGTCCAGTAGGCGGCCCGCTCAGCGCCAACGTTGAAATTGGTTGGTTCGTAAAAGACGGCCTGGTCGTGGTTTCCGCAAAGGCAGATGGCGCATCGTTCTATGACGCGATCGAGGCATTCTTTGGGGCTGGCGCCGTAGCCGACGACATCACCGAGGCAATAAATCAGCTTGATGTTTCGGCGATCGATGTCCGCGAGCGCTGTCTCCAGCGCTTCCAGGTTGCCATGAATGTCGGAGATTACTGCAAACACTATCAAGCTCTTCGCGCGGGGACTGATCGCCTATTCGGCCTACCTCACCCGCATATTCTTGTGGAGACCGCGCGAGCATCGAAATGTATGGGCAGGGGCGGGGAGCGTCAACTTTTGGCGGGTTTTCGCCGGGTAAGTGCAGATTTATGGAGCAGGGAACGAAGCAAGCTGGAGCGGGGGTTCCTCTTCGTGGCCGCGAACCAGCCGGAGCATGGCGTAAGAACCAGTCAGAATGTGTCGGCCGATTTCTTCGCGGGCGAAATCACGGTTGGCGCAGTCACCGTGACCGCCGTGCCAACCCAGCTTCTTCCAGCTTCGTGACCAGGGTGTGTTGATGATCTTGTGATCCGTGTCCGCGCTGGCGACCAATCCCACCAAGCCGGCGGACTCAACGCCTCGGCGACCGTCGATGGTTCCGATGACACGCACGGACGCTAAGACGAGATCGTGTGGTGAATGGTACACATACACGCGGCCATCAATGTGATGGAGCGCTTGGTTCATGTTGTAGTCGTGGGAAAGCGACGAGCCGAGCAGGAATATGTTCTCGACGTTGGTTTGCGGACCGAGTTTCTCGATCGCCCAGGTCGCGACGCCGGTGCCGGCTGACAGTGCGACGATGTTGATCTGGTTGTTCGGGAAACGGCGGTGATAATCTTCGATCTTCCGCGAGAGCTTGGCTGCCTGCCACTTAGCTGCCAAGATGTTCCATTGATCGAGCAGCGGGTTAAAGGACGTTGTCCAAGTGAAGATTTCGACGTCGCCCTTGTAGCCCGCTTCGTGTAGTCCGCGTTTGACTTCTTCCCCGCCGAGTCCGAGATTGCCCGCGCCATCGAGAAAATAGGTCTTGCCGAACATCTCTTTGGGACGCGCGGACTGGCAGCCCCCGGTTAGGGAAATGGCAGCAAGAATCAAACTGTACGTGATCAGTTGTTTCATCGGGTTATCAGGCGAAACTGGCTGATTTGCCGGTGTTTTCGCAAGCTTTTCGCAATGCTTGTTCGACAATGAATGGTAGGCGCTTTATTGTTTGCAGCGTGAAAATGAGCGCGACAAAAAAAGTGAAACTCGTATCGGACTGATTTACTTTGCGGACGCGATAACGATGTCGGTGCTGGTGAAGATTTGCGGGATCACGAATGTGCGCGATGCAGTGCACGCGCTGGATGCCGGTGCCGATTGGATCGGACTGAATCTCGTGGGCGGGCCGCGAAAGGTGACGATCGCATTCGTGCTTAAGGTGAATGAAAACCTTCGACAGCCGGATCGCGTTGTCGTTTTGGGAGAACATGAGAATCTTACTATCTGGAAGGTTGATTCATTCTTCGAGTCAGGCATTGTTCATTTTCAGATTTATGGACAAATGTCCCTCAATCGTCAGCGCGAGATGCAAGAGCGCGGTTGCAAAGTGATTCATGTACAGCATGTTTCTGGTATGGAATCTTTTGATGCTCTTGATCATTATCTGGAACAACGGCATGAGAAGCTGCCCGATTTCCTGCTTTTCGACGCACCGATTCGAGTTGAAGACGGCGCACTCGGCGGAACCGGTCGACTCGCCAACTGGCGTGCCATCGAGATGGCACAGCAGCAGGGGCGAGACCGCGCGTGGCCGCCGATCATTCTGGCAGGGGGGCTGAATCCCGATAATGTTGCGGAGGCTGTTCAGCGTATTCGACCTTTCGCGGTAGATGTTAGTTCGGGTGTGGAGAAATCGCCGGGAGTAAAGGACAGGGCGAAAGTGGAGGCGTTTATTGCAGCGGCCAAGGGGGCGTGATTTGGCTTCATGCGTAGCCTTTGGTTTGATTTGTTGCGAGCGTGCAACTATCGTCCGATAGCCAGTGTAAGCGGATTTAGCGGGCTAACACGCCGATGATTCTCTCGCACGGAATACATGCTCGGTATTGGAAGCGACGCAATTTCAACGACTAAGAGGGTCTGACCTCATGGCTAGCGTACTTGTAACAGGCGGCGGCGGATTCATCGGCTCACACATCGTGACTCGTCTGGTTGAATTGGGACACAAGGTCCGCGTGTTCGACAATTTCTCGTCTGGACATCGCGCGAATCTGTCGCATCTGGCTGGTCGCGTGGATATCGTCGAAGGGGACATGCGGCGACAGGACGAGTGCTCGAAGGTCTGCAAGGATATCGAATTCATTTTTCATGAGGCAGCGCTGCCGTCGGTGCCGAAGTCAGTGGAGCAGCCGCAGGAGAGTCACGACACGAACGTCAACGGCACGTTCAACATGCTTCGCGCGGCGCAGCAGTGCAAAGTGAAGCGGTTCATCTACGCGGCCAGCAGCTCGGCCTACGGCAACAGCGAGGAATCGCCGAAGCACGAGCGCATTGTCACCGCGCCGTTGTCGCCGTATGCGGTGCAGAAGCTGACGGGTGAACACTATCTTCGTTCGTTCTATGAATGCTACGGGATGGAAACGATCTCGTTGCGGTATTTCAACGTGTTTGGCCCGCGGCAGGATCCGAAAAGCCAGTATGCGGCAGCGATTCCGGCGTTCGTGACGTCGCTTCTGCGCGGCGAGGCACCGATCGTTTATGGCGACGGAGAGCAGACGCGCGACTTCACGTTCATCGATAACGTCGTGCAGGGGAATATTCTCGCGATGAACGCCAAGCGTACGAAGGGCGAGTCGGTGAACCTGGCCTGCGGCGATCAGATCAGCGTCAATCAAGTGATCGGCGAGATTCAGAAACTCATCGGCACGAACATCAAGCCGAAGTACGTTGACCGTCGACCCGGCGACGTGATGCACTCTTGCGCGGACATTACATTGGTCAAGAAGCTGCTGAACTTCGAGCCGGTTGTGTCCTTCCAGGAAGGTTTGCGACGGGCGATCGATTACTATCGCGCGATTGCGTAATCCTTTCACTACACATCATTGATTCGAGAGCGGATTTTGGCCGGAACCATTTCTTGCCACGGCCAAGCTGTGGCTTGACCGTGCCACCCGTCGCACTGGTGCTAGGTCACGGCAAAACCATACTCGTGGAGGTCTCAGTTTTCTGCACGACAACATGATCATTTCGGGTGATTCCAGAGTGGGTACCTGTCACGCTATACTCCGTCGAGGAGGCAGCCATGACCCTCGATGACCTGCAAGCTTTGATCGAGAAGATGTACAGCGCCAAGGATCGGGAGCGCGGTTCGCCTGCTACGTTTCTGTGGTTGTGCGAGGAAGTCGGCGAGCTGGCGGCGGGGCTGCGCGAGGGGACCAAGGAGGAGCTGGCGGCTGAGTTCGCGGATGTGATCGCGTGGCTCGTGACGCTGGCCAACATTAACGACATCAACCTTACTGAGGCACTTCAGAAAAAATACGGGCGAGGGTGTCCGGGTTGTGGGTTGCTCGTATGTACCTGCAACGAGAAGCCGTAGTCGTTTGACCGAACGAAAGGCTCTCGAAATCAAATTCGGTCGCCCCTGCTGGGGCTTTTCATATTGTTTGGCTGAATAACCCACGACTTCCGTCGTGGGCTGTCCGCGTTCGCTGCTACCGCAGCTTGCCCGAAGATTCATCTCTCCAGCAAAAGCTGCTAAGATGGCGGTTCGTCGAAACCAAGCTTAGTGCAACGCATAAAGGCATTACTTTGGCTGAACTGATTATCCAGATTCCCGATCGCCCGTCGTGGCGACATCGACTCTTGAACACGCCGCAGACCATCGGTCGCGACGCTGGTTGCGAGATTCCGGTGGATGATCCGAGCGCGTCGCGGCGGCATGCGCGATTTACCCCCACGGCCGACGGCTTTGTGCTGGAGGACCTTGGAAGCAAGAACGGTACGCTGGTTAACGACGCGCCGTGCACTTCGCATGTGTTGCAAGACGGCGATCGGATTTTGATTGGTTCTGTGCTGGCCGTTTTTCAGGACCAGGCGCAGCCGTCGGCGCCGGCGGTCGTCATTTCGGAGGACGGGGGCACCACGCATGCGACGCGATACGCGACGCGCGACACGCGACTCGTGCTGCCGCAGCAGCGACTCCAGATGATTTACGAGCTGAGCGAGCGGCTGACGACGCTGCAGAGTCAGGATGCGCTGCTCAATAGCGCAGTGACGATCTGCTTCGAAATGCTGCAATTCGAGCGCGGGGCGATCGGGATTCGGCGGAAGGGTCAGCGCACAGTGGATTGGCCCGTGGTGAGGAATCTGCGCGGTGCAGAGGGTGAGCTGACCATCAGCCGAACGCTGCTCAATCGCGCGCTTGAATACGGCGAACGAGCGATTTTCACCGGCGGAGAAACGGCCAACGCCGACCCAACGATGAGCATCGTGCAGCACGGAATCCGCTCGGCCATGTGTGTACCGCTGATCCACGATCAGCAGATTCTTGGTGTTATTTACGGCGATCGACTGACCACGCGTACGGTCTACACGCAGGAGGACATCGATTTTCTCGCGGGCATCGCGCGACAGATCAGCATCGGTCTGGTGAACTGGCAACTGCTGGAAGAACAGCAGCAGATGATTCGGCTGAATCACGATATTGACGTAGCCCGCAACATACAGACGGGTCTCTTCCCCAAAACGTTACCCAACCACGATCGATTCAAGGTGGCTGCGATCAACGATCCGGGTCAGCGGGTGAGCGGCGATTACTACGATGTGATCGAATTGCCGGACGGGCGTTTGTGGTGCCTGATGGCCGACGTGACCGGCGAGGGTGTGGCGGCAGCGATTCTGATGGCCAATTTTCAGGCGATGGTGCGGGCGACCATTGATGAAACCGACGACCCCGGCCGGCTGATGACCAAGTGGAATCATCTGATTTGCAAAAACACATCGTCCGCGAAATTCATTACATGCTTGTTGGCGTTGATCGACGGCAACTCGAAGAGTGTTCGGGTGGCGAATGCGGGGCATCATCCTCCGTTGATCGTCACTTCGGGCAAGGCGTGCAAGTCGCTTGAATGTGAGCCGTCGCTGCCGCTGGGGGTGTCCGAGCACGAGACGGTTCTGACGCACGAAATTAGTTTGGGCGGCGAGCCGCTGGTGTTTTTTTGCTATACGGATGGCGTGATCGAGGCCATGAATTCGGAGGGTAATGCCTTCGGAACGCCGAGTCTCGAAAGCTCGCTGTCGAACATTAGCGAGCTGAATCCACTGGCGATGGTCAAGCAAGTGCGCAAGGCTGTTGCCACCTTTGCCGGAGGCGCACCGCAGAGCGACGACATCACGATTCTCGCCGCCCGTGTTTCTTAGTTTTGTGTGAGGAATTTTCCCGACGCCCCGACGCCGTTATTGGACGTTGGCGGCTACCGTTCGCCGCGATTTGCCCCTGCACGTTCGTTATTCGACACCAGCCACTTCGATTTGACAGCCTGAACTTTATTACCACTTGTGTAGCGCGATCGTGTTTTCGGCTGTTCCAAAGATCGCGCTGGTTCAAACCGATAACCACGATAGCGTCCAATTTGGATGTGACGCACATTCCACCTTTTTGGGGACTTTGAAATGAAATCGTGGATTCGTCGAACTGCGCTTGTCGCTTTGGTCATTGGGGTCGCCGGGGTAGGAATCATCGGCGGTGCGATCCCGGGCTGTAGCGGAAACTTTGAATCGTTTACGCCACTCACTGATGATTTCCTTGTCTCGGGGCGCACGCTGAGCTTCTTTGCGGCTGTGCAGGTTGATCCGCCCAGTGAGGATACAGCCGGTCCGCAGTTCGTGATCGCACAGGATTTGAACAACGACGGTACCACCGACCTCGTGTCCGCGTGGAACCAGTCGCAACCGGTCCAGGTCCACTTGCAACATCGCACGGCCGGAGTGATCAGCTTCGAAACGCTGACCTTGGCCGGCGATATTCCAGTCGTCTCGGTCGCGGGACTTTCGGTGGCAGACTTTGATCTCGACGGAAACCCTGACATCGCGGTGCTCGTGAAGCAGAGCGCGATGGAAGGTGCATCTTGCCTTGATGCCGAAACGCCGGGCGACGGTCTGAGCGGTGTCATCATCACGTACCTCGGACCGACGGATTCGGATCAAGCTAACCAGGCGCTGGCGTGGCAGGAGGTGAAGCTGGGTTCGTCACAATTACAGGGCGTTGGATCGGCTGATGACGGACCCGAAAATGGCGGCTTTACGGACATGAACGCCGGTGACATGGATATGGACGGTGACATTGATCTTGTCGTCGCCTGGAACAGCTCTTGCAGCGGCGGTATGTCGCAGGCAGTTGTTTTCACGAATCAAGGGCCAACCGCTGTCCGAGACGGTACGTGGTTGGGCAATCCCGTAAGAGACGACTCACCCAATGCCGGTGTGATCAAGGATGCGGCACTCGGCGACATTGACGGCGACGGCGACCTCGACATTGTGGCCACCTATCCGGCTGCGACGAACGCCAACGTTCGATGGTATCGCAATCCAGCGATCGACGTTCCGGATGACTATCACTTCACTAGCGACGAGTGGCAGACGGGCACCATCGGTCAAGTGGCCACCGGAGCGGATTCCGTGCGACTCGGCGATCTGAACGGCGATGGAAACGTGGACGTTATTGTTCGGTCAGACAACGGCAAGATCATCCAGTGGTTCCGCGGGCACGATGGACCCACGACCTCGCCGGTTCGTGCGATTCCCTGGCAAGTGTATACGCTGGCGGAGTTTCTGGATCGGGACCCGCAGGCGCTGGCCGTAGGCGATTTAAATGGCGACGGGCAGATGGAAGTTGTCGCGGGTGCGGACGGCGGGCTCGCATGGTTCAATTCGAAGGTTGCTCCCACCGTTTACAACCAGTGGATCGAAAACCTGATTGTGGATGATGTTTCGTCGGAGGAGGCCGATTCTGATCCGGCGACCACGGACCCGAACGTGGATCCGGGCGAAATCGCAGGTGGAACGCTTATTCAGTCGGCGATCGTGGCTGACCTCGATGACAACGGCACCATGGACATCATCGTGACCCTCGACCGCAGCGGATTGAGCGGTTTGAGCAATGATGCCCTCGTGTGGTTCCGAAGCACGCGAAGGCCGTAGGGTCGTCGCACTGAGATCACAAGCATAAACTGGCAAGAAGGGCGGGTTTCGACTCGCCCTTTTTCATGCGCGAACATTGCGCGTCTCGACCATTTCAACATTGCATTACTGTCCCATCTGCCGCAAAATCAGCAGCCGTCGAAGGTTGGAATCGCTTAGGTGTGCTGCTGAAATGCCCTATCGTCATCGAAAACGCTGGACCCGTCGCGAGCGCTCGATTGTAGCCGTGCCGCTGGTCATTTCGCTTGTCTTGTGGCTGCTGCCGCAGACATGGACGGGGCGGATGATCAATGCAGTGCAGTATCTCAATCCATTCCATGAGGCAGTGAACAACTCGCTGTCCGTTGTTGATGGAGCGATGGCGAGTCCGCCTAAGACGATTTCGCCTGCAGAGGCGGAAGCGGTGCAAAGGCAAAATGAGGCGTTGAAGCATCAGATCACCGCGCTCGCTGCGAGAGTGAATTCGCTGGAGGACGAAGTGGGTCATCTCACGGATGCGCGACAGTTCACTGTCGATGGAAAGAACCTCGGCCCGCGCGGGCAGTTGATTCCAGCGACGGTGGTGGGGGATGATTTTCTCTCATGGCGCTCATCGCTGTTGCTCACAGCCGGGACATCGCAAGGCGTGCAGAAGGGTAACCCAGTGGCGTCGCGCTATTTCACGATTGCGTCGGGCGCGGATGAAGGTGTGAGCGTGGGTCAATCTATTTTGCTGGGTGAAGTGCTCATCGGATGGATTGATCAGGCAGGGTCGCAGGCCTCGCGCGTGAAGCTGTGCAGTGACATCACATCGCAGATGAAGGTGCGCATCGGGCGATGGGCGGATGACGGCGTGCACTTGATCGACGGATACTATTGGCTGACTGGCAAAGGCAAGGGCGTCATGGAGATCAAGGGTGTCGAGCGCCGGCTGACCGAAGGTGAATCGACCGTGATCAGAGTGGGCGATGTCGTCGTGTCTGATCCGATGAGTACGGCGTTGCCCGCGGGGCTAACGGTTGGGTATGTCGACTCACTCGCGCCGGATTTGCACAGCCCGCTCCTCGCCATCCTCTCGGTGTCTGCGCCGCTGAACGAACGATCGCTGGATCGCGTCTATGTCTTCGATCCAGCCGCAAACTAGCAAATCTAATTCTTGTGCTCCTTCGCGAACGCTGATCGCGGTCAGTGTTATCTTGTTCACGCTTATCGGCGGGGTTTTTCGATTCTGGAACCTGGCTGCGCGCGATTTCTGGTTTGATGAAGCGTGTACCTACATCTACGTGAAGAATCTCTTCGACTGGCAGGGTGGTCGCAGCTTGTTGGTCGAAAGCACGAATCTTCCTTATTACATCCTGCTCAAGGGCTGGGTTTCGCTAATTGGAAATTCAGAAGCTTGCTACCGCTCGCTATCGGCGGTGGCTGCGACGCTGACGGTCCCGTTGCTTGCGTTCATTGCGTTTCGACTCGGTGGATTTCGTGCATTCGTGTTTGCGGCGCTCATCGCCGCGTTCCATCCACTGCACATTTACTATGCCAGCGAAGCGCGGGCGTATGCGCTTTGGGTGATGTTCCTCACGCTTGCGTTGCTGTTGCTGGTAGAGGCTGTTCGACGTGCGAGCTGGCGTTGGTGGGTTGCTTATTCTGCCGTGGCGCTCCTTGCGACATTTACGCACTATTTCACTCTCTTCTGGTTTCCAGCGAGCGTGCTCATCGTGCTGCTAAGTGGGGACCGGCGGCGTGCGTTGACTCGATGGGCGTGTGCGAAGACGGCGGTATTGCTGGCTTTTCTGCCTTATTTCGTGCTGGCTGTGCTTCCCGCGGCCGGTGGCGGGCAGGCGTGGGTGGCAGATCACTTTGCACCGATCGGTGCGTTGTTGCAAACGATCTGGGCATTCATGCCTGCGGGGCATTACCCCGCCCATTTGCGCGGGTTGTCGCTTGATGCGCCTGATACGACGCAGGCGACGCATGGACCCACGGCGTTGTTCGTGGCGTTGGTTCCCGTGTTGATGATCGCAGCGATTGGGTTGCTGCGATGGCGACAAGGTAGAGAGGGAAGTGAAGTTGGCCAGCCCGGGACTCGTTCAAGTCCAACGCCAGGGCAATCAGTG
The DNA here is from genome assembly GCA_964494205.1 of uncultured Phycisphaeraceae bacterium. Classification (GTDB taxonomy): domain Bacteria; phylum Planctomycetota; class Phycisphaerae; order UBA1845; family UBA1845; genus JBBTCX01. The sequence continues at coordinate 196,542 of CAZBRD010000009.1, read as the reverse complement.
CCAGACAATGGCACTTGTTCAACTCCGTTATGGACTGGCGCATTCCCATTTCGATCTGTTCTATTCGTTCTTGCAGGTCTTACATTCGTGCCGTTGCTGATCGCATTGGCGTACTCGCTCACCGTTCGCGCGATCTATTTGCCGGGTCGGTACGACTTGGTTGCCTGGCCAAGTTTTGTCCTGCTGATCTCACTGGTGGTGGCGGCGATTCCTGAGATGGAGGGACTGCAGCATTATGGAAGAGTCGCGCGCAACATGGTCGGATCAGGTGCAGTCGTTCTGCTTCTTCTGTGCAGCTTGTTTGTCATTGCGCGGTACGCATGGTTTCGTCCGCCGGAGACCGTCCACCATCGCCGGGCTGATGTGCTTGCGAAGCAGGCAGGAGCTGACGATCTTGTTGTAGCGTTCAACTACGATCGTGCGGGCATGTTGTATTATCTAGACCGCGCACAGTTTCGCGGGACGATCATCAGTTTTCCATCGTGGCTTGATGATCAGATCGGGTGGGTAGACAGCCAATCCGATCTATCGCCCGAGCGGCGGTTCGCTGCCGTTCAGGACGCGAAGGAAATTGCAGGCAGAATGCGAAAGGTAGTGGACGCGAATCATCGGGCCTTCATGCTGGTGGATACCGTGGACCCACAGCGTCTAAGCGTGCGAGTTCTGCTGGATGATCTCCTCCTGGAATCTGCGTTGGCGCAGGGGCTTACGCCGAAGCTTCTTGATGAGGAGCTTCTTATTTTCGAATGGACGCCCTCCCCGGCCACACAGGGCGTCGGAAACTAACGAGGATTTTGGTATCATCTTGGAGACTGGCACTAGGCAATGCCGGTCAGGGGGCAAGATGCGCTGGAAGAATCGAATCCCATTTTTTCTTGCATTGTTCGCTATTGCAGGAATCAGGATCGCGGTGGCCGGCGACACGGGCGCGTGCTGCCTCGACGACGCCTGTCAGCAACTCACCCATAGCCAATGCACCGCGCAGGGCGGATGTTTTGAGGGGAATGGCACGCCATGCTCCGCGACGCAATGTCACCATGCCTGTTGTATTGCGGGCCAAGCTTGCGTTAATACGAATCGGTGCGATTGCAATCAACTGGGCGGGTTTCCGCCAGGTGTAGACATTCTGTGTGCGGATGAACCTTGCCCCACCGCCTGCTGCATTCCAAGTCTGCCCGGCTGCTTTGATATTACTTCTGAACTTTGCGAATCGCTGAGCGGCATCGAAGGGCCGGAGGGCTCCACGTGCGAGGTTTTTCCGTGCATGTTGCCCTGCTGCTGTGCTGAAGAAGGTTCCTCGTGCACCATCATGGAAACCAACGCCTGCCTCGCGCAAGGTTGCACACTACTCACATCGGGCAGTTGCGAAGAGCCCGATTGCAACCGGAACGGAATTACCGATCAATGCGATATTCTGGCGGGTGTGCTGATCGACATGAACATGAACGGACTTCCTGATGATTGCGAGATCGGCGCCTGTTGTAATGACCTGGCCAATGAGCCGCCGTTTTGCACATCTCCGATTTCATTCTCTAACTGTAAGAGCGGGCGCTTTCTATTGGATGCGAATTGCGAGGATGAACCGTTCTTTCCGCCCTGCGGCATCGCGGGGTGTTGTGTGCCCGATCAACCGTGTGCGGACATGATGCGGGCGGAGTGTGAATCGTTGTCGGGTCTGTGGCTGTTGGGTTCGACGTGCGCCGCGGGCCCCGAATCTTGCCCGCCGAGCGCTTGCCTTACTTCGACGAATCGGTGCGATGTAGCCAACGACGGTACTCCCGGTTGCAGTGTGATCGATTGCTGTCAAACGGTGTGTGAGCAGGATTCGTTTTGCTGCGATGCGGCGTGGGATGCATCGTGCGTGACGATTGCTGAGAAGTCGTGTCGCCGGCCCTGTTGCATTGACGCGGAGTTTCAATGTGCGAGGTTTTCGGTTGAGTTTTGCACGATCAACGACGGTCTGCCGTTAAGCATCGCGGATTCCTGCGCTGAGCCGGATTGCAATGGGAATTCAGTGAACGACACGTGCGATATTACCCACGGGAGCAGCGTCGATTGCAACGCGAACCAGATTCCCGACGATTGCGAATGCACGAACGCACCCGTGCATTTTTTGACGCCGCTCAGCGGCACGGTCGACGCACGACAGCCGCACTTGGTGAACGACGCAAGCCAACGGCAAGGCATTCAATCAATCACAGTGGCTGGCACGCCGTGCGTCGACTTGTCGCAATGGTCGCTTTGCGAAACGCAGCACGCAGGCGCGCCGAATTCGATCCAGAGCGTTACATCGCAGGGGAATTGCACGCTGGTGTTGACGCTGGCCAAGCCGATCACGCCGGGGGCTGTCACGCGCATTTTCAATCAAACCGGCGATCAACAAGTGCTGGTGGGGACGTTGATCGCACACCCCAGCAACGTGAATGGTGACACGACCGCTTCCTCGATCGATATTCTGCGCATCATCGACTGCCTCAACGGAATCTCACCCGCGACCAACTGCCCGTGGGGTGTGCACAGTCGCGACATCGACCACAGCGGACAATTCAACCCGGCGGATATTCTTCGCGTGATTGATCTGCTGAACGGGGCCGGGGAGTTCACGGTGTGGAATGCGACGCCGCGGCCAAGCGGGAATTGCAGCCCATAATGGTGAATGGATGACTGCCGTGAAATTACCGGGGGTGCGCAGCCTATTCCATTTCGTTGGATGGCGACGAAGACGTGTCATCATTGCTTTTGACTTCGTTTGATTTTGGCTTGCGATGACCAGTTGGCGGTCTACGACCGTTGCTAGCATCTTCATCGAACGTACGCCGCTTTCGCAGCAAATGATGATACGCCTGTGCAAAACGGTGAGCTTCATCGCGAATGAATTGAAGTAGTCGAAGTGCTTCGTTGTTTCGTTGCAATCGGATAGGTGCGGCCTTAGCCTGGATGTAAATTTCCTCTTCGCGCTTGGCGAGCGCGATGACCATCGGCGGTTTGACGTTCATTTCGTCGAAGACCATTTGAGCGGCGTGCAACTGGCCAAGGCCGCCGTCGATGATGATGACATCGGGATAAAGCTCGTCGCCCTCGGCTGCGTGGCGATAGCGGCGGGTGATGACTTCACGAATGGCCGCGTAATCATCAACACCGGTGACGCTTCCGATCTTGAACCGGCGATAACCGCTTTTGAACGGTTTGCCGTCGATGAAGCAGACCAGTGCGCCGACAGTTGATTCGCCTTGCAGATGCGCAATGTCGATGCACTCGAGGCTGCGAGGCGGCGAGTCTGTGCCGAGGATTTCGGCTAGTTTTTCGAGTCCTTCGCGCGGGTCGACGTAGAAACACTCGGGCTGCACGTCTTCGCGGACGTCGCCGGAAAGCTCCAGCGATTGGATCGCCTTGATGCGGTCGCGCAATCGGGCCGCCTCCTCAAACTTCAGTTCCCTTGATGCGGTTTCCATGTCTTTCTGCATTTGGCGCAGTACAACCGTTCGTTTGCTGGCCATGAACTTCTTGAGGCGATCAACGTCTTTCGAGTAATCGTCCTTGGTGATCAAGTCGGCGCAGGGTGCGGTGCATTGGTTGATGGAATGGAGCAGGCACGGGCGGAAGAAGCGGCGAGATTCGTCGCCGTCGCGAATGTCCAACTCGCAGGTGCGGAACTTGAAGACCTTTTGCAGGGCGTTCACGGCATCGCGAATCGCGGACGCGGACGGAAAAGGGCCGTAGAGCTTGCTGCCCTTCGACCGCGGCGTGCGTGTGACAAATACACCAGGAAAGTCGTCGCCCGTGGTGATTTCGATGTAGGGGAACGTCTTGCCGTCCTTGAGCATCATGTTGTGCGGCGGTTGGACATCCTTGATCAGTCGGGCCTCTTTGAGCAGGGCGTCGACTTCGCTGTCGCATTCGATGAATTCGATATCGATGACGTTTTCGACCATGCGACAGATGTCGGGTCCGCGCGTGTTGAGCAAGTCCGCGGATGGGACGAAATAGCTGCTCACGCGCGAGCGAAGGTCTTTGGCCTTCCCCACGTACAGAACGCGACCCTCCGCGTCCTTCATCAGGTAGACGCCGGGTGTCTTTGGAAAGCCCGCGATTTTCACGCGGATGGTTTCGACGCGATCAACAGCCATATTTGTATTCTATCGTATTTGGGTGGAGGTTTGATGATCAAGCGACGCATTTCAACTGCGACCGCTTTCTTGCACTGATGCTTTGCTGAGGTGTTGGGTGGCGGGTGAAACCCGCCCTACATTCTCGTTGTGGGGCGATGGAAGATTGGCGATGAGGATCGCGAACATGCAGGCATCCATTGCGTCGGGGCTTGCACGGTCTTGTACGAACCTGCACGCGCCGTGATCCTGCGATTGAGTCAAAACCGGGGAAAGACTACGATTTGGACTTGCAAAGAACGGACCGCGCCCGTGGTCGGCTGGCGGTGAATCGTTCGCTATCAGGCATTTTGTGAGGATGTTCCATGAACAAATCGCGTTTGTTTCATCTGCGGTTCGGGCTGATTGCATCGATCAGCAGCCTGCTCGTCGTCAGCCTTGCCTTCGGCCAACCGGCCAAGCCGATCAAGTACCCGGAGGCAAAAAAGGGTGACGTGACTGACACCTACCACGGCATTACGGTGGCTGACCCGTATCGCTGGCTGGAGGATCCGGATGCGCCGGAATCGCGCGTTTGGATCGACGCTGAGAACAAGATCACGAATGAGTATCTCGACGAGATCAAGTCGCGCCCGCAGATCAAAGAGCGACTCACACAGCTTTGGGATTACGAGAAATATGGACAGCCGTTCAAGCGTGGCAGTCGCTATTTCTGGTCCAAAAATGACGGTCTGCAGAACCAAAGTGTTTACTATTGGTCCGATTCGCCGACCGGTGAACCGAAGGTTCTCATCGATCCCAACAAGCTGTCAGAGGACGGCACTGTTGCGCTGAGCGGTCTTGATATCACGGAAGATGGCAAACTGTTGGCCTATGGCACATCGTCGAAGGGCTCGGATTGGCAGGAATGGCGTGTGCGCGACATCGACAGCGGCAAAGATCGCGACGATATGGTGAAATGGGTCAAGTTCTCCAACGCTTCTTGGACGCACGACAACATGGGTTTCTTCTACAGTCGGTACGACGAACCCAAGCAGGAAGGGACCAAGGAGTTCCGTGATCAGAATTACTTCCAGAAACTCTACTACCACAAGATTGGGACGCCGCAGAGCGAAGACAAGCTGATCTATGATCGGCCTGACCAGAAGGAATGGGGATTCGGGGCTGGCGTCAGCGACGATGGTCGCTACCTGGTCATCTCCGTCTCCAAGGGCACTGAACGCAAGAACATGGTCTTCTACAAGGACCTGCAGGATCCGAATGGCAAGGTCGTCGAGCTGATCAACGAGTTCGAAGCGCAATACAATTACATCGACAACGATGGCACGACGTGGTGGTTCCAGACGGACAAGGATGCACCGCGAGGCCGCGTCGTGTCTATCGATATCACCAAGCCACAACGCGAGAACTGGAAGGAGTTGATCCCACAGACAGCGGACACATTGCAAGGTGTCAGCACGGTGGGCAACAAGTTCACGCTGACCTATCTGCACGATGCACATACGCTGATCAAGATTCATGACCTGACGGGCAAGCATGTTCGCGACGTGCAGCTGCCGGGCATCGGAAGCGCCGGCGGTTTCGGCGGTCGCCGCAATGAGACCGAGACGTTCTATAGCTACACCAGTTTCATCTATCCCCCGACCATTTTCCGGTATGACATGGAGAAGGGTGACAGTTCTGTGTTCCGTCAGGCCAAGGTTGATTTCAACCCGGCTGACTATGAAACGAAGCAGGTGAAGTACAAGAGCAAGGACGGAACCGAAGTCCCGATGTTCATCACGAGCAAGAAGGGCTTGCAGCTTGATGGCCAGAACCCGACGCACCTTTACGGATATGGCGGTTTTAACGCATCGATGACGCCTAGCTTCTCGATCACGAATCTCGTTTGGCTGGAGATGGGCGGCGTGTATGCGATGGCGAACATTCGAGGCGGTGGCGAATACGGCAAGGAGTGGCACGATGCCGGCAAGAAGCTCAAGAAGCAGAATTGCTTTGACGACTTCATCGCGGCAGCGGAATGGTTGATCGCCAACAAGTACACGACGTCTTCAAAGCTGGCGATTTCCGGCGGCAGCAATGGCGGTCTGCTGGTGGGTGCGTGCATTACGCAGCGACCTGACTTGTTCGGTGCAGCGCTCCCGGCGGTTGGTGTACTCGACATGCTGCGGTTCCACAAGTTCACGATTGGATGGGCGTGGACGTCGGATTACGGCTCGGCTGAGAATCCGGAAGAGTTTGCAGCCCTCATGAAGTATTCGCCGTTGCACAACATCAAGAAAGGTACGAGCTATCCGCCGACGCTGATTACCACGGGTGATCATGATGATCGCGTAGTGCCGGCGCACAGCTTCAAATTCGCAGCCACCATGCAGGAAGCCCAGAGCGGTTCTAACCCGATTCTGATCCGCATCGATACCAAAGCTGGGCACGGTGCCGGCAAGCCAACCGCAAAAATCATCGACGAAGCAGCTGACCGCATGGCGTTCCTGGTTCGAAATCTCGATGTGAAGGTGCCGGAGAAGAAGGGACCAGCGAAGTCGCCGGCGTGATCAATTGATAGAGTAGCTACACAATCTGACACAGCTAAGATAACGCCGGAGCGGGAATCACTCGCCCCGGCGTTGTCATTTGGCCATGCAGTTCATTGCCTTGACCTAACTCAGTTGACGACAATTACCGCTAGCTGTTTGCGATCATGTTGCGGCTGAAGCTCGCGTTTTTCGAACTTGTACGACTATGCCGCCACCGACAAGCATCAGCAAACACATTACAACGACGCCAAACCCTGAAACGGCAGGGACGGGACCGGTCATTGTTTCATACAGCGAATCGAGTGGAGCACGCAACTCCTCGGATAAGCAAGTCAGTCCGTTCGGATACGGGAAAACACCCGGGCCGTCCGGCGGAGGATACGTACAGCGCCCAACCGTCGTGTAGCTCGGACAAGCAAACGGAATCTGCGACATTTGCGATTGGAAGTTTCCCTGGTTTGGATTGCGTAGTTCGTTGACCATCGCCTGGCGAATGATTTGCGCAACGCCGGCATTGCAGGACAAGTATGGAAGAATTGACCCATTTTGGCCGGGCGTGATCGGATCATTACACGCGGCGGGCGATGGTGGAGGAGTGAAGCGTCCACCGTCAGCAACAACTCCCAGGAAGTCAGCCTGAACCGCTAATGCAAGTTCGCGCGTGGTCCGCGCGATGGAGGGGGGCAACGGGACGGCGTTTGCCATCGCAACCAAACTTGCATTGGGCGGACCACCACCACTGTTGCCGGCGGCTTCGAACGCCAACAACCAAAACTCCAACGCATCGGCCACGTTCTGATTCATGCCAGCGCTGACGTCGGAACTATTCCAGAAGTTGCATTGTCCAACCAGCCGCTTGCCGGTGATGCCAATTGTCGGTCGGCAGGCCCATGGTTCAGGCCCGCACCACGTGAGGCCTGAGCACTGACTACTGTTCTTGCACGAACAACTACATTGGCCGGGGAAGGCGTTGGCACTCCTTTGTAGACTGAGTGTCAGAGCAATGGTTAGAACAAATGAAAAAATGGGTCGTTTCATGTGTGTTCCCCTTTTTTCAGCCCGTGGAGTCATTGATCGGAGCGCCGAACGACGCGTTTTGAAACCGACCATGAGAGAATGCAGTAAAACCTATTTGCCGATCGAAAGAGAGTCAATTGAAATCAGCGAATACGCTCCAATACTTGATTACGGAAAGGTAATGAACAGGAAGCCGAATTGCAGAAGGAACATGCAAGTGAATCGAGTGAGCCTTGCATAAATCCTTAAATGATAAGGGGCAAGCCACGTCATAAGTGACTTGCCCCTCAAGAATTCGCGTTTGAAGCAGACTACTTCTTCGACCCCGCCTTGGACTTCTCATCTTTCTGAATCTTCTCAATGATCTCTTCCTGCACGCTGGTCGGTGTGCGGCGGTAGCAGGCGAACTCCATCGAGAAGTTCGCTTGGCCTTGAGTCATCGAGCGGAGGTCGGTGGAGTAACCGAACATGTTGGCCAGCGGCACTTCCGCGGTGATGACCGTGGCGTTGGCTTTCATTTCGCTGCCCATGATGATGCCGCGACGCGACGAGACGTCGCCGGTCACGTTGCCTTGGAACGAAGTCGGCACTTCGATTTCGACTTTCATGATCGGCTCGAGCAGAACGGGCTTCGCGGCTTTGACCGCTTCCTTGAACGCTGCACGAGCGCACAACTGGAACGCGAGGTCGGATGAGTCGACCGCATGCGACGAACCGTCTTCGAGAATCATCTTCACGCCGACGACTTCAAACCCAGCCAGCGGACCCTTCACGCGGGCCATCTGGAAGCCTTTGTCGACAGAGCCGATGTATTCGGACGGAACGCGACCGCCGGTCACGCTGTTTTCGAATTCGTATACGTCATCGCCGTTGGCATCCATCGGAACGAGGCGACCGACGACGTGAGCGTACTGACCGGAACCGCCGGTTTGCTTCTTGTGTTTGTAGTTGTATTCGGCTTCGATCGACGGCGCTTCGCGATAGCTGACCTTCGGCTGACCGACGATGATGCCGGCCTTGTACTCGCGACGAATGCGCTCGACGTAGACGTCGAGGTGCAACTCACCCATGCCCGAAATAATCGTCTGTCCGCTTTCTTCATCGAAGCGGGCGTGGAACGTCGGGTCTTCCTTCATGAAGCGATTGAGCGCCTTGGAAATCTGATCGCGATCCGAGGTCTTTTCCGGCTGAATGGCGATCGAGATGACCGGTTCGGCGCAGTGCATGCTTTCCAGCGAAACGTTGATCGACGGGTCGCAGAGCGTATCGCCGGAAGCGCAATCGAGGCCAAGGACGCCGACGATGTCGCCAGCGCGGGCTGATTCGACGTCTTCGCGCTTATCCGCGTGCAGGCGGCAGATACGGCCAACGCGCTGACTCTTGCCCGTTCGCGAGATGCGATATTGCTGGCCTTTCTTGATTTGGCCCTGGTACACACGGGTGTACGTGATTTGGCCAAACGTCTCGTCGACGATCTTAAATGCCATGGCAACCACAGGGCCGTCTGGATCGGCGCTGATGGTGATTTCCGCGCCTTCGTTCGCGTTGTCGCAGGCGAAGGCCATGCGATCAACAGGCGAAGGCAGATAACGGGTAATGGCGTCGAGCAATTCTTGAACGCCCTTGTTCTTATAAGCTGTGCCAACGAACACCGGCGTTACTTCGCGGCTGAGTGTCGCGCGACGAACGGCGTCGTGGATTTGGTCAGCCGTGGGGTCGGTGCCTTCGAGCATGATGTTCATCAGCTCATCGTCATAGAGGCTGAGAGTGTCGAGCATGCCGTGACGAGCGCGATCGGCTTCGTCCGCGAGGTTCGCCGGAATGTCCACGAGCTTGATGTCTTCGCCGGAGTCGCCCACGTTGTACACGGCCTTCATGCGAATCAGGTCAATCACGCCTTCGAAATCCGAGCCTGCGCCGATGGGCACTTGCATGGGAACAGCGACGTGGCCGAGCTTCGTTTCGAGTTCGGTCACAACGCGAGCGGGGTCAGCACCCACGCGGTCCATCTTGTTGATGAACGCGATGCGCGGGACGCGATAGCGGCGCATCTGGCGATCGACGGTGATCGACTGCGACTGCACGCCGCCGACGGCGCAAAGGACGAGCACCGCACCATCCAGCACGCGGAGAGATCGCTCGACTTCGATCGTGAAGTCAACGTGACCAGGCGTGTCGATGATGTTGATTTCTTTGTCGTTCCAGTAAACGGTGGTTGCGGCTGAAGTGATGGTGATGCCTCGCTCGCGCTCGAGCTCCATGAAGTCCATAGTCGCACCGCCGTCCTTGCCCTTCACCTCGTGAATACGGTGAATGCGTCCGGCATAAAACAAAATGCGCTCAGTGAGCGTCGTCTTGCCCGAGTCGATGTGCGCCGAAATACCGATATTGCGAATGTCGTTAATGTTGACCATGAAACACCAGGTGACTTCCTCAAAACAACGGAGGCGTACTCCAACCCCCAGAATCTTTTTGCGTTGGCACTAATGGCAGGTTGCACATCAACCCTCGGTTAGCGCCAACATGCTACCAACCGTTTATCAAGATTTCCTCGTAAGTCCTGTTAAGGATTTATTTTACGAGAAATGAACCGCTTCCTAATCCCTATCGAGCCTAAAGTCCAGAAAGGTTAGCACGCCGCATGTGGGAAATCAACTCCCGCCAGCCTCTCCGTACCAATTTGAGACATTATCGGCAAAACGTGCCGAGTCATTGAAAGCAGCGTTGGGGATTGGTTCAGGACGATCAGAAGCACCCAGTGTATGCAAAGGGTTTGTCAGCCGGTTGTGCGTGGCTTGGTCGTAAGGATGAAACTGTCCGTGAGCTGGTCGCCGAGCGGTGACAAATAAGTGACAACGAGAACGTACTTTTCGGCCTTCGGGATTTCGTTTTTCACGATCCCAAGCCGGAACTCGTACATCTGGGTGACCTTGTTCCAGAAGCGGCGTTGTTGTTCGATCGTGGTCAACTCAATTTCCCAGAAATCGAGGCGCTTGCCCTGATTGTTCGCAGTGGCGGGGATGTGCTCGAAAAGCTCGGCGCGAACAGTGCCCGCGATCATCAGGCCTGAGTCGCCGAGTGAATTGACGGCGCGGATCAGCAATTCGATGCCGTCCGGCGTCTGGTCGTTGTCGAAGCTCCTGATGCGGGTGAAGGGCTCGACGATTTCTACCCGGTTGGGCATGAGCAGTTCGAGCATCTTGCGGCGGGCGGCTTCGTCGCCGGGTTTGGGTGTGGCTGCGCATCCGAGAGTGGCCAAAACGATCGAACCGGCCAATCCGATTCGCACAAGTCCTAATGATCCGCGTCTAGTGAACAATCGCGTGATTCCGATATGAGGATTGACGTCTCTTGGTTGCATCGCGGGCCGAAGTGTATCGCGGTGGGTTGATTGTCGTCAACGATTAACGTGGGAGCACGAATCCCGGATGAGAGCTTGCTTGGTTTCACTACTGCTCGCCTTGTTGCTTTCCGGCTGTGCGGCCAATCCAAAGAAGCAGGCTTCGCATGTGCCAGTTACCTCTGTTCCCATCTTCGCGGTGATATATGACGTGCCATCTGGCGTCCGAAGCGAAGGAGGTGTGTTGTCTATCGAGGGAATTCGCAACGACTGGGCTCGATTGAAGGAGCTGGGTTTCAACGCCGTTGTGCTGCTCAAGGCAGAAGCGACGGATCAAGCGGCTTTGAAGGGATTGGCCAAAGAAAAGCAATTGCTGCTTTCGACCAAGGATCGCGAGCTGGAGCTGTACGTTCGGGCGGGAGCTTTGCCGATCGGGTGCGAGAACGCGAGTCGCTTAGCAAGTCGAATAGCGGATCGATCAAAGGGAGAAGGGAATCAGACTCTGCTGGTGTGTGCTCCGCCGCGAACGCCGCCTGCGAAGGAGCGTGCGAAGGCTATACAAGACGATCTGAGCGAGTTTGGAATAGAAGTCATTTGGGGCGGCGTGGAATCGGGAGTTGTAGACTCGGTTAATCTGTCCGTCGTTCGTGCGGAAGCAGCGGAAACAGAGTCGGCAGCCGCGTCATATCTGGAAAGGTGGCTGGGGGATTACCATCGCGGCCTTGCCACCGGAAAGACTAGTGGAGTCGTTTTCGATGGCGCGCAATTCATTCCCGGCCTTTCGACGGCAACGGGTTCGATGTCAGAGGGTGACACGCGAGCGCGACTCGCGGGTTTAACTGAACTGCACAATCGTCAGGTGGCGTGGGGCAATTTGATTCACGGAAGTGAGATTACGCCGATCGCATCACCGCCGGGTGGCACTTCTCACGTTCGCCTTGCATCGCTGAGATCCAAAGGAAGGCGATTCCTGTTGGCGGTGAACGATTCCGATGCCAATTTCATTCGACAGGAAATTACGCTGAACGGCACGATGGACGGCATTCAAACGCAGCGACTTGTCGAAGTTCCCGGCACGCTCAGCATTCCGGCAGGGCGCATCATCGACGCGCACGATGGCCTCATTCGTCTCGACATCGACCTACGGCCCGGCGATGCCCAGCTATTCGAAGTGTTTGGTAAGTAATCGCCAGCTGGCAAAAGAAAAACCTCCACGCCGATGAGCTTGGAGGTCACAAGTTTCGTAAAGCGTTGACCGTCGGAAACTACTTTAGGGCCTTTTGTACATCAGCCTGCGTGATCTTTGAGGCCGGCTTTTCTAGTTCGCGGCTCAACCAGCTCATGACAGCCGGGGTGTACGGGAACTTCTGAGATTTTGCCTTGGCGATGATTCGCGCCTTGCGGCGATCCCGCTCCGCGTCCTTAAAAACGCGGTTCTTGGCCTTGGTTTCCTTGGCTTCGAGACGGTCAGCCCGGCGGCGGTGTGTACGATGCAATCCCATGTGAATTATCCTTCCAGTTCATCAAATCGTTTGCAACGTGATTTTGACGAAACCGCCGTTTTCGTCAAGACCCGCGTTTGGAGTGGCTTGGGATGCAGAATTGGCCTACTGCGGCGCTGCCGGATGCTGCCTATCCAGATACTCCTGAGCCGCATTGACAGCGGTCAGCAACTCCCCGCCTGTGACTGCCTCACCCGCCCGACTTGGCGGCATTACCTGCTCATAGATGCAGGTTTCCAAGGCATAACGGCGATCACCCAAGCCCATCGGCACCCATAGGGACTCATTGACTGACTTCGGAAGGGCGCACATGACGCGCAGCATATGAGCCAGCGTGCCTTTGTTGAGCGTGTCGTCAGCCGCGAGGCTCCAACCTCTCCGAATGGCCTTTCGTCGAATCAACTCTTCGTGCCGTTCGTGGAACGTAGGCCAGCGGGCCGAGTCGCCGGTCAGCAGAAGCGACGCGCGCATTCCCTCGTCCACGGTCGCCACCGGCACGGTGGCGAGATAGTGCGTGAATTCGATGTCGCCGAGCTTGTCGATAGGCACTTTCGGCTGAAAGGTGCGCTGGCGAGTCGCGCAGCCAGAGTTAAGGAAGAGCAGTCCTGCGACGAGCAACGAGATGCCAAGCGCGGATGTACGGTGGTTTGCGAGCCGCGGTGAACGGCCGTTAGCTTCGGCGAATCCTCTTCCAACTTGTTGATTACAATTCGTCATGCCGATCAATTCGCTAGAAACTGTACGTCAAACCAACCAGGAAGAACGGCCGCATCGATTGGTCGTCAAATGAATCGCCGGGGAAGAAAAGTCCGAACCGCGCTGTCCACGTGAGGTCAGCCGTTACCTGCCAGTTGGCGAAGTAATCCATTTCCCAGCCGAGGTAGCCGTCCTGCACGGTGGCGGTCGGATCGGAGACGGCTGCGTTTTCGTGGTGCTTGTGGAAAAGGAACCAATCGGTGCCCAGTTCCATCTGTGAAAGGTACCGATGGTCAGGACACGGAAAGAACGACGAGCCCGCGCGGAGCATGTGCAGGTTGCTGTAGCGGGGCGCGAAGGCTAGGCCCGTGTTGCGATAGCCGAACCCGACGAAGCTGGTGTCGTCGAAGTCGTTGCGATTGCCGCCGACGGTGTTCGTCGGGCTTCCGATGCGGTCCGCGTCGCCACTGCCGAAGATGTATTCTATCGACGCACGCGGTTTGTATTTGCCCGCGAAGAGATACTCCAATTGTGCCTGATAAGCCCACGCACTGATATCATTCGTTCGCAGAAAGCGACGATCGCCATAGCTATTGCCGCTCTCAAACACAAGTTCTGTTTCGTAGCGGAGTCTGTTGGCTAATTCGCCGATCGAGCCGATGCCCGCGTAGAACGAATCGTAATCGTAGTTTTGCAGCGGCTGATAGACGGCCTCGTGGTTGCGGTCGTGCTGCCAGACGGTGTAGAGGAACGGTTCGTGTCGTTCGAAGCCGCGATATTTCAGTTGTCCGCCAAAGAAATCCCGATGGGAGCGAGCGGCTGTGCGCGAGAGATCGATGTCCTGCGTGCTGCCCACGCTCTTGCCGGCTAAGCCGGTCAATTCGAAGTTCTTGTAAATGCCGGCGAGTGACACATGGTCCAGCGGAGTATAGAGGGCCACGCCGTTACCCCAGCGGACCAAATCGCGGCCAACGGTGGTGATCAGATTAACCTGCGGCGCGGCGCGGCCTTGTGCGGCGTAAGCCTTTGCGAGGTCGAATCGATAGTATCCGCGCTCTAGGTTGGGACCCTCGATGTCGTCTTCGTTGCCGTCGTAGGAATCGCCGTGGTTGAAGTCGAGCAGGCTGGTCAGCACGCGGGCGTAGAATTCGTGCGCACCGTTTTCGAGTGATGTTCTCGCCCAGAGTCGCAGATCATGCCGGCGAAACGTGCGCGAGCTTTCGACGCCATCGTCGAAGACAAAGACGCTGAGATTGTACCACCCGCCCCAATCGAAGGCGGTTTTGGCGGATTCGCCGAGTTGTTCGTCAATCTGGCTGCGGATGCGCTCCTCTTCGGCGCGCTGCTGGTTTAGAAACGCAGCCGGGTCGCGCTCCGGTCGCGCGGAGCGAATGGGCGTCGTCTGGGCAGATACGTTGTTCGCAATCGCCGCAGCGACAGCAAGGAACGTGAATACATGAAATGCCCGTTCCGCTCGCACCGATGGAGGCTCCGAACAATCCTTCCCCGCGCCGGCAGCATCGTGACGGACGAGCGTGAAAAGATCAAGGCGCGACTCCGAGGACGAGTCGCGTCCACCATTTTTCGTTCGCGTTCGTTGCCTAAGGGTCGACAAGACATTTGGTACATGCGAAAAAACAGGTAGTGGAAGAACGCCCGTCGTGTGTCGGCTGATTCGATCATATTGTTGGCCGGTTGCTGGCTCAAACCGTCGCGTCGTATTCGAGGACAACTCACATGTATCGATGTTGCGTTCGTACTGACTGTTTACGATCGACGCGTCTCGCCGCCGTTTGTGCGCGCCTGCTGCTGGGCGTCTGTTTCACGATTCTCGTCACGGGATGCACGGGCGAAGCACCGCCGCAGCAATGTACATCCAACGAAGAATGCAACGACGGCACGTTTTGCAACGGGATGGAATCTTGTGAACCGGAGAGCGAGGCCGCGGATAGCCGGGGCTGCTTAGCGGGAGTGAATCCATGCCCTGAGCAGGCACGGCTGTGTGTCGAACAATCACAACAATGCGTTCAATGCACGACCGACGCCGATTGCGATGACGACGTGTTCTGCAACGGCGTGGAAGTTTGCATGAACAACGCCTGTCACTTGGGCGAAGACCCCTGCGAACCGGAATCGCCGATTTGCGATGAAGATTCGGACACGTGCTTGTGCCTCTGTGCGAGTGATGCCGATTGCGACGACGATTCATTTTGCAACGGCGTCGAGACTTGCGTTGATTGCGCGTGTGCGGCTGGCGAAAACCCGTGCACGGATGATGGCGTGTTCTGCAATGGAACCGAAAGTTGCGATGAGGAGTTGGACACGTGCAGTCATTCCGGCAACCCGTGTGATGGGGTTTGTTGTGTCGAAGCTGAGGGTGCGTGCATACTCGTCGCAGATTGTCCGTGTACGACCGATGGTGACTGCTTCGATGACGGAGTATTTTGCAACGGCGAGGAAGCTTGCGGCGAGAATGGAATCTGTTACTCCGCGGGTGATCCTTGTACAGGCGAGTGCCCGTTCGGCGGTTTTTGCGATGAGGTATCACGGATTTGCATTTTCGGGTCTTTGTGCGAATCCGACGACGATTGTCCGGACGATGGATTGTTCTGCAATGGATTAGAATTCTGCGACGAAGGCTGCTGCCGATCGAGCGGGGACCCGTGTGAAGTTGAGGACGATGGCGACCCGTGTACTTGGGGAGGTTCCCGAATTTGCAATGAAGACTTCAATCAGTGTGATCCGGGGGCAATCCCGGATATTTGGGGAATCGAATTCACGTTGGCCTGTGATAACCTTAGTGGTAGCAGTGGCTCCGACGATTTCATCGCAGGTTTAGAGTTTAACCCGCAAACAGGAACGGTATTACAGACACTTCAATCATGTGACAGTGCAAATGGTGGCGCGTGCGACGATAGACTCAGTATCGATTTGCTCAACTCCAGCACGCCGATTGCACCACAAATAATAAACATCGAAGAGATCTCCATTCGAAGCCTGTCGACGAGTCCGCTGACTTTTTCGTTAGAGAACTGTACCGGCATAACTTCCATTGACTATACCAGCGGCCCCAACGCGGGAGTCATGACCATTTCCAATATCGCGCAATTGATTCGGGTTGGCTTTCGCAACAGCACAGCGAGCGCCAATTTCATATTTCTCGAATCTGCAACCAGTTCGTCCAACGACACATTGATGCTTTATTTGAGCGCGGTCGTTGGCTCGAATGCGACGGTCAGTTTGACAACTGCAACGACGAACGGCATCGAAACCTTGAACATCGAAACTTATGGGCTTAACAATTTCTCCGACATCGTCATGAACGGCACGACGCTGACGACGGTCAATATCTCCGGCAACGCGGGGCTGTCGATCGCAAACTCGTTTGATGCGAACGTTACGCTGATCAACGCTTCCGCGAACCTAGCCGGTGTGAATCTCAAGGCCACGCAGAGTAGCACGATCACCTTCATGGGAAGCGCCGGTGACGATTGGTTCACGGCTGGCGCAGGCGCGGACATCATCGAGGGGCGTGAGGGCGACGACACCATCGAAGCCGGCGCCGGCATTGACACACTTTCCGGAAACGCCGGCGCAGATGTGTTCCGCTTATCCAGCGATTCATCCGCCGACCGCGATGTCATCTCCGATTTCGACGACACGCCGACAACCGGCGATCGTATGAACTTCGACAGCGACGCAGCCACCCTCAGCGGCACGGACAACTTTACTTCTAGCGCCTCACTGCAACCGCATATGATTTCGGGCGACCTTACCATCAGCACAGTGACGGAAGTGGTCGTTGTTCGCTCGGGCATCGTGGCCAACTTCACCGACGCTAATTCGCTCAATGGCGCGAATCTGCTTACAGCCATCGGCGGCGTCATTACCTATCCTGCGCAAGACGGCCAATTCCTTTTTGCCGTGGCTGACGTAGCGGGTAACGTGGGCGTCTACTTCGGCGATGCGGGTTCGAACGACGCGACCATCGCGGCCACGGAGCTGTCGTTGGTGGCCGTTCTGCAAGGATCGAGCATCAACATCGCCGACCTTGCGTACAGCAATTTCTCGAATGCACCGTGACGAAGGGGGCTGATCAACATGTTCTTTGATTCTCCCATGAATGGCAGTCCGAGGCGCACCGATTCAATGCACCAACTCAAGTTGTCTCGAACGCGACGTTGCTTGGCGAGCGCGCTTCTATGCATGTTGGTTTGGGGTTTGAGTTGCACCGGCCCCGCACAGGATTCCTGCCTCACAGACGCCGACTGCGACGACGGACTGTATTGCAACGGAAGTGAAGCGTGTGATCCAGAAAACGCGGCCGCCGATGACCGCGGGTGCATGCCGGGAAGTGAACCGTGCACGGAAACACTTGTGCATTGCATCGAGGAATCGGACCTGTGTGTGGAGTGTGTCGACGATGCGGATTGCGACAATGGTCAATACTGCGACGGGGCGGAAACGTGTGCGGCCAACTTCTGCGTCCACGGCCTATCTCCTTGCGTCTCGCCAACAGCTGCGTGTGTTGAGGCGACCGATTCATGCATAGCTTGCATCGAAAACAGCGACTGTGATGATGGTGTGTTCTGCAATGGGCCTGAATCGTGCGAAAACGAAACGTGCGTCACCGGCGAACCACCGTGCCCAGATGAATGCATCTTTTGCATTGAAGAGTTAGAGGGATGCAACGACCCGTGTGTCGAGGACGCTGACTGCGACGACGGACTTTATTGCAACGGCACAGAATCGTGCGTCGATTGTGCCTGCGTTTCGAGTGGGGACCCCTGCCTGGACGATGGCCTGTTTTGCAACGGCACGGAAAGCTGTGATGAAGCAGCGGACGAATGTATCTCATCCGCCGATCCTTGCCCGGGTTGCCCCGAATCCGGCGCTTGTTTCGAACTAGCCGACGCCTGCCTCGAACCCGCCCCGTGTGAATCGGACGAGGACTGTGCGGACGACGGAGTGTTTTGCAATGGTCCGGAAGTATGCGGCGCAGGCGGCTGTTGTGAGCCGGCCGGTTATCCTTGTCCGGAAGACGACCCATGCAATTTCATTTTTTATCGATGCCTTGAGTCAAGTGCAGGCGGCGAGTGCGAGCAAATCAACGGGTTTGAGAGTACAGAGTTGGATGCAGGATGTGACGTACTGACACTTGGAGATTGCCCGGATGTCATCATCGCTCCCTTGCGAATTCTGCCTAATAACAATTTGGACCCCTACCCGACGCTCAATTCATGCGATGTCATCGATGGTGGCGGGGGCGATGATACTCTGAAAGCAACATTCAGTTATTACTCTGGCCCGACAGCACCTACTTTGCACAACATTGAGACGCTGGAAATCACGGCCACTCAGGCGAGCAACCAGTTTGCCATTTCAGCCGAGAACATGACGGGGCTTCAGGAATTGGTGCTGGACTCCGGATACAATCAGAACAATCTAACAGTCACCGACATTCCATATATCATCTACCTGAGCATCATGAATCAGGATTTTGCAGCCGATCTGAGTTTTGAATCGGTAGCCAGCCTCGGGACCGCCGATACCATGCTGATTCAGCTGGAAAACGTCGAAAGTGCTTCAACCACCATCGGAATCACGACCGGTACGACGAACGGCTTCGAGGCGTTGACTATCGCATCATACGGTCACCGGAACGAAATCGCCGGCATCGTGGCGAACGGAACGACGCTGAGTCAGATGAGTTTCATCGCCGTGGCACCGCTGGTCGTGACAGGTCCGTTGCCTTCGAATGCTACATCCATTGTGGCTAGTGAGAGCATCGCACCGATTACGTTGACGTCTGGCGCAACCGAGCCGGTGCACTACTTCGGCGGAATCAGCACAGACACATTTACCGGTGGAGCTGGAAATGACACGATCGCTGGTGATGCGGGGGACGACAAGTTGACGGGCGGCGCTGGGATCGACACGATCAGCGGAAACAGCGGAGCGGATGAATTTCGCCTATCGAGCCTTCTATCCGCAAATCGTGACACAATCACCGACTTCGACGACACGCCGACAACCGGCGATCGTCTGAACCTCGACAGCGATGTGGCCTCGCTCAGCGGCACGGACAACTTCGCTTCGAGCGCCTCCGTTCAGTCACATTTGAACTCGGGCAATCTGGTCTTTGGTCCTGTAACCGAGGTTGCCATCGTTCGCTCCGCTGTGGTATCGAACTTCACTGAAGCCAATTCCCTCAACGGCACAGACCTGCTCGCAGCCATCGGCGGCACGATGATTTCATGGGTCCCCGATGGCCAGTACTTGCTTGCTGTGGCTGACACGAATGGAAACGTTGGCGTCTACTTTGGTGACGCGGGGCCGGGCGACGTGATCATTGCTGCCAGCGAACTCTCGCTACTTGCCGTGTTGCAAGGTTCGAGCGTAAATATCGCAGGGCTCGATTACACCAACTTCTCAAACGTACCATAACGACAGTTCACGGTCACAAATTGCGCCGCAGTAGGACAAACAGCTTCAGTGGCTGATTCGTTTGCGTTATGCTTGTTCGTGCGAGCGTTTTTGATAGCTCGCGCGGGAACTGCGATATGAGAAAACTAACAACCGGCGGCGGATGGGCAGCCGTTCGCTATGCATTACAGACCGCGCGGCGCACTGGCGGTTTTTTCAAGTTTCTCAATTCGCTTCGTTCGCGAAACGCCTGCAAGACCTGTGCCCTCGGCATGGGCGGTCAACTCGGCGGCATGGTCGATGAGTCGGGTCACTTCCCTGAAATCTGCAAGAAGTCGATGCAGGCCATGGCGGCTGACATGCAGGGGCGGATCGAGTCGCCGTTCTGGTCCACGTACAGCTTCGATCAACTTCGACAGTTCACCCCACGCGAACTAGAGCATATGGGTCGCCTCGTGGAGCCGGTTTATGCAGGTCCGGGCGACAAGCACTACAGGCCGATTTCGTGGGACGAGGCGGTGTCACGTAGTGTCACCCACTTGAAGAAAACCTCACCGGATCAGAACTTTTTCTACGCCAGTGGCCGAAGCTCGAATGAGGCCGGTTTCTTGCTGCACTTGTTCGCGCGGTTGTACGGCACTAACAACGTCAACAACTGCAGTTACTATTGCCACCAGGCCAGCGGTGTGGGGCTGACGAGCGTGCTTGGTTCTGGCACTGGAACGGTGTTGCTCGAAGACCTGGATCGATGCGATCTCGTGTTTCTCATCGGTGCGAATCCGGCGTCGAATCATCCGCGACTGATGCGCGCCCTGATGAATCTGCGGCGGCGCGGCGGGCACGTGATCGTCATCAACCCGATTCGCGAGCTGGGGTTGGTGAACTTCAGCGTGCCTTCGGACATGCGGAGTTTGTTTTTCGGATCAGACATAGCGAGCCAGTACATTCAGCCGCATATCGGCGGCGACATTGCATTGCTCACCGGAATCGCCAAGCGAATTGACGAGATCGGCGCGGTTGAAGACGGGTTCCTGTCGGCTGCGACGGATGGAGCGGATGATTTCCGCAGTACACTTCACGAAGTGTCATGGGGTGACATCGAGCGATGCTCAGGCGTCGATCGCGCCACGATCGAGCGAGCGGCAAAATCCTATGCCGAATCTAGTCACGTCATTTTCGCATGGACGATGGGAATTACGCACCACGTGCATGGCGTCGATAATGTGCGCGCGATCGCCAATCTCGCACTCATGCGCGGGATGGTTGGCAAACCGGGCGCGGGGCTCATGCCGATCCGTGGTCACAGCAATGTGCAGGGAATCGGGTCCGTTGGCGTTACGCCGAAACTGCGGCAGGCGATTTTCGATCGCATCGAAAAGCAGTTCAACGTGAAACTGCCGACGACTCCGGGCATGGACACGCTGTCGTGCATGGAGGCTATGCACAAGGGCGAGCTGAAGAATGCGTGGTGCTTGGGCGGAAACCTATTTGGCTCAAACCCCGATGCGAAGTGGACGCGCGATGCCATCGCAAAGCTCGATTCGATTACGTATCTGAGCACGACGCTCAACACGGGGCATGCGTGGGGCCGAGCGAAGGAGACGTTGATTTTGCCCGTGTTGCCGCGCGACGAAGAGGAGCAGGCCACGACGCAGGAGTCCATGTTTAGTTACGTCCGCATGAGTGATGGCGGGCCGCGACGATTGGAAGGCCCGCGAAGCGAAGTCGAGATTATCATCGACATGGCGGGCGGCGTGCTGGGGGCCAATGGGCCTGTCGATTGGGAATCATTACGTGAACATCGCAACATCCGGCAGATGATCGCATCTGTCGTGCCCGGCTTCGAAGAGCTGGATGAAATCGACAACTCGAAGCGCGAGTTTCAGATTCCTGGCCGCACTTTTCACGAGCCGAAGTTCGCAACGCCAACTGGTCGGGCAAGAATGCACGTTGTGGGTATTCCTTCGATCGAACAAAAGTCGAATGCATTGCGATTGATGACGATTCGAAGCGAGGGTCAATTCAACACCGTTGTGTATGAAGATCACGACCTTTATCGCGGGCAGGACAGACGCGATATCATCATGATGAACGCACGCGATATCGAGCGATTGGGTTTCCAGGTCGATCAACGTGTCAGCGTGCAAAGTGAGGCGGGCACCATGCGCGGCATCGTGGTTCGGGAGATCGACATCCGCGAAGGAAATGCCGCGATGTATTGTCCCGAAGCCAACGTGTTGGTGCCAAGAAAAGCTGATCCGGAATCGCGCACACCGGCGTTCAAATCGGTGATGGTGACGCTGGTGGCTGAGGCCCCGCGCGGGTTTGTGCAGATCGCGCCACCAAAAAAACAAGAAGCTGATTACAAAATCGAAAGCAAGCCAGAGTCAGCAACCCCGAGACGACCGCTCCGCGCATGTTGAGACAATTTCTTTTGTTTAGAGAAGTCGCTCGGTTTTCAGAATCAAGTGAACTGGGCGATACAGGGCTCGAACCTGTGACCTCGCGGGTGTGATCCGCGCGCTCTAACCAACTGAGCCAATCGCCCTTCGGTCAATGTTGATTTCTATACCCCAATCGACCCTGTTCGGCAATGTCACAGCCTCAAGTACGCCTCACGGCAAATATTCTTCGTGCAACAGGCATCCGATTGAGATCCTCGAAAAACCCCTGATTACAACCGGCGAACCGCTCAGTTTTGTTACCGCGAGTTGCGTCAGTTTTGCCTTGCAATTCGCGTCGACATGCGTATGCTGCACACTCGTACTTCAACGAATGAATATGTTGATTATCTCAAGACCACGGGACGCTTGTCAGGTGGTCGGGAGTCCTCACGATGGCCAAATCCAAACAGGGTCCCGCGCTGTTTGA
Source organism: uncultured Phycisphaeraceae bacterium (assembly GCA_964494205.1). GTDB lineage: Bacteria > Planctomycetota > Phycisphaerae > UBA1845 > UBA1845 > JBBTCX01. Next base: position 174,050 of record CAZBRD010000009.1, on the reverse strand, counting down.
ACTGCTACGCGGAAATCGGTCCGAGGCCGGAGACTCGATCAAAGTGCCGTCATGGGTTGGCGGGCCGCAGCCGGTAGAAGGGGCAGAATCTTTGGCGGTGAATGAGCAACCGCGTCCGCGTGTGGTACGCGACATCGAGGACGACGACGAATCGGTCGTTCCGCGCATGGTCGAGCTCGATGGACCCGTCGTGCGCATTTCATTGACGAGCAAGTCCGGCGCACTTGTTTTGCTGGCCGGAATTCTCGTGTTGGCTGTCGCGTTTGCCATAGGGCGAAACTCGCGGCCCTCGGTAAGTGGTCCGGTTACGCAGGGTGCTACCATTCAGCAACCCAAGACCGAAATTGAGCAACTTCAAACGAAGGCACCGAACAGGCAGCTTGTCGAGGGGTTGGCAGCGACGGGAACTCAGCCTCAGGCACCACCAGCAGCGAGTCCTCAGCGAGAAGGCGGCGCGACGACCCCAAAGAATGCAACTCCTTCTCCTCAAGTCACTTGGGTCAAGGGCAATACCTACATCGTGGCCCAGGAATTCACGGGGGGGCATATGGATGATGCCCGTCGGGCTCAAGAATTCCTGGAGGATCATGGCATCTCGACAGTACCGGTAACGCTGGCGGGTGGTGTTATTCACCTAACGACCAAAGAAGGTTACAATCGCAAGGACACGGCTCAGGCTGGGCAGTTTGATGATTTGCTCAAACGCATCCACGCAGTGGGTGATAAGTACTTTGCCGCCGGCGGGCGTTACCGCTTGAAGGGCTATCCCAAGACGCTGAAAGAAGATACGTGGTAGAAAACAGGAAGTAACAACAATGTCGATGAATAAGACCCTCAAGTCGAAGAGTACGCTGGAGCGGCACCGAAATGTTTTGTCCCGCGCAGAGCGGATTGCCCAGATGATGGAAATCGGTAACTGGGAAGATGAACGCTCACCGTATGGGCTGCCCAAGATTTCCCACCGCAAGGCCAAGATCGGCAAGAAGGAAAAGAAGAAGGAAGAAGCCGGCGCCGAGGGCGCAACGGCGGCTGCCGCTCCTGCGGCTGGTGCCAAGGCAGCAGGCGGCAAGGCGAAGTAGTTCGCCATTGGCTTTGTTGCCTTACGAGGCAAAGTACGACGACAAGTTTCTGTCGTCATGCGCCAAACTTCTTCGACTATGAGCCAAGTGGCCGAGGCAACACGAGAGATGAGCCAGAAGCGCTTCACCTCCGACATGGTCCGCACGCTTGGATCATCGGGGATTCGACGCGCCTTCGATCTTTCAGCCTCCATGAAGGACCCGATCAATTTCTCGATCGGGCAGCCTGATTTTCCTGTTCCGGATGTTGTCAAAGAAGCCATCACGCGGGCCGTGCGAGAAAATCGCAATGGTTACACGCCGACGCGCGGACTGGCCGAACTTCGCGAACGGTTAACCGCGAAGCTTAAGAAAGAGTTTGATTGGAACCCTGATCTGTTCATTACGTCAGGCGTCTCCGGCGGGTTGGTGCTTTCGCTGTTTGCGTGCATCAATCCCGGCGATGAAGTCATCTTTGCTGATCCATATTTCGTTTCGTACCCACAGCTGGTCAAGCTGGCGCGTGGAACATCGGTGGCTGTTGAGAGTTACGGCCGCGATTTTCAGCTTGATCCGGATCGACTCGCGGCGGCGATTACACCTCGAAGTAAGATGATTTTGCTGAATTCGCCGAGTAATCCGACGGGGATTGTCTTTCGAGAAGAGACGATCAAGGCCGTGGCGGAGCTGGCGCGGAAGCATGATCTGCTGATTGTCAGCGACGAAATCTATGAGCCGTTGTGCTACGACGGGCGAGCGGTGAGTCCGGCTAAATTCGCGCCGGAGCGCACGGTGATCATTCGCGGGTTCGGCAAGTCGCACGCGATGACTGGTTTGCGAATTGCGTATATCGCGGGGCCGGGCGAGGTCATCACGGAGATGGCCAAGGTGCAGCAGTACACGTATGTGTGCTCGCCGCATCCGGTGCAGTATGGGGCGTTGGCGGCGCTGGATGTTGATATGTCGCCGCAAGTGGATGCGTATCGGGCCAAGCGCGATCTGATCTGCAAAGAGCTTGGCGAGACGTTTGAGTTTGTGCGACCCAGCGGGGGATTCTACGTTTTCCCCAAGGCACCGAGACGCTTTGCGACGGGCACAGCCTTCTGCGAAGAAGCGCTGAAGCGAGAAGTCATCATTATCGGCGGCGAAGTCTTCAGCCGCCGCGACACGCATTTCAGAATCAGCTACGCCGTGCCCGACGAAAAGATCAAAGCAGGTTGCAAGATCCTGCGCGAGTTGGCTGCTGGGTAGCCTGTGCGGCCTGTGCGAGTTCGCACTATTGAGCCGTGCCAGTACCGAATATAAGTGCGATGAGCACTTGGATGGCCAAGCCCAGGAACGAGCTGCTTAATCCGCTTAAGAGTGATGCGAAGAACATTTTTGATCCTTTCCGTTTTGCGTTTTGTCCGCGTGTAACAGCCTGACAGTCGGTTCAGGCTACGTTGTTATCGACAGTCAACATGGTCGAGCCGTTGCTCGAGCATGATTTGTTCCCGTGGTCTGTTCTTACAACTTGTACGCTGATCGTCTCGCTGGAGACGCGATTCTAATGCACATGAGGCGATTGTCGTAAGGCGCGTCGCTTCGAATTGGGGTGATGGAAAACAAAATGCCCGCCGAAGCGGGCATTTTGAAAAGTGCGGCAATCACCTACTCTCGCCTTGCGACTACCATCGGCCGGACGGGCTTAACTGCCGTGTTCGGAATGGAAACGGGTGTTTCCCCGTACGTCTAGTCACCGCATCGGGGATGATACGGGTTTGGCGTTTGGTGTCAAGAGATTTGTTTTCGCGTTTTTGCGGGGGTTGCATTGATAGGCGTTCTCGTGAGGAAAAACGGGGTTGGAGGGGCTGCGCTCTTGCGCGGCGCAGATCGAAAACCGCGTTGGCGGGGGTGAGAGTGGGGTTTTTGATTGGAATTTCGGAAGATTTTTTAATTTCGCGCAGGTTTCCGAGTGGACGGCGATGGACTGGTTGACGGGGGGCTACGTGGCGTTCGATTGCAGGGGCGGACGCGGAGTTGAATGCCGCATGTGCGCATAATTCGGTGTGGATTTCGTTTGTTTGCACGAATCCTACTCCTTGGGTTTCCTAAAAAGCTCTTACATATAGAACAACACCGGTGATCGCCGGTGTTGGTGATCATGCAGGCAGGTGAGAGCGTGTGTTACGGCACTAGAGACATTGGAAATCCAATGGGTCGTGCGCGGAATCGAGACGTTTTCAGGCGCGCGTGGGACGAAAGTCAATTGGTTCGACCCTTGCAGGGTCGGCATCATTGGGACAACTCTTATCCGGGGGTTTTCGCTTCGCTCGACCCCCGGCTACTTCATATCAGCCTTGCAGGCTGGAGTTTGCTTTGTGTGCTGTAGATTGTCTCGGGGTGTGGAGATTGCCTTCCGGAAAGGGGGCGCACTTGGCCTCGCTTGTCGTTTGAGCTTGATGCTCTCTTGGATCTCTATTCGCAATTGATGGCGGCTCCTGATGTATCCTTGCAGAATGGATCCGACAAGATCCGCACATTGCCGAATGGTAAGGTTCCGACCACCACGAGGCTTTGCGCTGGATAGTCTTGGCCGGCTAGCACCTCCGAACAAACGAATGATGGAACGCCGGGCTCTGTAGTCTTTTCGCCAAAACTTATAGGAATTGTTCCAACTACCACTCGGTCCAGGTATGAACCCAAGTCTATACCGGTGGAGATTCTCCATAGCTCTGTTTGAGTATCTCGATCGCAGATTTGCAGCACACGAAGAAAACCATTTATTTCGATCTTCACGGGATTAGATAGAGGAACTACGCGAAGGGTTGGTGTCGGAGGTGCCTCGGCCTGCACCGAGATGATCGTGACTCTGAAAGATTCTCCGGCGACTGTCAGCGTTGGGCGATTGTCCATTTGAAGGGACTCATAGACGAGGCCATGCAGAACATTGACCGCCAGACGTACATCATCTGTCTTGCCGTTAACCGTTGCGACTTGGCAAAACGATTCGCCGCGATCGTCTGTAGGCCTGCAAGTTGTCGAAGATGGGCCCAGACCTCCAACGAGAGAATTCGGAGTAGATACATATTCTGCGACTTCGATCGTAGCTCCCACGATCGGCTCAGACGTGTTCGAATCAGAAACACTTAGAGTGGTAAAAGTTCCTACAACTTCATCAGCGGAGCAGCCTGCGAAAGCAGCGAGCGAGGCGACGCATGCAGGAAATAGTATTAGTGGCCATGCACGAAGAATTCGAGCTTGTTGGTTTGGTTGTTTCAACGAATGCCTCCTAATCTGCTAACGGACGTCAGGCAGCTTTGGTGCGCGCCTCACCCAATTGTTCTCGCCCCACATTACCCAACAAGTGTAACGAATTGGAAGTGTCCAATGGGACAAGTGTTTCTGTGGCTACGAAGATTGTTGGAATCTCGGTGCTGTAGAAGTCGAGTAACAGGTCGGTCGGTGACTAGCCTAAGCAGTGGAAACAAAGTTGGCAGGTAGGAGTGGGAGCAGTTGCTCGTCAATCATTTTCGCCCAGCCGCGGTTGGCGGCGGGGTTGGCGGGGCTGGGGTGGGGGATGGACGAGATGGGGATCGTTTGGATGGTTTCAACTTGCTCCGATTGGGTGGCCGCTCCCTTGCGGTCGCGGTTCTGATTGGTCACTTGCTTGCGCAAGTTACTCGAACTGGTCCTTTGCTTGCGCAAAGGGCTCTGATTGGCGCTAGTTGAAATTGTGCGCGGTGGATCATCGGCACTGCTCACAGAGCAGTGGCACACGGCACATGTGTTTGCGATCGCGGCGCGGGCGCGGGATTCGGCGTATTTGCCTATGCCGATGATGCGACGCGGTTGGAGTTGGTTGACTAGGTTGATGAGTGCGCGGTCGCAGAGGGTTTCGAGGGCGGTGCGTTCTTTGGCTTGCAGTTTGTCGGGCGTGATGTTGCGGGCATCTGCATCGAGGAACATCAGCGGGCAATAGTTAGCTACGAAGAAGTGCTCGAAGAAGCGGTCGGGTGTGCCGAATGTGTCGCGGGCCCAGCCCCAGACGCGCCGGCCGCTGACTTCGCTGCGGTGACAATCGAGGCCCATGACGGGGCGCTTAGGATGTTCGCGGGTGGGCTTGGTGATTTTGCCTTTGATGCCGAGCCAATCGCGAACCATGTTGACTTCACCGAAGGGGACGCCGGTCTGGGCCATGCCCCACGGTCCGGGGTTCATGCCGAGTAAAAGCATTTTTCCCGTGCCGATTGCGTAGCGACGGTGAAAGTCTGCGGCTGTGGCGCGGGCGTAGTCGAGCGGGTTGTAAACATAGGCAACGGGCGGGGAAAAGGTTAGGGCGTTTAGTGCAGATGCGAATCGGGAGATGTGCGAACGTGTGGGCATGGTCGGGTTTTAATAGAAAGCGAGCGGAGATTAAAGTAAATTGTCGAGATCGGACACTTGGAAAAACGTAGAGTTCAATTGGGGAGGCCGGTGTCCATATCAGGTCGATTCTATTCGCAATCACCGCCGAACCCGCTGCTCGTTCGATCGAAACTCGGTCGGATATGCAACACTATCTGGAACGGAGCTTACGAATGTTCGGAATAGTGCGCGTATCGGTAGCCGTTCTCATCGGGCCATGCATTTCTTTGGCGGGTGCGCGAATCGATATTCATCCCGACGTCCCTGGGCCTTATGAGCCGGGGGAAACGGTGCACCTGGCTGTACACATCGTGGACACAGGTAATCCATGGGGGGATATCTATTTTAGAAGTTGGTCTCTGGACTTTTCAGATTCGTCGCCGGAACTGATTTATCCGGGATTGGACGATGTGCCGGGAACTAACGACGACAACGAGTTCATTTGGAGTGAGCCATTTTCGGGTATTCATGTGTTGTTTCCGGATTTGCCGAACCCTTTGCTGGTTTGGAATCTGGCAAACTGTCCACAAGGGTCGCCGTTAGCGGTTTCGCTTCCCAATGACGGCGAAAGGCATCTTGGTGCGATTTCCGTAACTATGCCGAGCACACCGGGGAATTTCGTCATCGATGTAATGAATGACGACGCCTCGGATCCTGATTTTGGGGCGATTGCAACTTTTGGCTGCGGTGGTCCACCACCGTGGCCACCGTTTACAGTTTGGCGGGCGCATACTGGCGAGCTCACTGGCGGCGTGCTTGAGTTTACAGTAGTGCCGGAGCCTGGCACTTTAGCGAGTTTGATTTTTGTGGTACTTGGGTTGCGTGGACGATTCTTGAGCAAATAAGGCGAGCGTAGAACCAATCGGGGGTGGTCCGCATGGCGGACCCTACTAAGGAGAGTCAGCGATGATGCTAAAAAAGTTGGCTTTGATATCGGTCGCGGTCTGTTCTTCGACGTTTGCGGGGGCGCGAGTTGATTTGCGGCCGGAGCCCGCGATGCCTGCTGAGGGATATCCGCCGAACGCCAATGTGGCTGTGGCGGTTTATCTGGTGGACACTGGGAATGAAGGCGAGGACGTGACTTTCTCTCACATCAGCTTTGATCTGACGGATACGTTTTCGCAAGGGGCTATCGGGCTGATTCCGCAGGCGGATGCGATTTGTTGTGGTTGTCCTTCGTTTATGGGCTGGACATCGGGTGCGTGTGTTGCGGAGTGCTTTGTTTGCCCGAACCAATCGCGGCCGGCGTGGTTTGATTTGGAGCAAAACTCTGAATATGTGATGCCAGCGGGCGGCGAGTTGTTGTTGGGCACTATTCAGCTTCAGGTCGGGTCGGACAATTTCGTGCTTGATGTCATGAACGCGGAAGAGCCGACGGTGTTTCATGGAGCATTTGCGCATGTACACGGCGAACTTCCGGGCGAGGAGTTCATGTGGAGCGCGTATACGGGGGAACTGACGGGCGGAATGTTGCAGGTTGTAGTGAACAGTGATGCGCCGAACAGTCTGGTTTGGAGCAACCCGCCGTTCGAGGCGATCGACGCGCGACAGCCGACGAACATTGACGGAACGGGCGAGTTTGGCTGGATGGAGATTCAGCTCGAGTTTGCAAGTACGGTTTGCATTCCGGTGGATTATGAATTTGAAGTGGCAGAGGCCGGCGGCGATGGGTCGGCGCCGTGGGTTCAGTGGGTGACGTACGATTCGCCAACCGAAGTGGGAGTGTGGCTTAGCGATGCGATTGATCCCGGTGCGTGGACGACGATTACGCATTTGCCGACGGGAGCGACTTTGCGGCTCGGCTATTTGCCGGGCGATGTGAACGGAGATGGGACGACGTCTCCGGTAGATATATTGGCGTTGATAGATTCGTTGAACGGTGTGACGGAGCGGCCGATCTGGTCGACGGATATTGATCGAAGCGGTGTGGCGAATCCGGCGGATATTTTGCGGCTGATTGATTTGCTGAATGGGGCGGATGGGTTTGATGTGTGGAATGGGGCGATGTTGCCTTAAAAATACAGAAGGCCGAATCAAGAATGACGAATGCTTGGAACTGTTAAGAGTTTTGTCGTTAGGAACTTCGACGCATCTTGACATAAGGGGGCTGAATCATGAAGTCATTCGTATGGGGCTTCTTCGGGGCCTGCGTGTTGCATGCAACTTTGTGGGCTGGGGCACGTGTTGACCTTAGGCCCGCACCGCCGATGCCGCCCGTGGGATATGCGCCAAACACAGATGTGCGAGTCGATGTTTTTCTGGTGGATACCGGAAACCCTCAGCCGGCGATCGACCTTCGCCACATTCACTTTGATGTTAGTGAAACATTCGTCAACGGCGACCTTTCACTTGAGATTGCAGGCGTCGATCAATGCTGTTGTCCGTCGTTGTTTGGATGGTCATTGAGCTGCATCTCGCTATGTACCGTTTGCCCGTCTGAAGACTTCTTTACGTGGTTTTATCCACTTCCAACGCCGTTTCCGCCATTTATGTACCGGTTACCTGATGGTGGGGAAATTCTACTTGGGTTCGTTATGGTCAACGTTGGGAACCAGGGAGGTGTACTTGACCTGATGAATGCGGATGAGCCGAATCCAGACTTGGGGGCCTCGGTAGCTTTTGGATTCGGTGGTCCCGGCGATCCCGTTATGTTTTGGCGTGCACATACCGGAGAGCTCACAGGTGGCCAATTTGAGTTCCTCATCAATTCAGGAATCGGTCCAAGCATTGTTGCGAGCAATCCGCCTAACGATGCTGTTGACGCGCGACAACCGACTCACATCAATAATGCTCAAATCGTTTATGGTTGGGATTCCATTGAGCTGGGTTTCGATGGTTCGGTGACCAATGTTGTAGCGCAGGATTTTTATCTTTCAGAACAGTACGATTTTTGGATCGCTGATGGTCCGGCTGTTGCTGCAGTCGATGTGCTCGATGAGAGTCATTTACGTGTTCAATTTGCGGAACCCATCACGCCGGGTGTTTGGACCAACGTTATGTTTGTTCCCGGCAACTCCAGTGTCAGGCTCGGGTACTTGCCGGGCTCGGTCAATATCGATCAAGTCACCAATCCGTTTGATATTCTCGTTCTAATTGATGCATTGAACGGCGTGACGGAGCGGCCAGTCTGGTCTACGGATATTGATCGGAGTGGTGTGGCGAATCCGGCTGACGTTTTGCGGTTAATCGATCTGTTAAACGGGGCTGAGGCGTTTGATGTTTGGAACGGGGAGTCGTTACCATAGAATAGGGAAGGATGAGGGGCGAATTGCGGAAGAATGTAGAATGACGAATGGGGGAGGGGTATGCAGATCGTGAGGGCGTTGGCGCTCAGCATCATCTTGATCGCAGCCGCGACGGCGACGTTTGGCGGGGCGCGGGTTGACTTGCGGCCTGTGCCTGCGATGCCGGCGGTGGGGTATGCGCCCAACAGCGTGGTTCGGGTTGATCTGCATGTCGTCGATACGGGGAATCCGCAGGGCGACATTCTGTTTCGCGGTTTGTTTTTCGATTTCGCGGATACGAGCGAGTCGGTGACGTTTCCGGGGGCGGATGGAATCGCGGGCACTTCGGATGATGGACAGATTACGTGGCGGATTCCGAACTTCGCGGGGCCTTGCGGGTGTATCGTGCCGAACGTGTCCTGGGTCTATCCATTGCCGGTGCCGAATCCTGCTCTTCAATACGTCCTGCCAAACGACGGTGAAGTATCTCCGCTGTACTTCTTTGTGAAGCTTGGCGCGGAAGATGTCGTGATCGATGTGCTGAATGCGGATGAGAGCAATCCGAATCTTGGTGCGATGGCGACGTTTGGATTTGGCGGACCTGATCCGATCACGATGTGGCGGGCGTTTACTGGCGAGCTTACTGGTGGTCGGCTGGAGCTTTTTGTCAACGACGGTGACGTGCGGGGGATCGAGTCGAGCAGTCCGGAGAATGATGCGATCGACGCGAGGGAGCCAACGGATATTTCGGGTCAAACGGTCTACGGTTGGAACGTGGTGGACGTGACGTTCAATGGCAGCGTCTCGGGTGTTGCGATAGAGGATTTTTACGTTACGCAAGTCGGTGATGACGGGGCGCCGCCATCGATTGTAAGCGTTGTCATGCTTGATAATGATACGGCGAGCCTCACGCTGGATCAGCCGATTGTGCCGGGGACGTGGACAAATATTCTGCATGTCGCTAGCGGGACGAATGTGCGGCTCGGGTATTTGCCGGGTGACGTGAATCGCGATGGGCATACTTCGCCGGATGATATTCTTGATTTGATCGACTCGCTGAATGGTGTGGTGCCATGGCCGTTGTGGGGGACGGATGCGAATCGGAGCGGAGTGGCGGAACCTTCCGACATTTTACGGCTGATCGATTTATTGAATGGGGCTGGCGCGTTTGATGTGTGGAATGGGCGGGCGTTGCCGTAACAAACGTCGAAAAATCAAACCCTAAGACCAAAACGCCTAAAGCCTAAAACTGAGATACTCAAATCAAGACATGTGAACTGTCTGAGTGTCGATTGCGGCATTCTCGCATCTGTTACATATAGAACTAATCCGCGTCCCGCAAATTAACGACGCACGGTTCGGTCGTGCCTTCGGCACTTGTGCAAGCATTCTTCCACTCGTTACCCAGCACTGAAGGTGCTGGGCTATTCTCAGTTTGTCCCTACCGGGACAAGGGCGTTCGCGCGGAATTTGTTTAACTCTCGAATTGATTTGAGTTGCACTTTGCTTGGTGGAGTTCGTAAGTGACTCTACGATATTCCCATGGCTGTCATTCATGATTCCGCGGTGGTTTTGCGGCGGCTCGATTTTTCGGAGACGTCGCAGATCATTGCGTTTTTTACGCGCGAGCATGGGCAGGTGCGCGGGATCGCCAAGGGTATCAAGAAGTCGACCAAGACCAAGTTTGCGGTGGGGATTGATCTGCTGGATGTCGGTCGGATTACGATCAGCTCGCGCGGGGAGCGGCCCACGGGCTTGGCGACTGTGACGGAGTGGAAGCAGACACAGAGTCTTTCGGGGCTGCGCGAGAAGCTTGAGCGGCTGCAGGCTGCACAGTATGCGGCGGAGATCACGTCGTATTTGACGCACGAGTGGGACCCGCATTCGGAATTGTTTGACGCGCTGATTGAGTTTTTGAATACGCTTGCGGCTGGGCGGGGTTCGTTGGGGAGTGTGGTGCGGTTCCAGATTGATCTGCTGGAGTTGATCGGGTCGCCGCCGAGGTTTGATGCGTGCGTCGCTTGTGGGCGTGCCGATGTGCTGACGCATTTTTCGTCGTTTGAGGGAGGTGCCATCTGTCGGCACTGCGAGAACAGGTTTCATGAGAAGCGGGAGGTATCAGCTGCGACGCTGGCCGTGTTGCAAGGGAAGCAGGCGACGCCGACAGAGGGGCCTTATTCGCTGTTGAATTATCACATTTCGCATGTCATGGGTCGCGAGCCCTTGCTGGGGGCGAAGCTGGTTTCGGCGGAGCGGCAGCGGCGGGTGGTGTGACGTCATCCTCATGTTTCTATCTAAGACGCTGTAACAAGACCAAACAATGGCTACGCAAGAGACCCTCACCCTACCCTCTCCCTAAGAGGGAGAGGGAGGTATTATTACAGGCTCTAACTACATCCGTTGAGCGTTGTCTTGACAATCAAGCGTGACTAGACTGTTGGTCACTCTTGGGATCATCGTCGATTCCAGTGAAAATGGCGCGGCGCAGTCACTCTAATGTACGTTGAGGCGAGTTAATGAAACGACAAACTTTTCCATGTTTCCTGCGCAACGGCTTTATCATGTTGTTGGCGCCCGTCGCGCTGTTTGCTGGTTGTGGCGGCAAGCTCGATTGGCCTGCGCCGAAACGGGCGCATGATTTTCAGCGGGCGGAGGCTTTGCAGGCGCGGACGGGGAAGCCGTTGCTGCTGATTTTTCTCGATTCGCGATCCGCGATGGACAAGCCGATGAAGCTGGCGCTGCGAGATCATCATGTTCGCGAACGGTTGGATGGATTGCTGGAGTGCCGGTTGTTCCGCGCGAATGAGGATGATCGAAGATATGCGGCGCAATACAAAATGGAGCGAGCGCCTTCGCTGATACTGGTGCATCCTGACGGCACTTATCATTCGTATTCGGAAACGCCGACGGCGACGGGAATTGTGAACTTCTTGGATGAGTCGCAGGGGCCGGGGCAGGTGCCGGTGCATAATTCGTTGATTCATCGCGCGCCGCGTTATGCGTGGCAAAAAGAGCTTGCACCCGCGTTGAAGCAGGCGAGCGAGACGAATCGCGATACGCTTGTCGTGTTGTATCGGGGCGGAACGCGCGATTGGTCGCGTGTCGAGGACATGCTGGATCGTCCGGAGGTTTTTCGGCGATTTGACGGGATGGTGCATGTTCGCGTGACGGGGTTGATCGGTGCGCCGAAGGATGAGATGACGCGGTTTGAGGTGATGTCGCTGCCGGCGCTGGTGATCGTGCGGCCTGATGGTTCGAGCGAAAAACTGGAGATGCCAAGATCGTATGAGGCGATCATCCGGTTTGCGGATGGGGCGAAGCAGCATTCGCATCAGGGTAGTGCGGTTTCGGCGACAGCGGCGACGCCTTAATGTCTTTGCAGGGGTAGCATGGCGGCGCTTCGCTTGGCCATGCTACCCGACCGGTTGAAAACCGGTCCCACATTGGGCTTGGGTATGTCCCGCGCCGACAAGCACTGCTGACAGAGCAGTGGCACACAGATCGCAGAAAAATACTGCGCAAAGAGCAGTGGCACACTGCCGTGCTACCAGTCGGAATTTCCCACGGTCAAGCTGTGGCTTGACCGTGCCACCCGAAACACAAAGCCATTCGTGAGTGCCAGATTATGGCATGGTTGAATTGGCCGAATCGAATCACGATCACGCGCATTGTTCTTGTTTTTCCTCTTGTCATTTGTTTGCTCAATCTGAACGGCGGTTGGCAGCCGATGCGGCATCTCGCATTTGCGCTGTTTGTGGTAATGGCGCTGAGCGATGGGATCGACGGCTATCTTGCGCGGAAGTTGAAGGAAGAGACGCCGCTGGGGCGATTTCTTGACCCGGTGGCGGACAAGCTGCTGACGACGTGCGCGGTGATCATTCTCTCGATTGATTCAACGGCTGTGCCCGGGTTTCATTTGCCGAACTGGGTGCCGGTGATTGCGATCGGGAAGGACCTGCTGACCGTGGTCGGGTTCTTTCTGATCTTTGCGGTGACGGGCCAGTTCTTCGTGAAACCGCGCATTTTGGGCAAGGCCTGCACGATGGTACAATCGTGGATGATCGCTTTGGTGCTGATTGCACCGGATTTGCCGATATTTATGCAGCGGCTGACGCCGGTGCTATGGTGGGTAGCCAGCGGGCTCGCTGTCGTCGCGTATGTTGATTATCTGCGAATCGGCAATCGCTTCGCGGCGACGCATCACAAGCCGAAACATTCATGAGGTAACCATGTCGCATCCTCCGTTTTCACCGATTGAGCAGGCGTTTGAAGACCTTCGCGAAGGGAAGTTCATCATTCTGGTGGACGATGAGGATCGCGAGAATGAGGGCGATCTCGTGATGGCGGCGCAGAAGATCACACCGCAGGCGGTCAACTTCATGCTGAAGTATGGCCGAGGCGTGCTGTGCCTGCCGATGGCGCGGCAGCGATGCGAAGAGTTGAACCTGCACATGCAGACTTCGCAGAACACGACTCGATATGGCACGGCGTTCACGGTGACGGTGGATGCGCATTCGCGGTTCGGGGTGACGACCGGTGTGTCGGCGTGGGATCGGGCGAAGACGATCGAGGTGGCGTGCGCGCCGGATACGAAGCCGACGGATCTCGCTCGTCCGGGGCATATGAATCCGCTGATGGCCGTCGATGGCGGCGTGCTGGTTCGCGCGGGGCAGACAGAGGGGTCGGTGGATTTGTGCCGATTGGCTGGTCTCACACCGATGGGTGTGCTGATCGAGATCATGAACGACGACGGCACGATGGCCCGCGTGCCGGATTTGATCAAGATGGGGGCGGAGCACGGGATTCGTTTGTATACGGTGGCTGACATTATCGAACATCGCATGCAGCGCGAGTCATTTGTGTCACGGGGTGTCACTACGAAGCTGCCGACGCGGTTTGGGGAGTTCAAGCTGATTGAGTATCACTCGCCGGTTGATCCGGAGCCGCACTTGGCGCTGTGCTGCGGCGGGGTGGGTGATCTGGATGCCAGTGGTGCGCCGATCGTGCACGAGGCGCCGGTACTGGTTCGCGTGGAGTCGGAGTGCATGACCGGGCACGTGTTCCATTCGCAGCGGTGCGATTGTGCGCAGCAGTTGGATGGGGCGATGCAACAGGTTCAGGCGGCGGGCAAGGGTGCGATTGTCTATCTGCGACAGGAAGGCCGGGGAATCGGGCTGCACAACAAGTTGCGGGCGTATGAGTTGCAGGATCAGGGGTTGGACACGGTGCAGGCGAATGAGCAGCTCGGGTTGCCGGCGGATCGGCGGGATTACGGCGTGGGGGCGCACATCCTTCGCGACCTTGGCCTGCGCGAATTGAGAATCCTGACGAACAATCCTAAGAAGGTGAACCGGCTGGAGGTTTATGGGCTGCGGGTCGTTGAGCAGATTCCGATCGAGTTTCCGCCGACGGAGCACAACATCGAATACCTTCGCACGAAGAAGAGCAAGATGGGGCACACGCTGAAAGAGATTTGATCAATTCGCTTCATGGGCTCGCGCAAAGACGCTAAGGCGCAAAGTTTAGTTCATTGACAGAGTTTGAGGTGTGACCCGCGAAGCTCCTGAGTCATTGGCGCAAGTACCTTGTGTCGTCTGTGGGTACGACTTGCGAGCGACGCCAGAAGATGGTTGTTGCACCGAATGTGGCCATCCAGCTAGAGAATCATTTCCTCCGCACGGTAATCGATTGCGGCTGCAAAAGTATGTCAAGAAACGACTGCTCGTCACGGCGATCGTATTGGTCGTTGCGATTTTTACGGCTTCGAGGTTTGAGTTAAGTAAGTCGGCGTGGTTCTGCACTGAGTGCGCTCGATCACGCTTGAATCATGACTGGTGTTTCACTTTTCCTTTTAGCAACAGAACCTTGGTTGATTTCAAGTTCGATGGCTCTGCACAAGATCGGCCCTTATCGAGTTTCCTCGACGACGCACATCGTTGTTCACATCGATGGCGCAGCTATGGATCCGATTGGACATCGTTGCGCGGCCGTGCTCGGGGCATCGGTGTTTACCCAGCGTTGTGCGCCGCACCACGTGATCCCTTGTTCTCGCGATTTGTCGACACTGATCCTACGGTCCTCGATCGAGCCAGGGCATCGCTATCTAGGGGAGAATACCTGAGCGATTGGCTTGACGACGAGTTTCGTACATGGAAATCAGCGACTGTGGGCGAGAATGAGATCGAAGAAGAGGTTCAGTCAGGAAAATGATTGCCAGAATACAACAGGCTATTGTTTCTCTCTTGCCACTTCGGGCGTTGCATTTGATGGTTTCTCCTGTGGCGGCCAGCCTACTAATTCGCGGGCTTTGTTCAGCGCTGTGTCTATGTTTTCGAACATGTTTTCCATGCCTACGACTTTGTCGAAGCCGACCTGAATGAAGGCCATCAGGGGTTGGGCGTGGACGCCGGCGAGTAATAAGCGAGTGCCTTGCACCTGGCACTTGTGGTGGAACTCTTTGAGGGCGTGCAGGCCGGTGGCGTCGACGACGGGGACGCGGCGCATGCGGAGGATGAACACTTTCGGTGGGCGTTCGAGGCCGCGAAGGATGTCTTTCAAGCGGTCGGCGACGCCGAAGAAGAACGGGCCATTGATTTCGTAGACTTCGACTTCGCGCGGGACGTCGCGCGTGGTGATGGCGTTGGGGTCTTTCATTTCGCCGAGGTCGATTTCTGATTCATCCATGTCGGCGATGTCGCGCACGCCGGAGACGTCGGACATGCGCTTCATGAAGAGCATCGA
This sequence comes from uncultured Phycisphaeraceae bacterium, assembly GCA_964494205.1. Taxonomy (GTDB): domain Bacteria; phylum Planctomycetota; class Phycisphaerae; order UBA1845; family UBA1845; genus JBBTCX01. Next base: position 158,641 of record CAZBRD010000009.1, on the reverse strand, counting down.
CGCGAGGACCATGCCGACGCCGACCGCGATGGTGAGGTCGGTGAAGACGGTGAGGCCGAAGGTGGTGAGCAGGACGAGCATGTCGCTGCGCGGTGCGCGGAGGATGTAGCGGAAGTGGTCGAGCTCGCTCATGTTCCACGCGACCATCATGAGCACAGCGGCGAGAGTCGCGAGGGGGATCGACTTGGCGAGCGGTGCGAGGAAGAACATGAACAGCAGAAGCGTGATCGCGTGGATCATTCCGGCGAGCGGGGTTTTCGCGCCGGTCTTTACGTTCGCGGCGGTGCGGGCGATCGCGCCGGTGGCGGGGATGCCGCCGAAGATGACCGAGCCGATGTTGGCGATGCCTTGCGCGACGAGTTCGCAGTCTGCTTTGTGACGGCCACCGGTCATGCCGTCGGCGACGACGGCGGACAAGAGTGACTCGATGGCTGCGAGAAGTGCGATGGTGGTGGCTTCGGGGATGAGATGGCGGATCATCTCGAAGCTGATGGGCGGCAAATGTGGGGCGGGCAGCGTGCGGGGGATTTCGCCGAAGCGCGTGCCGATGGTTTCGACGGGAATCTTGAATAGCCAGACCGCGAGCGACGCGACGATGACGGCGACGATCGCGCCGGGGATGCGCGGGGCGAGCTTGCGGAAGAAGATGAGGATGGCGAGCGAACCGACGCCGACCGCGACAGTTTGCGGGCTGGTCGTGTTGATGTGGTTGTAGAGTTCGTGGATTTTTTCGAGGAACTCCGCGGGGACTTTTTCCATCTGCACGCCGAGGAAATCTTTCAATTGGGTTGAGAAGATGATGACGGCGATGCCGGTGGTGAAACCGGTGGTGACGGGGTAGGGGATGTATTTGATCATCTGACCGAAGCGAAAGAGGCCCATGAGGATGATGATGACGCCGGCCATCAGCGTGGCGACGGCGAGGCCGGTGTAGCCGTGACGATGGGCGATGTCGGAAACGATGACGATGAACGCGCCGGTGGGGCCGCCGATCTGCACGCGACTTCCGCCGAGGGCGGAGATGAGGAAGCCCGCGATGACGGCGGTGTAGAGGCCCATCGCGGGCGGCGATAGGAGGATGCCTTGTTTCGCAGCGCCTTCGATTGCATCTGCGGGAATTGACGCAATGCCAAAGGCCATCGCGAGAGGAAGGGCGATGATGCCGACGGTGAGACCGGCGATGAGGTCGTTGAGGATCGTTCTAGCGGAGTAACCTTCGCGTAGACAAACGATGGATTTCGGAAGGTAACGGGGCATCAGGACTCAGCGATTCGGGAGGCCGATCGATCAAAGACCAAAGGTGGATTATCGGCAATCTCTATCAGCCCGGTTTAGCCCAGAACCATCCGGTTAGTGTAGCGAGGATTGCTGTAGCGGCTGACATTAGCGATTCGCCCGCGATGACGCCCGAGGCGATTGGGATTCGGTATGTGTCTTCGCTTCGCTTGTGGGCAAGGGACCATATCCAAGCAATCACGGCACCAACTGCGAATGCAAACGCATTGGCGAAGGGCATGACCCACGAGAGTCCAAGACCCATAGCAGAGGGTAAGTAGCGATTTGCCTTCGGGAAAAGTGATCCAATCGTTGGTAGTATAATTCCAACCAGTGCGCCGATGACTATGGCGTAGACGGCACTTTGAGGTAAGCTGCTAATCCCTTTGGTAAGCACTTCAGCCGTAGCTTTCCACATTTGAGTTGAAGGTAGCGCAAACTTATCCAGCGCTTCCTTATTTGGAACCATCAGGTACCAGGCAGGAACAATAGCGGCTGTCCCGAAGAAAACGCCGCAAAACTGGGCGATGAATTGTTTTCGTGGACTCGCCCCCAGCAGATAGCCCGATTTTAGATCCGTCAATAAGTCGGCTGAGCTGCTTCCTGCATTCGCCGTGACACTTGCCGCCATGAGATTGATGCTTGTGTTTCCCGGTGACAAAACGGCGTAAAGCAACTGCGTGACTTTACCCATAGCGCCGATAGGAGTTGTATCCGTTTCGCCCGTCGCTCGACAACAGACGAGCGAGACTATGAACGACATGAGCACGGCCACAATTCCGAGTGGTATTGAAACCTTGAACGCCAGGTATTGAACAATGACCATGCCGATGCCGACGGGGATTAGTCCGCCTACTAGCCATGAAGTCGGAACTTCAGCATCGGCGATTCGTGAGGACGTGCCACCCGAGCTTCCCGAGAAGGAACCAAACGAACGCGCGATTGTGCGCCATTGGAGTGCGATCGATGCAAGGCTTGAGAACACCATGACCGAAGTTCCGCCCCACAAAGCCCAGCGTGGAAAATGCAGAATGGTGCCGCCGCCGACGAGTGGAATGTTAAAGACGTAGTCTGTTGCTCCTTGATGAGCGACGTCCAATGCATACATCTTTGGCCCGATGTAGCAATATAAAAGTAGCGTTCCGGCGAGCATGGAAAGTGATACGCGAAGGCCAACGATCATTCCAGCAGCTATCAAAAGCGCACTGGGATCAAAGCCGAACATATATTTTCGCGGATGCTCTTTGGTCGGAGTACTCGGATCAAAATACATCAACTCATGCAGCTGTAAGCGAGTGGGAATCCAGGAAAAGAAATACTTGTCCAGCCACCATATCATGTCCTTTGACCGCAGCAGGCCAATCAAGCCGCCGAAGAACAATGCCACGACCAACGAATAGGCTTTTCGAACAGCTTCCTGCCCGTGACTATATAAACTGCGCAGCGTTTCAGCGGCGGCGATTCCTGAGGGAAATGGTAACTGCTCGACATTGATCATCTGTCGCTTCAGCGGAATGGCTAGAAACACGCCCAACATGGCGGTGAAGAACGTGAAAAACAGCAAGACCTGCCAGCTTACGTGTTCGCCGGTCATAAGCAGGAGTGCGGCAAAGGCCGTTCCGATGGTGCTTCCGGTTGAATAACCCGCGGCTGACGCCGTGGAGGCCATGCAGTTGTTTTCGAGAATGGTCATTTGCGAAAGCCCGCCACCAGTTAAGGCGCGCATGGCGTTCCAAATAACGAAGGACAACACACAAGCGGTGATCGCAACGCCAAAAGCCCAACCCAACTGGAGCGTCGTATACAAGTTCGAGATTGAAAGTACAGAACCGAGGATGCCGCCCATGAGCACTGCTCGGAGTGTCAACTGCTTTACTTTGTCTCCCTGATAAACGTACTTGTACCAGTGCTCTTCTTTCTGTTCGGGAGTGGCGTTTTCGGGGAGAGGGGGGATGGCGTTTATCTTGGCGGTCGCGGCGGCAAGTGATGCGCCGCATTGGGCACAGAATTCGGCTGAGGATTTGTTGAAGTGTCCGCAGCCGGCTTGCGGGCAGGTTACGCCGTCGAGACCCGATGACGCCATAAATCGACCTCTCTTGTTGAACTACCAAGCCGAGGCGGCGATTGGCCGCTGGTGGGCGGATAGCGTAAGCGAAGGGGAATCGGGGGGCAACGAGGAGCAGATTCCAGTATCAGCGGTGGGGGAAGGGATTCCCGGGTAGGGTCGTGCGAGAAAGGATTCTCGCACGAGCTAAGATTGAGACGCGAGAAAGGATTCTCGCACTAGCTGAAGCCGCAGCGAGAGAAAGGATTCTCGCACCAGCTTGGCGTCTAAGGGATGAGCAGAAATAGCAACTTCATAGGGGTGAGTTGCATCAAAGCCGACTTAGCGGTCCGGACACGTCGAGGAAGCGGGCGTGGCAGGATTGGCAGGTGGCGTTGATCGAATCGAGGACCTGCTGCATTTTCTTGCGATCGTGATTACGTGCGGCTGCGCCGAGTCGTTGAGCCTGTTCGCGGAGGGTTGCGGCCTGGGCTTCGAAGGCGCGGCGGTCTGCTTCCAGCATGACAAGGTGTGACACCGAGCGGGGGATTTCATCGGCCGCCTTGGCGAGCGCATCGGCGAGCGGGCGGGCGTCGGCGAAAGCGGTCTTGTCGTCCTTGGGTTTGGGCGCGGTTTGCTCGTCGGCCATGTTCTCCGGCCAATGTTCGATGGTTTCTTTTTGCAGCCGGTCCATGATGCTCATCAGCTGCGTGCTGTAAGTTGCGTGGAGGCCCGACTCGTTCTGGGGTTGAATCGTGTTGTTGGCATCGTGGGACGAGTTCTTTGAGTGATTTGTCGCGCATGAAACGACAACGGCAGACGAGAGGATGGCTAATCCGATCTCAAAGAGAAGTCGCGAGCGGGTCATTAGCTATTCCTTTCATTAGGAAGACTGAACAAGTGCGTTCAAACAAGCCGCTGATGCGCACGTTCTTACGTGCGCGTTTCAATGGACGAAGTGCAAGCAGCGTGCCGTCGTAGGCAATGAGGCAAATGTCGCGAAGTTTTCTTTGGCGATACTGAAAACGTGGGTGAGAGTGGGTCTTATCGGCTTAAGTGCGGATAATGGCGCAAGTGGTAGCGAATTAACGCGCCCGGTTGACGAGTGTTTGAATGCTGAGTTTGAGAATGAAATAGCGACACCCTCCCCGCAGGTAGTAGGAGGGTATCGCCATTGTTGAGTCCATTCCGCACTACTCATGCGGACGGTCTCAATCAACCCCTACGGAATCTCGTGTAACTGCTTTTCTCCTTTCCTGCCGGTTCGATTGTTGTGATCGCCGGCATGCTGAAGAACTCTGTTACGGATTCTGTACGCCTAGACTGGCGAGCGTTTCGCTCGTCAGTGCGCCGCTCGCGAGTCGGTTTTCATTCTGGTAGTTCTCGATGGCGATGAAATCCGCTTGATCGAACTCGCCGTTCATTGGGCCGGGTTCCTGACCGGCGGCGATGAGAGCGCGCTTCACTTCGTTCTTCTTTTCCGCGGTCATGTTTCCTTCGCAAGTCACTCGTTGCCATTCAAAGCGCGCGTCAGCGACTTTGACGGATTTGGCGACTTCCTTGAACTCTGCAGGAACTTTCACACAGCGGGTAGTCGCCGGTGTGACGATCTTCTGCCTGCGAACGGTCTGGAACTCGGCGGGGATGGACACTTCGCGAACCGTAGCGGCCTTCACGAGGGATTCCGTCGTATAGGTGGATTCCGTGGCCGGCTGATTCACGAGGCAGAACACGGCCTGCGGTTGGACGGCCTGCTCACTCACCGTGCGGCAGTGGGCTGAGTTTTCCTTGACCCATTGCTTTCCGCCCGGTTCCATGACGAGCGTTTGAGTCACGGTCCGAAATTCTGCGGGTTCTTCTATTAATTGCTTGGATGCGTCTTTGATGCAAACCTTCTCGTCGATCCATTCGTATTCGGCGGGAACGACTTCCATTCGCTCGGAAGCGGGCTTCACGCAGACGCGTTCTGTACGCGATTCGAACTGCGCCGGGATGAAAACAGTCGCGTAACACTCGCCTACCTGAGCGTTGGGGGGAGCGGCGCTGGTGAGTTGAGCCGATGTCGTCTTGACGCTCATCGACTCATCGGAGCATGACTCAGTTGTCGTCATGCTTACCGTAGTCGCCCGCGCGAAGTTTTTGCAGGCACACCCTGTCCACAACCCGATCATCGCAACAGCCGCCAGCGTTGTGGCGGCGAGTTTCAGATTCCTGTACATCTTTTACCTCCTTAATCGTTGGTCCCAATAAGCTTGCATACCGTCTACCACTGTCATCTGATTGTTTCCCTGCCGAAATGAAGCGAACCGAAATAGGGAATTAGCGTTTGTTCAGGTATGGCTGAGGGTGCTGAAATTCAGCGAATTTCGCCACTACGGAAACGAAATCAAGAAAAGTCAAGCATGACGCCTGACCCCCCTCAATCCCCCCTTGCTAAGGGGGGAAGACCAATGAGTGGCTCGCAATGAGTAAACTTGGAGAGCGAAAAGTTTAACTGAGACCGCTCTCAGGGCGTGGTGTCATCTTCCGGCACTATGATGAAGTTCGCGGGATTCAGAAGATCGTTAAGGATGTAGTCGCGCGTGCCGGTGACGACTGCGTCGCGAAACGTTGTTTGGCAATCGCTACAGATGGAGCCGCCTGAAAGAGCGGCTGCGAGCGTGAGGAGCCAACTGGTTGTTCGAGACTTCCTTGTCGCGTTCATTTTCAGTGCACTCCGTGTTGTTTCTTCATTGTTCGTCGACTGGCGAGCCTGCTCGCTCATGGGCCTTCTTCACGCACCTGAGTTTCGAGGAAGTTCTGCAGGTTCACAAAGGTGTTTGGACCGTTGAATAGACTTGGCTGCTCTGAGCCCGGCAGCAGGAACGATTGAACGATGACGTTGCCGGGTACGCCCGTACTGGTGATCGCGCGGTAAATGATAGTGTCGCCGCAATTGAAGTTACCGGCGAAGAGGTCGAGTGGGTTGAGGCCTGCGGCGGGCACACCGAAGCCGGGCGCGCCACCGGGACCGCCGCCGCCGACGAAGACGGCCGCATCGGTGGGGAGGAGGTTTTCGCCCAATCCGATTCGGATAACTGGAGACACATCGCACGGGAACAACACGCCCAATTCGCTCGCCCGACCGACAGGGAAGGTTGTCAGCTCGCGGCGCTCCAGGAAGTCTCGCGTAATGGGATCGCCGTTGTCGTCGTATTGCGGGTTCCCATCGTCGTCGAGGACAAAGTCGCGACGCTCGACCGTCACTTCGAACGTGGCGACCTGAGTTGTTTCATTGACCACACGTACAAGAATGAAGTCGGCGCTGGGGCCGGGTGTGCGCGGGAAATAGGTTCCGTAGAGAGTATTAACAAACGCCGGGTTTAAGAGTCCGCCGCCATTGCCGCAACTCAGGCCAAGCGCGGTCACGACACTCATACACACAACGGCGAGACATTTCATCGTGCTGAATCGCATAGGGACCCTTTTTCCGCCCATGGGCTATTGAACGCCGACGATAAACTGGTAACGACCGCCAATGCTGCCTACGGATTGCGGGTCGTCCTGATCGAAGCTTGGTTCCTCAATGTTGAACTGGTCCAGGAATGGAACAGAAAGTTCGCCTTCGAGAACGATGGTCACAACCGAGCCGCAAAGCAGGTTGTTGACTGGGCTGAGCACGTCGCGAATACCGATGTTCCGCTGGACGACGACGTTGCCGTCCATGTCGATCCCGTCAACTTCGAGCGGGCTGAACTGCGGAAGTATGAACTGTCGTAGGACGGCTTGAAGGCCGACGACGACATCGTTTTCGTTAACTACTTCCACGATTTCGTATTGCTCGAGGGGTACCGGGATAAAGACCTCGATGTCTGAATCGGGGAGAACCTCGACGCGGGCGACGTCGCAAAGTACGACGGCGTTATCGAGATCGTTTTGGTCGAGATCGGGTTCAGCGGCGGTGTCAAACAATGGGGATACGAGGTTCGAGCTGCCGTCGATCAGCTCAACCGTGGTCTGGCTGCCATCGGTAAAGGTAATCAGCAAACGCATTCTCAGGCGGGGTCGCAGATCGCGCTTTTCGGCGTCTGTAAGGACAAGGCCGCCTCCCTCATCACTTTCAAGGAAGGAGAGCAATCGCTCGTTGACTTCTGCGTTATTGACGAACTGGATGACGACGTGGCCCGGAGCGTTGTCGATATTGGCACCGCCGCCACCGGGAGCGACGACATCTACGAAGGCGGGGTTGAAGGCGGAGCAACTACCCAGCCAAATGGCTGCCCCGATGACAAGGAGCGTTCTGAAAGCGCGCCGTAATGATCTCGACGTTGGATTCGCCGTAGTTTTTCCGTCTGGATTCACAAACCGGACCTTTCAGTAAGCTAGGCTGAACCTAAGGGGGTTCCATATCGGCAGGGTACCACCGGATCGTGGTCCGGCAGTACGCCATGGCTGCTGGTCCCACTGGGAACAAGTATCCCGAAGGCGAGTGTCGGGTCAAGGGGGAGTTTACGAGGGGGTAATGACGGTTGGTTGGCTGTGTTTAAAGGGACCAACGGTTTGAGGCGCGGAGAACCGTTTTCTGACCAACAGGACCACACACAACTGATTAACGATGCCGGAGGAGGGAATCGAACCCTCACCCTGTTGCCAGGACGGGATTTTGAATCCCGCGCGTCTGCCAATTCCGCCACTCCGGCAGTTAGGCCGCGTATTGTCGGGAGCGGGGTCGAGGTGGTCAAGGGATCGTTAGCGGGTAGACAGGACCATTTTTGCGAGTGGAATGACCAACGAGGCACTCTGCTCACAGAACAGTGGCACACTGCGACCCGCCTTACTGTCCAAAGTGGGTGGACCAGTAACAAACCACTCGTTGGAGCTGTGGTCGTCAAGCGTTACCTTTAGGGCGTTCCATGACAACCAGTGGTGCAACTTTGAGTTTCGATCGCGAGGCTGTCGGACTACTGATTCGGCAATATTGGGGGTTTGATCAACTTCGACCTTTGCAGGAAGAGGCGATCCGGGCCGGGCTGGGGCGGCGCGATTCGCTGGTGGTGATGCCGACGGGCGGTGGGAAGTCGCTTTGTTACCAGGTGCCCCCGTTACTGACCAATAGAACCGACGTCGTTGTCTCGCCACTGATCTCGCTCATGAAAGATCAGGTGGACGGATTGCGAGAGTGTGGGTATCCGGCGGCTGCATTGCACGGTGGGATGTCGATCGAAGAAATCCGCGAGGCGGAACGCGGGATCGCGACTCGGAAATTCCGACTCGTGTTTGTTGCGCCAGAACGGTTGTTGGCGTCTTCCTTCCTTCGGCTGATGGAAGCTGTCGAAGTTCATTCGTTCGCGATCGATGAAGCACATTGCATCAGCCATTGGGGGCATGACTTTCGCCCTGAGTACCGCAGGCTCGCTACGCTCAAGCAGCGTTTTCCACGGGGCAGCATTCACGCATTTACGGCGACAGCCACCGAGCGGGTGCGAACGGATATCGTCGAACAATTGCAGTTGATCGATCCGGCCGTGCTTATCGGTAACTTCGATCGACCCAATCTGACGTATCGAGTTGTTCCACGAGTTGATGCACAACAGCAAATTCGAGAAGCGATTCGCAGGCATCACAAGGAGGCTGTGATTGTCTATTGCATCAGTCGCCGTGAGACGGAGAGGCTCGCGGAATTTCTGAAAAGGCAGCGAATTCGAGCCGAGGCGTACCATGCAGGGATGGAGAAGGATGATCGGCGACGGATTCAGGATGCGTTCGCAGAAGAGCGTCTGGATGTGATCGTCGCGACGGTAGCCTTTGGGATGGGAATCGATCGGAGTAACGTGCGATGCGTGATCCATTCGGCGATGCCGAAGTCGATCGAACATTATCAGCAGGAAACGGGGCGAGCGGGGCGCGATGGGCTGGAAGCGGAGTGTGTGCTGTTTTACTCGGCGAAGGATGCGATCCGATGGGACAAGCTGATTCGGATGAGCGCGGAGGGAGCTAATCGTCCGGAGGAGGTCATCGCCGCATCGACGGAATTGCTGCGCCACATTCGTCAATATTGCAATCAGCCGCAATGTCGGCACGCGTCGCTGGTGGAGTATTTCGGTCAGCGGCTGGAGAAGGCTACGTGCGGAGCGTGCGATGTGTGTCTCGGCGAAATCGACGGTGTCATCGAAGGAACGATTATCGCTCAAAAGATACTTTCGTGCGTGGCGAGGGTTGAGCAGCGGTTCGGTGTGAAGCACGTGGCTGATGTGTTGCGAGGAGCTTACACAAAGGCGATTCAGCAACTCAGCCATGACAAGTTGAGCACCTTTGGATTGCTACGGGAAATGTCTACCGGGGCGATCGGGAACATGACATACCAGTTGGTTGATCAGGAACTTCTTGCGGTGACGGGCGTTGATCGACCGGTGTTGAAATTGAATGATGATTCCTGGGCTGTGATGCGTGGGAAGCGAACGGTGAAACTTATCCGACCTCGGCTGGAAGTGGCTCACGCGGCTTCGTCGAGTACGACTTGGGAAGGCGTTGATCGCGGGCTTTTCGAGCACCTGCGTGAACTTCGGGCACATATTGCCGGGGAAAGGGGAGTGGCTGCTTTTGTGGTCTTCGCAGACACCACTTTGCGGGAGCTGGCTGCCCGTAGACCGACGCAGTTGGATAAAATGAGCGGAATCACGGGCATTGGAGGAAAGAAACTAGCAGATCTGGGAGAGCAATTTGCCGAGGCTATCAAGAAGTATTGTTTGCAAAACGGTTTGTCTATGAACGTGCCGGCACGCGGGTCGTATCGACCGGCTCCGCGAGCACCGGTATCGACGCCGAGGCCGAGATCTGCGTCGCGGCAGATCGCCTTTCCGATGTTTGCGGATGGCGAGAGTATTGAGGCGGTGATGAATCGCCTCGAAAGAAGCAGGGGCACAGCCCTAAAGTATCTGGTTGAGTACATTCAGGCAGAGCGGCCGGAGGAGATTGACGCCTGGGTTGACCGGGCAATTTACGCGAAGGTGGCGAGTGCGATGGAAGTTGTCGGAAATCAGTCACTTAAGTCAGTTTGGGAGCATCTCGGCGGGGAAGTAGATTACGTTGCCATTCAGTTAGTGCGTGCGCATATCAACTTAGCGAATTCAGCTTAATTTCAGCTTGCTTAGACCCGATAACTTTCCTAGGATTTAGATATCGATCCGAGAGAGGTAATCCGGTCCCACGAAGGCACTCCTACGTTGATCGAAAAGGATCCAAGACTCCATGAACGAATGGCATGAGGCTGAACAGCGCGTGGAACGCGCGCAACGACTTTGCGAGACTCAACGCTGGGCGGAAGCGCTTGGCGAGCTTGAGGCTGCGATCGCCATCAACCCGGAGAATGCGGGTTGGCATGCCCAGCGTGGCTGTTTGCTGGAGGAGCTTGGTCGAACGGAAGACGCGGTGGCTGCGTTTGAGCGGTCGCTGGAGTTAGAGTCTGATGATCCGGAAGTGACCATGGCGCTGAGTATCGCGCTGTCTTCGCTTGGGCGAAAGGCGAAAGCGCTGGCGCTACTGGAGAGTTTGGCTGCGCGACATGCGGAGTTTGAACCGGCGTATTGTCAGAGAATCAAGATTCTGGCAGAGGTCGGTGCGCATGAACTGGCTGAGCAAGTTTTTTATCTGGCGCAACAAATAAATGAAGATTGCCCCGATTGCTTCTTCCACATGGGTGAATCGCTTTGTGCGCGAGAGCAGCACGAGCGAGCGCTTTATTGTTGGAAGAAAGTGATCGAACTCGAACCACATTATTTTGGCGTTCATCGAAAGATTGCTGATCTGCATCGGAACGTCGGACGCATCGATGATGCGAAAGAACATTTCCTGAGCGAACTTCGCCTCGATCCGGGGAACACTGATCTGCTCTGCGAACTGGGCGAGATGGCTCTCGAGGCGCAGGACGTCGAGGGAGCGTCAGCGCGGTTCAACTACGTGCTCGACCTTGATCCCACGATCGCTCAAGCGGAATTGGCACTGGCGCGCATTCGTCGTACGACGGGCGATCATGCACAAGCGATCGAGCATTTTTGTTCAGCGATCGAACTCGAAGATGAACTAAAGAGAGATCCTGTCATTTGTGTTGAGCTGGCTGACTCGTATTTTCAGACAAATCAGCTGACTGACGCTCGCACGGAACTTGAGCGGACGCTGGAGCTGCATCCGAATTTGCCATCGGCTTTGAAGTTGCTTGGTCGCTGTCTGCTCGCGCTTGAACGGCCGGGCGAAGCGGCGGATTGCTTCCGCAGGCGACTTGCCCATGAGTCCGACGACAGCGAATCCAAGTATTTGCTCGGCGTTAGCCTATTGCGTCATGGCAAGCATGAAGCGGGGCTTGGTCATTTTCTCGAGTTGCTCGCGAAGCACCCGACGTCGGCGCCTTGCTTGTTCCATGTAGCGAGTGCTTATGTCGACCTGAACCGTTTTGGTGAGGCTCGGTCGGTGGTGCGCAAGGCGAGCCAGCTTCACCCGAAGCACCCCGAATTCAAGGAAATCGGGCGGCGATGCGGCTTCGCGCGTCAATTCGCGGGCTGGCTACGGGGACTGACTTCCAAGAGCTAGCGGCGATTCTTCGGGACAGTTATCAAGTTTCCAAACCCGTGTTGAAACGGGTAGTTTTTACAACTCGAAGTCACGCCAATTCGTTCCAACCTGTCCTATAATTCACAGGTAACGACAATTGCTGCCTGTGCGGCCTGCAACCAAGACAGTTGGTCATTCGTTATAATTCTGGTAAGAGATTGCGGTTGATACGCATCAAGAGGATTTTTCCAGGTGAAAGCAATGAAGACTTCCAATGTGATTACATTTTGCACAGGGCTCCTATTCGTAGGGTCCGTTTATTCCCAACAACCCGTTCCGCAGCAGACGCTACCGCCCCCTTCGGGTTCGACGTCGGAGGCGCTGCCCGCTCCGACGGTTGAAGGCATCATGACGCAGGCGGTGAAAAACATCGCGCGGCGATACAACCTCAATGATGAACAGACGGCGTACACCGACAAGATGATGAAGGAACGCGTCACACAGTTTCTGAAGGAACATGAGAAGGACGTGTGGCCGATCATTCGCGAACTGCTTGCGTCCGGTTTGCAGGCACCGACCGATCCTGAAACGCGTAAGCGAATCGGCGAGGCAGCGAGGCCGTTGGCGAAGCTGGCGAGCAAAGCCATTTTTGATGCGAACAAAGAATGGTCCGGCATTCTGACAGACGAGCAAAGGGCGTTGCACCAATATGATCTTGAGGAGATGACGCACCAGTTCGATTCGATCGACAAGAATTTCCTCGATTGGTCAGAAGGGCGTGCGACCGATCAGGGCGTGTTCCCGCCGCCACCGCGCGAGGCTGGCGCTCCAGCGCGTCCGAAGAAGCCGGGTCCTGGTTTGTCGTTTCCGAAGGCTGAGAAGAAACTGCCGGAGCCGGCGCAGGCGTCGGTCGAGACCGGTGTGTTTGAAGCGATCGTCGAGCAGTTCATCAAGGACTATGAACTGGATGAGGGTCAGCGCGATTCGGCGCGTTCAATTTTGACCGAGTTCAAGACAAAAGCAGCCGCGTATCTGGAGACTAAGAAAGAAGAGATCGTCAAAGCTGACAAGGAGAAGAGCGAGGCACTCGCGAGTGCAAATCGCGATGCGATCGCTAAGGCTTCCAAAGTACGCGATGACTTGACTGCTCCGGTGCACAATTTGCTGGAGCAGATGGATGTGCGATTGAAGGGTCTGCTTACGACGGCCCAAGTCGAGAAACATGCACAGATGGTGAGCGCGAAGGGGAGCAAGAAGCCGAATCGTCCGGGAACACCGGTGAAGCAGCCACCGGCGAATCCTGCTGCAACTCCCGCACCTGCGACGCCGACTCAGCCCGCTCCGACGAATCCACCGACGGCGGCTGCCCCGTCGCAACCTGCTCCTGCGACACCTGCGCCAGCCGGAGATCCGAAGCCGGCACCGTCCAATGAACCTAAAGAAGAGAAGCCAAAGGACTCTGAATAATCGCCGCGCTCGTCGTTTTGATACTGAACTGATTGTATTGGGCTGTGGCGCATGTGTGCCACGGCCCTTTTTTCTTCGGTGGGTGCCAAGGCGTGGCTCTCCGCGTTGATTCGGTGCGGCTTTCCGTTCCGTGCGTAATACGCCATTGCAAGAACCAGGACTTACCTATTTCGGTGGGCAACGTCCGATCATGTCACGATTTATTGAATTCGCACGTCTGGAATTCTAAGATCAGGGAAAGGCGATCCTGGCGTCTTTGGGCCGACGTAAGCGGACGAAGATTGGAAGGCGCGCCGGCGGGAGCGAGCAATGCTGCCCATTCGACCTGAACATCCATTGCGACAATACTTCGCGGGCTTGGTCGACAATGTGTTCGTCACTGAGATCGGCGTGGCTGATCCGGGTTTGACGAATTACCTTGCGGACCTGCTTGTTTCATTCACGCACGTGGATCGATTCAGTGCGATGCAAAAGGCGAAGGGAAAGAAGCTCGAGCAGATTGCGACGATGCTGCTCGCACTTTCGGATGAGGCGCCAGCCACTGAGTTAGACCACGATCGATCTATCTATCGCAATATCGGCGACTATTCGCTCTTCTGGGCGGGCGTGTATCCGGAGCAACTCTCGGCGATGCGCAGGCGGCGGTCCGATGTGCTGCTCGATTACGTGACGCAGGGAAAGAGATCGTACGCGATTGTGTCGGACCTTACGCCGGAAGACGACGTCTTGCCGCCATCGTTGTTTCGACATTTGAGCGAAGATTTTGAATCGTGTCTGCACGGTCTCGGGCTGGTGCGGCGCGGGTTGGAATCGGGCGTGCAGCGAAGTCCATCGAGCGAGCTGCTTTTTTGACGGTCGCGCGCCGTTGCCATTCCATCGATCATTCTTGAATCCACACCTCGTAGCTTTTACAAGTTGCATCTCAACTTGAAATCAACAAGAATAGAACTGCTATTCGGTGAAGTATTACCCATCGGCGATCAGCAATCTCGCGGAACGATCGTGGCTACGTTTAGCTCATGGAGAACTTTTCATGGCACGGCGTGATTTCGAAGCGGAGAAGATGCTCTATATGACTGGCGGCGGTCGGACTGAGGAATCGTCTTCTTCGTTCGCGTGGTTTTGGTTTGGCCTCAAGGTTGTGGGACCGGTGCTGCTCGGTATTGCGATCTTATGGGGGCTCATGTCATAAGCGTCAGGGAGCTGGCCAACCGTCTAATAGTTCGAGTCTTCGGCGTCGTCGCAGTACGGCGTTAGGCGAATCGCACCGATTAATTTGTTCGGAAAGTTGAAGGGTTCCGCCGAAGAGTGTGGTGTCGTTTGGACAAATCCACGCGTGCAAAAGCGCGGACAAACTGAAGCCTAAATCGACGAGCCAGCTGTTTCGCGGTTGTTGCACATTTCGTGTCAAAACCGGCGAAGCAGCGCTGCCGATACTAAGCTTGACTTGTGATAAGCGATCAGTACATTGACCTTGGTAGAGCCATTCCCCGATAGCTCAATGGTAGAGCGAGCGGCTGTTAACCGCTAGGTTCTAGGTTCGAGTCCTAGTCGGGGAGGTCACCGCTTCGTAGCGGAACAAAACGACAAGCCAGTTAACGCTGAACCTCGTGAGAGACGTCTCGCGGGGTTCGTTTGTTTAGGCATTTATTCGCAAGGGTTTATGAGCGGTGGGTTTCTCGAACTTAGAACAAGAGAACACCAAGCCGCGTAGTTTCATTGTCCTTTTTCGACAGATGGCCAAACGCTCGCGGATACTCTCTCTTTCTCTGCTTGGTTGAGTCGTTCCAGTTAACACTCAGGGTTACGTGCAATTGTTTGCAATCCGGAATCGCCGAGGAATTAGAAGTGCGAATCGGTAAGCTAGCGCGCCCTTTGGTGGGAATTCGAAATCCGGGCTCGGCAAAGCTTCTGAAAGGCGAGAACATGTTCACAGCGGAATGTCCATTTTGTGGTCTGTCAGCGAACGCCCCATCGGTCCCAAGATATCATCTACTCAAGCGGTACCACGGTTGTTCATGCGCCCGCATTCCCTATCTTTTGCACGACTGGGACTTAGGCGACGCGAAGGCTCTCAACGGAGAATCTCGAGGGCAAATCTCGTGCTTACTTCGCGAGCGTTCAATAAGAAAAAAGCCCTCTGTGTTCCTTCAATTCAAGAAAGACAAATATCCCGAAATCGAGGGTACGGAACCTGTTTTCGTTCATGATTGGTTGAGGCAGGCCTGGCCCAAGACGGTACGTGAAAAAATAGACCGCACACTTCAGTGTATCGCAGCACTTTCACCAAGCGCAGGACATCTCGTCGGTGTCAACCCGCGGCAGCGCGAGGATTCGCCAATAGTCACTGATGCGATTCCGTCCGAATCCCCCTTCATCTTGCAGGCTGCGATGCGTCGCGGATGGATTGCAGATAATGGTCGCCAAGATCAGTTTTCCAACATGATTTTGATCACAGAAGACGGATGGGACCACCTCGATTCCCTAGAGCGAGCAGTCTCTATCCCTCAAAACCCAGCATTTGTTGCAATGGCATTCAGTAAGAATGGCTCGGACGCGGAACAATGGAAGCTCTACAAGGATGCGATCACACCTGCTGTACTCAAGGCTGGCTACAAAGTAACTCGTGCTGATTCCGAGCACAATGAGTACATCATGGACAAGATCATGGCTGATATACGTAGCGCTCCATTCATAGTCGCGGAAATCAGTGAACCTAACAACGGAGTTTACTATGAGGCTGGTTTTGCCGTCGGCTTGAAAATCCCTGTGATCACGTGTTGTCGAAGTGAACAAGAATCTCTTAGGAAAGTGCACTTCGACATTGCTCAAAAAAACCGAGTTCAATGGTCCTCGCATGAAGATTTGATCGAACGATTAAGAAACCGTATCGAAGGCAGTATTGGCCACGGTCCATATTCTCCACATGAACTTGGTCTCGAATAGCGACGACGTCAGAATCAGGCCGGTTGGTCATTCAATATTCGCTGCAATTCCCAACCAGCCGGTTAACGCTTTGCGTATGTAATAGGCAGAGGGCCTGCATGCGCGAGCCCTGCAACCTACCGGACGGCGCGCTGGCCGCGAAGCGGAGGACGTCGTCGGTGTCGACTCTTTGGAGAGATACCGATGGCGACGCGCCGCAACATCATTGATTCCACCCACCCCAATTCCATGACTTCCGAGCAGCGTCGATGTGAATTGTCCGCGCTTCTCGCACGCGGCGTCATGCGTTTCCTCGAAAGACGTCAAGTCATTTCCGAAGTTGAGCCTGGAAAACCAGCTGAATTCGACGGGAATTGCCTTGAGGTTGTGGTCGACTTCTGCCCTGATGGACACCGTGGTTAACGCCCAAGAGAGAAAGTCGAGAGGGAATTCACATGAAGCAACTGAACGTAGCAAAGGCGCTTGCGGCGCTCAAGGAAATGAACGTTCGCCAACTCCGCGAGAAGTACGAGGAGGTTTTCGGGGAGGCCACTCGCGCGGGTAACAAGGACTTCCTGTTCAAACGCATCCTTTGGCGGATGCAATCGCTGGCCGAAGGTGACCTATCCGAGCGGGCGAGGCAGAGAGCGGCCGAGATCGCTCGCGACGCGGACATTCGGACGACGATTCCGCGACCGCCAAAGACTAGCGCGGCTGGGGAACGAGTGACGTTTGCTGCACCGAATCTGAAAGGTGCGAATCGGTTGCCGATTTCCGGAACGGTGCTCACTCGGAAGCACCGAGGGACAGCGCACCACGTGACCGTGTTGCCGAATGGATTCGACTACAACGGCAAGGTCTACCGCTCGCTCAGCGCCGTGGCCAAGAAGATCACCGGATCGCATTGGAATGGGTTTGTCTTCTTCGGATTGAAGCAATCGACGGAGCGCCAGCATGGCTAAGAAAGCACCTCAGCCTGATAAGTCAGTTGCGAAGCAGGTCCGATGCGCCATCTATGCGCGCAAGAGTACCGAGGAAGGCCTCCAGCAAGAGTTCAACTCCCTCGACGCCCAACGCGAGTCGGCTGAGGCGTACATTGCTAGCCAGAAGACGGAAGGCTGGGTTTGCGTCCCGGATCGCTATGAAGACGGCGGTTTCACCGGTGCGAACATGGAGCGCCCAGCGCTTAAGCGACTGATTGCTGACATCGAGGCAGGCAAGATTGACTGCGTAATCGTGTACAAGGTCGACCGTCTTAGCCGGTCGTTGCTCGACTTCTCGCGTCTGATGGAGACGTTCGATAAGAATAAAGTATCCTTCGTTTCGGTCACTCAACACTTCAACACCACGCATTCAATGGGCCGATTGACGCTCAACATCCTGCTCTCTTTCGCGCAGTTCGAGCGCGAGATCATCTCGGAACGGACACGTGACAAGATTGCTGCGGCAAGACGCAGGGGAAAGTGGTCAGGCGGTCATCCGCCATTGGGCTATGACGTATTATCATCGCCTGTCGGTTCGAAACTCGTTGTCTGTGAAGACGAAGCTACGCGCATTAGAGCCATCTACGAATTGTACCTGCAGCATGAGAAGCTGATCCCCGTCGTCCGCGAATTGAACCAACGTGGGTGGAATTCGAAGGTTTGGACGACCAAGCAAGGAAACTCACGGGGTGGACTTTCGTTCGACAAGACCAGCCTGTTCCGGTTGCTCACCAACCCCGTCTACATCGGGAAAATAACCTATCACGATGAAGTTCATGCGGGTGAACACACCGCAATCGTTGACGAGAAGGTATGGCAGCGCGTGCAGATCATTCTACGCCGCAATGGGCAGAGCGGGGGTTCGACTGTTAAGAACAAGTACGGAGCGCTTTTGCGCGGGTTGGTCCGTTGCGCACCGTGTGACTCAATGATGAGCCATACGTTTACCTCCAAAGGAACGCGTAGGTACAGATACTATGCCTGCATCAAGGCCCAGAAGCGCGGATGGACCACCTGTCCCAGCAAATCGATACCAGCAGGAGAATTGGAAAAGTTTGTTGTCGAACGGATTCGCCACGTCTCACAGGATCCAACGATTTTGGCGGCTACGCTGGAGGAAGTTCGACGTCAGTACAGCGAAAAAGTCAACGACCTCGAAAGCGAACGTCGCGCGCTCATCCGCGATTTGAAGCGGCAGAATGCGGTATTACGCCGCGCAACTGACTCCACGAAGGCCTCCCGGCTGGTAGATGCGATTGGTGCTTTGGAACTTCAAATCACGGAGGTAACCAACCGAATGGCACATGCCAACTGCGAAGTTTTCAGCCAGGACGAGATGCAAGATGCCTTGGCCCGATTCGATCCGGTGTGGGAGACACTAACGCCTGGCGAGCAGGCGAGGATGATCCAATTGCTGGTCGAGTGCGTGGATTATGACGGAGCGAGGGAGACGATCTCGATCACGTTCCGTCCGAATGGGATCAAAATGTTGGCCAATCAATCGGGAGAGGCTGCGGCATGAAAAAAGCAATCTCGAACGACTTTGCCCCTGTGAAAATCGAATGCCGGGTGCGGTTCAGGCGAACGAAGCGTTCCAGAAAGGAACTTCTGATAGGTGTTCCACTGGAAGCGAAGTCGCTTCCTGTCGGTCGTATTCCACGCGTGTCACGCCTGATGGCGCTGGCCGTTCGTTTTGAACGCTTGGTCGCTACAGGCGAAGTTCGCGATTATGCGGAATTAGCCCGGTTGGGACATGTTACACGGGCGAGAGTGACTCAAATCATGAACCTCCTGGGTTTGGCCCCAGACATTCAAGAGGCCATCCTGTTCCTGCCCGCTGTCGAACGCGGACGCGATCCGATCAAGGAATGGATGCTGCGACCTATTGCGGCGAAGTTAAACTGGCGAGAGCAGCGGAAGTTGTGGTACGAGGTGCGCTCGGATCTCAACAATCAGAGGCATTCCATGTAAACTGGTTGGTAGCGACTAGTAAGAGGGGGCTTCATGGATGGTACGAACCCAATCCAGGTCAAAACAAGAGGAATCGCCTCTTGCGAAATACTATCTTGTTGTCAGTGCCGATTCGTTTGGTGAAGGTGAGCACGCTTTTTATCGCACACATGGAAAGGCGAAGGCCAATCAGATCTGTCGTGCCCTGGCCGCCGATCCCGCCACAGGCGATCAGGTACACCCGTTGAAATTCATAGCACGATCGGCCGCCAACCTGAGCCGAGAGGCATGCATTATCTGCGATCGGTTCATTGATTCACTGAATACCATTTCATTGACAGACGGGTTTGATCCGACAACGGTAGAAGCAAACGATAACTGCACTGAACTACTGCAACTCTACAACTATTTGGCATTGTTTTGGGATCTGCGAATTCGCCAAGACGCGATTCATCAACCGACTCATCGCGCGGTTGCCAATGCGGTTGTTGCTTTTCTGAAGCTGGACTGTTTGATGGGAACCTATCGAGATTACCCAGACGCCATCGCCACCGTGGAGGCTCGCCAACTCTTTAGCAACTTAACGAATATCATAGATGAATCGCTCACTGATCCATCGCTGCGAAATTGCAAGCGCTGTTACAGGAGGCCGAGGTCCGTCGATGCCGAACTCCACTTTGATGGAGCAGAATTTGGTTCACATCTCTTAATGTTGCACCCAGAATTTGACCCTGACCAACTAAATGAACCTGAGCCCAACGAACATATGGCCCAACTGGTTCGAGACTGCGAGGCTGCGGCCGACGACGATCTAAAGATAGTAGCAAAGCGTATCGAACAAATCATGATTGTCGAATGTCGCTTCCCACATGCTGCGGATCGACCGGAGTTCTTGGACAAGCGGCGACATGTTCAATTACTGAATGACTATTGGTCAATATGTTCTCGCGTTGCGATCGCGGCTGCGACTCTAGACGATGGAGTTAGTCCGTTTCCTCTCTGTGACGTGCTCGAATACCTGCGACCTCGATTCGACGTGCTATTTGCCCAACTAACAGACGTGGAAGGTGCAGTCGCGGCCTCTCAATGCGTTATTTGGATTCTTGATTACTTCGCCTCGGAGAACCCTGGCAAACTGGGAACTCACGTCGAGAGGCTGCGCAGTCTCGATGCACGAGTAAATAACTTTGTCGTCCGCGCCCAACAAGCAGTTGGATCAGCTTTCTTTCAAAGAACGACAGCTGAAGTCTTCTTCATCGAGAATTGCAATACGCGGCTCAATGCCTTCATTCAAATGGCTCGCAAGTGCCAGGCAAACAAACTGAGTCAGCAGCAAATCGATGGCTCAGATTCACTGCCTATTGCGGTTTCAAGTTCAGAATCCGATTCCTGCACCGACCAAGAGTTCGTGGCTCCGCATCTTAATGAAAACTCTACTGCTTCAAGAGTTGTGCTGGGCATCCCTGGTAAATCGTCCTGGGTTAATGGTAAAGAGAAAAAGCCACTTACGGATTCTCAGCACGCGATCATTTACAGATTATTCGAAGCTGGGTCAGCCGGCCTCACCAAGGATGAGATTGAATCGATTCGGCCAGGCGCTCGGAAAACCCTGCGCAATCTCAAGAAAGATGAGGACTGGAACACGGTTATTTCCATGCCTGGACGAACGGACGGGCGATACCGGATCTTGATTTAGATGCACCAAAGTCCACCTTAGTCCACTTTGTCGAGGTACACGAAAGTCCACCACCATTTCGCTGAGAATCCCACAACCGTCGCGGTGAAGCGATGAAGTTGTGAGAGGATTCTCAAAGTGCATAACGTGGTTGGCCGGTACAAGAGATTTGTCGACACTTCGGCAAATAGTCGCCGCCTCCTCCGCCTACTTCAGCAAATCAATTTCGGAAAACTAACGTGCTCAGTTTTCAGTGGTGAGCTCGATTTCCAACACGCTTGGACTACGCGCAAAACGCTGAAACTGGCAAGCGATCAAAACGGACCACGGCCTGAAACCAGTCTCTCTGATTTCGAACTCTCGCACGAGCAGATTGCGCTCATCGAGACTCTCCAACAAGTCATGGACGGCGCAGAAGTAACGATCGAAGTTCGTGGCGGCATTCCGTTCGTTCTTGAAGTTTGCGAGCGCCACGAGGTTAAGTCATGAAGAGTGCGATTAGTCGCAGTATCGGCGATTCGGTCTCCGACTTGATAAGGTACAAGGCCCGGGCGCTCGTTGGCCATTATGGTTTTACATCATCCGATCGAGAAGACGTTGAGCAGGACTTGGTTCTGCATCTAATCGAACATTTCGACAGAATCGAACTGGTACGAATTCATAAAGCCGTCCTTCATCGAGTTCTCGACCATAAGATAATTTCCATCGTGCGCCATCGCCTCGCACGGGTCCGCGATAAGAGGCGGGACGCGTCGCTAGATGCTGTCGTGAAGCAACACGCATGTGATGGATTTGAGATACTTGATGATCGTTTTGCCGATCCCGAAACGAGGTCTGATTTGGAAATGGATCTGCAAGAGGCAATCGAAATGCTCGATGGCGATGCCCGGCACGTCTGCGAACTACTCAAGCATCAGTCCATCGTTGCCACCGCCCAACGCCTCGGTCTAACGCGCGGGAAAACTCGCGCGCACGTCTCGAAAATTCGCGCGCTGTTAACCAGCGCAGGTTTAGATGTGTATTCACGAGACTAGCAACCATTGCGCGGCTCAATTGCGTATTAGAGGGATAGAGGGAGTTAACTAGGAGAACCATCATGAGTACGGGAAGCTATCGCTTCACTTTCATTGAATCGATTTCGATGCCAGACGTCGAGGCCACGCTGTATCTCGCAATTATTGGTGCGGAGGCGCTATACGGTGAGTCCACTGTTCGCATGGATAGCGCGTACTCGATCGATAAACAAAGTCGAGTGTGTGTGGTCGATGCGCGCAACGAAGTCGGTCGCTGCATTGCTCAGATATTTACGGGCTATCTCACGCGAGAACTTGGCAATGCCTTGTTTACCGTGCGCGCGGTTGCGGCACACTGCAATGAAGAAACACGAGTACCTGCACCAGCATGAACGACCCGGTCGCGCGATTCTTGGCGATGCTCCAGGGGGTACGGGCCTCAGGGAAGAATCAGTGGACAGCGCTGTGCCCTGCGCATCCTGATGAACACCCGAGTCTTTCTGTTCGTCGAGGTGACGATGATTGCTTACTCGTCAAATGCTTCGCCGGTTGTTGTTTTGAATCCATCTTGGCGTCTGTGGGTTGGAAGTCATCCGATTCGTTCCCTGATCGATCGTATTCTTTCGCCCAAAAGACTCGGATGAAAAGCTCAAGAAATGGTCGCGCCTTCCCCTCTCAGGACGCGGCGATTGCGAACATTGCGCAGTCCACTCGCGGTCGCCACACGATGACGTGGACTTATCACGATGCGACTGGACATGAGTCATTTGCCATCGCACGTTTCGATGGCTGCAAAAAAGGAAAACCCAAGGAATATCGCCCTCTGTACCACGCTGTGGACGGCTGGCACATCAATGATCCACCTGGCCTGCTTCCGCTGTACGGGCTGCCGCAACTTGTCGAAGCGGCTGAAGTATGGGTTTGTGAGGGTGAGAAATGTTGCGACTTGTTCCGCGAGTTCGGTTTCGTTGCCACCACCAATGCGCATGGTGCACAAGCAGTTGAAAAGTCGGATTGGTCGACCGTAGCCGGTAAGCGCGTGAACTACTCCCCGGACCGAGGCGCGGCGGGGGAGGCACACACCAAGAAGGTACTAGAGCAACTCAGTTCTCTAACACCGGCCCCAACAGTGAAGGTGATTCATCTTCCGGTTTACAACGACGGTGATGACATCGAGCAATTAGTTGAAGGTAGGCGTGCAGAGGGGGCTAGCGACGAACAAATCCGTCAGGAAATCGAGCAGTTGGCGCAAGCGGCTGCGGTCATCGAATCAGAACCGGGTCTGATTAGCGTAAGACTGTCCGACGTCGTTCCGGAAGAACAACCCTACCTGTGGCGGGGACGGATCCCCTCGTCGTCGTGCACGCTAATCGGCGGGCGCCAAGGCGGAACGAAGAATTTCTTCGCATACGATCTCATGGCTCGCGTAACCAACGGGACGCCTTGGCCGAACGAAGGACCCGGAATGGTTCGCAACCCGCAGAATGTGATCCTACTGGAAGCAGAGGAGCATCTTGAGTCATCCATCGTCCCACGCCTTGCTGCTGCGGGTGCGGATCTCTCGCGCATTCAATTTGTCAAAGGCGCTCCCACGGAGAATCGAAATCGAAACAGGCTCATCAGCATACAGAACGATTCACAGAGAATTGAAGCGCTGGCCCGTCAAATAGGCGATGTGGCACTCATCGTTGTATCGCCCATCACGAGTTACTTGGGAAGCGTTGAGCAGAATCGGAACGAGCAAGTTCGCAACGAAATCATTCACCCGCTGAAAATGTTGGCTGAGAGGATTGGCTGCGCTGTTGTCATCATCAAGCACCCCAACAAGGACTGCAAGAACAATGATCCCCTTGAGCGAATCAGCGGTTCAACGGCTTGGACGGAGGCTATGCGCTGCGTGATTTTCATCGGCAAGGATCCTGACGAGCCCGAAGACGAAGCGAATCCCCGTCGCTGTGCGCATTGGGTGAAGTTCTCGATTGGGAGTACGCCGGAGCCATTGTCTTGGAAATTGCACAAAACAGATTCCGGCGCGCCAGCTGTCTGCTATTCAGACGACAAAGTCACCTTCAGCGCAGAAGAGATGCTTTTAGGTCGACGTAAGGCCGAGGAACGCAAGTCCAAACGCGAACATGCGACCGAATGGATTACGAAGACGCTAGAGAGTGGTCCTCAGACCGCCATCGCACTGAACGACGCCGCGCTGGCGACGGTTAATCGTGATCGTCTGTTCAGCATGGATGCATTTGAAAAAGCGCGCAAAGACCTACGGGATTCGGGACGACTGGAATATGAGCGCAAGCCGGAGGTGAATCCTGCGGAGTGGTGGTATTGGATCAAGGACCAGAGGCCTCCCGACTGGTACGTGAGTAGTTCAACTTCCGCAGAGTCTCGCGCGCACGCGAAGCCTCCGTGACATGCGGAAGTTGCGGAAGTTGAGGATCTCCCCCAATGATATTCCCTCTTAAGACCAAGGTAATAAAGATGATGAAGAAGATGCGGAAGTTGGAAGATGTTAAAACGGTCAACTTCCGCATGTTCCGCATCTCTGAGTGGCTTCACGCGAGACTCTTCCAAAGGCGGAAGTTGAGTCATCGTCTTCAATCTACGACCCCACCACCGCGCATCACACAATTGCGTTCCGCGGCGCTCAGAATGAACGAAAACCTCGGGTGCGTAGGTCGCGCAGCATTGACCCAGTGCGTCGCGACGTGAGGCGTTCCTGCGCGTTTGGTGGCCAACGGGTGCAGCGTGGGGGTGTCCAAGCGCGTCAATGTTCAATCGCCTTCCAGAGGCTGGAAGCGAGCGCGCACGAATCGAGCACAAGCCGAACAAAAGGAGGTGACGCTTGAAGATTGAATTATGGCCCATCGGTCAGGTTAAGCCGTACCAGAACAACCCACGCCTGAATGATAGCGCGGTGGATGCGGTCGCTCGTTCGATTGCGGCGTATGGCTTTAAGCAACCCATCGTCGTCGACAAAGGCGGCGTCATCATTGTCGGCCATACGCGGCTGAAGGCTGCGATGAAGCTCGGGCTCGAGCACGTGCCGGTGCACATCGCGGACAACCTTACGGAGGCCGAGGTAAAGGCCTACCGCATCGCCGACAATCAGACGGCCACGATTGCAACGTGGGATTTGGAAAAACTCCCAATTGCATTGGAAGAACTCCGCGCGTTGGATGTAGACCTATCGTTGCTTGGCTTCGACGAGGATCAGTTGGCGAAAATTCTTGATCCCGGCGTGAAGGACGGCTTGTGCGACCCGGATGACGTCCCCGAGCCGCCGGATGCGGCCATTACTCAACCGGGTGATTTGTGGATTCTCGGCGAGCATCGGCTGCTATGTGGCGATAGCTCGTCGAAGTGTGACGTCGACCGATTGCTTGATGGTCAATCGATTCACCTGGTTAACACCGACCCGCCGTACAACGTCAAAGTTGAACCGAGGAGCAACAATGCGATCGCCGCCGGTCTCTCGTCGTTCGGCGAACACGGTCTAACGCATCATCAATCGTTCGACCTGCATCGCGCGCAGAAACGGACGGCCTCGCGCTATCATGAGATGGACGTTGCGACCGGAGCGCAGAGCGGCAAACCCACCCATAGGAAGCTCCGACCGAAAGACCGACCACTCGCCAACGATTTCGTTTCTGACGAACAGTTCGACGAGATGCTGCACGCATGGTTCGGGAACATCGCCCGCGTGCTCGAGTCCGGTCGCACGTTCTACATCTGGGGTGGCTACGCGAATCTCGGTAACTACCCACCGGTCCTTAAGGCCCACGGTCTGTACTTCAGCCAAGGCATCATCTGGGACAAGGAGTGGCCGGTGTTGACCAGGAAGGACTACATGGGCGCGTTCGAGATTTGTTTCTATGGTTGGAAGGAAGGCGCTGCGCATTCGTTCTTCGGACCAAACAACGCCACCGACTTGTGGCACATCAGGAAGATCACTCCCAACGCGATGGTGCATCTGACCGAAAAGCCGGTCGAGTTGGCCGTTCGCGCCATTCAATACTCGTCGCGAGTGGGTGAAAACATCCTCGACCTGTTCGGCGGGTCGGGATCGACGTTGATCGCCGCCGAGCAAACCGGACGCCGTGCGTTCCTCATGGAGCTCGATTGTTTGTATTGCGATGTGATAGTCCAACGCTGGGAGAAGTTCACCGGTAAGAAGGCTGAACGAATCCTGGCCCCAACCAATTCCCCTAACAACTTAGGAGGCGAAAATCATGAGCGAAGTGACGGAAAGTGAAGTGGTCGAGTCCTCGACGTCGATGGTCAAACTGGACGGGGCCGTCAAAGCATTGGCGGAAGCGTCGTCGCTGGAGGATGTGAAGCACATCGCTGACGTGGCTGAGGCAGCCCGAGCGTATGCCAAGGCAGCCAGGCTGGGTTTGAAGGCCCAAAACCGGGCTGCCGAAATCCACTTGCGTGCGCAGCGCAAAGCCGGAGAGATGCTGGCGACGATGGACATTCATGGCGGCGACCGCAAATCAAGGTTGCACGATGCAACCTTGAAATTGTCTGACCTTGGAATCGACAAGTTCCAATCTCACCGCTGGCAGCGCCTCGCGTCGGTGCCCGAGGAGGAGTTCGAAGAGCATCTTCAAGAAATCCGACAAGCCCATCGCGAGATCACCACGGCTAGCGTACTCGCGCTGGGGCGAGGAACACCGAGCGTCGCGCGCAACGAAACAAATCAGCGTGTGGCGAGCGATAGCCAATGGCAAGCTCTAGTCGACTCGGGAACGCGGTTCGGAACAATTTACGCCGACCCACCTTGGGATGATGAGCATCACGACCCGAGAATGACAGTTGTCCAACTCTGCTCGTTGCCGGTCGCGGCAATCGCTGCGGACAGCGCTCACCTGCATCTGTGGGCGACTGATGACGATCTCTTCGACGCCAAACGAATCATTCAGGCATGGGGTTTCGATTACGCGGGTTGTTTCGTATGGGTCAAACCGGAGGCGAACACCAGCCAATATTGGGGTGCCGGACACGAGTTCTTGCTGCTCGGCGTTCGCGGCTCGTGCTCATTCCTCGATAGGTCGTTGAAGAGTTGGGCAGAGATCGAACAGACGCAAGATGGTCATAAGCCAGAAGCCGTTCGACAGTTGATCGAGCGCGTCAGCCCGAGTCCACGCCTTGAGTTGTTTGCCCGTCAGCAAGCATCAGGGTGGACGATGATGAAACCAGAAATCGGATGCGATAAAGAAGAGTGATGTGAGTTTAATGAAAACGGCGAGTAAGCCCCATTATGATCGGCAACCGCTAGAGTCGATCACTGTCGAGCGCCCGCGATGCCCTTCTTGCGGTGGCATCAAACTCCACAAGTATCGCACGCTGGCGAATCAGGGCGACGGCAGCGCGTTGTGGTGGGTGCAATGCGCATGCGGTCGCAAGTTCCGCGTAATTTTGGAGTGAGGTGCTTCCAAAGGCTGGAAGGGCACAGCCTCCGTATTGCTAAGATTCCGTGCCAAAGTGAGGCACAGAAATGACGAACGAAAGCGACAACATCCAACGCACTGTCCCAGACTTGCCGGTTCCGATCGAGGCGCCGACGAAGGGTGAACGAGCGCCATGGCTGGCTCCGCATCGCTGGCAGCCGGGCCAGAGTGGAAACCCAACAGGTCGACCGCGTGAATCGGGATCCTTGTCGGCTGCGTTGCGCCGCGTGGGTATCAAACCCGCCAAGACCCGTGGCGAGTTGGTTAAGATCGCCCAACAACTCGGCATGGACCCGGATGAAACGCAGAACATCGACGTCATCGCTGGCCTGATGTACGACGGCATTACACAGTTGCTGATTCGAACCGTCAAAGGAAGCACTACCGCAGGTGACAAGCTAGTCGGACTACTACAACTCCTGCACAAAGCGCTCGACGGAGACGAGAAACGTATCACACTCAGCGGTCCGGGCGACGTGCAAGCGGCGTTGGCAAGCGTGTCGGCTGTGCTGGGTTTCAAAGCATCGGCCCCGATACCAGCACCCATCTCAGTAAGCAGCGACGAGGCGGTCGGCCCATGAACGCTGATGCCGTTGATGTGGGCTGTGACAGCGCATGCATCGACATGAATGCTTACCATCAACAAAGTGAACCGACGACCCTGCAATGGTGGGCGCACCAACGCCGCTGGCTTGAAGACCACTCACGGCTTCGCGTCTGTTGCAAGGCGCGGCAAATCGGTATGTCGACGGCGGTTGCGACCGAGGCGCTGCACGCCGCCCTCTACGGCGAAACGACCGTGGTAGTCAGCGCCAGTCAACGTCAAGCATCGGAGTTGTTGCGCAAAGCCGGTCAATTGCTGCCGCTGGTCACGGCTGCCGGTGACGGCGTAGTACAGGTCGAGAAGCAGAGCGCAGAAGCCATCGAACTCTCCACTGGCGGTCGCGTCATATCGCTACCGTCTGCTGCGGCGACGGTTCAAGGCTATTCTGGTCACGTCGTCATCGACGAAGCCGCATGGATATCCGACGTCGATGCTCTCTGGTTAGCCATCGTACCGACTATCTCGACCAACAAACAGTTTCGACTGAGCGTCATCTCCACGCCCGGCGCCCGTTCGGGCATGTTCCATCGCCTGTGGCACAATGGCGACGAAGCCTGGTCCCGCCACCGCGTGGACATTTATGCTGCTCAGAAGGGGGGCGTTCCGCATGATATCGCCGCTTTGCGTGCCGCCGTGGCTGACGAAGTAACGTGGCGGGCAGCCTACGAGTGCGAATTCGTAGATGAAGCGCACGCTTTATTGCCGTATGACCTGCTGCTGGCGCGAGTCGACGAGACGCTTCCCTATCGCCTGAGCATGAACGGATTGGCCGGGGCGGCGAACTTATTGGCTGGGTACGACGTGGGCCGCAAGCACGACATGTCGGTGCTGGTGGTCCTCGAGAAAAACAGCAAAGGAATACGCTGGCGGGGCGCGGTTGAACTGCATCAAACGCCGTTTGCTGAACAATCTCAACTATTGGCCAGCCTCTTGAATATCCACTGCTTGCGACGACTCTCCATTGACCAGAGTGGACTAGGCATGCAGTTGTGCGAGGAGTTGGTCAAGAAGTACGGCAATCGCGTCGAGCCGGTGTGCATGACCGCACCCGTCAAAGAATCGTTAGCCTCGCGCATCCTCGCCGCCTTTCAACGCGGGTACATTACTATCCCCAACCATCGACCGTTGATCGACGACCTGCATTCCGTCGCGCGAACGGTGACCGCTTCTGGAAACGTGCGCTACGCCGCGCCGCGTGAAGCGGGCAGCCACGCCGATCGCTGGACGGCCCTTGCGCTAGCCCTTGAGGCCGCAGATAGCGCTTACTGTGGGCCTACGATTGCCGAAGCCGGGATCAACGAGCGCTGGGGGACCTACTATGGACGCGGCTGGGCTAAGCAACTTCGCGAGGCAAACCTGTAAACTGTAGCCGGAATCGATCCGGTGTAGCCTTCACACCCAAATCCAATTCCTTCCTCTCCATAGAGTTACGTTCTTCCCCGGTGGCCCACCCCGAGGTAGCACTGAGTTACGCTTTGCAGGAAAAGCGCAACTGGGTGTCACCGCGTGACACTCGCAATTGGGCCAACAGCGAGCGGAATCTATCAGGAGTAACTCATGTTCAACGGGTCGATCTATGTGACTGATGGGCGAAAACCACGACGGCATAAGCATCTGCCGCCGGAAGTGCTGACGGAAGATGAAGTCACCAAACTCATGCGCGCGTGCAGTCATCGAGCGCCGACGGGCATTCGTAACCGCGCGTTGATTGCATTGCTCTATCGTTCCGGCTTACGCATCAACGAGGCGTTGTCGCTGTATCCGAAAGACCTCGAACTCGACAAAGGAATGGTGCGAGTTCTGAACGGCAAGGGCGGTCGATCGCGAACGATAGGCATCGATCCGGGCGCT
Source organism: uncultured Phycisphaeraceae bacterium (assembly GCA_964494205.1). GTDB lineage: Bacteria > Planctomycetota > Phycisphaerae > UBA1845 > UBA1845 > JBBTCX01. The sequence goes on along the minus strand of CAZBRD010000009.1, from coordinate 128,875 downwards.
GCTGGCGTCGTTCAGCGATGGCTCGACAAGAGGTTAACTCTTCGTGTCAACGGCAGGCAGCCGGTCTTTTGCACGCTCAATGGCCAATCAATGTCCGCCTCCTATGTCCGCGTGATGCTCAAACGGTTGGCCTTCAAAGCCGGAATAGAAAAACGCGTTCACGCACACGGTTTCCGGCACACCCACGCCGCGCAACTTCGCGCAGAAGGTGTCGACATCGCTATAATCTCTCGTCAACTCGGGCACACCAACATCACGACGACGTCAAGATATCTCGATCACCTCGCGCCGATGGCGGTGATTGACGCCATGCGAAGTCGAGTGTGGTGATGGCCAAGAACTGTTTCAATCGTGTATTACAGCAGTAATTCTCGTTTTTTGACGCTTCCAACGGCGTCGTTGATTCTGCTATCGTCGTTCACGTCAGCCACTTCGCATCTTGTCCGGACACCTCTGTGAACGGCTCCGATCACCCTCCGTAAATTAATATTCCAGAACATAGATCGCGAGAATGTGGATCACGTGCCAAGCATTTCTAGAAACGGCCTATACGAAGCAGGCTTCACTGTTCTGGGACTCGATTCCAAACGATGGGACAATTTGCCACGCGCGCGTCGCAGATACACAAGCATTCGCAATTGGACTGAAACGCCGAAAGCCAGTGAAATGCCCGTTTGTCCGCAAATATCACTTCTGGCGCTCGATTTCTGCGATTCCAATTCTGAATTGTCAGCAAGAATCTCCGTGGTATGAATTTTGCTGGCGTTTGTATGAAACGAAGTAGTCTATCTTGGCGGGCGACAAAGATGGTCGCATCACTCAACGAGCAAGCGGGAGAGGGAGGTACGATGCACATAAGGGAGTTCGAGAAGATTGCATACTCGAATCCTCGAGTCGCGCGCGATTTCGGCATCCAGAACAAGTCTAATTTCGGAGACTCACCAATGATGGGGCGCGTAAGTACAAGAATACCGCGCATCTTGGTGGCTGAGGACGATGTAGAGTTGCGGACTTTGATGAGTAACGTGCTTCGCGGTGCCGGATACAACGTTGTTGAAGTGACTGACGGAATTCATCTGCGAGAGCGGTTGGTCTACTCCCAACTTATCCTCGATGAACGCTTTGATGTCGACTTGATAATCTCGGACATACGTATGCCTGGGTTGAGTGGGTTCGAAGCGCTGAACGACATAAGGGATAAGTCGACATTTCCGCCTGTGATATTGATTACGGCATTCGGAGATCAGCAGACATTCTTGCGGGCGAGTCGCTTTGGAGCCGTTGCGTTCTTTGATAAGCCGATTGATTTCGACAAATTCTGCGAGTTTGTCGCCAAACTGTTGCGGCCAACGGCCGGGCAAGAATCGGCGTGACTAACCCGTAGGGCAACTTGCCTGTGTTCGTTGTTCGGCCGGGCAACCTGCGATAGTGGGCCTTGGAGATGGCAAGTGCTCTCAATGGCTTGAAACTCGATAGATCGAAACGTACATGCTTCCGGACCGCTTCCACAGAGGGCACCGGCGGCGCGACCACGAGGCAATAGGTACTGATATTGGTCAATCAAGGGCGGCCAATCAAAGGACCAAAAGCTTGCGGTGGCAAAAGACGCCGTCGGTGCCAATCCTTTTTTTGATTAACGAGAGCATATCAGCCTTATGGAAGATGACCTCGACGTGAATTCGCGGATAGCTCTCTTCTATGGGCTATGTTTGAACGTCTCGCATGCTAAGAAATGGCATTTTTTATTCCGGATCACGAGTAATTCTAATTGCCGGTAACGGTTCGCGCGTTCGGAACTCTTCGCATTTCGAGCCAAATGAAGCACCGCGAGCACGACGTGTGCAAATATCTGGTTCAATTCCGAGAAACTGTGTTGACCCACCACGTGGTTCCCTCTATTCAATTTCACATGATATACACGCTTCAGTTTCTTGGCGGGCTTCTACTCTTGCTTGTCGGTGGACGGTTGCTCGTCTCAGCCTCAGTAGATACTGCGCGCCGGCTAGGCGTGTCGCCACTAGTGGTCGGTCTGACACTCGTGGCGTGGGGCACGTCGGCTCCGGAACTAGCCCTGAATCTTATCTCGGCTTACAAGGGGCGCGGTGAACTGGCCCTCGGGAATGTCGTGGGAGCCAATATCTGCAATATGGCACTCGTCCTGGGACTTTGTGCATTGATTCGGCCCTTGCAAGTTGTCGAGCGTTTGATTCAGGTTGAAATCTGGTTGAATGCTTTCATTCTTGCGTTCATGGCTATGCTTGGTTTGGCTTCCGGCTTCGCCCGGTGGGAAGCAGGTTTCATGCTCAGTCTGTTTGGAGCCTATAGCGCGTGGACAATTGTTTCGGCGCTGCGCGAGTCGCGCGGCAAGCCCAAAGCCGCACAATCCGCAATCCTCGGTCCAGACCCCTTGCACAAGGGGCTCCCTATGGCCTGGATCATGATTGTGACATGCTTTGTCGGAGGTCTTGCGCTTCTTTCATTTGGTGGATCAATGGCGAGCGATGGTGCGTCGGGAATTGCCCTCGCGATCGGCGTCCCAGCGGCAATCGTGGGCGTCACCATCGTTTCAATCGGCACGACATTGCCTGAGATGATCACCGGTGTGCTCGCAGTTCGAAAGGGTCAGACTGACCTAGCAATGGGAAATGCGATCGGCTCATGCCTATTCAATGCCGGTGCGATTTTTGGCATCACCGGCATGTTGACACCGCCTGCCATGAATGGCGGTCTTTCCCTACCGCTTGGATACATGGGGTTTCTGGCCCTTGCGCTAATTCCGATTAGCCGCACTTTTGGGAAAACGATATCACGAGTTGAAGGTGCTGGCTTGCTCGCTTCATATGCGGTGTTTCTGGCATTGTCTGCATGGAGACAGTGTGCGGGGTAGGCAATGGGGTTTGCAACCAACGATTGAGGACGCCCGGCAATCGGTATCACTTCTTGGCAAGACCGTGTGGAGGCCGAAGTACGGAGATTCGTTTTGTTGCGCGCCAGTTTAGTTTTGAACAGTGCGTAAGCCAATGGCGGTGATACGCTCGTGAAGAAGGATGGCAAGACGACAAAGGCGGAGTAACCGAAAACCCCGCTTTCGAGTCTATTGCAGTCCGCCCCATGCGGTTTCTTGCGCAAGTCAACATGCAGGTTGAGTTTGTTCGAGCGCGAGGGCGGCATTGATCAAGCCCACGTGCGAATATGCTTGAGGGTGGTTGCCGAGTGATTTCCTGGTGCGCGGACAATATTCCTCGGGCATCAGGCCAGTCGGCCCCACAAGTTCGAGGTACTGATGAAAGAGTTCCCGTGCATCGTCGTAACGCTGAACCAATACCAGTGCTTCAATCAACCAAGAGGTACAAAGGTGGAACCCGCCCTCTCGGCCCGGCAGATTATCATCATACAAATACCTGTAGACCGTGGGACCGCGCCGAAGAACTCGCTCGACTGTTGCGACCGTAGCAATGAAGCGAGGGTCTGTTCCCTCTAGCAGGCCCGAGAGTCCGACAAGAACCGCCGATGCATCTACAGATGTGTCATCAAAAGCCGATGTAAAAGACTTGACTTCATCATTCCAGCCGTGCTGAAGAACGCTCGTAGAAATGTCGTCGCGAAGTATGAACCATTCTGGTGGCTGCTCTCCAGAAAACTCCAAGGCGATACGGATGGCTCGATCGACCGCAACCCAACACATCACCTTCGAATGAACGTGATGCCGCCGAGAGCCGCGAATTTCCCAAATCCCGTGATCCGGATCCTTCCATCGTGAAGCAACTCCCTGGACAATCGCCTTTGTCAGTCGCCAATGTTCCGAAGAAAGTGCCACACCCGTTTCGGCCAACACGGCCAGAAGTTCCATAATGGGTCCAAAGACATCCAACTGGAGTTGCTGTCCGGCCGCATTACCCACACGCACGGGCCGACTTGCGCAATAGCCGTGAAGCTCTCGAATCTCAGCCTCAACTCCCAGATGCCCGCCCGTGACCGTATACACAGGGCGAAAAAACTCGCGTGCGTCGTCGCGATCGAGAATCCCCAACAGCCAGTCGACCAATCTCGTTCCCACGCCCGTTGAGCCAAGTCTCGCCAGCGCCACGGCGGACATAGCGGCATCGCGAAGCCACGCGTAGCGATAGTCCCAATTGCGAACGCCGCCAATGTGCTCAGGAAGACTGGTCGTTGCGGCTGCGGCGATGGCACCCGTTGGTCCATAGCAAAGGGCTTTCAGAACTAGAGCACTGCGTCGAACCAGGTCGGTAGCTATCGCGGGAAGCCGAAGCTGCTCTGCCCATAGGCTCCAGAATCGCGTAGTCTGCTCGAATCGCTTGACTGGTTGTATAGCTAATTCTCGTGTCGTGGAAAGCCCACAGCGGAGTTCAAACATGACACCGCCACTCAAGAGATCGATTTCTGCGATGGCTCGTTGGTGCGATCCGTCGTCCAGTAGCGCCCATTTCACGCCTGGAGTCCGTAGGACGATTGGATCGAGCGAACCCTCAATTTGTAATCCCTGTTCAACTCTCCGAAGACGCGTCGGCTGGCGCCCGAAGTCCAATCGCGGAGCGAACTCAACGATAATACGGCCCTTCCCTTCCACCATGCGTATCAAGTCAGTTCGTCCCGCCCGTTGATAGGGGCGGCCCCCCGCGCAATCCAAGAAGTCTGTAACGGTGAAATTGGGCCACTCCGTACGCAAGACAAAAGTGTCCCCAACGTATGATTGTAGAAGTGGGGCTGTACCGTCGGCGGCACGAATATCGAAGAATCCCGCGGAGGGTCCTCCAAGTAGTTCCGCAAAAAGCGCAGGCGAGTCAATGCGTGGCACGCAAAGCCAAACGACCCGGGCGGACGGTGTAACCAAAGCGACAGTCCGCTGGTCGGAGAGCAGGCTGTGTCGCTCAATGTCAACTGCTTCTGATCCCTTCAGCCAAGCCTCACGTAATTGGACAAGTTTTGCCAACACTCGCGCGGCATCGGACGTATCTGTTACGCGGTACTGCGCCTTCGACGACCCGTCGCCTACTTTGACGCCTACGTCGGGCCCGCAAAGTGTGGCAAACGCATCCTCATCGCTTTCATCATCTCCAATAAAAATCGCAGCTGTTGCACCGACGCGATGCCGAATCGACAGGAGAGCCTTGCCTTTGTCGGTCGGAACGACGCTCAATTCAATCACGCGCTTACCGCGCTTCACATGGACGCGCGGATCACATGCCGGCCCGAGAGCGATCGTTTCGAGCGCCCGCGCCGCTGCTTGCTCATCGGCCAATCGGAAGTGAAATGCAACGCTAGCGGGCTTCTCCTCCACGAAGAAGCCGCGTTCAGTGGCAGCGATCGATCGAAGGTCCTCGCGAACCCGATCCCGCAACTCTACGGTCGCTGGATCGAGCCCGTGAATGAAATCCGCGTCGAATTCGCTGCCGTGACTGCCCACCAGCTGCACTTCGTCGGAGAAACCCGACACCGAAGCGAGATCACGCAACGATCGACCGGAAATGACCGCGACGTGAGTTTGCGGCATCGCTGTCAATGCGTGTAGAGCCGCCGTTGCTTCACGGTTGGGCTTGGCCAGAGACGGCTCTTCCGCAATCAGTGACAGTGTCCCGTCAAAATCACTGGCTACGAGCAACACTGGTGTCCGACAGAGTTCGAATAGGCGAGATGAAAGTTCTTCCATCAATCCAGATTCCAATAGTGGGATCTAACCAAAAGTTTACTCTCCGACAGTTTATCCGAAGGTCGATTGCGGCGACAGCGGATCAGGCTTAAAAGGGATTCATGTGGCAGCTGATCCGGTTTCTAACTGTATTGATCATCTTGCTCGCTGCGCTGGCCTGGACCGCCTTTCGCATCGTAACTCATACAACCCAAGTATGGTTTGAGAAGGACATTGTCCTGCGCGCTCAACTTGCAGTGAAAGGGGCGGGACATGCGTTGGTTGCGCGGTGGGAAAATGGCGAGGAGGCGGTGGAAGCAGTACTTTCGGATATCACGCATGACGAGAGAATCCTAGCTGCGGCGGCGTGCAATAAGGAACTAAAATTGACCGCAAGCACGCCTGACTTCCCCGCAGTCTTCACATGTATCGACTTGGCGCGCCAGGTGCGCGACCGTCCCGATTCGCCGCCCAAAGAATGGCGCGGCTGGGGCACCAGACAGTCGCTCCCCGGCGGGAACGTGTACGTGAGCGCCGTTCCTCTGTTCGGTGACGGGATGCCTCTTGGTTTCGTTGTCTTAGTCCACGACCTTGCGTTCGTCGAACGGCGCGAAGCGAAAACGCAACAGCTTGTTTTCATCGCGTTCGGCGTCCTGGCGTTGACGGCTTGCCTGGCGACCCTGATCGCCAGTCGGCTGTTCCGGCGTCGCTGGACCGACGAAGTTCGTCGTTTTCTGCGCGGGGAGGGACGACGACATGAATTCCAACCGATTCTCGGTGACCTCCGCGCGATGATGGAACGCGTATCAGCGGAACGATGGTCCGATGCGAAGTCCGGTGCGTGGACACCGCAACGCTTGAAGGAAACGCTTGTCCGATTTCTCCAAGGCGAGAGGGTCGTGGTGCTCGCAAACCGCGAGCCATATATCCATCAATACAATGAAGACCGAACCATCCGTGTCATGCACCCTGCAAGCGGATTGGTCACGGCGATAGAGCCGGTCATGGAGGCGTGTTCTGGTGTCTGGATTGCCCATGGAAGCGGTAGTGCTGATCGCGTGACCTCGGACTCCAAGGGACACGTATCGGTCCCTCCAGATGTGGAGTCCTATACGCTCCGGCGTGTTTGGTTGACACCAGAAGAAGAAAAGGGTTACTACTACGGCTTCTCCAACGAAGGGCTTTGGCCCCTCTGTCATCTTGCACACACACGGCCCATATTTCGGAGTGACGATTGGAAGCAGTATCAAGTCGTGAACCAGCGGTTCGCCGACGCAGTCGTTTCCGAGGTCGACGCGGACGACCCGATTATTCTCGTTCAGGACTACCATTTTGCTCTGGCTCCTGCGATGATTCGGCGACAACTTCCACGCGCGACTGTCATCACGTTTTGGCATATCCCCTGGCCTAACGCAGAGCGATTCGGCATTTGTCCTTGGCGTGACGAACTTGTTCAAGGGCTACTAGGAAGTAGTATTCTTGGTTTTCACACTCGACTGCATTGCAACAACTTCATTGAAGCTGTGGATCGCTTTTTGGAAACACGGATCGATCGTGAACAAATCGCCATCATCCAACACGATCGGACGACGCTGATTCGCGATTACCCGATTTCGATTGAATGGCCCAGTCGCTGGGCACAGTCTGCGCCGCCGATTGGAGAATGTCGTGCGTCTGTTCTTTCGGAACTGGGGCTTTCCCCCAACACGTTGCTCGGCGTCGGGGTCGATCGACTCGATTATACAAAGGGCATTGAGGAGCGCTTGTGGGCCGTAGAACGCTTACTTGAGAAGTTCGACCAATACCGTGGTCGCTTCGTCTTTGTTCAGCTCGCGGCACCTAGCCGGACGCTTATCGACCAGTACCGACAGCTGAACGACAACGTCGAGCGCACAACGGCGCGCATCAACGAACGATTTGGCAATGGGTCATATCGACCAATCATTTTGCTTCGCGCTCATCATGAGCCTCCTAAGGTCTTCAAATACTATCGTGCGGCTGATTTGTGCTACGTTAGCAGTTTGCACGACGGCATGAACTTAGTGGCCAAAGAGTTCGTTGCGGCCCGAGACGATGGACAGGGCGTTCTTGTATTGAGTCATTTTGCTGGTGCTTCACGCGAGTTGACTGAGGCGCTCATTGTCAATCCCTATGACTTAGACGCGGCCAGCGCAGCACTCGCGACATCCCTATCCATGCCTCGGGAGGAGCAAAGTGCTAGAATGCATGCGATGCGATCGCTCGTAGCCGAATTCAACGTCTATCGCTGGGCCGGCAGAATGCTGATCGACGCCGCTCGGCTTCGAAGAAAAGATCGGCTTGTTGGACGAATTCCGCTTCGTGTAGGAAGCAAATGAGAAGTCATCCCGCAGTGATGTTATTCATGATTGAATCGCACCGTCGATTGAAAAAAATGGCTCTGCTCGCGAATTAGATCAATGCCTGAATTGCCACTGACAAGCCGCGTTCGACAACTGATCCTGGATAACATTCCATCGGTATTACAGTTGGAAATTCTATTGTTCCTCTTCGCTGAGCGCCCTAGGTTCCTGTCGATTTCAGAAATGACGCGACCACTCGCCATCGAGGCAGTTCCTTTAAGGAATCAATTGGCTCACTTGGAACGACGGGGGTTGGTTGCCATGTGCCCGAATTCCGCAGATTCGTTTGCCTACACCTCGGCTTACAAGGACCAGGATGAATCAATGCGCGAACTCGCGGAGGCTTATCAAACCCACCGTACTTCTGTGATAGGCCTTATCTACACGCGCCCCGTCGACAATCTTCGTGCGTTTGCGGACGCGTTCCGGCTGCGAAAAGATGACAAGGAGTAGCATCAATGAATACGTTCGTCCCCGGCACCATCTATGTTCTCGGTGTCGCAACCTGTCTTGCCTGTACGTTGCTTCTTGCACGAGGCTACTTGCGCACTCGAGTGCGATTGTTGATGTGGTGCTGTGTTTTCTTTGCGGCGCTCACTGTAGACAACCTCGTACTTTTCTTCGATCTGAGTGTTTTTCCGCAGATTGATTTAGCGCCGTGGCGCAACAGCGCTACGTTCTTCGGATTGGCTTCCATGATTTTTGGTCTTGCCTGGGAAGGCGATTGATTGACTGGTGTTCGGAGTTTGTCGATGGATGGGATTCTCCAATTATTGCCAGGTGCGATTTGCATGGGATACGCCGTGTCGGGGCTGTATTTCTTCAAATTCTGGCGTCGCACCCGCGATCAATTATTTGTGAGCTTCGCACTTGCCCTTTGGATTTTGGCATTACTTCGAATAGCACAGACAATATTGTCTCAGGAAAACGAATTGAGAACTTTCCTGTATTTTGCGAGGCTTCCCGCTTATGGGCTTATTCTATTGAGCATATTACGAAAGAATTATGGGAAATAGGTTGAACAGACCATATTCAAAGAACATACTGGTCACAGTTAATTCGAAGAGCGTCGAAATACGTTGTATAAGGCTAGAACCAGTTTCATAACTATCCAGGTCAAGGATTCATGCAGGGATTCGCGCCACACTTGAATGGCGCGATGGTTGAATCTTTGGTTTACTGGCTGTCGAATGGAGGTGTTCGATGGCCAGGAAGGTCGAGTTACTGACGGAAGAACAGTGGACACTGATCGCGCTGCTGTTGCCGGAACCGATGGCGTCGCCGTTAGGCGGCCCCAAGCCCATTGCCAATCGTCCTTGTTTCGAGGGGATTCTGTGGGTGCTTCGCAGCGGCGCTCGCTGGAAGGACTTGCCTGAGGCGTATCCTTCTCCCAGCACCTGTTGGCGCCGACTTCGCGACTGGGAAGAGCAAGGCGTGTGGCTGAAGGCCTGGCGCACCTTGCTGGGCCGACTCGATGAAGAGCAGCATTTGGATTGGGAAGAATGCTTCGCCGACGGCAGCTTTTCGCCGGCAAAAAAAGGGGCGAATGCGTCGGAAAAACCAAGCGTGGAAAGGGTACGAAGTGGCTGGTGGTGGCAGACGGCGCGGGTGTACCTTTGGGAGTGTCCGTGGCGTCTGCATCGCCCGCGGAGGTCACGCTCCTCGAAGAAACGTTGAAAACGGTGTGCGTGCCACGTCTGCGCGGAGGAGCGCCCAAGCGCAAGTTCAAACGGCTGATTGCCGACAAGGCCTACGACGCCGACTGGCTGCGCCGGTTGCTGCGAATCCACGGGACCGAGTTGATCTGTCCCCACCGACGCGGACGAACAAGCAGGCCGATGCAGGACGGTCGAAGCCTGCGGCGTTACCGTCGAAGATGGATCGTCGAGCGAACCATCGGCTGGCTCGGTAACTTCCGACGACTGCTGATTCGATGGGAAAGGCATGTTCATATGTACCGCGCTTTCATTCACGTGGCCTGCCTGATTATCACAGCCAGGCAGTTATGAAACCGCTTCTAATTCTTACGCTCTAAAGTCCTGTGCAGAGCCGGACGATTTCTAGGGGTGCTTCGGGACTGTCACCCGGAGCTAGTATCGAAATGTGGTCACCCGGCAGCAGTATTGTATCGGCTGCCGGAATCATCGTCAGACCGTTTCGTTCCACAGCTGTAATCAGGCAGCCACGCGGTAGTCCAGCCGTCGCGATTGGCAAGTTCGCGAGCGGGGCACCGCGCTGAACGCCGATGTACACGACACGCGGCTCGACTCGAGCGGGACCATGCCCACTGCGCGCGAGGTCGGCTTCCAGAAGCGCGTCGTAAATCGGACGACTGCGCAGAGCCTCAGCGATTAAATAGGCGATGAGGCTGCTGATACAGATTGGAAACAGGAGCGAATACCCACCAGTCAATTCACTGATCAGCACAATTCCCGTAAGTGGAGCACGAACAGATCCTACGAAAAATGCGGCCATTCCCAGCACAGCAAATTCTTGAGCGTGAATCGGCAAAGAGGGAAATACCATAGGCGAGATTCGAGCAAAAGCTGCTCCAATCAACGCTCCCAGCAACAACATGGGTGCAAAGATGCCCCCGGGCGCGCCAGACCCGTAGCTCATGGAGGTTACTACGAACTTGGCTATAAGTAACAACAACATAGCTGCGAGGCCGCCTTGGAGCGTTCCATCGAGTAGGTTTTGTGCCACGGCATGCCCTCCACCCACGGCGCTAGGCAGCCACCATGCCAAAAGACCGACAACAGCACCTGCAAAGCCGGGCAAAATCCAAAGCGGAACGACGCGAATTCGTTGAACACAGTGGAGAGTGAATAAAAGAGATTTGTTAAGGAATGCACCGCCAAGCCCCCCCAACACACCAATTGCAACAGTCATCGGCAAAGCCATCAGTGGAATCGTAGATAAGCCCTGCGCCTCAAATGTCGGCGTGTTTCCAGCGAGCCATTGCGTGACGACAGTGGCGCATACGGCTGCGATGAGTGCGCCTGCGGCGGTGCGAGACGAGAGTTCTCGGTGCAACTCCTCCACCACAAAGATCAAACCAGCAAGCGGCGCATTGAACGCAGCAGCCAAGCCAGCGCCGGCCCCGGCGGAGAATAACTGAGGAATGTCGGCCGGTGGTGTCCGAAGCGGCGCAACCAACGCACGTGCGACCGCCGCCCCCATTTGTACCGTGGGACCTTCGCGCCCCAGCGAGAGTCCCGCCCCAATGCCTGCAACGCCCCCAAAAAACTTGACGGGAATGAGTCGGCGCCAACTTAATCTGCGAACGTGAAGTAATGCTCCCTTCAAATGGGGAATACCACTCCCAGCAGCTTCGGGTGACACGTAAACTGTGATCCAACCAACCAAGGCTCCCACGAACAGGCCGATGACTGGAAGAACCGCCCATCCCCAAGTGGGGTGATGGTGCAATTCCAAGAGCAGGTCTTCGCGCCCTTTCTCTGCCATTGCCAAGGCGCGACGGAAGGCAACAGCAATTAGTCCAGCACATAAACCGACGACGGCGGTGCGAGCAAAGTGAAGGTGTCGAGGTGCTGGTGATACGCCAAACGCTGGAATCGATCCCGCAGCTTTGGTCCCTTCTTGATTTGACTTGTCGTCGGACATCGCAAGCAAGGCTAGTCGACGGGGCATGAGTTTGAAAGTGCAAAGAGACCACTTTCAACCTCTCGTTCAACGACTTTGCGCGGAGCAGGGGTTTCGAGAACTTTTCTTTTCTTTGCCCACTGTCCCAGCAGACACAAAGGACTATGCTGGATCGTTGTAAGTCCTTACGCCATGAAAGGGCATCCATGATGCGCGATCCTGCGAAAGAAATCGCATTGATCATCTTGCTCGGAGCCGCTGCTCAATGGCTGGCATGGCGAGTGCGAATACCGTCTATCCTTGCACTCCTTGTTGCCGGTTTTGTCGCTGGCCCGCTGATGGGATGGTTCCATCCCGACGAGCTTATCGGAGATTTACTGCTCCCATTCGTATCATTTTCCGTAGCAGTGATACTCTTCGAGGGCGGTTTGAGCCTTCGTCTTGATGAGCTTCGCAAGGTGGGTCGCGCCGTTCGGAATCTGCTAACGATCGGTGTCGCGTTGACTTGGATGATGGTTGCCGCCGCTGCTTATTTCGTGGTTGGACTGGATGTGCAGCTAGCGATCATCCTTGGAGCCCTGCTTACCGTTACCGGGCCTACGGTCATTCTTCCAATGCTACGGCACATCCGTCCGCGAGGTCGTGTCGCCTCAATCCTGCGATGGGAGGGGATCGCCAACGATCCAATCGGTGCCCTACTTGCAGTTCTCGTGTTTGAGTTTGTGATTGCAACTGATGCGCACAGTCCTGCCGCCTTTATCGCTGGAGGACTTCTCAAGACCGTATTTCTTGGCGGAGGAATCGGGGTTGCAGCTGGGTACGTTCTGTCGATTGTGTTGCATCGTTATTGGATTCCAGACCATCTCACCAATCCACTCACTCTTGCGATTGTCATTATCATTTTTTTCATCTCCAATTGGGCGCAACCTGAATCGGGGCTTTTTGCGGTGACGCTTGCTGGCCTTGTCTTTGCAAACCGCAGCCCCTCTTCCGTCCTTCATATTGTAGAGTTCAAAGAAAGCCTTGGCGTATTTCTAATTTCAATTCTCTTTGTGGTACTCAGTGCGAGATTCTCCGCCTCAGACTTTCGAGCGCTGCTCGACTGGAGAATTCTGATCTTTGTGAGCTTGTTGATTCTTGTCGTTCGCCCATTGTCTGTGATCATTTCCACTTTGGGGACAGAGACGTCATGGCCTGAGCGGTTCTTTCTCGCATGGCTCGCGCCGCGCGGCATTGTCGCCGCAGCGGTCTCATCCGTATTCGCATTGCAATTAGAAGTGGCGGGACACGGCCAGGCGAAGCTTCTCATGCTTCTCACATTTGCGACTATCGTTGGAACAGTTTCTGTCTATGGGATTACGTCGGCGGGGGTCGCACGTCGACTTGGCCTTGCCGAACAGGACCCACAAGGGATTCTCATTGTCGGTGCTCAAAAATGGTCATGCCGCATTGCGCGAACTCTTACTGATCTTGGTTATCGTGTGGTAGTTCTGGACACGAATCGTGAAAATGTAACAATTGCTCGGATGTCTGGACTCTCAAGCCATGTAGGGAGTGCGCTTGCCGGAAACATTGCCGATGACGTAGACCTTTCCGGCATTGGTCGGTTATTGGCTTTGACTCCCAACGATGAGGTAAATGCACTTGCGACACAACAATTCGCGCGGATACTTGGTCGAGCCAATGTTTATCAATTGCCTCCTAAATCCGATCAGAGTCGAAGGGGTTCTCGCGAAAAGCACCTTCATGGAAGATGGCTATTCGAATCGTCGTGCACTTACCTGGCACTAGATGACAAGGCCAATAATGGGTGGGCAATAAAAGTTACCAAGCTCACGCCTGAATTTGATTACGCCGCATTGCGTAAACAAAATGTTGGTGGAATGATTGCGCTCTTCGTCGTGACACCGAAGGGGCGACTCAGTATCGTGACAGCCGATGAAACGCCGTCTCCTGTGGCGGGCCAAACTTTGATCAGCTTGGTTCCAACCACGGCTGACGATGCAATATTAGCTACGGGTTGCCTTGCAAACGGTCATTAACCCGTTCTGACGATGCGCTATCTTTCGAATCAATATTTGTCTCGGAACTTGAGGCTTGAAACTCTGCGACGAGTAGCGGATGCCAAAGAAGTGTTCCTTCAAAGTTTTGCGACAACGCGAGATCAGCGTAGAATTCCGACTTTTTTTGTGCCATGCGGAGCGTCGTTCTGGGCGAAGCAGAAAGTGCTTCCGCCGATTCTGCATCGGCAATGCAACTTAGCAGTGTGCAAATTCGATCGCTAAGTCGTGGTGCCACCTGCTTCCATGAGGCGAACACTGATCCTGCACCGTTGATCGCCTCTGCGTTGCGCGACTCTTCTTGCTTCGCGGCTACCATCATGTTCTCAAAAACGCAAAGAAGCCGATTCGCTTGTATCAGTGCTTTGGCAGCGAGTTTCATCGCTTGGGCTGGTCCTAGTTCCGAAAGATTGGGCACGACGTGCACTAACACGATCTCGGCTTCCTTGATGGCCGAGGTAATGCGTCGCGTTATCACAGGAAGTTGAAAGCCACGCGGTATGTGATTGATGGTAAACCACCCTGAGCCGCCGCAAAAATCGCAACGATTGATTCCTAGGGCAAGGCACGTCGGACATAACTTATGGTCCTTTCCATGCCCTTGCCCTTTGCATTCCTCACAGGGAATCACTCCCTTGGTGCAATAAAAGCACGTCAAATTCACAAAAGTGTTGATAAATCTCTCTGTGAAGTCGTGCCCGAGCGACCGGTCTAGCCAGGTCGCAAGGTTCTCGTCGCTGGGAATGAAACCATGGGTAGTTGCTTCGCTGACAATACGGATGATTTCGTATCCGTTGCCGTTCGATAACGCCTCTGTGATCCGATCCAAAACTTGCTGTGTTTGGAAAGCGATGGACTCCTCAGTCGATGCGATCGGTCGAGTGTTCACTTCACCACGAATTTTCTTCGTCATCGTTTCGACTCCACAGTTTCGAGATTTCCAAATAGTTCATCGGACTCCTTGGAGCCTTCAAATCGATAGTACGTTGTTCGATGTGGAAACGGGATTTCTATCCCTAGGGCGTCGAATTTATTCTTAATCCGACGCAACATTTCTCGTTTCACTGTCCATTGCATCAATGGTCGCGTCTTGATGTAGAACTTGATAATGACCGCAGAATCGCCAAAGTGATCGACCCCCAACATTTCCGGCTGCTCCAAAATCATATGGCGGAAATCAAGGTCGCGACGCAATTCTTTCCCCATTTCGACGAGAAGCTCCATCACGCGGTCCACGTCTTCTTTGTAGGCGATCCCGATTTCAAACAATGCCCGAGACCACCCATGCGTCATGTTTGTCACCGTAACGATGTGACCGTTGGGTACAAAGTGAACTTTGCCATCTAAATCACGCAACACAGTGAGGCGCAGCGTAATGCGCTCTACAAGGCCTGCCACCTCACCGATTCTAACTACATCGTTTACGGCGTATTGATTCTCCAACAAGATCATGAACCCGGTGAAATAGTCGCGCAAGAGGTTTTGACCGCCAAATGCGGCCGCCAAACCTAGCACCGCAGCACCTCCCATTAACGGTACGATATTGACACCGACTTCCGCGAGGACCATGAACGACCCACCCAGAATCACGACTACCCTAATTGCGTTGTGGAACACACCGACTAATGTTTGAGCTCGATTCTCATCCTCCGGAGTTCCCCGAGCTTTGCCGTGATGCGAAATCCACTCGGTGATCCGCGTTTCCATGAGTCGGGCGAGCCAAACGACTAACACCATACATGAGAAAATGAGCAATATTCGCGGGCCGTGATCGATGGTCCAGCGGAGTACGTTCTGAAATGCAAACGGATTTTGAAGTAATTCGACAGTCTTGTGCGCTTTCTCCGCATCAATGCGTTTCTCTTCTGCCTCCCGCAATGCTGAAATTTCTTCGCTCTGAAGAGTGGACAGTTCAGATTGAAGTTTGTCCAGCCGATCGGTGCGGTCTTTAATTTCAAGTCGCGCTTCGCGAAAACGCTGTCGAGAATCCGTTATCTTTTTTCGTAAGGCGTCTAGTTCCGTCCGTTCGGCATTCTCCATGGTGCGCCGCTGAATATCCTCATCGAGAGTTCGTTCTGTTTCCTGGGCGTTATCCGCCCTTTGGCGGGAGTTAGTGAGTTGATTGCGTTCTAACTCGATGCTCTTGCGCAGCGCCTCAATCCGCTCGGAGACTGATCTTGCCTCAGATTCCGCTTCCGCTGCCTCGGTTTCCTTTTGGGAGGCCACCGCTTGCGCTTGTTCCAGCTTTGGATTTGGGACAGATGGTTTGCCATTGACGGCGGGCACAGAAGTTCCTAAAGGCAATGCACCGGGCGCCGCAGCTTTTGCCGTGCCGCCGGGGGTACTTCCAGCCGGAGGCGGTGCCGCATCAGGTGGCACGCTTCCTGCGGGAGTTGCGGCTGCATTTACGGCCATTGGCGCGGCAGAACCAGGCGAATTGGTAGATGGAGTCTGTGGTTCTATTGGTGCAGCTGGCATCACTTCCGTGAGCTTTTTGAGTGCTTCTTGGTCCTGTCGAACTTTCTGCTCCTGTGTTGTTATTTGTTCTTGAAGCGTCTTGCGAGCTTTGATAGCGAGATCAAAACGTTCCTTTGCCAACTTCCACCGAGGTTCGAGGGTTGCCAACTCAGCTTCTAGTGCCGTTGTGTCCTCGATGTTCACTTCCTTCTGCTTCTGTATTTGCTTTTTCTTTTCTTGAAAGACACCGTCAAGCTTTGAAAACTCGGCGTCTGCTTCGGCATATTCATCGTGAGGATCGCCCAGCTTGACGCGGAGTTCGCCCAGAAGCTTCTCGTTGTCTGCGATAGCACGCTGCAGGCGCGCAATTCGCTCTGCGTCGGACAACTTCTCTTCAATTTGAACTGCACTATCGGTTCCATCTCGGCGCGTTCCATTCTCATTCGTATTCTTGTGCGTGTTGTCGTTCGAAGGCGGCTCGGATTTGCCGTTTTGCTGGCCGGAAATCGCCGAAATGGAACCGAAAGTGCAGATCACTACCATGGTCACGACCTGCAACAAACTGGTGCGGTTCTCCGCGCGTTTTCGCATTGCAATTTCAACAGGGTTACACACTCTTTTTTTAATTTGATTGAGGTACAATCAAGACTCCTTCCACACCACAATTCACTCCGTGAAATGTCCGATGTAAGTGGGTTTGTTTGCCAAAACGGACTCCACGCTAAGATTGCTACTGGAATTGTCCCAGCTGGGACCATCAGCACGGGGCGCGGATTCAAGCACTGCCTTGCTCGCAAAGCCAAATAGAATTCGATTCATAATACCGCGTGCAAGACTACCAATGGCATGAGATCTTTATGATTCTCACGTGCGTATTGAGTTATTGCCTCGCTTGGCAAGTAAACACGAACGTCAGTGGTTACGTTCAATTCCACTTCGGCCAAGGACTCCTCAACAAAGTGTCTGGTCTGTGCTTCTTGTAATTCGACTGATGTATAAGTGTCTGGGATGAGGAAGGCGGTCCCCAAGTCTCCAGCTACTGGCGCGATGCCGGCTGCAACCGCCGCTTGCCATAATCAACGGGAAAGGACGGATGCAATTCGAACTCGTTTGCGAACTACTGCGATGATCAAGTGGTCGAAGGAGGCCGAGCGAGACTGGCTACATCGTTTCCTTGTGGACGGATAGGGATAGAAAATAGGTTAGAAGCAAATAGTCGGAACAAGATCTTCCTCCTTCCGTAGTTCGCGCCGAAGTCCCATACGGTTGTTCACGCGCTGACTAGGATGGCGGCCCGACCATCCGAATTGCCTGCAGGCAACCATGTCCTGCACCCTTTCTTAAGTATTATACCTCGGACCTTACAAGAAGGCTGCATGAAAACGTAAAATCTCTTCGGCAATACGATTGGCAACATTTTGTGCTACGGAAGCTGTTCACTCTTTTCAGGATGGTTGGTTTGCGATGTCGAATATTGCAACCCAAGAGGCCACGCTACGCACAGGGGCTTCGCTCCTCACGCCGCTCAATATCGAAAACGGACGCGCCGACTAACCGAAATGGTATCATCCGTGGGGGCAGGTCAGGTCGAATGGAAGGTCTGCATCAAGAACTCTGCGAATTCGAAACATTTCTGGTATTCCGTCATGAATGATAAATGTGCCTCGCGCCGTCAGAATCGAAGCGAGAGAACCTTACTTTGCCAGTCGCTCCAAATCGCGCGTCTTACCAGCAAGAAGCACAATATCACCCTGCGCAAACGGCGATGCGGGATCAGGGAATCGCCAGAGTTCCTTGCCATTGTCAAGTGTAGGCTTGCGAACAGCGACGACGTTGATGCCTTTTTCCTGCCTGAGATTTAGGCTTACCACGGTCTGATTAACCCAAGAATCAGAAATCGGCGCCTCGATAAGCGAAAAATCATCTGCTACTGCAAAGTAATCCAATGAGCCTTGTCCAACCAGCATTCCCGCGAGCCGTTCCGCGGCCTCCTGCTCGGGGAAAACGACCTTCGTCGCCCCGACAATCTTGAGGATTTCGCCGTGCTCCACGTTTACCGCTTCCACCACTATTTTTGGAACACCCAACTTGTGAAGGTGGTTCGTGATCAAAATGCTCCGCTCCATTTGATTGCCCATGTCAATGATGGCACATTGCACTGGTTTGGGAAGCAATTCGCGAATTAACTCGCAATTGAGCGCATTCGCCTTGATGGCCTTCGTGGCAACGTCGCGTGCAAGTTGAATCTTCTCGTCGTCACAATCGATCGCGATGACATGCATGCCCCGCTTCATGAGGCTTTCCAGCATGCACCTTCCAAAGCTTCCGAGCCCAATGACGGCGAAATTTTTCATGGATATTATCCGATTGCCAGATCTTCTCGTGGGTATTCGAAGCGAGGTCCTATACGCTCCGGAAGGACGGCCAGCGCAATCACAAGTGGCCCGAGGCGCCCCACAAACATGCAGAAGATTATGATGAGTTTGCCGAGCGCCGACAACGAAGTAGTTACTCCGGTGCTCAATCCCACCGTTCCAAAGGCTGAAACTGTTTCAAACGCAAGAACAGTTAGTTGATCGTTTCTCGCACCTTGCGAGGGTGGTTTCTCATGGACGAATAGGAGTAAGAGCAGCATCAAGCTAATGAAAACCAGTGAAAGGATGAGAAGGTGAAACGCACGTCGCACGATCGCGGGCGGGATGGCGCGGTTCAAGAGCGAGACGCTGTCCTCTCCTCGAATCCGCGCGCGAATGGTAGCGAAAAGAACAGCGGCAGTCGTGACTTTGATGCCTCCAGCGCAGCTTCCCGATCCTGCGCCAATCAGCATGAAGAACATGACCGCGAACAATGTAACCTCGCGCATTGTTCCGAAGTCGAGTGTACTGAAGCCTGCGGTTCGCGTGCTGACCGATTGGAACACTGCGGCTACTACGCGGTCTGTCGGGGTCATGTTCTTCATGGTGTTATTTGATTCGAACAAGAGGAAAACAACCGTTCCCATGATCCAAAGCGCGGCGCTGGCGGACAATACGACTTTAGTGTGCAGGAAAAGTGGAAGGCGTTGTCCTGTCATTCTAGAGATCGCCCACTTCACCAGTTGCAGATGGACAATGAAACCTGCGCCTCCAAAAATGGTCAGTGCCGCAACAACGGCGTTGACGACTGAGTCGGAGCGAAACCGAGTAAGGCTATCTGGATATAGGGAAAAACCTGAATTGCAAAAGGCCGAAACACCGTGAAAAATGGCTGACCACCAACGATCTGTTTCAGGCAGTCGAGATGCCAAGATCAGGGCGCCGACGGTCTCGACGAGAATCGTCGAAGAAACGACCCACCAAAGCAGGCGTGAAGGGCTGATTCGGACGCTTCCAAGCTGTTCTTGCGTTTCAACGTGGTGCGCGAGTGTGGCGCGGCCTGCTGCCACCAGGAGAAATGTCGAAATCGTCGTGATTCCTAGACCACCAAGTTGAATCAAACCCAGGAGCATCATTTGACCGGAGTAACTCAAGGACGTACCAATATCAACGGTGGAGAGTCCTGTTACACAAACAGCCGAGGTCGATGTGAAGAATGAATCCATCCATTTCATCGGTTTTCCGTTGGTTGCGAACGGAAATCGGAGAAGAACTGTGCCAATACCAATCGTCAACGCGAAAACGGCAACCGCTCTGACTGCTCCGCTCAGAAAGTGGGCTTTCCTTGGCATCGCTTACTCTTCTGATACTCGTAAGGAAATTATCGGTTTTTACGCTACCGATTGAGTGTAGCTGAATCTCTTACATTTTCATGCAACCTTTACTGATTCAGTCGCATATAATTCTTCAAAGGGTGCAGGCCGAGATGCTTGCAGGCAGTTTTGGATGGTCGGGCCGCCATCCGGGTTAGCATCCGAGGTTTCGATATAGTAGGAAACCTTGGAGGCAAGATCCGTGAGAGGAGTCGCCCAATGCCTTCGCCCCACTTCCTGTTCCGAAGCCTTACGTTCTTGAATTCCATTGGTTGCGTTATGCCAATACTCGCACGACCTCCTACCGTCATCTAGGCCACTTCATTTTCGAATCGGGTCGATGATGTCGAACTCATCTTGAGCGGAAAACCAACGAATCTGCTTTTCCAGACCCAATCGGGTTACGAAGAGACAGGCGCATAGTTTGGGGATCGACATCGTTTCAGGGGGCTAGTTGCCCGAAATCCGCGGCCGCTGCGCTCTGTTGATTTCATGGTGCATCATAGCGCGATTTTGATTTCATACGGTTCATGCAGGACCGATTGGAGACGATTCATTGAATAACTTCGTATTGCCACAGTTTGAAGAACGAGAAGGTGTCCGACGGGTTCGATATGTGCGCACTTTGGATCAGGTTAAGAACATTCCTCCCGATGTACGCGAGAGTCTAAAGAAGGTCGCAGAGCGGTACGTTTTTCGCGCAAACGACTATTACCTTGGCTTGATCGATTGGAACGATCCGCAAGACCCGATCCGGCAATTAATTATCCCTCGTGAGGAAGAGCTATCAGATTGGGGCAAGCTCGACGCCAGTAATGAAGCGGCTGTGACGGTCTCGCGCGGCGTGCAGCACAAGTACCCGCACACGGTACTGTTGCTGTGCAACGAAGTTTGCGGGGCGTATTGTCGCTATTGCTTTCGCAAACGCCTTTTCATGGATGAAAATGACGAGGTTACCAACGATGTTTCCGAGGGAATCAAGTACATTGCGAGCAACCCCAATGTGACGAACGTCCTTCTGACGGGAGGTGATCCTCTGCTCATGAGCACAAGGCGACTCGTGGAAATTCTTGATGCCCTGAGAGCGATCCCTCATGTGCACATTATTCGCATTGGCTCAAAGATGCCTGCCTTCGATCCGTGGCGAGTGCTCAACGACGAATCCTTGCAAGCGGCCTTTCGACAGTACTCAACACCGCGAAGACGAATATACATGATGGCACACTTCGACCACCCACGAGAGCTGACTGAGCCTGCGGTCGAATGCCTCGACTGCCTCATTCGTTGCGGCGTGATTTGTGTCAATCAATGCCCGCTAATCAAGGGTATTAACGATGACCCGAGTGTACTTGCAGAAATGTATCGGGATCTTGCGGCCATTGGCTGCCCTCCGTATTACCTCTTCCAATGCCGTCCGACTGCAGGCAACGAGCCGTATAGCATTCCAATCGTTCGAGGCTGGGAAATTTTCCGGGAGGCCATGCGACAAGGTTCGGGATTGGCTCGCCGCGCACGCTTCGTCATGTCCCATGCTTCGGGAAAGATCGAAATCGCCGGTGTGGATCGCGAGCACATTTACCTTCGCTATCATCGGGCGAAGGATGCGTCGCTGCGCGGTCAATTCATGGTGTACCATCGGAATGACCAGGCGCAGTGGTTTGATGAATTGGAACAGATTGGAGACTCGTCGCAGCTTCCCTTGCGGCAATTGCAGCCTTTGGTTCGATGGGAAGACCGGGAAGATGAATTGGTTGCAGGCTAAATCGGACAATCACATTGGTGAGTTATGATTGAAATTAAGAGGATACTGCTTCCTACGGATTTCACAGAACTGGCCGCCTATGCCGCGGTTTACGCGAAGGTTCTAGCTCACGCGCAAGGTGCTGAGATCCACGTGCTCCACGTCGTAGTACCTTCTAATGTCGCAGGCACGGTTTCGGTTGCTGGAGATCTAGGGGCGACGATGTTGCTCCCCGAGACTAGTGCGGTCGCCGAAGCCCAAGTGTCTAGGGTCAAGGCGTTCGCGGATGAATTTATGCGCGAGTCCGGAATGCCCGTTTTCACGGCTATTCGCGTTGGAGACGCGCCACACACCATCGCTCAATATGCCCAAGACATGAAGATTGATCTTATCGTCGTCGGCAGCCACGCTCGGGGTTTGGTCAACCGTATTTTCTTCGGATCCACCAGCAAGGCGGTATTGGAATCCGCACCATGTCCCGTGTTGATGGTACCCCTGAAGTCAATGCCTCGTTCAACAATTGAGTATGGGGGCGAAGACACGAAGTTTGCGTCGTAAAAAGAGGTAATCGAGTATTAGCGACGACTGCCCTTTTCCGAATCGACCGTGCGACGACAATATGCATGGCCGCTTTGCTTGAATGAGAAGAGCAGATTTGATGTCAATCAGATCGTTGCTCCATAGTACGCACCTGCACCACTGAATTTCCCGGATTGAGGCATGCGTCCTTGGCCTCGTGGCAGTCAAGTGTATTACAATGCGTGGCGGGGAGGGTCGGACCATGCTACCAACTTCCGAGCGCGTGGTTTCATTTGTTATTGCATTTGAATTCTTGTTTACGGTTCCACCAATTGTAGAAGGCGAGGTAACTCAGTTTAGTCGAAACGCAACCGGCTGGAGGAGCTCCGAACCGCGTTACGTTGGCCATACGTTTGATCAGTCGTGGCCAAGCCAGGGTAGTTCTTTCACTGGGTGCAATATCGACGGGCAAGCCGACCCAACCACGCCGCGTGTACTTAATCTGGTGGGCGGACAGGTGACAGTCACTTCAAAGGACGCGGCGAACCAAAACATTTGTCCAATTCACGACGGAACATCGGCGGAGTCTACATCCGATGGGATCTTGACCCAGGGTGGAAGTTTCATTTTCGAGTTTGCCCCTCCTGTAAGTGCGTTCTATGCCAACTACGGTTCATTGGCAGTGGGGGCAACGTGCACAATGAACCTTTATGCACAGGATGTACTCATCGATTCGATCACGTCCGCGCCAAGTTTGGACAATGGACTTGCTTCCGGACACGGTTTCACATCATCCGTTTTCATTGATCGGATTCGCATCACATGCACGGAGGCGGGCCCTGTCTTGATCGGAGCGTTCCGAGGAACGTTAGGCTCAGTAGATGATTTAGGGCGAGTTTGCGTCACCGCGTACGATTCAGATTGCAGCGGCCCCGGTTTCACGCCCATTGATTTCGCTTGCGTGTTTGAAGGCAACGAAATAACGATGGGACTCCCTGGCGTGGGCGGGCGGCCCGACGAGTTCATCGCCGTTCCACGCGGCCGCAGTGTTTACGCCGTTTTGGTCAGTGGTTACGCGCAAAACTCAGGCTTGAATCTTCTGCATTATTTCAACTTTGCAAATTACATTCTGAAGCAGAATGGCTATGTGCATTACGCGTGGTGGAACAACCTGTTCGCGCCCTATATGTACCGTCCGCTTCACGACGCGCAATCAAATCCTGGAGACTTGGTGCAGGACGTGGGCGGCTTCGTACCCGTCCCGGATCCTAATGGCTTTTTTGACGACAAAGCACGACCTGTAGAAGACACTCAGTTTCAATCGGACGCACGGAAATTTCTCGCAGCGATCAAGGATGCCGATCCAGACGCGTTGCTGGTAGTTGTCGGGCACAGCATGGGCGGTGGCGCAGTTGCTCGTTTGGGATCGAATTCAACGACACCGATCGACATTCTCGCGCCCATCGATCCAGTGGGAAACCGCAGTCTTCCCGTCGGCAGGGTCGGGCAAAACGACTACAACTGGACGCGATGGCGTGCGACGAAGAATGAGTTCCTTGGGTTTAAGGACCAAGACTGCGAACGGTTTCTTGGTCTCTGCGTATTGCCATTGGATTGCTTCCCGATCGGCGATTGGCACAACGCACCGCCGGTGCTCGGTGGTTGGACGCCCACTGCGTTATTGTGCGGTCCTTATGTTCACAATCCGTCTACGCGGCAATTTCCAAATGTGCGCAATCTCTATCACAAATGGCAAACAGAAGCTTCGTTTCCGTTTGATTACGACACCAATCGCTATTTCAATTTCACGCCACCACCGGGCGGCACGAGTATTCAACAAGCAGTAACTACATGCGCCTTCGGCAATGACCCGATTGACCCCAGCATTAATTGTGGGCCGCTGGACGGACACGGGGAAATTGTCGGATTTCGCCACGTCCCGCCGGATGCCTACGCATTGGGGGCGACGGCGTGGAGTTCGAATGCAAATACGCGACGGACTTATCTACAACAATGGGAGACTCAAGGCGATAATTGGGCGCATCGGCCAGAGAATCCTAACCTGTGTTTAGTCTCCAATGGTTTGATTTCATTACTTCAGGGAATCGTCGCCGAACAAGATGCGAGTCTTGTCACCGAATTCGAACGATCAACTGAACAATGGAAGAACGCCGTTCCGGGGCGGTGGGAGACATATTCGTTCGATCAATATTGGCCTAGTCCCGGCAGCGGCTACACGGGCTGTACAATCAGCGGTGTTGCGGATCCAACTGCACCCCGGACGATTCAACTTGCCGGAGGGCAAATCACGGTTTCTGCGATGAATTCCTCCGGCACGCTTGTTTGCCCGCTACACGACGGTACTTCGGCGGAGAGAACGTCCGACCTCGTCATTCAGGACGGCGGCAAAGCTATTATCGAATTCAGCCCGGGCATTGGCGCGTTCTATGCCAACTTTGGATCGCTGGAAGTTGGTGACACGGTGCGCATGGACCTTTTCGCGAGCGATCAACTCATCGACTTTGTTATCTCCCCACCCAGTCCGGCATCGAGCAATGGCGTTCAGGCAATCGGGAACGGTTTTGTTTCGCCGACCCTGATTGATCGAATCGAATTCACTTCCACCGAAAATGGAGCGGTGTTGATCGGGGGCTTCCGCGGCGTCTTGAGCAATGCAGATAGCCTTGGGAGAATTTGCGTTCCAGCGTACAGCACCAACTGCACAACGTTGACAGAATTAGATTTCGGTTGTGTGTTCGGAACCGGACCCATTCAAAACCAGACGCAGCCCAATGCGCTCTTTTACTACACCATAGGCGCGGCGATTGCGGCGGGTCGTGATGGCGATGTCATCGAATGTCAGCCCGGGGTTTATCGAGAAGCGGTCAATTTCTCCGGCAAGGCAGTCACACTGCGCGGCGGAGGAAACAGTACGATCGACATGACCGGTCTGGTTGGTTCCAACGGCAGCGGCGTTACCTGTGCAAGTGGTGAGAGCTCTGACACCGTCCTGGATGGATTTACCGTTACTGGCGGAGTTGGCACGTTGTTTACGAGTGAACGTCGCGGCGGCGGAATGTATGTCGACGACAGCAGTCCAACGGTGGTCAACTGTAAATTCATAGGCAACGAGGCCACGCGTGGCGGCGGAGTTTTCGTTCGTGACGGCGCGCCCAACTTTGTGAACTGCATGTTTGCCGAGAACGACGCTTCGTGGGGCGCGGCCATACATAACACTGGGGGAACACCAACCCTGATAAATTGTTTGCTGTCAAACAATCACGCGACGAGCGGCGGCGGTGGAGTACTTATCGACGGCGGTACTCTTTCGATCTTCAACAACACACTGGTTCAAAACTCCGTTGTCGACGGATACGGCGGCGGTGTTCTTGTCATGAACGAATCCACCATGAACGCGGTCAATTCCATTTTCTGGAACAATACATCGGTTTCAAACATGGTCGCTGCGAAGCAGATTCTCGCTGAACCCGACGCTCTTGTATTCGTGAACTTCAGCGATGTTCAGGATGATGACCCGGGGGCCGGAACGGTGCCCTTCGGTGGCACATCGAACGGCAACATCGATCTGGCCCCGCGTTTCGCTGATGTGGGCGCGAATGATTTTCGTTTGAATCAAACTTCGCCTTGTATCGACGCCGGAGACGATGTAAGTGTGCCGCCGGATTTCGCCGACCTTGACGGTGATTCAAATGTCGACGAAATCACCTCGCTGGATTTGGCCCGCAACGCACGCTTGTTCGACGCCGACGTCGGCAGTTTCACACAAGTTGACATGGGTGCTTACGAGTTTGTCGCCTGTCGCGGTAACTTTGACAACAATGAAGCGATCGACTTCGTGGACCACGCTGCCTTGATTGTTTGCCTCGAGTCACCGCAAAGCACACCGCCAGAGTGCATTGCTGCATTTGATTTCAACTCTGATCTTAACGTAAGTCTGGCTGATTTCCGTGTTTTTCAACTGAACTTTGGATGCGGCTCGCGATGATTCTGCATGTGATTGGGGGGCATTCTACTCATAACCCGCTGTAGGCACTTGCGCGGTTAACACGTCGGTTCTGGAATTCAACGTACTCGCGACCGACGTAGCCAACGTTCGTAAACGGTTACACTCGGGGAGGTAACGTAACCGTCGAAGAAATTCGGCGGTTTTTTTGTTTACAGAAGGCTCAAAATTCACATCTCGCGTTGGCCGCCGTAACTCCGCAAACGACGCGACGTTGCGCACCATTCAAGAAGTTGTCGCGCTCTCTGTTTGCAACATCCTTCTCGCCACCCCGAGCGCAACCCCAGGGGTTGCACTCGTTCTTGCAACGAAAACTCTCGAACTCTCTCACTCTCTGTGTTTACACCCCGAATTGGTTAACAGAGGGGTTGCGCTCGCACCCCGAACGAGACGCTAACAATTCGCATTCTATCAGTTAGAATTATCAGCACGATTAGAGAATGCTTGAGACGAGATCGGGCGGCGGTTGCTAGGAGGTACACCCATGTCGGAAGTTAGGCGCAACCTAGCCAAAATAAACATTCTTGAGATGGAATTCGCTGACTTGGCTGTGCGTACGAAGACTCTCGTCGGCTTTCGCTTAGAATACGCTGGCGATTCCTCGAAAACAGTGCGAATCATACCTCCTGATAATGTAGCAATGAGAGCATTGCGTAAGTATTACTTCGACGCAGCTACGCTCCTACCCAACACTGTCTATAATCGCGAGCGGTACAAAAAAGATAGTCGGCTAATCAGATCGAGGCACGATTGTGAGAACTCCTCAGAGAAACAAAGCGACGAAGAAGCGCGCGCAACTGCCTTAGACGTGCTGGAGTCAGATCAGTTGCTTGAGCCTCCGAAGCCCATCGAATTTGTTCCACTCTCGACTGGTTGCATGTATGTCTACGGCGACAAAACAGATTTTCGGAATTTCGCTAGCATCTCCGAAGAAGCGGGCAATCTGGCCAATCTGCGACCGAAGACATTTCGTACTTGGTACGAGTTTCTTTTTGACTATGGAATTCGAACGGGAGCATTCCGATGGGACACTCTCTTTGGGCTTAAGTTCACCAATGCGTTGAATTTGCCGCGACTGTCAACTGAGGCTATCGCAAGTTTGTACGATGTTGATCACGAAAACGTCGTGGCCAATCATGAAGCTTCCGGCAGTGCAAAGCAGCTTGGAATCAATGCATTAGGGCGTACGGAACCTCAAAACATCCTGCCCAAAGAACCCGCCTGGAAGCGACTCAAACTTCGAAAATCGACTGACGGCAGTGATCATTGTGCGGAACTTGACAGTGAGCGAATCAGAATTTGTGGTGATGCAGCCTTCAATATGCTTGACATCCTCCAGAAGAGAAATGGGGAACGCGTAAAGGGCACGTTACTGCACAGGCCAGACAAAGTGTTGAAACTTCTTGATCCGCGATTGCAAGAAATCATTGAGGCGCCTGGCAGGGGCCGTAGGGGCTATGCGATGCTGTAAGCCGACGGTTGGACGAACATCGGACATATCTCGGACATGATTTTCTGATTTGGCGCGCGGTATCGTCACCGCACGATGAGAATCAGAACACCGCGACTGCCAAACCCGTCTAGCATCCGACAAGAAATCGAAGCGCTGAAGGCTCGAATTGATGAGCTTCGGGCGCTGCTTCCGCTTGCCGAGGTTCAACATCTGCGAAGGTCCATTCAGCAAGAAATCGGCTCCGGGAAGGCGGTGTCGAAGCGATGACATCACCTTTGAAATTCATGGATGGTGTGGTGCCCGAGCCCATTCCATTCACCACGGCGGAGAAGTCGGCTTCGTGGCCGCCCACGAGCGGCTCCTCGAACTCAGCGCCATTCTCGCGACGGGCATTCATCGCTTGCGCGCAATTCATTCGGCGTCACTGGAATGCACTCAATCGCCAGCGGATTCCTCGGCAACCGGCCTTGATGCGGGGCGAGAGTTTGCCCTGATGGGCGCTGGTTTACAGCCCGAGAGCGAGGAAAGCGATGATGGCCATTGATGTCGACAAAACAGTGAACGCGCTGACCCGCATGAAAGTGACACAGCTGCGAGAGCGCTACGGCGAGGTCTTCGGCGAAGCGGCGCGGTCGTTCAACAAACCATATTTGATCAAGCGCATTACATGGAGGCTCCAGGCCATGCACGAAGGCGACCTGTCCGAACGAGCGCGTCGCCGTGCTCGCGAATTGGCCAACGATGCCGACCTGCGAATTCGTCCGCCTCTCCCACCGAAAGAGAAGGAACTGAACGGCGGTACATCCACATCGTCGTTCCACGTCAGCGGCGATGATCGATTGCCGATGCCGGGAACGTTGCTGACGCGCGACTACAAAGGCAAGAGCGTACAGGTGCGCGTTCTCACGAACGGATTCGACTTCGACGGCGAAGTCTATCGATCGCTGTCCGCCGTGGCTCGTAAGGTCACTGGCGCGCATTGGAACGGGTTCCTGTTCTTCGGCCTACGTAAACCCAGCAAGGAGGCCGCTCAATGAACCGTAACGGGAACAACAATGGAAAGGCACGAACGACGCCCCATGTCCGTTACGCCGTTTACACGCGCAAGAGTACGGAGGAGGGATTGGATCAGGCGTTTAATTCGCTCGATGCGCAGCGCGAGGCGGCAGAGGCGTACATCGCCAGCCAGAAAGCTGAAGGGTGGGTTTGCCTGTCGGAACGCTATGACGATGGTGGATACACTGGCGCGAATACCGAACGCCCGGCGCTCAAGCGACTCTTAGCCGACATCGAAGCCGGGAAAATTGACGGCGTTGTCGTTTACAAGGTCGATCGCCTCAGCCGTTCGCTTCTCGACTTCGCCAAGATGATGGAGGCGTTCGACAAGTACGGCGTCTCGTTCGTCTCGGTGACACAGCACTTCAACACGACCCACTCCATGGGCCGACTGACGCTCAACATCCTGCTATCGTTTGCCCAGTTCGAACGCGAGATCATATCGGAACGAACGCGCGACAAGATCGCAGCCACTCGGCGGAAGGGAAAATGGTCAGGCGGCCATCCGCTGCTTGGTTACAACGTTGAGCCGAACGCCTCCAAACTCATCGTCAATTCCGACGAGGCCGCGCGCATCAAGGCAGCCTTTGACCTCTACATCGAAAAAGAATCCCTGATCCAGACGGTTACCGAATTGAACCGCCGCGGTTGGACGACGAAGCGTTGGACAACGCGCAAGGGAAAGGAAGCGGGGGGACAATCGTTCGACAAGCACAACCTGCTTCGATTGCTTACCAACGTCGTCTACCGCGGCATGGTTCGCTACAAGGACGAAGTCCACGTTGGCGAGCACGAAGCGATCATCGATGAAGAAACGTTTCAGCGCGTGCAGGTGATGCTGCGCTCCCATGGCCGTACGGGCGGAATGTATGTCCGCAACAAGACCGGTGCATTGCTCAAAGGTCTACTACGCTGCGCCCCGTGCGACAAGTCGATGATGTTCACGTACACAACCAAGGGGAACCGCCGCTATCGCTATTACACGTGCAGCACAGCCCAAAAGCAGGGCTGGGATGCGTGTCCTTCGAAGTCGGTTCCCGCCGAGCAGATCGAGCAGTTCGTGATCGAACAGGTTCGGGTGATCGTGCAGGATCCGGCTGTTCGGTCGATGGTTCTCGAGCAGTCCCGCGCGGAGGCGCTTGAGGAGATGGCCTCGGTGCTCGATAGGGAAGGGATCGTTGAGCAAAAACTAGTCACCAAGTCCGAGGTCGATTCCGCGCTCGCAACATTCACGCCGCTGTGGGATTCGCTGACTCCACGGGAGCAGGCGCGCGTGGTGCACCTGCTGATTCAGCGCGTCGACTACGACGGCGCGAAGGGAAAAGTCGCAGTCACGTTTCACGCCAATGGAATCCGCACGCTGGGTCAGAATGGATTCGGTACTTCAAAAGAGGCGCACGAATGTCTGACGGTCTAACAGTTGAATTCGACGTTCACTTCGCCCGCGGTGCAGCCGGCCGTCGCGAAGTTTGTGTGGGCGAGGCAAGTCCCAAGCCTGTCCTTCCCGAAGGTTCGGTCCCACGTGTGTCGCGCTTGATGGCGTTGGCTATTCGTTGTGAAGAACTTGTTCGTCGCGGCGATGTTGCTGACTACGCCGATCTCGCGCGACTCGGGCATGTCACGCGCGCGCGAATGACCCAGATCATGAATCTGCTCAACCTCGCGCCCGACATTCAGGAAGCAATTCTCTTTCTAGGTCGCACCACACGCGGATGTGATGCCATTGGCGAGCGTCACTTGCGCTCCATTTGCATTGTCCCGGATTGGAAGAAGCAACGGCGACTCTGGCAGCAACTGCAAGACGGTCAGCAAGGTACTCAGGCATAACGGTACAACAACATGGAACGAACCAAACTCAATCTTTCCGACTCACCCGATGTCCGTGAAGACATCGTCTGCGTACCGTCACAATGTTCTTGTCTCGACGAGCGCCACATCGACGAACTTCGCAAAAGCGGCCTGACCGATCAAACCATACTTGCCGCCGGGCTGCGCAGCGATCGCGATAAGGCCATCATAGATATCCTCGGTTGGCGGCCAAAGGCGCACAGTTGGGACGTCGGCCTCGTTTTTCCGTACCGAAACGCAGATGGCTCTGAATCCGGCTACGCGCGCGTCAAGCTCGACCACCCGCGTCTCGATGCGCGGCAAAAACCCATTAAGTATGAGTCGCCGCGCCAACAGCAGAATCGCGCCTACTTTCCGCCACGATTCGCAGAACTGTTCGCCCGCTCCAATATTGTGCTAATCACCGAAGGAGAAAAGAAAACGCTCGCGGCGTGGCAGGGTGGCTTCTGTTGTATTGGATTGGTCGGCGTTTGGGGATTTCAGAACAAGCGCCTCCGCGACGACCGTGGAAAAGCGTTCGGAGTTCGACAACTCATCGCCGACTTGGCGGGGCTGGATTGGCGCGGAAAGACCGTCATTATTGTTTTTGACTCAGACGTTGGCGAACGTCCCGATCTCCAGCTTGCGGAATATCGCCTCGCCGAATTACTCATTGCCAAGGGTGCAACCGTCCGCATCGTTCGATTGCCACAGATCGGACAGGGCAAGACGGGCCTCGATGATTTTCTCGTACACCATCACGATTCAGGCCCAACTGAACTTCAAATGCGCATCGACACGGCTGACGAGCCGCAAATGCCCAAGGTCTCCGGGCCGATGGGCATTGCCAAGGTTCTTGTCGACGAGGCGTTCACCGGCACTGCCGGTTTGACCCTTCGCTACTGGCGGGAGGACTTTTGGGCGTTCAAGAAGCGGTGTTTCGCACTAGTCAGTGTGCCAGAATTAACCGCCCGGGTCCTCAAGTGGCTCGATAAGCGGGGGTTTGACGCTCGACCCAGTAAGGCAGCGGAAGTCGTCGGGTGTCTCACTGCATTGTGCTATGTGTCGTTTGCGAAAGATATGCCGTGCTGGCTGGACGGCGAAGACCACGGCGAAGGCTGGGTTGCATTCGAGAACGGCCTATTTCGCATCGGCGACCCGTCCGACATTCGATCCAGACCACATACCTCGCGTTATTTCTCCCCTTGGGCCTTGCAATATCCGTTCAACCCAAATGCTGATTGCCCCACTTGGCTTGGA
Organism: uncultured Phycisphaeraceae bacterium; assembly: GCA_964494205.1. Lineage (GTDB taxonomy): Bacteria > Planctomycetota > Phycisphaerae > UBA1845 > UBA1845 > JBBTCX01. The sequence goes on along the minus strand of CAZBRD010000009.1, from coordinate 97,117 downwards.
TTCTTGGGCGAGGTTCTCGATGGTGACCTGGAACGAATCGATTTGTTGCAGCGGTGGTTCGGACTGTTGTTAGTTTCCGACACGTCGTTTCAGAAACTCCTATTGTTGATTGGTCCTCCGCGAGCGGGAAAGGGCACCGTGGTGCGCATTATTGCTGCGATGGTGGGGCGGAATAACTGCGGCTCCCCCACGATGACAAGTCTCGCCACCCGGTTTGGATTAGCGACGTTACGCACAAAATCTGTCGCCGTCATGCCCGACGCGCACATTGGCAAGCATGTCGATGCAATTCGCGTGGCGGAAGTGCTGAAGTCTGTAGTAGGGGAAGACCCACAGGACATCGACCGCAAATACCGCGAACCGTTGACCGCCGTTCGGCTTCCCACGCGATTTGTTGTCAGCTGCAATGAACTTGCACACTTTTCCGATCCCAGCGGCGCACTTTCTACACGACTATCCGTCATCCCACTCTTCAATAGTTACGTTGGACGCGAAGACCGGAGTTTGGAGCGAAGGCTGCTCGCAGAATTACCCGGCATTGTTAATTGGGCGATCGTTGGACTTGCTCGCCTTCGCGCCGAGGGAAAATTGAACACCCCCGCACGATCACAGTCCATCCATGAGAACTTCAAGCGTTTGTCGAGTCCAGCGGCCGCTTTCGTGGAAGACTGTCTTGAACTCGATCCTTCGTTTAGTGAGCCGACCATCGAGGTTTACGCCGCATGGGTCGGGTGGTGCAAGGCCCATGGACACGCGCCTGGCAGTGACGCACGGTTGGGAGAGAGTCTTCGGACAGTGAATGCATCCATCGAACGAATCCGAATGCGCCAAGGCAAAGCCACTCGACAATACCGGTACCAGACGGTTCGCCTCACCTCTACTGGGTTAGAGCATGCCAGTGAAGGTCGACGGCTCCTAGCTATTAACAAGAGCGGCGAGGACGAATCATGAAGTTCGGCCGTGTGCATTTCGAACTAGATCGGTTCGGCGGCGTTCGTGCTCTTGCGAAAGTTGGGGAGTCAGTCTTTGTGAGACAGGGGGATTTTGAGGCGTCGCCTGGCCCTAGTGTCCCCAGTGACCCCGGCAAAAACACTCTGTTTATTTTCGAACTCGAAGACGAAGGAAGTCATGAAAAAGAGATAGTGGAGAAAACAATAAGAAACGCTGGGGTCACTGGGGCCACCGGGACCAGCCGGACACCACATCCCGCCCGCTCGAAGTTTCGATTCGCAATCAGAGCTATGGAGTTCGGAGATGTTTGCGCCGGTTGGACGCCGCAAGCGTGGGCCTGTGTGTTACGAAGTAAGGCGGATCGTTGCGAGTCATTCCAACCGGACACGGCCGCCCACTACCGACGGTGGGCCGAGAACATCGAGGTAAGGTTAGAGGCCACATGAACAAGCCAATATTTCCGAGTTCGGGGCTACGCACGGATCGCCTCAGGAGGAGGAGAAATGAATGGGATCGACCGCAACATTTACGTCACGACGCACGGTGGTGCCGTATTTCGCGTCGAGGACCGTCGTGCGCCGTTTTGTCGGTCTACGTCCAAACCTTCCAGAGGCTGGAAGCACCCGCGCGAGAATCGAGTACAAGCCGAACAATAGGAGGTGAAGCTTGAAGATTGAATTATGGCCCATCGGACAGGTCAAGCCGTACGAAAACAACCCGCGCCTTAATGACGGAGCTATTGACGCGGTAGCGCGCTCTATTAAGGCGTTTGGCTTCAAACAACCCATCGTCGTCGACAAAGACGGCGTCATCATTGTCGGCCACACCCGGCTGAAGGCGGCGATGAAGCTCGGGCTGGAGCAAGTGCCGGTGCACGTCGCCGACAATCTCACCGAGGCCGAGGTCAAAGCGTATCGCATCGCGGATAACCAGACGGCCACGCTTGCGACGTGGGACCTCGAAAAACTCCCCGGTGCTTTGGAAGAACTCCGCGCGTTGGACGTCGACCTATCGCTTCTCGGCTTCGACGAGGATCAGTTGGCAAAACTGCTTGATCCCGGCGTGAAAGAAGGTCACTGCGATCCGGATGACGTGCCCGAACCGCCGGATGCTGCAATTACTCAGCCGGGCGATTTGTGGATTCTAGGCGACCATCGATTGCTCTGCGGTGACAGTTCTTCGGCATCTGATGTCGATCGCTTGCTCGAGAGCCAGTCGATACACCTGGTCAACAGCGATCCGCCGTACAACGTTAAGGTTGAGCCTCGTTCGAACAACGCGATCGCCGCCGGTCTTTCGTCTTTCGGCGAACACGGCCTGACGCATCACCAGTCATTCGACCTGCACCGCGCGCAGAAACGCACTGCCTCGCGATACCACGAGATGGACGTCGCGACCGGCGCGCAGAGCGGTAAGCCGACCCACCGGAAGCTCCGACCGAAGGACCGACCGCTGGCCAACGACTTCGTCAGCGACGACGAGTTCGACGAGATGCTTCACGCGTGGTTTGGAAATCTCGCCCGCGTGCTCGCCCCTGGTCGCACGTTCTACATCTGGGGCGGCTACGCCAATCTTGGAAACTATCCTCCGGTACTGAAAGCACACGGACTGTACTTCAGCCAAGGCATCATTTGGGACAAGGAGTGGCCGGTGTTGACCAGGAAGGACTACATGGGCGCGTTCGAGATCTGCTTCTACGGCTGGCGTGAAGGCGCGGCGCATTCGTTCTTCGGCCCTAACAACGCCACGGATCTATGGCATGTCAGGAAGATCACTCCGAACGCGATGGTGCATCTGACGGAGAAGCCGGTCGAGTTAGCCGTTCGTGCGATTCAGTATTCCTCACGAGTGGGTGAGAACGTCCTCGACCTATTCGGCGGAAGTGGCTCGACGTTGATCGCCGCCGAACAGACCGGACGGCGTGCGTTCCTCATGGAGCTCGATTGTTTGTATTGCGATGTGATTGTTCAACGTTGGGAGAAGTTCACCGGCAAGAAGGCGGAACGAATCCCAGCCCAAACCAATTTCCCACAAAACAAAGGAGGCGAAAGTCATGAACCAAGTGATGGAAAGTGAAGTTGTCGAATCCTCCACGTCCATGATCAAACTTGACGGCGCCGTCAAAGCGTTGGCCGAGGCATCGACGCTGGAAGACGTCAAGCACATCGCCGACGTGGCCGATGCCGCGCGAACGTATGCGAAAGCCGCCCGACTGGGTCTGAAGGCCCAGAATAAGGCCGCAGAAATCCACCTGCGCGCGCAGCGCAAGGCAGGCGAGTTGCTCGCGGCCATGGAGAAAAACGAGGGGGGACCAGTGCGGTTGCAGGCTGCAACCGCACTTCCACTTAAGCTCTCTGAGCTTGGAATTAACAAGTTCCAATCTCACCGCTGGCAGCGCATCGCCTCCGTGCCCGAGGGCGAGTTCGAGGCGCATCTGCAGGACATCCGTCAATCCAACCGCGAGATCACGACAGCCAGTATCCTCGCGCTTGGACGTGCAACGCCTGTGGGAGCACGCAACGAAACAATGCGGCATGCGACCTGCGACAGCCATTGGCAGACACTGATCGACTCGGGAACGCGGTTCGGCACGATCTACGCCGATCCGCCGTGGAGCGATGAGCGTGGTCCGAGGATGACGGTCGACGAACTTTGCGCATTGCCACTCGAGGCGATTGCCGCGGACGACGCCCACCTGCATCTATGGACCACTGATGCCCGTCTGTTCGACGCTAAACAAGTCATCGACGCATGGGGTTTCGACTACGCGGGTTGTTTCGTTTGGATCAAACCAGATTCGAACGTCGGCGGCTATTGGCGAGTCGCACATGAGTTCCTGTTGCTCGGAGTTCGTGGTTCGTGTTCGTTCCTCGATCGTTCACTGAAGAGTTGGGCCGAAATCGGGCAGACGCATGATGGCCGCAAGCCGGAAGCGGTTCGGCAGATGATCGAACGTGCTAGTCCCGGTCCGCGCATTGAGTTATTCGCAAAAGGGGCGGTCGATGGCTGGGCGGTCTACGGCAATCAAGCTGTGTCAGAAATCGCCGAAGATGTCGACGCCTGACATGTCGTTGGCGGGTGATTGGGTGCGCCTAGAAGAATGATGAGCAGTGAAGATGTCAGCAAAGCCAAAACATGATTGGCAGCCCTTGAAGTCGATTACTGTCGAGCGGCCCCGCTGTCCGGCATGCAAAGGCGTCGAACTCCACAAGTATCGCACCCTGGCCAACCAGGGCGACGGCAGCGCATTGTGGTGGGTGCAATGCGCGTGCGGCCACAAGTTTCGCGTGATCTTAGAGTGAGGGCGCTTCCAGAGGCTGGAAGGGCGAGGGACGGAAGTCGCTAACATTCCGTGCCAAATGGAGGCACAGCAGTGACGAACGATAGCGACAACATCGAAACTATTGCGAAGGACTTGGCAGTTCCGGTCGAATCGCCGACCAACGCTGAACACGCGCCGTGGCTGGCTCCGCATCGCTGGCAACCGGGCCAGAGCGGAAACCCTACAGGTCGACCGCGTGAATCGGGTTCGTTGTCTGCGGCCCTGCGGCGTGTGGGCATCAAACCCGCCAAGACCCGCGCGGAGTTAGTCAAGATCGCCCAACAGCTGGGTATGGACCCCGATGAGACTCAGAACATCGATGTCATTGCGGGGTTGATGTACGACGGCATCACGCAGTTGCTGATTCGCACGGTTAAGGGGAGCACAACGGCGGGTGACAAGCTCGTGGGTCTGCTGCAGTTGCTGCACAAGGCGCTCGACGGCGACGAGAGGCGCATTACGTTCAACGGCCCGGGTGATGTCCAAGCGGCGTTGGCCAGCGTTTCCGCTGTTCTCGGTTTCAAAGCATGCGCGCCGATCGCAACGCCGATGCGCGAGGCTATTCCAGACGAAGCGAGCGAGTCATGATCACCGATGCGCCTCAATCAGTCGTCGAGAACATGGCCAATCAAGGCACCAGCTACGACTCGCCAGACTCAACCGCGTTGCAATGGTGGGCACATCAACGGCGATGGCTTGAAGACCATTCACGCCTGCGCGTCTGCTGCAAGGCGCGGCAGATTGGCATGTCGACGGCTGTTGCAACCGAAGCGTTACACGCAGCCCTCTACGGGGAAACAACCGTGGTGGTCAGCGCCAGTCAACGACAGGCATCGGAGTTACTGCGCAAAGCGTGTCAATTGCTTCCGCTGGTCACAGCCGCGGGTGACGGTGTGGTACAGGTCAACAAGCAGAGCGCCGAAGCCGTCGAACTATCCACCGGCGGCCGAGTAGTCTCGCTACCTTCGACGGCTGCGACGGTGCAGGGCTACTCTGGCCACGTTGTCATCGACGAAGCCGCGTGGATTCCCGACGTGGATCAACTCTGGTTAGCCATCGTGCCGACCATTTCGACCAACAAGCAGTTTCGACTGAGCGTTGTCTCCACGCCCGGTCCCAAGACCGGCATGTTCCACAAGCTCTGGCACAACGGCGACGAAACCTGGTCGCGGCATCGGGTAACCGTCTACGACGCCAAGAGCGGTGGCGCACCACACGATATTGACGCTTTGCGTGCCGCGGTGGCTGACGAAGTAACCTGGCGCTCGGCCTACGAATGCGAGTTCGTGGATGAGGCGCACGCGCTGCTGCCGTTTGACCTGTTGCTCGCCAGAGTCGACGAGACGCTCAACTATCATCTCAACATGCAGGCATTGGCCGGCACAGGCAGTTTGTACGTGGGATATGACGTTGGACGAAAAGCCGATCTCTCCGTTCTGGTTGTGCTGGAAAGGAATAACAGCGGCGAGCTACGCTGGGTGGGTGCGGTCGATCTAGCCCAAGCGCCGTTTGGCGAACAGTTCGAACTGATCTCCAGCATTATGAAGGCTCGTGGTGTCCGTCGCCTTTGCATTGACCAGAGCGGCTTAGGCATGCAGTTGGCGGAACAGGCCACTCGGGCCTTCGGAGAGCGAGTTGAAGCGGTGACGATGTCAGCTCCCGTTAAAGAAGCTCTGGCCTCCCGCATTTTGGCCACGTTCCAGCGAGGCGACATTCGTATCCCCAACTATCGTCCATTGATTGACGATTTGCATTCGGTAGCCCGGACCGTCACCGTTTCGGGTAACGTACGTTATGTGGCCCCACGCGAAGCGGGCAGCCACGCCGATCGTTGGACAGCGCTCGCGTTGGCGCTGCAGGCTGCCGACGTGGTACAGCCGAACACAATCGTCTTCTGGGGATCGCAGCGTCCGCGCGACCCGGATGTTGGTCGCGGCCCCTCTTTACGAGAAGTCCACGGGTTGTAAAGCATGTCCGGAAACACTCCAGCACAACCTAGTCATCACACTCGCAAATAAACCTTCTTTATAGAGTTACGTTCTTCCCCGTCTGGCCATCCCGAGGTAGCACTCAGTTACGCTTTGCAGGAGAAGCGTAACTGGGTGTCAGAGCGTGACACTAGCGAAGCGCGCCGATAGGAGGCTAGTTTTCAATGGGAGGAATGCATGTTCAACGGATCGATCTATGTGAGCGATGGACGAAGACCCCGACGGCACAAGCATCTGCCTCCGGAAGTGTTGACCGACGAAGAGGTTGCGAAGCTCATGCGGGCGTGCAGCCATCGAGCGCCAACGGGCATCCGTAATCGCGCTCTGATCGCATTGCTCTACCGCTCAGGGTTACGCATCAACGAAGCGCTGACTCTCTATCCGAAAGACCTCGAATTGGATAAGGGCATGATTCGGGTGCTGCACGGTAAAGGTGGTCGGTCGCGAACGATCGGGATCGATTCCGGTGCAGCAACGATTGTCCAGCGATGGTTAGACAAACGTTCATCGCTCGGCGTCAACGGTCGGCGCCCGGTCTTCTGTACGCTCGATAGCCAATCGATGTCAGCGTCCTACGTCCGCGTCATGCTCAAGCGACTGGCCTTCAAGGCCGCAATCGAAAAGCGCGTGCACGCTCATGGTTTCCGGCACACCCACGCCGCCCAACTTCGCGCCGAAGGCGTTGACATCGCCATCATCTCGCGACAACTCGGCCATACGAACATCACGACGACCGCCCGCTATCTCGACCATCTCGCGCCGATGGCAGTTGTCGCGGCGATGCGTAGCCGGAATTGGACAATATCCTGACGACAACCTGTTGTTTCGTTGTTTCGCACTATGCCAAACCCCCACCCAAGTTTCCTTTTCACATGACAAGGCGGTGTCTAATTGCTGAATGCTCTCCCAACAGGACTGCCGAGACGCGAGGAGCAATGGCGCGAGGCGGCCCCTCCCTGCGGGGTCCGTTCAATTGTCAAAATCTGGCACCAAACGGGCCATAGCTCATTCCGCCGAAAAACATCATCCACATGGCGAATAGGCCCATCATCCAACCCATCATCCCAATCATTGTTACCTCCTTGCGGGCGATCGACCCGCTGTGGCTTTCCTCAACTGCGGCAGGAACCTCTTCGGAGGCTCCAATCTCATTCCACGCGCAGGTTTCTCATCATTCCCCTATCTGCATGTTCGAGGTTGTGACAGTGGTACATGTATTCCCCTTTGAAGTCGTTGAAGCGGATAAGAAGTTTCGCGCGCTCACCGGGCATGAGGAGAACCGTATCCTTCCATCCGTCGTCGATGTATCCTTCACGGACGGAATCCCAATTCGCGGAAAACGTCGGTAGCGCGCTTCGCCCGATCACTTGGAATTGTGCACCATGAATATGTATTGGGTGGTTCATCGCCATGGGAAAGGTTTCATTCACGATCTCCCAAGCTTCGAGTGTGTCGAAGGGAATGGTCTCGTTGTCCGCGACTTCGTTCATTCTGAACGTTCGCCCGTCAAAGCCCCATTGCATCCCATGCATCATCCTCATGACGACGCTGATGGAGAACCGGCGCGGGGAGCCAGCATTCACCGCATCCTCCAAGACGAACTTGGATAGCGCGGACAATGTTGCGGGTAGCATTCGCGTCTCTGTTTCCTGACGGTCAACTCGCACACGCATAATCCTCATCGCTGCGCCGTTTGGAATACCGGTTGTGACGCCGTGTCCACCATTGCCCATCATCCCTCCGCCCATCGACATCATGTGCATACCAAAGTCAGCCCCAGTGAATTCCAGACTCTCTAACGAAATCTCAGCTCCGACCGGGTATTTCGAGAAATCGGCCCAGAGGTCAAGGCGCTCGCCGGGTGCGAGCATTGCGTATGTGCGTTCGACCGGGTTTTGCAAAAGACCTCCGTCCGTTGCGATTACAACCAGCGGAGAAGCATCATTCCATGCAAGCTTGTATGTACGTGAGTTTGAGCCATTGAGAAGCCTGAGACGATAGGCACGCGTGCCGGCAGATAGCACAAATTCCGGTTGGCCGTTGACAAGAACCGTATCGCCGAGAAAGCCGTTCATCATCATTCTTGTGGATGGTGTGTAGACGAGCCGATTCTGGTCGTCGAACAACCGATCTTGGATGACAAGCGGCACGTCGTTTTCGGCGGTGGGCAGGTCGAGAGCATCTTCCTCCTCATCCGAAACAATCAGGAGACCAGCGAGGCCCCGATAGACTTGTGAGGCCGTAGACCCGTGTGCGTGTGGGTGAAACCAGTAGGTAGCGGCGCGATCGCGGATCTCAAATTCGTAGACAAACTCTTCTCCGGGAGGAATGGCGTACCTAGGGTGGCCGTCCATCGCCGGGGGTACTCGCATACCGTGCCAATGGATGATCGTGGCTTCATCGAGTTCATTGCTAAGCCGGATGCGCAGTCGGTCACCTTTTCGGGCGCGAATAATCGGCCCGATATAGGACTCGGGCAACGAAGTGACGCGCGTCGCATCGCCCGAGATTACTTCAGGCACGTACATTAGTACGTCCGTCGGGCTGCCTTCCCATATCTGTGCGTTGGCCTCGGTCGCATGAAGGCGTAGGTCCAGGGTTGGATCAAAGTCCGGCGAAAGCCGGCCGGCGGTACCATCGATCTGCCCGCCTTCAGGTTGGCCGAGATTCGTACATCCTGCCACAATTGAAAGCGTCGCCAGGAAAAGTATCAGCTCAATCATTCTACCGACCATCAGACTCCTCCAATGAGGCGAAACACCTCGTGGACATTTGTGCCGATGTGATCTGTGCGGCTCGGATCATTATTCCACCTCTTCCGCGTCGGGACTTGCACGCGCCCCCGCTAAGCGCGGTTGCCGCTGGAAAGGCAAATCTCCTTGCAGGCTGCGGATCGTTACGGTCTTCCAGACTTTACACCTGCATATTGGATGCCGGAGCCTGCTTTTTTCTTCCGCGTGAGGTGGTTTTTTAGCGTTCGATGGGCTCGAAGGCGGAGAAAAACGCGAACGATCGCCCGGGGTGGCATTGCGGCGGTTTGCCATAGGCGAAAGGGGGCTAATCGGCTGGGTATGCGGGCGCGAGCGACTCGCGAAGCGGAGCCGCATGGAGGGTGGACCGGGGGCGACCTACCTGGCGGACCTTGGCGGAACGCAATTGGTGCAGGGCATGCCCTCTGGTGCGCACTTTGCGCACTTAACGAACGGTATCCCATCTTCCGCGTATGTCGTTCCCGGAACGGCGCAATCGGGGCACAGGTGCCGACGTTCAAGGAGTACAGTTTTCGCCGGGACTTGTAGACCTTGCTGACACCGCGAAACTCCTTGACCATTGGGTCGTAGCACGCGGCTCATATGTATTCGATGGCCCCACATTGTGTCTGGCCGGAAAGTAGGCCGGTTCGCATCGCAAGTCATGGGCGGTCGACGGAAAGGAAAGGATTGGAAGGACATCGAGTATGTGCCAGACCTCTGGGTGAATTGCGCGCAGTTGCTGACCGAGGATGACGATTTACGTCGAATCCGCGACAGCCGCGGGCGCCTGGGAGGTCGTCTCCGCGGTGCTCGAAAACTCTGATCGATCGATCAGCGGGGGCCGACGAGGAGTCGTGAATTGTTTTTCATTCCCATGGTCGCCGAGGCACTTCGCAAGCCCGATCGCAAGGTCGCGATGCTTGAGGTGTTTCAGGGGATCGAAGAGCGGGGCGCAGAACAGACTTTTTGTGCCGGGTACCGGCAGTTTCAACAATTTGTCGCGCACTCGATCGAGCATTGGAGGAGCCTAGTCGCCTGCGGTTTCCGCACCCGCCTCCCGCGCCGCCACCTCTCGCCGAATCAGATTTCCTGCCAGTAGTGAATAGCGTTGCGCTCGCTTCAAGTCGTCATTGCCGAAGTGTTTTTTCATTTGCAGCATATCGGTGTAGCAATTTGTCGCGATTGCTCCAAGCTCCAATTGTGGCCGGAATTGCAGCAGCAAAAGAACCAGCAATGACTGCCAAGGCCCAGTCGTCCCAGTGAAGCGGCGTCAGATGCAATAGCTCGTCGAGCTTTGGCGTTTGAATCAATGCGAACGAAGTGACTAAAGTGCCGAGGCACATTACACACGCGGCTCGTGTCCGAAGGCGGCTGAGCACCGCCGTTACGAAAGCGCCTGCTGTCGTAAAGGTCGCTAGCGCCATGGCGCGCCCGTGCTCGATGTTTCCGATTCCTTCAAGACTCCGCAGATATCCTGCCGTCACGAACGCTGCAATGACGACGCCGGTTATCATAAGTATCGCCCATTGGCTTTTTGTAAAAAACTGGGCGCGCCCGTCATTTCTAGTGTCGCGGATGAGTTTATGCGGCGCACTTTCCTGAAATACCAGCATTGCTGTCGGGTGGATCAAGATTTCAAGCCAAACCACGTGGACTGGAAAATACAAGAGCGGATATCCCGCCATGGGGATTAGTGTCGCGGTCAGGACCAGCGGGATATGGATGATGAGGAGGTACTGAAAGCTCAACTGGAGATTCTTGAACAGCTGCCGGCCTTCAGCGATTGCCCCGACAATCGTTCGAAAATTGTCGTCCAAAAGCACGATCGACGCGACTTCGCGTGCGCTGCGAGTGCCGCGCCCCCCCATTGCTACGCCGATGTCTGCAGCTTGCAGCGCGGGAACATCGTTCACACCGTCTCCGGTCACGGCCACAATCTCACCAGACTCCTGCAGTGTTCTTACTAGTAGCAGTTTCTGGGCGGGCTTTGCCCTCGCAATCACATCAAGGCTGCCAAGTTCTTTGCCGCGGCCCGTCCGTACCCACTCTTCAACTTCATCACCGGACATGACTCGCGGGCTAGGCGATCCCAAGCCGACCTCCGTAGCTACGGCGCGGGCGGTAAGTGGATGGTCGCCAGTGACCATGATGGGGTGAATGTCAGCCGCTTGGCACGCTTTTACGGCCTCCCGCACACCTGGCCTAACGGGGTCCTCGAATGCCAGAAGCCCCACAAAGTCAAAGTCGCTATTCGGCTCTTGAGCAGTGGCGATCGTCTTGTTTACCTTGCGGGATGCAACGGCGATCACCTTGTGAGCTCCAGCTGCGAGTTCCTGGATTTTCGCAAGCCACGCATCCGTTTCATTTTCCTTCAGGCAGCACATCTGCAGGATGACTTCCGCAGCGCCTTTCGAGGACACCAGCAGTTCGCTCGAATCGAGCTCGATTATCGCCGTTTCGCGTTTACGGTCCTCCGTGAATGGGAATGTAGCAATGCGGTCGGGCGTATGAGGCGAACCGTCACATTGATCTGCCCGTCGAAAGATCGCCTCATCCATCGGATCGCCGCTGTCGCTGCGCGAGGCCAAGCACGCAACTTTCAAAAGGTCCTTTTCATCGGCTGATATGGCTGGCATCAGATGCGTGAGGTCAAGTTGACCCTCGGTGATCGTGCCAGTTTTGTCGGAGCAGATGCAGGTTACGCGACCGATGTTTTCAACCGTGACGGCCCGGCGAACGAGTGCCTGACGATGTGCCAGTCGATAAACACCCACGCCAAGAAAGAACGTGAAGACCACGGGAAACTCTTCTGGAATTGCGGCTGTCGCTAACGTGACCGCACTGATAAGTGCATCAAGCCACGTGTGGCCTTGATACAGCCGAATACCCGCCAAGAGAATGCAAACCCCTACCGCTGTGAAGAGCAATACCCTTACCAGACTGGCAATCGCGCGCTGCAATGGCGTGTTGTCATGCGTACCATGAACGGCGGATTGAACGATCTCCCCGTAGAGGGTTTCTGAGCCGGTAAATACAATGCGAACGTGCGCGGTGCCAGTCAACATCCTGGTACCGGCGAATCCCCAGTGAATGTCCTCGACACGGGGCGCTGTGCTGCCGAGCGGCAGATCGTTTATTGGTCGCTTAGAAACAGGAAAAGCTTCGCCAGTCAGGGCCGATTCATCCACTTGCACTTCTGTTCCCGCGGTGAAAATTCCATCAGCCGGTAGGGCATCGGCGGACTGTACGCGGACCAAATCGCCGGGAACGAGCTCTCGCGAGTTGATGGTGTCTTCTAATCCGTTGCGAATAACAGTCGCAGTCGACGCTAACCGACTTTTGAGTCCCTCCGTCGATGCCTGCGTCCGCCGATGCAGGTAGACGTCCATTCCCATGAGCGGCAAGATAGCGGCAAGGAGCGTAAGTGCTTCAGTGGACTGTCCGACGAGAGCATAGAGTGCGCTCGTGGCAGCGAAGAACCAAAGCATTGGATCCTTGGCTGTATCCCGGATGACGCCCCACCATGGGTGTGGGGCTGATTCGACAATGTCGTTATGCCCGTGATGGGCATAACGCTCCATCACTTCTTCAGTAGTCAATCCGCGCTCGGAACCGCGCAAATACGCCAAGCGCTCTTTTGGGATGCTGTGATATGACATTTTCTAGTCGAGTTCTCCAAACCAGCCTCGTCGCTCAAACCATTTCGCAAGCTCCAGTACCGGACAAACGGTGACGGCCGCGATGATGACGATGCACCAGTCGATGGACGACAGACCAAAAGTTTCAAACGGCCTCTGCAAGACCGGCACGTAGACTATCAGGACCAGGAGAAGGACCTCCCAGAAGATCGCAAGGTTCAGCCAGCGGTTTTTGAACGGGTGGTTGAACACCGAGACCCGGTCCGAGCGGAAGTTGTAGGCTTTGAAGAACTGGATAAGGACTAGAGACACAAACGTCATTGTCATTGCGTGTTCGAGAGTGCGCCCCGACTGTAATTCCCAAGTAAAAAGTCCGAGATTTACGATCGCCGACCAAAGGCCGCCGATTGTCATGAGCGTCACGACCGGGCGGGTGAAAATACCGCCACGAGGCGAACGGGGCCGCCTGCGCATCAGCCCGGGCTCAGGCGGATCAACCGCAAGGGCAAGCGCGGGCAAACCGTCAGTTGCAAGATTAATATAGAGGATCTGAACAGCGGTCAGAGGCAACGGCAAGCCGGCGACCGAAGCGCCCACCATAAGTCCAATCTCGCCGATGTTTGATGACAGCAAGTACATCAAATACTTTTTTATGTTGCCGAAGATACCCCGTCCCTCTTCGACGGCCGCCACAATAGATGCAAAGTTGTCATCGATCAGAGTCATCGCCGCGGCTTCGCGGGTTACGTCTGTCCCAGAAATCCCCATCGCAATGCCAATATCCGCTTTCTTAAGTGCAGGCGCGTCGTTCACGCCGTCGCCTGTCATGGCCACGATCTGACCACTCTTTTGAAAGGCGGTCACAACTCGCAACTTATGAGCAGGTGAAACGCGGGCATAGACTTCAATATGATGCACGACACGTTCAAACTCACTATCACTCATGGCCTCAAGTTCGGCACCGCTAAGAACCCTGCCATCCTTGAGCACGCCTAATTCGCGGGCCACGGCTTGAGCAGTGAGTGGGTGGTCACCCGTGATCATCACAACTTTGATTCCAGCGGATTCGCACGTCGCGATCGCCGCTTGTGCCTCAGGTCGCGGCGGGTCAATCATGCCCACTAAGCCGAGAAACGTCATGTCTTGTTCGGCATCGTCAACGCCCGCATCTCGTTTGTCGGCGACGGCCAAAACTCGAAGCGCATCGGTCGCCAATCGCCGGGCCAAATCTAGAATCCGCTCGCGACCGGCTGCATCGAGCGACGTGTCGCCATCGAACGTCACCTGGCGCGTGCAAGCACGCAGGATCACTTCCGGTGCACCTTTAGAGCAGGCCAGCGTGCCAGCAGGACCATCATGGACAGTGGTCATGCGCTTGGTTTCGGACGTGAAAGGAATCTCGTGGAACCGGGGAAGCTGCGAATCGAGTTCTTCTTTTCGAAGCCCCGCTTTGGCGGCAGCGACCACAATCGCTCCCTCGGTCGGGTCCCCTTTCACCTGCCAATAACCCTCCGGTTCTATCCGGACGAGGTGCGTATCTGAAACGAGCGTCGCAGCCTGTAACAGCCGCATCAGTACGGGAGAAGGTTCGACTTCTTGACCATTGAAAGTGAACTGACCGACCGGCTCATAACCGGCGCCGGAAACAGAGAGCACTTCATTCGCTACGACAATCTTGCGGACCGTCATCTCGTCTTTGGTTAAGGTGCCGGTCTTGTCGGAGCAAATGACGGAAGTGCTACCTAGTGTTTCTACGGCGGCGAGCCTTCGCATGAGCGCGTTGCGTTTGACCATTCTCTGAACGCCTATGGCAAGCGAAATGGTAACCACGGCGGGAAGAGCTTCCGGCACGACCGCCACCGCCAAGGCGATTCCAAATATCAGCATCTCGATAAAGGGCTGGCCACGCCACAAGCCGAGGGCAACAATGAGCACAACCACAACTAATCCTGCTTTTGCGAGCGAGCGGCCGACCTTGTCGAGGTTTTCTTGTAGCGGTGTCTTGCCGCTCTCAACTCCATGCAACATGCAAGCGATCTTGCCAAACTCCGTCTGCATTCCCGTGGCAACTACGACCGCACCACCGCGCCCATAGGTTACCGCTGTCCCAGCGTAGACGAGATTTGTTCGGTCGCCGATTGCAGCATCGCGGTTGTCGATCGGCGCAGTATGCTTTTCGACTGCAACTGATTCGCCGGTGAGCACCGCCTCCTCAACCTGGAGATTGACTGCCTCGACGAGTCTTCCGTCGGCAGGCACCTTATTGCCAGCCGACAATAGGATCACGTCTCCTGGTACTAGGTCGCGAGCGGGAATTGAGGTGTCCCTTCCATTGCGGAGGACCGTCGCCATAGGTGCTGCCATTTGACGTAGCGCTTGGATCGCGCGCTCCGCGCGGTATTCCTGAACAAAACCCAACAGTACGGCAAACAATACGATTATGCCGATCGCGATGGCTTCGACCCCGTGCCCCAGAAACCCCGACAACGCAACGGCCGCTAGGAGGATGATGATTAGTACATTCTTGAATTGTTGGAGCAGTATCGTCCAAGGTAAAACGCTCCCGGCCGACTGCAATTCGTTTAGGCCATACTCGGCTAGCCGCTTTGTCGCTTCCGCTTCAATCAAACCCGAAGGCCCAGACTTCAGCCGTGAATAGATGGCATCGATCGTGAGCTCGTGCCAGCTTGTCGGATGCGAGTGCGCCGGCGCCATTTTCGAAATCACGGTTGACATGTGAATCGTTCCCTTTGTCTGCCAAGGCTCGGTCGCGTGGTCCTAAGTCCGAACTCCCCGCTGGCTGTCGTTTGGCGCAAGGCAGGTTTCGCGTCTCTACGCTCACCACGTGGGCACTGCGGTGGAATACGCAGAGATCCTGGGCCAGCATCCCCAGCATGAAGAGGACAAAACCGACCCAAACGAGCGACTGTGTTGTCATCTTTGGCACTCTCCAGGCCACCGGACCAGGGAATTTCGTTTACCTGGTGCCTACTGCCCCTCCTTTTCGCGCATTGTGGGGGATCCTGACCCGCGGCGCGTCACAAGAGAATCAAGGACCGCCCAAGGGGTTCCGCAACGCTGCGTCTGTTGTCACACCGAGTGGATACTCGAAACCCGGCGGCTTGACTGTCAGGATCGAACACGGCGTGCTCCGTACGACGCGCTCGGCCGTGCTCCCCCAGAGCATGTAACGAAAGTTCGTGGCACCGCGCGTGCCGAGCACGATTAGGTCGGCCGCGACATCCTTGGCGTATTGAATGATGCCGTCCCCGTAATTCGACGAATCGAACACTTCGCAGGACGGGTTCAGATGCTGAATCTCGTCTTCGGCGCCTCGCACAAACTCTTCGAACCTGCGTCGCAGTAGATCGCGAAAGTTCCGTTCAAAATCGGGTGGGGCTTGGGAAGTCAGCACGCGGTACTGAAGCCGATTCCACGGTGCCTGAAATACGTGGAGCGTGGTTAGCACAGCGCCGTCCTGCAACGCGATCCGCGCGGCCTGCTGAATCGCAATCCGAGATGTATCCGAAAAGTCCACACAGGCGATCACGCGCTGAAACGGGCCGGTGTGCGGGTCACGCACGAGCAATACTTTGGTCATTGCCTTGCGGACACAGGCGGTTGCCAAGGTGCCGGTTCCTCGGTCTGGGTTCATTCCGTGGGAACCCAGGATGAGCAAGTCCGCATTGTGTTGCCGAACGCGCCTCAAGATGGCAGCGAGCGGGTGGTCAATCTCCAAATGCAGATCGAGATTCTCGGCGCCGGGGATTTCCTTCCGAAATGCGTCCCACTCAGCACGGGCGTCCCTGCTAAGACCGTCGTGAATGTCTACCTGCAATTGAGTGAATTCCCCCACTTGCGTGAGTTCCTGGGCGACAAGCATTTCAACCACATGCACGACGTGAAGGTCAGCCCGATTCCATTCGGCGATGCGAGTGGCCTGTTTCAATGCCGCCGCAGAACAGGGCGTGAAATCCACTCCGACCACTATCGATCGAACTCGATTCATAACAATCCTCCTTCATATTTCATACGGACCCGATCGAGCGTTTTGTGGCCGTAGTTCTCGACACCGCCGAACCGTATCGTAGACCTGACGGGCCATTCGGTCGACGGCCCGTCCCAGCGCCGACGCAAGTTCCGCATCAACGACTTCCACGACGATCGCGCCGATTACTGCGGCATCGACCCATTCCCCGAGGAAGGCTGAGACTAGCGCTGCTGCAATAAGCAACCAAATGATGAGGCTCGTGAACTGTGCCGCAAGTACCTCCACCATCTTACGACCCTCAGAGGCGGTCAACTCATTGGGCCCAACTACGGAGAGTAGCGATGCGACCTCTAAGCTGCTCAATCCCCCGCGCACTGACGGGACGCCAAGCAGGTTCATGACCTGTTTGGCAGGAGCCGCGTGCCAAGTCTGGCGTGTAGAAGTCACCGGCACTTGGTACCTCCGCCGCCGTGCCGAGAAGCTGGACTTGTATCGCTTAGGGACCGCAGTTCCTGTCGCACGGTCTGGAGAATTTGAACCGATGAACTCAGGAAGAGTCCTGCGATGATGACGGCAGTAACAATGTCCGGCCAAGGTGTCATAGTCCAATATACAAGACCTCCCGAAAAGATCACGGCGATGTTGCCGAGGGCATCATTGCGGCTGAAGAGCCACACAGCTCGGACGTTGGCATCGCCTCGCCTATGCGGGATGAGGATCAAGGCGGAGACTACATTGGCTGCGAGTGCCACGAGGCCCAGCGTACTCATCACGCCGGCTTGCGGCATCTTCTGTTCGGACGCCCTGTAGAGAGCGGAGATTATGATTCCGATGGCGAGAAGCGTGAGAAATACGCCCTGCAGCATTGCGGCGCGTGCACGCCACAAGGACCCGCGCGAAATCGCGAGAAGCGCGAGCAGCGTGATGAGCCCATCGCCGAGGAAGTCGAGGGCATCGGCCTTGAGCGCTTGGGAGACGCCAAGTATGCCCCCGAGCATTTGGACGATGCCCATTCCGAGATTAAGGACAACAACGATGCCGAGCGCACGCCGGTAAGCTGGCCTAGCATGGGTGAGGTCCTGTGCCTCAGGACAATGATCGCATGTAAGACTCATGGGCAGCAGCTCCAAACGCCTGCGCAGCCGAAGGTCAGCCGTGAACGCCCCCGTCGCATTATTGTGTCGCCGATAGTCGTATCGCGCGCCTCCATTTCCATTCCTCGATCGCGCAGAACACACACGGCACGATGAAGAGTGTGATCAAACTGACAGTCATGCCGCCTACCGACGGGATTGCCATCGGCTGCATCACGTCCGCCCCGCGACCCGTAGCCCAGAAGATGGGCATCAGGCCGAAGACAGTTGTGGCAATGGTCATGAGGCACGGACGGATGCGCTTGAGCCCAGCGTCGATGACCGCGACGCGGATTTCGGCGACCGACTTGAAGTCGCGGTCCTTGAAGACGCCTTCGAGGTATGTTGAGATGACGACACCGTCATCGTCCACAACGCCGAAGAGCACCAGGAATCCAACCCACACGGCCACGGACAGGTTTACACCCCACAGGGCTAGCATGATGAAGCCGCCTGATGCGGAAACCAGCACACCAAAGAAGATCATTGGCGCGATCCACCAGCGTGCGAAACCCAGATAGAGCATCACGAACATGATGCCCAAGGTGATGGGGACCAGAATCTGCATGCGCTTGGTTGCGCGGACCTGGTTCTCGAACTGGCCGGACCACTCCCAATAGTAGCCGGGCGGGAGCTTGAGGCTGCCGTCCTTGAGAGCCTGCTGGAGAAGTGCTTCCGCGTCCTGCACGACCGAGACCTCGTCGCGATCGCGGGTGTTCATGGTTACGTAGCCCACCAACAGGCCGCGCTCGCCTTTGATTTCCTGCGGTCCCAGGACGGTCTTGAGGTCCGCGAGCTGCGCGAGTGGCACTTGTGCGCCGCCGGCCGACGGGACGTTGATGCGCTGTATGGCGTCGAGGTCTTCGCGGAAATCGCGTGCGAGACGGATGCGAATGGGATAGCGTTCGCGGCCCTCGACCGATTCCATCAGATTCAACCCGCCCAGCGACATCTCGATGACGTCCTGGACATCTTTGATGTTGACTCCGTAGCGCGCGATGCGATCGCGGTCGATCTCGATTTGAATGTACGGCTTGCCCACAATGCGGTCGGCGACAATGTCGGTCGCGCCAGGCACTTCACGCAGTAGTTGCTCGATCTGCAAACCGACGCTCTCGATTTCGCGCAGTTCGCTGCCGAAAATTTTGACGCCCATCATGGCGCGGAAACCGGTCTGGAGCATGACGAGTCGCGTCTGAATGGGCTGAAGCCAAGTTGGCAGAACACCGGGAATAGCGGTCCGTTCCTGGAGTTCGGCGAGAATTTCTTGCTTGGTAATGGGCCTTTCTTCAGGCCAGATCCAGCTCAATGGGGCTTTGACGAAGCCGGGCCAGTCGGAGAACACACGTTCGGTCGGTACACGCCGCCACTCGGCTTCTGGCTTGAGAATTACGATTGACTCCATCATGCCGATGGGAGCGGGATCGAGGGCGGATTCGGCCCTCCCGATCTTGCCAACCACGCTTTCAACCTCCGGCACACTAGCGATCGCAAGGTCCTGCTTGCTGTTCACCTCTACAGCTTGTGACAGCGATCCCTGGGGCAACAGTGAGGGCATGTACAACAGCGATCCTTCGTCCAGTGGAGGCATGAATTCGCGGCCAAGCCCTGGGAGGATCTTTCCTTCTTTCAGCACGATGTGGCCGGCGGCCGACTCCGCGTCGCGTTCGGCTGGGTCCTGCCTTCGCCACAGCAGGCGCGAGCGCTCGGAGCCGTCGGATTCTCGCACGCGCTGCCATCGAAGTTGGTCCAGTTCCAGAATCGGACGAGTTGCCGTGGCGCTCGGGTCGAGATACATCAAACGCTTGAGCTCGGGCGATACCTCTTCGTGTGCAAAGCGATTGACGGCCCATTCTACGGGGTAGAAAGTGTGATGGATACCGAGCCAAACGCTAAGGCCCGCGAACAGGATGAGCAGGGGCGCGACCATGAACGACTTCTTGTTGTCAAGAATCCACCGTAGCGACGGGACGTACACGCGCGCAATGGCGCGCGAAACCGGGTTTCGCTCTAGTGGTAGGAACTTCTCGCGGGTCATGCGAATCACGGCGAGCGCGACGCCTAGACCCACTGCTCCTGCAACGATCCAGCCGCGGCCATGCCCGCCGCCGAGTCCCCACATGAACGCTAGATGGGTCGCGAACATTGCAAGCACACCCACGATGCCAGCGACCGCCAGCGTCACCGATGGACGCCACTTGACTGGTCGAAACAGTAGGTAGCAGAGGAACGGAACGACGGTGACCGCCAGCACAACCGATGAGCCGATGGCGAATGTCTTCGTGAAAGCCAGCGGCCTAAACATCTTGCCTTCTTGGTCTGTAAGAAAGAAAACGGGAATGAAAGAGACGAGGGTATTCGTCACCGCCGTGAGAATCGCCCCACCGACTTCGGTAGCGCCTTCGTGGACAATTCCAAAGTACCCCTTGGCCTCCTTTTCCTCCTCCGTCGCGCCAGCCAGGCGACGATAAATGTTCTCCGTCATGATGATGCCCATGTCGGCGACATCGCCGATCGCGATTGCCAAGCCGGCGAGCGACATGATGTTGCTGTCGATGCCGAATTGGTACATCAGGATGAACGATCCGGCGAGCGCGAGGGGAAGCGTGGGGAGAACGGTCATGGTCGTGCGAAAATGCATAAGAAAGAAGAGGACGACCAGGCTGGCGATGATCGCTTCTTCGAAGAGGGCCTCCTTGAGCGTATCGATCGTTTGCTCGACGATGGTCGTGCGGTCGTAGAACGGCACGATGCTGATTTTCGAAACGCGGCCGTCAGCCAGCGTCTTGGCTGGCAGGCCTGGCGCAAGCTGGGCTATTTTCTGTTTGACCCTCTCGACGACGGCTCGTGGGTTCTCGCCATAGCGCATGAGGACCACGCCGCCGACAGCCTCCACGCCGCCCTTGTCCAGCGCCCCGCGGCGGAAGTCCGGCCCGAGCTGGACGCTCGCGACATTGCGCACGTGGATGGGCGTGCCGCCTTCTTCGCGGATGACGACCTTCTCTAGATCCTCGACCGTCTTGATGAACCCTACCCCGCGAATGAAGAACTCGATGCCGTTCTTCTCAATGACCTTTGCGCCTACGTCGATGTTGCTGTTGCGTACGGCCTCAAAGACGTCCATCACCGTGACCCGGTGTGCTCGCATCTTGTCGGGGTGCAAGTCGATTTGGTACTGCTTCACGAAGCCGCCGATGCTTGCGACTTCGCTGACGCCCTCGACCGATTGGAGCTGATATCGGATGTACCAGTCCTGGGCCGACCGAAGCTCGGCCAGGTCAAAGCCTTCGGCTTCGACGGTGTACCAGTACACTTGCCCGAGCGCCGTCGCGTCCGGGCCCAGGATGGGCGCCACTCCTGAGGGGAGGCGCTGTTGGGCCACATTCATCCGTTCCAGGACGCGCGAACGGGCCCAGTAGTAATCCACGTCATCTTTGAAAATGACGAACACCATCGAGAAGCCGAAGCCCGACATCGAGCGAATGGCCTTTACTCCTGGTGTGCCTGTTAGACTGGTTGTGAGTGGGAATGTGACCTGATCATCGACATCTTGTGGGCTTCGTCCCGGCCAATCGGCATAAACGATGACCTGTTTCTCGCCGATGTCCGGGATGGCATCCACCGGCGTGCGCGTGATGGCCCAATAGCCCGCGCCGCACATTCCGGCGATGGCCAGCACCATGAGAAATGAATTCTTCATGCACCAGCGAATGACGTCATTCACCATGTGTGCGTCCTCCGCTTAGTGTTTGTGATCGACGGGCGCTATAGCCGGCTCGCTCGGTTTCGTGGCTGGCGGCTTAGGAGGCGCTGGCGATTCAGCTCCACCAGCACCGTGCTGATGGCCCATGGAGGCGTGTAGGCCACCGGGATAGAACAAGCTTGAATGACCAGTTACCTGAAATTGGCTGTCGATGAGGAACCCACCACGCGCGACGACTTTCTCACCCTCCTCCAGGCCGGCGAGAATGGGGTAAGATTGTCCACTTCGTGGTCCCACAGTTACTTCGCGGGGTTCAAAAGTGCCAAGACCCTTCTCAACATAGACAATTCGCCGCGTTCCGCTGTCGAGGACAGCCATTACCGGAACTGCGAGCAAGCCGCGGCCTTTGGTTCCGGGCTGGAGTTCCTCCGGGGGCGTTTCCTTCAGCTTCATGTTGCAAACTGGGCAGTTGCCCGGCTGCTCGTAAGTCTTTTCGCCTTCGCACTTCATGGGGCAGATGTATCGGGCCACCGCTTTTCCCGGCGACACGTCAGTTTGTGCGAGAGCGGGCGGCCTTGGAATCTGTTCCAGCGGCATGCCACAGAATGGGCAAGCACCGGCAACATCGATTAGCACCTGCGGATGCATCGGGCATGAGAACTTGCCCTCCACGCCAGTGGGGGCCGCGAGCCCGTCCGGGCCGAGCGTGGCATTGACAATGGCGCTCACATACATGCCGGGCTTAAGTGCATAATCCTTGTTCTCGATGTGTACAGGTACGCGGACGGTTCGCGTTGACTCGTTAACGATGGGTTGCACAAAGGTAACCATTCCGCGGAATGTGCGGCCTGGGTACGCCTCGGCGGTCAACGCCACCGGTTGGCCATAGCGCACCCACGCTAGATCGAATTCGTAGATTTCGACGTAGGACCACACGGTTTCGAGGTTGGCGATCCGGTACAGAGCGTCACCGGCCTTGAAAGCGCTGTTCTCCACGATCATTTTCTCGATGACCGTGCCGTCGATCGGAGAATAGAGCGTGATTCGATCGGTGATCTTTTTGGTGTTGACTACTTCATCGATCTGCTCATCCGTTAGGCCCCAGCGCCGCAGCTTGATTCTGGATGGCTCGACCGATTGGCCCGCGCCACCCCCGCGGAGCGAGAGCAGGAGCTCTTCCTCCGCGACGATGAGTTGGGGACTATACACCTCGGCCAGGTGGTCTCCGGCCTTGATGTCTACGCCAGTGAAGTTAACGAACAGCTTTTCGGCGTAGCCGTCCACTCTCGCCGTAATCGTTGCAAACGACGACTCGTTGTACTGGATCTTGCCAACCGCCCGGATTTCGTGGCCGAGTTCGCGACGCACAACTGGCGTCGTCTCAACACTCGCCATCGCGACCGCGTGCTCGGAAAGCGTGAGTATTGGAACGCCGTCGCCGCCGCCCATGGCTGCGCCGGCAGGAATGAGTGGCATCTCGCAAATCGGGCAGTTGCCGGGCCTATCGAGCCTGACTTGGGGATGCATGGAACAGGTCCAGTACTTCGCTTCGCTTTCCTGAGCGTTTGGGCCACTTTTCCGCACGGAAGAGGTGCTTTGCGTCTCTTGTTGACGCGTGAAGCCTCGGCCAACCATGAACGCGAGTCCCAACAACGTAAAAGCAACCAAGACTCGAACGACGCGTGTCCACTTGGGACTGCGTTTTGAGACGAACGCAGCTGGCGATACCTCGGAAGAAGCCGGTACGTTCGTCATGCAGACCTCCTGCTCTTGAGCGCAATCTTGATAGCAATGTCCACGCGGCATCTACCGCGCGGGCAGAGTCGATCGCCCCGCGATCGCATGGCGTATCTGGCGAACATCGCCTGCCTGCTGAGCGGCCGGCGCGCTCTCATCTATTGGATGCGTTAGTGCGACGTTTTCTTCTGATGATTGAAACGCAGGTCAGATTCATGCGGTAGATCGGTTTTCGACTCTTACAAGAACACGCGCCTGTTGAGTAGACGGTCACGGACCGTCGTGATGATGGTCGTGCGGCTCGCCAGTCATGGGGGCCGAACGAGGTGCAACTGCGGCCATGACGGCCGGTAGTTCGGTGTCCTCGTTCAACCGGCTCAAGACACAATGGCATGTCGAAGGGTCGGTCAAGTGGACAAGCGACCATGCCCCGACGGGCACGCTATGGCCTCGATGCTTGCCCACGACGCAGGAGCGGTCTTTATGTGTGCCAAAGTCTTCGCGCAGTACCGGGGGGTGAAACAACGCCGCAAGAAACTCCCCAGACCGTTCGTATCGCGCCGCAACACCAGGCGACTCACCAAAACCGAGGATGTACGTGGCTTTGAGTTCAAACCCACCGGGCAACGTCGCGGGAAGGTCGAAGTTTAGCTTCGGGGCAGAACGTATCGCTTCAGCCGGGGTCGTCTCTTTCGCATCGTTATCGGCAAGAAATTGCTCAAAGGCAGCCCGAGCATCCGTCTGAAGCGCATCCAAAAGCTTGCCGAAATCGACGGTTGCCGCTTGAACTTGCGAGCCCCCGTCACGGATTAACGGCATCGCAAACAGGCCTAAACCGATCACAACGGCGATGCTGGCGGCCAGGGTGAACCCGGGACGACGGCTCAAGACGGCGAATAAAGGACGTCTTGCGTTCGGCGATTGATCGAGTCGATCTTCAATTTGTTGCCATAAGCATGAAGGAACCGCGGCGGGCACGGGGTCTCCAATCGCTGCGGCAAGGGCGCGAAGCTCATCGAGCTGCTGCGCACAGCTTTGGCAGGAGGCCAGGTGGCCCTCGACCTCTCGGCAAGTGCCTGGTGCCGCTTCACCGTCGAGGTACGAACCCAAAAGTTCTTGAATGCAGTTGCAATCGCTCATGAGTCAGTTTCACGCTGGGCCGGCCGCGCCGCCCCGCGTTCGCTCCTCCCCATTGGATGCACGACGCGGGAGTTTTCTTCCGGCGTGCCATAGCTTCCTTTAAGAAGTTCTCGGACTCGCTCACGGGCCCGATTCAAGCGTGAAGCCACGGTACCCGGAGGACTGCCCGTGATATCCGCGATCGCCGCGTAGTCCAAGCCTTCCTGGTAGCGAAGGATCAACATGGCCCGATCGGCTTGCGGGAGCCGAGCCAGTGAATTCTCAATGTCCATTCGTTGGTCAGGAAGTGGTTCGGCGGGGCGACTGTTCCTGCCGTTCAGTGAGGCCGCCGCTCGATCTCGTAGTGCTCGACGTCGCCTGTTTTGTAAGGCTTGATTGATCGTGACGCGGTGTAGCCAGGTTTCAAACGACGAGCGACCATCGAACTGAGTGATACGGGTGAACGCCTGAATGTAAGCTTCTTGGACGACTTCATTTGTATCCTCATGGTTGCCGGTGATGCGAAGGACCAGTCGGTACAAGCGCTCGACGGTACGCATGTAGATTTCGTGCTGCGCTGAACGCTCCCCGCGACGACACCGTTCGACAAGTTCAAGTTCGATCATCTCATCTTCGATCGCGCTGCGATTCCAAAGGCTCAAACCCAAGTCAAACGCTGGGGCATCATACTCTCCGGCGTAGACCGTAGAAACCGTACGGATCGGTCAGGTCTATCTGCGCGCCGAGCAATCCAAGAATCTTCGGTCGAGGGGGGAAGAGATTGCGGAGCGTGCGCATCCAATGTTAGGCCGAGCTGCGGATTGAGGCAGCAATGGGGTCATTGCAGCCTGAAATGGTGCTCGGGCAGGAGTTGGCATGATGCGATTCGAACAACGACGACGCGTGATGGGCTTTGGAGCCCTCGCGCTGACCATGACCGGGTTGGTTCGTGGGCACGAGGGCCACGGTGGTGCCGAAATTGGACCTTACGATCTCGATTCTCCTCGTGTCGTTTCACCTGAAACCGCGGCACACATCGGGCTGAAAACAACTGAGGTTGATTTCGGGGCAATCGAGGAGACTTTGAGTATATCGGGAATCGTGCGTGCAGCGCCCGATCGGCATTGGACGATCGCCACGCGTACAGCGGGCAAGATCCTAACGGTTCGCGTGCAGGTGGGTGACCGCGTTCAAAAAGGCGACTTGCTGATCGAGATCGACTCGCCGGAGCTGGCCCGCAATATTTATGAAGTGCGCAAGCTGGAGGCCGAATATCAAAAGCTACAGACAGAGATTGTCCGCAGCGAAGGGCGTATGCAGCAGTTACGCGTCGAGGTGGAGAATAGCGACGAAACCGCAAAGCTTGCCGAAGCGGAACTTCAACGATCCGAAGCGGCGGGCGCCAACGCGGTTCCGCTCAATGTGTTGGGAGAACGCCGCACCGCTGCGCTAAGAGCTCGCGGGGAATCAAAGCTCAAAGTCGTGGACCTGGAGGTTGCAATAAAGGAGACTCAGGCGCTCAAGATCCAGGCCGATGCATTGCGGCTGTCGCGTGACGCATTGTTTGCTATCGCCAACGTCGAGCCCGCGCAGGAAAGCTGGCTGGCACAATCCGTTAACGAACATTCGATCAGCATGGTACGCTTGCTTGCTCCCGCAGACGGAGTAGTTGTCGTACGCTCGACACGTCCCGGCCACTGGACGGCAGCAGGCGAGACCCTGCTGGAAGTGGCGGACTATTCGGTTGTGCAGATCGAGGGTGAGTTACCGGAGTCCCTGATTTCACGCGTAGCAGCACGGCAATCAGACATAGTTCGCGTTCGACCTGATGCCGAGTCAAGTCGCGTCATCCAAGGGTCGGTCAAGTTTATTAGTCCGGTCCTCGACGAAATCAAGCGAACGGCTCATGTGTTAATCGAAACACCCAATTCGGAGGGCATGCTCCGAGGTGGAATGTTCACGGACCTTGCTATCGTTCTGCGCGAGGAGATATCCGCTGTTGTTGTTCCTGCTTCGTCGGTGATTCAGGACGGTCCCGTCCATTTCGTGTTCACCAAGAACGGCGATGTCTTCCAGAAGCAGGACATTGCTCCCGGACTTTCCAACGATCAGGTTGTTGAAGTGCTTTCCGGGCTGGCGCCGGGCGACGTCGTGGTTTCCCAAGGCGCGTACTCTCTGACCCAACTGCGCCCAAAACCGACAACGCTCGCGGCTGCGACGATCACTGCAGGAGCTACGGCACCGAAGTAGCGAGGTCTCGGCCGAGTGCGCCCAAGCAATTCGTAATCAGGTATCCATTATGAACCATGATTTCACTACAGAAGGAATGCACTGCGAAAGCTGTGTGGACAAGATTTCGCGGGCCTTGCGGACTGTCTCAGGTGTAAACGCGGCGGAAGTCAGTTTGAACCCCCCGAAGGCGCGAGTGAGCATGGAACGTCATATTCCGCTCGCTGAATTGCAACACGCGGTCGAGCGCGTAGGTGATTACAGGCTTCACGCCAACGACAACGTTACAAAGGAAATAGGCTCAAATACTTTCCACGAAGCTGCTGCACCCAAAGAAAGTCTATATCCGTTGGTGTTGATCGTTGGGTATCTGCTGGGCATCGTTCTGCTGTTCGCATGGGTGCATCGTGATTTCAGCGTCGCCTTTCTGATGATGCACTTCATGGGCGGCTTTTTCATCGTGTTCTCGTTTTTCAAATTTCTGGACTTGCACGGGTTTGCGGACTCCTATCGTTCCTATGACATCTTGGCTCGCGTAGTGCCCCCATGGGGATTGGTCTACCCGTTCGTCGAATTGGGGTTGGGAGTGGCCTATCTTGCGGGTTGGTTTCCAACGGCAACAAATTGGGTGACGTTGATCGTCATGCTTGTGGGCGCGATCGGAGTGCTGCGTGCATTGCTTAGCAAGAGCGCCATTCGATGTGCATGCCTTGGAACGGCGCTGAATCTCCCGATGACCAAATTTACCCTCGTGGAAGACGTGGGAATGGCTGTGATGGCCGCGATCGGGCTTTTTGTGCAATAGCAAGGGAACCAGGACTCAAGAATGATTTCGATGTCTTGCGACAAGGAAATCGTGATCCGTGCTTAACGCGGTTATCAAATTCGCTCTTCACAGTCGCGTACTGGTTCTGGCTGGAGCTGTACTGCTCGCTGCGTACGGTTTGTTCACGGCAACGCAGCTGCCGACGGACGTGCTTCCCGATCTCAATCGGCCCACTGTGACCGTGCTGACTGAAGCGCCGGGTCTAGCACCGGAAGAGGTGGAATCGCAGGTGACCTTTCACCTTGAAACGGCGCTAAACGGCGCCGTCGGAGTTGAGCGAGTTCGCAGTACGTCCGGATTGGGGTTATCCGTTGTCTACGTTGAGTTCGCGTGGGGTACAGACATTCGATACGACCGCCAGGTCGTGCAGGAGCGACTCAATCAGGTCGCGGAGAAACTCCCGCAGGAAGTTGTTCCCATCATGGGACCCGTGAGTTCCATCATGGGCGAGATCATGCTCATCGGACTGCGAAGCGACGCCCTGTCTTCGATGGATGTACGCTCACTGGCGGACTGGACGATCAGGCCGGCCATACTTTCAGTTGCGGGCATCGCGCAAGTCACAGTGATGGGAGGACAGGTTCGCCAATTCCAGGTGCTGGCGGATCCGGACAAGCTTCGTCGTTTTGAGCTAACGCTGACGGACTTGGAAGAAGCCCTGTCGAAGGCCAATGAGAACTCGGGTGGAGGATTCATCGTCGCGGGAAGCCAAGAGTTCGTCGTCCGAAATCTCGGGCGTGTTGCCACGGTTGCGGATGTCGAAACCTCCTTGGTTGCGACGCGCACCAACGAGGGTGTGACCCGACCCGTATTGGTAAGAGACGTTGCCAGCGTGCGCGAAGGCGGCGCGCCAATCAAACGCGGCGACGGCTCGATGAACGGACGTCCCGCGGTGATTATGGCTATTCAAAAGCAGCCGGGAGCGGATACCCGCAGCCTTACCGACCGAATTGATCAGACCATCGCCGGGCTTCGCCCCACACTGCCCAAAGACCTGGTGATCAACGCCGACTTGTTCCGGCAGGCGCATTTCATCGAAAACGCGATCAACAACGTCACCGAAAGCCTCCTGGAAGGGGCTATTCTGGTGTCGATCGTACTGATTCTCTTCCTCTGGAACGTGCGAACGGCGCTTATCACGCTCACAGCACTGCCTCTCTCGCTGCTGATCACCGCACTGGTGTTCAAGCTCTTCGGCCAAACGATCAATACGATGACGCTCGGAGGCATTGCCGTTGCCATCGGCGAGTTGGTGGATGATTCCATTGTTGACGTTGAGAACGTCTTTCGGCGCTTGCGTGAGAATCGGCATTTGCCCAACCCGCGAGCGGCTCTTGATGTAGTGTTCGACGCATCGATCGAAGTGCGTGGCTCAATCGTATTTGGAACCGTTGTTGTCCTTCTGGTTTTTCTACCGTTGTTTGCTTTGTCCGGAATCGAAGGGCGCATGTTCCGGCCGCTGGCGACGGCTTACATCGTAAGCATCCTCGCGTCACTTATTGTTTCGTTGACCGTCACGCCCGCCATGTGCTTCTACCTCCTGCCGAACATGAAACGCATGGCCGAAGAAAAGGACGGGCTCTTGCTGCGTGTTTGCAAGCGTATGGCGCGGGGTATGTATGCGCTATCACTGCCGCGACCGTGGACCATGATCGGGCTGGGCGGCGCCTTGATTGGCGTGGGATTTGTTCTCGTTGCGATGCTCGGGCGGGAGTTTCTTCCGGCATTCAACGAGGGAACCGCGACCATCAACGTATTTGCCGACCCTGGCATTTCGCTAGCTGAATCCGATCGATTGGGCGCCAAAGCGGAAGAACTTGTCCTCACCATTCCGGAGGTCAAATCCACTGGGCGGCGGACGGGGCGCGCGGAACAAGACGAACACGCCGAGGGGGTTCATTACTCGGAATTGGACGTCGATTTCTGGACCGCCAAAGAAGCGCATGCGCGAGAAAAACAGGTCACCGTAGACGGAAGAACGGCGCCGGATTTCGTTCGGAATAAGGAAGCTGTGCTGGCAGAGATTCGGGAGAAGCTGGAGACCCTGCCCGGTGTGGCCATCGCCGTCGGGCAGCCCATCAGCCACCGAATCGACCATCTGTTGTCCGGTGTTCGTGCACAGATTGCGGTCAAAATCACGGGCCATGACCTGAACGCGCTTCGCAATCTGGCGGAACAGGCGAACGCGGCCATGAACGGCATTGCGGGCGTCGTTGATCTCCAGATCGAAAAGCAGGTGCTGGTTCCCCAGGTACGAATTCGCGTCAAGCGCGAAGCGACGGCGCGCGTCGGGTTCCAGCCGGCCGAGCTGGTGCAAACACTGGAAACGGCGCTGAAGGGAAAGGTTGTCTCGCAAGTTCTGGACGGGCTGAAGTCCTATGACCTGATCCTGATGTTGGAGGAATCGATTCGCAATGACATCCGTCGGCTCAACGATGTACGGTTGATTTCTCCGACGGGAGCCGTGGTTCTGCTGTCCGATGTTGCTGGAATCACCGAGACTCCTGGCCCCAACCAAATCAGCCGGGAAAACGTGCAGCGACGCATCGTCGTTTCCGCAAACGTTCAGGGTCGGGACCTCGGAAGCACAGTCGCGGAGATTCAACGCTCGTTAGCGATGGACCTTCCACCAGAGAAAATCCCAGCGGGCTATGCGCTGAGCATAGGTGGTCAGTTTGAGGCTCAACAATCGGCCACGCGGTTGATCATGATTCTCGGGTCCATGTCTTTGGTCGCCATGTTTGCGGTTCTCTATTCGCATTTTCGCTCCGTGCAAATGGTCGTTCAGGTCATGCTCAACATTCCGTTTGCCTTCATCGGCAGCACGGCGGCTCTGTGGCTTGCGGGTGAGACCTTCAGCGTGGCGAGCCTCGTGGGGTTCATCAGCCTTTGCGGGATCGCGGCGCGCAACGGAATCATGATGATCAGCCATTACATTCATCTCATGACGCACGAAGGAATGCCTTTCGGGCGCGACATGGTCGTTCGAGGTAGTGAGGAGCGTGTAGCTCCAGTTCTGATGACGGCGCTTACGACGTGGTTGGGACTAATCCCACTTATCTTGGCAGCCGGTCAGCCGGGGAAAGAGATTCTTTACCCAGTCGGACTCGTGGTCGTAGGAGGCATGGTGACGACGACGTTGCTGGATTTTTTTATCACGCCCACGGTTTTTCTGCGGTTTGGGAGGAAAGCGTCGGAGAGACTCGTGGCTGAATTGCGTGTGGCCGAGTCCAAGCACGCAACTTTCTGCGGTTCGGATGGACAACAGTCGTCGCCCGGAATGAGCGTGGCTGTGCAACATTAGTGTGCAACGAGGCGCCGTCGCGCCTCTCGATGATGTTCATAGGTCGTGACAAGATGCCTGAGGCATCGCATTGAAAAGGAGAATAGACAATGACAAATTGGATGCGAGTGAGTTTGGCGGCCGTGTTGTTGATTGGCCTGGCGCCGTTAGCAAGGGCGCAGCATAAGCACGGAGAACCGGGGCATGACCACGGCAAGCCCGTGGAGTTCAAGATGCCCACGACCTATCCGGACGCGGTGAGTGAAATTGAACATCGACTTCATGAGATCTCGGCGTTGATGTCGTCCAAGCAACTAGCCAAAGTGCATGCAGAAGCGGAAGTAATTCAGACAGTCGCCAAAGTCATCGGTCAACTGGCGCTGAAGGATGGCTCCGGTGTTCCGAAGGAAGCTGTGAAAGACGTAAACCTGGCCGGAAAGGACCTGGCCGCAAAGTTTGATGCCATCGACAAGGCCGGAGACTCCGGCGACTTGGCAGGCACGAAAAAGGTATACGACGAGATGGTCAAGATCACCGAAACGTTCCAGAAATATGTCCCCAAGGTGTATCAGTGTCCCATGAAGTGCGAAGGTGAGAAGACCTATGACAAACCCGGCAATTGTCCGAAGTGCGGGATGGACATACAAGACGTGAAGGCGCACACCGACCACGAAGCCAAGCACGGCGGCTGGTTCTTCATGGCCTCCGATAACAAGCATCACTTGGAAGGGACTCTTTCGGCTGAGAACGAGTTTCGGGTCTACTTCTACGACGAATATACCAAGCCGATCACTGCCGAGAAGTTCACCGCAGAGGGCAAGGCATGGATTCAAAAAAGTTCTACGTGGATGGACGGCGCTGATCAGGCTAAACCCTTCACGATGGGTGTTGAGCCAGGAAAAGCGTTTCTACTCGCCAAGATTGATGCGTCTATCAAGCTGCCAGTCGGGATCAAGGTCTTGATCGACCTCAAGAACGGACAGAAGCCACAGAACTTTGACTTCGAGTTCAAGGAACCCAGCAAGGAACCTGCTGGCGAGAAGAGCGGGCACGGTCACGGAGGACACTGATTTCATTGCATTGAGGATTCGTGGGCCTGTGGCACTTGAGGGCGCCAAGATGA
The DNA here is from genome assembly GCA_964494205.1 of uncultured Phycisphaeraceae bacterium. Classification (GTDB taxonomy): domain Bacteria; phylum Planctomycetota; class Phycisphaerae; order UBA1845; family UBA1845; genus JBBTCX01. Next base: position 65,321 of record CAZBRD010000009.1, on the reverse strand, counting down.
TCGGTGAGCGTAAAAGAACCGTGGTCTGGACTTGCGGGCCATTACTCGCCGCGCTGAGTTCCTGCGCCACGGTGGATCATAAAATGGAGCTTCGGGCGGCTGATGAGGCCATGGCGAGCGCAACAGGAGTCAGCACAAACTGGACTGCCCCGCCTGAACTTGGCGAGCTTGTTCCCGGCGAGGATAGCCGCGTTGCACTCGACACGGTTGTTAAATTGTCCTTGTCGAACAATCGCGCTTTGCGCGCCGATCTCGAAGTGATCGGGCAGGCGAAGGCGGACTTGGTGCAGGCCGGACTTCTTTCCAACCCAACCCTTTCGATCATGACCGGTTTTCCGGAAGGGGGAGGGCTTGCGAACATCGCATTTGGACTCTCCAAAGATATTGCTGATCTTTGGCTCATACCGTCCCGCAAACGAGCGGCACAAGCCATCGTCCAGCAGCGGATATTGTCTTTCGTGGACACCGCGATTGCGCTGCTGGCAGATGTAAAGAGCAATTACTACGCTTTGCAATACCAAGCCATAGCCATCGATCTGCAAGAACAGAACCTTCGCGTTTTGCAGGAGTCAATGGAGATTGCCCAAGCCCGATTTCGGGCAGGAGATACAACGCAGCTTGATGTCAATCTGGTTCGCGCCCGTTATGTGGAGGCTGAGAACGAGCTTTTGCAATTGCGCGCTGATTTTCGATTGACGCAACGCACGTTACTGCGCTTGATGGGCGTTTCGCGGGCGCCGGATGATTGGTCTCCGGAGTTGCCGCCATCAGTGGCGCCGTCGGCGAGACTGTCGATCGCTGAGTCGCAACTGGTCGAAGTCGCCCTGCTTCAACGTCTGGACGTTCAGGCAGCGCGTTGGGAAGTGGAAGCGGCAGTCGCGGAATTCGAGCAGCAACGGCGTCGAGTCATTCCTAGCCTGAGCTTCGGCATTTCAGGCGAACGATTTGAGCGCCGGGCCTCTCCGGATCGAGATGTTCTCGCGGACACGGCTCGCGCGTCCATCGCATCGGGAACACTGACCGCCCCTGAAATTCAATCCGCTTCGGAGCGCCGCCAAGAGCGTTCACAGGAAATTGATTTCATACTTGGTCCTTCGATCGAAATCCCGCTGCCGATCTTCGATCAGAACCAGGCACAGATCGCGAAGGCTCAGTTCCGTGCCAGGGAACTGCAACAGCGTTACGAAGAACTGGAGCAACGCGTGGCGGAGGGGGTTCGAGCGGCGTTTATACAGCGCAAGCTTGCAGAAGACCGAACACGGTTGTACCACGAAACACTTGTGCCCCTTCAGGAAGCGAATTTGGAACTCGCGCGGATCGCGTACCAGACTGGGCGCGAGTCGATCCTTACCGTTTTGCTGGCTCAAGAGTCGCTGATTCAAACACGACTCGCCTTCGCGGCCGCCGTTCGCGATTTGTTCATCGGTGCGGCAAGCCTCGAACGGCAGGTCGCCGGCCAAGTGCCGGAGTTGGCTGAGGCACCGACGCCTTGATCCGTCGCTCAAGATTGTGTGGAGATCCGCTAATGAATATTTCGAGACGCATCTTGAGCATGCGAGTCTTCGTATGCTTGCTCGGCTTGTTGAGTGTCAGCGGATGTATCGGGACGACCAGTTCTGGTACTGGTTTCCCGAATGAGGTCCGCAACAACGTCAGCGACTTCCTTGTGGACTTGGCACGCGAGGTGCTGGCGGCAATGCTGCTCTGAAAAGGCAGCTGACTTTCCGGAAGTCAACGCACCGTTGAAGTACTCGTGCCGTTGGCGGTAGGATTGTGATTCGATTGATGCGAGACGGACTGATATGAGATTTCGCTTGAATTGGAAAGCAAAGGGAGCCGTTTGCTTCGCCGCGGTCCTTGCCACGATCAACATCTCCTTGGCAGCAACCATATCCGGCCAAGTGCAACAATCGGCCTCGCCTGGTCAACCGGTCGCCAATTCGAGAATGACGCTTTTCACTCCGTCCCTCTCTTTTTTTCGCGAGACTCGTTCCAACAGCCTTGGCGCTTACACCTTTGGCAACGTGCCAAACGGAACGTACCAACTCGGCTGCGCCGCGCTTCGATTCGAGTACGTTGAGCAAGTCGTCCAAGTCGTAGGCGGGGATCTCACGCGTAGTTTTTCGATCGGACCGGAGCTCCACGCAGGTCAGTGGAGCGTCATCGGTGATACGTCGCCTGAGGTGCTTGATGCCACGGATATCGCGGTACTCTTACCAGGCGGAGAGATCTTCTATTGTCACGACACCGACGACCCGATTATGTTTGACCCGGTTACAGGAACGAAGTCCTTTCCATCAGGATCAAACTTGGAATCAGGGTGCATGAACGGAAGTTTGCTCCCTGACGGTACGGTTATTTTTGCGGGTGGACAAGACGGTGATGCGCCTGGTGAATTCGTCAATGCCGTGCGCTGGGTAAAAAAATACGCTCCGGCAAGCGATGCGTGGGAACAACTGGCCGATCTGCAACATCCTCTTGGCCGTTGGTACCCTGGCATGGCCCGGTTGGCTGATGGCTCGTTTCTCGTCATGGGCGGCGGCCAATGTTGCAACGCTGCGCGGACAGCTACCGCCGAACGATTCGATTTGACCTCTGAAACATGGAGCTATACCGGATCAATGCTGAACCCGGCCGAGTTTCCGCCCTCGGCCCTTCTGTACACCGGCGAAGTTCTTATCACGTGGTCCCCACCGCAGCTCTACAACCCTACAAGCGGCCAATGGCGGCTGACCGGCAACTTCAATCAGCCGAATCGTAGTTGGCCGGGTCATAGCGACCATTCGATTGTTGTGCTCGATGACGGTCGCGTTCTTGCGATCGGCGTGCTGAAAGGCCCGAACAATAACACGGTGATGGGTGAAATCTACGATCCTACAACGAAAACCTGGAGCCTTACATCGAATCCTGGCTTGGTCCGTTTGCAAACTGAAGTCGTCCAACTTCCCGACGGTCGCGTGTTTGTGGGCGGGGGCGAAACCGAGGCAATCCCATCTCCTGTGCCGAATTCGCTGGGCATTGTGAAGTGGACAGACCTTTACGAGCCGACCACGAATTCGTGGCGGCGAATGGCGGATATGAATTGGTTCCGGGAGTACCACGCGGTAACGCTGCTCGTTCCTGATGGTCGCGTCGTGACGACCGGCGGCACGCGAATCAAGTTTCAGGTCGGACCCACATCGAACGACATTGAAGCCTTCTCGCCTCCGTACTTGTTTCGAGGCGTTCGACCCGAGATCACGTCGCTTTCTTCAACTTCGCCATCGCGGGGAAGCCAGCTTTTGCTTGAAGTCACGCCCGCGACTCAGATTACGAGCGTAGTGTTGATGGGGATGCAAACGACCACCCACTGGGTGGACGGCGGCATTCCTCGTCGTCTTGTGCTTCCATTCGAGCAATCGAATTCGACCGTGACGGCCACCTTGCCCACGGATCCGAGCTTGTTGCCGCTCGGCTATTACATGGTCTTTGCTATGGTAGATGACATTCCTTCGGAGGCCCGGGTTGTTCGGATCGCGGAACAAGGACCTCCAATTCCAACCATGTCGACATTGGGCTTGATATTGGTCACAGCCACAATTCTTGTTGTAGGAGGCACCGTTGCCCAATATCGTCGTCAAATCGCAAAACGATAGCGCTGTTGTAAGCGAACCTACAACCGTGATATCGCGCTGGATTATCGTTGATTCTTTTTCCGTCGTCTGAAGCTTGAGTATGTTGTTGTGACGCTTTAACGGTTAACAGGTTAGGACAATGTGACCTTCATACCAGAATGTAGCCAAAGTTCGAGACGGTTACACTCGGGGAGTTTCTCCCGCAGTCACCAGCATGTCGTCATCGAAGTCAGACCCTTGGCTAAAAACCGCGTTTTTCCCATAGCCGATAGCTGATTGCGTCATTTCCGAAATGCCCGCATGTATGCCAACCATAGCTGTCTGACTTGCGAGTTCAGGCAACACACTGAGAGCATCCGAGCATTTTTTGGTCGCGCATTTGGTCGCGCTGTCCATTTGGTCGGTTTCGCGTGCCTTGGAAACGGTTTGATTGTCGGTCCCGGTCCGTATGGCAACCGCCATTTCTGGTGTCACAGGGTAATTTGGCAAAACTTCAACCCCTGCGAACACGTCGATGAATCGCTTGTCGGTATAGCTGCTGTTGGTGAGGCGATAATCGGTGTGCCGCGCTAATTGCATCACGACTTGCGGTGACAGCCCGGCCCTTTGCAACTCGGAAATGAACGTCGCTCGCAAGCTGTGAAATCCGAGAATGGTTCCGTCAGCCGCCTTGTAATCGAGTCCCGCGCGTTTTACGTCGGCCAGCCAAGTATCGTGCGAAGGCACGTATCGGAAAACTATGTCGTGCGGATTCGCGTCTGCCGGTCGGGCAAACTGTAGTCGTAGGGCAATGTCGGAAGTCAGTGGCAGCACGTCCCCACGCTTCGATTTCGTCGCTTCCGCCCGCAGAGTCAAACACGGTCTATTGTTGCCAAGCTGAACGTCGCGCCATTGCAACCGGCGTAATTCGAGCCGTCGCAAGCCCGTTGCCAGCGCGACGCGGTAGACCAATTCTCGCGGACCGGCTATGGCCAGTAATCTCGCAACCTCATCGGGTTTTGCAGCCCTGCGAATCCGGCGTCGGGTCGCAGTCGCGTCGAATCGTTTGATTGTATCGCACGGGTTGATATCCATGCGTTGCAATTGGTTGCACCATACGAAAAATGCCTTGTGAATCGAAAGTATGTTGTTCAGCGTTCGACAGCTTGTACCGTTGCTCAGCTTCGTTTCAAGATGCTGTTTCAATTTGTCGCGGTTCACGTCGCCAAGAGTTTTCCATCCGCAGTCTGTCGCTGTTAGCTTGAGGTACTTTCGCACGTTGTAAACGTACATTGCCGATCGGCCAGCGCTGGCAAGCTCATCGGAGTATTCGTCGACGTGTTTTTCATACCCGGCCCGACGTTCGGTAGCTGCTTTCAGAACCAGTTTGAAGGATTCAAGCAGTCGACGCGGCAGTTTATCAATTGCTTCGCGGTCGATAGGTTCATCAGCGTTGCGGCGATCAACGGCAGCCTGAAGCAGTAACTTCCACGACTCCGATACTCGCTTGTCGGTGCAAAACCGCGCGGTGCGCTGCTTATACGGTGCGACCTTGATTTTCGCTTGCCATTCCTCACACCTAGCGGTCTTGAACAAGTTTCCCATGCGTCACCTACTTTGCTTTTCTCGTTTTTTTCGTTGGTCGAAGTTCCAGCCCCAGCACGTCGCACACAAGCGCCGCGGTGGATAGCGTCGGGTCCGTGTTCTTGTGAATCAGGTTGTACGCGCTGGCGTAGGGGATTCCGGCGTCGATTGCGAGCCGCTTGATACTCAGTTTGCTTTCTGTAAACGCCGCACGAATTGCCCCAGCCAGCCGATTGTCATGGTCTTGGTTTCTCATATTTCTATCCTAAGGATATCATACTACCGATATACGTCAAGGGTTCAAACGAGAATCTGTGCCTCATGCAGCTTGCTAAGATTCGCCACTGTTAGCCTCTAGTTCGGCTTCGATAGCCTGAATCGCTTCACGCTCCGCCCGTTCCACGTCATCGACTTCGCTCGAAACCGAGCCGCCAGAATGGGAATGCAAACGACCGTCCGCATCGTCCGCGTGCGTCCAGTCGGTCACATCCGAATCGTCCGAAACTGCTGGTTTATCGTCCGCGTATAGTCCAGACCCACTAGCGCCAGCGCCGTCGGAAGCGTGATTCTGGACGGTTGGACGATTACGGACGGTTGATTGCGCGTTCGTTCGGCTGATCGTGATGGACTTGGTTCGGCTACGTGAGTCGTCGCGGTCGCGAGCCACCTGAATACCGACAGCCCGCAGGTTCGGTGCAAGTCGCGCCAGGTGGCCAGATAGTTTATTGCTTCGTTTCGGCCAGCCTTCCGGCTTAACTGCCTTTTGATTTTCATGGGGAAGCATCTTTTCGAGTGCACCTAGCAATTCGGTCGCGGTTCCCGTCCACGTTCCCATCGATTCATTTTCAATCCACGTTCGTAAGACGCAGGCCACGGGCGACGCTTCAAGCGCCAGTTCGTGCGCTGACGCGCGGTTGCCGGTGTACGCTTCGATAAATGCTCCGGGTGTCCACGGTAACGACGGTTCAGCAGCTACGACCCATTGCGAAAAGTCAGCCATGCGCGTCGTCACTGGGAGTCGAATGCTTTCCACGTTGCGTAGAGCCGTCACAACCGCATCGAGAATTGCGCCAAGAATGTAGGGACGTTTCGCCTCATATTCTCGCCAGAAAATCAATTCTGGCGTGTAGTCTGCTTCGTCTATCGTCGGCAGCGTCAATTGAATGGCGCGGTCGAGCAGGTCCGAGCGCGTTGCAAGCTCTTCGATGCCGTTGACGATGATGGGCCGTTGAACGCTTAGGATGATTTCCTCTTCGTTGGTGTATAACTCGCGCGTGCCGAATCCGCCGCCGGTTGCGATGCGGCAGAGTGCATCGCTCAGCCAGGTCGGAATGTTGCTCAGGTTATCGAATCCAATAACCGCGCTGTTGCGACCGGCAATTACTAGGTCGCGTTCGTCGCGCGGTTGTGATCGTAGGTCCGCTTCGTTTGGGTCAATTAGCCTTCGCAATGCACGGCATGTCGTCGACTTCGCGCTACCCTGCTCGCCGTTGACAGTGAGAATCGGATAGGGGCCGCATGGACGCGCCGCGGCAACCAACCACGCCACGGCCAGTATGAAACCCGCGTCGTCGGGAATGTTTACGAACGGTCGTAACTGCGCGATGCTTCCACCGCGTTCAGGAACCGGCAACGGCAACATGCCGGGTCGACGAATGAACTTCACCGGCGCTTTATCCAGCACTTCCCAACCGTTAACAGAGACTTTCACGATGCGATACTCGGCGTCGCATAGGTCGAGGTAAATTGCGCCGCCGACTTCGGCCCGCCGAACATGCGTTTCGTGTTGCGGGCCTTCATGAATTGCCTGCGCTTCGATTGTACTCAACGCATCCTGGACCGCTTGCGAATTGGGTGCCGTGCGCGAGTCCGTGTAATAAAGGTCCAACAGCCACGACTTGAAGCGTTTGCTACGAACCGGGTACGTCTCAACGTGCCCATTCTTGGGAATCGTTGCGAATGCGTCGCTGTTGGCGTTGTGAAACAACTCGGCCCGCCCAGACAACCCGACTAAGACCGTTGCTGTCGACGGTCCGCGCCTCGTCGGTCTCGATTCATCATCTTCGACCCACGCTTCATCGTCCGCGTCGTCCGAATCGTCCAGCGCCGTAATCTGTTCCGCCTGTGCGACCAGCGTATGAAGTTCGTCGATGGTGTGCTTTTCGAGATAATCGCTCACGTCGCCTTTGTGTGGAACGTCCGGCAGTTCGATGATGCGAATCTCGCGCGCCTTGCCCAACAAAGACTTCGCAATGTCGCGCCCATGCTTTCGGCCCGCATCATCGTTGTCGACGATGATGACGACAATGCGACTGTGCAGGGGGGAATCATCGACGATTGACCACTTTCCCGCGCCGCCGGGGTTGCAAGTCGCGACGCAGCCGCGAGCGCGAAGATTGTCCACGTCTTTTTCGCCTTCGCAGATGTACACGACGGTATCGACGCTGGCCGCGAGCAGTTCCGGCAATTGGTATACGGTCCGCTGCACGCCGTCCATATTCCAAATCCACTTGCCTTTACCATCGGGGCGACGCTGCCTGAAGTCCTTCGATTTGTACCGCACAACCTGAAAAACAAGCTGACCTTCGGCGTTTCGGTAATCGTAGGCCGTGACAATGGGCCCAAGGTCCTTTTCCTTCATTGTTCTGGTCCTCGCCGTAACTGAATGGCCGCGTTCTTTCTTCGGAAACAGGTCACTGACCTTCAGATTCATGGCCTTACAAATGGCTTCGATTTCGCAGTTGGCGAAGCAATTGAGCAGCACACAACCGTCGTCGCCTTCGGCTGCACTCAGACTTGCGCGGTTATCTTCGTGTGCCGGGCATTGTGCCTCATACCCGTTGCGTTTTTTCTTCGCAGACGGAAGTCTCGATAGGACGAGTTCGATGGGTGTCATGCTGGTGGTTGCACCGATATGAGGTCCATGATGCAGATGCAGTCGTAACAAAAACGCATCCGGCCCGTCGACCCGGTATGTTCGGACCAGTCGAAGAACGCTCCGCAGAAGGCGCAGCTGAAACCATCGCAGTTGCGTGACCGAAACTTGGGTGGTAGAAAATTGGTGCCAGTTTTCTTAGGCTTGCGCTCGGATTCAGGGTCCGGGCGCGAGCCAATCCCTTGTAGGTTCATTGCAGTTTCATGCCTTTCTTGAAAAGTCTATCGGGTGCCATTGCGTGACCCTCTATCGCGAGTCGCCTTGATTTGCTTCCATTCGTCGCGGGTGCGTGCGCGTGATTCGATGAAGTCCATTAGCTCATCGAGCCGCCATCGAACGCAACGGCCCAGCCGATATGGTTCGGGCAATCGTCCAGCGGCGTGCATCGCCCAGACGTGGCGCTCGCTGACGCCGTAGAGTTGTCCGACCGTTTTCACGGTCCCGAAGAGCGACTTTGATTCGCCCAAGATTTCGAGAATCGTTTGCTTATCCATGAAGGCAGATTGTCTGCGCAGGACGGACGGAATAATTCACGACGGAAAAAATGCGATTTGTTCCGTCAGTTTGCAGGTAAAAACATGGCCTTGCGAGGCAATGAATGGGGATGAAAAAATCTCGACGGAATAAATGACTAGATTTGGCCCTATTTATTCCGTCAGGGTTTTCTACGTTTTTGCTCGCGGTTGACGATGAGTTTGAGTTCCTTCTCGGTCAGTTCAGGAAAGCCATCCTGCAATTCCCGAGCGCCTTCCTCATAAGTCGCATAATGATTCTTAATCCACGCATCATAGATTTTTGCGTCTCTATTCGCATTCGTCACTTTTGGTCGGCCCCTCATTGAGTGACGAGTTCTTCGCGATCGGCTCTCTTGGGTTTCCTTCGGTAGTTCGACGCTCACGAATTGGTCAATCAATGCAGCCGCGTCGAAGCGTATACGCGCTAACTCAGTTTGCCCATTTCCGTTGATCCGTATCAGTAACGACCGCCCCTGCCGAGATTCGGCATCAAGGTTGCTTAGGATTTGTTCCGATGACGCATACATTGCGGCAGGCCCGGTAAGCCAAATCGCGTGAGTCATGGGCTTGACCGGTTGGGTTAGGTCCCATGTGGTTCGCTCAATGAGGCAATCTTTCACGCACACCGTCAATACGCTGGCGAGCGATGCAGTTTTGAACGAGTCGACAACGTGAACGTAGCCCGCCGGTTCGTTGGCGAGTCTGCACAAAAGGAGAAGCAATTCCAACGGGTACTTGCTCCGTTGCGAGAACGCGGTCCGCAGGTCATCGGAGCGGGCAAAGGATAACGTGATTTCGTCCAATAGTGCTTCGTAAACGCTTCGGTATCGAGGGTCATTCGCGAGCCGCTTCGCTTCGTCGAGCACAACGCCGAACGAATTGCCGGGATACAGATTGACCGGTTCAAAACCATGCTCAGGGCAAATCACTTCATGCGCGGCAGCCAAGACAATGAACTTCTCGACTAGGGTTAGTGGTCTGTCGCGATCGCCCGGAAACTGGTCATCGTCGATCGACGGAATGATGCGGATACCGTTGGCGTCGGTTTCTCGTCGCAATTCCCAGTCAAGGATCGCAAGTCGGAAAAAGAATTGATTCGCGGGTTTGATTAGCGATTGTCGAATCTTCCACGCAATGTGCGCGCGAGAACCGTCAGGCTCAGGCATGGTCGGAATCCAAACACGAGCCGCTGGTCAGTGCCGCGCGGGATTCCGCACGCACGACACCGGCCAGCGCAAAGCGACAACTTGGCCGTGTTGTCGCCTACCCAAAAGGCAATCTAACACGCTTATGCAAATCGAGGAAGCGAAACGTAAGTGTACGCGCATTCCAATCGCGTTGAAATGAAACTTGAAGATGTTCAAGCCGTTGAGGCCACACGAGGACCGAATCGCTTCGTTATGATGTTCCTTGGAATGTTAAGTACTCGCTCAAGTAACTTATCGACTTCATAGCCTTGATGGATGTTATCGCAACCACGAACAGCCAGGTAAATACAACCCGAAAGAAGCACAGGCGCAAGTGAAATTGACTTTGCGAAATTGAAACTTTCTGCACCAACTTGCGAAAGCTGTACCCAGCCGACATAGGCTGCAAATAGAACTTCCGTAACGCCGTAACAGGCGCGAGCCTTCAGGCGAAACAAGAACAAAAGCGCCACGGTTATGCCGAGTATTATGACACCAACAATCTGAAACCAACTCTTTGGCAAAGTGTTCGACATATACCCAAACGACCAATGCCACATCGCAACTAGAGCAATTTTTGCTCCAAGAAGCAGAGCGGGGGCGTACAGCATGTGAAAAAGGAGTAGAAATGGCGCGGCCAATAGGAATCTCCGGTTGTTCTCGTTAGCGAGTGCTATCGAAACTACGATAACCCCAAGGAACAGCCCGACAGTCGCGCCTATTATCAATTGCCATTTCAATGCAGAGAGCGCAGCGTTCAGGTTCGGCGCATTGTCATACCTGATATAGCACTCGCGGAAACCAACAATTGCGATGATCGCAAACATGAAAGTTAGCGAAACTGTCTTGATTCGACTGTCGCCGTTAGCGATCGTTTCCTGTACTTTATCCATACTTAACATCCAAAATGAAGCCTAAGGCGATTCACCGCGAGCATTCGCACGGGTCCGCGCCTGAGAAGGCAGCTAGGACCGACAGAATATCATCAAGGTCGATTTGGCCATTACCGGTACATGGGGGCGCGATGTCGCCGTTCATGCACGCACCGACGTTGCTGAACCCTTGCAGCACGCAAAGGATATCATCAAGGTTGGGAATAGTCGCGCCACCTGATGCTCCGCTTCCGTTCACGTCGCCGTAGCGAACAGGCGAGTACGCGCACAATGTGTCCGTGCAGTTGTCGAAAGTGCAAACGCTGTCATCGATGCAGACCGCGCTCGTGGCGCATGGTTGTCCGACGAAGGCAAAGAAACCCCAGGTGAGTTCGTGATGCTCGGACGTGGAAGAACCGACAATGCCTTCGCCGAATGCGCCAGTAATTGCGTGCCGATCAGAAGCAATCACACCGCTGCCGTTCACACTCGACGAGTTACGAATGATGACAGTTTGAGCAGTCGCCAAAGCAGTCATAAAGAAAACTAATGCAATAGTCGATACATTACGATGAGAGCTTCGATTCATTTATTCCTCAGTTCTTGGTGTGTGCGTAAAAGTAGACGGGTGGAGAATATCTGACGGTTGCGCTCACGCTGGATGAATAAAGACTCGAAAACACAAACAAAGAATCGTTTGCAAACGCCATTCCGAGAAATTGGCTCCCAAATGGCATGTCTGGTCTACCAACCCAAGTGTCTAAAGATGGGTCGAATTCCTCCATCGAGGTTACGGGAATTGTTCCATATTGGGGCGAATAAATCGCTCCACCGGCAACGAATATTCTATTTTCAACCGAACACGCTGCCGTGCCAATTCTTGCGCTCGGCATGTCTGGTCGCGTGGTCCAATTGTCGAGTTCTGGGTCGTATTCAAAAACGGATGCTTGGTATTGACCGTTTGAGTCAATGCCCCCGAAAACAAAAACCCTTCCGTTTAGGACTGCCGTACTGAAGCTGTAGCGCGCAGCTGGCAATGGAGAAAGTGGGAACCATGAATCGGTTAGAAGGTCGTATCCTTCTGCACTTGCGCTGATTCCTTCAAAGGGCACACTTCCACCCAAGGCAAATATCTTTCCTGAAACTGTGGCAAGGCCAAGGCCGGATCGCCCAATACTCATTGGCGTTAGGGTAGTCCACGTATTGGTCGCCGAATCATATCGCTCGTTCCGGTCAAGTAGCAGTGTCGAATCTTGACCCCCGATGACGTAAACCTGACCATCGAGCGAAACGCATCCAACCCAACCGCGAGGTAAGGGCATCGGCGCACGCTCTGTCCAAGAGTTGGTTACGGGGTTGTATTCGTAGTTTGCGGAAATAAAACCGCTGGTTGTCGGACTGAAACCTCCAATCAGATAGACCGCCCCATTTGCCTCTGCCGCACCAAAATTCGCACGGACAATCGGAGCCGCTGCAGCAGCACGCCACGAATCAGAATTCGATGTGGTCATCGTCATTCCTGAGAACGAGTATCCGTCTGGCGGAATTGGCGAATTCGTAAATATCATCGCACCGCTCGGCACGCCACCTCCACCGCCTGTAACTGCCGTCGTCTGCGTTGTTCCATCAGGAAACTGAAACCCGCCAGCCGATGACCGCACAGTGCCCGAAACATCTAGCTTCGTCGCTGGTGCATTCGTCCCGACACCGACGTTGTTGCCGTCGTCAAACAATGCGCCGGGCACAAGCGCTGAACCGTCCCAGCGCGGCACGACGTTGATTTGCAAGTCGCCGATTTCCAGACATTTCTCGCCCGAAAGTGAGAAAGCACTACTCGAAATAGGTTGGTCGGTAAGCTGCTCGAATCCGTCACCGGTGTTCACCCACACACGCAGCGCTACTTCGGTGACCCCCTTTAGCAGCCCGCCGGATATCGGCTCCATCGGTACCGCACCAAGACGAACCGCAAATATGCCGTTCTCGGTCTCGATGCTCGCAAAGTCCATCGGTTCGCTACCGGCTGCACTTGTTCCGTCATTCGACCAGATGGATTCGCCTTCGACGTCGATGATGACAAACTTCATTTGGGCCATGCCCGTGAATGGCAGACCGTCTTTCTTCAATTCGCCTTGGTAGCTCACTTCCGACGGTTGCGCGAGACATGGCACGAGCCAGTATGAAAATGCGCCGAGCGCCACGACGACAAAGAATGTCCTAGCTGTTCGAGGGCGTGTACTTTGCAACAGATTTCTCTGATTTCGCATGGTGAGTCTCCGGCTCGTTTGACACGATTGACGGGCAAACCTTGATTGAAAAGCGTTGCCAATCGTTGAAAAGCAATGAATAGGGTACAGGAAGTTGCCGTGCGGATTCAAGTTGATATTATTACATCGCGCTCGCGCGCGGTATAGAAAACGCTGTCTTTCCTCGGCACTAACCTAACCATCGTCCCGTTTCGGCACATACACCAAGAAATTGCGGACGCGTCGTCGACGGGGTTAAGTGACTCCGGTTTAATGGAATCGACCGGGGGGCGTGGTTCAATTTTTCGGGGGGTTGGGACCCCCTTATATCTTTCAACATTCCTCTGGACATCCGGCCAGTACATGCACTCTGCAATGGCAAGCAACCTATTGCCGTTCGCAATTCTGTTGAGATTGAGGACAAGGAGTCTGCGTCGAAAAATCCATTATCGCTAGACGCAAAGAGTCAATGATCAAAGCTACAGCAATGGGAACATGTATGAAAACAGTGATTGACAAGTGAGTATCGACATTGCGAGCCTGAATCCGCGAAGTATGATACGACTCTCCCAAGCTGATTTACAGGATTTGGAGTGATATGGGTCTAGTTGAACGTATCGAACTATATCGGCAGCTAGAGCAACAGCGACAGCGCCCCCTCATTGTGTACGTAACTAGCCCGCGCGTTGGAGCGAGCGCCAGTATCGCTTCTGATTCAGTTCACGAATTGGAACTGCAGCTAGAAACAATTCCTCACGGAACGCAGGCTATCGATTTGCTACTTGTCAGTAACGGCGGCGATCCAACCGTGGCTTGGCGGATTGTAACCTTGGTTCGCGAGCGAGTTAAGAAATTCTCGGTCTTGGTTCCTGCTGGCGCATTTAGTGCCGCAACTTTGATCGCCTTGGGAGCCAACAGCATCGTCATGCACGAAAATGGCAACCTTGGTCCAGTTGATCCGCAGATTCGAGTCCGAAATCGCCCCAAGGACGGTGGCGCGCCTGAGGAACTTGCATTTGGGTCAGAAGACCTTGCTGCATTTATCAGATTCGCGAAAGTGAATGTCGGCATACACGATCAAGAAGGACTAACGCGTATGTTCGACAAGTTCTGTGAGCAAGTCGGTACTATTCCGATCGGGATCGCTGCCAGAAGTACGCAACTCTCATTCTCCATGGCGCAAAAGCTACTGAGAATGCAAGGCATGACAGAAAAGCAGGCTCAGGAGATCGCCCAAAAACTCATTCGAGAATTTCACCATCACGGTTATGCACTTAGCCGAACCGAGGCCAAAGAGATCGGTCTTCCGGTAGAAGACCCAGAAGCAACGGTCAACTCTCTGATTTGGAAGATTTGGCTCAATTTCGTTGTCGAACTTGAAATTCGGAGTCCTTTTGAGCCTCTGAAACTAGTCCACGCAAATCCAGACTGCGCTCCTTTGTTTGCTCCACTTCCAAGTCTCAATATTCCGCTCGGTTTACCGCAACAAATGCTAGCGCAAATTACCGCCCAACTTGCGGCACAAGCAGTCGTCACCGTTCCACCAACGTCCTATAAAATAGTAGGTACGTGTCTGGAAAGTGCGAGAATGTCTACTCACTTTGCAAACTCCGGTGCAATTTTCGCGAGCAGGCAACCGGATTGTCAGATAAAATATAGTATAATAAATTATCGATCTGGCTGGGAGGCAGTATCGCTTGGTACTGTATGATGGATGATGACAAACACTCCAAGAATCCCGAATCCGTCGACTTTTGTGATCGGGGTCGACTATTCGCCGCATCGGTTGCAAGTTTCAGGCGGAATCCAAAGTCGCGCAGGAGAGGTTTCTGTTTACCCCTCAAAGGAACATACAGAAACACAAAACCAATGTATCGATTTTGATACAGACGGCGCAGCGATCGAATATGTAACCCGCGAGTGATTCAACTCGCGCTTTCAATTCTTTTTGTCGACACGCATTTTTCTACAATCCATTGGCCGCCGGACTTGAAACTACGAAAAACAGGCGCAATGTGCATTTCACTCGCAAATCGGCTAGACGAATGCGAGCGATGAAAGCGCGCAGGATGGGACCCATTGAACCTTTTGGAACCCCACTATGGCCCCCGGTGGGGGGTGTCGTCGACTGGCAGTTGCGGTACGTCGCGGTACGTGTTGGTAGGTTGGTCGATGGTTGTATGTGGCCATTGTTCAGGTGGAACCGCAGGGACAACATTGAAGTAAACCAATCGCTGTTGCACGACGGGTTCCCCAACTTGCTCTCGCGGTAGCAGGCCGACGACCAATCGCAGATAGGAACGCGGATCGCTGGCAGCTAGATCGCTCAACAGCTTCGGGCCGTCAACGTCGGTCCAGCTTTGAATGACAGCCTGTTTGATGCGCTCCAGTGTCATTGTTTGCGGCGTCGGCCCAGGTTTGCGGCCCGGCCCGCCACGATTGCCCTTGCCGAACCGCCCGCGCTGCTCACGAGCGAAGCCGTCGCCGTTAATGGCCGTTTGTGAATCGGTTCCCATACTCGAATCCTACGCTTCGTTGCCGAGTCCAGCCAAGTCGAGAATCGCACGCCGTCGATGTTCAGGCAGCGTGTCCCAGCGTTCAATCAAGGCTGCAAGCTCTGGCGCAATGGTTGATTTCGACACTGATTTGGTAGCGTATTTGGTCGCGCGGGTGTTTTGGTCGTCCACTGCATTCTCGCTAACCAATTGTATTTGCACTGGTTGCGACGAATCGGAAATCGCATCGGCACTAGGTTCGAGTCCTAGTCGGGGAGGTAACGTAACCGTCGAAGAAATTCGGCGGTTTTTTTGTTTGCATAGTGCTCAAAATTCACATCTGGCGATGTCCGTCGTAACTCCGCAAACGACGCGACGTTGCGCCTCATTGCCAAAGTTAGCGCGCTCTCTGTTTGCAACATCCTTCTCGCCACACTGAGCGCAACCCCGGGGGTTGCACTCGTTTTTGGAGCGAAAACTCTCGAACTCTCTCACTCTCTGTGTTAACACCCCGAATTGGTTAACAGGGGGGTTGCGCTCGCACTGCGTTCATGATTCGAACTCGCAGTTCTTAGCTATAATCTCGTGCGTTTCGTTTTGGATTAGTCTTAGAGAATCAATTGAGAAAGGGGAAAAAATGCAAGTAAGTCTATCGCAAAACGAACGGGCAGTCTTAAGTGCTATGTACGGCATGGCTTTTGGAGGGCCTTGGAATGGTGAGGGAGCCAGTGCCGTAGGTTTGAAAAAGGTCATGGACCGCCTCCGACGCAAGCCGTGCCTCTTTATGGTCGTGCTCCATTCAGGACTGGACCTTGAAGCCGCCGCAGATGGGATTCAATGTCTGCAACTTCGCGCGATGATTGAGCCAGTCCCCGACGACCATATGAACATGGTTAAGCAGCTCGCCCGCCACGTTGTTGTTAGCCCGAAAGGCCACAAATTAGGGGTCGGCCCGCTGGACGGAGAATGGATGATATTTTGGAACGATGAGCCCTTGAGAGAACTGACAAAGGCTGCGTGGTCAATGTTTGCACTTTCATTCATACGCAAAGTTCGGATCACCCCCCTTGGAGTTCAAGTCGCAGAAGCCATCGATACCTCTTTGACGGGCCATCGGATGCCGGTTTGCCATGATGCTTCTAGGAATACGCTTGGCCAGCTCGAAGAAAGTGCGAAACAGACCCTGAGCCCAGAGTCGGTTTCGATAACATGGGTGCCTGTTGCTGGCTACGTTGGCCGCAAGACAATCTGTACGCACGAACGCTTCCGGAAGAACGGCAAGAATCCCTCGGCGACTACTATTGATGCATGGGTGAATAGTGCCGCTAAGGGGGGCCAACCAGTCGTCATCGAGAAGGATCCCGCAAATCAAGAAAACTACTATCCGGAAACGTGGATTCGGGAGCGAATCGCTAGGTGGAATCCCCGCACATCTGAAACGTAACCCACCTACGTAAACGTAACACGCACTTACGAATTGAAACGTTCGGTTTTGTGTTGAACACTTCATCACGATGGAGGTTCGCACAATGTCAACGGATTCACTGGTTACGGCATCTCGCGTTGCGGAACATTTCGGCGTCTCTGTAGGTACTGTCAACGGTTGGGTGCGGCAGCGTCGCATTCCCTGTGTGCGTCTTTCGCGCAGGGTGGTCCGCTTTCGCCTATTGGAACTAGAGGAGGCACTTCGGCAGCCCGTGCAGAAACAAGATGTTCGGAAGGCGGTGGAGACCCAATGACACCGCTCCTGAAATCGAACGGATGTGTTGCACGCGAGCCCTATCCGCAATGTATTGGCAGCGCCGAGAATTCTGATTCGCTAACCGCCTACCAGCGACTGTCCGAACTTACGGCCATTCTTGCCACCGGAATTCACCGGCTTCGTGCAATTCATTCGGCGTTACCGGAATTCGCTACAGCACCAGCGGATTCCTCGCGAACCGGCCTTGATCAGGGGGGAGAGTTTGCCCTGATGGAAGCCGGTTTACAGCCAGAGAGCGGGGGAATTTGATGACGTCCATTGATGTCGACAAGACCGTGAGAGCGCTGAACCGTATGACGGTGACGCAGCTGCGAGAGCGCTACGGCGAAGTGTTTGGCGAGGCGGCGCGGTCGAACAACAAACAATATTTGGTTAAGCGTATTGCATGGCGACTCCAGGCCATGCAGGAAGGCGACCTCTCCGAGCGTGCACGTCGTCGGGCAAAAGAATTGGCCAACGACGCCGACTTGCGAATCAGGCCGCCTGTCACCCCGCCGGACTCCAGTAGCAATGGCGGCACAACCACATCGCCGTTCCACGTCAGCGCGAATGATCGATTGCCGATGCCGGGCACCATTCTTAAGCGTGAATACAAGGGAAAGACCGTCCAGGTGCGCGTTCTCACGAACGGATTCGACTTCGACGGTGATATCTACCGTTCGTTGTCGGCTGTGGCTCGGAAGATCACCGGCTCGCACTGGAACGGGTTTCTGTTCTTCGGCCTACCTAAACCCAGCAAGGAGGCCGCTCAGTGAACCGAAACGGGAACAACGATGGAAAGGCACGAGCGGCGCGCCATGTCCGCTACGCCGTATACACACGCAAGAGTACGGAGGAGGGGTTGGATCAGGCATTTAACTCGCTAGATGCGCAGCGCGAGTCGGCTGAGGCGTACATCGCCAGCCAAAAAGCGGAGGGGTGGGTCTGCCTGCCGGATCGCTACGACGACGGCGGCTACACCGGCGCGAACACCGAACGCCCCGCGCTCCGGCGCCTAATGGCCGACATCGAAGCCGGGAAGATCGATGGCGTCGTTGTGTATAAGGTGGACCGCTTGAGTCGGTCGTTGCTCGACTTCGCCAAGATGATGGAGGCGTTCGACAAGTACGGCGTTTCGTTCGTTTCGGTCACTCAACACTTCAACACGACTCACTCCATGGGTCGGCTCACTCTCAACATCCTACTTTCGTTTGCCCAATTCGAGCGTGAGATCATCTCAGAACGAACGCGCGACAAGATCGCAGCCACTCGACGGAAGGGGAAGTGGTCGGGTGGCCATCCGCTCTTGGGTTATGACGTCGATCCCAATGGCTCGCGGCTCATCGTCAATACCGACGAGGCTGCGCGCGTCCGCGCTGTATTTGACCTCTATATCGAAAAAGAATCCCTGAGCCAGACGGTCACCGAATTGAATCGACGCGGTTGGACGACGAAGCGCTGGACAACGCGCAAGGGTAAAGAAGTGGGGGGACAATCGTTCGACAAGAACAACTTGCTTCGGTTGCTTACCAACGTCGTCTACCGCGGCATGGTGCGTTACAAGGAAGAAGTCCACGTTGGCGAGCACGAGGCGATCCTCGACGACGAGACGTTTCAGCGAGTGCAGCTGATGCTGCGCTCCCACGGCCGCACGGGTGGTATGCATGTTCGCAATAAGTCTGGTGCGCTCCTCAAGGGCCTTTTGCGCTGCGCGCCGTGCGACAAATCCATGGTGTACACCTTCACGACGAAGGGGAATCGCCGTTACCGCTATTACACGTGTACGACAGCCCAGAAGCAGGGCTGGAATGCGTGCCCGTCGAAGTCCGTGCCCGCAGAACAGATTGAGCGTTTCGTGATCGAACAGGTTCGAACGATCGTGCAGGATCCGGCTGTTCGGTCGATGGTTCTCGAGCAGGCCCGCGCAGAGGCGCTCGAAGAGATGGCCTCATCGTGCACCGGCGAAGGCAGGGTGCGGAATGACTTGGTCACCAAGTCTGAAGTTGATTCCGCTCTCGCAACTTTCACGCCGCTGTGGGATTCGCTGAGTCCGCGCGAGCAGGCACGCGTGGTCCATTTGCTGATCCAGCGCGTCGATTACGACGGCGCGAAGGGGAAAGTCGCAGTCACGTTTCATGCCAATGGAATCCGCACGCTGGGTCAGAACAACGTGGTCAATGAATTGGAGGCGCAAGCATGTCTGACGGCATGACCGTTGAATTCGACGTTCACTTCGCACGCGGGTCCGCCGGGCGTCGCGAGGTTCGCGCGGGTGTAGCACCGCCCAAGTCTGATCTCCCAGAGGGTTCAGTCCCGCGCGTCTCACGATTGATGGCGCTGGCGATTCGATGCGAGGAGCTCATTCGTCGCGGCGACGTCACTGACTACGCCGATCTCGCGCGACTCGGTCACGTTACCCGCGCGCGCATGACGCAGATCATGAATCTGCTCAACCTCGCGCCAGACATTCAGGAAGCAATCCTTTTTCTTCCGCGAACTACACGAGGTTGTGATGCAATTGGCGAGCGGCACTTGCGGTCCATCTGCATCGTCGCGGATTGGAAGAAACAGCGGCGATTGTGGCAGCAACTGAAAGACGATCGAAACAACGGGTAACACTCTCATGGAATTGTCCAGCCACTTCATCTCCAAGTCACCCGATGTCCGGCCAGATATCGTCGGTGCACCCCAGCAGACTGTTTGTCTCGACGAACGACACATTGCCGACCTTCGCAAAAGCGGCCTGAACGATCAAACGATTCTCGCCGCAGGGTTGCGAAGTGACCGCGATCAGAGCATCACTGAGATCCTTGGCTGGCGTCCGAAAGCGCACAGTTGGGATGCCGGTCTTGTTTTTCCGTTTAGGAATGCCGATGGCGCTGACTCCGGCTACGCGCGTGTCAAACTTGACCACCCGCGGCCGGCTAGCGACGGAAAACCAATTAAGTACGAATCACCTCGAAAGCTGCAGAATCGGGCGTATTTCGCGCCTCAATTCGCCGAAATGTTCGCTCAGTCGCAGGTGGTGCTTGTCACCGAAGGTGAGAAGAAAACCCTCGCCGCATGGCAGGCCAGTTTCTGTTGCATCGGTTTAGTCGGAGTTTGGGGATTTCAGAACAAGCGTCTGCGTGACGATCGCGGGAGGGCATTCGGACTCAGGCAGCTGATCTCCGACTTGGCGGGGCTGGCTTGGCGCGAAAAGACTGTCGTCATCGTTTTTGACTCTGACGTCGCCGGCAGACCTGATCTCCAACTCGCGGAATATCGTCTTGCGGAATTACTCATCGCCAAGGGCGCAACCGTCCGCGTCGTTCGATTACCACAAGTCGGTAAAGGAAAAACGGGCCTCGACGATTTCCTCGTCCACCATCATGCGGCTGGTCCGACGGAGCTTCAAAAGCTCATCGACACAGCGGAAGAGCCGCACATGCCCAAGGTCTCCGGACCGATGGACATTGCCAAGATACTCGTCGATGAGGCGTTCACCAGCGTCACCGGTCTGAGGATGCGCTACTGGCGCGAAGACTTCTGGGTATTCAAAAAGCGATGTTATGAGCTAGTCACGGAGTCGGAATTAACCGCACGTATTCTTCGTTGGCTCGACAAGCGCGGGTTTGATGCTCGACCGCGAAACGCGGCCGACATCTTGAAATGCCTGTGCGCCCTCAGCGTGGTGTCATTTGACAGGGAGATGCCGTGTTGGTTAGACGGCGAAGACCACGGCGATGCGTGGGTCTCATTTGCGAACGGTTTATTCCGCATTGGCGACCCAACGAATATCCAGTCCATGAAGCACACGGCGCGCTATTTTTCGCCGTGGGCTTTGGGCTACGCGTTCAACACCAAGGCCGATTGTCCCACCTGGCTTACGTTCCTTGCCGACGCGCTCGATGGTGATCCCGAACGCATCGATCTGCTGCAACGTTGGTTTGGCTTACTCCTCACGTCGGACACATCGTTTCAAAAACTCCTGCTACTGATCGGGCCACCTCGAGCCGGCAAGGGCACCGTGGTGCGCATCATCGGGGCCATGATGGGCCGGGCCAACTGCGCCTCGCCAACTATGACGAGCCTCGCGACGCGGTTCGGTTTGTCGACGTTGCTCACCAAGTCGGTAGCGGTCATGCCCGATGCACACATTGGGAAGCATGTCGATGCGATTCGCGTCGCAGAGGTCTTGAAGTCTGTGGTAGGTGAAGACCCGCAAGATATCGACCGCAAGTACCGTGACCCTCTTACTTCGGTACGACTGCCAACCCGCTTCGTGGTCAGCTGCAACGAGCTCGCCCACTTCACGGACCCCAGCGGCGCGTTGGCTGCACGGCTCTCTGTCATCCCGTTCTTCAACAGTTACCTGGGCCGCGAAGACCGGAGCCTGGAGCGCCGACTGCACGCTGAGTTGTCCGGCATCGTGAATTGGGCGATCGTTGGTCTGGCGCGACTTCGTGCAGAGGGGCGGCTCAATATCCCGAGTCGTTCTCAGTCGATTCACGACAACTTCAAGCGCCTATCCAGTCCAGTGGCTGCTTTCGTGGACGACTGCCTCGAACTTCACCCCACATTCAGTGAAACCACCGCTGATGTCTACGCCGCTTATGTGGGGTGGTGCAAAACTCACGGGCATGCGCCCGGTAGTGATGCACGATTGGGAGAGCGTCTTCGGAGTGTGAACGCCGCCATTGAACGAACTCGTCCGCGTTTGGAAGACGGCACGCGCCCCTACCGATACGACGGCATTCGACTCACACCTGGTGGAAGAGAATTCACAACTATAGGTCGACAATGCATGTCCAAGTCAAAACCTACAGAGGACGAATCATGAAGATTGGTCACGTGAAATTCGACCTCAACAAGTTCGGAGGCACTCGTCCCCTAATGAAAATTGGAGAACCCATGGTTGAGAAAGTGGGGGCATTGGAAGGCCATTCTGGTCCTAGTGGTCCCAGTGGTCCCAGCAAAAACCCTTTGTTTATTCTCGAAGTCGAAGAGCAAGAAATTCATAAAGAGAGAAAAGTAGAGACAACAATAAGAAACACCGGGACCACTAGGACCACCGGGACCGGCAACACACCACTTCCTCAACCCTCAAAATTCCGATTTGCAGCCAGCGCGATGGAGTTCGGAGATGTTTGCGCCGGTTGGACTCCCGAAGGTTGGGCCTGTGAGTTACGAAGAAAGGCGGAGCGTTGCGAGTCGTGCCAGCCGGACATGGCCGCGCACTACCGACGGTGGGCCGAGGACATCGAAGGCAAACTGGAGGCGACCTGATTGAGCCGGTCTTTCCGAGTTCGTGGTTGTGCACTGTTCGACGGGGGCGCGCGGAAAAAGCACTGCGGCATCGCTCTGCAACTCTTACGTCTCGACGCCACGTACGGGCCTTCCTACGCGTTGGGTGGGCAACGGACGCGGCTTGGTGGCAAACGAATTGTGGAATCGCAAAACCCTTCCAGCGGCTGGAAGCGATCGCTCGCGAATGTAGTACAAGCCGGAGTGTTTACGGTGACTGTTGAATAGTGCTACGGCTTGGTGAAGCGTTCGCGGCGAACTTTGGTGGATGCATTGTTGTGGGCAGTGGTGGATGAACCAAGTTAGGAGATTGAATTCATGAGTATTGAGTTGCTTCGTGGCGAAACGGGCTACCTACGATTTGGAGGTTACGAGACAGACATTTATCGCGAGTTGTTGATGTTGGCCCATAAGCACGGCTGGAAACCCATGGGAACTTCTGCCGCGGAGTGGCTGCAGAAGGACGGTAGTTACCGCGGAGATCCCAATTGGAATCCAGCAAACTACTGGACCAACGACTTTCAGACGGTGGAACAGGAAGATGCAACTGAACTTGCGAATGGCCTGGAGCGTGCAGGACCACAACCAGACGAGCATACCGAGTTCTTGCGGAAAGAGTTTATCACTTTTTGTCGAGGAGGTTCATTTGCCATTGGATGACCCACTTAAACGCCGCGTGCGTCAAATTTGTCCATTAGTAGGGATCACGAAATGAGAATTGAATTAAGACGCCTGAATGAAATCAAACCGTATGAAAACAACCCGCGGCTGAATGATGACGCGGTCGATGCCGTCGCTCGGTCGATTGCGGCATATGGCTTCAAGCAACCCATCGTCGTCGACAAAGCCGGCGTGATCATCGTCGGACACACCAGGCTGAAGGCGGCGATGAAGCTCGGGCTGGAACAGGTGCCGGTGCATGTCGCCGACAATCTGAGTGAAGCCGAGGTTAAGGCGTATCGCATCGCCGACAATCAAACGGCAACGCTCGCGACGTGGGACCTTGAGAAACTTCCCGGCCAGCTTGAAGAGCTCCGCGCATTGGATGTTGACTTGTCGTTGCTCGGGTTCGACGAGGATCAGTTGTCAAAACTGCTTGATCCCGGAGTGAAGGATGGTCTTTGCGATCCGGACGACGTGCCCGAACCGCCAGATGCGGCCACTACTCAACCGGGCGATTTGTGGGTTCTGGGTAACCATCGATTGCTTTGCGGCGACAGCGCGAGCCAAGCCGATGTTGATCGTTTGCTCGACGGTCAACCCATCCAGCTGGTCAACAGCGACCCGCCGTACAACGTCAAAGTCGAACCAAGGAGCAACAATGCCATCGCCGCCGGATTGTCGTCATTCGGCGAACACGGCCTGACGCATCACCAATCGTTCGATTTGCGCCGCGCGCAGAAGCGCACGGCGTCGCGCTATCACGAGATGGACGTGGCCACAGGTGCGCAGTCTGGCAAGCCGACGCACCGGAAACTCCGTCCGAAGGACAGGCCGTTGGCCAACGATTTCGTTTCGGACGAAGACTTCGATCAGATGCTGCACGCGTGGTTTGGCAACATCGCCCGCGTGCTCGCGCCCGGTCGCACGTTCTACATCTGGGGCGGCTACGCCAATCTCGGCAACTATCCGCCGGTGTTGAAAGCCTGCGGCCTGTACTTCAGTCAGGGCGTTGTGTGGGACAAGGAGTGGCCCGTGTTGACTCGCAAGGACTACATGGGCGCGTTCGAGATTTGTTTCTACGGCTGGAGAGAAGGTGCGGCACACTCCTTCTTCGGCCCGAACAACGCAACCGACTTGTGGCATATCAGGAAGATTACTCCCAATTCGATGGTCCACCTGACCGAGAAGCCAACCGAACTCGCGGTACGTGCCATTCAATACTCGTCGCGTGTCGGCGAGAACGTCTTGGATTTGTTCGGCGGCAGCGGTTCGACGCTCATCGCTGCCGAGCAGACCGGACGGCGTGCGTTCCTCATGGAACTCGATTGTTTGTATTGCGACGTAATTGTTCAACGCTGGGAGAAGTTCACCGGCAAGAAGGCGGAACGAATCCAAGCACCAACCAATTCCCCTAACAACCAAGGAGGCGAAAGTCATGAATCAAGTGATGGAGAGTGAAGTTGTCGAATCGTCCAATTCCATGATCAAACTGGACGGCGCCGTCAAAGCATTGGCGGAGGCGTCGTCTCTGGAGGACGTCAAGCACATCGCGGACGTGGCCGAGGCTGCCCGAACGTATGCCAGGGCAGCGAGGCTGGGACTGAAGGCGCAGAACAGAGCGGCGGAAGTTCACCTGCGCGCGCAGCGCAAGGCGGGAGCGTTGTTAGCGTCGATGGAAAAAAACAAGGGAGGCAGGCCCGACGAAACCGGTAACATCGTGTTACCGGTTTCTCCGTCGCTCAAAGAACTGGGCATCGACAAGATGCAATCGAGTCGATGGCAGCGTATCGCGTCGGTCTCCGAGGAGGAGTTCGAAGCGCATCTTCAAGAAATCCGACAATCCAACCGCGAGATAACCACGGCCAGCGTACTGGCATTGGGGCGCGGCATTACCGTCGACGTCCGAAACGAGTCGTCTCAGCGCATGGCGTGCGATGGCCAATGGCAAGCGCTGGTCGACTCGGGAACGCGTTTCGGCACGATCTACGCCGATCCGCCGTGGAACGATGAGCGTGGTCCGAGGATGACGGTCGACGATCTCTGCGTGTTGCTGGTCGAGTCGATCGTTGCGGACGACGCCCACCTGCATCTATGGACCACTGAGGCCCATCTGTTCGACGCCAAACAAGTCATCGACGCATGGGGTTTCGGCTACGCGGGTTGTTTCGTATGGATCAAACCAGATTCGAACGTCGGCGACTATTGGCGCGTCGCGCATGAGTTCCTGCTGCTCGGTGTTCGTGGCTCTTGTTCGTTCCTCGATCGCTCATTGAGAAGTTGGGCCGAAATCGGGCCGGCGCATGATGGCCACAAGCCGGCGGCCGTTCGGCAGATGATCGAACGCGCCAGTCCCGGCCCGCGCATTGAGTTATTCGCAAATGGGCCGGTCGATGGCTGGACGATCTGCGGCAATCAAGTTGCGTCAGAAATCGCCGAGGATGTGGATGCCGGACTTGTCGGTGGCGGGTGATTTGGTGCGACTCGAAGAATGATGGGCAATGAAGATGTCTACCAAGCCTAAACATGATCGACAACCCTTGAAGTCGATTACCGTCGAGCGGCCACGCTGTCCGGCGTGCAAAGGCGTTGAACTCCACAAGTACCGCACGCTGGCCAACCAAGGCGACGGCAGCGCGCTGTGGTGGGTGCAATGTGCATGCGGTCACAAGTTCCGCGTGATTTTGGAGTGAAGGGCTTCCAGAGGCTGGAACGGTGGGGGAGTGGAGTCGCTAAGATTCCGTGCCAATGGAGGCACA
Organism: uncultured Phycisphaeraceae bacterium; assembly: GCA_964494205.1. Classification (GTDB taxonomy): domain Bacteria; phylum Planctomycetota; class Phycisphaerae; order UBA1845; family UBA1845; genus JBBTCX01. Next base: position 39,451 of record CAZBRD010000009.1, on the reverse strand, counting down.
GCAGTGACGAACGAAATCGACAGCATCGTGGAAGACCTACCGGCTCTCGTTGAGGCACCAACGAGCGCCGAACGCGCGCCTTGGCTGGCTCCGCATCGCTGGCAACCGGGACAGAGCGGCAATCCGACGGGTCGACCGCGCGAGAGTGGATCATTGTCTGCGGCCCTTCGCCGTGTGGGAATCAAACCCGCCAAGACCCGCGCGGAGTTAGTCAAGATCGCCCAACAACTAGGCTTGGACCCCGACGAGACTCAGAATATCGACGTTATCGCGGGGTTGATGTACGACGGCATCACGCAGTTGCTGATTCGCACGGTCAAGGGGAGCACCACGGCGGGTGACAAGCTCGTGGGCCTGCTGCAACTGCTGCACAAAGCCCTCGACGGTGACGAGAAGCGAATCACGTTCAACGGCCCGGGTGACGTCCAGGCGGCGCTGGCCAGCGTTTCCGCCGTGCTCGGATTCAGAGCCTCCGCGCCGATCGCGGCACCGAGACAGGAGGCCCTTTCAGACGAAGCGAGAGAACCATGATCGCGGAAAACGCTCAATCAGCGACTGAGGGCATGACGGATCAGCGAGCTGGCTACGAGTCGTCAGAATTAACCGCACTGCGGTGGTGGTCAGCGCCAGTCAACGACAGGCATCCGAATTACTGCGTAAGGCTTGTCAGTTGCTTCCGCTGGTCACGGCCGCGGGTGACGGCGTGGTGCAGGTCAACAAGCAAAGCGCCGAAGCGATCGAGCTATCCACCGGGGGTCGCGTCGTTTCGCTGCCTTCGACGGCAGCAACCGTTCAGGGTTACAGCGGCCACGTTGTTATCGATGAAGCGGCGTGGATTCCGGATGTCGACGCTTTGTGGCAGGCAATCGTGCCGACGATCTCGACCAACAAGCAGTTTCGGCTAAGCGTCGTATCCACGCCGGGGCCCAAGGCGGGAATGTTCCACCGACTGTGGCACAACGGGGATGAAGCCTGGTCGCGCCACAAATTCAGCGTCTACGACGCCAAGAACGGCGGTGCGCCGCACGATATCGACGCGTTGCGGGCAGCCGTGGCCGACGAGGTCACCTGGCGCTCGGCCTACGAGTGCGAGTTCGTTGACGAAGCACACGCGCTGCTACCCTACGATCTGCTGCTGGCGCGGGTCGACGAAACGCTGGAATACCATCTGAATATCAAGCAAGTTCCTCAAACCGGCTGCCTAATCGCTGGATACGATGTTGGTCGCAAACATGATCTTTCCGTGCTCGTTTTGCTGGAAAAGAAAGACAAGTCCTATCGATGGCTAGGTGCCGTCGATCTTCGCCAGGCACCGTTTACCGAACAATACGATTTGCTGGCCAGCATCCTGCGCTTGCGTGGATTTCGCCGCCTTTGCATCGATCAGAGCGGACTGGGCATGCAACTTTCTGAGCAGTTGGTAAAGAACTTCGGCAGCGTCGTCGAACCGATCACGATGACCGCACCGGTCAAGGAATCACTGGCATCGCGAATATTGGCTGCGTTTCAGCGCGGAGACGTGAACATACCGAACCATCGGCCGTTAATTGATGATCTGCACTCAGTGGCGCGGACGGTGACGGTTTCAGGCAATGTACGTTATGCAGCCCCACGCGAAGCGGGCAGTCACGCCGATCGCTGGACGGCCATGGCGCTGGCCTTGGAGGCCGCCAACAACATACCAGGCGGCATCACCATCATGGCGTGGGGCCCGGGGCGAAAACGCGATAGCGATGGTTTTTGGCCTCGGATTAATCCTGTACCCTATTAAGTTCAGCCGAATGTCCTTCGGCACAACCTCAATTCATTGATTGCAAATCCATCTCTTCGAAAGAGTTACGTTCTTCCCCGTCTGGCCACCGCGAGGTAGCACTGAGTTACGCTTTGCAGGAAAAGCGTAACTGGGTGTCATAGCGTGACACTCGTTTCAGGGCAACGACTCTATCAGGAGAACGAGATGTTCAATGGTTCAATCTATGTGTGTGATGGACGAAAACCACGACGGCACAACCATCTGCCGCCGGAAGTGCTCACTGAAGAGGAAGTAACCCAGCTCATGCGCGCGTGCAGTTATCGTGCGCCCACAGGCATTCGGAATCGCGCTCTGATTGCCCTGCTATATCGTTCGGGCCTACGCATTAACGAATCGCTCACGCTCTACCCGAAGGACTTGGAGTTGGAAAAGGGCAGTATTCGTGTGCTGAATGGAAAGGGTGGTCGACCACGAACTATCGGTGTTGATTCTGGCGCAGGCGGTATTGTCCAACGATGGCTCGACAAGAGATCGACGCTTGGCATCAACGGTCGGCAGCCAGTTTTCTGCACGCTCGACGGCCAATCAATGTCCGCATCCTACGTCCGCGTCATGCTGAAGCGCCTCGCTTTCAAAACCGGAATCGAAAAGCGCGTGCATGCACACGGCTTCCGCCACACTCACGCTGCCCAACTCCGCGCAGAAGGCGTCGACATCGGCATCATCTCGAAACAACTCGGGCATACGAACATCACCACCACTGCCCGCTACCTCGACCACATTGCACCGACTGCGGTGATTGCATCGATGCGAAGTCGAGGGTGGGCGGAGGTGTAGATCACGCTGTTGGCAAGCTGTTTCGAACCACAGCCATTCGCGAAGGCTTGCTGGCTCGGTAATGTGACCGATGCGGGGGCGGATCATACTCGGTCGCTCTAGCATTGCTACGGTAGGATTGCCTTCAGCCTATTTGCCGAGAAGGGGATTCGGCGTATCCATTACCGCGAGCGGTATGCGACTGACATATAGCATGCGATTCTAGGTTCAGAAGCGAGGTTTCGCTGCACTAACGGGCTTATTGTGTCGATAACTCGGTAACGTAGTTGAAACGTGCGTTTGCGTGGATTGACGCCGTGCGGCTCGGGCTCTAGGCTTTTGAATATGCATCGGTTTCGTTGCTTTGGAATACTCGCTGGCTTCTGGGCCTTTGTGGCAATGCCAGCATTTTGTGTCGGCGGCTGGCTGACACATCCCTGCGAGTGTCCCCATTCCGGCGAGGCTGACCACCAAGAGGAAAGTGAATCGGGTTGCGGGCACGGGAACGATTGCGCTGCCGATCCTTGCGGCGAAATCGTTACACGGCCTGACGACGATCAAGTTTCAACCTCTGAGCTGAATCCTGCCGAAACTCTAATTCTTGTTTCACCAACACGCCTTGAGCTTTTCTGTATTGCGTCGACAATTTGGTCTTCTCCGCCTTCTTGGTTTGAAGGGACATCGGTTCATGATGCCCTGGCTACGACCAAACTCTTGATCTGATTCTCTTGATTCACTGATTCTCGGTTGGGCTGCGCGCGCCGCGCTGCCCGTATCGCTTCGCCAATTTCAAGGCGAATCGTTGAAGATCAAGCTAGAACCAAGAGGAATTCCATTCATGATCAGGAAAAACCTTGTTGCGCTCGCGCTCTCTGTAGCGGGATTGAGCGGTTGCGCCACCGTTAATCCCAAACAAGACTTCGACCGCGCGTCGCGACAAATCGCCCAGGCGACCGGACAAACGGTTGCTGTCGATCCAACAGGAGAGCGGCTGAGCCGTGAACAAATCACACTATTGCTCGCTGACGGACTGACGGCTCCGGAAGCGGTGCAACTTTGCCTCATCAACAATCCAAGATTGCAGGCCGAATTGTTGCGAATCGGCATTAGTCGAGCTGAGTTCGTTCAGTCCGGGTTGTTCTCCAATCCGAGCCTTGCGCTCTCCTTGCGTTTTCCCGATGAAGGCGGACTCGCCAATTTTGAAGTTTCGCTCGCGCAAAACATTGCAGAGTTGTGGCAGATCAAACATCGCCGTAAGGCGGCGGAACGAGACCTTGACCAGGCCATTCTTAGGCTGGCCCGCGAAGCGAGCGTACTGGCGCTGGACGCACGCAGCGCGTACGTGAGAGCCATTCAGGCCGATCGCGATGTCGAATTGGCCCGAGAGAATCTCGGTATTGCAGAGCAGTTGGTGGAACTTGCCAATGCGCGTCGCCAGGCCGGATCGGGTACGGATGTCGATGTGAATCTGGCCAGTGCCGAGAGAGTGTCGTTGGATGTAAAGGCTCGAAGCGCGACGGTGGCCGCCATCACGGCACGCACAGACCTTGGCAAACTTCTGGGCCTGACCACTCCTCCGTCGGACCTAGCAATGAAAGATCCGCTGCCGGATCCGCGAGAGTTGTCGTTTGACGCCAATCAAGTCGTCGAGATTTCCCGTGCTCATCGGCTCGACCTCAAGGCTGCGGACGCTGTCATCCAAGCTGCGCAGGCGCGCTTAGCCTATGAACGGTCACGATTCTTGAGAAGTGTCGAGTTGGGAATCAGTATGGAGCGTGATGATCGCCGCTCACGCGGAGACAGGAATTGGTTGGCGGAAACCGCTTATTCTTCAGCCCAGGCAGGCGCCCTGACTCCACCGTCGTTGCAGCCTCGCGACCCTCAAACGACCGATTATGTGACTGGTCCTACCCTGTCTATGGAGTTACCGCTCCTTGATCAAAATCAGGCGCAAGTCGCGCGGGCGGAGTACGAGCTTCTTCAGGTCAATTTTCTGAAGGAGTCCATCGAGCGCGATATTGTGCAGGATTCCTGGGCGACCCATACGCGTGCGCGAGTCGCGTTTGAGAACGCCAAGTTCGTGCGCGACGAACTGATACCGCTTCGAGAGAAAGGGCTCGCGCTGGCTCGCGAAGCTTTTCGCGTTGGAAACACAACGATCCTCACGACACTGGATGCGCAACGGACGCTTCTTGAAGCCAGAACGGGCTACATCCAGGCCCAAGCCGACGCGGCGTTAGCGACGATTGAACTTGAGCGTATTTCGGGCCTGCCATTCGCAGACCTCGCCGCATCAAACGACCAAACACAATCCCAGAACGGGGAGGTTGAACCGTGATGAAATACAAGCGCCTTTCATGTTTCTTGTGTTTAATACTTGCGACGATAAGTGCTTGCTCGCGCGAATCAAGCAAGGAAGTTACAGAACATCCCGCCGACGATTATGGAACCGAAGCCGCGATGTCGTCGAATCAGGTCGACGCGCCCGAAAGCGTGCGTCGTAATCTCGGGATCACCTTTGCCAAGGTTGAGTCGCGGTCGGTCGCACAAACCATCCGAATTCCCGGACAGTTCGAGCTTCAGCCTGAAGCGCGGCGGGAGTATCGCACGATGCTCGACGGACGCGTGGAATTGCTGGTCAAGCAGTTTGATGCCATCGAGCCCGGACAACCACTCTACCGCATTGCGTCTCCTCTTTGGCGCGACCATCAGGAAAAACTCAGCGAAGCGGACGCTGCAATCCAGCGAGCAGTCGCCCGCACGGCATCCATTCCCAAGCTGATGGCAGCACATGACCGACACGAGGAAAGTTTGCGTCAGAGCGTGGCACTTTGGGAAAAACGCGTTGAGCAGCTTGATCAAAACCGTACGGCTGGCGTGGTGTCCGCCGACGAATTCACTGTAGCGTCAAACACGCTGGCGACGCAGCGAGCCCAGCTTTCGGAAGCCGTTGAGAAGCAAGCGGAACTCAATGCTCAGCAAGTCGAAACACAGACTGAGTTAACCGCAGCGAAGGCGCGTTTTCGGCTGTTACTTGCCACGGCTTCGACATTGCTCGGGTTCGATGAGCAAGCCTTACTGCGACCATGCGATCCATCCGGGTGCAGCGCAACGAGTGCCCACCATCACGAGGGCGATCCGACCGAACCAGCTCCGTTCTGGCGAGAAATCGATGATGTGGAGGTTCGCGCGTCTTTGGGCGGTGTCATCGAATCAGTGCCTCTGACCAATGGCGCCTGGGCTTCAACGGGCACGCTTGTCTTGACCTGCGTGGACCCCAATCGGTTGCGTTTCCGCGCCATGGGGATGCAAAGCGATCTTGGCCGTCTTAAGAGCGGATTGCAGGCTAGAATCGTTCCTCCCAAAGGGGGCAGCATTGATCTTCAAGACACAATGGAGGCAACGCTCACTTTGGGCTTGAGCGCGGACGCGCAGGAACGGACCGTCGAACTGATTGCTGTTCCTGCTCAATTGAGTTCCTGGGCGAGACCAGGCGTCTCGGCGCACCTTGAAGTCGTTACTGCCGGCGGCCAAAGTGAATTAGCCATACCGCTTTCAAGTGTGATTCAAGACGGGTTGGCGAAAGTCATCTTTCGTCGCGACCCGCAAAATCCGGACAAGGTCATTCGCATGGAAGCAGACCTTGGGATCAATGATGGTCGCTGGGTGGTGGTACAAAGTGGGGTGCGGGAAGGCGACGAAGTGGTACTTGACGGCGTTTATCAACTGATGATCGCCACGTCTGGCAGCGTTCAAAAGGGTGGACATTTCCATTCAGACGGTACCTTCCACGCCGGGGAGGATGAATAATGCTACAACGGCTTATTGGATTTTCGATCAAGTATGCCGGGCTTATGGTGATGGCTGCGGGGCTACTGCTGGCCTTCACGGGCCTTCAACTTGGCAAGATGCCGGTGGACGTCTTTCCAGAGCTTAATGCACCGACCGTCGTGATACTGACCGAAGCCGGCGGATTTGCTGCCGACGAAGTCGAACAGTACGTTACCTTCCCCATCGAAACTTCTGTCAATGGCCTTCCTGGCGTCCGACGCGTGCGCAGTTCCAGCGCCATCGGCTTATCCATCGTCTGGGTGGAGTTCGACTGGGGACAAGAGATCTATCGTGCACGGCAACTGGTGTCCGAGCGGTTGTCCGCCGTACGCGACGCGCTGCCGCCGAATACGCATGCGGAGATCACGCCAGTCACGTCGATCACCGGGGAAATCATGTTGCTAGCCCTGTCATCCCCGGATGGACGAGTGACGCCACTCGAACTGCGTTCCTTCGCTGAGTATGACCTCAGGAATCGATTGCTGGCGGTGCCCGGCATCGCCCAAGTGGTGGCGATCGGAGGGCAACTTCCAGAATACCAGATCAGCGTCCACCAAGACCGACTGGCGTTGTATGGACTGACCATCCAGGAAGTTGTGGCGGCGGCTCGTTCGACTCACAGCGTGGCCAGCGCTGGTTACCTCCCCAGTGTCGATAGGTTGGAGTTGCCCTTGCGACAAACCGCGCGCGTTCAGAGCGTGGACGATATCAAGAATACGCTCATCAAATATCACAACGGCGCTCCTGTCTTGATCGGACAGGTTGCTGACGTAGCGCTCGGACCCGCACCACAGCGCGGTACCGCGGCCGATCGCGCCGTTGCCGCCGTGGTCATGAGCATTCAGAAATCGCCAGGCACGAACACGCTGGCTTTAACCGACGAGATCGACAAGGTACTCGATGTCACGGAGAAGAGTCTCCCCGCAGGAATGACCTTGAATCGCAAGGTTTTTCGACAGGCGAATTTTATCGGCCGCTCCGTCAACAACGTGGTCGTCGTGATGCGCGATGCCGCCATTATTGTGGCGATCATTCTCATCCTGTTCCTGATGAATGCCCGCACAACAATCATCACCCTGACCGCGCTGCCACTCTCGCTGTCATTCGCGATACTCACGCTTTGGTTTTTCGACCTGTCGATCAACGTCATGACCCTCGGCGGATTGGCGGTGGCCATAGGCGAACTGGTCGATGACGCGATCATCGACGTGGAAAACGTCTTTCGGCGCCTTCGAGAGAATGCGTCCCGACCCGAGCCCGATCGGAAACCGGCGGTCCAGGTGATATTTGACGCGAGCAATGAAATCCGAAGCTCGGTCGTGTTCGCCACGATTATCATCTGCATGGTTTTTGTGCCACTCTTGTTCTTGCAGGGGCTGGAAGGTCGTTTCTTTCGTCCGCTGGGCATTACTTACATTGTGTCGATTCTCGCCTCGTTGGTGGTGGCGCTGACAGTCACGCCCGCGATGTGCAAGTTGCTGCTCGGACGCAAACTCGGAGGACACGATCATGGGGATGGATTCCTGGTGCGCTGGCTGAAGCGGAGGTATGAGCCGTCGCTTCGCTGGTCCATTCGTCATCGTGGCACGGTGCTGGGCTCCGCCGCATTTGTGACCGTACTCTCGCTTTTTCTTGGCAGTACATTCGGCACGAGTTTCTTGCCTTCGTTCAACGAAGGCACGTTTACGGTGTTCTTGTTTGCTCCACCGGGCACATCGCTGAGCGAATCCAACCGGGTAGCGCGCGGGATTGAAGAACGCCTCGCACAGATCAAGAGCGTTGAAAGCGTGACCCGGCGGACGGGTCGAGCGGAGCGCGACGAACATGCCGAACCACCGAGCAGTTCCGAAATCGAAGTCACCGTCGCACCGGGGGAATCCAAAGAGGAAGTCCGCAAGAGTATTGATGCGATCCTGGCTGACATGCCCGGCATCACTACGATGATCGGCCAGCCCATTGAACATCGGCTATCGCACATCCTTTCGGGGACACCGGCGGCCATTGCTATCAACGTCTATGGCGAGGACCTCGCCAAGCTGCGGCAACTCGCTAGGGAGATCGAAACGGCATTGAAGTCTCTCCCTGGTGCACGCGATGTCGCGGCCAATCGTGAAGTGACCGTGGCCTCATTGCCGATTCGGTATCGCCACCAGGATCTGGCTGCTGCGGGCCTGACTCCGGCCTCAGCCGCCGAGCAGGTGCAACAGGCGATCTACGGCGAACGAGTTGCTGAAGTCAATCAAGGTGTTCGGCGTTATGACCTTGTGGTACGACTCGCTCCGGAAGAACGGGAAAGCGTTGAGCAACTCAAGTCATTGCGTTTGCAAGGCGTCGGCGGAGCGACGGTTCGGCTTGAAGAAGTCGCGGACATCGGACCGGAGCGGACTCCGAATATCATTGCCCGCGAGAGCGCTAGAAGGAAAGCCGTCATTTCGTGCAACGTGGCCGACGGCTACAACTTGGGGGACTTAGTTGGTCAGGTCCAAGAGCGCGTCGATCCCATCGTGCAGCGCGCTGGATACAGTGTGCATTACGGCGGTCAATTCGAGGCGCAGCAGTCGGCGTCCCGGACCATCATGATCGCGGGCTTGGGTGTGGCTGTCGTGATGTTTATGTTGCTACAGCTTTCTACTGGTTCCGCGCGCGTGGCCGGGCTGGTCATGACCAATCTGCCTTTGGCCACGATCGGTGGAATTGCGGCGGTGTATCTCACGGAAACGTCCAGGCCGGTGGCCAATACGCTTTCGTTGCTCGGTTTGTCCTCAACACATTATGAAGCGCCGATCATGTCCATCGCCAGTCTGGTCGGCTTCATTACTTTGTTCGGCATCGCTGTGCGAAATGGAATTTTGCTCGTGAACCACTACGACCACTTGGTCACACTTGAGCACCAAACGCGCGAAAACGCGGTGATTCAAGGATCGATGGAGCGACTGGTGCCGATTTTGATGACTGCACTTTGTGCGGCGCTCGGGTTAATCCCCATTGCGCTGGCCAAAGGGGAACCGGGGAGCGAGCTTCTTGCTCCCTTGGCCATCGTGGTTCTGGGCGGTCTCGTAAGTTCGACATTTTTGAACCTCGTCGTGGTACCGGCGGGGTATTCGTTGGTGTTTGGATTAAAGGTCGATCAGGAGCAGGCTGCTTCTGACGGGGTAATGGGCCGCATTGCGTCGGCCTTCAAGCGCCGTTTTGGAAATCCTGTTACGAAAGGAATGTAGCGTATGAAGTACATGATTCTCATGGGTGGTTTGTTGTCAGCCCTGGCTGTTTTCGGATGTGAGAAAAAGCAGGAGGCTCCCAAGGAGTCACCAAAGGCCTCATCCCCGAGTGCACCGGGTGCTGCGAAAGCGCCCGCGAAACCCAAGGATGATCATGAGCACAAGCCCGGAGAGACCCACGCCGACGAACACAAGGAGGGCGATGGGCACGATCACGGTCATGGTGGTCATGGCGAAGAGAACGAGTTGGGAACGGTGGAAATCGCGGGGTTCCAAGTGAAAGCGGTAGGCCATGGGAAAATCGTTGCGGGCACAGAGACCGACGTCGATGTTTTCGTCAGCGGAGGTCAGGGTATGCCGAACGCCGTGCGGCTTTGGATTGGCTCGGTTGACGGAAAGGGCGCTATGAAAATGAAGGCCGCGATTAACAAGGACGAGGCGCACAATCATGTGGCCGTTCCCAGTCCCATGCCAGCCGACGCGAAATTGTGCATCGAACTGGAGTTGGCCGGGGGTGAAAAGAAGGTCGGTACTCTGGCGCTACCAAAATGAACGCTCGACGACAATCGTCTCGACTCCGGAAGAACCCGTTGATTGAGGGATGCTCTTATTGGGCCAGGCAATTGGTTGCTGCGGCCTTTTGAATTGCAGGGTGCCGCGGTGCAGCCCCTAATCTCGCCAGTACCCGTTTGACCGGAATCGAGGTGTTTCCTCTCACCTGAGGTTATTACAGAGATATTGACGCAAGCCGCTCAGATCACGACGGGGTCATTCGCGGTTACGTCGAACGAATTGTCGAGCCGGGTTATGTACGTGTTCAACTACTCTCGGCGGAAGGAAGCGTCATAGTAGAGAACCGCCAGAAAGTCAGCTGCCCGACGAGAATGATAAGTGCATGCAAAGCGTACCACTTGTGCGTGGAAATTGGACCAACTGAATGTCGGCGGCAAAGGGCTGGATGGAAAACGGCTACAACCGAGAGGCCCTGCGACGCTGTAAGACAGAAACAGCCCCGATACCGAGCAGCAATAATGAGCTCGGTTCCGGTGTGACAACGTATTCAGCGTGAAAGTGAAATGGCTCAAGAAATCCATGTGGTGCCGGCAGCCCGGGTGGAACTTCCTGCGAACCCGTATGTTCCTCGGATAGATGGCGAAGGAGATGATAGGGAACGACCAATGAATATCCGAGCGTCGTCGTACCGTTGCCAATGATTGTTGGCGCGACGTCGCCAAGTGAGTAAGCAGGATGGGGAAAATCTGTAAATATTCCTGCGTCTACAAATGCGTCGAAGTCGCGGAATGGGTTAGTGGCCGTGCGAAAGTTATGTAGGTGATTATAAGGGTTCGGAAGGAGGTCCGCTTGGTCGGCATCCCACAACGTATGCAACTGAAAAGTGCTTGCATCGATGGATGCCGGCTCGTCAAACTCCATTCCGGAAACCGTGATCGTAACATCAGTATTCTCCAGAATCCCCGGGAAGTAGTCGTTACCGTTGTTGATCTTAAAGAAGGCATTCGTGATCACGGATTCGCCTGGATACACTGCGCCAGGCACTTGAAGGCGCCATCCAAACGTGTCGACCGAATTGAATGCCTTGATATTCGGGGCACCACCAAGAATCGTGGCGTCGCTCGGAAACGAACCGTTGAAGTCTCGAAGCCCTGAATAGGTCACCACTCCTTCAGGAGTGTTGTAACTTATCGAGACCGTGGCTGGACCTACAGGCACGAAACTGGCGAACAAGAAATTGCCGGAAAGAAGAAACATGGAAAGCAGGGTCTTGCTAGAGAATTGCACGGTTGAGCTGATAGGCGTCACGTTGTCCTCGCTTTCTACAACATGCTGGCAGACATTCTTTTGCGATTCAATTACTGCGGAGAAGTTTGATTGGAGCAAAACGAACTTTGAAAGTCAAGGTAAGGAGCCTAGAGTTAGCTAGCGCCGCGGCAGCCACATCGGCCAAGCAAAAGCTAATTGCAAGATCGTTAGACCGCCGCTGACAAATTGAGTTGGACGATTTGAGCAGGTAAATGTGCAGCGAACACGAAATAGGACCCATAAAAAAGCTACGGGTGATGATCACCGTTAGCATCGAAGTGATGCAATCTCACTTGCCACGAGAATGAGTGGCGAAATCTAGGGGGGTTCAAATGACTAAGTTCTCATTGCAGATACACTTTAGAAAGTGCGCACGACCGTGCGAGGCGTCATGTTTCGCATTTACTTTCCTACTGTTCGGCTGCGAGGCGTCACCGACCTCAACTCCGCTTGACCCATGTGAACGCCCCGGAGTGATTTGTACCGTGGTAGGCACTGGGTTCTCGCTGTTCGACAACGACGGCAGGTCCGCTCTCGACACATCGCTTTACGCGCCGCTTGATGTGGATTTCGATCTCACTGGCCGACCGTTGATTCTCGATTGGAACAACCTTCGCCTTCGACGAATCAACAACGATGGCACTATCGAAACCATCATGGGAAATGGCTTCGAAGCGGTCCCGCTGGAGGGGGCTTTGGCGACCGACACCACGTTGCATCACGCAAGCGACGTAGCGGTCACCTCAGGTGGCGAACTCTATGTAGCCGGTTTCCACGCGGCGTTCGTCTTCCGCGTTCGGATTGACGGAAGAGTTAACATTGTCGCGGGCCGCGGCGACTACGGATATGACGGAGATGGAGGACCAGCCGTGCAAGCAGCACTGGGTTCTCCGTTTGGGGTTTTCCCAACCAGCGAAGGCGGCCTGTACTTTAGCGACGTAGACTTGCATATAGTGCGTTTCGTTGATGCGGGCGGAAGTATTATGACGGTCGCGGGCAACGGCACCCGTGGCTACAGCGGCGACGGTGGTCCTGGAGTAGAAGCGCAACTGAGCGGTCCTACCCGTGTGCGACTTGTGTCGGATGGAATCCTTTTGATCTGCGACACGAACAATAACGTTATCCGACGACTTGATCCGAACGGTACGATCACGACGATTGCCGGCACCGGAGAATCTGGGTTCACGGGAGATGGTGGGCCAGCAATTCAGGCGACATTTACACGTCCTCACGACGTCAAGATCGGCCCGGACGGAAGCATCTATGTGGCCGACACCGGAAACCACGCCATTCGTAGGATTGACCAGTCAGGCAATATCACGACCGTAGTTGGCACGGGTGTCGTCGGCTATTCTGGCGACTTCGGAAATGCCCGAGATTGTCAACTCAAGAATCCTTCCAGCATTACGTTCGACGCCGACGGGGCGATGTGGATCAGTGATACCTACAACCATCGGGTGCGCCGCGTGGAGGATCCCGCGTCGCTGATCGATCCGTGAGTCAGCGCCGCACGGTGGCGATGGTTGGTGAACAAAAGTTCTGATAGGAGTTTAGAATGGGCGTTTCTCTATTGCGATGGCTGGCTCTCGGAGCCGCAATAATCACGATTACAGGCTGCGACGGCAACAATGGGGAGGCAAAGCATCGGGTTGTTTTGAAGTTTGCAGCATCTGTAGGCAATGAATCAGCCAGATGCGGCCAAATGTATAGCGGCTTAGGGACGACGGGTGAAAATGCTGAGGTTCTCGACCTTCGATTCTACGTTTCCAACATTCGCTTGGTGAATGCGGGCGGCGAAGAGGTCCCCCTAACACTCGAACAGGACGGCAAATGGCAGGTCCAAAACGTAGCGTTACTCGATTTTGAAGACGGTACCGGAAAATGTAGTGACGCAGGCAACGCGGACGTAAACGGGGAAATTACCGGAACCGTGCCCGATGGTTCGTACAACGGAATTCTCTTTGACCTCGGTGTCCCCTTCGACATGAATCACGACGATCTCGCAGCGGCTCCCACCCCGCTAAACGTTTCGGCCATGTATTGGGCTTGGTCAATCGGCTACAAGTTTGTGCGCGTCGATCTCGAAACGGAAGCTGGATTGCAGTGGAGCGTCCACGTTGGCAGCACGATGTGCGAATCAGAGGGTCCCGCAGATCCTCCGGCCAGTGAATGCGGCCGTCCGAATCGACCGCAGATCGCGTTCAGCTCATTTGACTCCGACCATGACACCATCGTTTTCGACCTTTTAACGCTCTACTTGGCATCGGATTTGAGCCAGGATACGCCGGATACGGCGGCGGGATGCCAATCCTTTCCTGATGATGTTAACGAATGCACGCCTGTGTTTCCGAATTTCGGATTGGATTTCACAACCGGTCGATGTACCGAGGATTGTGCCAGTCAGACCGTTTTTCGACTTCGCTCCATAGAAGAATCAGAAGTTGGCATGGAGGCTGCCATCAGCCGCGGCGCATCAACGTTTTCTACGCCTCGCCTGACCGTGGGAGGAGAAGTGTTGGCCTGTGCAGGCTGTCATGGGAATGATGGTTCCGGCGGATTGGGACCCGATATTCGGCCGTCTGCTCTCAACCATCTTTTGGAACACGCACGCGACGAAGGCCCGCACCCTGGAGGTGTGAAATTTGCTGTTCTAACGTCAGCGGATTTCGATGACCTGGCGGCGTATCTTTCCTCTGTTTGCGAAAGTGATCCCGGTTGTGAACCACAGACGGTGGAAGGCGGACATCACGAATAGGACCTAATGGTGAAAAGGGCTGCGAATAGAACATGCTCGAGAATAATTCAATTCGAAAAGTCCGATGTCTCATTGGGGGAGTTTGCACGCTGCTAAGTTGTGTACCCATCCCGAAGGACAACGCAACTCCCGAGTCTTCGAGCTTCGACTGGAATCTTCCTAAAGGTTTTCCAATGCCTGTGGTTCCAGAGAGCAACCCACCGACGGCGGAGAAGATCGAACTCGGCCGATATCTGTTTTATGATAAACAGCTCTCCGGAAACGGAACTCAAGCCTGTGCTTCTTGTCATGTTCAACGGAATGGTTTCGCCGATCCTTGGACCACATCGATTGGGTCGACTGGGCAGTTGACGGTGCGAAACGCACCAGGACTAGCTAATGCGGTTTATTACTCCACCTTGACATGGTCAAGCCGACTCGTGACCGAGTTCGAACAACAAATGTTAATCCCGATGTTCGGGGAGAACCCGGTTGAACTTGGCATAACCGGCAATGAAGACTTGATTCTTCAAAGATTTCGAGAAAACGAACAATATCAACAGCTATTCAACTTGGCCTTTCCCGACGATGAGGACCCCTACTCGATTGACCATATCGTGCGGGCCATTTCGTCGTTTCTTCGCACCATGATTGCTGGCAACTCGCGATGGCACCAAGCAATCTACCAAGGAGAGGACTCAGCCCTAACTGAACCTGCACGTCGCGGTGCTGAGTTATTCTTTTCGGAAAGACTCGAATGCCACCATTGCCACGGGGGGTTTCATTTTTCGCAGGCCACGCGCCATGACGGTACCGTGTTTGAAGAAGTCTCATTTCATAACATTGGGTTATACAATGTCGATGGTTTGGGTGCCTATCCGGCAATCGATCAAGGACTTGTAAAGTTCACAAGCAACCCCCAAGACATGGGAAAGTTTCGCGCCCCCAGTCTGCATAATGTTGCCGTAACGGCTCCGTATTTTCACGACGGGAGTGCTTCTACGCTCGAAGACGTGATTATGCACTACGAGGCAGGTGGACGACTTTTGGAAGACGGTCCTAACGCCGGTGATGGGCGCACGAATCCATACAAGAGCGGGTTCATTCGTGGATTTACATTGAGTGAAACAGAGCGAGAAGATCTGATTGCGTTCTTAGAAGCACTTACTGACGAGACTTTCCTCGCAGACTCAAGGTTCTCAAGTCCGTTTGAGGCTTTTCCATGATTCATGATTGCAAATCTCTGAAGTTTGGAGTCGGTGTGCTCTGCCTCATCTTCCTTTGTGGTTGCCATCTCCAAACACATGACCTGACAGGGACAGGTCTTTCACGATTAGAGTACTTTCCGAGCAAAAAAGGTTACTACCGGGACGTCTCAATACGCCGTAACGAGGAATCTCTTGGAATCAAAGGCTATGTCCGTCGTTACACCAATCCAGGGCACGTTCATGTCATCCTGATTTCACCCGAAGGAAAGGAAATTGCATCAGAATGCAGTGATGTAAAGCATGTCCCACGCAGTTCGCGCGCGCGGCACGGTTCATTTGACAGTCATCTGGTCATACCCCATGAGTTCAAGATGACCGAACTCACCATCCTTAGAATCATGCATCATCACGGCACTTGCGCTCAACCTGGAGATGATTGCAGTATTGCAGTCCGTGAGTCGCTGGGGAGTTCATGACGAGTGATCATGCCTTAAGTGCTCGAAGCACAGATGGGCGTCGGGGTTGCCCAGCATGTAATAGCAGGAACGGAACGCTTATTTACATGGAGAAAAAGACTTCGAAATTCACCATCGCAGAACTTGATTGTCCCGCCGAGGAATCTGTCGCCCGCGCGCGCCTTCAGCGATTGGAAGGCGTTAGCGCATTGGAGTTCGATCTTTTCAATCGGAGGCTCACGGTTATCCACGAGCTGCCCGACGAAGAAACCATCATTAGTTCACTGCGTGAAGTGGGATTGACGGCAACACCGGTTGAAGCCGCAACCGGTTACGACTCATCTGCTCTTGCTCAAGACCCCAAACCTGCCGGGTATTCGGCTCGAATGAATCGTGAGATTATCCGACTTATTGTTTCTGGCGTGATGGCTTTGGCGGCAGAAGTCTGGGCGTTGAAAACCGGTGTGGAAGATTCTTTCTCCATCATTGGAATGTCAATCGCTTCGATTATGGTCGGCGGACACCCAGTGTTGCGAAAAGGGTTTGCCGCCCTGCGAAACTTGACGCTCAACATCAACTTCTTGATGAGTGTCGCGGTAATCGGCGCGTGCATCATTGGCGAGTGGCCGGAAGCAGCAGTCGTCGTTTTCCTCTTCTCTCTAGCTGAGTACGTCGAACGCTTCTCTCTGGACCGCGCCCGTAACGCCATCCGTGCGCTCATGGAGATGGCCCCCGAGGTGGCTAGCGTAAAACAGCCCGACGGTTCGTGGAGGGAAACCCCAGCCGCCGCCGTGTCGACCGGGTCGATCGTGCGCGTGAAGCCCGGTGAGCGCTTGGCCTTGGACGGCGTCATCGTAGCCGGTGCATCCTCCGTGAACCAAGCTCCAGTTACAGGTGAGAGCATTCCTGTCGACAAATCAGAAGGAGACTCAGTTTTCGCGGGCACGATCAATGGAAACGGCTTATTAGAGTTTCGCACGACGGGTGGCGTGGATGACACGACCATCGCACGTATCATTCGCTCGGTTCAGGAGGCTCAATCAAGCCGCGCTCCCACACAGCGCTTTGTAGATAACTTCGCTCGTTTTTATACACCGACAATTTGCGCAATTGCGCTCTTGCTCGCATTGTGCCCCTGGCTTTTTTTCAACGAACCATTGACGCCGTGGCTCTATAAAGCCCTTGTGCTCCTTGTCATTGCCTGTCCCTGTGCCTTGGTAATCTCGACGCCGGTCACGGTCGTAAGCGGCCTTACTGCTGCTACCCGCCGTGGCATCCTCATCAAGGGAGGTCTCTACTTGGAACGAGGACACAAGATTAGAGCCATTGCCCTCGACAAGACTGGTACGATTACTGAAGGAAGGCCGAAGGTCACTGACATTCTTCCACTGGACACGAGAGATTCGAATGACGTGCTGCAAATCGCAGCAAGCCTCGATGCTAATTCGGATCACCCCGTAGCTAGAGCTGTATTTGCCGCGTGGAACGACGTGCAAGATGCATCAGGTCGCACGCTAATGGCGGTTAACGATTTCAGATCGATGACGGCTCGTGGTGTAGAAGGGCGAATTGGCGGCGAGACTTATTTTGTCGGCAACCACCGACTGGCAGAAGAGCGCGGCGTATGCTCGTCAAGAATCGAAGCTCTTCTTAACGAGTTAGAATCTCAAGGTAAGACCGCCATTGTTGTTGCATCATCGCACGAAGTATTGGGCGTTTTGGCTGTCGCAGATTCAGTCCGGCAGACGAGCGTTGAGGCCTTGCGCGATCTTCGTGCGTTGGGTCTTCGGACCGTAATGCTCACAGGCGACAACCAACGAACTGCCGATGCTATTGCTCGTGCGGTAGGAATTGACGATGCACGGGGGAATCTATTGCCGGAAGAAAAGCTAAGCGCCATTGATGAGCTTATTTCCCGCTGGGCCGACGTCGGCATGGTTGGTGACGGTGTCAACGATGCGCCAGCTCTCGCCAAAGCGACCATTGGATTCGCCATGGGTGTCGCAGGGACTGATGTGGCGCTTGAGACCGCCGATGTCGCGCTTATGGCTGATGACCTACGTGCCTTGAGCGACTTTGTTCGCATAAGTCGACAAGCGCGGCGCATCCTTATTCAGAACATTACGTTTGCAATTGCCATCAAGGTCCTCTTCTTCGTACTCGCGCTTTTTGGTATTGCGACACTTTGGACGGCCATCGCGGCTGACATGGGGGCGTCGCTCTTGGTTACTTTCAATGGTTTGAGGTTGCTCACCAACTCTAACTTACGCTGAGTTCTTATGAATTCTGACAACCACTTTAGAGGCGTTCGCCGAGGGTTAGTTTCCCTCACGTCTCGTGTTTTTTGTTAAGAACATCGTCTTTGCAATTGTCGCCTTGACTTCCTTCTGCGTGACCATTACCGATATGAAACGCCGTACTGAACGACGAATAGCACTGATAGCGGCAGTACTTCTGTTGTTGCAGATAGGCACTGCCGTGTGGTGGGTGGCTTTTCGTCCGCGACATCGAGACTTGATCGACGACGGTACCCTAAGACTGGTTACGGAGTCGTTACCGGGAACGCGACTGCGATTCGCCCATGCGTCTGCCAAAGGAGCGACGTTGAATGTTCATGGACGAATCACGGGACAATCACAAGAAGCCGCTCCCGAACAAGTCGGAACCGTTCATCTGATTATTGAGTCTGCCGATGGACACGAGCTTGAACGTCGCAATGTTGAGTATCAACTATCTGCTTTGCTTCCGAAGGGGGGAGGTGGCTTCTCGGTGAATTTTCCCTTCGTTCCGGCACCAGGCAGCATCCTGAGAATTCGGTGGGAAGAAAAAGCACGAGAATAGGGAAGCCAGATGCGCTGCGACTTCGAATTTTAGGATTTTGACATCTTCGTGTGACTCGAAGCCAACAAACACAATGGGATTGCTAAGTAATTGAAAAGTTGTTTTTTGTACCGCTAACTGAGGACGACGGCCTTCAGCGCCGATAAGAAAATTGACTGGTCTTTGAGGTCACCATATACTTAGAAAAGTAATGAGTAAGGTCGTTTCATTTTTGCTTGTCGTTTGGATCGGCGTCGGCTGTCCTTTGGCATGTGGACTCTGCGCAGCGGACGACGACAATTCGAAGTCACCTCGACGGTGTTGTTGTCCAAACGAAGATGAAAATGCACCTTCTCGACCTTCGGAACTTTCCGATGAAAGCTCTACGTGCTTTTGCTCAGGGAACGGCGTAGCGTATGAGGCGTCAAGTAAGTTTGCTTCGCTTGAACTGGTGCCTACAGACGTTTTCTTATTCGACACATTGACATTGGTACCCGCTGATCTGGGTGCAACACTTCTTCATTCATCGCATCGATCGCCTCCTGATCTTCCACGATTCACCCCTCTTCTGATCTGATAGCAATCACAAGTCGCCACTAATGCGCTTTGCCTATGCGCAAAGTGCTTGCCGGTTTCAATGCGCAAAAAAATGCGCAGATATTGTGATTGCCAGACAGAAAACTTATCAGGAGTTTGCTATATGAACTCAGCGTTACTCACTTTGGCGCGTCCAGAGAACGATGCTGAAGCACCAGAAATTCCTCGTCCTCCATCACGATGGAAAACACGAATTCTTGTTCCCGCGATAATCATTACCGGCACATTGGGACTTCTCGCTTACTCGGCGAGGGGCACGTTCCAGGGCGTTACCGAAGTTCATGTTATACCGGTGATCACGGATGCCGCCGCTGGTGGAGGACTGAGCGGAGCAGCGGAAACGAGTGTCGTGGCTTCTCGAATTCAGAGCGCACCCACCATGCTTGTACAGGCTCCGGGGTGGATTGAGCCCGCTCCGTACTCGACCGTTGTTCCGGCTCTTGCCGAAGGGATTGTGCGCGAGCTCCTGGTTCTTGAGGGAGATCGGCTTGAAGTGGGACAAGTGATAGCGCGCCTGGTGGACACTGACTCACGGCTCGCGCTCGAATCAGCGGAAGCGCAGCTTGCGGGTCTAAGAGCCGCGCAATTGAAGGCGGAAGCGGACATTCGTGCTGCGGAGGCCAGGTTGGCTGATGTTGAAGACCAATTAGCACGAACTCGCAAACTTGCCGCAACTGGTGGAGCGCCAGAGAGCCAACTTGCAGGATTGCAGTTTCGCCAAACTGCGGCCCAAGAGGAAATAGCAGCCGCAAAAGCGGTGCTGCTCGGCGCTCAAGCAAGCGTTCACACGCAAGAAGTCGCTTGTACTGAAGCCCGTTTGAATCTAGAGCGCATGGACATTGTTTCGCCTATTCCTGGTGTGGTCATGGCGAGATTCGTGGAGCCGGGAAGTAGAGTATCCATGAATAGTCGCAAAGGGTCGTCTGCCGCATCAGAATCAATGGGGGGTGCCATCGTTCGGCTCTATGACCCCCAAAACCTGCAGGTGCGGGTAGATGTTCCGTTGGCTGAGTGTGCCAAGGTCCAAGTTGGCTCACCAGCCGAAGTGGTTACGGAAGCGATGCCTGACAAGGTGTTTCGCGGCGCAGTAACCAGAATCGGTCATGAAGCAAACATTCAGCGCAACACAGTACAAGTGAAGGTAGCCATTGAAGATCCGGTGGAAACACTCAAGCCGGAAATGCTCGCTCGCGTACGATTCTATACGCGGCCCACATCCGCTGGTGCCGTGAGGTCAAGCGAAGATTCGATTGCGGCCGGCATCAGCTCGCACTCGCCTCAAGCAAATGGGTTTCAGTCGCAATCGGGCCTGCGCTTATTGATTCCGGACAGAGTCGTATTGGATCGCAGCGGAAATGCCGGACGAGTATGGGTAGTCGGGCATGATACGAGAAACCAAACCGATGTAGCCTCCGAGAGAAAGGTACAACTCGAGACCTCGAACCGAGCAGGATTGTTAGCTGTCAACGACGGGTTGCGGCCCGGAGATCGGATAATCTTTAATCCACCCGACTCTATCCGAGAAGGGACGCGAGTGCGAGTTGTAGGTGAAGCGCCAGATGATTCGCCAGCCCAGCAGGGAGACTAGAAATGACATTGATTGAATGCCAAAAACTTACCAAGACATATAAGAAGGGCGATGCCACCATCACGCCGCTGCATGAGCTGAACCTAGATGTCCCTGCGGGTGACTTTCTAGCGCTCATGGGACCGTCAGGAAGCGGGAAGACAACGCTCCTCAACCTGATCGCGGGGATTGATCGACCTACCGCCGGGAGCCTGCGAATTCAGGGCCAGGATATCGCATCACTGTCGCGCTCGCGTCTCGCTGATTGGCGAAGTGAAAATGTCGGTTACATCTTTCAGCTCTATAACCTAGTGCCGGTGCTGACCGCCTACGAAAACGTGGAGCTACCCTTGCTGCTCCAAAAAACACCAACTCGACAACGGCATGAGCGAGTTGCTCAGGTCTTGCAATTAGTCGGTATTGCTGATCGGCACGACCATTACCCACGTCAACTCTCTGGTGGCCAAGAGCAGCGGGTAGCCATCGCGCGGGCCATTGTAACCGACCCCAAAATCATTGTTGCAGATGAACCCACGGGCGACCTCGACGCGGAATCGGCGGCATCCATTATGAAGCTGCTGGTGCGACTCAACCGTGAGTTGGGAAAAACACTATTGATGGTCACTCACGACGCCAAGTGTGCTTCCCACGCCAAACGCGCATTGCATTTGGAGAAAGGCCGATTGCTGGAGGCCGAACAACTGCAATCGAGAAGGACAACCGCACGCGAGGAGGTGTTTACATGATCGCATTTCGGTACATGCCTGTGGTGCTCAAGCAAGTCATACGACATCGTACCCGCACACTCCTGACGATGGGCGGCGTCATTGTTGCAATGTTTCTGTTCATTACCGTGCAAACACTTCAGCGAGGCGTACATGAAGCGACTGAAGTGAATGCGGCGGATCAGACCCTGATTGTCTACCGTGAGAATCGTTTTTGTCCTGCTACCAGTCGGCTGCCTGAACATTACCAGAGCCGCATCGAGAAAATTGGTGGCGTCACCAGTGTGATTCCCATAAAGATTGTGGTGACCAACTGCGCGGCGAGTCTTGACGTCGTCACTTTTCGGGGTGTGCCCGCCGAGTCTTTAAGCGCTCTGTCGCAGCCGTGGACCGTGATTGAGGGATCATTGGACGAATGGCGCAAGCGATCCGATGCAGCGCTGGTGGGGGAGCGTCTAGCTCTCCGTCGCGGGTTCAAAACGGGTCAATCATTTGATGCATCGGGCGTTACTGTCACCGTGGCGGGTATCATCAAGTCGTCCGAACCTCAAGACCAAAATGTCGCATACGTGCATTTGGACTTCTTACAACAGTCTGCCTCGCGCGGAGGCTTGGGTATTGTCACGCAATTCAACGTGCGTGTTGATTCACCCTCTAACCTTGATTCCGTAGCTAAAGCCATCGATGACGAGTTCCGCACCGAGGCAGAACCAACGCAAACTCGTCCGGAGCGTGCTTTTGTCGCACAAGCAGGTTCTGATATCGTTGAGATTGTTGCGTTTACAAAATTCTTGGGCTGGGGTTGCCTAGCGGCGGTCCTTGCACTTGTTGGAAACGCCATCGTACTTAGCGTGCAGGATCGAGTGCGCGAACATGCCGTCCTTCAGACGCTTGGATTTCGTAGCGGCTTAATCGCGCGCCTAATTATTTCAGAAGGCGCGATCATAGGAATGAGTGGCGGCGTTCTGGGTACCTTTGCAGCCCTTGCGGTCATACATTTCGGTAATTTCAGTTTGTATAACGAAGGCCTGAGTATCAGTATTCGCGCAAATTGGAGCATGGTGTTCATCGGCCTCGCGATTTCCGCAGGGGTCGGTGTTATCGCCGGGCTTGTGCCGGCCATTCAGGCGAGCCGTCGAGAGATTGCTCATTGTTTCCGCGCGGTTTGATGAGAATCTAGCATGAAAATACTTCCTTTAGATTATGCGGTTAGGAATCTGATGCGTTCGAAGGGACGATTAGCGCTGTCTATAGGCGGCAGTGCTGTCGTCGTATTGCTTTTGCTGGCGGCAGGAGCCTTCGTGCGGGGAATGGATTCGTCGCTGCGCGCCACGGGTGAGCCCGACAATATTATTCTCCTGGGTGCCGGTAGCGAAGAATCGATCGAGCGAAGTGAGGTTGAAGCTAGCGTCGCAGGGTTAGTAGCAGCATCCATTCCGGGCATTCGGACGCGGAGTGGCGTGGACTACGTATCGCCGGAAGTGCATGTGCAATTGCCTGTAAAGTCGGCGGAGGAACAAGGCAAGGGCCCGCTCGTCTTGGTGCGTGGCGTTACGCCCACTGCTCTTCTCGTTCATGCGTCTGTTGGAATCGCCGACGGGCGATTTCCAATGTCCGGTCGGAATGAAGTCATGGTGGGCTCTATGTTGGCGACCAAGATGGGCGTGCATGCCGATGAGCTGGCCCTAGGGAAACAGATTTGGATCGAGAAAAGAGCTTGGACCATCGTTGGTCGTTTCGAAGCACCTGGTACGGTCATGGATGCCGAGGCTTGGATCATGTTGACGGATCTTAAGGAAGCCACAAAACGAATGACCGATTCATGCGTAATTCTTGCTCTCGATCCAAAGCGCGCCGATGAAAGCGATGTAGATTTGTTTACGAAAACGCGAGTTGATCTGGAACTGTCATCAATGGTTGAAACGGCGTATTACGCCAAGTTGTCCAAGTTCTTCGCTCCGATACGAATCTTGGCATGGGTGACGGCGGGACTGGTTGCCTTAGGCGGGCTTTTTGGTGGACTTAACACCATGTACGCCGCATTTGCGGCACGGGTGCGAGAACTAGGTACGCTGCAAGCCTGCGGATTTCGGCGCGGGGCGATTGTGATTTCCCTTGTACAGGAATCCGTGCTCATGACCGCCACCGGGGCGTTGTTGGCGAGTGCTATAGGCGCGACGATGCTGGATGGGGTAGCCGTGCGTTTCTCAATGGGAGCGTTCGGTCTACGCGTTGACCCCTTTGTATTGGGCGTTGGAATAACCGCTGGATTGATTCTAGGCCTAGTAGGGGCATTGCCTCCGGCATGGCGATGTCTGCGACTTGAAATTCCCGTAGCCTTAAAGGCTTTTTAGTAATTGTGGTTTTGGAATGTAAGGAAAGGAATGTGGAAAATGGTGCATTATCTTACGTTCGCGATCGCGACCGCGAGTTCCTTCTTGATGTTTGTCGGTTTACAGGACGCAGGTGGAAAGAAAGAAGCGGCGGCGACAGCGCCTGCTTTGCCGTCCGGGTTTTTTCTTGAAAAAGAGCCTGAAGGTGCGAAAACCGTTGAGGACGCCAAGGCGGCTGCCAAGCCCGGTGATAAGGTGGTCATTCGAGGGCGCATAGGCGGGAGCAAGAGCCCCTTTATTGAAAAACGAGCCGTCTTCACGTTGATAGGCGCAGGCTTGAAGGCTTGCTCGGACGATCCGGAAGATAAGTGCAAGACGCCGTGGGACTATTGTTGCGACACTGCTGAATCGATCGCTAAGCATTCCGCTACAATTCAAGTTGTCGATGCGGCTGGCGCGCCACTTCGCATGGGACTCAAGGGCTCAAACGGACTTAAGGAGCTTAGCGAAGTCGTCATTCAAGGCACTGTGAAGGAAGCAAAAGACAAGGTCATGATCGTCAATGCAACCGCCATGCACATAGTCCCGGAGAAACCTGCCCAACCCAAGAGTGACGGCAAATAACACTTTTGTCCTGGCCGGGGCTGCGGGTGGCAGCTCCCTCCCGCTATTTTTTACAGCGCGTCTTTCGGTACTTTCGTACGTTGGCGGATTGAATGTTGATTCGGTCCAAGGCAACAGAGTGGCAAACGGTTTTTGGGGCGTCGAATCCACTTCAATCGGTACTGGACCAGAGTCATCGGTCAATCCGTGACACTTGCAACCTATTGAGGCTACCGAGAAGTTGCACGGAATGAGAGTTTCGAGAAGTCCTTGGCGACCGTACGTCATCGTCGTTGCCGGTCGGTCAGGGGCGCGAATCTCTCTTGTTTCGTTTGAAGCGCTCGCGCGGTTAACAGTTTGGCCTATCGCGATCGCCCTTCCAGCGAGTTAGCCAATGTTCGTAAACGGTTACACTCGGGGAGGTAACGTCACCGTCGAAGAAATTCGGCGGTTTTTTTGTTTACGAAAGGCTCGAAATTCACATCTCGTGAAGACCGCCGTAACTCCGCCAACGACGCGACGTTGCGCGCCACTCAGGTAATCGTCGCGCTCTCTGTTTGCAACTTGTATCTCGCCACCCCGAGCGCAACCCCGGGGGTTGCACTCGTTCTTGCAACGAAAACTCTCGAACTCTCTCACTCTCTGTGTTAACACCCCGAATTGGTTAACAGAGGGGTTGCGCTCGCACTGCAAGTGAGACGCGAACCATGTATGTAGCGCTCGGTGAATGTACTATTTCCTCCCCCATTTCCAGCTATAATCTTGCCAAACTGCAGACGACAAAACTTAGCGCCCAGCGCTTTCAGGGGTTGTAGACCTATTCCGATGAAAGCGAGGGACGCCGTGCAGGTGCCATGAACCATGCCCAGACTATCCGACCAAGCGGCTTACCTTTGGAATCGCGTCCTTCAGATCGCAACTGAAGTTGTTCGCCCCGAATCGCGGCGTGAGCTCTTAGGTTTGGCAAGTGGCTTTGGCGGCAAACCTTTTCCGGAAACCGAATTGACAGAGCTGCAGGCCATTGCCGACGAGTATTGGGAGGAGGTCATCGGAACCATGCCCAAGCGCTTTTCCGAGGGTGAGATTTTTTTGGCTAAGCGCGAGGTTTGGGAATCGGTATGCCGTCCTCCAACAACTAGCTTTAGCGAACGAATGCAGCAAATGTGGTTCTCAGAATTGAAACGATGCGCGGAATACGTTCTGGCGAGTCACGACGCTGCGATTAGGTTTGGGAGTTTGGTACCGAAGGCGGTAGTTGGGTCGCACGATATTGCTGAACCCATCACCTGCGCGGCAGAACCAGTTTCGCCGTTAGTTTCAGACTCGTCCTGGGGCGCGACTACTGCGTCCATTGACCAACCACGTTCCAATGAGAAATGGGTTCCTGCTAAGAAGGCGACTGAAATCGCTAATAGACTGGCGGATACCTCAAAAACGTGGTCGTTTTGGGATCGATTCTGTCTTGATAATGATGTTCAAACGCGAGACGGCACGACAAAAAAGGGGGAACCAACAAAACATCGACCGGAAGTCGAAGTTGGCTCGTTAGCCCGAGCACTGATAGAGCATTGTGCCAAGATCAAGAAGGCCACGCCCGAAATCCAAGTATATCAACAGGCGATTAAGCAGCGCGTAAAAGAGCAATTCGGATGGGATGAGGAAGAGTTGCGGCAATTCGCGGAATCCGATTAATCGAGTCAGAAACTTGCAGAGAACTTTGAGAGTTTTGCGCGACAAACTCTCAAACCGGCCCTCACGATAGCGCCACGTTCGTTTCTTCCTTCAGAAACTTACGAGAAACTCTTCATGTCCCTCATTTCATACAATTTCGCAAATGCGATCAAACTCACGAAAAGCCGCGCAGGCCATAAACATGTTGGCGTCATCTTTGCACCAGCTAGTCGAAGCGGCAAAACGAGTCGTCATAGCTGATGCAGCGCTTCAGCGTGTGGCTGCACGAGAAGTGAAGGACGGCGAGGTAGCTACTTCCTCAGAATCATCAAACAATGGTATCGGAATCGAGAGGTCACAATGAACCCTCGATCGATAGCCCTACCCGAACAGGCCCGATCAAAGAGAAGGCCCAGCAATTTAGATTCCAATGCGATCATTCAAGATCCCAGACCCAAGGTGTCAGTGCGACGCATTGATGAGCACGATCCTAGTCCTTGCAAGAGTCATTCGCATGTGAACGATGATTTTTCGACGCTCCACGAGCGCCTCATTGAACTCACCGCCATTCTTGCTACCGGCATTCACCGAATCCGCGCAATTCATTCGGCGTTACCGGAATGCGCTCAATCGCCAGCAGATTCCTTGCAAACCGGCCTTGATCAGGGGCGAGAGTTTGCCCTCATGGAGGCTGGTTTACAACCAGAGAGCGAGGTAAGCGATGACGTCGATTGATGTCGAAAAAACCGTGAGAGCGTTGAATCGCATGACGGTCACGCAGCTGCGTTTGCGTTACGGCGAAGTCTTCGGCGAGGCGGCGCGGTCGCACAACAAACAGTTCCTCATCAAGCGCATTGCTTGGCGGCTCCAGGCCATGCAGGAAGGCGACCTGTCCGAGCGGGCACGTCGCCGGGCACGTGAGTTGGCCAACGACGCCGACCTGCGAATTCGTCCGCCTCTCCCACCGAAAGAGGTTGAACAGAACGGCGGTACAACCACATCGTCGTTGCATGTCAGCGCCGATGATCGATTGCCCATGCCCGGCACGCTGCTGAAGCGGGACTACAAAGGGAAAACCATCCAAGTGCGTGTTCTACCGAAGGGGTTCGATTTCGAGGGTGAGATTTACCGCTCGTTGTCGGGCGTAGCTCGCAGAGTCACAGGAGCGCACTGGAATGGGTTTCATTTCTTCGGCCTGCCTAAACCCAGCAAGGAGGCAGCTAAGTGAACCGTAACGGGAACAACAATGGAACGGCACTGACGACGCCCCATGTCCGCTACGCCGTTTACACGCGCAAGAGTACGGAAGAACGGTTGGATCATGCATTTAATTCGCTCGATGCGCAGCGCGAGTCGGCTGAGGCGTTCATCGCCAGCCAAAAAGCAGAGGGATGGGTTTGCCTGCCCGATCGCTTTGACGACGGTGGACACACCGGCGCGAACACGGAGCGTCCAGCACTCAAGCGACTCTTAGCCGACATCGAAGCCGGGAAGATCGACGGTGTCGTCGTGTACAAGGTGGACCGTTTGAGTCGGTCGTTGCTCGACTTCGCCAAATTGATGGGGGCGTTCGACAAGTACGGCGTTTCGTTCGTTAGCGTTACCCAGGCCTTCAACACTACGCACTCCATGGGCCGGCTGACGCTCAACATTTTGCTCTCCTTCGCCCAGTTCGAGCGCGAGATCATCTCGGAGCGCACGCGTGACAAGATTGCCGCCATGCGACGCAGGGGTAAGTGGTCAGGTGGCCATCCACCATTAGGTTACGACGTATTGTCTTCGCTAGGCGGCTCTAATCTGATGGTCAACACGCAAGAATCCGAACGTGTGCGCGCTATCTTCGTACTCTACATCGAGATGCAATCGCTCATTCAAACCGCCAAGGAGTTGAATCGCAGAGGATGGACTACGAAACGCTGGATCACATCCAAGGGCACCGAAGCTGGCGGTCTGCCTTTTGATAAATCCAGTGTTTCTCGACTCCTGGGGAACGTCGTGTATCTGGGAATGGTTCGCTACAAGGACGAAGTCCACCCCGGCGAGCACGAGGCAATCATCGACGAAGCCACGTTTCAGCGCGTAACAGTGATGCTGCGATCGAATGGACGCGCAGGCGGGACGCACATTCGCAACAAGTCTGGTGCGCTCCTCAAGGGTCTTTTGCGCTGTAAGCCGTGCAACAAATCCATGATGTACTCCTTCACGACCAAGGGGAATCGGCGCTATCGGTACTACACGTGCATCACAGCCCAAAAGCAGGGCTGGGACGCATGTTCCTCCAAGTCAGTCCCTGCGGAGCAAATAGAGCGCTTCGTCATCGAGCAGATTCGCGCAATCGGCAAAGACCCTGCGGTCAAGTCGATGGTGCTCGAACATGCCCGCACAGAAGCGCTCGACGAGATGGCTTCATCTTCCACCGGCGAAGCGATAACCCGGAACGGTTTGATCACCAAGGCCGATGTTGATTCCGCGCTCGCAACGTTCACGCCGCTGTGGGATTCGCTGAATCCGCGCGAGCAGGCACGCGTGGTGCAACTGTTGATCCAACGCGTCGATTACGACGGCGCGAAGGGGAAGGTCTCGGTCACGTTTCACGCCAACGGCATTAGAACGCTGGGTCAGAATGGATTGAGTACTTCAATGGAGGCACACGAATGTCGGATGGTCTAACCGTCGAGTTTGATGTGCACTTCGCACGCGGTACAGCCGGCCGTCGCGAGGTGCGAATTGGTGAGGCACCTCCCGAGCCCGATCTCCCAGAGGGTTCGGTCCCGCGTGTGTCTCGATTGATGGCGCTGGCGATTCGTTGCGAGGAACTAGTTCGTCGCGGCGATGTTAGTGACTACGCCGATCTCGCTCGACTTGGTCATGTCACTCGTGCGCGAATCACGCAGATCATGAACCTTCTGAATCTGGCTCCTGATATTCAGGAGCAGATTCTATTCCTGCCACGAACCATCCGGGGTTGTGACGCCATTGGCGAAAGACGTCTGCGGACTATTTGCACGGTCGCGGATTGGAAGAAGCAACGGCAATTGTGGCAGCAACTCAACGACGTTCAGCAGAAGTCTCAGGCATAGCGAAACGATACGATGGCACAATCCAAACCCAACTTGTCAGAGCCACCCGATGTCCGGAAAGACGGCATCCACTCATCTTTCCTTGATGCCGCGCTTCGATACGTTGATCTTGGGTATGCGGTATTCCCCTGTGTTCCCAATTCGAAGAAGCCGCTGACACCACATGGTTTGAAGGACGCGTCTACTGAAACAGAACAAATCGAGCGATGGTGGACGGAAAACCCGAGTGCCAACATCGCCATTCGGACGGATGGCCTGTTAGTTGTCGACGTCGATGGTGATGATGATGTTTGGTTGGGTAATCAAGACGAGCGATGGGCGGATTTGGGGCGGGCTCCATCGTCTCGCACACCCCGAGGTGGCCGTCATTTCTGGTTTCGGCAACCACCGGGAAAGCATTGGCGCTGCACGACGAGTCGTCTGACAGGCCACGTCGACACGCGCGCCGATGGCGGTTACGTCGTAGTTCCCCGTTCTTGCATCGATGGCCGTGAATATCATTGGCTCGAAAGCTATGAATTGGATGTGTCGCCCGACCAGTTGCCGGAGCCACCGGCTTGGCTCATTGACCAGCTTGATGGAATCGCCGTCAAGCCTGTCGCCGCGCCCGCCACTTGCATTTCAATCGATCGTATTCCAGAGGGTCGTCGCAACGGCGTGCTTACGAGCTATGCAGGATCGATTCGCCGCGCAGGCCTCAAGCAGGCGGAGGTGGCGGCCGCGCTTCATCAAATGAACAGAGACCGTTGTAGTCCGCCCCTTGATGCGGATGAGATCAACCGCATAGCCGCAAGTATCTCACGGTATGCGCCCGACGAAATTGCGACGGCGATGGCTCAGGGACGCCTGGAAGAGACCTTGGCTTACCAACTTGTACAGCCCCTGAGCGTTGGTGACCTCGCCTCAAAATATCCCGTGTTGCGCGAGCCTCTTATTCACGGCCTGCTTCGGCGCGGTGAGACGCTAAACGTCATTGCTCCGCCCAAGACCGGGAAGTCCTGGTTAGTCAACGATCTGGCGTTGGCGATGGCAACAGGCGGACGGTGGCTGGACACGTTTCTATGCGAACAGTCCAAGGTGCTAATCATCGACAACGAACTTCACCACGAAACTAGTGCCCAACGGATTCCAAAAGTTGCGGGCGCGCGCGGCGTCCCGCCCGATGCTTATGCGGGCAAGCTATTTGTCCTCAATCTCCGCGGCCATCTCCGGGACATCTTCACGCTCGGTCCGCTCTTTCGATCCTTCGAGAAGGGGCAATTCGACTTGCTTATTCTCGACGCGTTTTATCGTTTCTTGCCACCTGGAATGGATGAAAACGACAACGGGACGATGGCGAACCTTCATAATCACCTCGATCAATACGCGGAACAACTTGGTTGCGGCTTTGTGTTGATTCACCATTCGACCAAAGGGAGCCAAGCCGGAAAAGCGGTTACCGACGTCGGAGCGGGCGCGGGTAGCCAGAGCCGCGCGACCGACACTCATCTTATTCTGAGGCCCCATGAAGAACCGGATGCGGTCGTGCTAGAGGCGGCAGTCCGTTCGTGGCCTCCCTTGTCGCCCCTCGTGCTGCGCT
This sequence comes from uncultured Phycisphaeraceae bacterium, assembly GCA_964494205.1. Taxonomy (GTDB): domain Bacteria; phylum Planctomycetota; class Phycisphaerae; order UBA1845; family UBA1845; genus JBBTCX01. The sequence continues at coordinate 8,640 of CAZBRD010000009.1, read as the reverse complement.
GGAAGTTTCCAGTGTGGATTCTAGCCGATGGATTGGACGCGACGGCCCTGCGCGACGCCAGGCCTAGACGGACGCCGAAAGCTGACGAAGGTCCGCCTGAGGAGGATGACGTAGCGGCTTTCGTGGCGCGTTTCATAACGGAGGCTCCTCAAACCAAATCGAAAATCACTCGCGCTGCTGCCAAAGAAAAGATCTCGGCGCGAAAGGCGCATAGCCTGCTGCGGACCGCCGAAGAGGATGAGTTGGTGCACCGGTGGAGTTATGGCAGCCAGAAGCCGGTGCGATTCGCCACGGTTCCCAAACCAGCGAAGGAAGTGAAAGACGATGATGAATCTGCACCCGTCGTGTGAGCGCGCGCCGCGCGCGCGCACCGGAAAATCAATCTCTCGTGTGCGCGCGCGCACCCCCCTAGTACCCCCCAAGTGTGCGGGCACGCTTGACGCGTGCCGCACTCGTGTGGGCGCGCAGCGCGCGCGCACACGGAGCAATTACGTTCGTTTTTCACAGCGAAATCGATTTGCCTTGCAAATTGAGAAACACGTTCCGTTTCGCCCAGTGCGAATAAACGGATCGAGTGCATGCTTCGCTACGCCATCAACGCCTCGTCGCGCCTTGCGGCGTTTGTGCGCGTTTTGTGGCCGATGGGCACAGCATGGCGATAGAGAATTCCGTTTCTGGTCAAACACATTCCAGAGGCTGGAAGCAAGCGCGCACGAATCGAGTACAAGCCGAACAATTGGAGGTGACGCTTGAAGATTGAGATGAGACGTCTGGATGAGGTCAAACCGTACGAAGCAAACCCACGCCTGAACGACGGTGCGGTGGATGCAGTAGCGCGGTCGATTGCGGCCTATGGCTTCAAGCAACCCATCGTCGTCGACAAGGACGGCGTCATCATCGTAGGACATACGCGGCTGAAGGCGGCGATGAAACTCGGGCTCGAGCACGTGCCGGTGCATGTCGCGGACAATCTGAGCGAGGTTGAGGTCAAAGCGTATCGCATTGCGGACAACCAGACGGCTACCCTGGCGACGTGGGACATCGAGAAACTTCCCAGCGCCTTGGAAGAACTCCGCACGTTGGACGTCGACCTATCGCTGCTCGGCTTCGATGAGGACCAACTCGCGAAGTTTCTCGATCCCGGTGTGAAAGACGGATTGTGCGATCCGGATGACGTGCCCGAACCGCCGGATACGGCCATTACTCAACCGGGCGACTTGTGGATTCTCGGCGAGCATCGATTGCTATGCGGTGACAGTTCTTCTGCATCTGATGTCGACCGGTTGTTCGATGGCCAATCGATTCACCTGGTCAACACCGATCCGCCGTACAACGTCAAAGTCGAGCCGCGAAGCAATAACGCCATCGCAGCCGGACTGTCGTCGTTTGGCGGACACGGTTTGACGCATCACCAGTCGTTCGATTTGCATCGCGCGCAGAAACGCACGGCCTCGCGCTACCACGAGATGGATGTTGCAACCGGCGCGCAGAACGGCAAGCCGACGCATCGGAAGCTCCGACCGAAGGACCGACCTTTGGCCAACGATTTCGTCTCGGATGAAGCTTTCGATCAGATGCTGCACGCGTGGTTCGGCAACATCGCCCGAGTGCTCGCCCCTGGTCGCACGTTCTACATCTGGGGCGGTTACGCGAATCTCGGCAACTATCCGCCGGTCTTGAAGGCCCACGGCCTGTACTTCAGCCAGGGCATTATCTGGGACAAGGAATGGCCGGTGTTGACCCGCAAGGACTTCATGGGCGCGTTCGAGATTTGTTTCTACGGCTGGAAGGAAGGCGCCGCGCATTCCTTCTTCGGCCCGAACAACGCGACCGACTTGTGGCACGTGAAGAAGATCACACCCAACGCGATGGTCCACCTGACCGAGAAGCCGGTTGAATTGGCTGTTCGCGCGATGCAATACTCGTCGCGTGTCGGCGAAAACGTGCTAGACCTGTTTGGTGGCTCGGGATCGACGTTGATCGCCTGTGAGCAGACCGGACGACGAGCGTTCTTGATGGAACTCGATTGTCTGTACTGCGATGTGATCGTTCATCGCTGGGAAAAGTTCACTGGCAGGAAGGCTGAACGAGTCCCGGCCCCAACCAATTCCCCTAACAACTTAGGAGGCGAAAATCATGAGCGAAGTGATGGAAAGTGAAGTGGTCGAGTCCTCGACGTCGATGGTCAAACTGGACGGGGCCGTCAAAGCATTGGCGGAAGCGTCGTCGCTGGAGGATGTGAAGCACATCGCTGACGTGGCTGAGGCAGCCCGAGCGTATGCCAAGGCAGCCAGGCTGGGTTTGAAGGCCCAAAACCGGGCTGCCGAAATCCACTTGCGTGCGCAGCGCAAAGCCGGAGAGATGCTGGCGACGATGGACATTCATGGCGGCGACCGCAAATCAAGGTTGCACGATGCAACCTTGAAATTGTCCGACCTTGGAATCGATAAGTTCCAATCTCACCGCTGGCAGCGCATCGCGTCAGTGTCAGAGGAGGAGTTCGAAGCCCATCTGGAAGGCATCCGGCAATCCAATCGCGAGATTACCACGGCCAGCGTGCTGGCACTAGGACGCGGCACTACCACCGACGTCCGAAACGAGTCGTCTCCGCGCACAGCGTGCGATAACCAGTGGCATTCATTGATCGAATCAGGAACGCGGTTCGGAACAATCTACGCCGACCCACCTTGGGATGATGAGCATCACGATTCGAGAATGACAGTTGGCCAACTCTGCTCGTTGCCGGTCGAAGCAATCGTTGCGGACAGCGCTCACCTGCATCTTTGGGTAACTGACGACGATCTCTTTAACGCCAAACGGATCATTCACGCATGGGGTTTCGACTACACGGGTTGTTTCGTATGGGTCAAACCGAAGGCGAACACCAGCCAATATTGGGGTGTCGGGCACGAGTTCTTGGTGCTCGGCGTTCGTGGGTCGTGCTCGTTCCTCGATCGTTCATTGAAGAGTTGGGCGGAGATCGAGCAGACGCAAGATGGTCATAAGCCAGAAGCCGTTCGACAGTTGATCGAACGCGTCAGCCCGAGTCCACGCCTTGAGTTGTTTGCCCGTCAGCAAGCACCGGGGTGGATGATGATCGAATCGGGAATCCAATGCGATAAAGAAGAACGATGTGAGTTCAATGAAAACTGCGACTAAGCCCAATTATGATCGGCAACCGCTAGAGTCGATCACCGTTGAGCGCCCGCGATGTCCGTCGTGCGGTGGCGTCAAACTTCACAAGTATCGCACGCTGGCCAACCAGGGCGACGGTAGCGCTTTGTGGTGGGTGCAATGCGCGTGCGGCCACAAGTTCCGCGTGATTCTAGAGTGAGGGTGCTTCCAGAGGCTGGAAGGACCCAACTGCGAAATCGCTAAGATTCCGTGCCAATGCGAGGCACTAAAGTGACAAACGAAAGCGACAGCATTGAAACCACTGCCCAAGACTTGCCGGTTCCGATCGAGGCGCCGACGAATGGTGAACGAGCGCCGTGGCTGGCACCCCACCGTTGGCCACCGGGCCAGAGCGGCAATCCGACCGGTCGACCGCGTGAGTCCGGTTCTTTGTCTGCGGCACTGCGTCGTGTCGGCATCAAGCCCGCCAAGACCCGCGCGGAGTTGGTCAAGATCGCTCAGCAACTTGGCATGGATCCCGAAGAAACCCAGAACATCGACGTTATCGCGGGGTTGATGTATGACGGAATCACTCAGTTGTTGATTCGCACCGTTAAGGGGAGCACCACGGCCGGTGACAAGCTCGTCGGCCTGCTGCAATTGCTGCACAAGGCGCTCGACGGCGATGAGAAGCGGATCACGTTCAACGGATCGGGTGACGTCCAGGCAGCATTGGCCAGCGTTTCCGCGGTACTCGGCTTCAGAGCGTCGTCGCCGATCGCGGCACCCATTCAAGAGGTGATTTCAGACGAAGCGAGTGAACCATGATCGTCGACGTCCCTTCGATCGTCGAGGATACGGCGTTTCAGGACGCTTCCCGCGAGTCGGTAGTTTCGACATCTCTGCAATGGTGGGCACATCAACGTCAATGGCTCGAGGATCATTCACGCCTGCGCGTCTGCTGCAAGGCGCGGCAGATCGGCATGTCCACAGCAGTTGCGACTGAAGCGCTTCACGCCGCCATCTACGGCGAAACGACCGTCGTGGTCAGCGCCAGTCAACGGCAGGCATCGGAACTATTGCGCAAGGCCGGTCAATTACTGCCGCTCGTCACGGCTGCAGGCGACGGCGTTGTGCAGGTCGAGAAGCAAAGCGCTGAAGCCATCGAACTCTCCACCGGCGGTCGCGTCATATCGCTACCGTCTGCCGCAGCGACGGTTCAAGGCTATTCGGGTCACGTCGTCATCGACGAAGCCGCGTGGATACCCGACGTCGATGCTCTCTGGTTAGCCATTGTGCCTACAATCTCGTCCAACAAACAGTTTCGATTGAGCGTCATCTCTACGCCCGGCGCCCGTTCGGGCATGTTCCATCGCCTGTGGCACAACGGCGACGAAACCTGGTCCCGCCACCGCGTGGACATTTATGACGCCCAGAAGGGGGGCGTTCCGCATGACATCGCCGCTTTGCGTGCCGCGGTGGCCGACGAGGTCACGTGGCGGGCGGCCTACGAATGTGAGTTCGTCGATGAAGCGCATGCGCTGTTGCCGTACGACCTGCTGTTGGCGCGTGTCGACGAGACACTTCCCTATCGCCTGAGTATGAACGGATTGGCGGGGGCTAAGAACCTGCTGGCTGGGTACGATGTAGGCCGCAAACACGACATGTCGGTGCTGGTGGTCTTGGAGAAAGACAGCAAAGGGATACGCTGGCGTGGTGCGGTTGAACTGCATCAAACGCCCTTTGCCGAACAGTATCAACTGCTGGCCAGCCTCTTGAACATCCACTGCCTGCGACGGCTCTCGATTGACCAGAGCGGACTGGGCATGCAGTTGTGCGAGGAGTTGGTCAAGAAGTTCGGTAGCCGCGTTGAGCCGGTGACGATGACGGCACCGGTCAAAGAATCGCTGGCTTCCCGCATCCTCGCCTCGTTTCAGCGGGGCTACATTACCATCCCTAACCATCGACCGTTGATCGATGACCTGCATTCCGTGGCTCGGACAGTGACCGCCTCTGGAAACGTGCGCTACGCCGCGCCACGCGAAGCGGGCAGCCACGCCGATCGCTGGACGGCTCTTGCTTTGGCACTCGAAGCCGCAGATAGCGCCTACTGCGGGCCTACGATTGCCGAAGCGGGAATAAACGAGCGTTGGGGAACCTACTATGGACGCGGCTGGGCCAAGCAGTTGCGTTATGCAAACCTGTAAACTGTAGCCGGAATCGATCCGGTGTAGCCTTCACATCTGAATCCAAATCCTTCCTCTCCATAGAGTTACGTTCTTCCCCGGTGGCCCACCCCGAGGTAGCACTGAGTTACGCTTTGCAGGAAAAGCGCAACTGGGTGTCACGGCGTGACACTCGCGTTGGGTGGCGGTTTCTACTGGGAGGACGAGATGTTCAATGGGTCGATCTATGTGGGCGATGGAAGAAAACCACGGCGGCATAAGCATCTGCCGCCAGAAGTGCTGACCGACGACGAAATAACGAAACTTATGCGTGCTTGCAGCCATCGCGCGCCGACGGGTATTCGCAATCGTGCGCTGATCGCATTGCTCTATCGTTCCGGCCTTCGCATCAACGAAGCGCTGTCGCTCTACGCTAAGGACCTCGAATTGAACAATGGAATCATTCGTGTTCTGAATGGGAAGGGTGGTCGATCGCGAACAATCGGCATTCACCCTGGCGCAGCAGGCATCGTTCAACGATGGCTCGACAAGCGTTCATCACTCGATACGAGTGGTCGTCCGCCTGTCTTCTGCACGCTTGACGGCCAATCAATGTCGGCATCTTACGTCCGCGTGATGCTCAAGCGGCTCGCCTTCAAAGCCGGAATCGAGAAGCGCGTTCACGCTCACGGCTTCCGCCACACCCACGCCGCGCAACTCCGCGCCGAGGGTGTCGATATTGCGATCATCTCTCGCCAACTCGGGCATACGAACATTACAACGACTGCCCGCTACCTCGATCACATAGCGCCGAATGCGGTGATCGAGGCGATGTGCAGGCGACAGTGGATAAGCCTATGATTAATTGCCAACTGCTCAGGTGCTGTTTCGTAGCTTTGTACCCTTAAGAATTCGCTGTCTAATGCCCAGTGTGGATTTGTTGCCCCTCCGAGGAGTCTGAGTAGATGTAACTGTCGACAACCTCACCGTTTGCACCCACCAGTCTAATTGAGTCGCCGTTGTTTTCGAGGCTGAACGAGGATCCCTGGCGAACGATTACAAGTGACATACCTGGCAAAATTTCACCTTGTCCACTCAAGTCCACAACATGATTATCTCCGTCGCGCAGGGACCAGCCACTCAGTGAAACTGGGTTGCCGCTCTTGTTCTTCAATGTCGTCTCCTCGAGCTGGCGGTCATTTCCGATCGGATCCGGCAAGACACTCTCGATTACGACGCCCGTGGTTGATGGCGAGGTGATCTTCACCAGAAACGTGTGGGCTTCCTCGCCATAAGAAACGACGTACTGGCTCGCCGCCTCATTGACCGTCACGAGTATCGTCCCATCCTTCTCGGTGGACTCGACATCGGCAATGAACTCGTCGGGCACATTCCCGCCGGCGCCCCCTTTCAAGTACTTGTTGGTTTGAAACACCGTTGGTCGAGGCGTTAGGCTGGCGAACGTGTTGAGCGTATGCTGCCGTGGATGCTTGTACGTTCCATTGTTGCCATTCGAAATAATTACGACGGTGGGCGAGAGATCGGCAACAAACGGCAGTGATGAGCTGGTTTGTGAACCATGGTGGTTTGCATGATAAACGTCCACATCGAGTACAAGGTCGCGCTGGGCTAACTTTCCCTCGGTGGTGAGTTCGATGTCGCCGCCTATGAAGTATTTGAACTGGCCGAACTCGATCACGAGGGCGATGCTCTTGTCATTCTCGTCGACCCCCGGAGTCGGGCTCTGTTCTCCGATAACGATACCGCCTGACGCTACACAAGTGATCACCAATGCTGAATCGAGGGCGATCTGATCTCCCTTGGCCAACTGCTCTGCTAGGTTGCCAATTGCCGTCTGATAGTCCTTGAAAGCCTCTTCGCCTTGGTCTGCGGCGCTGAGTTCCTCCTTGTCACCTCGATCGAACGCCTTGTGTACAGTGACCCCAAGGTCAACGAGGTCATCAATACCACCGTAGTGATCCTCGTGATAATGCGTGTTTACGAAAAAGTCGATGTCCGTGACGCTGGCTTGATCCATGACGGTCTTTATGCGCGACCCATGGCCGTTCTTTCCGCTGTCTACGAGCAGGGTCTTTCCACTCGGCGACACCAACAATGTTGCATCCGCTTGCTCAACATCTATGTGATAGATGCGCAATGTCTGGGCAATGGCGAGGGGCGATGCCATCAACAAGTGCCAAACAACAATCACGACTCTACCAGCAATGGGAATACGCGTTGCCGCCGCGCGAATGTCCATATTTGCTCTCCGTCTGTTGAAGTCGGCCCAAAGCTTCCCGAAGATCATCCGAGACTGTATTCTCCCTTGAAACAGTCGATTCGTCATCAACACCCAAGCCGGCGGGCGTAGCAAGGCAAGAGCAACAGAGCGAAGCGGAGCCTGCCGGCTAAATTACGACTTTATCGTTGCCCGTTGACGGATGGAGGGTTACAATTTTGCCAAGCGTGGCTGGAAGGCTGACTGCGAATTTTCATCTAGATGATCCCGCGTCATCGGCTCTACATATCGCGGAATTACGGCGTTCTACAGCGGCGCGATCAAGTTCTATGGTAATCGGAGGCGCGTCGCATGCGTTCATTTATCGAAGTTCTCTTCGTTGGTTGTTGCTTGTGTTATTTCGTCGGCTGCGGTGATGAAATGATGTATCTGCTTACTGGGCAGAACTTAGGCTCAGAAGAACGAAGTCAAACGCCGGAAATTGCCGACGAAGTCGACCCGCCTGTTGATTCTGTAACCTCAGGAAACGCGATTTGCGAGATGCCCCTAGTCGCGTCGGAGGGTTCACGATTTATCTCGATCACCCCACAAGGCATCGGCTCAGAGAAAGTGGCTTTTCGGGTGACGTCACCTGATTTTGCTGGTGTCGATGCGTTTGTCGACGAATCTGGGCTTCTGTCTTGTCGAGCCGTTTTTCGAACGGTCGAGGAATGGGGAACCATCCATGTCGGCGATTCGTTGATCGTTCCAGAAGCAAATTATCGAGTCGAATCACATTGCGAAAATGGCTCGATTTCCAGTGAGACTATGGTCTCGACTTGGAAATGGGGCGACGCCAATAATGATAACGTCATTGACATTGATGACATCCTTTGCGCGTTGGGTGGTTTTAGTGGTCATTTCACCTATTGCACGTTTCAAGCTCTTGACCAAGAGAAAGCCGACCCGGATCGCGTCATCCAACTTGACGACCTATTGGCTGTCCTTGTTGCATTTTCGGGTGGCTCATACGCCCACGAGTTGCCACCGAGTGATCCGGCGGCTCTCCTAGAAATAGCTTCGCCAATTTTACTCAAACTGAGCACTTTTGTTGATGGTTGTTGTTTATCCAATAGAAAAGGC
>CAZBRD010000008.1:0-226189 GCA_964494205.1 uncultured Phycisphaeraceae bacterium | reverse complement strand
AGCCCGCACTGCCGTGCCCTTCGCAGCAGTCGCTTGGCTGGCTGCAGTTGTCGCTAGCGGTAGCGCCGATGTCCACTAACTCGGAAGGAGTGCCGTATGGAGAAAGGCATTTCGTGACCACATCGCCCGAGCATTCAATGGCCGGTGGTGTGGTATCAGCCACCGTGATGTTTTGCACACAGGTCGACACATTGTCATCCGCGTCGGTGACCGACCACGTGCGCGTGATCACGCCGGTTTGCGGGCAATTTTCACTGATCTCCACCGAGTCGGAGTACGATGCGGCGAGATCCGACGTACAATCGTCGCTCACGACCGGAGAGCCGGTGGCGCTGGGATCGGCCGAGCCGTCGCACTCGATGGTCAGATCGGCAGGGCAGGTGATCATCGGAGCGGCGCACATGATGCCCATTCCGAGCGGCGTGCCCCCGGTATCTATACATGCGGTCGGCGATGTGTTTTCACAATGCTGCTCTCTGCAACATCCTTCTGTGCCACAAATGCTGCTGTTGTTGTCGTAGATGGCCTGGTGTTGAACCGGAGCGCCCAACGTATTCCCGGCCCAAATGTAATGACCCACACCGCCGCCAACCGCGACGCCGTTGTACTCGCCGATTCGTCTCGTCGGCGGCGGACCGGCGAATCGAATACTGGCACCTGCATCCGGATCAAACGCCACGTCGTTGATTTGGAAGTCTGGGACGAAGGTGAGACCGCCGTCCGTGCTTCCTGTGGTAAACACGTCGAGCAGGAAATTCCCACCCGCATTCGTGCCGCCATTTCGGTTGTCGTAGTATTGCACGACGATGCATCCGGTTTCCTTGTCGATTCCGGCACAGGGCATGACTTGGAACGTGGCGCCCGGACCGCTGTCGATTCGAGACGGTGCGCCCCATGTCATTCCGTTGTCCCCCGAAATGGCGATGAACACATCGGCCGCGTCGCCACCCATGGTGGTCGTGTTGTTGTCGGGGTCGTCGTTTGAAACTACGTAAATTCGTCCGGGCGTGTTCGGGTCGGCCAGTACCCAAGGCTGAAGGCTACCCTGTAGCCAGAAGTCGGTTCCCGGTATGGCGCCCGAAGTATTTTGGACATTGAAGGTCATATCCGCCGCACCGGCAGCATACGCCAGGGTCTTCTGTGGATAGCTGGCGCCGCCGTCCGTGGAACGAAGTACGAAGACCTGCCCCGAGGTTCCATTCGGCGAGCCGGTGGCATCGAATGTCGGTTGTGAGTGATAGGCCGCGTACACGTCGCCGTTGGCCGCGACCGTGTTGTGCGACGGCCACACAAATCCTTCGCCGGCGCCGGAAAGCTGAAGTTCGTTGGTCCAGTTCAATCCTTGGTCGTTCGAAGAAGAAGCAAGTATGCGCGTGCCTCCCGCGGCGGGGAACTCCGTCCAAACGAGGTAGAGCCGATCGACAAACGGACTGCCCGGTGTGCAATCCACAGCCAGCCATTCCTTGTCGTGCGAAAAACCACTGGCTCCAGGAAGGTTGACTCCAGCGGACGCAGTGACGTTGATCGGATAGCCGGGCAGGATCGCGCCGGTTGCTGGATTACATTGCGCGATGAAGATGTCGATTCCATTAGCGCCAATGCAACCCAAATAGGCCCAGAACAATCGCCCTTGGCTGTCGAAGCCGATCGAAGGATCGCCGCACAGGCTGTGAGTTGCAGGAACAACGGCACTTACGGTCGCACCGAAACCTGCTCCTCCATTCGTCGAGACGTTGAGTTGAAACAACGATGCGGCCGCCACGTTCATAGGGTTGGTCGGATTGACCGCAATGGCCGGCTCGCGCGTTCCTCCCAGAGGCACGTCAACGCCGCTACCCGCTACTCCCCCTCCCAGTCCGTTTGGGGCATCAATGATCGGGTCGAGCAAATTGATAGGGGCAGCACTACGCCCAACCAACATGTCTCCAACCAAGTCTCCCAACGGCCAATTCAAGGAATCGCTTGGACCTTTTGTCGCTTCGGCCGCCCAACTTGGGAGTGCACACCACGCTAGCGCGATGCCTGTACATGCAAGCACTGCTGCTGACTTCGAAATCTGACGCAACATCTCTCCGACCCTCCTCTGCATTTTTCTCAACTCTTACAAATTCCCCATCCCCAACATTCGAACAAATTCGATTGGCCGCAGATTAACGTAACTCATTCACTTCGACTGTATTGACGGAAACGCACCGGCTGCAACCTACCCAATATACCAGTGGTTCGTAGATAGCACAATTGTCATTTGCACTGTTTTCCGTGGAATCTAACGGACAATAATGGCGTGCAGCATCATAAAGAAAGCAGCGTCGAATTACTTATCGTGACCGACAACGTGTCCGAAAAATCAAAGTGCGCGGCAGCGGTTCGGAATGTCCGCGGTTCCGACTGGTATGGAGCCTCGCAGACTCAGTTCAGAAAATGGTGCGACCTCGGCTGAATGAAACCACCCGTTTCTTGGCGTTTTCTAGTTGGCTCCAGCTTTTTAGGCGTACTTCGAAGCATTCGGCACGAAGACCGAATCGTCCATCCGCAGCATGAGCAGGTCATGCCGGAATGAGTTGGGGTTGATTCTGAACTTCCTACCCAAGTGTTCCATGAGGATCCACTTGGGAAAGTCGGCCCCGGCCTGTATCGCCAACGGGGCTCCGCCACCGAATCGCGGGTTCACCTCGATGACGCGGATCAACCCACTGGGCGTGACCATGCACTGGACCGTCACGACGCCGCGACACTCGCCGAGCATCTTGGCCACCTGAATCCCTATGTTCATGATCGCCGGGTCTTTGACCGTGACGCCTTTGCTGACCTCGCCGGTGCGGACCTCGATGCGGCGACGTGGTACGGCGATCCGGGGGATACCATCGAAACCGGTGTACACGTCCATGGTGTGTTCGACGCCCTCGACGAATTCCTGAACGATCGCGTCCTGCACCCGCAGGCCAAAGGTGTTGAGCTCGTCTCGGTTGCTGACGACATAATTGCCGACGCCCGCGCTACCCCCGCGAGGCTTGAGATAGTACGGGAAAGTGTGCCGCTGCCGGCGCATCGCCTGCTCCCACGTCCACGTATCCGGCGTGTCGATGAGCGCCTGCCGCAATGCTTCAAACATCGCCAGCTTGTCTCGGCACGTCCGCACGACGCGTTCCGAGGAAATGATGGCCCGGCATCCGATTTCCGCGAATCGATCGACGGATTGAGCGATGAGGAGGAGTTCGTTGTCGATCAGCGGAATGAGTAAATCGATCTTGGACTTGCGAACGACTTGTAGAAGTGCGTCGATGTATTCGCCACTCGAAATTCGCGGAACGATATGCCCCTTGTCGACACAGTGCATGCCGGGGGCGAGCCACGTGGCGTCGGCCCCGTGAATCTCAAGGTCGATGCGCAGCGACTTGGCCGCAGCCTGAAATGCGCGCAGCAACTCTACCCGCCGACCGATGCAGGTGAAGAGGAGGCGCAGTTTCTTGTCTGATTTCTTTGCCGAACGCTTTGCCGTCGCCATGTTGGCCATTCTAAGGTGTCCGCACACTTGCTCAACATGGATTCATGACCGGTGTGTTGGCTGAATCTGCCGCGCTCGATACCTTGAGTCTCCATGAACGCGGCCATTCTCAGCATCGGGACCGAACTCACCACCGGACAATGCCTCGACACGAACAGTCAATGGCTGTCGATCGAGTTGAGCAAGATCGGTGTGCCGGTCAGCTTGCACGTAACCATAGCGGATGACGTAGAGGCGATGGTTCGCGCGATTCAGTATGCGATGGACGCGAACGACGTGGTGATCATCACCGGCGGGCTGGGACCGACAGTTGACGATCTGACACGCGAAGCCGTCGCGAAAGTGCTAGAGCAACCGTTGGAAGAACGTGCGGATGCACTGGCGCAGATCACCGAGATATTCAAGAAATGGCAGCGGCCCATGCCGGAGTCGAACAAGGTGCAAGCCCTGATTCCGCGCGGATGTCGCGTGTTGCCGAACTCGTGTGGGACAGCACCGGGGTTCGTTCACGAACGCGACGGGCTGTTTGTTTTTGCTTTGCCCGGCGTGCCGCGCGAAATGAAGGTGATGTTTGAGGCTGAAATACTTCCGGCTATTTCGAAGGGTGGAATTAGCGCATGTCTCGATTCGCGGCAGTTGCGTTGTTTCGGCATGGGCGAAGCCATCCTTGGTGAGAAGATCAAGGATTTGATGGCCCGTGGTCGCAATCCATCGGTCGGCACAACCGCGTCCGGATCAATCATCACGATTCGAATCGTCGCGCAGGGGAAGGATCGAAACGAAGTCGACAAGCTCCTCGATCGCGAATCGGCTGACCTGCGTGAACGACTCGGTCCGGTCATATTCGGCGAGGGCGACGCAACTCTACAGGAAGCGGTAGGGCGGTTGCTGATCGAGCAAGGAAAGACCGTAGCGACGGCTGAGTCCTGTACGGGGGGGATGTTGGCTGCGCGGTTCACCGATGTTTCCGGCAGCAGCGCGTATTTTCTTCGCGGGTTCGTGACCTATTCAAATCAGGCTAAATCAGAGCTGCTCGGCGTCCCTGTTTCGCTCATTGAGGCCGAAGGCGCGGTGAGCGAAGTCGTCGCACGAGCAATGGCCGACGGGTGTCGTCGCGTGGCACAAACCGACCATGCGATTGCTATTACTGGCGTCGCCGGGCCAACGGGCGGCACTCCGGACAAGCCAGTCGGTCTCGTTTACATCGCGCTCGCGGACAAATCCGGTGTCGAGGTCAAAAGGTTCCTCTTCGGCGAATGGATGACGCGCGATGAGATTCGTGATCGCAGTTGCAAGACTGCGCTGAATTGGTTGCGACTTCGATTGCAGGGGATCAACCTCTAAACAAGAGATGAACCACATAGGCACGAAGACACCAAGAACTTAATAAGGTGGATGAATTGTAAGAGAAAACCCCCGTCGTTCCCGAGGGAACGAAGGGGGTTCTTGTTTCGTCGGAACAGAGTTTTCTTCCTACAGAAGAATCCTCAGACTCAAACTACTTCGAACCTGCCATCTGCCGCTGGCCCGCAAAGCTCGGTGTCTTTGCGAAGCGGTTCCACGCGAGACCGCAGATCACCAATGTGGCGATGGCCAGAATAGTGCGGATGACCATGGCGTCCGTCACCAGCAAGATGAGGCCGATCGCGATCGCCGCCGACAGGATGACCGTGAGCGTGCGCAACATCTGAGGACGATGAACCAACGGAACAGCCACAAACACGGTGCTATAGGTGTTGACCAACGTACCCATGAGCATCGTGAACGCGAAGCCGTGGATGCCCGGTCCGCCGAAAACGTACAGCGTCGCAACCGTGATACCCACCAACGAAGCCAGCATGATGTTTCGCGACATCGTTTGATCGATACTGTCGTTGATCAATCGCGCCGAGATGTTGCCGAGCTTGCCGCGGTTCTCGCGGATACGGTCGAAGACGACGATGGTGTCGTTCATCGTGTAACCCACGATCGTGAGCACAGCGGCCAGAATCGTGAGATCGAACTTGAAATCGTCGATCATGAGAAGTCGGCCGAGGAACGTATCGTGGATATAGTGACTGAGGGCCAGCAACCCGAGCACGACGCCCACGTCGTGGACGATGCAAACAAGCACCGCGAGACCGAAGTCCTTGGTGCCGAAGCGGAACCAGACATACGCGCCGATAGCCAGCATCGAGAGGATACCCGCGTAAATCGCCTGATTCTTGCTTTGCCCCGCCACGGTCTTGTCGAACTGAATGACCTGCGAAAGCGATTTCTCTCGCTCCAGCGCAGCCACAATCTGATCCAGACTCGGCTTCGCAAGACTGTCGTTCCACAACGTCGGGTCGGTGTCGTACGTCAGGCTGTCATCGAGCACGGCCACGGCGAACTTCGAAAAGGCAGCACCACCGTCGCCTTGGACTGACTTACCCAGCGGGAACACTTCAAAGGTTCGCTGACGATGTTGTTCAAATTCCGGCTGAAGACCAACTTCGCGCACGCGCTTCGTGAACTCATCGACGGTGATCGGCTGCGTCGTGGGATCCAACTGGACCTGAACCAGCGCACCACCGCGGAACTTCCGAACGTCAAAATTGGCTGAGTCAGCAATGACGTCCGACAGGTAATGGTCGTCGGCCTCAACAATGAACCAAGGCTCCTTGGTCATGACATCGTCGCGAACCGCCTGGAAGGGTATCGATCGCTGGATTTGCAGTTTGTCTCCAAACGCTGCCACGATGGACGCCTGGACCATGTCGCGATTGGTTTCGGTCGACATGACTTCGTACGACCTGGCTGCTTTCGTTTCCTTATCAATCTCGCCGACGCTCTGTACGCGGGCGTTACGCATGCGCTCGGACGCCAGCCGCGCCTGCTCACCGGCCACGGCCACAGCATCCTTGAATTGGCTGAGAGAGAGCTCTCCCAATTTGCCTTCAAACGTGGCGGAGTGTTCGACAGCCGTGATGCCGTCGCGCTCGAGCTTGCCTTGGAGGGCGCTACGCATGAGTGCGCCGATCTGGTCGCCGGTCAACTTATTGGAACTCAGACGGTAGTGACCTGCCGTATCAGCGTCTTCCACTTTGGCTTTGGTGAGCTCTTCGGCAGCTTCAAGTAGCCACTGTGCGGCGGACGGTGGGACCGCTGCCATATCGTTCACGCGCTCTCGCGCTTTCTCATCATCCATGACCACACCTTTTTTCAGGTCGATCTGGACGCTGGTTCCACCAAGGAACTCAATGTCGTAAAGCACGTTCGTGCGCGCGACGGTCATCCACGCGAAGGCGCCAAGCCCAAGGACTGTTGCGGCAGCCGACGCAGGCCAGGTGATTCGTCGCAATCCGACCCAGTCGAGCTTCGGGCACTTGATCCAGTTGGACATGCGGAAGTCGGTGAGAACGCCATTGGCCGCCAGCGTATTAAAGACCAGTCGTGTGACGGTAAGGGCGGTGAACATACTGCAGCCGATACCGATGCCGAGTGTGTAAGCAAACCCACGAACTTCTTCGCTACCCACGAATCCAAGAATGAGACACGTGATGAACGCGGTGAGGTTTCCGTCGAAAATAGCGGAAAACGCCTTGTCATAACCGGCGTTCAACGCTTTCTTGAAGGCGACGCCGCGTTCACGCTCCTCGCGGATGCGCTCGAAGATAAGCACGTTCGCGTCGATGGACATACCGATCGACAAAAGCAAACCCGCAATACCCGGCAGCGTAAACGTCGCTTCCATCAATGACATGATGGCCAGCGTGAAGAGCAGGTTGAGGGTGAGCGCGATGTCGGCCATACCGCCGCCCGCGACGCCGTAATACAAGATCATGATGATGATCACGATCGCGAAACCCCATATCGAGGCCTTGATACCGCTCTCGCGGTTGGAAAGCCCCAGCGACGGACCGATTGTCTTTTCAGCCACCGGCGTATCCTTCAGGCGCGCGGGAAGTGAACCGGCGTCGAGAATGCGCACATAGTCCTGAACTTTTTCCTGGGTCATGTTTCCGCTGATCTGGCAATGCTCGCCAATCTCTTCGCGGATGTTGGCGAACGAAGCGATCGTATCGTCGAGTGAAATTGCCAACTGACGACCAACGTGAGAGCCGGTGAGTTTGCGAAACTGAGCGCCTCCGCGAGGATCGAGCTGGAAGCTGACGACGAGTTGGCCGGTCAGCGGGTTGCGATCCGGATACGCGCGCACCAGTGACCACTTCTTCCCCGCCGACGACTTCAGCATGCAATAGTCGGGGTCATTGTGCACGAGGACGTACCAGCGACCGGCGTATTCCTCCACGATCGGTATACCCGGGCGCGATTTGACTTCCTTGACTTCGTCAATCGTTTTCTTGTCGAGGAAACTGAGAATGTCTGTCACCGCGAGCCACTGAAAGCGATCACCGGGTTTGAGGCGAGGACCAAACTTCGCCAGCTGCTGCGTGTACTTGTCGACCGCTTGCGGTGGATTAATACCTTCCAGGTTTCCGGGAGACGACGCGTCGCGCTCAGCCAGGATGCGAAACTCGAGCACACCCGCACCGCGAAGAAGTCGCTTCAGGTCGGACGGGTCTTCAAGGCTACCTTTGTTCTCTGCCCACTCCTCGTAGCGTTTGACAACGTCCGTAACTGCCTTGTCAGTATCGTAAGCGGGATACTCGTCTCTGAGCCGCTTCAATTCACTTTCACGAACCTTCGCATCCGTTAGCGCCAGCACGTCTGTCAGTCGGTTGACCGGCAAACTGGTGTGGACCAGTTCAGTCATCGCCGCCTCGTAGGCTACGACCGCTGCGTCGGCAGCTGCCGTGTCGCCACGAGTTTGTGCCGCTACCTTCTCCTTGAATTTCGTTTGAACTTGTTCCAGCAACGCCGTTCGCTGTGGGACGTTGCGAACCAGCGCCTGAATAGCCGCCGCGCGTTCCTGCTCAGGGAGATTCAGCGCGGCTTCCACTTCGAATCGAGCAATGTTTCGAGCCTCGATTTTTTCGAGTGCTTTGTTGTATTCGTCTCGACGCTGCTTGGCGACGGCGGGCGGTTGCGGCATGCGCACCTCGAGTCGAGTCGACCCGACTGGTCGCCATTCGAGATTCATCTGGCTCTTCGGGTCAACACGCTCGCGAAGAATGCCCATGACCTTGGTAGAGAGTTGCTGGAGGTCCGAATCGGCGATACCCGTGGTATCAATTTCATAGAGCAAGCTGGTTCCGCCAACGAGGTCGATACCGCCTTTGAGTCTCCTCTCCGGTGGATAAAGCAATAGAAGCGAAACCACTACCAACGCGATAAGCAATATCCACTTCAGTAAACGATTGGGATCATTCATGATCATTTCTCCGAACGGACGGCGACACGCGCCGTCAGGGGCATTCCATGTGAATTGTTAAGACAAAAATTCAGGACACGGGTCAAACCAACGACCCGAAGAGCATGTTCAGGAACTTGCAGGTGGCCGGTGGAGCCTGGGAGAGATCCGACGATGCCGTGACTCGAACGGACCAGTGAGATACCAGTTGCAACGCAGGGGCATCAATTCCGCACTGTCGGCTGCGAATCTGAACGTCATCTGGAGCAAACGCCAAAGCAGTAAGGTGTGTCAATCTGGCGAATCCAGGTGTGGTGACACCGCGGTCGCCGAAGAGGGAAGGAGCTGCATGAACTTCAGTGTCGGCCTTCGACTTCTGAACAGGTTCTTCTTCGTCGGGTGAGCTATTGTCAGGATTGGAAGATTGCTCCGGGGACTCCGACGTTACTTCTTGTGCGTCCGCATCTTTGTGCACGATTCGTTGTTCAATGGCGAGCGCAGCCTGGGCCACGGCCATAAGAACCACAAAAATCTTGCTGGCAGACGCTGAAAATGACATCGCGCGAATTATATGAGTGAGGTTCGTGATTGCAACATCCGAAAACCTCGATCGATGTTATAGGCTTGTGATTTGCAGATCAGGGCGAATTCGGGGTGGGTTTCACGAGTCAACCGACCAATTACGGGCATCGTTCATATCCTTATTTTCCAGCATAGTTTACGAGAACATGGCGCCAAGCTGAAGAAATTGAGCATTTGCGGAATAATTCCATGGAATTGCCTTCTCTGACCCCTATAATGAGGCAACGATAGTGAGCCAAAGTAGTTATAGGCGAGTTTGAGGAAATCAGTGGAACGCGGACGCATCAAACAACGGGTCGAAGATCTTCAGCTTTGCCTGTATCAGCGGGCGATTCATCCTGAACTATTTCAGATCCATCGAGTCAAGCGGGTAGAGCAGAGCCGCTACACTGCTGAGCTCTGGGTCATGGGCTTGGCCCACGTGATCACGGTTCAAGCGGGGAACCAAATTCTGACGGAGCTGATTTCCGAAGAGAATGAGCTTCTTCCCAAGGTCGGCCTCGCTGCCAGCTTTCGTTTCCGTGGTGAGCGCGATCACGCACAGAATTTCGACGGAATGAAATATATTCTGTCCACGCAGGTCGAGCGCCTCACTCCGCAGCTATTCCCTGCTACTCACAGGGATTATGTTCACTATGCCCAGAACCGCGGCCTGTTCGTCACCTTTGATGAACTTAACCAGGGCGGCTTGGTTCCCTTCAGCTTTGTAGATTTCGATGCCCGGGACAATGAGTTCCATGTGCATGCGTTTCACGCGTTCCCCGAAGAGTTGACCCTCCTGAAGACTCAGTCGATTTTCGAGATCAACAAGCGCCCACAAAAGGGTGCTTGGTAGGGGTTAGTCCCAAAATAGCCCGTTGGCCGTCCCCGCACTTGGTTTCACTCAGACCGATTATTAACGACTTAAGTGCAATTTCCTCAAGATTTGTTGACAGTTGTACGACGTCCTTATATACTCACAGTTGGTGAAGTGGATGGAAGGCTCCGTGCGGTAACGCGCGGAAATGATTCTCGATATAATAATTTGGGTTTCTTACGCTTTTCCAATATATAGCCATCATCCTAGGGATTTCACTCTCCTTCGCTCCACACCACCAAAGAGTGCTGACTGCGCACTTGCCTCTTGGCTTGTTCAATGGTCAGCACGCGGCTGAACGTCACGGAAACGTGCGTCAACTGGTGAAAGCGCGCTCGACGTTGCTTTCCGGAATGTCTCAGCCGACAGCGACGGCCCATTGGGCTGTTCGCGCGTTGCTTGCCTGACTCATGTGTGGGAACAGGGCTTCGGCTACGAAGCGCGGTTGTCGCGTATCCTGTCAGGTGCGTCTTTGTGGTTTCTGTATTTTTGGTGGTGTACGTTTCCTGTTCGGTAACCGTCTCGCCAATGACATCGGATTCTGGGACGTTCGGCAGTGGCCGGCATTCCGGATTCGGGTGTGGTAAAAGCACGGTATCGTTCAAGAACGTGTGGAAGTTTGTTTACAAGAGCAGATTTAGGAGAAAAGCCAATGTGGCGTAACAGAAAGATCAGAGCATTTACACTGATCGAGTTGCTCGTGGTGATTGCGATCATCGCGTTGCTCATCTCGATCTTGCTTCCTAGCTTGTCGCGTGCTCGCGAATTGAGCAAACGTCTTGTCTGCGGTTCGAACCTCAAGGGTATCGGAACCTCGTGCAAGATTTACGCGAACGACAACCAGGAGAAGTGGCCGGTTCCCGCGTTCCGCAAGGCCGCGATCAACACGACCGGTATTTCTTACCTCGCCAACGACGTTCCGGTTGGCTATCAGCGCAATCGTCCCAGCTTGTCAGACGTCGGCACGGCCCAAGGCAGCAGCATGCTGTCGGTCACCCGCGCGTTCTGGATGCTTGTTCGATCTGGTGACGTAACCGTCAACCAGTTCGTCTGCCCAAGCAGTACGGATGAAAACGATCCGACCCAGGACATCGACTTCTATTATGACTTCACGGGTTACAGCAACATCAGCTACGGCTATCAAGTTCCGTTCGGTCCGCCGACCACACGTCCGCGCGAAGGTATGGACAATCGTCACATCCTCGCCGCTGACAAGGGTCCGTACTATGCTCCCGACAGCCAGCCAAACTGGAACGTGGGTATGGGCGGCGCCGGTGGTATCAATTTGAATGACTCGCCCAAGGCGTGGCGTCCGTTCAACTCGGAAAATCACGGCGGTGCGAGCAACGGCGAAGGCCAGAACTGTCTGTATTTCGACGGTCACGTGTCCTTCAACCGTGTCCCGGCCGTTGGTATCGATGCGGATAACATCTATACCGTTATTCAGAACAGCTGGAACAATCCTCTCGGTCTCAACCGCGTCCAAGGCACTTGGCCGCACCAGTTGAGCCCGGATCCGTATCCCGGCGAAGGTTCGCTCGGCAACGGCGACAATGATTATGCCTCAACCGATTCGCTCATCTATCCGTAAGCGATTCGAGGCTTAGTCGATGTAATTTCAAGAGGCGGCGGGCAGTGATGTCCGCCGCTTTTTCTTTGCACGAGGTCTGATTGAACAACAGCGTCTCAACCAATCAACGGGTGCGCCGCGGCGCCATCGGCGTTCTTGCACGCGGCGACGAATACCTGATCGTCCGCCGGGCTGCGCAAGTCACGAAGGGCGGGTATTGGTGCTTCCCAGGGGGGCATTTGGAGGCAGGAGAAACGTCGCGCCACGCCGTAACACGCGAGCTAGCTGAAGAACTGGGGATCATCGTGAAGCCGACGACGCGGCTTGGTTCCCTGCAAGTTCCCGATTCGCGGCACGTTCTCGCCGTTTGGCTTGTCCACCATGTAGAAGGGGAACTCGCTCCCGCGCCGCACGAAATCGCCGAATACCAATGGCTGAGCGCAGCCGGCATACGACAGTTGCCAATGGGATTGGCATCCAACGAACTCGTGCTAAAAATGCTCGCCCATTGACGGTCGCACCGGTTTGGCCGAGCCCTCTTACAAATCTGCTGAAACGCCCGAATGCCAAGGACTTGTCACGATTTCTTTCCGTGTTCTGCTGTAATCACGCTGTGTATCCCGCCACGCACGGTCCAGGTGCTTTCGACCGCCATCCAGCGAGGTCCGCAAGCAGCCACAAGGTCATTGAGAATCACGTTGGTGATGTCCTCGTAGAAAATCCCGTCGTTGCGATAGGACTGCAAGTAGAACTTGAGGCTGCGAAGCTCAACGCATTTCTCGCCAGCCACATACCGTATGCGCATCGTGGCGAAATCCGGCTGCCCGGTGACGGGACATAGACTCGTGAATTCATGCACTACGTGCTCGATGGTGTACGCCCGGCCTGGGTGCGGGTTCGTGAAGGTGTCCAGTTTTGATTTGTCAGCCATGAATGCACGTCGCAACCGCTTCGGTTAGTTCTCATTCGCGCCGCAGGATCACCAAAACAACGTTAGCTGTTAAAACAACTTTGGCAATGGCTTCGATGGTCGCAAGGCCGCTATCTTCGGTTTCGCAATTCGCGGCCGCTCTTTGATTCTTGCGCGGGCGACAAATCCATGCAAATCCTGAAAGTCCCACTCTTCACGCGGTACGGGCACGCCGTTCTTGTCGCGCACAATACATCCAAATTTCTCAATCAAATAGGCAGCCGCAAAGCGATCACACATGGACTCCTTTTGCCGCCGGTTCCGCTGCGCCCTCTTAATCAAAAGATGGAACAACTCGTGCATGAAGATGAACAGGACCACCTGGTAGCCATCAGCCATCTCGAGTGTATACAGCTCGCGATACCAGCGCCTGCCGATAATCTTGGCGCGGGCGAGGTTGGTCGACATCAGATAGGGATACTTCAAATGCCTGCCGAGGTTGATGAGGATCTTCTGGTCTCGGTAATAACACGCGCCGGAGAAATCCGCCCCGCGGCTGTACCGCACGCGAAGATCAATCGCTCCGGTCGACCAGCCACTAATCGCTTCATAGAACCAGCGCAATAACGTGTCGTCAGATAGTTCAGTCGAGTTTCGAAACAGGATTGTCGACACCAGCGCCCTCCGTCTCGCGGAGATTCTGCGCGCGAAACCGAACGGTGTCTACTGAGACTCACTGCAACAGGTTCGAGTTGTCTATAGAGAATCTAAGTGTGGATGGAGTTCTATGGTCGCGGGTGGAATCGGCTGTGAACCTGCTTGAGTTGGGCTTCGTCAACATGCGTGTAGACCTGCGTGGTCGTCACGTCAGCGTGGCCGAGCAATTCCTGAACGACGCGAAGGTCCGCCCCGCCGGCGAGAAGATGTGTTGCGAAGGAGTGTCGAAGCGTGTGAGGTGAAACGGTGGATGAAATTCCGGCAGCGAGCGCGTGTCTTCGAACCAGTCGCCAGACGTTGGTGCGGTCGAGTCGGCGTCCCGTGCGCGAAAGGAACAGGGCGTCGCTATGCCGATCGCCAAGTAATCGCGGCCGAAGATATTGCAGATAATCGTTCACCACGTCGATGGCTTTTCGCCCGATCGGTACGATGCGCTCCTTGCGACCTTTGCCGAAACATCGTGCATAGCCGAGTTTGAGATTGACGTTCTCGATGTTCAGGCCAACTGCCTCAGAGACGCGCATGCCGGTCGCATAGAGCAATTCAAGCAAGGCCTTGTCGCGCATGTACAGATCGTCGCGAGTATCCGGCGCGTCGAGCAACGACTGCACATCTTCGTACTTGATCGCGTTGGGAATCGTCTGCCACTTCTTGGCCGACTCAATCAGCGAAGCCACATCGCGGCGAAGAATCCGCTCGGCGAACAGGTATCGCAAAAACACCTTGATGGCTGCAAGATGGCGAACGATCGATGAGACGCCGAGCCCACGCTGCTGCAGCGCGATCAAATGCTGGCGCACGTCGTCCATCGAGATTTCGCTGGGTTCAACATCCGCATCGATCAGGTGATTCCAGAATTCGGTGAGGTCGCGTTGGTAGGCTGTAATGGTCGCGCCGGAGAGTCCGCATTCGATAAACAAGTGGTCCAGATATCGCTTAACGAGCGCCGGCGGCTGATCCGTCTTTGGCATTCGACTCGTTGTTGCGATCATTCAAACACACCAGGCGGTTTATCCGCCCCCGCAGGTGACGCCCTATGGCACTTGTCACCAACTTAAACACCGTAACCATCCAGTAACGCATTCTCCGATGAGCCGTCATTGTACCTTGGGGGTAGGTCAAGTCAAAGCATAATGATGAGCGCATTGCGGAACTTACGCTGGTTTTCTGCGAAATAATGATATCGGACGTTGATTGTGTTGTGTAGCGGGAATAGCAAGCGACTTGCAGGTAGATGCGGCGCATTTTCGGCGACAAGCATTTATCGTTATCGAATAACAAGCAACGGCAGACCGCAAACACGCGCGAAGAACTCGATGAGTGCCGCGCGCGTGGCACTAAACATGGTGCGGTAATGACCAATCGGCGGCAACAGCAAGGTGCGTAGCGTGCGTTTTTCGGATGGCTTCATTTTTCATTTTCGCCCATGGATGCGCTGCGGATCATGTTCGGTGTCAGCCAATCCTCGACAGGATTTTCGGTTGTTTGCGACCAGTTTGCGGTCCTCAATTCTCGTGCCTTCGATCTCAACTGACGCTCCCTGTTGGTCGCATTTTCTCTGGTTTTGCGCCAGAGAAGGGTAGTTGCAGATTCGTCCCAATCCGGCGATAATCCCGCGACCCATAGGGGCCATGGCGCAGTTGGGAGCGCGTCTGCATGGCATGCAGAAGGTCAGGGGTTCGAGTCCCCTTGGCTCCAGTCTTAGCAAGTCAACGTACGGACCCATGCCGTTTCATTTCGGCACAGCCGTCCCTTAACCTACCCGCGAGGCGATTAGTCGAGATCGCTCATGAGATATGCATGGCTCAAAGGATTGATGATCGGTGGCGTGCTGGGCGCCGCTACCAGTGCGTCACTCTATGAGTCATACTTCTTCTGCCTACCGGGGTTTTGGTTGGCGATTGCCTTCGATTTCGATCGCTCATGCGGGATTTGGGGGTGCGATCTCGAACCTGTCATCGCCTGGAACTTCGCGGCCTTCATCATGCCTGGCCTTGCGATCGGACTCGCCATTGATAGGTTCAAACACCTGAAATACCGTTGGCCGCGCTGTCGCAGTTGCGGGTACAACATGAGTTTCAACACCACCGGATTTTGCCCAATATGTGAGACGAGGGTTCCTTCGGAACACCGCGACCGGTCGTAACCAAATAGCTGTGGGTGCAATGGCTGTCGGTCGAGTTTTCGATGGTTCCCGCCAGTCACGATTCATCCGCTACAATCGCTCAGCCATGATCTACCTCGATTACAACGCATCCACGCCCATCGCGCCGGAAGTTCGCGAGGCCATGCTGCCTTATTTGGGCGAGCATTTCGGCAATCCATCCAGCGGGCATGGGATGGGTAAGGCCATGAAGCGCGCGGTCGAGCGGGCGCGGGGGCAGGTGGCCATGCTCCTCAACGCTGACGCAGAGGAGATCGTTTTCACGTCGGGCGGCACCGAGGGGTGCAATCACGTCATCAAGGGCGTCGCGCACTCGCGGCGCGATCGTGGGCGGCACATCATGATTTCTGCCGTCGAGCACCCAGCCGTCGTCGAATCGTGCCGCTACCTGGCACAAGATGGATACGAGATTACGACTGTAGGAGTCGATTCGACGTGTCTGCTTGATCCGCAAGTGGTGGCAGCGACCATTCGACCCGACACGATTCTCATTTCCATCATGCACGCCAACAACGAAGTCGGCACGATTCAACCGATCGCGGAGATTGCGAAGATCGCCCGCGAACGCGGCGTGCTCATGCACACCGACGCCGCGCAATCATGCGGCAAGATCAAGACCGATGTCATGGAACTCGGCGTCGATTTTCTCACCATCGCCGGCCACAAAATGTACGCGCCGCAAGGCATCGGCGCGATGTACATCCGCAGCGGCGTAGGCATCGATTCGCTGCATCATGGCGCAGGACATGAGCGCGGCCGACGCGCGGGCACTGAACCGGTCGCGAACATCGTGGCTCTCGGTGCCGCTTGCGAACTAGCACGAAAGAAGCCAAACGCCGATCAAATGAAAGCGCTTCGCGATCGCCTGCACGATGGCCTCAGGGCGAAGCTCGGCGACAAAGTCGTCCTTCTCGGTCACCCAAATCTTCGACTGCCCAACACACTCAACGTGGGCGTCCGCGGCGAACTCGGCGACGAACTTCTCGCCCGCTGCCCGGACCTCTGCGCCACGACCGGCGCAGCCTGTCACACGGGAACGCACGAGAAATCCGGCGTTCTCGCAGCCATGAAAGTGCCGAACGAAATTGCCTTTGGCGCGATACGATTGAGCGTGGGGCGGATGTCTGGCGAAGCAGAAGTCGAATCGGCGATTGAAATGCTGATTGCCGCAGCGAATCGATAGGCACCACCTTATTTCCCGGCCCTCTCGGTATGCGTATCGAAAAACAACGCGGGCCGACGTTCCTCGAAACGTCGACCCGCGCCTTATGCAAGTATCGAAGTCTTTCGCTGACCTCGGTTGTAGTTACTCTTGCACGAGTTCAGCCACAAATTCGAACTCGTCTTCCTGATTCCCTTCCGGAAGGTCGATCAGCGTCACTTCGGTTCTGAATGAAAACGTCCCGCGCATGATCGTTGGGTCATCGGCGTCGATGCTGCCGGTGGCGGACGCTTCGCCTTCGGCGGCTTGAATGCCCGCGGCGAATCCCGTGAATCGACCCGCAAACGCCACGTCCTGCGCATCAGCGCTCTGCGCACCATAGGTGGCCGCGCTATAGGTCAAGCCCGCCTGGCTCGTGTTATGTCGCTTGCCGTCGAAGTTGATCGTATCGCCAAAAATCTGGCTTGCGATCGTGTTGTTATCAAATCGCTCAAGATTGCCTTCGTCGCCAAAGGTAATCGTGACGAAGACAACGCTTTGGCCGTTTGACGCGACGCGGCGGAAATTCCAACTGGTATTCGCCAACACCGCCGCACCGCTGCCTTCTTCGGCATCAACAATAATGCCGCCCGGCAGCGTAACACGAACTTGTTCCGGCAGGCCATTATTCGCCGCGCCGCATCCAAACACGCCAATCACGAATACGGTCGGAACCGCGATGTATCGAATCACTCGATGTGCAACATGGGACATGCGCTTACTCTCCTTAAAGAACGTGGACAATTCCCGTCTATCCTCCTAGGGACACGACGGCTTACCATCGACGCATCTCTTGCATGACTTGCAATGTTCCATTCGCGGACGAAAGCGCGCAAGGGTCCTCCAGCTCGAGTCGCTCCAATAATTGCCATACAGGCTAATCGTTGGCTTAGAGCTTTTGCAATTTATCACTCTCCCTCTTTGGGAGAGGGCAGGGTGAGGGTCTCATGATCAACTAACGCTTGGTATTGTTATAGGTGTTTAACTGAATTGCGAATAATCGACGTTGTGCGGGTCGTTGATGACCGGTAAGTCGATGCCGCCCGCTTCGGCATATTTTTGGCCGGCGCCCGTGTTGAAAATGACGACTCTCTCGTTGCCCGATAAGCGATGCTCCACTCGCGCCCGTTCCACAGCGGCGATACAAGCGGCGGTTTCCGGGCAAATGGAAATACCTTCGAGCGAGGTCGCGCGGCGCATGACGCTGCTGAGATGTTTCTCCGGAGCCGTCATCGCCCAGCCGCCGCTCTCTCGAACGGCGTCGAGGATCATGAAATCACCGACAGCCGCCGGAACCCGCAACCCGAAGGCCGTTGTCTTTGCATTTTCCCATTTCGTAGCAAATCGTTCGCCCACATCAAACGCGCGGACAATCGGCGCACAACCGTCACTTTGGACAGCAACCATTTTCGGGAGTTTGTCGTTCGCTAGCCAACCCAGCGCGGCCAGTTCGTGGAAGGCCTTCCACATGCCGATCAGTCCTGTCCCGCCGCCTGTGGGATAGAAAATGACATCAGGCAGCTTCCAATCGAATTGTTCAGCCAGCTCCAGCCCCATCGTCTTCTTTCCTTCGAGGCGATAAGGCTCCTTGAGCGTCGAACAATCGAACCAGCCCATGCGCTCCATGCCGCCGCGGACAATGGCTGCACAATCGTTGATTAACCCGTCGACCAGAAGCGTGCGTGCGCCGGCCGTGGCGCATTCAAGCTGATTGATGATCGGCGTGTCCTTGGGCATGAAAACATACGCTTCCATGCCCGCCCGCGCGGCATAGGCTGCCATCGCGCCGCCCGCGTTTCCTGCTGTCGGTACAGCCACACGTTTAATTCCGAAGTGCTTGGCCATGGTGATCGCCATCGCCATCCCGCGACTCTTGAACGAGCCGGTCGGCAGTTGCGATTCGTCCTTGATCCAGAGGTCGGGAACTTCGAGGAAGTTCCCCAGCGACGGCGTATGCAGCAACGGAGTCATGCCTTCGCCGAGTGAAATGACTTCAGCGTTCGGCGGTACGGGCAGCAATTCACGATAGCGCCAAAGTGTGGGCTCGCGCTGCTTCAAGTCTTCTTTGGAAAACGATTTCGCGATTTCTGGTAAGTCGTAACGGACGTACAGCGGGCGCTCCCGATGCATCGTTTGGATGACATCAGCCGGCAGACGGGTTCCGTCCAGCCCAGATTCGAGCTGGGTAACAAACCGCCCCATGAATAACCCCGAGCGGGCAGGTCGGCCCGTACCTGCCCATGACGGATATCCGCCGCATGTTAGTCGATTGCCACCATAGCACAACGATTGATTTGGAGAATTAGTGCCATAAAGCGGCACTGCGATCGTATCTTGTGCCACGATTGAATGGGGGTTCTCGCACAGCAAACAAGCGAGCGATAACTAACTCATAGGCAAGTCAGCCCAGCGGTGTGCGTTCAAGACTGACAATACGATTGGCCATCTGTTCGACATCGCATGTCGTCGGTTTTGATTTTAGATCGACTAACGCAACAAACTCCACGTTGTGCGACTTGGGCGACATGCGCGGTGTACTTACGCGATAGCGCTTGTAGCGATACGGAAATACCCGTAGCTGCCCCCGCGATCCCAGCGTATTCAAAACGTCAATCAACGGCATGTTTCCATCGGTGCTATAACTCATTAGTATCCATTGCGCATCGATCGCCGCGACAAGTTGTTTCAATGAACTGAGCGCTTCGTTCGCGAAGTTGTAAGGCGACCTCCGCAACGTACGCCAGTCTTTGCGAATGGCTGACTTGTCGCGCACTCGACCGTCTACGCTGATCGTCGGGCTCAGCGGCGGCTTGTCCCACAGGGCGATGGTGTTCAACACGTGGTAATTGCTTCCGTACGGATGCTGGTTGTAAGGCGGATCGATGTAGACGATGTCGGGCTTGCAACCGACCAGCATGGGCAACTCGCCCGCCAGCGAATGAGCATCCCGTCGCAGCGAAATGTTCTCTAATCCGTTATCGAACAGCGCTGGACGTCGCAGGTAAACATCGCTCAGGATGCGGTGCAGCGCTGTTTTAGTCTTCCCACCCCATCCGCGATGGAACCCTTTGAAAACGCCGCTGGTGTTGCTGACATAACTGGCTGCGTAGATGAAGCTGCTGAGCAGATAGGCTCGTTCACGCTCGTCGATGAGTCCATTCAGCTCCCACCGGGCGATTTGTTCACGCATCGCATCGATGCGCATGCCATTTCGTCGAGTGAAAAACATACGCTCATGGTCGTGGTCCGGGTGTTCGTCATCTTTCGGACAGAGATGCCGGCTGATGTAGTCTTCCAGGGGTGGAAGTTGGTGTAAGGTGTCGAGTGCTCGCGTGGCTCCGCCGAGTTTGGCGAACGCCGGTTCACGGTTGCACGTCACCGTGCCGAGTGCAATCTCATGTGAATACGGCTCCCAGTCGTTCGCGATCACGCGAAAACCCAGCGTCTTGGCAAATCGCGAGACGACGGTACTACCGGCGAAAAGATCGACAAAGACTCCGCCGTTCAACCCGGTGCGATGAATGCCCTCGTGGATCAGTGGAAGAAGTTTTCGCTTGTTCCCGATGTAGGGAATGAGTTGAGAGAAAATGTAGTCCTGCGTTCGGGCAGCCGCATGCCTGCGTGAATGATGACGATGGGATGCGACTCGCGCATCCCCTTCGTCGACAAAGTCTTGACTGACTGCACCGGCCATGATTCTGGCCTGTATTCTACGCGACCGCGTTCTTCTTTCCGAATTGCTCTTCGAGATCGTTCACGAGCACAGCCAGATTGTGCTCGCGCTGTCCGGTCGGCGTCAACCAGCGAACCGTTGAGTTCTGCTGCAGCATCTTCGAAATCCTGCGACAGGCCAGAATCACCGTCGAGTGGTTCTTGTTGCCCATGAAGCGGCCGATCTCCGGGAAGCTCATGTTCGTGTATCGTCGCGCCAGATACATGGCAACCCCGCGGGCGAGGGCAATGGTGCGCGACTTCCGCGAAGTATGCAGGTCAGCCGGGTTGAGCCCGAAGTAGATGGCCACGATGGTCTCGATGTCCGAGAGCAACACGACCGGTGCGGTTTGTCGTGCGAGATCGCGAATCGCGCGTTCTGCCAACGTCAGCGTGATCGGTTCCTGGGTGAGCTGGGCCAGCGCAACCACTTTGAGCAACGCTCCTTCCAACTCGCGGATGTTCGCGCGGAAGTTCTCGGCGATGTGCACCAGCACGTGATCGCTCACTTCAACTTTCAGCTTGTTCGCGCGGCGACGAAGAACATTCGTGCGGACTTCCACATCGGGCGAGTCGATCCGCACTACCATGCCCTGCATAAACCGGCTGACGAGCGCTTCGTTGAAGTAGCCGATCATTCGCGGGTTCGCGTCCGACGCAAGCACAATCTGCTTGCCGGCGGCATCGATGGCCTTGAAGGTGTGAAGAAACTCTTCCTGCGTCGCCCGCTTGTTGGCAAAGAAGTGAACATCGTCAATCACCAGCATATCCAGCTGGCGGTAGCGGGCGCGGAACGCGTCCTCTTCGCGGGATTTCACTGAGTACACGTAGTCGTTGGTGAACTCTTCACCGGAAACATATCGCCAGCGAAGGTTTGGGTGCTTCTCCGCGATGCCGTTGCAGATGGCCTGGAGCAAGTGCGTCTTGCCCAGCCCACATCCGCCGTGGATGAAGAGCGGGTTGTATTGCGTGCCCGGCGCCTCCACCACGCTGGACGCAGCCGCATGGGCGAGCCGGTTCGATGAACCGACGACAAACTCATCCAGACGATGTCGCAAAGACGACGCGATCGAGGGGTACCCGGTGCGCTTCTGTTCGCGGGCGAGTCGCTCCGGGTTGTTGACCACAAACTCAACCTGACGATCCGGCTGCTTTTTTCGCAGGCCTTTCGCGAGGTTCGCATCGATCACAAAACTGAGCGTCCAATCTTGGCCCGTGACTTCACGAGCGGCTTCGTTGATCGTGGGCCCGAAGTGCCGCTCGATCCAATCGCCGACGAATTGATTCGGGGCGCTGACACGAAGATAACCATCGGTCAGTGCGAACTGCGTTGCATTCTTGAACCAGATATTGTATCGCTGTGGCCCGAGCTTCTCAGCCACCAGCGCTTCAATTTGGGTAACAGCGTCATCTGCGCAAACTATCACCACAAGCTCCTTCCTCAAGGGTGGAACCCAAGCGATCGAGAAAAATACGACAAGTGTGAAGTTTTGAAGAAACTTCGACGACGAGATCGGCTCGCCGGTTTATCCTGTATCCGCGCTTGCTAACCGGCTCTTCCGTTCACCATTGATCATGCGGCGAAATTATCATGACCTTAATAGAGGGTCAACAGATTTCTCCGATCGCAAAGCGCTTTGGATCAGTGCTTACTCAACGATAAGTAGTTATGCGCCTGAAAAAATTTTAAGGCGCAGAGTTTCACAGCGACGAGTGCGCTTGTCGGAAATTTGGCGCCCACACTGTTGATTGGTGCGCAAACTCAAGTGCACGGGTAAGTTGCAATCCACGCATCCATCCTGTGCATTGGCCGCAACTCCCAGCGCGCGTAAAGTTTTTTCGCAGGTGTGTTTCGCGCATCGACCGCGAGTGTCAGGTAGCTGGCACTTTTCTCGACGCAACATTGCACGGCCCGCGCGAGCAGCGCGTTCGCAACGCCCGATCGCCGCGCGACTTGCGCGACACCCATGTACACCAATTCCAACCCGAACGGTTCGCGAACACCGTTGAGCAGAACCACCCCAACAGGTTCGTTATTAAGCTTTGCGACCCACCAACACTCGGGGAAAAAATGACCCGATGAGCGGTGCGTCTCGAGAATGTCAGCGGTGTTTCGCAATCCGAACAACTCAGGGCAGTCGAGGCTTTCCACGTAACTTAACTCGATCGCGCGAAGAAAAGTCGTTCGCGAATGTTCAGAGTAGGCTTCCCAAGTTATGTCATTCGCTTCGATAAAAGTCGGACTGAACGCGCCGACGTCGCGACGAAGATAGTAGAGCTGGGTCATCAGGCGAAAACCGGAACTCTGCGCCACTGAGGCAGTTACGGCATCTTCAGGATTGATCAGCATTTGGAGCAGGCGAATCCCTCGACGCCGTGCAATTTCGCGCGCGGCCGTGACCAGCGCAATCCCGGCTTCCGTCGGCGACGCTTGGCCAGGCGCACGTAGCGACAGAAACACGATGGCCGACGATCCGGGTGACTGCACCGTGGCACACGACGCGAGTTTGGTTTCCCCATCGAAGACACAAAGCACCGGGTCGATGACCAGCCCGCGCTTCCGTGCATCGCTCATCAATCCTCGAATAGGCGGCGAGTTGCGGCGGTTGAACGGCCGACGAACATTGAACACGTCATGCAATGTCGCAAAGTACTCGTCCGAATTGCGTTCAGCGTAACGGACTTCAAATGTTGGATTCGCGAGAGCTTGATTCAAATCTGCAGAGTGGACAGCTATTAGCGGAGATGGCTCGATGGCAACGGTGTCTTCAGTCAGCTGGTCCATCTCAGCACCAAGAATGGCAAACCCCACCACTAATCTATTTCACTGGAAAATACGGTGAACGTGTGCCACTACTCTGTGAGCAGTGCGTTTGCGTGTTACGAGCCCCGCATCCTCCAATGCAACGAGCGCTATCATCGAATGCTCAATCCTGCGTGCCCGTCATCTTACGCGTTTTCTGACGACCGGGTCGACAGGTCCTCACGTCCATTTGAGAATAGGCGGAATGACCGATCCTCAACGAGTCAACCCGATTTCCGCCAACGGACTTTGTCCGCCGCGCCGTTATACAGATCGGCCATTCCCGCCCTATCGGTTCATCCCCGGAAAACACCCCCATCCCACCGCCCACCCCGACGGCCACAGCTATCGCGGCCCCGGCGATCCACCGCATGAAGTTCACCTCATCACGCCGGAAAACTGGGCTGACAGCGAGAACTATCTCTTCGCCTGCGATCTCTACAACCACGGCTACTGGTGGGAAGCCCACGAAGAGTGGGAAGGCCTCTGGCAACTAACCGACAAAAGGGGAACCCAGGGTCGCTTCCTGCAGGGATTGATTCAGGTTTCGGCGTGTCACCTGAAGTTCTTTGTGGGCCACGACGACGGCGTGCGACGTTTGCTGCGAACGAGCATGGAGCACTTGCGCGTTGCTGCGTCCATGATCAACGATCAATTTTACATGGGTCTGGAAGTATCGCGATTTGCGGTCGACGTAATGCAGTACTACCAACAACGACTAAATGAGCGCGCAGATAGCTACCGACACAACCCGAATGAATATCCGTATTTGTGTTTAGATGATTGATACTACTTTTCGGTATCGCCGCAACAATCGCGCGATCAACCTCGCGCGTGAATCATTACACCGCCGCAGCCACCGCTCCGCGCGATACGCCCACCTTCTTCAAGCGCCGGCAAGCTTCCTCAAGGTCGCTCATCTTCTTCGCGTAGCAGAATCGGAGCTGCGAGTCGCCGTCGGTTGGGTTGCGATAAAACGCCGATCCCGGAACGCTCGCGACGCCCACGCTGTGCAGGATCGACTCCGTGGCAGCCACCGCCGTTGGCCAGCGACCCGGTTCGAACCCCGCCAGCATGTAATAACTTCCATCCGGCAGGTACGGCGTGAACCCAATCGTCCGCAGTGCGTCCGCCAGCATATCCCGCTTGATCGCGTAATCCGCCCGCATGTTGACGTAATACGATTGCGGCAAACCCAGCCCAGCCGTAATGCCCCACTGCAACGGCGACGGCGTGCAGATGTACAGCAAGTCGCTCACGCAGGCCATGCGGTCGATGATCTCCGACGGACCCACGGCATACCCCACGCGCCATCCGGTCACCGCGAACGTCTTCGACGCGCCGCTCAGCGTGACGGTCCGGTCGCGAGCCTCGGGAAAGCTCCCGACGCTGACGTGCTTCTTCCCGTACGTCACGTATTCATAAATCTCGTCCGTCACGATCCATACATTGTGCTTGTTAGCCAACGCCGCGATCTGCTTCAGCTCTTCCGTCGTGAACATCTTCCCCGACGGGTTAGCCGGCGTGCACACCATGATCATCTTGGTCCGCTCGGTGAACGCAGCCTCCAGCGCGTCCACGTCAAACGACCAATCCGGCGGCTCCAGGTCGACAAACCGCGCCTTCGCCCCGAGCAGATTGAGCAGGTTCACGTGGTAGCTGTAGAACGGGGAGAAAACGATGCACTCATCGCCTGGGTTAAGCACCGCGAGCAGCGAACAAGCGAACCCGCCAGCCGACCCCACCGTCACCGCGACTTCCTTCTCCGGGTCGCAGGTGATGTTGTTGAACTCGTGCATCTTGCGGGCGATCGCCTGCCGCAGCTCGATCGTACCGCGAAGGTTGGTGTAGCTGGCCTTATCTTCATCGATCGCCAGCTTAGCCGCATACTTCACTTCATCCGGTGCGGGCTGATCGCACACTCCCTGCGACAGGTTCACCCCGTTCATCGCCTGACAGATGGCTGAAAACCGGCGAATGTCCGACTGCTTGATGCTCCGCACGCGATCCGAAACGGGTCCCTTCATCTCCATACTCCTGATTGTATCCTGACTTCCTGTCATTCCCGTAGCCCGATCGCTTCGTCCGTCAAAAGGCCATAGCGAGTCGTTCCATGATCAGAGCCCCCTGCGCAAGCAGGGGTTAAATGAACGTCCTTCAAACAAACCGCCAAGGTGCCATCTTACACCTATTGCAGAACATATCTTACCCCATCGTTCGAGCCACCCCAACTCGTATTCCTTTGTTAACTGCTGCTTGATTGGTTCCCCATCGTCTTGGTGTCTTTGTGCCTTGGTGGTTCATCTCGGCTGGACTCGACATTTGCTACTTGGTATCGTCATTCTATCGGCCTTGTGCCCAATTTTCTCACACGTCCAAAATAGGGGAGACAACATCATGGGGCGATCGACCTTTGTGTCCGGGTTTGGTCTGATTTCAACAAGTCTCTGGTGCACCGTCGCGCTGGCTGGCGCGCGCATCGACCTGCGCCCAACACCACCCATTCCACCGGGCGGCTATCAGCCGGGAACCGATGTCCAAGTCGACGTCTTCCTCGTCGACACCGGCAATCCGCAAGGGAACATTCAATTTCGCGGGGTATTTCTAGACTTCAGCGATTCGCCTCCGTGGGCTGGCGAGCCGGGGACGTTGACCTACCCGGATCTCGATGGGCCGGGCCCTCAAATGGCGAACTCGTTTTATTGGATCAATCCCTTTACGATTGGTGGTTGTTTGCCTTGTCGCCTGCCACAGACTTCGTGGGTTTACCCGTTACCCACGCCAAATCCTCTTTTCCAGATCACATTGCCCAACAACGGCGAAGTGCAACTGGGTCACTTGTTTGTCGATGTCGGAACACAAGGCGGCGTTCTTGACGCCGTGAACGACGACGTCGCCGACCCCAACTTCGGCGCTCGTGTCGACTTCGGCTTCGGCGGTGCAGGCGATCCCGTTACGACGTGGCGCGCCTTCACGGGTGACATCACCGGCGGCGTACTCGAACTCCCCGTCATTCCTGAACCCACCAGTTGCCTCCTTCTAGCCCTCGGTGCTTCCGCGTTGTTCATCAAAAGAAAGGCCAATCGATGAACCGAGCCATTTCAAATCTGATATTTCAAATCGCGTTTCTCGCGTTGATTTCATCATCTGCCTTCGCCGGCCTGCGTATCGACCTCCGCCCAACTCCGCCGGTTCCGCCGGGCGGCTATCAGCCGGGAACGGATGTCCAAGTCGATGTCTTCCTCATCGATACCGGTAACCCGCAAGGGAACATTCCGTTTCGGGGGGTATTCTTGGATTTCCGAGTCTCTCCCCCATGGGGAGGCACGCCCGGTACCTTTGCCTATTTGGATCCAGATGGTCCTGGCCCTTTGGGGGCCGGCGACTTTGCTTTGATTGACCCTCTGCCGATTGGAATGCAGTGGACTTCGCTTCCACTTGTATCGTGGGTATATCCTCTTCCTACGCCAAATCCATTGTTTCAAATCACGATGCCCAACGACGCTGAAGTCAAAGTTGGCCACCTCATCGTTGACGTTGGCACACAAGGTGGCGTCCTCGATGCCCTAAACGACGACGTAGCCGACCCCAACTTCGGCGCTCGTGTCGACTTCGGCTTCGGCGGTGTAGGCGATCCCGTTACGACTTGGCGTGCCTTTAACGGCGACATCACCGGCGGTGTGCTCGAACTCCCCGTCGTGCCCGAACCAACGAGCTGCCTGCTCCTGGCATTTGGCGCTTCCGCGCTGTTCGTTAAGAGAAAGGCCGATCGATGAATCGAGTCATTTCAAATCTGAAATTTCAAATCGCGTTTTTCATCTTGGCAACGTCGCCCGCCCTGGCCGGCGCGCGCCTCGACTTGCGTCCCACTCCGTCAGTCCCTCCGGGCGGTTATCAGCCAGGAACAGATGTTCGCGTAGATGTATTCCTCATCGACACTGGGAATCCGCAAGGAAACATCTTACTTCGCGGTGCATTTCTTGATTTTTCGGATTCGGCAACGACTTTCACTTATTTGGATCCCGACGGTCCAGGTCCATTATGGAATGGCGAGTTTGATTGGGATAATGAATTTGGGTTTTCTTGCGGGGCTGCTGGATGTTCAATGCTTCCTCAGGCGTCTTGGGTTTATCCGTTACCTACACCGAACTCATTGTTCCAAATCACCATCCCCGACGGCGGCGAAGTCCTACTCGGCCACCTCATCGTTGACGTCGGCACGCAAGGCGGAGTACTCGACGCACTGAACGACGACGTAGCTGATCCCAATTTCGGCGCTCGTGTCGACTTCGGCTTCGGAGGCCCCAACGATCCAGTCACGACCTGGCGTGCCTTCAACGGCGACATCACCGGCGGTGTCCTTGAATTGCCCGTCATTCCAGAACCCACGAGTTTGGTTTTGATTACATGCGCTGCTGGGTTCTTAGGTCTATGTCGGAGAAAGCGTTTCGCGCAAAGCCGCTAAGCCGCAAAAGTGAGAAGAATGCGGACTTGCTCAATGTTGATGCGGCTCCTTCATCCAATCTCTTGGCGTCTTAGCGCCTTTGCGTGAGGTTTGGTCTTAATGGAGTTCATACAATGACTTTCAAATTCAAGTGCTTGATGGCCCTGTGCTTCGTGCCCTCGACGGCGTTCGCCGGCGTTAGGATCGACCTCCGCCCAACCCAGCCCGTCCCTCCCGGCGGATATCAACCAAACGCAGACGTGCAGGTGGATGCGTTTCTGGTCGACACCGGCAATCCGCAAGGCAACATCATGTTTCGGGGAATCTTCCTTGACTTTACGGACTCAAGCTCGTCATTCACTTACTTGGATCCTACTGTCCCCGGCGACATCTTCGGGCCGAACGAATTCGCATGGGCGATGACTTGGCCGCTGGATAGTGGTTTCTACAACCTCCCGCAAACTTCTTGGGTCTATCCCTTGCCCACAGCAAACCCCCTCTTTCAATACGTTTTGCCCAACAACGGCGAGGTGCATCTAGGCCACCTGATCTTAGATGTCGGCGCGACTGGCGGCACCCTCGATGCGTTGAACGACGACGTCGCCGATGCCAACTTCGGCGCTCGCGTCGACTTCGGCTTCGGCGGGGCAGGCGACCCGATCACCACCTGGCGCGCATTCACAGGTGAAGTCACCGGCGGAGTTCTCGAACTCCCCGTCATTCCGGAACCGACGACTTGCCTTTTGTTGGTATTGGCCGCTTCCGCTTTGTTCATCCCAGGAAAGGCCGTTCGATGAATCTCATTATTTCAAATCTGAGATTTCAAATTGCGGCCCTCATGGTTATTACATCCCCTGCAATCGCCGGTGCGCGCATCGACCTGCGTCCCCAGCCGCCTCCGCCACCGGGAGGCTATCCAGCGAACTTCACCGTGCACGTCGACGTTTCACTGGTGGATACCGGAAACCCTCAGGGAGATATTCGCATTCGTGGAATGGTGCTCGATTTTGAGGATAGCTCGGACAGCCTTGCATTCCCCGGTTCAGATGGCTTGAGTGGAAGTTCCGACGACAACCTGTTCACTTGGAACAATCCATTCGGGATCGGAACGTTATGGCCGTCCTTGCCAACCACTTCATATATATGGCCGCTGGGTCCAGCCGGAATTCTTCAGCCAACTCTGCCCAACGACGGAGAATGGTGGATGGGGCACATCGAAGTGCGTTTGGGAACAACCTCAGCCATTCTGGATGTAATGAACGCAGACGAGATGGATATGAACATCGGCGGCGCACAAGTAGCGGGCGGCTATGGCGGTCCGGTTGATCCAGTCTTCACCTGGCGCGCGTTCACCGGCGAACTCACCGGCGGCGTGCTCGAATTGCCCGTCGTGCCTGAACCTACGAGTTGCGTGCTACTGGCTCTCGGCGCTTCGACCTTGTTCATCAAGAGAAAGGCCAATAAATGAATCGCAGCATTGCAAATCTGAAATTTCAAATCGCGGTTTTCGTAGTGATTTCTTCATCTGCCCTTGCCGGGCTGCGCATCGACCTCCGCCCAATCCTACCCGTCCCGCCGGGCGGATATGAGCCGGGAGCAGACGTACACGTGAACGTGTTCCTCGTTGACACAGGAAATCCACACGGCGCCATTAGTTTTCGCGAAATCTTCCTGGATTTCAGTGATTCCCCACCCTGGGGCGACAGTGATGGAACGCTAACGTATCCTGATCCAGATGGAGTTGGCTTCTTGGGCGAAAATGGATTTGCCTTGATAAATCCTGCCTGCGATATTGGCTGTTTTCAGCCTCAATTGCCATATATTTTCTGGGTCTATCCATTATCGACTCCCAACCCGATCTTCCAAATCACGATGCCTGATAACGGTGAAGTGCAACTCGGTTCCTTCAAGGCAAATGTTGGCACAGCCGGCGGTACAATTGACGCCATGAACGCCGACAACCCCGACCCCTTCTTTGGCGCGAAACTCGAATTCGGTTTCGGCGGCCCGGGCGACCCATTCACGACCTGGCGCGCCTTCACCGGTGAACTAACCGGCGGCGTGCTCGAACTGCCAGTCATCCCAGAACCGGCAAGTTGTTTGTTGATGGCCAGTGTGTTGACCATGGCCATAGTCGCACGCAGAAATCAAAGGAGACATTTTCCATGACTTCTGAAATCTCAAATTTCAAATCTGCAATCATTATTTGGCTGGCGCTATCCGCTCCTATCTTTGCCGGGCTCCGCATCGACCTTCGTCCCACTCCGCCTGTTCCTCCAAGCGGATATCAACCGAATACGCTGGTGGATGTCGACTTCTTCCTGGTCGATACAGGAAATCCCCAGGGTGCCATTCAAATGCGCGGCGTATTTCTCGATTTCTTCGATTCTCCCCCATGGGGCGGGGCGCCCGGGACGTTGACTTATCCCGATCCCGATGGCCCGGGCTCGCTCACAGCGAATGAGTTTAACTGGTTTACTCCGTTTACAATTTGTTTCGGTCCCTGCGGAGGGGGCTTGCCACTGACTGCTTGGGTCTACCCATTACCAACACCCAATCCGCTTTTTCAAATCACGATGCCTGACAATGGCGAGGTTCAAATTGGTGAGCTTAAGGTAAACGTCGGCGCTTCCGGCGGCATCCTCGACGCAACAAATCATGATAACCCTGACATAAACTTTGGCGCACGCGTCGACTTCGGCTTTGGCGGCCCGAACGATCCCGTCACCACCTGGCGCGCATTCACCGGTGACATCACCGGCGGAGTACTCGAACTCCCCGTCATCCCAGAACCAGCGAGTTTGCTACTTCTCTCGAGCGCAGCCGTGTACTTCGGACTATTTCGGAAAGGGCGTTTCGCGCAAAGCCGCCAAGCTGCACGGTAAGAAAAATACAGACCCTTCGATCTTGAAACAGAACCCCTCACCCAAGTTCTTTGCGCCTTCGCGTCTTTGCGCGAGGTCTCTCTCCCCGTCAATCAAACTGAACTTCTATGGTTCCGTCGTTTCGCCTCACGGCCGCTTGAGGTCTTTGCTTCTTCGTTTCTTGTGTCTTCGTGCCTTGGTGGTTCAACGAGTTCACGCCCATCGATACGCTTCCAACAGTCGACACACCCCATCATCGCGCAACAGATACGCCGCCCGCAGACGCTCAACCAGCGACCCTGCAGACGGCAGCCGAGTCGCTGCCCGATCCACCACGCCAAGTGCCACGCCGATGTCACCAAATGTGAGTTCGCCTCGACCGTGACCGGCTGCATGACAACGTGCAATCCAACCAACAGCCGCCAGCGACAACCACAACGCGCTCAATCCCGTAAACACGGACCAACCATAGTACCCAGCGCCAAAGACCGTGTGCCCTTCGATCCGCGCCGTCACATACCTGCGCATCAATTCATGCACGCGCGCCGCATCGTCACGCGCCGGGGCTATGGCTTCGACTTCTCCAAACCTGGGCCTAGTTGCCAATGCAATTCCCCGCAAATTGGGCACACGTCCGCTTCCGCGTCGCATTCGTCGAGCAATTACCAATTGCTGCAACTTCTTCTTCGACCGGCCCCAAAAACCGGCCCGCGCTTCTTCCACGCTCACATGCTCCGTGTGCGCGAGCACCAGTTGTCGCAACATGCCGCGATGGGCAGACGTGGCCGCTTCGCGGTCGATGCTCAATTCATCCGGCAAAGCAGTCAGCACGATGTCGAGCAACTCGCCGAATCGTTCGCCGCGAACTTTGTCGAACTTGGCAGACGACAGCAACGTGGTCATGTGGGCCGCGCCGAGGATGCGCTTTGGAAACGCCAATCCGCTCGCTGCACCTTCACCGTTCAACCACGCGCGAAGTCTGCTGAGCAGCATGTTGACTTCGTCATTCGTCGCTTTCATACCCGGTACGAGGTCAACGGAGCTATCCTCGACAGTCTCGTTCGGCATCTCGGTGACGAGTTCTGTCAGCCAATCATGGTGCTCTCCAATCGACTTTCCCTTGTTCTCAACCATGCTCGGGCAATCAAACCGCAACGACCCTTGCCAGCCTCTCATGATTCGTCGAACGGAAAACGGAAAGATGCGACAGGCAACAGGTTTGGCGGCTTCACCGAATCGGGAATGGATGCGGCAGCGATTGTGCTCGTCGAGAAACACGCACACATCGTCGACGGTTTTGTTCAGCACGTATCCGCGTCCGAGTGGAACATACGGCGCGACGCCCAGCTCCGCGCGCCAATCAAAATCGTCGATGCGTTTTCGATCTTCTTCCGTGAGATGTCCGGTCAGCGAACGACAACAGTTTCCGCAGGAATGACACGACCATCGCTGTTCGGCGAGGTTGGGCATGATGACCGTCAGGCTGGAATTAGCTCGTGGACCACCCATTGATCAAATGGTAGGGCGGGTTTCACCCGCCGTCACGAACTGTTGTGTCTTGGCAAACAATAGTGAAAACTAAGAATGGCGTTATTTAATAAGCTTTGCTCAAGCGGCTGCCGGGGTAATAGAACTTGAGTATCTCGGTCGCGGTTTTTCCTTGCTGGGCTTGTCCCTGCATGCCCCATTGGCAAAGTCCTAGCCCGTGTCCGTAACCCTTGCCGTTTTCCCAGATAACTTCGCCGCGCGAGACGCGAACATGGCAGTCGGTGCTCTTGATCACGCTCGCGCCGATGGCCAATCGAAAATTCTCCGCGGGCACTTCGAGGACTTCACCCGTTGTTCCCACCAGTTTCAATCGCGTCGGGCGACCAGACTTGGTTTTCTCCATCGTCTCAATCGCCTTCAATTCGCCCAGCGACCACACAGCCGGAAATCGTTGTGCTACTCTCGTCATGACTTCACTCGCGGGCAGCTTCACCGGGCCCCAGCGATAAGACGATTCCGGGCCGATCCGGCAATAGTCACACTTCACACCGCCGCGCAGCGGGCTGGCGGTTTCGATTCCGTCGAAGATCTCGGCTGATTGACTCAACCCGCCGCACATCGAGCTGTAGTACGTCGCGAAAAGTTTCTCTTGGCCGTCGTCGTCATAGACGCACACGATCCCGCGCGTGTACTTGGCCGCTTCGCGAGATCGCTGGCCGATTTCATCATTGTTCCAGCCCTTGTAGACCTGCGCCCCTTGCGTGGCAGACAGATCGAACGGCTGCGAAGAACGCTTGCCCATCAGGTACAAGACGAACGTGCGTGAGATGATCGCCTGTCCGCGAAGTGCCTCGGTCACGAAACTAGGCGACGATTCGTTGGCTACCACCGATGACACGTAGTCGTCTATTTCGACTTCATTGATGACGTTGAACTGTCCCTCGCGCGTGCGGAGAATGCGAAGTCGTCCGCCGTAGTCGTAAGCGGGCGCCCATCCGTCGCGATAGGGCTGGGCGAAGGAAGTCAAAGTGCCATGCGCCGGCACCAGCTCGACGCAATCGGGCAGTTTGCTACTTCCATCAAATCGCATTCCATTCGGCTCGTCGATCGTAGCCAGAAACCAATCGTCAGGCGGCGAGAATGGCAGTGCGAGGCCGTCGCACGATTTGACTTCGGCCTTGGGCGCGCGAAGTCGAAGTCGATCTGTGTCCGAAGCGATCAACACTCGAACGGGACGGATGGCGACCGGCGTTGCCTTTGCTTCGGCCGGTGGCTTCGGCGACTCGTCGCGCGGTCGACCGCAGGTGGTGTGTACAAAAAAAAGAATGGCGCCCAGGATGGACGCCATTCGATTGAATTTTGCTTGTTGACTAGCTTTCCGTTGCGAACATGTTCTTGCATCGTTCGCTTCGCGGAACCGGCCCTGACGCTTCGTAATCACGACGCAGGCCGATGTTTCAATCAGCGCGACGTTCGGAACGAAAGGCCGAACAACGCCAGCTGCCGCTTGATTTCATTCAACGA
Organism: uncultured Phycisphaeraceae bacterium; assembly: GCA_964494205.1. Classification (GTDB taxonomy): domain Bacteria; phylum Planctomycetota; class Phycisphaerae; order UBA1845; family UBA1845; genus JBBTCX01. The sequence continues at coordinate 192,575 of CAZBRD010000008.1, read as the reverse complement.
TGTCTGTCCGAAATTCTTGATCGACATCAACTCCGTTTCAGTGCGCACGACCAGTTCTCCGAGTGATTGCACGCCGAGTCGTTGCAGGCATTTTCGTGAGCGAACGGAAAGTTCGAGCTCCGAAACCGGCTTGCTGAGATAGATCGAGCCGTCGCCGGGTTGCGGCGTGAGGCTCGCGCTTCGCGTCGGCGTCTCGGGCGGTCGCTGAGCGGCCTGGCCCATCCGCAAGCCCTTTTGATTGAGCAGCGCTTTGATTTCATTCAGCGACGTTTCGCCGAAATTTTTATATGAGAGCAATTCAGCTTCTGAGACCTTCAGAAGATCGCCGAGCGAGCGAATGTTCATCTGCCGCAGACAATTGCGACTTCGGACGCTGAGTTCAAAATCGCTGATCGGCACGTCGAGCACCGCACTGCGCTGCTCTGATTCGCGCTGCGAGCGCTCGTCGATCATCATCGAATAAGAACTCTCCACCGAGTCCATGAAGTGTTGGGCACGGAAATGCGCGGGGTGCTCTTCGAGCACGTGGCGCAAGTTGGTCTCCGCCTGCGATAGCGAGCCGCTTTCTTCGTACAGAATGGCGAGATTGAGTAGTGCACTGACGCGCACCGGCTTGTGGCTGATGCACCGCTCGTAATAGTCGATGGCGAACTCTTCGTCGCCGAGCATGTCCGCCGTCAACGCCGCGCGGAACAGTACCTCCGGCTGATTCTCATCGATCGCGAGCGACTTTTCGTACAGGTCGATCGCTTCTTCGTATTCATAACGTCGCTCGTGCAGAAAGCCGTGAGCGTACAGATTCTTGGTGTCATTTTCCTTGACCGCGCCGAGAGCCTTTTCGGCCTGATCCAACGCGCCCTTATCGATTTGATCAATCACTGCTTCCAGATTCGCCGTCATTCGTTCCTCGCAACAACCAATTCACGTTCGATCCCGTGCTGAGATCAAAAGAGGCCGCGCGCCTCCCGTGGGTGAAAGACAACCGCCTACCGGTTCGCGCCTGTGAAAACGCATTAAGTTACAGGCAAATGCTATCGAAGGCAATGGATACAGGGAGACTGCATTGTGGAACCATAGCCAGCCTAGTTACATACCTCGAGAACGGGTGGTTGTGCGACGCGTAGCCAGCAAAAGCCCGACCAAGCCAAGCATCGGCAAAAGAGCGACGGCAGCCACCGACCTTTCAAAATACCACGCGCCGACATCCAGCGGGAAGTTGGGGAGCATCCAGGCTGTAACCAGATAGGACATCAGGGCGAGGAGCCCGAACCGGTACAGGACGACAACGGGTAGGGCGGCGGCGGCTGCGCTGGCGACGACTATCCCGGGCGATGGACCGCCCCTGGCAAGTCCATAAATGACAAAAAAAAGCACTACGCCGAGACCAATGAGCGTCAGGAAAGTCCTTCGCAGAATCGTCAGCAGCGCAACCAGAACGAACAAAATGATAAACCCATCGAGCACACCGCGACCGACGATCTGTTCAAGGATGGTGCTGACGAGGCTGGCGGGTGAATAGACTGAATCGGGGAGCAGATACGCCGTTAATGGGGGAGTCAGGATGCCGCCAATCACGCCTTGAATCGAATGAAACAGGACGAGAAGGACGCCCGGCACGATTCCGATGAGTATGTCTCGACCCACCAGCGGATCGCGCCAGCGACCGGAAACGAGCCGAGTCCACGATGTCAGCATCGCAGGCCAGGTGCGGCGGATGTACGGTTCGATGGCAAGGTACATGGTGGCGGCCATCGCGCCGTTCCAGACGCACATGGCCAAGATGTATCGAATCAGCCGACTCTCCGCCTCTGAATTGATCGAATGAGTGGCATCGAGCATCAAGACAACCACGCAAAGTACTGTGACGAAAAAACCGGTGCGGAATGCACCCCGCGAATAACCGCGCCCCAAAATGACGTTGCGAATCGCCAGTGCTGCGGTGCCGATGAAGAGCGACAATCGGAAGATGCCTAGAAACACAGTTGCGCATGTGGCCAGCAAACTGTTCACATTTACGCGGGGTGATGGTGGGGCGATTGTATTTTCCTCGTCTACGTCAAAAAAAGTCGGACGGCCAAGCAGTGAGGCGGCTTCGATGCGCAGGGTTTTGCCGGCGTTCCGCGGATCGCGTCCGGTCCATGCCTGCCGCAAGTCCGCAGAGACAGGATTGATTTTTCGAGGTTCGGCAACGGTGAAGGTGCTAATATCCAACCCCGCCAGTTCGAAGAATGGCTGCCAGCTCGGTTCTTCCCGCACGAGGTCCGATGCGGTCGACGAAGCAGGTGTCGAAAGAAATTGAACCAGACGTCCAAACCCGTCGAGCCGTAGGCCGGTGGAGCCGTCGTTCAGTGGGGAGGGAAGGCCCTCTGATACCGCGAAATGGACGGGAACAATCTTGGCGTATGCGTGTTCGCGATACCAGAAGTAGGCGTGCGATCTCTCATCAAATGAAACCCCATGCGCGAAATCGGCGGGTTCGGGTAAGCGCAGTTTGTTGTGAAGGAAAATCTTAGAATCTGACAGCAGGACGACCGGGGGGACTTGCAATTGAGCAAGGTTGGGCGAGCCGGTTCGCCAAGTTCGCAGTGAGCCAAGACCGACGAGCAGTACCAGTCCGACAACGATACTTGCAAGGATCGCGATACCGAGTTTGGGTGGCAGCGTTCCCACATCGCCGGAAGCTGCCACAAGTTCCGGAGAGGGTATTTCACCGACCGCCAGTGCGGCTGCCAGCGGATCGCCGCCGGGGAGTGCGGCTGTCACTTCCAGCACCGACTTGGGCCTTCGATTCGGATCGCGCGACAGGCAGCGCTCGATGACCGGCGCGACTTCGGGATCGTTCAGTTCGTCAAATTCGATGGTGCTGTCGAGCGAATCGTGAGAAGCACGTGCGCCTTTCGTTGTGCTAACCTGATCGAATCGTCTGCCGGAAAACAGCTCGAATAGTATCAAGCCGAGTGAGTAGATTTCGGTGCGGATGGATGCTGGTTGGCCAGCAGCCTGCTCCGGGGCCATGTAAGCGGGCGTGCCGATTCGAGCGTCGTCCGGGCGCAGTTCGTGTGCGAAGGCGGCCAAGCCGAAGTCCGTGATGCGCACTCGACCGCGGCCGTCGATCATGATGTTGGATGGTTTCAGGTCGCGATGAAGGACGCCGAGGGAGTGGGCCGTCGCGAGACCAGCGCAAAGTTGGCGAACGATTTCAATGGCCTTTTCGCGGGAAGGGCGGCCAAGCCTTCGAAGCATAGACGCGAGGTCTTCTCCGTCCACATATTCCATTGTGAGGAAGAGTTCTCCGTCGCTCGATCCAATGTCATAGACTCTGCAAACGTTTGGGTGTGAGACCTGACGGGCAATACGTACTTCGTTACGAAAGCGAGCGAGGGTTTCGGCGTCGCCAGCCACCGCCGGGGGAAGGAACTTCAGAGCGACGGAGTGATTCAGTTCCAGATCATCCGCGCGATAGACTTCTCCCATGCCCCCTGCGCCGAGCTTGGCTACGATTCGAAAACGACTTGCAAGTATGGCGCCGGGCACGAACCGGCCATGCTGGCTTTTCGAATCGGTGGTTGGCGTTGTTGTAGAGGTTGGGTGGCGGGGGCTGCGTTCCTGAATGGTTATGGTCTCGAATGGCCCCAGTGGGATTTCAGCGCCGCATTGCCCACAATAGCGGCTCGAAGTTTCGACCGCACTCTTGCACGCCGGGCACCGTTCCATTGGCTTATCGTATCGAAGCGGGGGGTGAATGTCATAGGGAGAAGGCGGGAATCAGGGGCGATCGAGTTCGTCTTCCTCCATCGATATCGCTTCCTCAAAGGGATCGAAATCATCGACATCGAATGAGTCGTCATCAGCCTCGTCGAAACTGCCGTGTTCGTCTTCGGCCTGTACCGCGCCAGTCACGGTAGGGGCAATTTCTCTCGCGAGCATGGTGCGGGCGAGGGCGATACGTTCAATGATCGCAGGCATTCCCGACAGGCGGCTGGCGGGATTGGTCTGGCAGCAGTCATCGATCAAACGGGAAACGCAAATCGGAAGCTCCTGCATGGTTGGCTTTTTCAGGTCCTCGACCCGTTTGCCTAGAAGGCTTTGGGAGTGGACGCTCACTTTTTGGTTCATGTCGGTGGCGATGGCCACTCCAGTCAGCACACGATGCAGAGCTGCTCCCAATCCAAAAACGTCCGTCCGCTCATTCAGAATGCCGCGCTGCACCTGCTCCGGGGCAATGAAATCGATCGTGCCCTGCACGCGCAACTTGGCTTCGCCGATTCGGCTGCTCTGGCCGAGGTCAATCAACTTCACCTCATCGTCGCGAGTTACCAGAATATTGCTTGGTTTCAGGTCGGCGTGGACAAACCCTGCACGATGCATGGCATACAGGCCGTGGGCAACCTCGGAGAAAATGCGAAGAGTCTCATCAAGCGTTTTGCGATATTCCTTGTCTGACAGTGTGATGCCATCAACGTATTCCATGAAAAGGATCGCGCCGCGCACTCGAAGCCGCTGGCGGATGTATCGAAGTTCGTAGATTTTTCTGACGGCCGGGTGGTCGATGGCTGAGCCGATCATATGCTCAGACTTCATCAGGTCGATGTAAGTGGCGTCTTCCGGTTTGCTGATCTTAACGACCTTGACTGTATAGTCCTTGCCAGTCCGCATGCACCGCGCGCGGTAGACGCGTGTCTCGGCCCCGACGCCGAGTTTTTCCACGATCCGGTAGTTTGGAATATCAACCGACATTTCGAACCGAACCTCGCAGGTTCAAAGGCGGAATGGTCCCACATGTAATTATTGGCATGGTGGAACCGCCGAATAGATTGCCAAATCGAGTTCCCAATGGCGTTGCTACGTGCCACCACGACATGCAGCTAATAAGCAGCCTGCGCGCGTGCAGCCGTGCTCGGCTTGGGATCCGATTGAAAACCGTCTGAATGTCCAGAAAGCGACAGTCGGAACGAACCGACCTGTCAGGTGAGGAGATGACGCACTGACGGAAACCGAAATAAGCGAAAAATGGCTATTACGATTCTTGGGGATGACCGGAGTATATAAATCAAACGAAATCGGTCAGTGCAAACCCCCTGATACCTTACCCTGACAAGTATCTACAATTCCAAGGTGTCCTTTCAAGTCTTCGGACGAAAATTGTCTGGAATTCAGAAGGTAGTGGTTTTTTCTTATGCCTCCGCGAATAACGGGGTCGAAAGGTAACGCTCGCCGGCACTCGGCAGGACCACCACGATGACCTTGCCTTTGTTTTCCGGCATGCGGGCGACCTTGTCGGCTGCGAAAAGGGCGGCGCCGGATGAGATACCGCAGAGGATACCTTCCTCCTTCGCAGCCCGCTTTGCCCATGCGAATGCGTCTTCGTTTGTCGCATGAATCACGTCGTCGATCACCTCAAGATTGAGGATGCGCGGGATGAAGCCAGCCCCAATACCCTGAATCATGTGCCGACCTGGCTGAAGCGGTTGGCCGGCACGCTTCTGGGTAATGACCGGAGAGGCTGTCGGTTCAATGGCGTAACACTTGAACGACGGCTTCTTCGACTTGATCACTTCACCGACGCCCGTGATCGTACCGCCGGTGCCGATGCCGGAAATCAGAATGTCAGCCTTGCCGTCAGTGTCGTTCCAGATTTCCATCGCGGTTGTCTTGCGATGAATTTCAGGGTTGGCTGGGTTATCGAATTGCTGCGGCATGAATGAGTTTGGAGTTTCAGCGACCAGTTTCTCGGCGGCTGCGATCGCGCCTTTCATGCCTTCTGCCGCCGGTGTCAAAACGATCGACGCACCAAGAGCCTTGAGCACGAGTCGACGTTCCATCGACATGCTTTCAGGCATGGTGAGCGTGAGTTTGTAGCCCTTCGCGGCACAGACGAAGGCGAGGCCGATGCCCGTGTTACCCGACGTCGGTTCGATGACCGTCGTGCGCGGATTGACTTTCCCATCGCGTTCAGCCGCTTCAATCATTGCCAGGCCGATTCGATCCTTCACGCTCGACAGCGGGTTCTGGAATTCGCACTTGGCGTACACCGTGGCCGGTGCATCAATGATTCTCTTGATTTTCACAAGCGGTGTCTTGCCAATGACACCAGTTATTGCATCAAACGCTTGCGTCATGATTTGGTTCTCCGGCGGGCATTATTCCCCGCGTTTTTTACTCGCTATTCGATTCACAAGATAGAAATAAGTTACCGGTGGTGTCAATGCCGGGTTCATTCGACTCTCCAAGAAATGAAGCCGCAACCCAATCCCTTATGGCTACCATGATTTCTGGTGCGAATTGTCTGGAGCGTGCTAATCGCACGATGCCCGCCTTGCTCAGGCCTTTCCCACAAACGTCGTTGCCTGGTCGACAAAGCACAGTTTGTTGCCGAATGGGTCTTCCACGTAGAACGACCGTTCGCCCCACGGTCTGGTGGCAATCTCTCCGGCCGGGTCGCCGTGCACATCTCCGGCATTGAAAGTAGCCCCCGCCTTCTTGCAGGCGGCGTAGGTCGTTTTGAGGTTGTCGACGGCGAAATACAGGCACTCGGGGTTCGGTTTTGGCTCGTAGTCATCGCCGTCAGCACGGGGATCGAAACAGGCGAGAATCACGCCACCGCAATGGAAGTAATGTCTGCCATCGGAAACGCGTATGCCCGGCGTGTCTAATACCGCTTCGTAAAAGCCGGCTGCCTGATCGATGTTTGAAACCGGAAGGATGACGCGAAAGAGCTTGGCGGGCATGGAGCGCTCCAAAACAGTGTTTTGGTCGAATTGGTTTTACTTAGTTTTTTCCTTTTGCTTTGTTGACGCCTTATGCGTTGTTCGGCTTGAGTCTGATCGGGAAGCGCGGGGCGAAGGCGATGTTCCTGATTCGAGTTTTGCGACCAATTTCTTCGGTGCAATCAGGCAATAACTTTCGAGCACGTAGCCACGCACGTTGTCCCAGTTGTCAATCTTGTTTGCGTCCATCGAGACCCACCCGTGTTTGCCTACGTACGGTGCCGGAGAGAATCCGGCGCGCTTAACGACTTCCGCCGCGTGTTCCTTTCGCAGCTTGAATCCAATCGTCGCGACACCATTTTCATCGCCGTATCCGGCGAAGATTTTCTCAGCCACGCGGTAGTGGGGTTTGCCCCACGTGATCGTTTCGACGGCGTCGGGCAGCGCCAGGCAAATACGCCGGAACTTGGTCTGGATTTGCTTAGGTGTCGCCATAAGCAAATCTCGAAAATGATTTCCCAATGGCTGAAAGCACATTACGTGCAGCGCTCACCTATTCAATCAGATCCCGGCGTGCTTCTCGCTTTTCAGATTGTTTACGTTGCTGAGCAGCAACCAGTCTCGTTCATTCGGCGTTGGTGCGTCAGCCACGCTGCCGACGATTTCGCAACCGTCGGGCAAGTGATCCTTCCAGCGATCGTAGCTGCGACGTCGCACGATGAGGTAAACCGGTTTGGAACCTTGCAGCAATTCCTTGCCGTGAGTTGCGGCGATGATTTCGAGCGCGGTCTTGCCGACCTTCTCGCGGTCCGGGACTTTCTTCACGATGTCATTCGGGTCGAGCATGTGGTCGGCTTTGCGGTTGAAGTAAAAGCCGAGTCGCGCATCGGGTCGACGATCTGCCCAGAGAACGGTTGCGTCTTTGGGGACGCCAATCTTGTCGAGTTCTTTCGCCAGCTCCGCGACCTTGTCGATGTTGTCGATCGCGTGGCCATGTACGTGCCAGACGGTGTGGAATGCGGTGACGGTGACAAGCGCTGTCACCGCGAACGAAGCCCATTTCTTGTCTGCTCGATAGAGGTATGCCGCGATCGCGAAGGCGGCGAGTATGGCGATGCCGACCGGTCCCAGTCCCGGCGGAATCGTTTCACCGTCGCCATACATCGACATGCCGGCTGCGACAACCAAGCCAACGAGTGCGATGCTGATTCCTGCGAAATCCGTCCATAAAGCCGCTGATTGAGTGATACGCCGATAGAATTGTTCGGCTGCGACGCCCACGAGCAGGATCAATCCGGGAACGGCTGCCAGTATGTAATACGGTTTCTTAAACTCCATCATGGCCATCGCGAACGTGCCCATGAGCATCCACACGCCTGCGTAGTATAGGCCGCGTTGGAGTCGCGCGTGTCGACGAACCCACGGTGATATGGCTGCCTCTACGATGAAGATTGTCCACGGCAGAACGAGCCCAGCGAGGATCGGTGGGTAATAGAAAAGTCCACGATGTCGTGTGTCGGGAAAGTCACCTTCGGCCCGCTGCACATACTGCCAGTTCCAGACGTCCCACGCGTTGGGGTGGCGTTCACCGACGGCGAGCATCCACGGCACAAAGGTCGAGGCGAAAAGGATCATGCCGGGGATAAACCAGAGCTGCGTGAACGTGTCGCGGAATCGCGGCCAGAGATCGCGGACGAAGCTGGCCAACGCCATCGGCCAATTCGCGAAACCACGACGCGAGAGGATTCGCGCGGGGCGTTGCGTGAACCACCAGAACGCCAGCGGGAATCCGACGAGTGCGACGGGTGCGGGTCCCTTGGCCAGCATCGCGAAACCGAGCGCGACGTAGAACAACATCATCTGCCCAAAGCGTCGCCACCCCGTGCGCGCGATCATCGCAAACCAGAAATGGAAATACGCCCACGTACAGCCAAAGGCGAGCGGCATCTCTGCGGTTGCGTTGGGGCCGTAGAGAAGAAGGGCGATGCTCGAACTCGCGACGACGGCGGTGACGATTCCCACGCGCGCGCCGAACATGCTGGATGCGAGTCGCCACAAAAGCAGGATCGTCAGAAACGAACACAGCGCGGAGGGGACTCGTGCGGCTGTCGGTGTTACTGGGAAACCGGTCACGGGATCGTTGGGGAAAAGATACGACGCGCCCGCGACCATCCAATAGGGGGCAGGCGATTTGCGAACGAACTTGGTTTCGAGGAATTGCGGTACGACCCAATCGCCGGTGACGCGCATGTTGCGGGCGACCTGCGCGACGAGGGCTTCATGATCCCCCAGGGCAGGTCCGCCCCACACGCCGGTCAATGCGGCGATCATCGCGAATAGAAAGACGGCTGCGCGCAACGTGCCGCTGGGTTTCCAGTTGCATGCGGATGTTCCGGTGCGGAGTCCGGGCATGGGAAGGCAAGAACGGCGAAGGTGCTTGTTTCGTCTCGCAGAATTTGGGGCTGCATTCATGCCGGATATGGTCGGAGCGTGAGTGGGGGCTGTCAATTGTATTGGAATTGTCGCTTTTTGACTGCGGGAAGACTGAAACTCCCTGAACGCCGTGAAACAACGCCTGCTATGTTGCGATCTGCTGCAACGCATCGACCAGTTGATCGATTTCATCTGCGGAATTGCTCGCCCCGACTGAGACCCTGATCGCCCCGTCGGGAAAGGTGCCCAGCGATTTGTGTGCGTACGGGGCACAATGCAAACCCGGACGCACGGCGATGTTGAAACTCTCGTCCAAGATTGCAGCCACGTCGGCTGGTGCGATGCCGGTGACATTAATTGGCACTACGCCGGTGCGAACATCAACGGCGGCGTTTCCGACAATGTGAACGCGTGGGTGATCTTGGATGGCTCCAATGAATCGGCGAACCAGCGTTCGTTCATGCAACAATGCCTGGTGTGTATCCAAACCTTGCACACCCGCGGTCAACCCCGCCAAGCCGATGGTGTTCGGTGTGCCTGCCTCCAACGCTGTCGGCAGTTCGAGCGGCTGTGTGGGAAGCGTCGAGTCGCCGCCAGTGCCTCCTTCGCGCCAGGCGCGCAGAGAAACTCGCGGGCTGACGTATAGGCCGCCGGTACCTGTCGGACCCAAGAGTGACTTGTGCCCTGAGAAGGCCAGTAAGTCGATGTCGAGTTTCACGACGTCGATGTCAAGAACGCCGGCCGTCTGCGCGGCGTCCACCAGAAAGTGCAAATCGTGCGCGCGTGCTATGCGTCCGATTTCCTTGATCGGTTGAATGATGCCGGTCACGTTGCTGGCGTGGGTGATGGCGATGAGTCGCGTCTTGGGCGTGATCGCCTCTTGCACGGCTGACGGGTCGACACGTCCGTCGTCACCGATCGGCAGCCACGTCAGCGTGATGATGCCGTCGTCTGCGAGTCGTTGCAGGGGACGATTCACGCTGTTGTGCTCGATCACGCTGGTGATGACGTGGTCGCCTTCCGTCAGCACGCCCTTGATTGCGATATTCAAAGCATCGGTGCAGTTGAAGCAGTGGATGATGCGATCGGGATCATTCACGCGAAACAATCGCACGAGCGCGACGCGGGCGTCGTTGACGATCCTCTCCGCGCGAACGGAAAGCGCGTGCCCCGCGCGGCTGGGGTTGCCAACGCCCTCGGTCATGCAGGCTGTCATCGCGTCGAGTACGCGTTGCGGTTTCGGCCAACTGGTGGCTGCCTGGTCGAGGTAGATCATGGCAAACGATTTTATCCGAAATCGGTGACGGCGTTTATGGGAAAGAGTAGGCCTATGTTGGCAGTACTGTCCGCATCAAGTTTCACTCGTTCTCAGCCATTTTTCGACGATGGGCGGATTGTAGTTAGCCATTTGGTGCAGAAGACCCGACGCGCTGATTTCCGTGATCACCATGTCGAGGTTTGTTGGCGGAACGAATCTGCGTTCGATCGACTCCTGCACGAACTTGATCAGGGAATCGTAGTAGCCTTTCACGTTCAGCAGGCCGATCGGCTTGCGGTGGATGCCGAGTTGTGCCCACGTCCAGACTTCAAAAAGTTCTTCGAGCGTGCCGAGTCCGCCGGGCATCGCGATGAAGCCGTCGGACAGCTCGCTCATTTTGGCTTTCCGCTCGTGCATGGTGGAGACGACGTGCAGTTCGGTCAGCGAACGATGACCCACTTCGCGATCGAGCAGTGATTGGGGGATGACGCCGATCGCCCGTCCGCCGAGCGAGAGAACAGCGTCCGCGATGATGCCCATGAGCCCGACGCTGCCGCCGCCGTAGACGAGTGTGATGTTGTGACGGACGAGTTCTTGGCCGAGCGCGCGGGCGGCGTCGGCAAACGCAGGATCTGAGCCGACATTCGAACCGCAAAAAACGCAAACTGATTTCATGGCTGATCACCCTTGTGATTCGTCGGGTTCATCGATCCGTTCTTTCGTCGCTGAGAATAATGTTGAATTACACAAACAGCCAGAACGAGCACGCAAAGTGCTTTCCAAACGAACAGCCACCAGGGTTTCCACCACGCGCCGGTGCGCGTTTCGATGATGTCAGAGACGCCGAACAGAATGAGAGTGACCGCGATGACGAGCCAACGTTGTTTGAGCGGGATCTTTCGGAACAGGCCGAACAAGGTGAACCCGAGGCCCATCGAGATCCACAGACCTGCTTCGATGTAATTGGCGGTTTCAAACATAAGCCCGCAAATTGACCGGTTAGAAACCGGTCCCACATGCTTCGATTTGTACTCTACATCTATGCGCCTACATATTTGGCGTAAAACGTGCGGGCTTTGTCCGGATCCTTGGTGCCGCGAATGATTGCACGGCCATCGGCGAAGAGCGTTAAGTCATGTTCATCGATCTTGGCTTTCAGCATGAACCGATTGTGCGAGACGTTGCCCTTGGCGACGCCCTTGATTTTTTCTGCGATCATTGCGAAGTCCACTTTGCGGCCCCCTGCAGCGTTCACTTGCACGGCATCGCGTCCGCAGAGCGTGGTCGTTGAGCTGGTCATTTGGCCGCTCAGATAGGGAAATTCACCGCGCTTGCAGCATGGGCAATTGCCCTGATCGTAGGACGATTGCACGTTCAGATTCGCGAAGTGGCCCGTCCACACGTCGATGTTGACGAGGTGGCGATTGATGGAGTCCTTCGCGCCGATCAACAGTTTGACGACTTCGATCGCTTGCAGGCTCGCGACGATGTTGACGACGGAGCCGAGAACACCGGCAGTATCGCAGGTTGGGTTCATTTCCGGCGGCGGCGCTTCCTCAAACACGCAGCGCAGGCACGGCGTGTCGAACGGGATGATCGGCATGCACAAACCGGTCGAGCCAATCACCGCGCCGTAGACCCACGGCGTTCGCGTTTTCACCGCGAAGTCATTGATGAGGAATCTTGTTTCGAAGTTGTCTGTGCCATCGAGCAGCACTTGCGCGCCATTAGAAAGGCGTTCGATGTTGGTGTGGTTGACGTCGAGGACTTCAGCTTCGATTTCGATGGCGGAGTTGATTTTTCGTAGTTTTCTAGCTGCAGCCACTGCCTTGGGCAGACCGGCGGCGATGTCTTCTTCGTCGAAGAGGACCTGTCGTTGCAGGTTGTCGAACTCGATGTAGTCGCGATCGCATATGCGGATGTGCCCAATGCCCGCTCGTGCGAGCGTGTTTGCCAGCACGGTGCCCAGCGCGCCGCATCCGAAGAGGACCACGCGCGACGTGCTTAGTTTCTGTTGACCTTCAAGGCCAATGGACTCGAACAGAATCTGTCGAGAGTACCGTGCGAGGTCACTCGGAATGGTATGAAGCTCAGTTCGGGTCATGTATCCGTAATCTTAGCGAGGAGCGCAAGCGAGAGCGAAAGACACCGATTCGATGCCGCTATGATTGAGGGTCTTTCTTTTTTGCAAACGACGCGAGAAACCCGTCGGGTGATAGAGCCGCTTGAGGCTGTGGGATTGGGACCGGTTTTGCAGGCTCATTGATCTTCGGTTCGGCGGGCAGAGATGGCTTCGCCTGTACCTGTTCGGGCTCAGCCCCGATAGCCGGGAGGATCACGGTCGAGTCGGAAACGCGTTTTCGCAACCGCTCGGCCAGAGACGCCATCTCCGGATCGTCGTCAACCGAGCGGGCGGGCACGCGCTCAGCCGGTCGGGTGGCTGGAGTTTCCTTTGTATATTGAGAAAGTATGAAGTAATCGCGCCCGTTGCGGATGCCGGCAGAAGCGAACATGAACCCAAAAATGACATAAAGGAAGTTCTGAAGATCAAAACCGCCTATAATGCCCATGAAAAGTCCGCCAAAGCCGAGGGCGATTCCGATCAAGACCGAGACAATGGCGTCCATCAGGAGAACAATTTGCTTTCCGCTGAGCGACGCGATTGCAACCAGCGCCATGGCGGGCCCGCCAACCTTCATGGCGTAAATGGTTAGTTCCGAACCAAACCAAACAAGTGGGGGCTGTCCCGATAAGGTGACAAGGTTTGCCGCATACCCAAAATAAATAAGCAGCAGTGCAGCGAAGCCTGCTTCGCCAAAGTTGAAGCGAAGGCGAGAACTGGTTGTTTCAGCAGTGGTCAATCAGCCAAACCTCAAGAAACAATGCAGTGATATTACAGGGACTCCACCAGTCGCCCAATTATTCGACGTCGAGTCATCCCCGGCGCTAATACTACGGCATTTCAAATTTCTGATGATTTGCCCGAACGGTCAACACCGCACACGGAGCTTTGCGTACGACTTTTTCGGTGGTGCTGCCCAGCAAAACGTGGGCGATCGATCCTCGGCCGTGCGTCGACATAACGATCAGATCGATGCTGTGCTCGCGGGCGTAGGCGATAATTTCGGCAAACGGTCGGCCAAAGGCGACATGCGACACGACAACCGGTGACAAATCCGCCAAGAATTGATTGACGAATTTCTCCATCCGCGTTTTTCCCAGAGTGAGCATCTCCTCGGGAGGTGGGGCAACGGGCATACTTTCCGGGCCGAAGGACGCCCAGTTTTGGTAGGCGTCGTCGATTACGTGGATGATATGCAGCTTGGCGTTGAAAAGTCGGGCGAGAGCTTTGGCGTCCGCCAACGCTGCACTGGCGGTGTCTGAGAAATCGGTCGGAAAAAGCAATCTCTGGAAGCGAATCGACATGGTCACCGCTCCTTCCGCAGGCTTCCTGCTGACCTATATACCATGCTACGTCTGCAAAATAGCATGGTCAAACCATTGATTAGATAAGCAAGCGCAGTTCCAGTATTTCTCGAAAATCGGGCCAATTACTATCTCGATTCGGGTCAGTATGATTCGGACGAAAAATAAATATAATCGCCGTTGAACAGAATGTGAGCCGATTGCCTGATGAACCTGACTATTATAGCTCCGCCCACTCGCGAACGTCCCGAACGACGTTTGCCGCCATGGTTGAAACGCCCGCTGCCTTCGGGTGATTTCACGCACACGAAGGACGTGGTGGCTGCCAGCGGCGTGGCTACCGTTTGTCAGGATGCGAAGTGCCCGAATCTGTCGGAGTGCTGGTCGAAGCGTCATGCGACGTTCATGATTCTCGGTCACAAGTGTACGCGGCGCTGTCACTATTGTGCCGTCGAGACCGCCAAGCCCGAACCGCCTGCTTTTGATGAACCCGCACGTCTTGCCGACGCGGTTTCGCAACTGAATCTTCGCCACGTCGTCATTACTGCGGTCGCGCGTGACGACTTGAAAGACGAAGGTGCAGCTCATTACGCCGAGTGCGTGCGTGCGATCAAGCAGCGATGTCCGACCACAACGGTTGAGGTTCTACCGGCTGACTTTCACGCGCGGCGCGAATGCATCGCGATGCTCTGCGAAGCAGGGCCTGAGTTGTACAATCACAACATCGAAATGGTCGAGCGCCTCACGCCGAAGATTCGCCCACAGGGCAAGTATCGCCGCTCGCTTGAAGTGCTTCGCATCGTCAAAGAGATCGCGCCACACATTCTCACCAAATCCGGCGTGATGGTTGGCCTTGGCGAAACAACGGAAGAGTTGCATCAAACATTTGCCGACCTTCGCGAAGTGAATTGCGATGTGCTCACGGTCGGTCAGTATCTTCAGCCGACGCTGACGGATCATGCGCCGGTGATGAAGTACTATCCTCCCGAAGAGTTTGATTCCCTGGCTGATCATGCTCGATCGCTCGGTTTCATCAGCGTGGCTGCGGGCCCGTTCGTGCGGTCTAGTTACAATGCAGCGGACGTGTTCGAGGAGTCCAGACGCCGCGCGAATCAAGTAACGCGCCTTCCAGGGCCTCAGGCCTCACTTCCACGAGTGTAACCGTTTACGAACGTTGGCTCGCTTGATGCTTTACTGTTCTCGCCCAACTTGAAAAAAACTGCCATCCTGATGGAATTTCAGCTCGGTTGTCGCGTTTATGGTGGACGGTTTAGGGTCCTTGCTTTCGCCGAATGCGGCGTCGTATTTGGGCCGAAAGCAAGCGGCGACGGAATTTATGTGTAGCATCGAATCCAACATGTCTGCCGACCCGGTACAATCGGAGCTGGGAGCTATTAGGGGTCGCATTATTTTGGCTCGTTGGGATGTGTAACGCTACACGTCTTTTCATTCGCGAGGAGTGTTCTTGATGCTTCGAACACCGGTTGTATTGGTATTCTGTGCGTTAGCGGGCCAGGCATGGGCCGATTTGCGTAATGCTCCTAAACTGCGTATCCCTCCTGAGGCCCGCCGCGCAGCGGTATCCGGCCAGGAATACGAAGGTGTCCTCGAGTTTACTGCGGGGAAAGACGCGACGCTGGAACTGGTTCAAATAGAAGGAGAGGGATGGACTATCTTGTCCATCGATCCTGCAGGGCCCATCGCCATGGCGGCCGGCGAAATCCAATTGGTCAAATATCGCGCCGTCCCCAGCGACGCTGACGCCGATCTTCGGCTGTCCTTCGTTTATGACTTTGTTCGGTTTAGAGATCGTTATAACATCGGACCGAAACGGCTGGAGAGACTGCACAAGCCGCATCACGCGAAACGAGTCGAAGGCGCAATTCTTGATCCTCCCAGACCGGCTGTTCGACCCGTAGACGTTACTTCTCGTTCAGATCAAGAAGGTTCGGTGGCAGGGGGGCAACTGTTGCACATTGTTGGCTGCATTGCGTATTCTCGACCAGGCGATCCGCTTGGCACCATGCGCGGTGCCGACAATGTCTTCTATCAGATCATGGACTGCGACTCGCCCGGGTTTGACGAAGAAATGTACGCGGGACTCACCGAAATCAATGGTTGTTTTGATATCACCTTTAACTGGGATGACGGCGGCGATGATCCCGACATCTATCTCTATTTCGAGACGGACACCGGTGTCGCGCAAGTTCAGGCGGATACGTTTTTGGAAGAAGACTATAGCTGGGATACTGAGGAAGAACTTATTTTTGAGGACTTTGAAGGGAACTTCATTGATTTCGGCATCATCTCGCCGGTCGCTGATGAACAGGCTGCGCTGCACATTCATGGCGCGCTGACCAAGGCCTTTCGTTTTATCCAAATCCATGACGGTATTGCGGTTGAGCATGTCGAGGCGCAATGGCCCGAAGATGACAACGGCGCATGGTACAATCCCGTCTTCGAAGAGATTCACATCGGCCCGAATGAGACATGGAATGAAGGGACCATCATCCACGAATACGGCCATCACTATCTCGAAAACTACGCCCAGAACGTTTCCCCGGACTATTGCAACGGGTTCTGTGATGACGAGGACGTGCCCTGCGGAACAGGCGACTGCGACCTTTTTGAATCCGGAGGCCACTGCGCCTGGTGCCCGGAGACTGATCACGACGCGTGGAACGAGGGATTTCCCGATTGGATGGCAGGTGCCGTGATGCGCGCCTGGACAGCCGACTACGGCTATACACCTCTGAGCATTGGTGACGGACGATACGCCGTCGAGAGTCTTCAAACGTGTTGCCAGGACAACGCGGTTCACCCCGAGGCAGATATCGTACAGGGTTATATCACGGCATTGCTACAAGATATCGAGGATCCGAACGGCAACATAGACGATCACGCGGGTGAAGGCCTGGCCGATTGCAACGGCGACCTAATTCCGGACTGCGGTCTGGCTGACTGCAACATGGATGGATCGCGGGATTGCGACTGCACGATGGACGCGATGTGGTTGGGCGTTGACGAAATTTTCCAAATAGCGCGAGTCGACCAGGTCATCACTCCGTTGGAATTCATCAACGCCTGGCGGGCCCGCTACCCGCAACACGAATTGGACTTCTGGAGCACAGTTCGCAACGTATCGCCCCTGTTTGGCCAATACCCGCAGCCCGCGCTGTCGATTGCGACTCAGCCCGCCAATTGCAAGAGTGCGCGAGTCGGAGAGCCTCTGACCATCAGCGCTGCGGCCAATGGCTCACTCGTTCGTTATCAATGGCGAAAAGACACCATTCCGCTGGTTAACGATGCACGTTTTTCTGGCGTACACACGAATACTCTATCGATCAACCCATTGATGGAGTTGGATGTCGGTTATTACGATGTGCGGGTTCACTCGTGCGACAATTCTCAGAACGTCACGAGCAATCCGGTTCGCGTGCATGTCTTCGATCAACTGGGCGGGGGTAACGCCGGTATTTCGTGGGGCAGGAACACATTTGGTGCGACGGGACAAGGTGCGTTTCTTCCCGATACCACGCTGCCGAATCCAATCGTCGACGTGAACCAATTCACCGCTATCTCTCCGGGCACGTGGCACACCGTCGCTCTCAAGTCTGACGGCACCGTTTGGTCATGGGGCCATAACGGCTCCGGCGAACTGGGCAACAACTCCGTTGTGTCGAGTCCTTTCCCCGTGCAAGTGATTGGGCTCACCGACATAGTCCGCGTCTCAGCCGGTGGAAGCTCGAACCTGGCTGTCAAAGCGGATGGAAAAGTTTATGCATGGGGATCCGATTTCTATGGCCAGCTTGGTCTGCCGTCAGAGGCCGCGCAAGCTGTTGCGGTACAGATTCCCAGTCTGGATTGTGCGACGAGCGTGTCAGTCGGCGGATATCACAGCATGGTCATCAAATCGGATGGAACGGTTTGGACCTGCGGAAACAATTCAGAGGGACAGCTCGGCTTGGGGAACTTCGGCGGGTGGACCCAGGTATTTCAACAGGTTCCAGGCATCAACAACGCGGTGGATGGATTGGCGTCGAACTTGCACTCAGTCGTGCTTCGTTCCGACGGCACCCTGCTCGCCTGGGGTCGCAACAATTCCGGCGAGTTGGGTGACGGTACGATGATCTATCGCGCAAGTCCTGTCCCGGTCATCGGCATAGACAACGTTCGTTCCGTCCATGGAAACGGCTATCACACGCTGGCGGTTCGCCTGGACGGCACGGTTTGGGGTTGGGGTGCCGCTGCGTTCACTGTGATCGCGAACACGTTGGTGCCGACTCAGATTCCAGGCCTCACCAATGTCGTAGAAGCCGCCGGGTCGTGGTCTTGCAGCGCCTACTTGCGTTCGGATGGAACCGTGTGGGTCAGCGGAGGCAATTACCACGGCGGGCTGGGAATCTCGACTGGTGTGGGTTCAAACTTCTTCATAGGGACTCCATTCCGGGTGGCCCATATCGCCGGCGCGACGAGACTTGCCGCCGGTGCACAGCACTTCTCGGTCATAGCACCGTCAGCACAACCAACCGTCATCCAGGCGCCACCGAATCAAACGCGCATTCCAGGGCAGTCGATGGCGATGACTGTCGGCGTCACCGGCACGCCGCAATTTCAATATCAGTGGTTGTATAACGGCAGCCCGATGATTAATGGCGGAACGGTGACCGGCGCAAACGAGGCTGTGTTGTCTATTAACCCGGTAGGGCAAGGCAATGCCGGTAATTATTCAGTGCTTGTCACCAACGCGTACGGTAACACCACAAGCTCAGCCGGTGTTCTCACGATCAGCAATATGTCCGGAGATGTGAACGGTGATGGAGCTATCAACGGATTCGACTACTCAGCTTTTGTCGCTTGTTATGCCGCTCCCGGAATTCCGCCGAATCCGATGGCGTTGGGACTGACCCCTCAAACCTGCACAGCCATCTTCGACATCGGCAACGACGGCGACGTGGACATCCGTAACTTTGCGGACTTCCAAAATGCGTTTGGCGGGTGACGCTCGCTCTCCAAGCGCATGTTGCGCACCGGGTGGCACTGTGAAACCGCAGTTTGGCGGTGATGAGCACTTCATTGGTTCGTTGTTGAACGATTAGCGCACCGCCGCTACATTCCTTCTGCAAGTTCAGCCGACCGTTTGTGGTAACGATGACGGTCGGTGGCGTCTATTTACTAAGACAGTGAGTCAGGAAGGAAAAACAAGGCATGCGAATTTCTTTACCCTCGAATTATCTTCGTGGAGCGGCGGTTGTCTCTGCGATGGCACTGAGCTTTCCACTTTGTGGCTGTGGAAATCTTCTAGCGCCGTCTGGGGGCTTCGACGCCAAGAGTTATGAAGGCGTTTATTCCGGCACGTGGGAGAACGAGGCAGCCGGCGCGTCGGGCGATGCGCGCATCGAGGTGGTCATCGACGAAGAGGCGGGGACAGCCACGCTCATTCTCGATTTCGACGGCAATTATCTGGGGCTGGGCGATCCTCCCGCGCACGAGATGACGGGCAACTTCGATGCAAACGGTGCACAGCTGCACGGCGAGTCGACCATGTTCGGAACGTATGATGTACTTGTTGCGGCTGACGGAGCCATGCTTGGCGTCTTCCGCAATGTCGGTATGGGCGCGGTGCCGCTACTGACCTACACCGGTCAGTTGGATCCGGATCGCCTCACGGCTGAATACAACGTGGTTACCGCCGATGGACAGAACTTTGCTTCAACGACGGAGTTGACCAAAGAGTAAACGCCATCGGGCTTTCAAGAGGTCGTTGCAATTACAACTTCTCATGTTCGCCGTCGCTGGCGGGCATGAGAAGTTCTTATTTCGTCGGTGCAGTTTTCATGCGATGGACACGCATGCCTTAGAGATTGCATGCCAGAATCATAGAGCATTTTCGATTTTGTGTGGCGATCCCTCTGCTCATTCCCCCCTTGCTAAGGGGGGATAAAGGGGGGTCTGAGTGCGCGACAATAACGCAAATTGCACAAATGATTCGCCATCGCCGATTTGGAATTCACGAAGAACTGAACAGTCGCATGGAAATCAATCTCGTCTCGCCGATCGCGGGCGGCGTTGTTTCGATGTATTCCTTACCATTCCACATCAGCCACAACAGCGATGGATCATCGAGCGAAACAGCGAACCTAAAACTGACTTCTGTTGGGTGGCTGTCGTCGTCCACCTTGGTGACATTGATTGTCATGTCGGAGAGCTCGATCGTATCACCCAGACGAAGAGACGAATGTGGAGATCGAAAGAGACAATCAAACGGCTGCGTCATGTATGACGGATCGGGGCGGACAACGATCGTACGTTCATCCGCACGAAAAAGCTCCACGTCGGCATCGCTCGGCGAAAGCAGTCGAACGCGCCGCGGAACGGGTTGACCGTCGACGGCATTGCGTAATGGGAGTCCGCCAACGAGCAACGCAAGCGGCGTGTTCAGCACGACGACCGTTCGTTCGGTAACTGATTGATCAAACTTCGTGTTGATCTGAAACGGCGCGAAAATGGCCCCCGGGCCGAACCACTTGCTCACGCGAATGGGATAGGCAATCGGTGCGATGACGCCGTGAACGAGCACGATCGCGACGAGCGAAACGTAGACGATCCTTCGTTGCCATCGAGGAGCAAGCACCGGCTCTTTCAACCAATCGATGCCGCGCGAAACAGCACAACCGATGAGACCAAACGCCCCGATTCCGATGAATAACAACAAGCGATCTGATGGGAATGTTGCGCTCACCGGCACAATCGCGAGCACCATTCCCAATCCCCAGAACCGTGCATGACGATCGCGCCGAAGCAACATCCACAAGAGGCACACTACAACGAAGACAAATGCCAAAGCGCACAACCAAAGAATGAAATTACCTCGCGGCCCCAGCATCAAAGCGAGATCGGGCGGAACGCCCGAACCTTGTCCAAAAATGAAAATGGGGATTCGATGCGCCAGCTCGATCAGGAAAAGTGCGGGATCGTGCAGCGGGTCGATGTACACGCTGATGTCGGACACGCCATAGCCCGCGTAGCTCCAGTACGCCCGCCACGCCAGCAGAATGACGCCGAAAGGAAGGCATCCCATAATTCGCTGTCGCCACGGTCGTTGATCGAGAAACAAGACATGCGAAGCCATGTAAGCAAGAGTCGCCACTCCCGCTTCACCGGAGAGCAGACTGGCGATGAAGAGCACGCACGCGAATGCGCCGAAGGATTGCGATCGCTCTCTCACCGATCTGACGTAAGCGATGAGCGCGAACGTGCCGAAGACGGCGGCCAGGAGTGCATTGCGATTTGCGAGGAACGCGATCGGCGGTCCGTGGGCGTCATCGATAGCATAGAGAATCGTAGCTACACCTGCCGCGAATCCAAACCCCATGATACTTCTGTAAAGAATGGCTGCCGCCACGATCAGCAAGCCGTACCAGAGGATGCTCTGCGCGTGCATTGGCCATGAAAGATGAGGCCACAGTTGATGATCAATCAAGTGCGTGAGCGATGACAGCGGTCGGAAGAACGCGCCTTTAGCGTTGGGCGAGGTCCACCATGGGGCGAAGCCGATGTCGATTACTTTCTTGTTCCGCTCGACGTTGCCGTCGAAGAAGCGAAAGAGATCGAGCTTGTTGTGTTGCGGCATGATTTCCTTGACGAACTCCGGAGCCGGCGGATCGAGCAGGATGAATCGATGCCAATAGTCATCCGCGAACCAACCCGTCTGCAGTGTGGGAAGCGAAAACATCATCCCGAGCGAAGCCGCTATCAGCGGAAGTCGCGGGTGGACAAGTATCGCCGTGATCGTGTTTCGAAAGCGCGAGACTATAGCATTTCCTCCATCCTTAGGACGTCAGTACGCTTGATCCGTTATTTCGTTTGGCTGAAGGTACGCCCCATCGACAACATCCCTTGCCCCTTGGCGGTTTTTGTGGAACATACGGTCAACGTAATGACCTTGCCAATGGAATGAATGGCCAGTGGTCATTCACTGAAGGAATAACTATGCGATCCTCGGCTGAACGATCAGCACAGCTTCGAAAGTTGATCTCGCAAGGAACGGTCATGCTGCCCGGCGCGTTCAACGCGCTAAGCGGGCGACTGATTGAGCGCGAAGGGTTCGACGCGATGTACTTGTCGGGGGCTGTGCTGGCCAACTCGGTCGGCGGCGTGCCCGACGTAGGGCTGATGAGCTTGACCGAAGCGCGCGATCACGCGGCCCACATCGCGAATGTCACGACGCTTCCCATCATCGCCGACGCAGATACCGGATACGGTGGTTCGGACAACGCGGCGCGGACCGTTCGAGTTCTGGAATCGGTGGGTGTTAGCGGCATCCATTTGGAGGATCAGGAGTTTCCCAAACGGTGCGGCCATTTGGACGACAAGAAGCTGGTGCCCGCCAACGAAATGTGCGAGAAGATTGCAGCTGCTGCGGCTGCAAAGACCAGCAGGGATTTTCTGCTGATCGCGCGGACGGACGCTCGCGGTGTGGTGGGATACGATGAGGCCGTCAAGCGGGCACACATGTATTTGAAGGCCGGCGCGGACGGCATCTTCCCAGAGGCGCTTCAGGACAAGTCTGAAATTGAGCGCTTCGCGAAGGATGTCGATACGATTCTGCTGGCCAACATGACCGAGTTCGGCAAGACGCCGTATCTGACGGTCGAAGAGTTTTCTGCGATGGGTTACGACCTCGTTATTTTTCCGGTAACCTTGCAGCGAATCGCGATGAAGGCCTGTGAAGACGCGCTTCGTTCGCTGAAAAAAAGCAGAACGCAGCAGCCGATTCTTGAAAAGATGCAGACGCGCAAGGACCTGTATGATCTCATTGGCTACGATATGAAAGCACCGGCGTAGGCACAACAAAACTATCACGGAACGAATCATGAGTGCGGAACAATTCAAACCGGGTCTGGAAGGCGTGGTCGCCGGCGAGACGGAAATCTGCTGCGTGGAGCAGGGCGTGCTCTGGTATCGCGGCTATCCCATCCATCAGGCGGCTGAGAAGGTGCGCTTCGAGGAAATTGCCTACCTGTTGATCCACGGCGTGCTGCCCAATGAATCGCAATTGAAGTCATTTTGTGAAGCGCTTGATTCGTTTCACGGTTTGGCCCCCGGCGTGGTCGAAGCCATTCGCGCCATTCCCAAGAATGCACCCATGATGGATGTGTTGCGGAGCGGCGTCTCGATGGCCGGCCACTTCGATCCAGTCAAAGGCTCTTCCGTGGCCGATCTTCGCAGGCGGGCGACATGGTTGATCGCGGTGACGTCGGATGTGCTCGCGACTCGGTTCCGATTCCTCCAGGGGCAATCGCCGATAGCGGCCAAGAAGGGATTGTCGCATGCTGCTCAAATACTTTACATGTGCCACGGCGCGACACCCGATCCGACCTCGGTGCGCTTGCTCGATCTGACGCTCATTCTTTACGCCGAGCACGACTTCAACGCCAGCACGTTCACCGCACGCGTCATCACATCGACCGAATCAGATATGGTCTCGGCGATTGTCGGCGCGATCGGAGCTCTCAAGGGTCCGCTGCACGGCGGGGCGAACGAAGCCGCCATGGAGTTCATCCTGCGGTTCAAGTCGCCGCAGGAGGCAGGCGATTTTGTGCGCATAGCGCTGGCGAAGAAAGAAAAGATCATGGGCTTCGGTCATCGCGTGTACAAGAATGGCGATCACCGCGCACAAATTCTTGAGCAGGAAATGCGCAAGCTGGCCTCGCTCAAAGGTCGGCAGGACCTGGTAGCCGTTTACGACGCGATCAAGACTCCGATGGTGACCAAGGACAAGCCGATCTACCCCAACGTCGACTTCCCGTGCGGGTTGACCTACTACCTGCTCGATCTTCCGCTTGATCTCTACACGCCGCTTTTCGTCTGCAGCCGCATCACCGGCTGGAGCGCGCACTACATCGAGCAGATTTCGAACAACCGCCTCTATCGCCCGTTGAGCATTTATAAGGGGCCGAGGGAGCGGCCGGTGCCTTCGCTGGCGGAGCGGCCATAGCGCATCTGCACAGACTTATCAAAGTGAACCCCGAGACGTTCCTTGCTCTGGCGACGAACTCGCCGCAAGCAATTTGCTTCATTCTCGAAAACCGTCAATCCAGAGATTACAATTACCGGCATGCGATTCACCAAGATGCATGGCCTCGGTAACGACTACGTCTACGTCAACGCGTTCGAAGAGCGCGTGAATAACCCCGCACAAGTTTCCATCGCCGTGTCAAATCGTTTCACCGGCATCGGCAGCGATGGGCTGATTTTGATTGCTCCATCAAGCTCTGCCGACGTGCGCATGGAGATGTACAACGCCGATGGCTCGCGCGGGCGTATGTGCGGCAACGGCATTCGCTGCGTCGCCAAATACGCGATCGAGCATGGCCTTACACAAGGGCCGAATGTCCGCATTGAAACCGATACTGGCATCAAGCTGGCGGAGTGCGATCTGGCTGATGGACGCGTGCGAAGCGTTCGTATCGATATGGGGAAACCATCGCTGGACCCGAAGGCGCTCCCATCGACGCTGCCCGGCGAGAGGATTGTGAATCAGCCGTTTCGCGTGGATGGCTGCGAGTATCGCATCACCTGCGTATCGATGGGTAACCCACACGCAGTGGTTTTCGTGGATGACGTGACCAAGTTTGATCTGGCGAACATTGGGCCAAAGTTCGAATACGCACGGGAGTTCCCTGAGCGGATTAACCTGCACATTGTGCGTGTCGATTCGCGCGAACACGTGACGATGCGCACGTGGGAGCGCGGCAGTGGAATGACGCAGGCCTGTGGGACCGGCGCGTGCGCGGTGGGGGTTGCGTGTGTGGTGAACGAAAAAACACAGCGGCGAATGACCATCACACTTCCGGGTGGGGACTTGCTGATCGAATGGGGCGGCGACGACCACGTTTACAAAACCGGTCCTGCGGTGGAAGTATTCAGTGGCGAATGGTTCGCGTCACGCTGAAAAACGCGGTTTCATTCAACTCTACGTCGCGTCACGCTTTGTGGAACCTTTGGGATCACAATTGATCAATTTCTAGCCTGAACGCGGCTGAAGTAAAATAGAGCGAAGAGAAGTTGCCGCATCAATTTCTGGGTTTATGTGCGTTGTCTCTCGGCGGCCATGGAGGTGTGAATTGACCACTCGAAATACTCTCGTCCGCGTGTCAGTGCTATTCCTCGTGTGGAATGGAGTGCAAGTGAGCGCGCAGTACGTACTTACGGAAATTAGCCCGCTGGTTGGCCACGAAGAGAGTAACGCCGTAGGGATTAACGACGGCCAACAAGTTGCGGGAAACTCACATCGAACAATCTACGATCAATTCGGGTCACCTATCGGGGTGGAGCGGCGTGCGTTTATTTGGAGAAACGGGGAGTATGAGAGTGTCTTGAATCTAGGATCGATCTCACCCGTGGCAGCAGGCATGAACGAAACCGGACATGTTGTTGGATCTACAGGAGTGCGTGGATTCATCTGGAACGGAACGAATATTGAATGGTTAGACTCGCTTGATTTTTGCTGCGAAGGGGCGCTCGCGATCAATGACACAATGCAAGTAGCGGGCATCTGGGGCGGACTTCTTGGGTTCTTTTGGGATGACGGAGAGTTTTCGAGTATTGGTTACCTTCCTCCAGATGGTTGGCAAGAAACAATACCACTTGCGATAAACAACACCGGAACGGTCGTGGGTTATTCCCGTGCCCATGCGCAGCCGCTGGAGTATCGCGCGTTCTTGTGGCATGCTGGCGCAATGCTCGACATTGGCCCCGGTCTTGCCTATGCGATTAACGATAATGGGAGCGTAGCAGGGACTTTTGAGGAAATGCCGGGCATCTGGGAGGATGGCAGCGTGACTCCTCTTCCATCGCCGGCCGAGTATCCTGGTGTGCCATTAGCACTAAACAACAACGGAGTTGTAGTCGGAGGGACAGCAATTGGATTGTCGAACTCCAAAGCGATTGTGTGGTTGAATGGGGTTCGAAGCGAATTATCCGATTTGATTCCAACTGGACAAGAACTTGATCTTCTCTGGGCTGAAGATGTAAATGATGAAGGCATGATTGTAGGGCGCGCTAAACTAAGAGACGACTCAGCATTTGCTCGCGGTTTTCTCCTGTATCCGGTCGATCCCGATCTTGACGACGATGGGGACATCGACCTCCTCGACCACTTCCTAATGCAAGGTTGCATGACGGGCCCCCCTGGTCCCGTTGGATTGGAGTGCCTCGCATCTGACTTACACCGAAACGGGAACGTGGACCTGTTCGACGTTCGCGCGTTTCAAATTCGCTTCACAGGCAATTAGTAGCACATTCTCGCACGCGTGCGAGCACTACGCCGCGAACAAGCCACGGCTTGCTTTTTCAACGGTTTAGAGCACAAGTAGCCTCAGAATCGGCGATTGAACCGTTTCTGTGGACGTTCTTACCAACCTCAACCCTAATTCAGCCAGCCGTGATTCAAACTCCTCGCCAGTGGTTTTCGCATCGATCCAATTCTGATTCGTTTCGGGCCGCGCAATCCAAATCGTGCCGCCACATTGCAATCTCGGTTTAACCTTGGCTGCAAAGTAGAGTGCTTCATCCGTTGTCAACGGAGTGATGATGGCCAGATCAATGGGTCCGGTTGGCGGACGGGGATTATCTTTCAGTTGTTGATCGAGCTGGCCGCGAAGTAGCGTGTTGTGTCCGCCGATCCAGAGTCGCGCATCTTTTGGCGGCCGCAGCGATTCCGGAAGCTCAAACGAAGCCGAATTGCTTGCTCTATTTCCTTGTGATGGTGAGGTCATGTTGTGATGGCCGCAAGTCGTTGTCGAGTGATGGTCACCGCGTCTGGGTTGACGTCGCAACCGATGTACCGCCGGCTCAGTTTTTTCGCAACCGCGAGCGTCGTCCCGCTGCCGCAGAAGAAGTCAGCCACGACATCATTCTCATTGGAGGCTGCACGCACGATTCGCTCCAGCAGCTTCTCCGGTTTCTGCGTGGGATACGATGTCCGCTCCTTCGACACCGTTGATAGAATCGGAATCTCCCAAACATCCGAGCACGCGGGGCCATCGGGATGAAACATGATCGGCCCGTTCCGCGTTGATTTGTAGGGTTGCCCGTCGTCGGTGTATCGCAGGTCCTGCGTTCGATATTGCCCATCGCGCAGGCGATTGAACGTGTGTTGCTGTCCCGCATCGCGCGCATACCACAAGATCGTGTCGTGCTTGCGTGCAAACCACGGGGCAGGCCTGCCCCCGCTGCGATAATGCCAGATAATCTCGTTCAGAAAATGCTCGCTACAAAAAACCTCATCGAGCAGCAGTCGAACATGGTGCGACGTACGCCAATCGACGTGAACGAAAATTGATCCGCGCGACGATAAGAGGCGCCGCATCTCGATGAAGCGAGGCCGAAGAAACGCGAGGTAGTCGTCAACGCTCGGGAACTGATCGGGAAACTGCAGATCCTTCTTCGTGCGAGTGCTCTGGGTGCGGTTTGAATTGAATGGCGGATCAACATAAACGAGGTCGCAACAACAAGCGGGCAATTTCTGCATGAATTCGAGGTTGTCCGCACAAACGACACTGTTTAGAGGAATGGCAACCTCTGGCCCTGCAAGGGCGGTTCCCATCGTGTTTTTCAGGTTCGCTGAGATCACGGTTCGCAATTCTACTTGGTGGTGGGTCAATCAGAAAACGGCCAAATACCTACACGCTTAGGGGTCGCGGTTTTCGATGAGCCAATTGCCATCGGTAGAAACCGCATCCTAATCCCACTTCCGCCAAAGTCCGAAAACAGAGAAGCATATTAAGACCGACCGTCCGAATACCGACATATTTCAAAGTTATCGGTGGTAGTGGATTCATTTGCCTCTGAGGATTGGCGCGCATGGTCCTGATAAGCCCCAAAGTTGTCATCACGCTGGCCCCGCATCCGGACGACGCGGAGCTAGGCTGCGGCGGCACGATGGCGCGACTGATCGAAGAGGGGGCACGGGTTTACACAGCCACCTTCAGCCTGTGCGAAGACTCGCTGCCGCCGGGCTGGCCTCGCGGTGTGCGAGAAGTCGAAGCACGCAAAGCCATGCGCGAGCTTCCGCTGCCGCAGCAGCATCTGCTCATCTATCGATATCCCGTGCGACGATTGGCCAGCTTTCGGCAGGAGATCCTCGACGATCTCGTGCGCCTAAACGATGACCTGAAGCCAGATTTGGTTTTCATGCCCGCGTGCGATGACCTGCACCAGGATCACTCGACGGTCGCAGCCGAAGCATTACGCGCATTCAAGCACACCAGCATCTACGCGTACGAAATGCCGTGGAACAACATCGCGTTTCGCACGACGGCCTTTGTGGCGCTGGAAGAACGGCACGTGGAGAGAAAGGTTTGCGCTCTGTCGCATTATGAGTCGCAGCGCGACCGTGCGTACATGAGCGAGAGTTTTACGCGGGGGTTGGCGCGGACGCGCGGCGTAGCCATTGGTGCTCCGTTTGCCGAGGCGTTCGACGTAGTAAGGGCGGTGTATCGATGATTCGAGAAGCGGCGTTGAATCCAACCAGAACGGTTACGCGATCACCGCAGGTTCGCAATGCGGTGGACATCATTCGCGACCACCATTCGGATTTGCTCGAACGATTCGGCAAGGATGATCCGCGCGTCGTGTGGAACAGCCGCGAATCGCAGGAGTCGCGTTTCTCGGTTCTGGTCGAAGTGGGCGATTTGACTGATGCGACGATACTCGATGTGGGGTGCGGCCTTGGAGATTTGTGGGCTTACCTGAAGCGAAGAAACACCGGATTCGCGGACTATTTGGGGATCGATATCAATCCGCAGATGCTGGCGGCTGCGAGAGACAAATACCCGCAGGCACAATTCGAAGATCGCGATCTGATGCGCTCGCCGATGCGACCCAACCAGTTTGATTACGTGTTCGGCTCCGGCATTTTCAACATGGTCATTCCTGAGTGGGAGAAGATGACGTTTCAAACGCTACGATACATGTTTGAAGCATGTCGCAGCGGCGTGGGCGTCAATTTCCTCAGTCGCCTTTCGGGCAACAGCAACCCGGCTGCCAAGTACTCTTTACCATCCGAAATCCTCGCGTTTGTTGAGCGGGAATTGTCGTCGCGCTTCATCCTGCGACACGACTATCGCATGAACGACTTCTCAGTATTCATTTACAAGTAGGCCAACAATTTGATCCTGGCTGATGAAATAGCTTCGACGATGGATCCGAAAGCTGCGCAACCGGTTCGCGCACCACAGCAACCTCGAGGCGAGCGCAGGACAGTCGCCATTCACCAGCCTAACTACTTTCCGAATCTGGCTTTTTTTCGCAAGCTAGCGCAATCAGACGTATTCATCGTTCTCGACGACGTGCAGTATCGCCGTCGCGGCTATATCAATCGCAATCGAATCAAGACGCCGCAGGGCGTACTCTGGCTGAGCATTCCGGTCTTGTCCAAGGGCAAATACCATTCGCCGATCTGCGAGATGACACCGAACTGGAATGACAACTGGCGCCAAAAACACCTTCGCACGATCGTCCACAGCTACAAACGGTCTGCATTTTTCGACGAAGTATTCGCGCACGTAATCGAGCCGACGCTTGGCTCTGGTTTCGCACATCGACCGGCGTTGGTTGATGCAAACGTGACGATCATTCGCGCCATTTGCGCGTATCTAGACCTCAGGACACCGATGCGCCATTCATCCGAGTTTGGAATCAAAGAGCGCGCGGGTTTACGACTCGCGTGTCTGGTGCAATGTGTCGGCGGCACGAATTACTTGTCAGGTGTCAGCGGACGGAAGTACATCGACCCCGTCGCCTTCGATCGTGCTCAAATCGAATTGTCTTATGTGTCGAACGAGAAGGCGCAATACCCGCAATTGTGGGGTGCGTTTCAGCCCGGACTCTCCATCCTAGATCTACTGTTCAACTGCGGCCGCAAATCGATCCAATTCCTTTTCGACACAAGGGCGGATCATGCAACAAGCACGAGGGTTTCATGCCCCGCGTGCTGATGGTTAGCTATGCTTTCCCGCCGACGGGCGGACCCGGTGTGCAGCGACCGGCTAAGTTCGTCCAATACCTGCCCGATTTCGGCTGGACGCCCCTCGTCTGGACCGGCGAGCACGTTGCCGGATTACCTACAGATGATCGTCTCGCGTCGGAGCTTCCCAAATCACTCGATCGCAGAAGTGCAAGCAACTGGCGCTCCATCTTGAAGCTGCAGGATTATGCTCGCGGCTATCGTCGCGCGGAAACTTCAGATTCTCGTTGTCACAGGTTTCTCGCTGCTCTCGAATGGCGACGTCGATGGTGGGCTGAGCGGGCGATTTCCCTGTTCATGCCTGACCCCGCGCTGCCGTGGGCGCTTCGGAGCATCCGCGCATTGAAGAGGATTATCGCGCGCGAACGCATCGATTGCTTGTGGTCCACGTACTCACCCGGATCGAATCACCTTGTCGCGTGGCGGCTCAAGAGAGCGACCGGGCTTCCCTGGGTGGCCGACTTCCGTGACTTATGGACAGACGACTATCGCTATCATCCGCACGCGCCTTGCGGAGCAATCTGGGATCGATGGTTAGAAGATCGCTTCATCGCCGAGGCGGACTTCGTGGTGGGTGTAACTCCTGCGCAGACTGAAATCCTAAGCAAACATCGGGGCTCGCCGCGTACTCGGTTCGTGACAATCACAAACGGCGCGGATCGCAAGTGCTTTGATTCGCAAAATCGAATGAGCGTGCGTGCCGCGCTTTCAATCCCTGCTAAGACCTTTGTCATCGCCTATGTCGGCAGCTTCGTCTGCACCGCGGAACCGTACGCGATCATCGACGGTTACAAAATGTTTCGCTCGCGCATCGTGCAGGACGACGGGTTCGATACCCAGTTTCGCGTTGTGGGCACCGTCACCAGCAAAGTGTCCGCATACATTCAGGATTCCGGTACGCCCGTCGAAGTGACCGGCTACCTTTCGCACCCCGATGCCATACACAACACGGTCGCCGCCGATCTTCTTGTCTCAGGAAACATTACCACGGGTCGTAATTGTGATTCGATCGTGCCGGCGAAAACGTACGAGTACATGGCCTCCGGCAACCCAGTGCTGCATGTGGGTACTCCGGGCGGTGCCGTCGATCATGTGCTGAACTCAACTGGTGCAGGTACCACCGTCAAACCATCGGCTGAGGGCGTTTGCGAAGAAATGATTCGCGCTTACACCGCGTGGCGATCGGGGCATCCTTTGAAAGGATGCACCCCTGAACGATTCGCGCGATACGAACGGCGCGAATTGACTCGCCAACTCGCCGATGTATTCAGCTCTCTGGTCACGAAAGAGCGCAACTCGGCGCGAGACGATAAGGAATTTGCGGGCGAACCGCGTGATTCGGTCTCACCCGTCGGCGATGAGGTTGCGGCATGTTCATAGTAAGTCCGGCCGCGATTGTGAAAACCAATTTATTATCAGTGCCAGAAACTCAGGACGCGATCAACTTCCGATTTGCTGCCGATGATGAGCGGCGTGCGCTGGTGCAGAGACTTCGGAACTTTGTCTAGAATCCGCTGAGTTCCATCATGCGCTGCGCCGCCGGCCTGCTCCGCCAGAAACGCCAGTGGATTGGCCTCGTAGAGTAGACGAAGTTTCCCTTCCGGAGACTTCTTGGTTGGTGGGTACAGAAATACACCGCCGCGGAGCAGCGTGCGATGGAAATCCGCCACGAGCGATCCGACATACCGCATGCTGTAATGAGTTTCGGGTGACTTCGCCCATTGCAGATACTTCTGCACTCCCTCAGGGAATTGGGCCCAGTAGGCCTCGTTGACGCTGTATGTATCACCTTTCGTGGGCATCTTCACGTGCTCATTGGTGAGTCGATACGCACCGATAGCGGGATCCAGCGTGAACATGTGCACGCCGTGGCCCGTGGTGTATGCCATCACCGTGCTGCTGCTGTAGATGACATAACCCGCCGCCACCTGCATGTAACCCGGTTGCAGAATATGATCCATCACGTGCTCGGCGCTTACGTCCGGCCGGCGCTGGAGAATCGAGAAAATCGTTCCGATGGAGACGTTCACGTCGATGTTGCTTGATCCATCGAGCGGGTCAAAAAGCACGATGTACTTCGCATGGTCAGAAACCTCTTTGATGATGTGCGGCTCATCGTCTTCTTCGGAGGCCATGATGCCGATGTTTCCGCGATAACCCAGACACGCGAGGATCGTTTCGTTCGCGATCACGTCCAGTTTGTGAACGAGCTCACCCTGCACGTTTGTTTCGCCGGTCATTTCCAGCAGATTGCACAGTCCCGCACGGCGCACGTGGTCTGCGATCACTTTCGTCGCGAGCGTGATTCCAGACATAAGCCAACTGAAATCGCCCGTGGCTTGAGAGTGTTTCTTCTGTTCGAGAAGCAAGTACTCCTGCACGGTTCGAATGGTTCGTGGTTTCTCCGGTTTCGACATGCGTGTGCTCCTCGCCATGGCCAAGGGGTAGGCCCGATCCAATCCCCGCTTCCGTTTTTCAAGCATATCGCGATCAACGACGTTCGCAAAACCGAAGGAATGAGAATACCTTCATCAACGGCTGAACGATCGCGCAGTCAAATTGCATTGGCTTTGCTTGCAACCGGCCCCTTTTGAGCTAGTTTCCGTAGGCGGCAGGAGGTCCTTCGACCGGCAACGTAGGTATGCGTCAAACAGCCATTGGAAAGGAAGAAATGAGCAAGCCCAAGCTCAACATCTACATCACCAACGATCCTATTTTCATGGAAAATGGGTATACGGTGTATCTGCGTGATGGCGGTCCTTGCTGGATCATCGACCCCGGTTTGCCGCCACAGGCTGACCGCATCGTTCAGCACGTTCACGAGCATAAGCTCCAACCCCAGGCGATCGTGCTCACGCATGCACACGCCGACCACATCGGCGGCCTCGACGACGTGCGCGAAGAATTGGGCAAGTTGCCAGTCTATCTCGCCCGCGAAGAGTGGGCCGCGCTAACAGACCCAATGGAGAACCTGTCCGGATTGTACGGCCCTGCGATGGTCACTGAAGTCACCGACCCGCTCGGGTTAGCGCCCGGTGACACGTTGACCTTGGATGACACGACGTGGCACATTCGCGATGTTTCCGGCCATTCGCCC
This sequence comes from uncultured Phycisphaeraceae bacterium, assembly GCA_964494205.1. Lineage (GTDB taxonomy): Bacteria > Planctomycetota > Phycisphaerae > UBA1845 > UBA1845 > JBBTCX01. Next base: position 159,621 of record CAZBRD010000008.1, on the reverse strand, counting down.
GGCGGCCGCGCGATCTACAACGAAGAGTTAGGGATTGCGTTCGTCGGTGACGCGCTCTTTCAGGGCAGTGTCGGCCGGGTGGATTTTCCGCACAGCAACGGCAAGAAATTACTTCGCAATATTCGAGAGCAGTTAATGACGCTCCCCGACTCGACGCGAATCCTCTCCGGTCACGGCCCGGAGACCACCATCGGCCGCGAGCGGACCACCAATCCTTTCGTCATTCATGGTTTCTAACCGACGATTGATGATCCATTTGCGTAATGCGGATGCGCTGCGAATGAAATGACCCTGCTTTCGAGATGCGTGTGCAACCTTTGCTTGCTTGGCAGCCGCCACGTCTTCAAAGATGCCCGCCAGTTCAGCCGCTCGATGGGAACGCTCGAACGCATCCACGCCCGACCACGCTCCTCCGATGGCTGAATGTCGGCGAGTCATGAGTTGTTCGATCGACCGTGTAACCGCCGGCACATCATCCGGTTCGCACACTTCCGCCATAGCCTGCGCCTGGCGCAGAATTTCCGAAGTAGGATTCCTGGCTGACGAAAGCGCGAGAATCGGTCGTCGCAGTGCGAGGTATTCAAAGAGCTTCGCTGGTATTTGCAACTCGCTGCCCGCGCCACTCGCGCCAACGAGAGCAACGGCATCGCTGCCCGCGAGTCGGGCGAGAGTCTCTGTATGTGTTCGTCGACCAAGAATCTGCACACCTGGCTGAATGCCAAATTCGCACGCCAGTTTTTGCAGCGAGCACCCGCCGAAAGAGTCTGACCCGATCAGCGATACTACAAGTTTTCGAGCGAATTCGGGCTTATTCATCAACAACTCGCGAACGGCTGCGAAAAGGGCGTGCGGTGTACGTTTTCCGTAAAATTCGCCCGCATGAGTGATTACGAATTTGTCGTTGGCCAGTTCGCGGATTGGGCGGACGCCTCGAAACGCAGCAACATCAAACCCATTCAGAATCGTCGTGCATTTCGACATCACGCTGGTACACCGACCAATGAGAAGGTCCGCCGTGGTCGGGCTTGTGCAGGTGATGTGGTTCGCGTGTCGCAGCACCAGCGACTCAAGCCACGCGTCCCAACGATTGATCGATTCGTGATGAACCTCGCGAAACGGGTTGCTGCGCCACGGATCGCGAAAATCAGCAACCCATGGAATCGAGCGCAATTGCGAGAGCACGAGGGCGATGAGATGCGCGGTCATGTAGGGCGAAGTTGAGAAGATCACCTCCGGTCGGTGCCGTCGAATGGCACGCAGCCCCGTGAATATGCCCGGCAGAAGCCAGCCGATTCGCGAATCCGGCGTGCTGAGAAACCACGATAACCAGTCGAGCAGGTTTCTTACGGTTTTTGATGATTGCGATCGAGAGGTCTGCGGCGATGCAATCCCACCGTCGTGCGAAGTCGCCAGCCTTGTTGACCGGCGTCGAAAGGACTTGCGAGCCAATTCACGGCAACGAATAAGAGATTCGAGTATGAGCGGATTCCCCGAATGCAGGACATGTGTGCCTTCCGGTACCTGTGCAAGCAGATTTGGGTCGATGGCTTCACCCGTCGGGTTAACGGTCAATACGCTGGCGTTCCAGCCCAGTCGTTCGAGGTGGCGCACAAACCCCAGCGTGCGCTGCGTGCCGCTGCGATTGATCGGCGGAAACGCGTAAGCAATACAGAGCCATCGCCGGTCGGCTGTTCTGAAGTCGGAGCCATAGTCGCGATAGGCCGTCATTGCGTCGCTGCCAGCAACTCGCTTTGGGAAGCGTTGTTCACTTTTCCACGGACGACACTAGCGGATGATCGTGACCGCTCGCCGAGAATCCCCGGCAATTCACCTTGTTGCGCAAGCTTCTCACGCCTCGTTGAGCCGACAAGAAAGCCGACCAGGTTTGAAAACAAGACCACCAACATGACAGCCAGCGTCATAGGATAGGCGAGCCACGATTTTGTACGTCGTAATATCTTGATTGCTTTTTCGTGAAACGTCCAAACGTAGAAGTAACTGGAAGTGCCGACCAATGGCACTATTAACCAGGGCGAAAAGATTGAGCCAATCCCCAGCGTCGCCACGATCAGCAGGTTTCTCAAATTGTAATGGAAACTCGCCGCGTCAATGCCGGTCAATCCGCGACCCGTGCCGTAATGATAGAACTGTTTCGCGAGTGATCGCCATGTGCCGCGAGGCCGCCACTCGACGATAGCGTTTTCGGCGAAGTGCCAATTCGCCCCCGCCTCGCGAACACGATGATCGAACCATGTGTCTTCGGAGAAGTTCAACCACTCCGGCCAACCGCCGACGCGCGCCCACAGCGACTTCGCTAAAGCAACCGAGCGCGCGGAAGGATTGAACGTCGCCGGATCGACTGGGTCCAGCTGCCCGCGCATCGTCGCGAGGCCAACGACGTTTTCGAAAAGCGATTGCGGCGCAATACGGTACATACCAGCCACAAACTCTACGCTCGCGTCCTTTTCGAACGGTCGAGTGAGGTTACCAAGCCAATCGGGCCGCGCGACGCATCCAGCATCAATCCCCGCGATGATCTCGTTTGTCGCGGCTTCGATCGCCAGATTTCTTCCGCGCGCGATGTTGGCTCCAGGAGCGCTGACGACTCGAATATGGCTGTACTCGCTTGCCAGATTCAAAAGTAGTTCGTTCGTCGAATCCGTCGATCCGCCATCGACGATGACGATCTCATCCGGTTGCCGTTCTTGCACGAGCAGCGATTCAACCGTCTGCCGCGTCCCAGCGGCATCATTCTTGACCGTCATAATCACGGAGACCGCCACGCGTAAGTCCGCTGGCCGATCTATCTCTAGTTGATGATCGCATGTTGACGTCATGATTTGGCCGTCAGCTTTCTCAACGGCGCACGAACCAGTCGACCCACGGCACGAATCGATCGCCACGTGTTGGCCATCGCTGGCCAACCGCGATGACGATATGGATAAACGCCGGCAAGATGGTTCCGATGCGGCGTCATCATCGCGAACAAATATCCACAGCGAAAAGCAAACCCGGGCGTACACGCTAGGTTGACTAGCACGTGTCGAACCGGATTAGCCGAGTCGCTCGGCGCATGTCGAAGCGCCCATCGATCCTTCCAACTCGTGGGATGCTTGGATAACGCATCCATGACGCTTTTAGGACAACAAGTGCCAAGCACCTGTTCGGTGTTTTTCAAAGCAGCCAGCACCGGCAGCGACAAGCTCCACTCGCGACATCGTTCCGCCAGAAGCGTCCAGTCCAACTCCTGTTGATAATGTTGAATGAATCGCTTCATGTCGTAGAGCCAGATCAATCGCTCGCAGCCGTGGTAGGCGGCATGGGCAGCCAAGTGGATCAGCATCGATTCGCGACGAGGAATGAACGCGGTCGCCTGTCCCACGCGAACAGCCGCGGCATCGTGCCACAGCGCGTCATCCGGCATCAACCGCGCAAGGCGCATCGGGCGCAACGGCCGCGCATGCAGATCGATCCGCACCGGTCGCGCCGATTCAACGAACCATTCCGTCTCGTAGTAGTAACGCGGGAAGAAATCATCCCGAACCAGCGATACGCCTTTGCGGCATCCATTCTCGGAAAGCAGCCCCATCGCGCGCATCACGTCTGCCGGCCGCACCAGCAGATCGATATCCGCCATCGGCCGCATGTTCGGGTGATCGTAAATCGTGCGATTCAGCGCCGCCCCTTTGAGCAACATCACGGGTATGCGTTGGCGATTGAACAAGGTGACAATGCGTGTCAGTTCGTGTTCCAAGTGCAGATTGGCCGCAACGACAGATGAGGCATCAGCCGTCAGGTATTGCCTCGTCTCTTCGGGCAACTCCACACCCAGTTGCACAGCCCGTTCGAGTATGATCCCCGACAACCCTGCCCCAGCAACGTCGCGCGACCACTGCTGCCATTCGTCCGGCGATCGCGGACCGGAAAAATCCGACACTTCCCTCGCTCGCAGCCACGGCGCAACCGTGACAAACGCATCGTGCTTTTGCTGGATATCATTGAATAAATTGGAGTCCATCGTCACACCACACTTAGCTGGCCTCAGCTAGTACGATTTTCCGTCCGGTCACCAACGCATCGACGAGCTGGCAGGTCTCACTGAGATCACCGCTGATCAACCGATAGCACCGCGCATCGCGCACGACCTCTGTGAGTACGTCCAGTCCCAGTCGGCGACACTTCAGAAGATTGAAGCAGACCGTGTGCAGCATCGAGACTGCCTCGGGCCGCGATATGGGAATCAGCGCAGGCATTGCGCCCGATGTGTACTTGGGAAAAATAACAAACCGCACCGGACAGATGTTTCCGGATGCCCCTTTGCGAATGTGTTCTGGATTGAGCAGGCAGACAGAACCCTTAGGCCCGCTTAACGGTGCCGCAGAACGCTTTGCGTCAATGCCAATCTTCTGCAATACAGGGTATGCTGATTCCTTCGCACAGATCGCCCTCGGGTACGCATGCAGTTGCAGCGTATCCGAGTGAATCAACGCAAACTCGTCGCAAAGGTATTGCCAGCCATGCGCGATCAACCCGGCTGTCAGCGTCGACTTTCCGTTGCCCGATGCACCGGGGAAAATCACTCCTTGCCCGTTTCGTTCAAGTGTCGCCGCGTGCAGTTGCAGAAACTGCGGCAATGCACGAGGCACATCCCACGTGATCGCCCATTCGATGTAGGGCAGGAGTTCCTGAAACCGTGCAGGCCGAAAAAGCACCTGATCGTTGATGCGGACTTCATAGCGCCGCCGCCGCCACGGGCGAAACGGTTCTGGCAACACCGACACTCGAATGAGTGAATCGCTCGCGAGTGATTCGGACTCTTCTTTATCATCAATCCGCCATCGTTGATATGCGGCGGTGTATTGGCGCAACAAACGTCGCGATGTGGTGCTCAATTCGACAGGAACTTCGCCGATCCGGAATCGCGCAGCCAGTGGTGGGAACAATCGAGTCATCGGCTTTCGCACGCCTCAATTCATCACGTGGTTGACGAGGTTTCGTTCTCGCAATTCGGCAAGAATGCGTTCGATGTGTTCACTCGCTGCTTCGATCGCTACGTCATATTGTTCGGTCAGCTCACGCATGATATCGCGCGTATCGTGTCGCCCGTCACATTGTCGCCAGATGAACCACGCAGTCTCATTGAGTCGATGCGTGTCCGCCGTCTTGGGGTCGTAGACGAACGCCTCACCGTCCAGCTCGCGCACCTGAACGTCCTCGCGGCGCAGACATCGATCAAGTGTCGCAACGGTCATGGGCAAACTCCGGCGGCACAGGCGCCGTTGCAACAAGATTCCTGCTGACCCGGCAGATCACAGACGTGACCCGTTGGATAGCAACTCTGTCGGCTCGCTGCCGCGTGTGCCTCGCTTGCTAAGAACGTAGTGATGATCGGTGCGGTGAACGCGAGCTTTATGCCGTGTCGCACGACCTCGCGGCGTGTGCGCAGAGATGCGTTGCTACCCGATGCGCCGTCGCGCCGGGTGCTTCGTTCGGTGTCAACGCCGGTTCCGTCGACGATGTTGTCGCTCTTGTCTGCCGACATACTCAGAATTCCTCTGATATATCGGACGAAAACAACCGGCGATAAAGAACGGCCTCCCATGAAAAAGCCGCCAGGCGGTATACACCAGGCGGCTTTGAAATCAACGCGATTTGTAGTATCAGATCAACCCGGGCACTCACACGGCGAGCTTCCCGAGAACGCCCCCAGCACCGCGAGAATGTCATCCAAATTGATCACGCCGTTGTGCGAGCAACCACCGATGTCGCCATTCGGGCATATCGAAAACGACGCGAATCCCGACAGCACGCAAAGAATATCGTCGAGGTTGACGATTCCGTTTCGCGGCAGGCGAACGTCACCAAAAAGACCGTTGACGCAGAAGGCAGTCGGCGCGGGCGGGACGACAGTGGCCGGCTGACCGCACGCCTTGGTGTGGCCGACGATGATTCCCGCGGGTGCAGTGGCAGCAAACTTTGCGTCATCCGAGGGCGCGATCGTTACATTGACCGCAAAAATGTCGACCGCGAGCAACGACACCTGATACATGGCCGACGGTGCCCCAAGCCCCTGCGTAAAGCTGGTGGTGTGACCATTGATGCGATCTACGCCACGGTCGCCATTGTTGCCTTGCAGCACTTCAAGTGATTCACGCGAGTCGGCAAAAGGTGCCACTGGCGTGACACTTTGCACTTGCAAGACGCCGCCCGTGCTGATCGCCAGATCGTGGATGTATTGCATCACGCCATTTTCTTGCTCAGCGGTCAGATTGCCGCCGCCGCTGACGTGCGCCAAAACGGTTAGCGTCGCGACATCACCGATTTCGAGCGACATGGCCGTTCTCCCCGGCGGCGCCGTGACCGATGTGGACAACGTGACCGTCACGCCCGCACCATCATTCAGGTGCACGCCGCTGCCCGAAGGCGTCGGCGTCGGACCATCGTAGCGCACTCCAACGATGCGCCCCGACGTGTTCCCCTGAAAATTCAGCGCCCACTGAAGATCGCACGGATCAATTCCATGATCGCCGTTGCCGTCCAAATCCCATGGCCTCGTCTGCTCTGCCGGATCACCGCCGTCACCCTCCGGAGCCAACGCAAAGCTGTTGCTGAAAACCCAGTCGTCATCGCCGAACACGGGAAGAATCTTGGCGATGTCATCTGCATCGGCATCGCCGTCGCGATCGGTGTCACCCGGAATGTAAGGAACAGCAAACGTGTTCGTTCGGCCCGCATAAATCTGATAAGTATTCGGTGAAAGAAAGTTGTAATCGGTGCCAGTGCCATCATTAAGCCACAAAGGAACATTCGTCTCATACGGCTGAATCGCGTCCGGATTCGGGTTGGCGATGTTGCTGTAGAAGAAGTTGGGCGGTGCACCCGGCTGGACCATATCGCCGCGAATCCACTGCTCGGTGGCCGTGTCCTGCCAGTTGTTGCCGTTCGTCATTTCGCCCGTCGCACCGGCAGACGGCGTCCACCCGTCGCCCTTCGTGCGATAATCGACACGAGTAAGAGCGTCCGGATTGAACCCCTGCGGATCGTCGAGTGCGTGAACATGGCGATGCGGCAGACCAAATACAGTACTGTCCATGTCGACGTGCCGTGAGTCGCTGTCATACTCCCAGCCGCGCCCACCCTCGAAGCTGATTTCGTCCACTACTTCGAGATCGTCGGTGCTGTCCATCGGCGTGCTCTTCCCACGGAGGTCGAGCGTGTTCGGACCGCCGATTCCGTGGTTATTCGGCAGACCATCGTCAAGATCGCCGTCGCCCCACTGATCCCGGATTTCCATTTCAACATTATCGAAAACGTCTTCAATCAGTTCGTCGTCACACAAAATATCCTTGCCCCAACGTAAACCCGCCGGGTTGGCCGGGTCAGCCTGCGTACGGCCCGGTCGATTGCGGATGAGCACAATCGTGGTCGATCCATCATTCTGTAGCTTTCCCGGTGTATCGAGCAGACCGTTCCAAATCCCGGACCACGGTCCGGCATAGTTGCTCGCATCCGCGCCGAATTGTGCGCCAAGATAATTGCCCTGCGCACCAATGCCGACAACCAGCAATCCGTTTGCGCCCAGCGAGCGACCATCGAGACTGAAAAACTCGTCGATTTCCGGCGCGCTTTCGGTTTCCAAAAACGGAGTGATTCCGTTTGGACGCGGTGGAACCGTTTCATCGACGTAGGTCTTCGTCTCGTATCCACTGATGACCGCAATCGCGTATCCATCCAGCTTCATCCCGGGCGTGCCTTGCAATTCGATGAATTCGTAGAAATCATCCCCCGAGCCGCCCGGTGGGTTGATCACGACTTCGTTGATGAACACGGCGGCGTGCGATGCCAGCGGAAACGTCAGTAGTCCCAGGAAAGCTCTGGCAACAATTGATCGGCGAACCATATAGATTATCCCTCCTCAAAGTTTATTCAGCGTCATTCGTCAGTTTGTTTCGATGCTCTTGGCGGGTGGTTACTTATTGAAGCTCCCATGGTGATTGCGATCGCCGTCCCAGCGATAGCACGCCATCGAATACTTCCGCCTGCGTGAAGTCAGCTTGGTCGTACTCTCCGCTCGCGGCAGTGACCAGCGAGAACTCACCATCAAAGTTTTTGTCCTTGAACTGTCCTACGTGGCCATCGCCAAACAGAACATTGGCTCGCGCTTGATTATGGCCCTTGTCGTTGCGAATCCATTTGCCGAACCCGTGTGCGGGTCCGAAGTCGGCAAAACTTTGCAAGCCATAAGTCGGCGGTGCCGGTCCGTCCGTCATCGTCTTCACGCAGCGCTCGCCGAAGAGCAGTTCATCGCCGTCCGTACGACCATCCGCCAGAAGCGGAACGCGCGCCGGTGCAACCGCAGTCATGGCAGATGCAAGCAACGGTCCCTTGGTGGTTAAGCGACTTCGCATGTCTGTCGGTTCGGAAGACATAGCGGCCCTTCGCGGATCCCATTGGGTTCGAGCCATATACCACGATTGCGTGTAATTCGTGTTGAACCCTCGATCGATCAGGTCCTTGGCTTCCTCGAGCGTATAGCCCTCCGGACCACCCGCGGATTGGATCAGCTTCTGGTTGTAGATAGCAATATTGGATGGGCAGAGCGCTTGGCCGGGATTTCCAGCCTGGAGCTTGATGAGGTCAGCCACCCAGCCGACTTTGTCCACCGGTCCATCGCGATTGTTTGAAACCTCTGGATCAAACGCGCCGCTGCACAAGAAATCCTTGCGACCATTGTTGGCGTACGTGTAAAACCCACGACCGAAACCGTGCAGGTTTGAGCTGCACGTAGCCGACTTCGCCTGCTCGCGGGCATTACGAAGCGACGGCAATAATATTGATATCAGCAAGGCGATGATCGAGATGACGACGAGTAGTTCAATGAGAGTGAAGGCTGAGCGCCTGGGGAGTACGATTCGCAAGTGCATCCTGGTCTCCGAGTGTTGGAACTGCTATGCCAACAAGAGTATCCGCCCGCTTCTCGAACCCCCGGTTGTACCGATGCCGTTCTTGTAGCTAATCCGATTCTTGGCCCGATTCGTTTCGCACGAGTTTGACCGCGCGCCACGTGCGATACCTAATGTCGATGAATGCTAACGATGATTTGTTGGCTTCTTGTCACCGAAGCGTGAAGATTGGGACGTGCTTCGATTAAGATTCGTTGAGGATTCTGTTAAGTGTGGGGGCGTGAACGCAAGAGAAGCAACTTTACTTCGACAGTGTTTTGAATCATCGTACTTTGATCGTGTGTCGATTCCTCCCTCTCCCTCTTAGACGGAGAGCGACCAATGAGGGAGCACGACGGGGTAGGGGTGAGGGTCTTTGGGGCAGTGATCGCTTAGTATTGTTAAAGGCACTTTGATCAGCATCAACGAAAGGAACCACGTGAGTTACTTATCGATCAATAGGCGCTTTCATTATCAAACTGCTCTGCTTGCCGTCGGTCTGTCGTTGACTGCAGCCGTCGGAAGTCTCCCCGATGAAGAGCTATCCACGCTGGAGCGAATCGAGCGATGGCATTGGCACTTAGACAAAAACGACCCGCGAGAACTGCCAATAAAGATTCGCACGCTCATGCTCAATGAAAACATGTTCTTTCGCGGAACAACCGACTTGTTCTACGTATGGGAGCGCGAGCACTGTATGGACTGGGGTCTTGGCAACTCGCCTTCGGTACTTCTGCACGGCGACGTCCACCTGGGAAACGTGGGGACGTACCAAACCACAGGTGAGCTGGGAAAAGACTTAGGATTCGGACTTGTCGATCTCGACGAGGCTGATCATGGGCCGTTTCAGCTGGACCTGCTTCGAGCGACCACTGCTCTGCGTTTTGTCGTTTCAGGAAACAAGCTCAAAATTAATGATGATGAGCTTGCTGATTCGGTGAAGCAACTCGCGGAAGGCTATCGCAGCGCTATTTCAGATGAAAACACAGAGTTCGGTGATTTCGTTGACGACTTCATCAAAGAAACGAAAGACATAAAGCTCGCCAAGTACATTTCCAAATACGCGGAGGTTTCTCCGGAACCTAAGTTTCATCCATGTCGAATGAAGAACGACAATCCCGCCGATATCATGCAGCCAGTTGAAGAACCACTGCGATCCGTCATCGTTTCCGCGGTTTGGGAGAGTTTTTCACATAACCGGGAACGCGCGACGGCAGTCTTCGCGATCGAATCAGAATCGCAGTTGTCCAAAGCGGTAAAGGACATGGTGCGCTGGACCCGCGTCGAAAGCAGCGGTAGTCAGGGCTTACATAAGTATCTGTTGCTCATTGCGGTAAAGGCAAATGAATCGGATGAGAAGTTCTTGATTCTTGAGCTAAAGCAGGAGCCTATTCCTGCGATGGAAAAGGCCAGTCGAATATCCTTATCGCGATCTCGTCCTCCAGACGTTATGAAGTATCATGGGTATATGTTCGAGCCGGATCCGTGGTTTGTGAGTTACGCAAAATTTGAAGATCGCGGATATCTGGTACGCGTAAAGGACGCGTGGGGCGAAGAGCTTTCGGACAACATGGTGAAAAAGGAAGACGACCTTCCGAAGTTCGCAAAGATAATGGGCAAGGCAATCGGTTATGCACATCGAAACGGAATGCGCACGCTTGGAATCGACAAGACTAGAGCGGAATGGAAGAGCGCGGCCGAGACTTTAGATGAAGTCGACCTGCTGAATCGCTCAAAGGCGGTCTACACACACCTTTTGGAAAACTTCGAATCGCTAAGAAGTGATCCACGGGCTAAAGCATACGCAGAAAAAGCTGATGAGTTCATTAAGAATGCCTGTCCGGAAAAGTCAAAGAAGGAAAAGGAAGATAAGAAACCTTGATCCTTCAATAAGTGCCATTGCGTGTCACAAAGTGAGCACTTCGGAAACGTCGTATCGAGAAGCATGATAGACGGGATAGCTGCTTCCCACCGCGCGATGCTGCGCGCCGATCGCCAGCTCGGGCATGTTGTTTTCATCACTCAGGTGCGCGACGGCGATCCATTTCGGCAGTTTGCGGCCGCATGCTTGCAACAAGTTGGCTGAATCATCGTTCGAGAGGTGTCCGCTGTCGCCGCGAATGCGTTCCTTCAGATGTTCGGGGTAAGAGCCGTTTTCGAGCATGTTCACATCGTAGTTGCACTCGAGGTAGGCCGCGTCGAGCGATTCGACGATGGGTTGCAGACCGGTGAAATTATGCCCCAAGTCTGTGAGGATGCCGAGCTTCTTGCCGCCGCATTCGATGACAAACGCCACGCCGTCGGCTGCGTCGTGCGGCGTGGGGATCGTGTGAACTTTCACTGTCTTAAACTCTAGCGTCTCGCCGGATTTGAAGTATCGAACATCATGTAATCGGCCAAGGTTGCACCACATGGCTGCGTGGGTGCGGCGGGTCATGTAAATCGGCAGGTGAAACAGACGCTGGAAGATGCCTGCGGAGCGAACGTGGTCCACGTGGTCGTGCGAGATGATGAGCGCATCGACCTGGCGAATGTCGCGGCCGTTCTGGGCCATGCGCGACTCGGCACATCGGCCGCTGATGCCCGCGTCGAAGAGCAGGCGCACGCCTTCCGCTTCGACGTAGATTGAGTTGCCGTTTGAGCCCGACTGCAAAGAAAACGTGATCAACCCGAGCCTCCGTGCATCATGCGAGTGGAAAACACCGACCCATGGCCGATTATCATAATCATGTCGGGCTCGGGCACACAACTGACCGATTCCAGATGTGGAAATAAGGGGTCGTGCATTTGCAAGCCGTGGCCGCTCCTTTGCAGTCGCGGTTCTGATGCGCGGTCGCTTTAGGCAATTCCCTTGTGCAGCTACCATGCAAACAAGATGACATCGCTTGATGGAAATGCCAGTGCGAGTGCCGGACGACGGATGCACTATCCGATCGGGCTGATTGTTTGTGGCTTGGTCCTGGTGCTCTTTCGCCTGCATTCGTTCGGCGTTCCGCTGGAGACCGACGAGTGCAACTATGCGTACATCGGCGAGCGGTTGCTCGCGGGTGATCGGTTGTACGTCGATGTGTGGGACCATCAGCCGCCGGGCGTGTTCGTGATTTTTGCGGCTGTGCAGGCGGTGATGGGAAGTGAGCCGCTCACGTTTCGCGCCATGGCTATTGTATTCTCGCTGGCATCGATGGTTCTCATTGGTGCGATACTTCGTCGAAGCTGCGGTGATCTGATTGCACTGCTGGGCGCTTTCGTGTTCGCGCTGTCGTCTACAGACCCGGGCACAGCCGGTGAAGGGTGCAACCGCGAAATCTACATGAACACGCTGGTGCTGTTGGCGTGGTGGGCGGCGGGTTGGAAAGAAAAGACGGGAAGAATTCCGTGGGGTGTCGTTGTCGCGGGCATCGCGCTCGGGTTTGCTTCGGTCATCAAGACGATCATCGCGATTCATTGGCTATTCCTGATGATATGGCTGATCGGCGTCACGCTTCATCGAGAAGGACCCATTGCATCGCGAGTGAAGTCTGCCGCGCTGACGGTTTTGTGGTTCGGACTTGGGCCCGCGTGCATTTGGATTTTCGTTGGCGGGTATTTCGCAGCTACGCATCGCTGGGCTGAGTTTGTTGATGCGGTCTTTGCCGCCAACCTTAGTTATGCTGGGCAATCGGAAGCGTTCATTACGAGGTTCACGCAATTCTATCGTACGGACCGACATCCGTTCACGTTTGACAGCGCGATCGCGCTGTGGGTGGGCAGCGCCGTTGCGGCTATCTGGCTTGCCGGGCGGGCGATCGTGAGCGTTCATCGATGGGAGGCCATCTCGGTTCTCTTTCTACTGCTCGGTGGCTACGTTGCTATCTGTTTGCCGGCACAATTCTGGCCGCATTATTACTACCTCATGATCCCGCCCGCGGTGGTGGCGGTTGTGTATTCGATGGCTGATGTGCGGCGAGCAATCGCTTCGGTGTTGCCGGCTAGAGAACGTGAACCGCGCTCGCCGATCAATGTGGCGACGATGATCTCGCTCGCTATCGCGGCGATTGTTGTCGGCTCGACCATGTACACGCAGTATCGAGATTACTATTCGCAGCCGCCGGTGGAGATCACTTGGAAGCGATATATCACGCGGGATTTCTGGGGCAAAGTGCAGGGGGAGAATGTGGCTGCGGTGACTTCGCCGGAGGACACGGTGTTTGTCTACGCGAATGATGCGTCGATTTATTACTACTCCGGGCGGCGGTGTGCGTCGCGGTTTACGATGGTGACCGGATTGCGAGAAGGGTATCGCGGCGTCGAGAAGCGGCGGGCGAACCTGTTGGCTGACATCGCGAAGAACAAACCGAAGGTCGTGATTCTCACGTTTGATCAAGATCCGTTTCCGGAGTGGGTGAAGTACCTCGAAGAGAACTATTCGGAGCAGCCGGTCGGGTGGGATTTCAACGACTGCACCGGCGATGCGATCATGGCGGTGCTGGTGCGCAAGGGTGAAACGATTCCGTCGGTGAATTGGGATTGGGACCGCAGCGAGATCGGCGGGCGATGCCCGGAGAACTCGAAGCCGCCGGAGTTACGTACAAAAGGTAAGTGAGCGGGGACTGAAGGCAGGAAGCCGTGTTTGCGGGTGTGCGTTCTGGATGAAGAAAAGTGCTGCGCGAACGTGCGCCGCTGCATGATATCTGTGTTTTTGGGGTCGCTAACGCGGGTGGAATCTTTGCGTTTCTGCGCGGCGCAAATCGAAAACCGCGTTGGCGCTTACAGGAATGAGAATTTTGATTTGAATTTTCACGAATTGAAAAGAAAAGCGCAGAATCTCGATTGTGGACGGGTGCGGTGTGGGTGGTTGTGTTTCGAGTCGAGTGAAGAGGCGAGGTCATAGGACATCTCCGAGTGATCTATGTTTAATAACAACACAGGCGCTCGCTGGGGTTGGCGGAACACGCGATCGTGCGAGTTGAGACTCGCAAATTGAAATGCGGTCGTTGGGCGATTCCTCTACCCCGGCCGGGGCAGATCAAGAATAAATTGAATCGTGTTTCACGGGTTGCACTCGTTCGCCTTGCGGCGAACTTCGCTTCACCCGTGGCTACAGCCCTTTGCTCCTTCGGAGCAATTGCACGAGGAGTGTTTTGACGAGAACGCTAGTTGATCGCGAACGTCGAATCACGGCAAGTTTTACCTTGGTGCACGGCGATGGAACGCAACAGCGAGTATGCCAAGCAGCAATGTTGATGGTTCTGGAACAACCCAAAAGTCGAAGATGCCGCCGGTCAGGGAGCCGTCATAGGCATGTAGTTGCCCCGAATGATGCCTAATAAATCCTCCTCCGGCGATCCAATTAGATTCATCCGCGTTCATCGCATCCAGGCGAAAGATGCCTGGGTTGTCGGGCAGTTCAACGTCGAGGGTGCCGATGTGGACGGGTTCTGTTGAAGGCAAGATGATATGGGCACACGGCGGCCCGTCTAGACACCCAACTTGAACGGATATGAACATGATTGGAACAGGCATATCCGCCCAGACCCACCACCAGTCCGGGTGAAAGCTAATCCCATTCAAGTCGAATTCGAATTGATCAGAGAGAACTAGGCTTTCATCTGTATCTCGGAAGTCGAATCGAACAGTCTCGATGTAGTAAAGTGGGTTTTGTGTTGATAGCCAGAAATCCATCGTTACCGTTTCGTTTGGGAGATAGGGGCCTTCATGGTCGGGGACGAGGTCGATTTGGATTCCGGCGAGGGTGTGCGGGCAGATGGCTAATGCCAGGCAAAAGAAGCATGAGATAAACAAGCATTTCATGATGTTCTCGCCCGAGGTTGAAAACGTTTGACGGTGACGCCGCGGTTAATCATAGGTTACACTAAGTGTCCGGTCGGGCGCGGTAACTTTCGCTCTTTCAGAGCGAAATCTGTTTTGGGTGGTCAAAACCCAGGGCGTTGCCCTGGGCTGGTTTACTGCGCACTTTCAGTGCGAGGGGATGTATTCCGAGCATTGTGGCCGTCGTGATTAAGACCCTGCAACTAGTCAAAACTTTGTTAATTCAAAGAGACCCTCACCCTGCCCTCTCCCTAAGAGGGAGAGGGAGGTACTGTCAAACGCTCTTTGCACTCTCACTGTCGGGAAGGGTATGACTAAACCACCGTTGCGTCGCCATTGCGCGGGAATGATGGGTCGGTTAGTTGCAGGAAGATTTCTTCGAGGGAGTGTTCTTTCTTGGCCTCGGTGCGGAGTTCGGCGAGGGTGCCGAGGGTGAGGAGTTCGCCGCGGTGGATGATTCCGATGCGGTCGGCGACGGCTTCGGCGATGTCGAGGGTGTGCGTGCTCATGAAGATGGTGCCGCCGTTTTTGGTGTGTTCGCGGAAGAGGTCTTTGACGGCGCGGACGGAGCGCGGGTCGAGGCCGACCATGGGTTCGTCGATGACGAGGACCGATGGTTCGTGCAGCATGGCCGCGGCGAGGACGACCTTTTGTTTCATGCCGTGGCTATAGCTTTCGGTGAGTTGGTCGAGGTATTCGCCGATGTCGAGGCGGCGGATGAGCGAAGCGAGGTTGCGGTCGCGGCGATCGGTTTCGACGCGGTACATCTCGGCGACGAAGTAGAGGAATTCGCGGCCGGTGAGTTTTTCGTAGAGGAAGGGCTGATCGGGGACGTAGGCGAGTTGTGCTTTGGCGGCGAGGCCGTTGACGCCGATTTCGTGGCCGCAGACGCGGACGGTGCCGTTGTTGGGCTGGAGCAGGCCAACGATCAGCTTGATCGTAGTTGTTTTTCCGGCGCCGTTGTGGCCGAGGAATGCGAAGAGTTCTCCGCGCGGGATGGTGAGCGAGAGGCCGGATACAGCGAGGGTCTGGCCGTAGCGCTTGGTGACGGTCGTCAACTCGATGGCGTGATGGTTTGTTTCGTGGTTCAAGCTTGTTTATCCGGTAATGCTAAGTAACACCCATGAAAATAGAAACTGATCCCTTCGTCCGCCCCTGCCGGGCGGCAATCTGAAAAGACCAAAATTCCGGCGACTGAAGTCGCCGGCAACTAGCGCTCGCCCTTCCGGGCGAAGTTTTCACCTCGTTGGAAATTTCCTCGAATTCAACTGGGACCGCTTCGCGGCTACGAATTTTTCCTGCTCGAATTCTGGTTCGCGAAGCACAGTCATCTTGCCGACCAGCGGCAGGGTCAGCTCCTGTTTGATGACCTCGCCCGTGGCGTCTACCCAGGCGCGGGCGTTGGGTGACTCGACGACGAGGCAGTTCTTTTCACCCCACGGAGTGCGGAGTCGCTCCTCGCCGGTGACTTCCACTAACATGCGGAAGAACTTGTCGCCGAAGGGCATCATGGTAGCGACGGGGTTGAACACTTGCACCCGCCAGCGCTGGCCGACTTTCAGATCGCTCAACGTGCTGAAGGGGTTGAAGGCGGCGGTGATCATGCTTCCGTCCGAGAGGGGGACTTTGAACGCCTTGACGACGGGCGTGCCGGTATCGAGCTTGAAGGAGAAATCGGTGTCGAAACGCTCGCCATGGAGTTCGAAGGTATGATCTTCGTTTTCGATCCTGACGGTCAGCTCGTCGAGGACGCCTGCGGCAGTGAATGTTGAAGTGACCGTGACCCGAAGCGGAACGACGTCGACGGGGAGGCGATCGATCCAGATGAGGTCGTCGCGGCGGATGGAGCTTTCGTCGATGAGGTAGGTCGTCCAGATACGGCCGATTTCGCCGACGTCGTCAGTCATGACGTGCTGTGAGTTGCCGCTGCCTTTTTTCATGGAATCGGTGAGCTTGAGGGCGGGGACGTCAAGGGCGGTCCAGGCGGGGAGGATGTCGTGCATGACGAGCCAGCCCATGGCTAAGAGCCAGAGCGGGACGATGACGAAGCCGGTCGCACGGGTGAACAAAGTTGTGTCCTTAAAGACGATTGAAAACTGCCCAAGACGGTTGATTCTAGGGTGTTGTTGAAAGTATGGTCAAACAGATTCAGGTATTAGGGAATAGGCATTAGGCAATAGTCGTTGAGGCGAAGGGGCGGGTTTGTCGAAATCCGTACAAACGAGTGTGGTGACAGACGACTCGGCGCGACTCGTTGAGCGGCGGAGGCGTCGACGGCGGCGGGTGAAGATCGCGCTCGCGGTGCTGGGCGTTGTTCTTGTCGGTTCCTTTCTGGCGCTGCATCGCAAGCCTCGATGGTATCACCCCGCGACGATTGCTACTGAAGATATACCGCAAGTTGAGGCTTCGGTTGCGAACGTGATTGACGCCATCGGCGACTCGATGGTGTTGCGGAAACCTTTCGATGTGGCGCTGAGCGAGGAGCAGGTGAACGAGTGGCTGGCGGGCATGCCCGTGCTGGCCACGAAATGGGATTATGAATGGAACCAGTCGGTGCATGCGGCTGCGGTGCGGTTTGATGAGGGGTTCATGCGTGTCGGCGTGCATTACGAACGCGGGAACTGGCAGGCGATTCTGGGAATGCAGATCGTCTCAAGAGTGTCAGATGATGGCACTCGATTGATCTTCCAGGCTTCGGATGTGACGATCGGGGCGATTCCGCTGCCGGCGCGATGGTGGGAGCCGGCGGTCGATCGGGAACTGGCGAAGCTTGCGAGAAAATGGCGAGCGGATGGGGGTTCATCCGACATCGTGACTGATACCAGCACGGAAGGTGTGCGGGCGATTTCGATTCCCAATCGATTCTTGTGGCCTAACGGCGAGCGATGGTTTCGGATCGGTTCGATCAAGTCGGAAGCCGGTGGTACGATACGGATCGCAATTGTGCCATTGTGATAAATCAGATGAAAAACGATCACGAATTATTGAGGGATCGGTCGGCTACGTTGACTTGGGCGTTATCGCGCGTGGCGGCTGACGCGGGTCATGCGATCGATGCGGATGATCTGCATGCGGCGCTGGGGTTGTCGATGTTTGCGTGCGCGGTTGCAGGTGAGTCGCGGGTTGATTGGTGGTCGATGTACGCTCGCGATCGATTCGTGGTGCGAGCGGCGCGATTGTTCGGGATGAGGTTGCGCGATTTGCATCCGCCGGATGTGGCGCGCGGGCTGGATGCAGCGGCGGAGTTTGGGCAGCATTTCGATTTGAGCTATCGGCCGTTGATTCATCGTGCGATGGAACACGGGCAGGCGGTGCTGGCGTGGCGCGGATGGCGTGGCGAGGAGGGGCCGACGTGGGGCGTTATTCGCGAAATATCCAAAGAAGGCGTGGGTTTTGCGGGGTCGATTCCGCTGCGAGGGCGCGCGGATGCATCGAAGTTGAACGTGCTCGATCGGCCTGCGTCGCAGGTATATGTGGTGGAGACGATTGAACGAACGACGCCGACGGGTGAAGCAATCGTGTCGATGGCGATGGAACACATGCGAGAGGGTTTTGATCGGGCGAGCGCGGGGCGATGGGGGATTGCAATTGGTTTGGCGACGATTGAGCAATTTGAGGAACGATTAGCGCGGGGGGCGTCCAAGGAGACTCTGAGTCAAGCAAGTGCGTTTGTGGAGTCTATGGCGGCGGGTGCGGTGTCGGCGGTTCGATTTGTAGATCGACACAAGATGAGTTCGTCTTCCATTGCTGCCAAACAGCTTGATGGCTTGCGTACGTCTTGCGAAGTCATCCTTCAATCTTGCACGTCTTGGCGAGACGCACTGCTCACAGAGCAGTGGCACGCGCACTCGCTCGTGCAGGCGCACACGCCCATGAAGGCCGCATGGATGAACGTCGAGTCAGGTTGCTGTTAGGAACATCCAAGACGCACTGCTCACAGAGCAGTGGCACACCACCAAGATGGTGAAAGGCACTGCGGGCAGTGGAGCGGCGTACACCGATATTAAGGCTGCATGGGCGAGGGTGGAGAGCGACATCCAGAGCGGGGTGGCGCTCGTTTGACGAGTACCGGATCAATAATCGAAATGAAGATGAATCAAGCGAAGCGTCCCAGCAGTACATATTTCATTGAGACGGACATTGTCGTTGGCAGGCCAATCGAGGATGTGTTCGCGTTTTTTGCGGATGCGGGGAATCTGGAGCGGCTTACGCCGCCGTGGCTGCGATTTGAGATTCTCACGCCGAGGCCGATCGCGATGCGCGTGGGGGCGCTGATTGATTATCGCCTGCGCGTGCGTGGACTTCCGCTGCGATGGCGGAGTGAGATTACCGCTTGGGAGCCGCCGTATCGGTTTGTCGATGAGCAGCGCCGTGGGCCATATCGACTTTGGATTCACGAGCATACGTTTGAAACTGTTGATGGCGGGACGCGAGTCCGCGATCGGGTGGAGTATGCGGCGCCGGGCGGGTGGATTGTGCAGCGATTGTTCGTGGGGCCGGACTTGAAGCGGATATTTGATTATCGAACAGAGGTGCTGGGGCGCGTGTTGGGCGGTTAGAGGAATCGGAGGCGTAATGACTTCGGGAGACCCTCACCCCTGCCCCCGTCGTGCTCCCGCTTTGGTCGCACTCCGTCTAAGAGGGAGAGGGATTTTTTTGATAGATTCTCGACACAACGAATGGCCCCCCTGAATCCCCCTTGGTAAGGGGGAAGTGAAGATGACACGTTCACTGCCTCGCGATTTGTACGGACTTGTGTTGTGTAATCGCTGGTATATCGCAGAGTTAGAGCTTACGATGAACACTTGAGGTTTTGCCATGCTACGCCGGACGTTTCTTAAGTCGGCTACGATCGCCCTGAACGGCGTCATTGGTTTAGGGCTTGCCATTCCCGGGGTTCGATTCTTTTTTCATCCGTTACGTCGCACAGAAAAGCCAGCGGGTTTTCTGCCGGTGACGAAGCTGGCGGAATTGCCTGTCGGTGTGCCGAAGCGCGTGCCCGTTGTCACGGAGCAGGTCGATGCGTTTACGCGATATGCTTCGCGGCCGATTGGTAGCGTCTGGTTATTGCGTGAAGGCGATGACGGCGGGCAGCCGAAGTTGAAGTGCTGGCAGGTGATTTGTCCGCATCTGGGTTGCGGCATTGATTTTGTGAAGGATCGCGGGGCCTTTGCCTGTCCGTGCCATGCGAGTGAGTTCGATACAGCCGGGAAGCGAAAGTATGGTCCCGCCCCGCGTGATATGGACGAACTGGAGTGCCGCGTGGTGGCACCGAATGATCGGGGTGAAACGCTGGTCGAAGTGAAGTATGAGCGATTCCGTACCGGGCTCCCCGTCAAGAATGTTGTGTGATCGAGTATGAAGATGAAGGGTATTGTTATGCGCGTCGCGTCAGCCTGTTTGCTTGCGAGTTTTTTTGTTGCGGCTTTTTGTATCGCTCCGGTTTGGGCGGAGGACAAGGAGCCACGCGAGAAGAAGGCCGAGTTTGTCGGCATCAGTCGAACCGCGCAGCCGATCGTGGACAAGTGGCTTGCGGTGATTGAGGACGCGAAGAGCTATTCGGACGAGGCGACCGTCGACATGAAGACGGGCATGCCGTTCGGCGGGAACGAGCAGAAGGCGTCCTTTACCTACGTGAAGCCGGACAAATTTCGAATCACGAATCAGATGATGGACGTTGTGAGTGACGGCAAGGAACTCACGGTCTATCGCAAGAATAACAAACGCTACATCACGGAAACGCTGCATGCGGACAAGATGACGCAGATTCGCAAGCACGGTATTAGCACGATGGCGCAGTTTTCGTTGGCTGAACTAATGTTGGCGAGCGATCCCAAGGCGGTGGCGGCTGATCGGTTCAGGAATCTGAATACGGCGGGCAGCGAAGAGATTGACGGCGACAAGTGCGTGATTCTGGAGGGCAATCTTGTGAATGCCGGAGCGTCGTCCGACGAGCATGGACAACCATTGAAAATGTTCATTCGCGAGAAGGATTGGACGCTGCGGCGGTTCGAGCTCGACATCAGCCCACGTCAGAGTGAAGAGGATCAGGAGAAAGAAGAAGAGGAGAATCCGTTTGCGCGCTTCATTGGGCGCGATATGCGCGCCGTGTACGAACTCAAGAAGGCGGCGGTCAATCAGGACGTGGACAAGAGCAAGCTGGCGTTCAAAGCGCCGAGCGGAGCGAAGAAAGTCGACAAGTTCTATTCGGCGAGCGTTAACAGCGGCGACACGGCGCAGCAGTTTCCATTGTCAGGTAAGCCTGCGCCGGATTTTGTGCTTGATTCGACGGATGGCAAGACGGTCACGCTGAGCGACAAAAAAGGATCGGTCGTTGTGCTCAACATGCTGGCGAACAATCCCGGCGGCCGCATGGGACGGCGTTTCCGCAGAATGGCGATGGGTGCGGAGCCGCAACTGGAAAAGCTGGATCAGTTGCAAAGAGATTTCGGCTCCAAGGGGTTAACCGTTTTTTGCGTGCAGCCCGGCGATTCGGCGGATGAACTTCTGGAAGACATGAAATCGAAGAATCAGGATCTGACGGTGCTTCTTGATACCGATCGCTCGGTGCGGGCGGATTACGTCGGCGAAGAGTGGGGCTCGGCCATCGTGCTGATCGGCAAGGACGGGATCGTGCAGGGGCGTTATCCGGCGGCGATGACAGAGGAGAATGCCCAGTCCATCAGAAATGACGTGGAGAAGCTTTTGAAAGGTGAGACGCTGGCCGGCGGCAAGCCGATGACCGACGAGCAGATCGACGAGGTCGAGGCGCAGCAGAATTTCTATTTCGCGGACAGCGACGAAGCGTTGAATGAGGATCGACTGGCTGAGAGCTGGTCGGTGCGCACGCAGTCATCGGGCGGTATGTTCTTCGGGCGTTCGGGCGGCGGGTCGTCGATGAAATCGGGTTTGTGGGTGCAGACGCGCGACTCGATGCAGGAAATTGACCCCGCGGGAAAGATCGTAGCGGAGATTCCGATTCCGCGACCGGTGAGCGGCGACAACATTCAGGAAGAGTTCGCGGTCGGACGCATGGGCAATCGACGCGTGGTCGTGCACATGAGTTCGATTCAGGGCGAGGAGCGCGGCGGCATGTTCGGGTGGCGACCGCCGAAGGGCGCGATGATCACGGCCGGCGATGAATCGGGGAATGAGTTGTGGTCGATCGAGCTGGAAGCGAAGAGCCAGCAAGTGCCGCAAAACCTCACGCTGGCTGACGTTGACGGCAAGGGCGGGGATGAGTTGTTGTTCACGCATAACGGTTCGCTTTGGATTTTGAATGAACGGGGCGAGACCATCGTGCGGAAGGAAGTGCCGGGCTGGGTGAGCTGGCTGCGGGTGGAGGATATGGATCGAAATGAAAAGGCGGAGATCTATATTCGCTCGCAGAATAAGCTGCTTCGGTTTGATTATCGAGGAGAAAAGTAAAATAGGCATTGGGCAGCAGGCATTAGGCAATAGTTCGACAGCGCTAGAGTTCAGTTGATGCGGTGGGTGATACCGTCGGTGAGGCGATAGGGACCCTGAAGTGATCCTCTTCGGGTACCTACGTCGACCCTTTCAGGGTCGAGAAGGATTGGATATTCAACAGAGGGTCTCGCTGCGCTTGACCCTCGGCTATGAACGATGAGCCTTTCAGGCTCAAAAGTGACAATACAACTCTGGTGACAATGCAATTCTAACGTTTTGCATTAGGCGCGAAGGAACTTCATGCCGAATACTCGATCGATTCAGCGCATATTGGGAGCGATCGTCTGGATCGTCGGCATCATCGCGTTGTCAAGTTCGCTGTTTCGCGTGTATGCGCGCACGTCGCGGCCTGTGGTTCGATTGAATCTGCATGTACCGGATTCCACGTCGACAAGGCCCGGTGATATTGTTTATTTGTCGACCGACAAGGGGCTAGAGGCGGTAGGCGAAGTCGCTGCGATACCAGAGCCGGGTAAGATCGCGCTTGAGATTCGCGCGACGGCGTTCGGTCAACTTCGCGAGTCCACGACGGCTGTCTGCTGGCGCACGCCGATGTCCACCGCGCATACGCTGGACGCGCTGTTTCCGCCCATGATTCAACGAGCGGCGGCGGAGAAGGTGGTGAGCGACTGGCAACTTCAGGATGAGCGGCTGGCTGCCGCGTGGGGGCCGCTGATCGTTGATTTGAGTGCTTCCTATCTTCGTTTGATTTCCGAGGACATTGAGTCGGCGTTGCGGTCGCGCGAGGAGCGTCTCTGGTATATCACAGAATGGCACGGTCGGTCGCTGGCGGAAACCTGGCCCGGTGTGCAGGAACAGTTGAACCCGATTATGCAGGAGCATCTGACACCGGTGCTCGGGCGATTGATGAGCGCGGCGATTTCGGACGCGCCGAAAATGTCGATCGGGTATAACCTCGCACGCGGGCGGAATGAGCAGGCGTATCAACTGATGCTCGACTGGCTCACGGATTACCTCGCGCGCATTCCGGAGAAGGATCGGAAGGAGCTCAATGCGGCCATTCTCACGACGTGGGAGAAGGCGCGGGATAATCCGCGCATTGTCGAGCCGCTGAGAAAAATCGGACGCGACGTGTTGGAGGACCAGCGTCTTCGCGAGGTGCTGACGGACGTGTATCGACAGGCGATTACCGAGAACCCCAAGACGGCGGACTTTCTGCGCAGCCAGGTGATGGAATCGAAGGAAGTGCGCGACAAGTTTTATGCGCTCGTGGATGCGTTCGCGCCGACGGCCAAGCATCTGGCGGCGTTGTGTTTGTTTGATGAGACCGGCACGACGAGGCCGGAGATTGTTCATCTGGTGCGATCCGTGGCGTTGCGGCGGCAGATGTCGTGGGTGACGCTGATGGTGAATGATCCGAACGCACCGCCGATTTCGCCCGATGCCACGATCGTGGCAGCCACTGCGGGAGGGGATGGATGACGTCCTCATCGCCGCCCCCCATTCTTTCCATCGAAAACCTTTCCATCACGCTGCCGAACGAGCGGATTCTGCTTGAGGCAGCCAATCTGCGGGTTGCGCAGGGCGATTTCGTGCTGCTGGTAGGGCCGAGCGGATCGGGGAAGTCGACGCTGCTCAAGCTGATCGCGGGGCTGCGCGAGTCGGACGAAGACGGGATTCGGGTTGGCGGAAAGGTTGAGGTTCATGGGGCCGGTGCCGGGAAGTCAGGCGCGAATGTCGGGATCGTCTTTCAGAATCTGGCGCTGTTTGATGAGCTGAGCGCGGAAGAGAACGTGCAGTTTTCGATCGATCACGCGGTGAATGCGCGGGCGGTCGATGGTGGGCAGGCGGCGGAGTGGCTGCGGCGGTTGCAGGTTCCGCTAGGGGTGCCGCTCGCAAAGTTGAGCGGTGGTGAGCGACAGCGTGTGGCACTGGCGCGAACGTTGGCGCGCGATCCGGAGATGATCTTGTTCGACGAGCCGACGACGGGGTTGGACCCGGCGCGGGCGAAGGCGGTCGTCGAGCTGCTTGTTGAAACGCATCGCACTTCGCAAAAGACGATCGTCGTCGTGACGCACGATTTTGGGCCGTTTTTGGGAGTCGATCCTCGGCTGGTGTTGGTGGATGCCGAGCAAAAACAGCTTCGCGAGGTGAATCAAGAGGAACTGCGGACGTATTTCGCCACGAACCACGCCTCGGTGAAAAACGTCGTGCAAACAACCACGCCCGTTGTTCACGGTTCGCGTTGGGCTTCGTGGATCGACGCTCCCGGCGAGGTTGTGATCAGTCTCATCTTAGGCCTAATCATCCCCTTTCGTGCGTGGTCGCGACCGACGTGGAAGCTTCGGTATCTGTGGCATTACGCACGCATGGTGATGGTCGGAGCGACGTCGATCTATGTGGCGCTGGCGGGCGTCATGCTGGGGTTTGTGATCATCACGTTTACGTTTAAGCAATTGCCTTATGGGCAGGTGACGCGGCCATTATTGACGGAGGAGTTTTTGGCAGCCACCGGGTTCAGCTCCTTCCGCGTCATCGTGCCGTTGCTGGTGGGGTTATTGGTCGCGGGCAAATGTGCGGCGGCGATTGCGGCGGATGTGGGGGCGCGGCGACTCACGTTTCAGTTTGAGGCCATGCGGAGCATGCGGGTGCGACCCGCAGATTATCTATTCGGGAACATTATCCCAGCCATGACAGCAGCGGGGATTGTGCTGACTGTGATTACGTTCGCCGCCAGCACGGGCGCCGCGTTGATTGCGTATCTGCTCAGCGTGGAGGAAGGGACCGTCGCGGTGTTTCGTCGCAATTATTTCGCTACGTTCTGGCCGATAACGCACGCATTTCCCAAGGGAACGCTATGGGTCGTGGCGAAAAGTGCGTGTACGGGTTTTTGCGTGGGTACGCTGTCGTATCTGATCGGTGCACGTCCGAAAGAATCGTCGGTGGATGTGAGTCGCGATGTGGGCCGAACCATTTTCTGGGCCTCGTTAGCGGTCCTGCTCATTCATTCCGTGTTCTCGTTTGTGGAATTCTGAGACTGGAATTGGCCAGGCGTGCGCCTGTATCGTATGCGCCGGCTGGGTAATACGCTCGGGTTGAGCCAGTCGTTCGCTCTTTGAATCCACTCCTGCCTGTCCGAATCTGTAGCTCTGCCTTAGTCCGCACAGATTGCTCCTGAATCGGTGATTTGTCGTCCATTATTGGAGCGTCCAAATTGACTGCGTCCACTTCCCGCATGGTCCAGAATGCGGTGCCAGTATTTGGCACAAACGGAATAATCATACGGATAACAGATTGACAGTTTGAAGAGTCACTGGTGAGTGCGAAAAACGTAGTTCCATTAACCAGTTAACCGATAAGCCTCATTCTCTCCAAAGCATCAAGCACCAGGAAAACGATGTCGATACGCTGAACAGTTGTTGATTTTTTCTGAGGGGTCTTACAGTTGTCGCCGAATCGTCTTGTCATCCTGATTCACCCTGATGCCACGTGGCGTGATCGCATGTCGCTCGGGCTATCGCACACAGGCGTGCAGACGCTGACGTTTGCGTCGATCGAGGACTGTCCGCCGATCGACGACGCAGAAAGCGTCGATGCGATCGTGCTCCGCGTTGAAGTTGGCGCGAAGGACAAGGTCGCGAACGTTTTGATCGACCTGGATCATTCCATCTCGAAACGGCCGACGATTGCCGTTCTCGCCCAATCGGATGCAGAAGCGATTCGTGCGGCGTTCAAAGCCGGGTGCTTCGATTGTCTGGTGGAAGATTGCGAACCCGAGGATATCATTCGAAGCCTCGGCTCCATCCGTAAGTCGAGCCAGATTCAGCCGGCATCCACGCCGGTCTCCTCATCCCGCGCAACCGAATCCA
The DNA here is from genome assembly GCA_964494205.1 of uncultured Phycisphaeraceae bacterium. Classification (GTDB taxonomy): domain Bacteria; phylum Planctomycetota; class Phycisphaerae; order UBA1845; family UBA1845; genus JBBTCX01. The sequence continues at coordinate 133,571 of CAZBRD010000008.1, read as the reverse complement.
GTGCCGCCACAAGAATCATGAGTTATGGTTGCTTCTCGGAAATGTTCTCTGGGTTGCGCGCGGTTTGTCGACAGCGAAGCGAGCCGTTGACCATTGCCATCTTCGATCTGGATCGTTTTCGCACGTTGAACGAACTGGTGTCGCCTGCCATGGCTGACACCGTGCTGAGTTGGTTCCTGACGATACTGCAGGGCAATCTGCGGCGAGGCGATCTGCTCGTGCAGATGCACATCGATCGATTCCTCGTGGCGTGGCCGCAAGTGCGAGCGGTCCAGGGCCGGCAGGTCGCACAGCGTTGCCAGCAGTTGATGAGCACCAATCTGCCGACGTTTGACGGCAGGCAATTCGAGATTACTACAACGGTCGGCCTGGTGGAGTGTTCGCACGGATTCCTGGAATCGGAACATCAGCTTATTTATCGCGCGCGGCTAGCGCTCGAACACGGCAAGCACCTCGGGGGCAATCGCGTCGTGAATTGGCTCGAAATGAATGACAACCCCGGCGGGGAGAACGATCTCCGCAAGATGGATGTCGGCCGCATATCACACTGGATGCGCCGGGCGCGGGAGGAAGTGAGGCAAACGTGTCTCGAGACGACGCTGGCGCTGGTCGGTGCGGTTGAAGCCAAGGACCCGTACACGCGGGCGCATTCGATGACTGTGGCTGACTATGCGGAGGCGATTGGTCGCGAGATGCGCCTGAATGAGCCGATGATGGCGACGCTTCGCGCGGGGGCGTTGCTGCACGACGTGGGGAAAATCGGTGTGCCCGACGCGATTCTCACCAAACCCAGTTCTCTAACCGCCGAAGAATTTCAGATCATCAAGAAGCACCCGCAGACGGCGCTGGATATTCTGGAGCATGTGAGCTTCGTGTCCGAGGAGCGGCCGCTGATTCTGCATCATCATGAGCGACACGACGGGTTGGGATATCCATACGGCTTGGCGGGCGATCAGATTCCTATCGGTGCGCGGGTTTTGGCGGTGGCTGATGCGATCGATGCGATGTTGTCGCCTCGAAGTTACAAAAACGCATATCCGCTTGAGCGCGTGACAGATGAGCTGCGACTTGGAGCAGGTAAGCAGTTTGATCCGAACGTGGCTGAGGTTGCATTACGCTGGCTGCGTTGCAGCTCGACGAGATTGCAAGGGTCGGTCGCGCGACGCGGGGATTCGAAAGTTGATGAACGTGTGCAGGAGCCCGCGATAGCGCAGTAACCCACGCTTCCTGCATCTGCGATGCACCAATTTGACGATTCGCTCGTTGAATTGGCAGATCTGAAAATTTGAAATCTCAAATGAACTTTGGATTCCATTCCATCCGACCCACTACTCCCGAATTCGGCAGGCTTTCAAGCGTTTTGCACTTCGATTACATTTCCTGAGTTGATTGTTCGAAAGTGAACAGATCGTGATCTGATCCTGTTCGCGGGCAATCGGGGTGCAACACATAACCACTCGGGAAGTTTGACTTGCCCAATCGCGAACAGGCCGTCTTTGATGCCACGGAGCTGGCTTGCGTTCTGAGTCACTACGATCTTGGCGTGATCGAATCGATTACTGAGATTGCGCGAGGTTCGAGTCGCAGTCCCAAGGTTGGGGTCGTGGCAGACCGCGGAAAGTTCGTGCTCAAGCGGCGAGCGCCGCACAGAGCAGAGCCCGATCGCGTTCGACTCACGCACATGATGCACGAGCGGCTGAGGGCGGCTGGTCTGCCTATCCCAGCCATTTTGGCGAGTCGCGACGGTCACTCTCGCGCGGTGCATTTGCGCGACCACGTCTATGAGCTGTTCGAGTTCGTTCCGGGACATAGCTACGGAAAGAGTATTGAGGAAACCGCCTCCGGGGGGGAATTGCTTGGGCGATTCCATCTGGGGCTCGATACGTTCCAACCGCCCGCCTCGATGGCGATTCCCTTTGGTGATTATCACGATGCGCCGGGTGTGCGAACAGGATTGTGCGCGATTGGCTCGACGCTGAAGTCGCACGACAGTTTCAGCGGCGATGAGGCTGAACTGGCCGCGCTGACACAGGCGCTGCTGGCACATTACGATGCGGCTGCGGAGCAAGTGAGCGCGCTTGGGTTTGATTCGTGGCCCGAGAGGATCACGCATGCGGATTGGCATCCGGGCAATTTGCTCTTTCGCAATCAGCGGGTAGTGGCGGTGCTCGACTTGGATTCGGCCCGCCGGTCGCGGTTTATCTCGGATGTGGGAAATGGGGCGCTGCAATTTTCCATCATCGCGGGCGGCGAGCCGGAGACGTGGCCTGATCATCTTGATGAAGATCGTTACCGTGCATTTATGGCGGCGTACATGGCGGTTCGTCCACTCGCCCAGCCGGAACAGCAGGCTATCCCGCACCTGATGACGGAAGCGTTGATCGCCGAATGCGTTCCGCCGATCGCGGAAACCGGTTCTGTCGGTCAATGGGCTGGGTTCCGCGTCATGAAGATGATGCGACGCAAGCTGGATTGGATTGCGCACCACTATTCAAAGTTAGTGAGCGCATAGTCTGCTTGATTGGATCGATTACTTGTGTTCGTGAATGGGACCCTTTCAGGGTCCTGATCAGAAGCACCTACCGTCCTCCGTGGGTTGAGTCCGCTTGAGCGGACTCAACCCACGGCTATTCAAGGACAGCCCTTTGGGCTGTTGTTTGGACACCGTTGATTGAATACCGGGATAAGCCGATTGGAAATCATCGCCATCAAATCATACGCATCCCACAAATTAATAGCGCACTGTTCAGTCGTGCCTACGGCACTTCGGTTCGCGTCTCAACTCATTTCCCAGCATTGAAATGCTGGGCTATTCTCACGCTGTCACTACGTGACAAAACGTGTCAATGCGATAATAAGTAATGGGATTTGAATCAGAATCGACCGTGATGGAATCGAGAGCTGACTTTGAAAGAAACCAGAGCAATTGAAATGCGTATCGCGGTGAAATTGGTGTCCGGTTACTTGAAGCCAATCCGCATCGACAACGGCCAAGTCACTTCGCGCTTTTCATGGACGTTTCCCCATGCGCGTTCCAGTTCTGGCTTGACTTCATTTGCCAAGTCACGACCTTCTTTGCGGCGACATTCCTGAACCGCGGACCAACTGCTCAGGTAGCCGAGAAGTTGCTCAGCCGTATATTGCACCTTCATTTGAAACGTGGTCGGAGCCAGCACTTCGCGAAACGGCAAGGCAATGCTTCGATAACCCTCATCCACCAATGCCCGCTTCGGAGACCAGTAGGGCGCGGTGGTCTCGTGATAGAAACGATTGATCACTTCATCGATGTTGGGTCCTACGCTGCACATTTGGTAACACCACGCAGCCACAACGCCCGATGGCTGCAAAACGCGTTCGACCTCACGAAAGAACTTGTCGTGGTCGAACCAGTGAAGAGCCTGTGCGATGGAGACGAGGTCGGCGGATGAGTCGGGGACTTCGATTGCTTCAGCTTTGCCGACGGTGTAGCTAACTTGCGGGTGCGATTTGGCCAGCATGAGCTGCTGCTCGCTCGAATCAAATGCAAGTACGTGATCGAAGAACTCAGCCAGTGCGACGGCTGCTTGACCGTTGCCGGTGCCGCAATCTATTGCCAGTTTATGCGAAGGTGCTAGTTCGGCGAGGTAGGTGAACAGCTCGCGCGGATATGTGGGGCGATACTTTGCGTATTCGTGGGCTTGGTCGGCAAAGAGTCGTTCAAAGGACATTCGCTTGCCTTCATTTCCTTTCGACATCGATCGTGCGAACTGAAGGACCCCCCTTTGCCCCCCTTGGTAAGGGGGGATTATGAAGAGCCGCACTACTACTTTCCGGCGATGCAATACAGATGGTCGCGGCCGCGGATGAATAGTTTGCCGTCGGCGATCGCAGGGGTGGCCATGCAGACTTCGCCCATCGAGTTTCGCCCTAGCAACTCGAATTTGTCGCCGGTCTTGATGACGAAAACTTCGCCGTCCTCGTTGACGAAGTAGAGTTTGTCTTTCGCAGCCACGACCGAAGCGGAGAATGTGCCTGCTTCCGGCAATCTCTCTTTGTATTTCTGCTTGCCGGATTTTGCATCAAACACAGCCACGATGCCGTTGTCATTCGGGACATAGAGCAGGTCACCGACAACAATTGGCGTCGGCATATAAGAGCCGCCATTGCTTGCGTACCATGCCATTCCGGACGGTAATTCTACGGTGTCATCCTTTGGCGTGATGTCGCCGCGCGCCTTTGGATCGATCGCGTAGATCGGGCTGCGGCCATGACTGTTGGTGAGGTAGACCAGTCCGTGTGCGAATTGTGGCGTGGGGACCGGGCAATCTCCGCCGCCATTGAGCTTCCAGAGTTCTTCGCCGGTTTCGAGGTCGTAGCCGCCCATGTGCTTCCAGCCGTTGCACACGATCTGCTTCTTGCCGTTGGATTCTATAATGGTCGGAGTCGCCCACGTGGTGATCTCGTCTCGTTTGACTCGTTTCAACTCGTTGCCGGTGTCTGCATCAAATGTCGCCCAGAATGAATTGTTGAGTGCGTCGACCTGTAGGACGACCTTGCCGTCGTGAACGATCGGCGAGTTGGCTACGCCCCATTGCATGTCGCCAGCATCGCGCGGGCCGGCTTCAAATGTGCCGAGATCTTTTTTCCAGAGTAGTTCGCCTTTGAAGTCGAAGCAGTACAACCCCTCCGAACCGAAGAACGCGACGACATGTTTGCCGTCCGTCGCGGGTGTGCAGTTCGCGTGCGAGGCCTTCATGTGTCGGCGAATTTTCGGAACGCCGGAACACGCGTCTTTTTCCCAGACGATCTTGCCGGAGTCGCGATCGATGCAAAGTAGCTTCCAAGTCCATTCGCCGGAGTCAGCTGCGGGATCGCCGGTGCCGTTGAGCCAGCCGATTTTCACTTCCGGCGACGCGTTCTCTTTACTCACGGCTGTCGTGACGAAGATCTTGTCGCCCCAGACGATGGGGGAAGAGTGTGCCAGTCCGGGAATGCGCGCCTTCCATTTGATGTTCTCGCCGGATTTCGGGTCCCATTTGGTGGGGAGATCGCCTTCTCCAATTCCGTTGCCATTCGGGCCGCGGAAGGAAGGCCAATTGCTTCCGAGTGCGGCATTGGCAAGTACGATCACGAATAGGCACGAAACGAATCGAAAGCACTTTGTGTTGCGCATAGCTGACCTTCCTAAGAGGGATGTAAGAAGCTCGTCAAACCTCAGCCACGCGCATGCAGCTCGAGGCCGCTCGCGCGTGTTGCGTATTATCATGTGAGCTGGGGCAGAGGGGAAGGAGTCGTGTCGGGGTGTTATGAAGTCGCCTTTGGAACGCCGGCTGCTGTGGCGAGCGGTTTTTTCTGTACCGCGTCATGCACTGCACGTAGCAGCTGCGTCCTGTTGATCGGCTTCGAGACGAAAGAGTTACAACCAGCGGCGATGCAACGCTCGCGGTCGCCGGCCATGGCGAGTGCCGTCAGTGCGATGATTGGCGTCTTGTAACCCTTGGATCGCAGGATTTTTGTGGCTGCCAGACCATCCATCTCGGGCATTTGCACGTCCATGAGGATGACGTCGAAAGGCGCTCCTGAATCGACCGCCTGTGTGACTTCGTCGATGGCCTTTCGCCCGTCGCCCACCACCACGAGGTCGGCGCCGGAGCGTTTCAGAATGGTACTGAACAGGCGTTGATTGTCGGTGCCGTCTTCCGCCAGCAGTATGGAGATTCCGTCAAGCCGAATTTCCTCGACATGGTTGGTATTGGAATAGTGTTTGATTGACGTGGTTTCATTCGGGACAACGACCGGAATCTCTACGCAGACGTTTGTTCCCGCACCCTCGCGACTTTCGATGCCGATTGAACCGCCGAGTAGGTTCGCAAGCTCTTTGCAGATTGTGAGTCCCAGGCCGCTTCCACCGAACTTGCGTGTTGTCGTGGTATCGGCCTGCGTGAATGGGTCGAAGACTTTGCGGAGCTGCGTCGGCGACATTCCGATGCCGGTATCCGCCACTTCAAACCTCAACCTCTGGCCGGTGCTGTGCTGAGCGACTCCCATGCGAATACGAATGCTTCCCTGATTCGTGAACTTCAGGGCGTTTGATAAGAGGTTGGCGATGATTTGTCGCAAGCGCGTCGGGTCGGTTACGACGGACTCAGGCATTTCGCCGCTTGACTCAAGGCTCAACTCGATCTTCTTATCGCGTGCGATCGGGCGATAGAGCGCGACCGTATCTTCGAAGGTGGGTTTGAGGTTGAACGCGATGCGCTCAATGGTGAGCTTGCCGGCTTCGATCTTGGCCACATCGAGTATGTCGTTAATGACGCACAAGAGATGTCGGCCGTTCCGTTCAATCGTTTCTGCGGCGTTCTGTCGATCATCAGCGGTCAGGTCTTGTTGTCGTAGTTCTTCCGCGAATCCGAGGATGGCGGTCAGCGGCGTGCGAATTTCATGACTCATGTTGGCGAGGAATGCCGATTTGGCGATCGTCGCAATTTCTGCGGATTCCTTGGCCTGTGCCAGCTCGCGATTGGATGTCTCCAGCTGTCCGGTTGTCTCCTGTAACATGCGCGTGCGTTGCTGCACTTCCTTTTCAAGCTGATCCGGCGTTTTCAGCTTCAAAGCTTTCGGTATGACCGGCAGAAGGCAACAAACCGTGGTCCACGAAATGATTCCGGTCGCGAGTTTGATCACGGCTGCAAGACGATACCCCGGCCACCAGAAGATGATGGCTTCCATGAGGTGGGTCGTGCCGCACGCAATGATGAAAGTCCCGAACAGCCAGAATAGCGGCCCGAAGGGCATGTCTTTGCGGCGCTTGATGAAGTAGATCAGCGCGATCGGAATGGCGAGATAAGCACTCCAGATCATCAGGTCGGAAATGATGTGGGTCCAGCCATGGACGGATGACCACGTTCCGCAATGCCAGCGCGGCGGAAAATCTGATGTGTCAAACAAGCGAGAGAATTCGCCTGCAACGCCGGCGCTCTGCGCCACATGCGGAACAGGACAGCACGGTTTCAACGTCTCCGTCGCGGAGGCAAGCATGTGCAACGCTCACTTTGGCCCTACGATCGCCGCCGCACTGGATTTGATTTGTGCGTGCGATTTTGCGTGGATTCACGCAATCGATTCGTTGACGGTGTATCGAGCGAAGAGGGTGAGAGCTTGAAACGGTTCAATCGTGTACTGTTCGACTATGACAAGACCGATAATGTGCGGAACTGAGGATTGAGGAGTTGGTTAACAGGCTTGAAATCAGGAGTATATATGGACCGTGTTGGCGAGTCTGTCGTGCAACGCCTGCTTTCGGCGAGTGAAGCCAACCATCAAATATCCGAAGCACATTATCATTGTGCTCAGAATTTCAGCGAATGATCGCCCCCAGGCTTGTCCACTGGTAAGTGGCCTGAAGTCCTCGCCCACAACTTTGATGCCACAGACCCGCTTCCCAACAGTCTGTCCTTTCCAGTTGGCTAGGCAAACCCCTTTGTAAATGACTCCCACCAGCGTACACAACGGGGGCGCTATTGAAACGGCCATCAACATAGGGAGGGAAATAACGAGATGATCAATAAGGAATGCTACAAATCGAATCCAAAACCCAGCAAATTGAATGCTTTGAAGTGGTGCACCTGGCGGCAAGGTTCGCGCATCATTCGGAATGACCATAAGTTGCCCACACTCGGGGCAGTACATCTGCCCGCCGACCATGTTGGCCGGCACGGTGATCTGTTCAGCGCAGTAAGGGCATTCGAAAAGCATCTTTGCCGTTATTCGTAATCAGGCGATCGTTATTTGCTTGTCGAGATACACATCCTGAATGGCGCGCAGCAGCTTTACGCCGTCGTCCATCGGTTTCTGGAAGGCTTTGCGTCCTGAGATGAGGCCCATGCCGCCGGCGCGCTTATTGATGACAGCCGTCTTAACCGCTTGTGCCATATCCGTGGCACCTTTGGATTCACCGCCGGAGTTGATCAGGCCGATGCGGCCCATGTAGCAGCCGGCGACTTGATAGCGTGTCAGATCGATCGGGTGCGTGCTGGATAGTTTTTCATAGACGGCGCTGGTCGTTTTGCCAAAGTTGAGCGCGGAGAAGCCGCCGTTGGTTTCTGCCTGTTTTTGCTTGATGATGTCTGCCTCAATCGTCACACCCAAGTGGTTGGCCTGGCTCGTCAGGTCGGCGGCGACGTGATAGTCGGTACCATCCTTCTTGAACGCGCTGTTGCGCATGTAGCACCAGAGAACGGTGGCCATGCCGAGTTCGTGGGCCGCGTGGAAGGCGGCGCTGACTTCCTGAATCTGTCGACCTGATTCATCGGAGCCGAAATAGATCGTTGCGCCGACGGCTACGCAGCCCATTTCCTGCGCTTGCTTCACGTTGGCGAACATGATCTGGTCGAACTTGTTCGGGTAGGTCAGTAGTTCGTTGTGATTGATTTTCAGAAGGAACGGAATCCTGTGCGCGTATTTTCTGGCAACGACTCCGAGCACGCCGAGCGTGCTGGCCACCGCGTTGCAGCCGCCTTCCATCGCAAGCTTCACGATGTTTTCCGGATCGAAGTAGATGGGGTTTGGTGCGAACGACGCACCCGCGCTGTGTTCGATGCCCTGATCGACCGGCAGAATCGAAAGGTAGCCGGTGCCGCCGAGACGACCGGTGCCGTAGATCGCCTGCAGGCTGCGCAAGACGGGTATGGAGCGATCAGAGGCCGCAAACACGCGATCGACGAAATCGCCGCCGGGCAGGGTGATGAGCGACTTGTCGATGGTCTTGCACTTGTGGTTCAGCAGGCCGTCAGCCTCGGCTCCGAGCAAATCCAGAACGGCGGTCATGGGCAGCGTCCTCCGCGAAAATCGTGATAGTTTGAGACAAACTTCGAGGAATATATACTAGTAGTCCGACGTGCGCTTGTGAAGGCAACGCACGTTGGACCTTTCTTCGACGATCGGGGGTTGCGACATGTGCAGAGTCGGTCGATTTCTCGTTGTTTTTGCGATATTCACCGCGACTTGGCACCAGGCCACAACTTACGCCGGCGCACGAATTGACCTCCGTCCCGCACCGCCGCCGAATGGGGCGGAGTATCAGGTTGGCAATGTGTTCAACGTTGAGGTGTTCATGGTGGATACTGGCAATCCGCAGGGGGATATCAATTTTCGCGGTTTGTTTCTGGACTTCGTGGATAGCGAGGGGTTCTCTTATCCGGGGCTTGATGCCATTTCGGGAACCCAGGATGACAATCAGTTCCGATGGGTAAGTCCATTCGATATTTGTGCATGCTTCCCGAATCTGCCTGGTACTTCGATGGTCTTTCCCGATGTGGGCCCACCTTGGTTGCCACGCTTGCCGGACGGAGGAGAACTGTTACTGGGGTATTTGAATGTTCGACTTGAAACGGTACCGGCAACGCTCGATGTGATGAACGACGACGAGCCCGATCCCACTTTTGGTGCACGAGCGGATTTTGGATTTGGCGGGCTGAATGATCCTGTCACAACGTGGCGCGCCTTCACCGGCGAACTTACCGGCGGCGTTCTTGTCATTCCTGAGCCAACGAGTCTAGCGCTTCTGATTTTGGCCGCTGCCGGGCAGTTTATTCGAATCAGGAGTTGGTCATGAAAGCACAGATTTCAGATTTGAAATTTCAGATAAGGGCGTTTTGTTATTGCATTTGCGTTGCAATCTTTGCCACGGTTTCGTTTGCCGGTGCGCGCATCGATCTGCGGCCGACGCCACCGCCCAATGGGGCTGATTATCAGGTTGGTGACATCATCAACGTCGAAGCGTTTCTCGTGGACACTGGCAATCCGCAAGGGGCACTTGGGATTCGCGGGATATTTCTCGATTTCGAAGACAGCAGCGGACTTACTTATCCCGGGATTGACGCCATTCCAGGTACGGATGACGACGATCAATTTCATTGGTACGACCCGACCGGCCTCGCCGCGGTGTTTCCGTATTTGCCGCGTCCTTCGATTGGCTATCCGATGGTCTTTCCGCCGTTTCCACCACCAATACCGCCGGGCGGCGAGATGTTTATGGGCGACTTACACATTCGACTCGAATCAATCCCCGCCACGTTGGATGTCATGAACGATGATGTGCCTGACCCGAACTACGGCGCGAGAATCGATTTCGGCTTCGGTGGCCCCGGCGACCCTGTCACAACCTGGCGCGCGTTCACCGGCGATCTCACTGGCGGTGTCCTTGTCATTCCCGAACCGGCCACGCTCGGGATGGCGGCTGGAATCGTTGCATTCGGCACGCTTTTCAAGCGAAATGTGCCTCGGCGCGGTCGCTCGCAGCACTGACGACGTACCTTCGCCAGCGTTGCTAACCGTGCCCCTGTCGAGTACCTTCACCCTTTCCGGCGATTTGCCGACACCGATAATCTAAGGAGGGGTGGTTTCCCACCTGTTGATTCTTATTTCGTAGGAGCCCAGCGGCATGACCCAGGAAGGACTGGCTTTGGACCAGGATCAGGATATCGAACAGCCGGAAGGCGATGAAGCTTCTGAACAAGCGAAGATCATGGCCAAGCTTAAAGAGGCCATCCTCGTCGAGCGCGAGGAGCTTGGCCCGCTTCGCCTCAAGCTGACGATCACCGTCCCGCGCGAGACCGTTGACGAACGCATGGGCGAGCAATTCGTCGAGCTGCAAAAGGACGCGGCAGTTCCCGGCTTCCGCAAGGGGCGCGCGCCGATGAAGCTCATTGAGAAGCGCTTCGCTACGGATGTCGGCGATCAGCTGAAGAGCCAGCTCGTCGGCAGCGGTTACATGGCTGCGATCGAGAAGGAAGGCTTGAAGCCGCTCGGCGATCCACGCATCTGGGTGAAGGTCAAGGAAGAGCGCACTGGCGAAGACAATAAGCCGCGTATGGTAGAGATGGATAAGCTCGTCTCGGTCGACAAGGCGCTGGAGTCACTGGAGCTTCCCAAAGACAAGCCGCTGACGTTCGCTTGCGAGCTGGAACTGAAGCCGCAATTTGAGCTCCCCGAGCTTGAGAACATTCCGATCAAGAAGCCGAAAGTGACCATCAGTGATGCGGATATCGATGAAGAAATCCGCCGCATGCGGTTGTCGTATGGTCGCTATGAACCTGTGGAAAGCGGGACCATCCAACTGCACGACCTGATTTACGCGGATATGAAAATCGCGGTGGATGGCGAAGTCATCCATTCAGAGGACAACTACGAACTTTTCGCACGCGATGGTTTCCATGGCGGTTTGCTGCTGAAGGGTCTTGGCGAATCGCTCGCGGGCAAGAAACTCAATGAGACGTCCACCGTGCAGGGGACAATGCCGGCTGATCACGAGAACTTGAATGTTCGCGGTAAGACCGCTACAGCTACTTTCATTACGCGAGAAATCAAGCGCCTCGAACCGCATCCGCTGGACAGTGCGTTCCTCGAAATGATCGGGGCAGAATCGGAATCCGATCTTCGCGATGCTGTTCGAAAGAGTATGGATTCGGAGATCGATCGTACGATCAACGAAGGCATGCGGTCACAGGCGGCTGACTACCTGATCGAGAAAACCAACTGCGAGATCCCAGCTGGATTGTCCGAGCGACAAACAGAGCGGGCTGTGGTCAAGCGCATGATCGAGATGCTGCAATCCGGCGTTCCCGAAGCCGAGGTGGCCAAGGAAGCCGACGAAATGCGCATGAAGGCGAAGGACCAAACGGTTCGCGACCTTAAACTTTTCTTCATCCTTGAGAAGATCGCAGAGGAAAAGGAAATTCAGGTCGGCGAGGAGCAGGTCAACGCAGCTATCGCGTCTATCGCCCGTCGCACCAACAAGCGGTTTGACCGCGTTCGCGACGAGCTGAGCAAGGGTGACGGAATGGTTGCTTTGTACCTGACCCTTCGCGACGGCATGGTGCTTGATGAGCTGATTAAGACTGCGTCGATAACTGAGTCGCAAGGTCCGAAAAAGTAATCAGGTTCCTTTGGGGTACGAAACAACGGCGGCCTGACGGGGGTTTTGCCGACAATTCATATAGAAGCGACTCTCGCTCCAGCGAGACGAAGCGGGAAGGGATTCTCGTTTCGGCGAAGTTCGCTCCAGCGAAGTCCGAATGTCTATAATAGGCTGAGGGTATTCCTATGCATGACTTTCCGGGACCTTTGGGTTCAGTCAATCAATATCCGCCATACCAGCGCACGCGTGAGATGTCTCTCACGGACATGCTGCTGGAAAACCGGATCATCTTTCTGGCGGGTCCGATCGCTGAGCGCACAGCGAGCATCGTGATCCAGCAGTTGCTGTATCTGCAATCGATTCGCCGCAATCAGGATGTGCATCTGTACATCAATTCGCCGGGCGGATTGGTGGATCAGACGCTGGCGATCTACGACACCATGCAATTCATGGGGTCGGAGGTGGCGACGTATTGCATCGGGCAGGCGGCCAGCGGGGCAGCCATCATTCTGATGGCGGGCACCAAAGGGAAGCGATTCATTCTTCCCAACGCCAAGGTCATGCTGCATCAGCCGTATGGCGGTATTACCGGCCAGGCTGAGGATATCCGGATTCAGGCTGAGGAAGTCCTGCGTGACAAGCATCGATTGAACGGGATCATCGCCAAGTGCACGGGCAAGGACGTGAAGCAGGTGGCGGAAGACACCGAGCGCGATCGTTTCCTCACGGCGCAGGAAGCATTGGCGTATGGTTTGGTCGACGAGATTCTCGACGAAAGCACAGGCAAGAAGAAGAAAGAACTAGGCCCTTCGGCGATTCACTAAGACCAGAACTGGTGGGTGCTGAGCACCCACCCTACAGCTTCATTCGAAACCGTAAGGCAGATTGAGTGATTTGATCTGCCGAGAATTCAAGACGCAATACCTCCCACACGGAGCTAGAGTGAACATGGGTGCGATCAATCAACGAGTACCGTTTGTCATTGAATCAACCGGTCGTGGCGAGCGCGAGATGGATATCTTCTCGCGGCTTCTCAAGGACCGCATCGTATTTCTTACCGGCGGCATCGACGACGAGATTTCCAACCTGATCATCGCGCAATTGCTGTTCCTCTCCAATGAGGACCCCAAGGCGGACATCCACTTTTACATCAACAGCCCCGGCGGTTCAGTCTCGGCCGGTTTGGCGATCTATGACACCATGCAGTACCTCCGCTGCAACGTCGCGACGTACAACGTGGGATTGGCGGCCAGCATGGGCGCGATCATCATGTGCGGCGGTGCGAAGGGTAAGCGATATCTGTTGCCGAACTCGCGCATGCTCCTGCACCAGCCGCTGCTCGGCGGCGTGATGCAGGGGTCTGCGACCGATCTGTCGATCGAGGCGGAAGAGATTATCCGCCTGCGAAAGGCGCTTTATGCGATTCTTTCGTCGCGCTCTGGTAAGCCGATGGACAAGGTTGAAAAGGACTGCGATCGCAACAAGTGGCTGGATGCGCAGGAGTCCTTGGCCTACGGTCTGGCGGACCATATCCTTGAGCGCATGCCGCAGACCTGATGTAATCCTGCCCTTGTGGGCGGGCCCAGCCAACGTTGATTGGTAACGAAACATAGTGCGCTTGGTTGGTTCCAGGCGCACTATTCTTTTTGTGTTGACGGAGTTTTCAGAGATCGCCAGCGTTCAGTGGCAGGGCGCAGCTGTGAAGCCAGTCGGTCTTCCGAGCCCGCTGCGTATCGCATAATTATCTGGTGGATCGGCTGGGCTGATCGCGGATGATCCATTCGCGGAAGGTACTTTTCGATCTGCTCTTCTTCCGGCAGGTAAGCTTCGAATCCACCGTCTTCTACTTCATCGTCGAGTTCAAAGAAATACCGCACTCGCAGGCGCGGCAAGTCGTAGACGCGCGTGCCGAAGGAGCCGAGTCGCGCTTCCAGCCGATCTTCGTAGCCGAAAAAACCGACGGGACCCGGCCAGAGACCCAGCAACAGCCATCGCAATCCTGCGAACAACAGTGATAACGTGACAAGCGGCAACGGCAGTAACGCCATCCAAAGGCTCAGCTCCACAATCCAGCTTCGCATGCCCGGTTCGCTCATCCAGAGTTCGTGCACGATGACCCGAAGCACAACGCCAAGCAAGAAGGCCGGAGCAAGCCACAACAGCCCGCGCGTCACCGCGCGCGCTCGCGAGGCCGGAATGACGGCCAGAGGTGAGGAGCCCGTTGTCGATGGTCTAGAACTCATTCGAGCAGAATTGTAATCGAAATGCGCGAGGTCTGAACGTGGCTGCAACAAGCGGTGACATCCATTCCCCGACCACAGTCCATCGTTTACATTGGCCCGCATGTTCACGGTCACGGTCGAACACAGCTTCACCGCAGAGCATCACGTTCTCATGCCGGATGGCGTCTGGGAGTTACCCCATTCCCACCACTGGCACGTTCGTGCGTTTTTTCGGAGTCGGAAACTGGACCGGTTGGCGATGGTTGTGGACTTCGTGGCGGTGCAGGCTGCGTTGACGGAGACGCTCAGCGCATTGAACCACACTGACCTGAACACAAATCCTGCGCTATCCGGCGCTATTCCCACTGCTGAAATCGTCGCGCAGTTTGTGCTGCACTCGATCCAAAAGGCTGGCTGGTGCACGATTTATAAAGTCGAGGTGACCGAAGCGCCGGGCTGCGTGGCTGCCTATCAAGTCGATGAACACGCAGAAAGTGCAGACAGGCCCTGAAAATTGACGATGCATAAGTCGATTCATAGAATAAAATTCAGGAAAGAAGCGGCGATTCTGAGGCTTCCAAACCATGGATTACACGTGTCAGCTCTGCGAGAAAGCAAAGGCGACCGTTCACATCACGGACACAGTTCCGGAGAAGCGTGAACGTCACCTTTGCGAGGCCTGCGCCCAGAAAGAGCACGTCATCATCAAGCATCATCAACCGACGGCTGCGATCATTCAGGAGTTCATCAAGCAGAAGGCCGGCATCGGCGCGGGGGACGATACGGTTTGCGAGCATTGCGGCATTTCGTTCCGCGAGTTTCAGTTGAAAGGTGTACTTGGCTGTCCGCACGATTACGTGGCCTTTCGCGCGCAACTGATGCCGTTGATTGAACGTGCCCACGAAGGCGCCAAGCTTCACGTGGGCAAGGTACCCGGCAAGTCCGTGGATCCGGTCGCTCGCAAGAAAGCCGGTCTCAACCGATTGCAGCGAGAATTGCAGGAGGCGATCGAGCAGGAAAACTACGAGCTCGCGGCCCGGGTTCGAGACCAGATACGATCGATGGAAACGGCATGAACTTCGATAAACTCTGTCGCGGCACCGGCGAATGGCTTCGCGGAGTTGGACCCATGTCCGACATCGTGATCTCTTCGCGCATTCGCCTCGCGCGGAATCTGTCGGGTTACCCTTTCCTTTCCGCGGCTGGGGCGGATGACCGCGCCGAAATCTATCGCAGCATTTCAAGCGCCATCACGTCGCTACCCGAAGCCGATGACAACGCGCTCGTCGACATGGAAGAAACGGACCTGCTCGATCGCGAGATGCTGGTCGAACGACACCTGATCAGCCGGCAGCATGCGCTGAGCGACGGCGTTCGCGGCGTAACCATTTCGGCCCAGGAGACTCGCGCGTTGATGATCAACGAAGAAGACCACCTACGCATACAGGCATTGCGGAGTGGGCTGCAGATCGATTCGTTGTGGGAAGAAGTGAACGACCTCGATGACGCGTTAAGTGGGTCGCTCGATTTCGCTTTCGATAAGCAATTGGGCTATTTGACCGCCTGCCCGACGAATCTCGGTACGGGGCTTCGCGTTTCGTTCATGCTGCACCTGCCCGCGCTTAAGTTGACCAAGGAAATCGAGCGTGTCGCCCGGGCGGCTAAGGATATGCGGTTGGCTGTTCGCGGCGTTTTTGGCGAGGGCACCGACACCATCGGCGATCTCTATCAGGTTTCCAATCAAACCACGCTTGGCAAATCGGAAGAGGAAATCGTGGAGACGTTCGCCAAGCGGACCATCCCCAAAGTGGTGGAATACGAACGGGCCGCCCGCGAGTCGCTCGCAAAACACCGCCCGCATATTCTGGACGACACCATCTGGCGATCGTACGGCGTGCTGGTCAACGCTCGACGTATCACCAGTCAGGAAACGCTGGCGCTGCTTTCGCCTATTCGCATGGGCCTGCACATGGGTCGATTCAATGAGTTTGATGCGAAGACGCTGAACGAGATTTTCCTGCACGTGCAGGACGCACACCTGCAGAAGCTATGCGGTAAGTTGATGGATGACGAAGATCGGGCGATCGCCCGCGCGGATTACTTGCGCAAACGCCTCACTAATTCCAAGAAGTGATTCTTGCGAATGAATAGCAGGCGAGTTTCACCCGCCTCCCGACTACAGCCCGTTGAGCAATTCTGAAACTTGCAAGCCAAGCGAATTGCTGATTCTCGCCAGCGCCCACACCGAAGCCGCGTTCTTGCCCAGCTCAACCTGCGATAGCTGCGATGTTGTGAGATCTGTTCGGTCGGACAACTGCCGCAACGTCAGGTTCTGGCCGAGTCGATGGCTGCGGATGCGCTGGCCGATCAGGCGGTTCAACTCCTGCTCATTGGTGTAGATGATGCCCATGCGCTGGCAGGCGCGCTCGACGGCTGCGAGGAGTTCTTCCTGTTTGAAGGGCTTGGCGATGTAATCGCACGTGCCGCGTCGCATCGTCTCGGTCGCACTATCCAGATCGGGATAGGCTGTCATGACGATGCAGCTCATGCGCTCATCGATCTTCTTGAGCCGCTCCACGACTTCGACGCCGTCCATCGCGGGCATGCGCAGGTCGATCAAAGCGAGTTGAAACGACTCATTGTCGGCGGCCGAGATGGCTTCGTCCGGGTCGGTGAAGGCCACCGGCATGTACCCGTGGTCTTCCAATAAAAGGGATACTGTTTTGCAGATCGAGGGATCATCATCGATGACCAAGGCTTTGATATGATGTCGAACACCCATCGACAACCTCCACGATCGGGAAACCCCAGCATTTCGCGTCGTTGGCTACGAAGATTTACTGACGCGCGTTTTCAATTCACCCGTGAACCCGATCCATCACCAGCGAATTTCAAAACGATATTGAAGGCTTCATCGCCGTGGGCCTGACTTAGGACACTGCACGCTTCCCCAACCATTGGCGTGCTAAATCAGGATTGGCGTGTTAATTATCGAGCCTTCCCTTGAATAATATAGTGCAGCACTGCACGGATTTCCAGTGGAAAACGAAATGACGCTCAACAATTAATTGTCAATCGATTTATGAACTATTCAGTTGAAAGACGTTAAGGGTGGAATTGATTCACTTCTTTGCCAATTGGCAGAGAAAATAGAGCAATTAGAATCGCTGAATGCGTGCTGGAACAGCGGTACCCCAAACTCAACCGTACTTAGAATTTCGTGTCGAATCTCACGCCAGAATTCGCAACTTATTCCAGAGCAGACAGCGTGACTTGGAAACGCTTCACCGTGTCAGGCGTGAAAAGGAAGATGCCTTCCTGTCCCGGCACTGTCGCAAAGTTTCCTTTGGCGGGATCGTTGGCCGCGGATTTGCCGGAGACAAGCAGCTTCTTCGGCGGGTCCTTGTCGATGATCACGACCAATTCTTCAGCCGGGTTGTCGAGGCCGAACTTCGCCAAGTCGCCGGAGGTGTGCGCGACGAAGCGATCGCTGCGCAGGTCCTTCAACTGCAGCAGCAGGTTCTGAACTTTCTTGGTGTCGAAGGGGAGATCGGGCTCAGCCTTGTATTTCCACTTTCCGTCCTTCTTTTCGAAGGCGTGCGTGGTCGCGCCGTTGCGAATGGAAAACTCGGTGACCTTGGTGTCGTCGAACGAGAAGACGTCGCTGGCGCGGAACTCGGCGAACAATTGTTCGTAGAACTCCGAAGTCAGTTCGTAAATGGTGGGGCGATCGGCTCGTTTGCCGTAGAACTTGCCGTCATGCTGTGTGAGTTGCAACTCGATCGTCTGCGTAGGCGGCTGAATCTCGGTGGAGACGTTTTTCTCCTGACCATTCTCGTCCTTAACCGCCTCCACGCGGAACTCGACCGGCGGTTTGTAGCCGATCTTCAACGTCGCCTGGGGCTGATCGAGCCCGAACGCGCTGACGTTGCCTTTGTCATCGACGACCGCCTGTGCTTTCAGCACGACCAGCGCCTCCGCGAGTTTCTTAACTACTTCGTCGCGTATCTTCGCAGCCACTGGTGCGGCCATCGACCACGTGCCGTCGGTTTGCGTAAGGCCAACTTCGATTTTCCCTTCGCCGAAACGGTTGTTCGCCGACACGTCGAGTCGTTCGATCTTGCCGCCGGTCAGGTCGAGAAACTTTCGGTCACGATATGCATTCGGCCCGCGCGTGATGTTGGCAAGGTCAGCCACGCGGACTTTGCCGACGACGGCTGAGTCGTTGCGGCGTACATAAGAGAGGAGGTTCGTCGATGCGTCGGTCGATCCGCCCACGATGATGCGTTCAGGCTCGTCAATGCCGGTGATAGTGAGGCGAACTTCGGCGGTGGGATTGGTCAGGCCGTATTTGGCCTCGTCGATCTTTTCGCCGTCCGTGAATGAAACAGCCTTCAAGTCCGTGATCGACTTGATCAACTCGCTCACGGCAGAGTCTTCCGCACGTGCATTACTGCCTTCGATGACCCAGGCGTCGTCTTTCTTCGCCAATGCTAGCGAGCCGTCTTTGTTGCGGATCTCGATGCGTGAAACCTGCTTAACGTTGTCGCTGGTGAGGGCGCTGGTGAGTTTCATGTCGCGCCATTCGTTCATCACCGGCTTGAGGCGATCGGTGGTCGCCTTCATCAGAGTGGCCACAGCAGGTTCGCCACCGACGCGGAGATAAGCTTTGGTGTCTTCGCCGATGGGTGAGCGATCGGAGATTTCGACCACATACGTCTTCTCTTTCTTTTCCGTCTTCGGCTCGGCTGGGGCGGCGTTGTCGTTGTCCGTGGCAGCAGGCGTATCGGATTTCACCGAAACTTCTTCGGTGACGGTGGCTTTGATCGTCCACGCCGGCGGGTTGAAACCGTAGCTCGCGACTTGCTCACCCTGATCGCCCAGCCACTGCGACACGCGCAACGCGCTCAGTGCACGCACCATGTCGTCGACCTTTGCTGTCGCACGCGCGGCGGTCGGCGACTCAAACGCCCACTTGCCGTCCGCTTTCACCAACACGGTCGTTGTCGGCGCGGCCGGGTTCGTCCTATCGGTGAACTCAAGTCGCGTTGCCTGATCGGGCTTGAACGTCCAGAGCAGGGTGTCGCGATACTCGGCTGCCTTGGCTTTGACCAGATTCTTCGAAGTGGTCTTGCCGACGATGATCTCGCCCGCGCCTTTGCGGCGAACGTAGACCGTTTGATCGGATTGGGCTTTGCCGAATTCGACGTCGTAAGTCTTTCCCTTGTCGTCGGTGATGCTGACGGTCGCCTCGGCGGGTTCGAGACCGGCGCTCGCGGGGGTCACGCCTGCCTGGCCGGATTTGTACGAAATCTCGTATTGCAAATCCTTGATCTTGTTCGACAGGCTGGTGATGTCGTTCTGGTTGACGACGAACTTCATCGGCGAAGTCATCCACCATTTGGTCGCGGTGTCGCCCTCTGCGATGGGCTGCTTTTCAAATGTCCACGGTTCACTGCCGGCTCGCTGTACGACGACTTTGCGGATCTCGCCGAGTTCCTCGGTGATGAGCTTCTTCACGCCGGGAGGAGTTTCGACCTTGGGTTTCTCGGTCGCCGGCGTTCCGAACTTCTCTTTCGTCTTGACGACGTAGATGCCGGCGGCACAGCAGACGAGAGCAACTAACAACAGTAGGGTGGTCTTGACATTCATCGTTCTTACCTGCGTCGAATCCACCACGCGACGCCGCCGCAGAGGAGCGCCAACGCGGGCCACAAAACAATCGTTGCGACTTTCACTTTGGTTTCGGCCTTTGGATCAACCGCCAACACGGCTGCGTCGATCGGCTTGCCGATGTTCAAAAACTGCGTGTTGTCGTTCAGCCAATGCATCGAGTTGATGAACAGCGTGGAGTTGCCGGGGTTCGCGTTTCGCAGCGTTAACCCTTCGGCTGTCATAGCCATCTGCCGCGCAAAAGCCACGGAGTCCTCCGCGAAATCGCGCGAGCTGATGAGGACCATCTTTGCACCATCTTTAGTGCCCGCAACAGCTAGGTCGAACGGGCCTTCCAGATCGCCTTCGACCTTGGTGAGGTATTCCTGATCGTTCTGCTGCTCCTGATACTTTTGCAAGCTCTTGATGCCCCACACGCCGTCCTTCGCGGGCTGCCAGATTAGTTTTTCGAGCTTCACGCCGTCGGGAGTTTTTTCCATCGTCAGCGGTGCACAGAAAGGCAGCGCGACCAGTCGTGAGTGCGCTCCTTGTACAATGGCGTGGTCGCCGGTCACAACATCCTCTAGACTGAAGAAGTTCTGCCGCGTGGGCATGTACTTGCCCGGCGCGATGCTGCCGAACTGAACCAGCAGCGGGGCCGTATCGACCGAGACCCCCCAGGTCGATTTTAGGTAGTCATTGTATTCATAGCTCGACGGCATGGGCATCGGCTGCATCGGGTTCATACCCGGTGTCGGCTCCCAACCGGCGATAAACATTGCACGCGGATGCTCGCCAAGCGCCTTGAGCAGCGCCTGTCGATGCGGCTCCGCGAATGGCGGATCGGGCGGCTGCTGTTGACCCATCATTGGATTGCGCTCGGGCGGTGTCGGCTTAAGAACCACGAAGATCATCTTCGTCGGGGCGGGGTCGATCTTCGGCAACTCGGTGGAGGCCTTCAGGTCCCATTCCTCGACGACGAAATTCGCGTCTTCGAGTTGCTTCTTCATCTGCATGTAGGGCGCACCGCCGCGTCCGGGCATGCCGCCGAAGAACAATGGTGAGCCGCCATATCGCACGAACACGATTGCGGTTTGCTCTTTGTGCGTGATTCGCAGGATGGCCGAGGTAAGCTGCTCCTCACCTTTGAACGCTCGTCGCGAGAAACCGACGCGGCCCACCGCGTTCGGGTCGACCGCCGGGAAGACGTTTTCGAAGTCGACGATCATCGCTTCTTCGTCGGTCTCGACGAGGATGGGGTTTCCATTCGGACGCAGTTCGCGCAAAACGTTGTCGAGCTTGAGCGGCTCGAGCGTGTCGAGCTTCTTTGCTTCGTCCTCGAGCGACGTCACGAGGCTGGAGCTTCTGCCGCCAATGCCTTTGAGATAGTCCATCGCGCCGGCTGACAGCGTCCCGCCGCGCGTAACCTCGCCATTGGCATAGTCTGCGAGCTTTTTCAAACGATCGGTCATTGTGCGATACAGCCGCTTGATCTCGCTGATGGCTGCGGAGTATTGAGGCTCCTCGTCTGCACTGAACGAGAGCGCCTGCTCGCGAGTTGAATCGAGTTCGCCGGATAGTTGCGTGCAGAGACTTTCGATCGGCGACAAGACTTTGCGTTCCGGACTTTCACCCATCGCGCCGGTTGTCAGTTCGCGAACCTTGCTGACCTCAGCCTGGAGCAGCGTGGCGATTTGCGGCTCCAGTGTCTTGAAGGTTTCGATGTGTGCCTTGTATTTCTCGATGTCGTCTTTGTAGGCGGTCTTGGTGCGCATCCGCCCCATGAGCTCTTTCATCTTCTCGAGGTCTGACAGGGGATTGATCCACTCCGCGCGAACCTTCGAGCGGTTGTTTGATTCGTAGAGCGTCAGCAGGTTTTCAACGGCTTGGCGGTAACGCTGTTGATCTTCTTCTTCGAGGTCTGTCTTGAAATACAGCGAAGTGAGTCGGACGTTCTTGTCGAGGCCGCGAACGAGATTCTCTGAGCCGTCGCTCAAACTGTTGAGCGCCGACGAGGTCATATCCCACCGCATCGGCAAGCTGACGCCGAGGTATTGCAACGCGCCGACCAAGCCGATCGCCACCAGCGTCATGAACAAGACGTTGGCGCCAACCCACAGCTTTCGCCCGTCTGCGGACGCACTGGATTTTGCTGTTACTACTGCCATCGCCGCATCTCCAACCGCTTGACCGTCAGGAACAGGAAAAAGAACGTCGACGTCAGGAAGAAGACCACGTGGTTCAACTCCAACCGTCCGCGAACGAAATCACGATAGTGCGAGTAAATCGAAAGATGCTGCAGAACCGCTCGGGGAATGCCATCGATATTCTGCGCCAATTTTTCTGCGGCCAGCGTCATCAGCGGAAGCACGGCCACCGTGAGCAGGACCGCGATCACTTGATGCTTCGAGCACGAGCTGAAAAAGAGTCCCGCTGAGATATACAACGCACCGAGCAGTATGAGGCCCAGGTAGTTGCAGAAAATCAACTTCCAATCCAGGTCGTGGGCGTAGATGGAAAGGATGAACGGATAGACCAGCATGGTCGCCAGCAGAACAAGGTAGAAGGTGAAAGCGCCGAGGAACTTGCCGAGGATCACCTGCGTGTCGGTGACAGGGGCTGTCATCAGCGTTTCGATCGTTCCCGTGCGCAGTTCGTCACTCATCAGACGCATCGTGAACATGGGGAGCAGAAAGACGAGGAACACGACCATCCAGCCGTCGAGTAAAGGTCTTAGTGAGGCCTCGCCGCCGGACACGAAATTCCCCAGCGCGAACGCAAGTCCCGTCATCACCAGAAAGATCGCGGTGACCACGTAAGCGATCGGCGAGAGGAAGTACGCGCCGAGCTCGCGCTGACCTAATGCAGCAACTGTGTTCATACAGCCGTCTCTTTTCAAATCGGGTGGCAATCAAGCGACAAGCCCGACTGCGACAGGAGATTTAGTTCTCCATCCCCGCCGTCACCTTGATGAAGTAATCCTCCAGCGTAGCGCCTTCGCGATGAATCTCGCGCAGCGACCAGCCCTTGGAGGTCGTCAACTTGTACAAATCTTCGCGAATGTCGATGTTCGATTTCGGTTGAATGCTGAGTCGTGCCCAGCCATCGATCATCGAGACATCGACCTTCTGGATTCCTTCCAACGCGCGAACGCTCTTCTCCACTTCTTCTTTCGGCCCGCGCATTTCTGCGACCACTCTCGCACCCGCGCCGATCTGGTCACGCAGCTCCTGCGGCGAACCGCTCGCGCGAATTTTTCCGCCCGCGATGATGATCGTCCGCGAGCAGACCTGCTCGACTTCGTGAAGAATGTGCGAGCTCAAGAGAATAGTGTGATGTCGGCCCAACTCCTGAATGAGGTTTCGCGTCTCGCGAATCTGCGTCGGGTCCAAGCCGACGGTCGGCTCATCGAGAATGAGAACTTCCGGGTCGTGCATGATCGCGTCGGCTAATCCCACGCGCTGCCGCATGCCCTTCGAGAGTTGGCCGATCGGTCGATCGATGAACTCACCCAGCCAGCAGCGCTCAGCCACATGTCTAATGGCCGACGTGCGTTGCGGTCGCGACAAACCCCGCAATTTCCCGCGAAAATGCAGGTATTCCCGCACTCGCATTTCGGGATAGAGCGGAGCAGCTTCAGGCAGATAACCAACTCGGCGACGCACTTCGAGCGAATCTTTGAACACGTCAAAACCGCCGATGCTGGCTGTACCGCCGGTGGCCGGTTGATAGCAGGTGAGAATGCGAATCGTCGTCGTCTTGCCCGCGCCGTTGGGGCCGAGAAAGCCGACCACGCCGCCGCGCTCCACAGTGAACGAGATGTTGTCCACCGCGACAAACGAGCCGTATCGCTTCGTCAGGTTATCCACTTGAATCATGTCATCATTCCAATGCGATCTTGAATCAAGCCGAGACTCGCCGCGATTCGCAGCGCCGACGCGTTCGCAGCATGGCAGAGCATTGATAACGCACACCAAGGGACTGTCAAGCACCGCACCGACGCATCGAACGGCCAAGATGGGACGCTGACGTGTGCCGCATCCTGTCACCTGCAAACACGTGCTACAGAGTCGATACGTAATATGCGGACATAACGAGCGTTGACGATGCAGTTTCGCTACGAAGCGAGGTGCGCGCTGCGAATGAGTCTTCGCGCGGAATTCGATAATCCGAATTCTCGCACAGTATCGAAGGTGTTTTTGTTACAGACTCGTTACTGCTTGTGCGGCTCGCGAGTCGTCGTAGGCACTAGAAATCAAAGGACAATTGCACGAGCGGTCCGTTCGACCTTGGCGGTTCATCTTCGGCGATGCGATCGCGCATGGTGAGTCGATCCAGGTGCAGCCGCTTCTTGTGGAGATTGAACAGGTCGCGAAAACTCTCCCAGTACGGGCCTTCGCCGCGCATGCGTTTGCCAAATTGCGACTCGTTCATCGCGCCGCCGCGCATCTCGCGTATCCCATGGATGACACGCTCCGCGCGCAGTGGAAATGCATCGTGCAGGCGCGAAAGAAAAACGTCCTTCACGCTTCCGGCCAGCCGCAATGCAGTGAATCCGGCTGACGTTGCCCCTGCTTCGGCGGCTGATTCAAGCACGCGGGCAACGTCCTTGTCGTTCAGCCCCGGAATGATCGGGGCCATCATGACACCCACCGGCACTCCAGCTTCGCTGAGTCGTCGAACTGCCTCGAAGCGCCGTTGCGGTGGCGGTGCCTGCGGTTCGATCAGCTTCGAATGCTCGTGGTCCGCAAACGGTATGCTCAAGTACACAAACGCGCCCGCCACACGATTCAATTCGCTCAGCAGGTCGATGTCGCGTACGACCAGAAAGCTCTTGGTGATCACGCCGGCCGGGTTGCGATGGCGCAGGCAAACTTCGAGGCACCGACGCGTGAGCTCGTAACTTGCCTCCAGCGGCTGATAGCAATCGGTAATGCCGGAAAAGTGCACGTGTTGTTTCTTCCATTTGCGGCGAGTGATCTCTTTTTCGAGGAGCTCCGGCGCATTGACTTTCGCGACGATCTTTGAATCGAAATCGGTTCCCGCTCCGTAGCCCAGATACTCGTGATAGGGCCGCGCATAGCAGTAGGCGCACGCGTGCTGACATCCGCGATAAGGATTCACCGACCATTCAAACGGGATATCAGGGCTGTCATTTTTTGAGAGAATCGATGCGGCAGTCTCTTCGTAGACTTCGAGCTTCGCTGTGGGCGGCGGCTCCAGCCATTCCGCGTGCTGCGAAAGGTATGGGTTTGGAGGGTTGTCGAGCGAGCGCATCTTCATGGGAATTCCTCACGAGAAGATATTAGGTATATGTTAGGGTTGCAAGCGACGAGGATTGTGCGATTTTCCGCACGAAATTCGTGGAATCATCGTCTGATAATCGTTGACCCCCGCAAACGGTTGCGTTAGCATTGCGCGAATCAGATAGGTACGGAGAAGGGCTGCGACACGCGCGAAAAAGTGGCTGAAGGGGGTTCGGCTCAGCGTGTGCGCAGGGGTGTCGGGGTGACTCCAAATAGGCAACAGTCTCTTTTTGCCTGATGTCATCCCAAGGCGTTCTTGTAGCGTTTCATATTTATTTTTTTGGTTTGCGAATCGATGCAGGGGTTCGTCGCGCGATCGTCGCGCCGTTTTTTGGGGAGGATCTTGTCATGTTTAGGTCGTCGCGTGTTTTACTCGCCGGCTGCGCCGTGCTGACCCTTTGCTGGTCGGCGCATGCCCAGCCAAGTTTCTCGGTCGAGTTTCAAGGGCCTCCCAAAGGAGTACCCGACACTTTTCCTCCTGCGATCCCCATTACCGAGGGGGACATTCTCGTTGCATCGACTCCGCCGGCCCCATTTCTACCGGCGCCGGGTCCGCTGCCAGTGCCTGGCACCATCATCCTGGCTGGGCCGCCGGGTGGCGCGCCGCCTCATTTAGGGTTGCCTGCCTATGCAGGCCCCATCGCCGGAACCGGTGTACCGGATTTTGTCGAGGTGGATGCGCTGTCGTTTGGCTTGGATTGGTTGTTGCGTCCAGGTGCGCCGTTTCCCGAAGTGTGGACATTTTCGGTAGACGAGTTTGCCGTCGGCGTGGGTCCACTCGTCGCATTTCCGCCAACAGTGGCTACACAGGCTGCGCCGCCTTTGTTTGAAGCTGCGGCTGACATTTATTCGAGCTTTCCGCCGGGTGCGATGCCGCTTGGTCCGGTGCCGCCCGGGGCCGTACCTCTCCCGGGCAACGGGCTGCTTTTTGACGGGAATGGACTTGCTCCTCCCGGCGGTTCACTCCTTGGTCCGCTGAATGGACTTGGTTTGGTGGAACCGCTTCCACCCGTTCCTGGTATTCCTGTGGGAGGAGAACCAGGGTCCAATCTCGACGCGCTCGATGTTGATATGGCGCCAGTTCCTCCGCCAGCGGGTATGTTCGTTTATTTTTCACTCGACGCACCGTATCCCGATCCAATCGAAGGCCCGCCGGTTAACTCCGGTTCTTCGGCGGCCAACCTGGCGGGTGGCGGTGGTGCGATTAATTTCAAACCGCTCGGCGCTGCCGGTGGGTTTGGTGTGTATGCCTTTCCGCCCGCCCTTGGTTTGGACATTTTTGGTCCCGACACGGACGACCTCGATGCACTTGCCATCGCCGAAAACGGTTGCGTCGGATTTCAGGCGGCACCTATTTATGGTTGGGGGCCATGCGGCGGCATTTGCCCCTGTGCGCTCGGCGACATGGTTTTCTTCTCCGTACGCCGCGGCTCGGCGGTGATAGGTCTTCTCGATAGCCTGCAAGGGCTGCCGATTTCGCCCGGCGATATTCTGGTCCCACCGCCTCCCGGTGCGCCTCCCGGAACCCCCCCGGGCATTTTCATTGCGGCCGAAAACCTCGGCTTGGCGACTATTCGAGCTGGATTCGCAGCCAATGACGATCTGGACGCGCTCGACGTATCGCCGGACTGCAATTCGAACTCCGTTCCGGACTTCCACGATATCGCGTTCGGACTGACGCCGGACTTGAATGGAAACGGCGTACCTGATCCGTGCGAGTGCATTTGTGGTGACACGATCTGCTCACCGATCTGCGGCGAGAACACGTGCTCTTGTGGCGTTGATTGCGGGACACCACCCGCAAGCGAAGTTCCCGGCAGCACGTGCGGCGACGGTGTCGACAACGATTGCGACGGGCCGAGTGATTGCGGTGATCCGGATTGCGCGACCGATCCGTTGTGCAGCGGTTGCGGTAATGGAACCTGTGACACGGGTGAGAATTCATGTAATTGCCCGGCGGACTGCGGTCTGCCGCCGCCGGAAGGTTTTGGCCCAACTTGCATCGACGGAATTGATAACGACTGCGACACGTTTATCGACTGCGCCGATCCGGGATGTGCCGGGAATCCAGCGTGCCTCTGCGGCGATGGTACGTGTGCGCCGCCGGAGAATCCGTGTACGTGTGCACCGGATTGTGGGCCGCCGGTCGTCAGCGAAATCGGTCTATGCGGCGATGGCATCGACAACGATTGTGATGGCCCGATCGACTGCGCCGATACCGATTGTGTGGGCAATCCGCTCTGCATGTGCGGAGACGGTATTTGCAGCGGCCCAGTTGAGAATCCGTGCAACTGCCCAGGTGATTGTGGCCCGGTAGCCATCGTTGAAACGGGACGCTGTGCCGATGGCATCGACAACGACTGTGACGGACCGATCGATTGCGCTGATCCTGATTGTGCGACGGATCCGGCCTGCGGTTGTGGCGATGGCGTGTGCGCACCTCCTGAGAATCCATGCAGCTGCCCTGCTGACTGCGGACCGCCCGCAATCAGTGAAGCGGGACTATGTGCAGATGGCATCGACAACGATTGCGACGGATTGACCGATTGCGCGGACATGGACTGTGCGGCCACGCCGGTCTGTGGATGCGGCAACGGTACTTGTGCGCCGCCGGAGAGCCCGTGCACCTGCGGCATCGATTGCGGTCCGGTTGCGTTCTCTGAAGTTCCGGGCACGACGTGCGGCGACGGTATCGACAACGATTGCGATGGTCCTGTCGACTGCGCTGATCCCGATTGCGCGACAGATCCGAATTGCTTGTGCGGTGACACCGTTTGTCTGCCTGGCGAAATTTGTACTTGTCCGGCTGACTGCGGCCCGCCTGCGGCTTCGGAAACTCCGGGAACGAACTGTACCGACGGATTGGACAACGATTGCGACGCGCGCATCGACTGTGCCGATCTTGATTGTGCCGCCGATCCGGATTGCCTGTGCGGCGACGGTTCGTGCTCAAGTGGTGAAGATCCGTGCAATTGTCCGGCTGACTGCGGTGCGCCGTCGGGTGAAGTAGCGGGAGCCAATTGTACCGACATGATCGACAACGATTGTGACGGACTCACCGACTGCGCCGACCCGGGTTGTACGAATGAACCAACCTGTCCGTGCTGTTATGGCGACGTCAACAATGACGGCGACATCGACCAGAATGACATTCTCATCGTCGGCAATTGCGTCGATTGTTCAGGTCCGCAGATCGCCGAGTGCGACGTCAACTGCGACGGTATGATCGATCTGCTCGACTTCGGTGATGAACTGTGTCTGCTCTACTTCCCGCCGGACCAGTGCTGTGCGCTTCCACATGGTGCGTGCACGGATACCAATCTGGCGCAGGGGTGTGTGGAAGTTCCGGAGGACGTATGCACCCTGCTCAATGGTGATTATCAGGGTGACGGCGTCGACTGTCCGCCGGGCACGGGCGATTGCAACGGCAACGGAATCGGTGACGGCTGCGAAGCGCAGTGTACGAGCGATCAGGATTGCGACGACATGGACGTCTGCACTTGCAACAAGTGTTTGTGCGGCGTCTGCACCAGTCAGCCGATCCAGTACGGCGACGTGAACTGCGACTGCATCCCGCCGAATCTGGATGATATCCTTTGCGTATTGCAGGGATTCTCGAATTACGCGAGTTGTCCGGCCTCCGATATTCATCCGCCGTGCACGGGCCAGGGAGTGATCAACATCGATGACATTCTGGCTGTGCTGCAGGCGTTCGCCGGTACCAATCCATGCTTCGGTCTCTGCAACGTGGCTTGTCCTACCGGTGCATGCTGTGACGGTTCGTCATGCACTATCACGACGTCGTATACATGCATCGATGGCGGCGACGTGTTCCAAGGCGACGGGACTGCGTGCCCGCCGCTGGAGCCGAACCAGTGTCCATAATGCGGGTCATCCGAAGGGATTGAAGCTGTCCAGAAAAGGATGAACGCTGTTCCGAAAGCGGCCCGGTGAGTGCAAACTTACCGGGCCGCTTCATTGGGTGAGTCATCTTTCAATAATCGCGAACATTTCAAAACAATCGCCTTTTCAAAACTCGCGCATGGCCTTGGCTACATCCCGGATTGCGTCGTATGAATTCATAGGTCGCTGGTGTTTGCTTGGCTGACTTACGGGCACGGATCGGCTTCTGCGTGGACCAGCGTCATCCTCGCCGGAGATCGACCATGAATTTCGTTCGAGAGTCATTAGCGCCGCGTTTGGCGGTCGACTGTCCCCGCGACATTCTGCGCCGAACAGATCACCGCCCTTGGCCCGTTCCGAAACGACCGTGGATCATGACGCAGACGTGGCGCGACCTTCTCTTCATTCATTGGCCGATTGAGCCGCGACAGCTTGCACCGGTCATCCCGCAGCATCTCACGCTCGACACATTCGACGGCGCTGCATGGTTGGCGATTGTCCCTTTTTGGATGAGCGGGATTCGCCTTCGAGGTTTTCCGCCGATCTCGGGCACATCGAGTTTTCCCGAAATCAACGTGCGAACCTATGTTCGTTACGAAGATAAACCCGGCGTTTACTTTATCAGTCTCGACGCTCCGGCTGCGTTCACGATCGCAATCGCCCGCCGCTGGTTTCACCTCAACTACTATCGGGCGCGTATTCAGCTTCACCGCCAGAACGAGAACATCGAGTACAAGTCCGATCGCGTCGCAAGTAAATCAGCCGCTTGCTTTCATGCTCGCTACAAACCCATCGGCCCATCCAAAATCTCATCTCAGGGCTCGCTTGAGCATTGGCTCACGGAGCGGTATTGCCTGTACGCCAACGACAAACGCAATCGACTCTATCGAGCCGAAATCCTGCACCAACCCTGGCCGCTCCAGCCTGCGGAAATCGAGATTATGAAGAACACCATGATGCTTCCGATTCAGGTTGAAATGCCATCTACCAGACCGCTTCTACATTTTTCGCATTACCTGCAAACGCTGATTTGGTCGCCGGAATTGGTTGTCGGAAATGAATAGGCCCCTATGTGAATCCGATAAACAAATGAGGATTCGCGATGTACAACCGCACCAAGCAATTGGCCATCCTTCTCTTCTTCCTGTCGCCGTTCTGGGGACCGTTGGCCTATGCGTGGTATCAAACGCGGGCGATTCCATTCACCGAACAAGGTTGGAAGTCCGGCGACGACATTACCCGTGGTCGAATGTGCTATTCCACCGAGTTTAAGTCAGCGGTTCTTGGTAGTACGACATTAGACCTGTTGCAGAAACTTGGTGAACCAGCTTATCGCGAAGACGTCGGATGGACATACCATGTGCAAGAGAAATTTTTCCATGCTTCGACTTCATTAGACATTGTAATTCGAAATGGTAAGGCTACAGAAATAGTCTCGAGAACGCCCAGCTTTTGAGTTCTACCGAACTCGGCTAGATACCGGTTGCACTGAACGACTTTGCGATTGTAATTCCCCTTACGTAATGAACACGATCTTCATGGGTTGGCGTCTTCGCGCGAACGCAAGAGTGTTCTACGTCCACGTCGTCGCCGCCAATCGTTCGTGCTCGCGGATGCAATAGCGATCCGTCATCCCCGCGATGTAGTCGCACACCACGCGGTCCAAGCCCTGATCTTCTACACGCGAGAAGAAGCGCTCGGGTAGGCTCGACGGTTGCGAACGAAATACCTCGAACAATGTCGAGACCATTCGCCGGCCGGCTGCGTCCATTGTGGCCACTTCGGGGTGCTTATAGACATGTTCCATCAGGAACTGCTCCAGTCCGTCTACATCACGGTTCATGGACGGAGACAAGATCACCACAGATGTGGCCGAGTCGCGCACGCTGTCTGCCGAATCAAACTTCGAGAGCTCTTGGGTCGAAGTGGCCACCGCATCGGCAACGATCGCGTTTAAGACTCGATCCAGAACTGCACGGCGAATCTGGTGAATGTTCGACTGTGGAAATCGTTCGATCAGGAACTCATACGCCTGCTTCCACAATCGCACGCCGGCCAACTTGTCGAGGTGAATCAACCCCGCGCCGATCGCGTCTTCCAGATCGTGTACGTTGTACGCGATGCGATCGGCTAGCGAGGCGATTTGCGATTCGACGGAAGGCCGAGCGTCAAGTGACCGTCCATCCGGCGATGAGGCCGAGCTGGTATCGATACGATTCTCATGCGGTCTGTCGTAGTTCGTCGCGTGGCTGGCGAGCCCCGCGCGCGTTTCGCGTGTCAGGTTCAATCCGCGATAAGCAGGGAACGGGTGTTCCAAGTAGTCGACGACGCGTAGAGAGTGCAGGTTGTGGTTGAATCCGCCGTGCGACGACATCAGCCCGTGTAGTGCCACCTCTCCCGCGTGCCCAAAGGGGGGGTGGCCCAGATCATGCGCCAGCGCGATCGCCTCAACCAGCGATTCGTTCGCACCGAGTGCCACCGCGAGGCACCGCGCGATCTGGGCGACTTCCAACGTGTGCGTGAGCCTGGTTCGAAAATGATCATGCCGGCCTGCGAGGAAGACCTGCGTCTTGTGCTCAAGACGACGGAGAGCGGTGCACTCGATAATGCGATGGCGATCGAGCTCGAATGGGCCGCGTAACGGATCGTCTGTTTCCGGATGAACGCGCTCACCGGCTTGCGAGCATTTGATTGCGTATGGCGCGAGTTCGAGCTCTCTGCGTGCGTAAGTTTTCATGTTGCACTTGCTTATCTGTTGTTTTTGGACCGTCGAATAGACTCTGCCGCGCCCCTGGGATGCGAGTTAGGGCGAGGGGCTTCCATCAATGAGCAGCCCGATTCTTCACCAACTCGTTCCACAGCGCATCCAGCGAATCTGGAATCACTCGCGCTCCGCCCAATACAGCCATGTAGTTCGTGTCGCCATGCCATCGCGGGACCACGTGGCCGTGCAGATGACCGGGCAGGCCCGCGCCCGCGCATCGCCCGAGATTGTAACCAATGTTGAACCCCTGTGCTTTGATCGTCGTGCGCAGCAGAGTGACCGCATCCCGCGTGAGCGCGTTCATCTCGCACAGCTCGTCGCCCGTCAGTTCGCAAAGGTCGCCCTTATGCGCTGCGAGCGAGATGAGCAGGTGGCCATTGGTGTAGGGGAACCGGTTCATCACCACAAACGCCGACTGACCGCGCCACACCACGTGATTCGCGCGGTCATCCTCGGGTGTCTGCCAATATTTGCAAAGGAAACAGCCTTCGTCGGTCAATTCGGGACCCAGTGAACGGATGTACTCCATTCGCCACGGTGCCCAGAGATTGTCGTTGTATTCAGCCATGATGCGCCCGCGAATCATACTCGATTGCACGGACGAGGGATACGAGTAGACTCATTTGCATGAACCATAAACGCACACAATCATTTTTTCGATTGATGACTATTGTTGCGTGTTTCGTCGCATTGTTGCCGACGTCTTGCTCGCGCGATGTCCGACTGACCGGCAAGAAATTGCGGAACCCGAAAGTCGAAACCGTGACGGTGTATGGTCAATCGCTCGATCAGCAGGCCGAACCGGAGAAGGTGGCCTACGCAACGCTGCGGGCCATCAAGGAGGATTTCCTAGCGGCTGACCCTGAGGCGCGCGAGGAAGCTCTCGACAAGCAATTCTCATTGTGTGCTCCCAATGCGATCATCAAGAAGAACACCACAGCTAACTCCGGTGAGGAGTTTCTTTACAACGTCGTGAGCCGGTGGACGCCGGCGATCTCGCATTATGTCGATCAATTCCCGCAGGATTGGGATACAGCTAAGACGCAACTGATTAAGCACGACATCAAATCAATGCCCGATTCCAAGAAGGGATTCGACGGCGTCGAGGTTTGGCTGCAGGTGCGCGACTCCGGCGCAGAGCATTCCGAAGCTATCGTCGTGGTATGGCTGGTGCAGGAGAGTGGCTATTGGCGCGTCGTGCATGTTGGCTTTCAGCAGGGCAAACGCACGGTGGGCAAGAAACTGGCGGCGCAGGATGCAAATAGCACGTCCCAGCCTTCAGGTGATTGAACAATCGCTGATCGCAACTCAACTGGGCAGGAAGCCGGGTTCGCTCGCGATTCCTGTTAGCGCGGCGATGCAATTCTCGATGTGTGTTTCCAAAGGCAGTCCAATCAAGGCCGCGCTTTCCTGAATGTCATCACGTGACACGGCGGCTGCAAACGACTTCTGCTTCATTTTCTTGATGATGCTGTTCGCGTTCATGCCCGTCAGTCGCTCGGGCCTGACAAGTGCAGCCGCGTAGATGAACCCGCAAAGCTCGTCGCAGGCGAAGAGCGTCTTGCGAATGGGGCGATCACGCGGATAGTCGTCGAGGTTGTAGGGGACGTGTGAGAGAATCGCACCGATGATCTCGTCATCGCATCCTGCCTCCCGCAGGATCTTCGCTCCTTCGCGCGTGTGCTCGGGGATGGTTGGAAAGCGCTCGTAGTCAAAATCGTGCAACAAACCGGCGAGGCCCCATTGCTCCTCGTCTGCGTTGTTTACACGTGCGTAGTAGCGCATGGCTGCCTCAACGCATAGCGCGTGGCGAATGAGTGCGGGGTTCTTGGTGTATTCAGTGAGAAGTTTGTAGGCGAGTGCTCGATCCATTGGCAACGGAAATCTTATGAAAAATTATGCGCGACGTCGATTATCGCAAGCTGCTTAACGCACGCTACAGCGGAAACGTGCATCCATCTTGCAAGAAGTTGTTTGGCCCTTGCGTGTGAGCGCGCGAACACCATATCTTTGATTTCGTACTCCACAAGAACCAAGGTCCTTTCGAAAGGGTTTGGGTATGAACGGGTTACTATCACGTCGCAACTTTGTGGGACTATTACCCGCCGCCGGTATCAGCACGACGGCACTGCTTGGCAGCGGTGCGACAACCCTCGCGTCCGACAATCCTCCGCCCATTTCTGGACCGTATCT
The DNA here is from genome assembly GCA_964494205.1 of uncultured Phycisphaeraceae bacterium. Taxonomy (GTDB): domain Bacteria; phylum Planctomycetota; class Phycisphaerae; order UBA1845; family UBA1845; genus JBBTCX01. The sequence goes on along the minus strand of CAZBRD010000008.1, from coordinate 99,635 downwards.
CGGCTTTCCTCGGCAAGATCTCAAACTCGTTCAGGAAGTTGTCGGTGCATCGCATAGAGACGAGAAACGCGTACGCGAACTGGTCGAGCTGAAACCGCAGCTGGTGAATGCGTGGTGGGACTGGGGATTCGGCGATTGGGAGTCGGCGCTGGGCGCTGCGTCGCACACCGGCCGACGCTCTATCGCTGAGTTTCTCATTTCGAAAGGCGCGCGCATCGACATTTTTGCGGCTGCGATGCTCGGCATGACCGATGTGGTGAAAGCATTCGTGACGGCCACTCCGGGCATTCAAAGAACCTATGGTCCACACGGCATCACGCTGCTGGCGCACGCCGAAGCCGGTGATGAGAAGGCAAAGGAAACTTTCACCTACTTACAGCAACTCGGCGACGCCGGCACGCCGCTTCCTTCGATACCGCTGTCCGAACAGCAAGCGCCGAATTATGTCGGAACCTATCGATTCGGTCCCGGCGAAAGCGATCTCTTTGAAGTGAAGTACGAGAAGGAGAGGCTCACGATAACGCGTTCGGGAGGATCGGCGCAACGGCTTTACCTAAGCAAGGAGCACGAGTTCTTCCCATCCGGTGCGCCGGATGTGGCTATCCGATTTACGGTGACAGAAGGAAAATCAACGGAATTAGCCGTCGTTGAACGCGCACCGGTTATCGTGGCCAAACGAGTTTGATGCGTTTGGCCGTTGATTGGGCTCCATATTTTCTACGAAGCCAGCTTTCTCAACACCGTCTGCAAAATGCCGCCGTTCTTGTAGTAATTCACCTCAACATTGGTGTCGATGCGTGACACCACGTTGATGGTTCGCGAGGCCTTGGTGATTGGGTTGGTGAGACGCACCTGCACTTCCTGCATCGGCTTCACGTCGTCGGGATTGCCGAGGAAATCGAAGATCTCATCGCCGGCAATATCCAAGGATTCGCGGGTTTCGCCATCCTTGAATTGCAGCGGCCAAACGCCCATGCCGACGAGGTTGCTGCGATGGATGCGCTCGTAGCTTTCCGCGATTACCGCCCACACGCCGAGCAGCAGCGTGCCCTTGGCTGCCCAGTCGCGCGATGAACCGGTGCCATATTCTTTGCCGGCTAAGACGACGAGCGGAGTGCCTTCTTTCTTGTAGAGTTCGGAGGCATCGTGGATCGACATCGGCTGACCAGACGGCAGGTGGATCGTGACGCCGCCTTCCGTGCCCGGTGCGAGCAGATTTCGCAAGCGAATGTTCGCAAACGTGCCACGCGTCATTACGCGATCGTTGCCGCGCCGCGCACCGTAGCTGTTGAAGTCGGACGGCTTAACCGTGTGCTCTTGCAGATAACGACCGGCTGGCGAATCAGCCTTGATCGAACCCGCGGGCGAAATGTGATCCGTCGTCACCGAATCACCGACCATGACCAGCACTCGGGCGCCACTGATTGGCTTCAACGGCGGGATGCGTTTGGTCAGTCCATCGAAAAACGGCGGCTTCTGGATGTACGTGCTCTTGGCGTCCCAGTGGTACGTATCACCAGTGACGCCGGTGATGCGGTTCCAACGTTCGTTGCCGGTAAACACCTGACCATACTGCTTCGCGAACTTCTCCGGCGTCACGCATTGATCGACGACCGCAGCCACTTCCTGCGGTGATGGCCAAATGTCCTTGAGGAACACCTGATTTCCATTCGCGTCCGCGCCGAGCGGCTCTTTGGTCAGATCGATGTCGGTCCGTCCGGCGAGGGCATAGGCGACCACCAGCGGCGGCGAGGCGAGATAGTTGGCCTTCACCAGCGGATGTACGCGACCTTCAAAGTTGCGATTTCCGCTCAGCACAGCCGACGCCACCAGATTGTTCTTCGTGACAGCTTCCGCGACCGGCTCCGGCAACGGTCCGCTGTTTCCGATGCATGTCGTGCAGCCATAGCCCACCGTCTGGAAGCCAAGCTTGTCGAGGTACGGTGTCAGGCCGGCGTGGTTGAGGTATTCGGTGACCACGCGCGACCCCGGCGCGAGACTCGTCTTCACGTACGTGTGAACCTTGAGCCCCTTCTCGACGGCCTTCTTTGCGAGCAGACCGGCTGCCACCATGACGGACGGGTTCGATGTGTTTGTGCAGCTGGTAATGGCTGCGATCACTACCGCGCCGTGCGTGATCGTCTCCGCGTGACCGTTCGTCCGAACTTCGGCTGACTTGTTCAGAATCGCATCGTCCAGCGCAAACCCACGTGATGCGAGCGGCGCACGCAGCGATGTCTCAAACGATGTTTTCACCTGACTAAGCGGCACGCGGTCCTGCGGTCTCTTCGGACCAGCCAAGCTCGGTTCGACCGTCGCGAGATCGAGCTGCAGCGTGTCGGAGTATTGCGGATCGGGCGATGAGTCGGTGCGGAATAGTCCCTGCTCTTTGTTGTATCGCTCAACAACATCCACCAAATCCGCGGGCCTGGCTGTGCGACGCAGGTAATTGAGCGTCTCGGCGTCGACGGGGAAGAAGCCTATGGTCGCGCCGTATTCGGGGGCCATGTTCGCGACCGTCGCGCGGTCGGCTAAGCTCATGCTGCTCAACCCCGGGCCGTAGAATTCGACGAACTTGTTGACCACGCCTTTCTTGCGAAGCATCTCTGTAACGACGAGGACAAGGTCGGTCGCAGTTGATCCCTCGCGAAGTTTGCCAGAGAGTTTGAACCCGACCACTTCGGGCAGCAGCATGTAGATGGGCTGCCCGAGCATGACAGCCTCTGCTTCGATGCCTCCCACTCCCCAGCCGACCACACCGAGGCCGTTGATCATGGTGGTGTGACTGTCAGTGCCGACGAGCGTATCTGGGAAGGCAGTCATCACGCCGTTGACTTCGCGGCGCGTGACGACTGACGCGAGGTATTCGAGATTCACCTGATGCACGATTCCAGTTGCAGGCGGCACAACTTGAAACCCGTGGAAAGAATTCTGTCCCCAGCGAAGGAACTGGTAGCGCTCCAGATTTCGAGTGAACTCAAGGTCCGCATTGATTCCCAGCGCCTCTCCTGAGCCGAATGCGTCAACCTGCACGGAATGGTCGATCACGAGGTCGACCGGAATCAGCGGGTTGATCTTCTTTGGGTCGCCGCCAAGCTCTTTCATCGCATCGCGCATGGCAGCCAGGTCGACGACGCAGGGCACGCCTGTGAAGTCCTGCAGCAGCACTCGCGAGGGGATAAATGGAATCTCTTCCGAGGAGGATTTCGTTGCGTCCCAGCGGGCGATTTTGAGCACGTCATTCTCGGTGACCGCGAACCCGTCGATGTTTCGCAGGGCGCTTTCCAGCAGCACCCGGATGCTATACGGAAGTCGGTCGATCGACCCGCCCGCCTGTTGCGCAAGTGCCGCAAGGTGAAAGACTTGCAAGTTGCCGCCACCAGTGGAAATCGTTCCCCGCGCCCCGAATGGATCGTGCTTCGTGCCCGCAGTCATGTTGTCCTCGTTCTTGTCTGAAATATAGAAGGGTATGCCATACGCTTAGCCAAAACCGGAGTATACAACTCCCCCCAAAATCGTCAAAAGACCGCCAACTTGCATAAGGCCAAAGCCGATTTATACTTGCGTGTCTGCGATCGTGCGGACGCCCGTCAAGGATGAGGGCTTGAACATGACGAAACTGTCTCCGAAATTGATGGAAGTTTTGGTCTGTCCGCTGGCGCGAACGCCGCTCGTTCAGGTGGACGATTGGCTTTATTCGACCGACGCGACCACGCGACGTCGTTACCCGATTCGGGATGGAATCCCGGTCATGCTGATCGACGAATCGGAAGAAGTGGCCGCGAATGAGTTCGGCCGCATCATGGCTGAAACCGGTCGGACCCCGGTGCAGACAGCGAAGTGAATTAGAAGAGAAAGCAACCATGCCAAGAGAGAAAAGAGAGTACAACAAGGAATCATCCGGCGGACCAGGGGGTAGCGATTTCCACACCGCGAATCGTTTTCCCGATCGCGGCAAAGAAGGCTGGATCGGTCCGATCGTGGATTACAAAGAGGTCGACCTGCTCCGTAAGTTTCTGACTACCAGCAGCAAGCTCATGTCGCGCCGTCGCGGTGGCACGAACACGCAGGAGCAGAAGTCGCTGAAGCTGGCTGTTAAGCGGGCCCGCTATCTCGGCTTGGTTCCGTACACCGGTTCGTAAGCGCGGCTAACTACAACGATCTGATTTGGACTCGATCTTCGTCGGCCCCTCACGAGCAGGCGAAGATCGTTTTTTTCTGCGCTACATCTGTTCGAGCGTACCGATTCCCAGTAAGCCCAGTCCGACCTTCAACGTTCGGGCTGTCAGATCGCACAATCGCAGCCGCGACTCGCGCACCGACTCCGGCGATGCATCGATGACCCGTACGCCAAGCTTCTTGTCGTAGAAGCGACTAAACGTCTTCGACAGTTCGTAGAGATAATCCGTCAGCACATTTGGCTGCAAGTCGCGAGTCACGATTTCGATGGTTTCCGCAAACTGCAACAGTTTCTTCGCCAGCGCGATCTCAGCCGGGTGCTCGAGCGCTATCTTTGAACCGGCTGCGATCTTGGTGAAATCCACACCAGCTTTGCGGCCGATCGATCGAATCCGTGCGTAGGCATAAAGCATGTACGGCGCGGTATTGCCCTCCATCGCCAGCATTGTGTCCAAGTCGAACTTGTAGTCGCTGGTCATCGCGTGCGACAGGTCGAAGTACTTCACCGCCGCTAGACCAACCGTTTCGGCAATCTTCTCGATCTGCGCAGCATCGAACTCGCGCTGTCCGGAATCGTCACCGGCTATCTGCTCCTTGATGACAGCCCGCGAACGTTCGACTGCCTCGTCGAGCAGGTCTTTCAGCTTGACCGTTCCGCCTTCGCGCGTCTTGAACGGTTTGCCGTTCTTCGCGAGCACGTTTCCGAAGCCGAGGTGCTGCAACTCAACCTTGTCGTCGACGAACATGACTCGACGCGCGCCGGCAAACACCATTTCGAAATGCTGCTTCTGCGAGATGCCTACGACGTAGAGAATCCGCGAAGTCCGCAATTCCTCGACGCGTTGCACGATGGCTGCGAGGTCCGAAGTTGCGTAGTTGGCTCCACCGTCGGACTTTCGCACGATCAGCGGAAGCTCAGCCCCCTCGCGCGTCTTGAACCCTCCCGGCAGAATGCAAAGCGCGCCCTCGCTCTCGACAACGGCTGGGTCACCTTTGGCCTTCCGTTGTTCGAGACGCGCGATGACTTCATCCATCTTGTCTGCGTAAAAGCTTTCGCCGCGATCGATCAGCGAAACGCCCAGTCGATCATAAATCGCATGACAATGTCGCAGCGATTCGTCGCAGAATGCTTTCCAGATTTTGCGAATCGTCGGATCGCCCGATTGCAACGCGACGACGGCCTCGCGTGATTCCTTCTTGAACTCCTCGTCCATGTCGAAGACGGCTTTAGCTTCGACGTAGAAGGTTTCGAGGTCTTTGATCACCAGCGTGTCGGGCTTTTCGACGACCTGCGGATTCGTTCGCCGCAGGTGCGCGATCAACATGCCGAACTGCGTGCCCCAGTCGCCGACGTGGTTTTCCCGAATGACGTTATGCCCGGCAAACTCGAGTACGCGCGCAACGCAATCACCGATGACCGTGCTTCGCAGGTGACCGACGTGCATCTCTTTGGCGAGATTCGGGCTGGACAGATCGACGATGACCGTCTGTGGTTTCGTCGTTTTTTCGATGCCGACTCGATCGTTTTCGCCGGTGTTTGAAGTCGCAATCGCCTGCAGCCGTTCTGCGAGCCACGCTGGTTTGAGTTTGAAATTGATGAACCCAGGCCCGGCGATTTCCGGCGTTTCGCACATGTCGTCGATGTTTAGGTTTTCGACGATTGATGTCGCCACGTCTCGCGGCTTCTTCCCCAGTTGCTTTGCCAATCCCATGGCGCAGTTGGATTGGTAATCGCCGAACTGCGGGTCCTGCGAGGCGCGGACCAATGGGTCGCCCTCGACGCCGACCTTTTTCATGGCCTCGCGGACGCGTGCTGAAAGCTGTTCAAGTATCGTGATCAAATTCGTTGTTTCTCAAAGAGTAGAGTCCGCCGTGCGGACCACCGGCCTTAAGAGTATGGCGAACGACGAAGTCGTCGGATTGGCGCTGCGCGCAATCCAAAAGCACCCAGATTACAAGTAAGTCTTAAGAGATTCGATTGATGTGGCGAAAGCTACGCCGTTTCCGCCCGCGACCATTCGATCTTCGGAGCATCGCCCCACAGCAGCTCCAGATCGTAATACTCGCGGTGCGATTGGGCAAAGATGTGCAGCACGACGTCCACGAAGTCAACGATGATCCAGTCGCCAGAATCGTGGCCGCACCAGCCAAAAGGGCGATCACCGAGCTTCTTGGCGTATTCCACCGCGTGCTCAGCCACAGCGCGGCGCTGGCGTTCCGAAGTGCCGGTCGCGATGACCGTGAAATCGGTAATCGCGCACTTCCCGCGCAGGTCGAGGGCCACGACGTTCTCCGACTTGTTGTCGTGAGCAATCCGTGCGACTTCGATGGCAAACTGTAGGGGGTCCCGCTTCGGCATACATCTAGTATATCACTTCCGCGCGGATCGGACCACTCGGACCAACCTCTTTCGACCGAAAACATCTCTTCTATCCCGGCGGGTCGGGTACAATCCGCACGAGAGTCGAGCTCGGTAATGGCGCGGTTAGGCGATTGGCTGCATGATCCTTTCCCCATCAAAACAACGTGAAATATGGCTTGTTGCCGCAGTCTCGGTTCTGATTCAGGGCCTATTCCTATTTGAAAGCAGCAGCGCCGATCCCACATTTCGCATCCCCATCGTCGATGCGGGCGTCTACCACGATATGGCTGCCCGCTTCGCAAGCGACGGGTCGCTTTCGGATGACGTCTTGTGGCAGCCGCCTCTGTTTCCGCTCGTGCTGGGCTGCCTCTATCGACTCGTGGGCGCCAATGTCGTCGCCGCGAAATTGTTTCTTGTGGTGATCAACGCGGCCAGTTGTGCGCTGACCTGCTGGCTTGGCACAAGAGCGTTTTCACGTCGAGTTGGTATTACAGCCGGCCTCGTGCTGGCTGCGTATGGGCCATTCGTTTTCCTGGGATCGCAGTTGCTACCCGCAGGATTAGCCCTGTTCTTGAATCTGCTCGCGTTGTGTATCTGGGCGCGACAACTCGAACGACCAAGCTTGAAAACGGCTCAAGCGTTAGGTCTTGTCATTGGCTTGGCCATCATCAACGTGCCCAATGCTGTCGTACTTGTTGTCATGTTCATGGCAGCCGCCGTCGTTTCGTTGAAACGAAAAACTTCACCTCGTCGACCCGCACACGCGTTACTTGCTTTTGCGGGTGTGGCTCTCGCTATCGCTCCGGTTACGCTGCGAAACTACCTCGTGGCTGGTGTATGGGTGCCAATCTCAACACACTCCGGCATTAACCTCTACATCGGGAACAATGAAGAGACGGCCCGAACGCTGGCTATTCGCCCAGGAGACGATTGGCAGAGGCTTGCAAGAACAAGCTACGAAAACGGCGAAAGCAAATCGCTCGTGGAGCAAGACGCATACTTTCAACGACAGGCCCGCGATTACATCGGGAAACACCCGTTCGATTTCGTAGCTGGCCTTTGTCGAAAGTCGTTCCAATACATCAACTCGCGCGAGATTCCGCGCAACATCGATCCTTACGTTTTCCGCGACTACTCGCGACTTCTGTCGGTTCTCATGTGGCGCGCTGGTTCGTTCGCATTCCCATTGGGTCTCATCACGCCGCTAGCTGTTGTGGGAATTGTCGCTTCACTCTCATCGTTTGCTAAGTCATCCCAATTGGCTGCAACTCCGATTCCCCCCTTAGCAAGGGGGGATGAAGGGGGGTCTGATGCTATCGCAACGAGTTCCGCCGATTCAAGAACATCAATTCGCAAATTGCTTGTATGGTTCATCATCACCTATTCGCTTTCCGTGATCCTCGTCTTCGTCAGTGGCCGCTATCGACTGCCCATAGTGCCAGCCATTGTCATCTTCGCGTCAGCAGGCTCTTGGTGTCTGGTGGATCGGTTACGCGGAAGGGATCGACAAGCGAATCGTGAACATAAACACCTCGCGCCGATTCTTGCTGGTCTCGCCGCGGCAGTCCTCGTGAACCTGCCCATGTCATCCGCCGTCGATCTGATCAACTTCAAGGCCGAAATGCACATGTGCGTGGGATCAGCCCTGGTTCAACAATCGAAATTCGTTGAGGCAGAGGCTCAGCTTCGCGAGTCCTTGCGTTTGCAGCGCGATTACCCGGAAGGTCACAACAAGCTTGCAAGGGCACTTGAGCTACAAGGAAAATATGAGGAAGCCGAGGAACTCCTCAGGAAATCAGTTCAGTACAAGGCTGACAATCCGGAAGCGTATCGACTTCTCGCAGAGGTGTTGCGAAAAACAAAACGTACGCAAGACGCACTCGATGCCTATCATCGCGCGGTAGAAGTTGATCCCACGTCCCCTGATTCTCACGCAGGTCTTGCGGACTTGCTCATGGAACTTGGCGACGATGTCGCCGCTCAGCCGGAATTAGAACGCGCCGTTCGACTCAATCCAACATCAGCGCCGCTTCATTACCACTATGCAGAACTGCTCCAGCGGCTGAATCGCAACGCCGAAGCCATCGATCACTTCAAACGTGGGATGGCTTTGAAGGAACCTTCGGAGGACACGCTGAACACGTTCACGTGGACGCTCGCAACCTGCCCCGATCCCTCTTTGCGCGATTGTCAGCTAGCCATCCAACTCGGCGAGCAACTCGTCTTCATGACCCACAAGCAGAACCCGATCGCGCTCGACACGCTGGCTGCCGCCTACGCCGAATGTGGCCGAATGTTCGAGGCCGTTCGCACGGTGCGACGCGCGCTGGAGATCGCCAAATCAACCAATGACAGCGTGCTCGCGGAATCCATTCAGCCGCGCCTCGAGTGGTACGAATCGAAACTCAAGTCGAGTTCTCCTAATCCAAAGGGTCCATGACAGATGGGGATTTGTCTTCATACAAGCATGTAATTGTTGGTGGCGGGTCATATTCCCCCATTCGTACTTGCCCACTCTCTCAGGGCACGTATACTATCCACAGATTCCTTGCCATAGCGGGGTTTTCTAAACAGGAGCGGATTGAAAAGCCGAAGGAAGTGGTGACGGGAGTCCCGTCAACCAGGCGAAGAGTCCTTAACCAATCGAGGGTTTGTGGCCAAAGTAGGTGCTATTGAAGTTGAAGGTCACGTGCTGACCGCACTGCCTAACGCGATGTTCCGCATCGAGGTGGAAGTCGGCGGTGAGAAGCATCACATCCTCGCCACCATCTCCGGCAAGATGCGCAAGAACTATATTCGAATCCTTCCAGGCGACACCGTTCTTGTCGAAGTCTCGCCCTACGATCTGACTCGCGGCCGAATCGTCTACCGTAAATAGGCTGCCGTTCAGCCTCCTCCCTTTATTTCGCACATCCAATCTTCTTTGATCGTTTGCTGTGATTGTATAATCTCGCGCCATGATTTTGCGAATTCGTGATCGCACGTTTGAGCCTGCGGCATATCCGCTCGTCATGGGCATCCTGAATGTCACACCCGATTCCTTTAGCGACGGGGGCCAGTGGTTCGACTGCGATCGCGCTGTCGAACGCGCCCTGCAAATGATTGCCGAAGGCGCGGACATCATCGATGTCGGCCCTGAATCAACTCGACCCGGTGCGGATGAGATTCCTGCTCAAATGCAAATTGAGCGGGCGATTCCGGTGATACGCGAAGTTCGCCGCCGCAATAACGAAATCCCAATCTCAATCGATACCCGAATTGCGTCGGTAGCCGAGCGCGCCATCGATGCAGGAGCAGACATCGTCAACGACATTTCAGCCATGCGCGATGATCCCGCGATGGTTTCGCTGGTTGCGCGAAAGCAAGTTCCCATCGTCCTCATGCACCGCCAAGGCAAGTCAGCCACCATGCAAGTCGGCGGCGGACCACGTTACGACAATGTAATTGACGAGATATGCAGTTTCCTTAGTGAACGTCGCGACTTCGCAATCGCAAATGGCGTCGACCCGTCGCGCATCATCTTTGACCCCGGTATCGGATTCGGCAAGCGTATCGAGCACAACCTGCTCATCATGAAGCATGTCACCGACTTCATATCGCTTGGGCAACCAGTGCTCGTGGGCGCTTCGAAGAAAAAGTTCATCGGCGATTTGCTGGCCCCTGCAAACCCGGCTGCCATGCAGGATCCGCAACTGCGTCACGACGGTTCGCTAGCGTGCGCTGCACTTGCCGCCGTCGCCGGTGCAACCATCGTTCGCGTCCATGACGTGGAAGCCACGTGCAATTTGTTACGCGTGATTCGCGGTGTTAGGGAAGTCGAAGCATGATGTGATCGCGGCAAGTATAATCGCATCGCGAGGGTTATTTTAACAATTCATCGCGAATAAGGGGTCTTCCGGCCAGTGCGACCCAGAAACCGAATCCTGCCCAGGCGATGGCGAGAACCGGACCGACCAATGCGCCGATGGAGTACCAATTTGAAAAGTTGTACGTCGCGGGGAACTGGAGATTCAATCCCATGAATACGGCTGCACTTACCATCGCGAGCAACCCCCAGCGGACGAGCGCGAACGTAAAGAAGCAGATGCCGGCCAGCTGAAACGCTACCGACACGGCAGAGCCCTTAAAACCGGCTGTCCGCAGCGCGAGAACGATGAGGACAAAACCGATGACTGCGAGCCAGTCATGGCGCAACAGTAGGCGAAGTAGAAGAATCACGACGCCGCAACCAATGAAGATGCCGATCTGATCCTGAGCTTGGAACACCTGCCCCAGCACATGTCGACCGCCGCGCAGGATTTCTGAAAACCCGATCTGAAACGAAGGCGTTGGAATCTCGCCAATGAGTTTGGCATCGACATAGGGCAGGGCGCTGTCCAGCAGCACCACGCACGCAGCAATCACCGAACCGAGCAGGATGTGTCGCCCGACGACCGGATCGCGCAACCGTCCCATCAGCACGCGCGACCAGGTAACCAGCGATCGCGGCCAAAGACGCCGTGCATACGGTTCCAGCGCCATGTAGAGAAACCAGACGATCAACGATGGTGCGAGCGCGCTGGCTAAGGCGTTGAACCAGATCGTCGCTTCTTCAGAGCTGGGCACATGGTGCGCCTGCGTCAGATGTTTTCCGACGTAAACGATCAGCACGTAGACCGCGAGTCGAAGCGCCCCGCGCCTGTCACCACGATTCGCCCGCAAGTGCCGCAAGGTGAGGAAGATTGACGTAGACATCACGATGACGAACAGCGAAATGAAAATGAAGCTCTGAATCCTTCCGCTGTTGTCGATCTTGGGCGTTGTGGTACCCGGCGGGGGGATCCAGCCGCCGATCGTCAGAAACGAAACGGGTTTGCCTTGAAACGAAGCGACTTCAACGACGATCTTCTCATCGGGTTTGTCGGGGTAATGGCCGGTCCACGCAGCCCGGTAATCGGAATTAACCGCCGGTGTCCAAAGTGGCTCCGTAGGCATGAAGTCTTCCCTGAGCAAACCCGCCTCGTCGAACAGCGGTGTCCAGTCGGGAATACTCGGTTGCGGGGGAGACCATCCATAAGCAGGCGGAACAACCGTGAGACGATGTAGGCGACCATGCGTATCCAACTGCATGCGCGACATGCCGCCCACATAAAACGGCGGATCGTTGTAATTAACCAACCCGCGCGGCTGCAATGACATCAGCGGCTGTGGACTTGCTCGATAGTAGAAAAGCAGAGCGGGCGGACGGCCATCTTTCAGCCTGTCCCACCTCGTGGCGGACTTATCAGTTTGTTTAACGTGGTCGAGGTAGAAACCGTCGGGTTGGAACCAGTACGCTTCGTCAGCGGTTTCCGAAGTATGCCCGATCTTGGTGAGAATCTGGCGAGCCCGATCGACCAATACAGTCGGAGGCCGCGTCAACGGAACCTTGGTGAGCAGCGAAGTGCGGTCCTTGAGCCAAATGGAAACAGCCACCGCCAAGATGGTGAGCGCGAGAAAAGCAATCGCAGTAACCTGTCGCATTCCACAAGCGTCAGTGCAACCGGCGACGATTTCGGGGGAAGGGGTCTCACCCGCAGCGAGGGCAGCTGCCAGCGGGTCACCACCAGGAAGTGCAGCCGATACCGAAAGGGCGGACGGCGGACGAGCCATTGGGTCTTGCCGCAAACACCGCGCGATGCCCTCTTGAATGCCGGGTTCGAGCTCGTCGGATAAGTCGACAATCGTTGATTGATACAACCTTCGTCGTGAGTCGCTGATGGCTGCGACGGTATCGCCGCTGAGCGCCCGCCGTCCGGTGAAGAGTTCGAAGAGCACAAGGCCGAGCGAATAAATATCACTTCGCGGCGTAATTGCTTCACCTTGTGATTGTTCCGGCGATTGGTACGCAGGTGTGCCGACGCGGCGGTCATCATCGCGAAGCTGATCGGCGAATCCGGCGAGGCCGAAGTCAGTGATCCGCACTCGACCTTGATCGTCGAGCATGATGTTCGCGGGTTTGAGGTCGCGGTGCAGCACGCCCTTGTCATGGGCGGCAGCCAAACCGGCACAAATCTGCCGCGCGATCTGGAGCGCTCGCTCCCTCGACGGTTTGCCGAACTTCCGCAAGATTGAGACGAGGTCTTCTCCCGCGACGTATTCCATCGTCAGGAATGGCTGCCCGTTGGCCTCGGCGATGTCGTACACGCGGCAGACGTTCGGGTGCGACACTTGCCGCGCGATTCGGACCTCCTGGTGCAGGCGTTCGAGTCGCCCCGGGTCCCGCGACAACGCAACCGGCAAAAACTTCAACGCAACGGACTGGCGAAGCTTGAGGTCGTCCGCGCGGTAGACCTCGCCCATGCCGCCCTTGCCCAGCATCGCCACAATTCGGTAACGCTCAGCCAGCACAGTTCCCGGTGCAAAGCGCGATTCATCGATCGAGCTGTCGGAAGGTGTGGAGCTGGCCCAGGACGGCTGCGGGCTGGCGGCTTTCGACGGCGTTCGCGGCGCAACGGTCTGGGTCTGGTTCACCGCCTCCGCATGCGTGCCGCAATAGGGGCACAAGCGCGCGTCATCAGGCATCGTTTTGAAGCAAACAGGGCACGTCGCCATGACTATTGATACTAGCTGACAAACGAAACCGGGGCGAGACGAAGCACGTTATCTTCGCACGCCATCTTCTGGGCAACAAATAACGACATGTTCACCGATAACTGTTAAGGACAATGCGGGATTAGTCGTAGTCGCGTAGTGACTGAATAGGTGTTGAGCAAATGAACACAGCCGTAGAACAACCACTGTCAGTCGCGACGAATGGCGGCATAACCGTCGACGCGTACCGTGCCAAGCTAATTCAGCAGTTAAACAGCGGCGACTCCTATTCGTTTCTCAACGCGGCCGAACCATTCCTTCAACAGGTAACCGACGATCATCAGATTCGTCTGTTCATCGTGCGCGAGTACCTCAAGCTGGGTTTGATTCAGCCGGCTCGCGAGTGGTTACAGATTGCGCTCGATGAGATGCCCGCTCCAGAGCTGACCGCGTTGGCCGCGACCATCAAAAATCTGCGTGGCGGCGTGATACCTTGGGCCGAACGGGCCGATCGTTTTGCGAAGAATCTGGCTGCGCTGCAACAACGAGGCATCGACGTCAATCCGATTCGCGATGCGTGGGAACAGAGCAAATCAAATTACGAGCTTCATTGCGACGCACACCAGGTTGATCAGATTCGCTGGCGGGACTCCGCGGGCTGTTGGCGTTGGATACCTTTCCTTGGCCATCACCCCAAGATCGACGCCGCGCGCGAGCTGCCGTCGGGCCTGCAATCACGTATGCCGATGCCCATTCTATTGGACGGCCTCGGCCACGGCGGCTACTTCGAACGCGTCTACCGCGCGACGCTAGATACTTTCCTGGGCTACAGTTGTGCGTTGTTCATCGTGGAGCCCGACCCTGCTCTGTTCGCACTGACGTTGCATCTGCACGATTGGTCGAGCTTGTTGGCCGATCAACGCGTCTTTGCTTTCATCGGTCCCGATTATCAAACGCAAATGCGAGATGCGTGGGAGGCTGATCGTGATCTACCTTGGCCATCGCAGGTCGTGTCACTCTGGCCGCAGCGCACGTCCGCGTCGCCGGCTCCGCTCGACGTCGTCAATAGTCTATACACAGAACGCGACACGCGACTCCAACAATCTTGGGTAGACATAGAAACAAAGTACAAAACCCGCGACGCAAGCTACTGGTCCGATCGATTTGACGCGGCGCTATCCGGGCGCGGCAAGCCGCTCCGCATCCTCGCGGCCGTCAGCACACACACCACTTTTCTGCAATACTCCATGCGCGACGCGAAGCGAGCGTTCGAGGAGTTAGGCTACGAATGCGTGGTGCTGAGCGAATCCACGCCGTACGACATCATCAGCCCGTTGACCTTCCACCACGCCATTCGTGATCTCGACCCTGATCTTTTCTTCAACATCGATCACTTGCGACACGAATTCTCCGGCATCATCCCAGGCAATTTGCCGGTCTTCACTTGGGATCAGGATCAATTGCCGCACGTGTTCACGGCGGAGAACGTGAAGAGGATTGGTCCGCTCGATTTTCTCGCCGGCACCACCAAGAGCTTCTTCGCCCGCATCGGCGGCCAATGCGACCAATTCCTCGCCAGCCACATGCCCACCAGCGCCGAGCAATTCAACACCGAACCGCTCACGCCGGACGAACAAGCCGCCTTCGCGTGCGACGTGTCCTACGTCAGCCACGCATCGCAAACCCCCAAGGCGTTTCACGACGAAGAACGGAATCAATACTCCGATCCGCAGCTGCGCCGATTGCTCGACGTTATGTTCGAGCAAATGCCCGCGATGCTCCGCGAGTATCGCATTCCTAGCGGTTTGGTGGTTACGACGCTTCTTCGCGAATCTTGTGGACGTTGCGGCATTGCGATCAAGGACGAAGCGCTCCGTGAGCGCTTGCTCTGGTGGTATCTGTGGCGGCTTGGCGATCGTTTCTTCCGCCACGAAGCTCTCGAATGGGCAGCCGCATGGGCTGAGAAAACGAACCGCATGCTCCGCATCTATGGCAACGGGTGGGACAAACACCCGACGCTCGCACGCTTCGCGGCTGGTCTCGCCAAAAACGGTCGCGAGCTCGTCTGCGTCTATCGCGCATCCAGAATTAACCTGCAACTCATGCCCGCGGGGTTTATTCATCAGCGCGCTCTCGACGGTCTAGCTTGCGGTGCGTTCTTCCTTTGCCGACTTGTACCGAACGATTTGCGCGGACCTGCACTGAAAAATCTCGTCGCACGCATGCGAGAACTTAACATTAGCACCGCGCGAGCTCTCCTCGATTCCAGTGATTCGCAATTAGGTGAATTGGCGATCTCCTATTATGGCAAAAATTGGCGCCGCATGTTCCCCAACGACGACGCATTCCTGCACAGTCTCTATTATGGTGTCGAGCTGACCGGCCCCGATGAGTTGTTTCACGGCTTCCACGAAATCACTTTCGACTCAGCCGACGAGTTTCAACAAAAAGCCGATAGCTTCCTCGCCGAACCTGACCAACGTGCAGCGATCGCGAGCGACATGCACCGCGTTGCTGTCGACCAATTCTGCTACAAGAAAACCATGCATCGCTTCATGCATGCGATGGCTGATCGACTCAGGCGGATTTCGAAACCGTAGCTTGCGAGCCAATGGACGAAGTTGGAATGAGCGGTTGACCCCGCAACATCGGCATCAAGTGCTTCTTCAGAAACCGTTCGTTGAGCCATCCCGTATGACCGCCATAGTGACCATCGATTCCCAAGCCTGAATGCCAGCGAATTTCCAGTAGTTTCTCATAATGTGCCGAAGTTGCTGGGGTCACGTTCGACGGAATGCGAAATCCGGTTTGCCCGGCTGCTGCGCAGAACTGTCGATCGGTCGTTCCAAAAATCCGTGTTCCAATTCCCAATAGGAAACGATCGAGCGCACTCACCAGCGAATAAGCCCGATTCACCGCAGAGAGTGCTTTTGACAAATCGTACTCCGGCGAAATTGCCGGGCATCCAAGTATGAGCGTGTCGATCAATCGCCTACCCTTCAACGACTCGAGTGCAAACACCGCGATCCCCGCGCCGCCGCTAAAAGCTGCCAGGTGCAGTTTGGCAGTTGGGTGTCGTCGATGGATCGCTCGAATCTCGCGCGCCAGCTTCGCGCCCATCACGCGATTGCGCCGTACCCACATCAGGTCGGTCCATATTTCGCCAATCAGGCCCCATTGCCAGCGATACCACATCGTTCCGATCTCAGGATTCTCATACCCCAGCACGCGCCGAATCATCAGCGGTGAGAACTGAAACCCACCGACGCCGTCGAGCACGATAAGAATTTCACGATCCATGGGCCCGTACTCGGTGGGCAGCCCATGTCGCACGCGATCGACGAGGTGACTCGAAACGACGCTGATACGATTGACGAGAAACCCCATGCTGTTACTCGCTAGCATCCGTTGTCAAGCTACGCCCCAGCGCACGTTCCATCACATCTTTGCGCCCCATGCGATCAAGCCAGCGAACACCGTACAGCCCCATCTCAAATCTGCACACACTCTTCATTTCGCAGTGCGTGCACGGCGATTCCTTAAGTCGATAAGGATTGATTGCAATGTGGCCATCGAGAACTCCGTCGGCGAGTTCACCCAGCTTCCTGCGGGTCATCTCCATTAACGCCTGAAGTGTTTCTCGGTCTGCGCCGTCACTGCTGTCTATTCTGCTTATGGCCCCGTCCTTCTTTCTAAGAGCGATGTTGAATAGCACTGACAGTTTGCTCGCATCCGAAGCCAATGAAGTGACTGCATCCACCAATATCAGTCCGCGCGGCTTTGATGTTCCTCCCCGTTCCCGATTCTCGGGATCGTCCGCTTTCTTTGTTGATTGCTTGTCATACTCACGCGCCAAGCTCACATACAGCGCGGCAGCCGGCGATGTCTTCCTGCCCGTCAGCGCCGCTCCATGCTGCGTGATCACCAGCATATACCCCAGCAGTTGCAACGAAATGCCATGAAACACTTCGCCGAGGTCGAGTCGCTTATCTTTCGTTCGCTTGTAATCGAGAACGATCGCCAGCGCTTCTTCGCCATGCTCCGTCCAGTCGACTCGGTCGACGAACCCGCGAAGAACAACTTTGCGGCCCTTGGGTGTGGAAAGCTCCAGCGGCGGCAGCCCATTTTCATCGTCGTAACCAAACGGCAGTTCCACTCGGCCGGGTCGAAACTGCCCCGCGCGAGAGATCATGCGTTGGAACCGCGCCACACGCGCAACGTCAGCCGCTGCCTGCTGCAACAGGTATCGACTGCGGCGACTGGCTGTGATGCCGTCTTCCGCGAGTCGCTGCTCCACCGCATCACAGCTGTCTGCCAATCTTCTTTTCAGTTCTTCGTTTTCCATCGCGCCTATCGCCCGCCCCGACTTAGCCAGCGAATGCACAAACTCTTCAAGCACCGCGTGCTGGAACGACCCCAGACTCCTCGGCTCCATTCGCGCGAGCTCGCGCTCTTTCAATCCCAATGTGTACTTCGCAAAGTGCTTGAACGGACACGCAGCGAACGTCTCCAACTGCGAAACGCTGGCTTTCATCGTCGACGTGTGCAGCCGATGAACCGACTCCTGCGACAATCGCGCCGTGCCCTGCTCGATCAGTCCGCGCATCTGATTGGCAAGTTCAGCATCGGCAAATAGTTCGTTTCGAAATTCGTCATAGATAGACGTCCACATCGTTCGATCATGGCTGCCTAACGATTTCCCTTGCTCACGAGACCATTCGCGCTTCCCAAACTCCAGCGCCAGCTCTCGCGCCAAATCCTTCCAGTTGGAAACGCGCCACAGCGGGTCCACTTCACTCACATCGTTCGAATCACGAATCTCAAACCCCGCCAACGCCGATTGAATCGTCTTACAAAAAGGCGAAGGCCGTAGCTCCTTCCCCGCGTCATCCTTCATCGCGCGCGTGATCACCAGCGACTCGCTCGCTCGCGTCACCGCAATGTAGAGCAGCATCGCCTCCTCACGAGCGCGGTCCTGCGTCGTCGGTCCAAGCTCGACTCCGGCAGACTCCAATCGTTGACGATCCACGTCATTGAAAATCGCGTCCTCGCTCGATGATTTCGGAATGACGCCGTCATTGAACCCCAGCAGCACAGCCGCCTTGATCTCCGGGTGTCGACTGCGGTCGATCGATCCGACCAGCAGTTGATCCAGCGTCGGCGGCGTGAGGCCCAACGTGAACTTGCTCAAACCCGCCTCGACGATCTCGCCCCATTCCGACAGCGCGAGTCTGGTCTCCGCGAACGCAAACGCAAGCTCTTCCAAGAACTGGGTTGTGTCGATCCACACCTGCCGGTGCTCAGCCGCCTCGTCGACATCGCCCTCTCCCTCGGCTGCGATCGCCCACTGCTCCAATTGTTCCGCGACTCTTTGCCGCTGGAGAAAGTTCGTCGCCTCCTGGATCCACTCGGGTCCGGCGAGCATCGTTCGCGCACAGGCGATTTTCATCCACGGCTGAAGTGCTTCGACCAATCGCGTGCGTGTCGCGTTCACGCGCAGAAGCATCGGCGATTCGTCTAAATCGCGCCGATCCCGTCGTTCAGGTAGGATGGAGGTTTGCGTCTTGGTCCAATCGCCGGCTGTCCATTTTTCAAAACCGTTGATCGCATGCGCGAGCAGATAGTTCTCCAACTCATCACTCTCATCGGCAGTCAGTCCCAGCAAGCCGGTCTTGAGCACGAGCCGCACCGAGGCCAGCGAAATGTCCTCAGCCGCCAGTGCAATGAGTGACCGCAAGAGTTCAGTGAGCGGATGGTGTGTCGTCGGTCGGCGACGATCGATGAAGAATGGAATTCGCTGCGCGCGCAAGGCCGCGCTGAGCAAATCGTGGTATGGCTCCAGATCGCGGACCATGATGGCCAGGTCGCGGTAGCGATAGCCTGATTCACGAACCCACCGCGCGATTCTCGACGCCGCGTATTCAACTTCCACCCGCCTTGTCGGCAGCGCTGCGAACTCTAGGCCGCCAATGGTCGCAGTGTTCTCCAATTCGCCAGAAACATCCTGCGAAGCTGGCTCAAACAGCTTCCGTTCGAGCGCGGAGAGTACAGGACTCTTCGCAAATCTCGGTTGTTCGATGGGATCGAGAATCAGCGGCTGCCCAACCTCGATTCCACCTTCGGAGAACATCTTCTTCAGTTTCAGGAAGGTCTTGCCAGTCCGGTCGAACAAGCTCGCCAACTGGCTGACGCCCGATGAGTCTGGACCTGTCTCGGCCAACGCCGGGTCCATCAGCAATGTGATGTCGACGTGACTCGCGTGCCGTGCCAACTCCAACAGCGTGAGCGATTCCTGCCGCATGAGCGACGCGAAACCATCGACCCACACCTCGGCACCATGCAGCCATTCGCAGTGTGAAAGTCGCTCCCGCGCCAGTTGCAGCGACAACGAAGGATCGAACAGATCGTCTCCCAGAAAGTCGCGATAGGCTCGATAGATCAACGCTATGTCGTGAAACTTCGCGTTCCGTGCATCAGCCGATGCTCCAAGCGTCTCTGTGGTTGCGAGGAATTCCGTCGGGTCGATTGCCTCCTGAATCAGCTCGCACATCGTCGTCCCAAGCTGTTCGAGGAAACCCGGCAATCGATCCACGCGTCGATAGTAGCGCAGCTCCGGCGACAACCGCTCCAGCAGATGTCGCAAGACCATCGCCCGCGACCGATCGCTCAGCGCCCGCCTCGGCCCGACCCCCGTCGCCTCCATCACCCGATAGGCCAATCGCTGAAACGAGAGCACCTCCGCCCGGTGTGCTCCCGCGATATCCGCCGGCGCGATGATCGCCCGCTCGGTCTGCAAAGCAGCCTGCTCGGGCACGAGCATCACCAGTCGTGGTCCATCGATCGGGTTCTGCCGGATGCGATGGCGCACTGCCTCCAGACAGTGGTGCGTCTTCCCACTTCCCGCTCGACCGATGATGAACCGAACCGCCATGAAAAAGTGCTACCTTTGCACGCGAGGTGCGACATTCCTGACTTTGGAATTCGTAGTTCCTCCACTATGATACGCCGCTATCGATTGCGTATGTAGTGATCCCAAACCACCAGCACGAAAGGGCCACGGATGGCTTCCAAACAGTCAGCACGTCACGCCAAAAGCGACGATTCGCAATTGAACCTTACGTTTTCCGACTCTGGCGGCGCCACCGCCGTTGCTGAAGAAAAGGACGAAGTCGAACCGCAGGACACAAACGAACCAGAAGTTGAAGAAATGGAAGAGCCCAAGTCAAAGGGGAAAAAGACCGAACGACGCGCCACCGCCGAATCGATGGCCAAGATGCAGCGTGAAATCTCCGTCTCGGAGTTCTTCGCGAAAAACCGCCACCTCCTCGGCTTCGACAACAAACGCAAAGCCCTGTTGACCACCGTCAAGGAAGCCGTCGACAACAGCCTCGACGCCTGCGAGGAAGCGGGCATCCTCCCCGATATCGCGGTCATCATAGAACAAACGGCCGAAGAGCGCTACCGCGTTACAGTCCGTGACAACGGCCCGGGCATCATCAAACAACAAATCCCCAACGTGTTTGGCAAGCTGCTCTACGGCTCCAAGTTTCACCGTCTGAAAATGTCGCGCGGCCAGCAGGGTATCGGCATCAGCGCCGCGGGCATGTACGGCCTCATTACCACCGGTAAGCCCGTCCGCATCGTGAGTCGCACGAGTTCCAAAGCTCAGGCACACATGTATCTGTTGGCCATCGATACGAAGCGCAATCGACCGGATATCATCGAAGACCAGATCATCGAGGTCGATTGGCCGCACGGGACGGAGGTGTCAATCGAACTCGAAGCGCAGCATCAAAAAGGTCGCCAGAGCGTCGACGAGTATCTTGAACTGACTGCCATCGCTAACCCGCACGCCAAGTTTACGTATCGTCCACCGGGGGCCGATGCGATCGAGTTCCCGCGCGGCAGTCAGAACATGCCGGCTGAGACGAAGGAAATCAAACCACACCCGTATGGCATTGAGCTTGGTACGTTCATCAAGTTGCTCAAGGAGACGCAGGAGAAGAAGCTCGGCGGATTTCTAGCCAACGAATTCTCTCGCGTCAGCCCCAGCGTAGCCAAAGACGTTTGCTCGAAGGGGGGGCAGACAACATCTACGTGGGTCAGCGCTATCACACCGCCGATGGCTGAGAAGCTCTACACAGCCTTGCAGGATTCAAAACTGAAAGCGCCTGCAACCGACTGCCTAGCGCCCATGGGTGCCGAAGCGATTCTGCAAGGTCTCCTTCGCGGCATCAAAGCGGAGTTCTATACCGCCAGCACGCGGCCGCCGGCGGTCTATCGTGGTAATCCGTTCCAGATCGAAGTCGGCATCGCCTATGGCGGCGAACTGGGCGTCGATCGCCACGACGTCGACGCCGATGGATCAAACGGCAAGGATGAAACCGGCGATGTTTCCTCGCGCCTCATCCGCTTCGCGAATCGTGTGCCGCTCCTCTACCAGCAATCATCGTGCTGCTTGTTCAAGGCCGTCGTGGATACCAAATGGAATAACTACACGCTTTCGCAATCGTCCGGCGCGCTGCCCAAAGCGCCGATGGTGATCCTCATCCACATGGCCAGCGTCTGGGTGCCGTTTATTTCCGAGGGCAAGGAAGCCATCGCCGACTACGACGAAATCCGCAAAGAGGCTCGCCTGGGTATCAGCGAGTGCGGGCGTCGCCTCGGCCTGCTGCTCAAGCGCAAGCGGAAACGCGCCGACTACAGCAAACGTCGCGACGTATTCACGCGCTACATCGACGAGGTCGTCGACGCCGCCCGCGCGATGGCCACGTTTAATAAAGACGAGTTCCGCCACTCGCTCATCGAACTTTCGAAAACCTATACAGCTCAAGCTGATATGGAGTTCGACGAGCACGGCAAAGTCATCCGCCGTGACGAGGACGAAGGCAACGGCAAGATGGAAGACACCATCATCATCGACCGCAACGCCCCCGCGCCCGATCCCAGCACATTGTTCGGAACGGATGTCGCGGGATCAGCCAAGGGCAAATCACCCGCGAAGAAAAGTGCAAAGACGAAGGCGAAGCGAAAGAAGTAAAAACAAGAAACCCGCAACAGTCGTGTTGCGGGTTCTATTATGATTCAGTTTCCGTTCTTCTTTGCGATCTATGACAGTCGCTTCTTAATCGGCGCAATCAAGAGCATTCCAAGACCGGCCAGCGCCAGCGCGCCGGGAACAGGTACTACGCTCGAGTGAACAAACGTTTCGCTGCCACCGTTTCCGAATCCTTGAACATGGATTCCGATTCGCGTGGCCGAATCGTTCAATTCGTCAATGAGGTGCGAGAAATCGTTCGAGAGATTGAACGTGATTCCCAGCGACTCGCCAGGGTTCACTCCATTCGGTTGCACGGGTGCGTTTGAATCCATCGCGAAATCTGCGACGAACGGCGGGCTGGCGCCATTTCCACCGGGAAGATTCGGCGGCGCCGCACCATTCGAGAAATTCACGCCTGGCCCATTCGTAATAGAAAACAAACTCGCCAGCGAAGTGCCATTGTCGAAGTAAACGTCGGCAATCGACATTGCCGACGAACCAACATTCGTGAATGTAAACAGTGCTCTGCCGCTTCCCGCGTCAGTCACGTTTACAGAAAGTTGGGAAATTCCTGCTGTAGTGTTGATAGAGCTTGTGTAACTGAAACCAGTAAATCCATACATTTCAGCGCGGGCTTGCGATGCAACCAAAACCGCACCAAAACTCGCAAGACAAACTAGCAGTGAACGTGATCCCTTCATCTCCCTCTCCTTAACGATTTATTTGCCGAACTGTAATGTAGCTAGCCGCGAATTGGGGCACAATGGGAAATGTTGGATGCCCAATTGAAAAAAGATATGGCCCTGCCCGTAGGGATTGCTATGCCCTAGTGAGGACTGTACGCATGTCTTTGTATGACTGCACGTTTCGAAGCTTAGCTGGTACCCGTGTAGCCGATCTGCATCCCGCAGTAATCCACTATGTCGAGGCCGTCGCGTCCCGATCGATCCCCAATCAATCTTCGCTGGTAAAGCCCACTTGCAACTGGCCAAAGTCGAACATGTCGATGTTGTCGTCGCCGTCACTGTCGAAAAGGTTTTGACAGTTGTTCGACGCGTCGGAGTTAGGACCACCAAAGGCAAAGCAAAGTGAACGGAACCGCTTGTAATCCGTCAGATCCACGTCGCAATCCCCATCGCTGTCGTGAATCGGCGCCCCGGTCGGCGTGATCGCAGCCCCAACTGGCGTGAAATCGCACACATCTTCTTCGTTCAGCACGCCGTCATTGTCAGAGTCATCGTCGCAGGCATCGATGAAGCCATCCTCGTCGAAGTCCGCGTCGCAGGTGTCAATGTTGCCGTTGCCATCGCAATCCGGCACACCCTTGGAGAACTCGCAGACATCCGCCGTTCCATTATTGTCGCAGTCGAGCTCACACTCGTCCGGATTGAGATTGAAATTGCAGTCGTCGCTGCGCCCTTCCAGTACGTCGGCCTCGTCGTCCAAGCCATTGCCGTTGCAGTCGACAATCCAGCTATACACGAAGTTGCGAGTCCAGCAGTGCATGCGGCCCCATTGCTCAGGAGTAAACTCCGTCAGGCAGAACTCCGGCGCATAACCCATGTAGTTCTCAGTTGATGTGGGTCCCCACAATTCGCCCACGCAATCCACACCACCGGGCGGGTTGCAATTGAAATTCACCGGAGTGGGCGGCGTGTCCTTGCAGAAATCGCCCGCGGCATCGCCGTTGGAGCCGTCCGCCAGCTCATAACACTGGCTACAACTTGACACTTCCGAAACGCCGTGATGGGTATGCCACAACCCGAGGCAGTGTCCAGCCTCGTGCGCCAAAATGCGCTGCCCGGGTCCGAACATGGATTGATCGATGACGATACCGCCGCGGAATGTCAGCGCGTTGTTCGTGTCCCACGGGAATGTTCCGAAAGCAAAACCGCCGTTGCTCACGATGTAAATGTTGCAGCGGTGCATCGGATCTTCGGCATATTGCGACTTCATCGCAAAATCCTCACTCGTGTCGTAGTTACGAAACTGCGTGTTGTTGATGAATTGCGTCGTTCCGATGAATCGGAACCGAAGTGGTTCGTACTGCTGGTTCAAGGCATTCAGCTGCTGATCGACTTCATTCTGCGTAGCCGTCGCGCCGCTGCCGTTATCATTCGCAAATACGTTGAACTTCAGGCGAATCGTGATGAACTCATCGCTGGGCGACGGAATGTACGAGTCGCGAATCGTCGCGATGTCGCAAACGCCTTCGTTACAGCCAGTGCCCGCGGTTGCGTTGGCCGGCGATTGCGTCCGACACCAATCCAGTAGCCGCCCATCGGGCGCTTGGTTTGTCATTGTCGGTCGAATCGCCTCGTGGCTCTCCGCCATCGCTTGCTGATGCGAAGTCACCGGAGGCATGATCGAAACCACGAGTATAGGCAGGGACAATCGCTGAAGGTTGAGTCTGGAATAAGTACGAATAAAGCCCACGGAAGTTCTCCCTAAAGAGCAAGGACGCAGCGGCCAGGCAGGTCCAATCGCAGCCGCCCCATAACTAATGTACCGTGTCGACCATCCCTGTCGCAATATTCGCAGGCGATTTTGTGCGTCAGTGAGTCGTTAATATTTCCATGGCATGAGGCGAAAAGCCAAAAAATTAGGATTTGGCGACTGAATGGTCACTGTGACGCGTGAAAGCACGTGAGCTTGTCAGATTCTGTAAGCGTCATCTGGAAGGGCTCCCGTTCACCATTGTGAGGTGGAGAAACACTTTAGGCGTTTAGGTTTTAGGCTTCAGGTTGTGGGTTTGTGTCTTAATTTCGCTGTTCGCCATTCGCTATTCGATATTCAACATTACCCCTTGAAAACCCAGCTGAGCATCTCGCCGAATTTCGCCCCGCGACCCTGCATCAGGATGCCGACGCGGAAAATCCGTCCGGCAGCGAACACACAGATCAGCGTGGTGATCACAACCAGCACCACGCCCAGAACGGGCTGCCACAGCGGTATTCCAGGCGGCACCGCCTGTCGCATCACCATCAGCATCGGAGTGGCTGTGGGTACTAGCGAAACGATTGTCGAAAACGTCGACGACGGTTCCTTCACGACATTGATCCACACGAACATCGGCGACACAACGAGCAGCATCACTGGCGTCATGAGGCTTTGCGCCTCCCGCGCGTCCGTCACGGCTGCGCCGATGGCTGTGAACAAGGAACCGAACAGAAGAATCGCCAACACCTGATATATCACGAACCACCACACGAGATGCTTCGGAAAGAACTCGCCGAATCCGGCCCGCTCCAGCGCATAGTACGCACCGATCATGTAGATCGTGACGATCGTCATCGAAACGCCCACCATGCCGATGAGCTTGCCCAGCATCAGCTGAAACGGCGACACCGATGCAATCAGAACTTCCGCGATGCGATTGGTCTTTTCCTCCAGAACCCCTTGCATCAGTGGCGTAGCCCCGACCATCACCATCATGAACATCAGCATCATGAGTCCCAGCGGAACGAAGAAGCTGGCTACCCGATTCGCTTCCTCTGCCGGTTTGATGGTTCCCGTTACCTCATCGCGCGACACCAGCCCCAGGTTGGCAACGTCCGCGCGCTTGGTCAGCGGAAGGATGGTCTCTGGGTCGAGCTTCGCGGTGCGAAGGCGCACTTCCCGAATTTTCTCGTTGAGGGGAAGTGTCACCCAATCGAGGATGTCGTCATACGTAGGGCTGTTAGAGTGGTATTCGATGTTTGGTTTCGGGTCTCCGGGCGTCGGGTTCAAGACATCCGAATGGATAACCAGAAAGGCATTGATCTCGCCGTTTCGCACGCGATCGGACAGTTTCAGGGTTGTTGCATCAAGCTCCGCGTCGACCGTGGTTTTTTCAAACGTGAATTTCGGCGCGGCCTGCCATTGGCCTTCTTTGCCAGTTCGAAAAATATCCTTCTCGTTTCGTTGCTTCGCCCGTTCAATGACAGCATCCGCCAGCACACCCGTTTCATCGATAACCGCAATTTTCTTTTCTTTGATATCAACCTGATTTTCCAGAAGTTTCTGCGCGACGATGCTGCCGCCCATCATCACCGGCATCAACACCAGCGACACCATGAACGCCTTGGTCTTCACCGCAGCCTGATACTCGCGCATCGCAATGACAAACGTCTTACGCACCGGTCGCCTCCTGGATTTGGCCTTCCTGTTGCGGGCTTGCGATCCGCACAAAAATATCGTTCAGCGTCGGTTGCGTCAGCTCAAAGTGCTTCACGCGCCCGCGCTCCATCAACGCGGATAGTACGTCCTGCGTGTCAACCGATGGCACCAGTCGCAATTCCTGCAACTGCCCGAAATCCGTGACCTTCTCCACCCCCGGCACGTTGCCCAGCCCGTGGCCATTGGTTTCGACTTGCACGCGCACCGTATCGTGACCATAGCGGGACTTGATCTCATCCAGCGTCCCGTCGAGCACCTTGTTGCCTTTGTAGATCATGAAAATGAAGTCGCACATTCGTTCAGCCATGGCCATGTCGTGCGTCGAAAAGATCACTGTCGTGCCGTTTCTCCGCAGGTCCAGCACAGCCTCGCGCAACGTGTTCGCATTCACCGGATCAAGCCCGCTGAACGGCTCATCAAGAATGACAAGCTCCGGCTGCGCCACCACCGCCGCAATGAACTGCACCTTCTGCGACATGCCCTTCGAGAGCGCCTCGACCCGTTTGTTCGCCCACTTGCTCAGGTCCATCCGCTCCAGCCAGTGGTTCACCGCGCTCTTGTAATCCCGCCGCCCCTTCAGCTCCGCATAGAATCGCAGGATGTCGTACACCTTCATTTTCTTGTACAACCCGCGCTCTTCCGGCAGATACCCGATGCGATCATTGGCAGCCTCAAACGACTCCGCCCCCAGCACGCGGATATGCCCGCTGCCCGGGTTGGGGTGATAGATGCGCATGATCATGCGAATGGTCGTCGTCTTGCCCGACCCGTTCGGCCCGATGAACCCATAAATGGTCCCTTTGGGCACGTTGAGCGAAAGGTTGTTGACCGCGACGTGCTGACCAAACGTCTTGGACACGTGGGAAATTTCAACGACATTCATGGAAATCTGAATCCGTAGGCCGAGTTTCACGCATCGATTGATTGACGCAGTTGATCGATGCCGCTGGAGGTTATGCTAATCGGAAGGAACGGCAAATCGCAATTGTGCTGGCTGTAGGTTCTTGTGTCAGAGTGGTGACACGCGACGACACAAAGTGGATGCGTTAGAAACGAGGCAGTATGTCCTAAAGATCATTCTCCGTTAGCTCTGCTTGTTTCAAGAGATGCCGTAAAAGGCCCAGTTTCAGGGGTTTATTTGCATGGATCGGGATTGAAAGTCGCACGACCGAGCCTTCCTTCCCGTAGATATGGTGACTGCCGGTCACGCGCAAGAGCACCCAGCCGGCACGTTCGACGGCCTTGGCTAGGTCCTTTCCGCTAACCTGCTTCATACCGCGATTTCAAAAACGCGTTGGGACGGATCAGCTGGAGATCGCTGCACATCTACAGAAAGACAGCCTTCGATGGCGTCGTAGAGGTTTTGGAGCAGTTCCTCAAACGTGTCGCCCTGCGTCGCGCAACCTGGAATCGCCGGAACTTCCGCCCAGAAGCCGCCCTCTTCCGCATCATGAACAATGACTTTGATCTTCATAGTACAGTCATCACGACCTGCATTTTTCCCATTGCGGATATTGTATCTCTTCGTCCAAGTTTGCACTAACGCAAAGATGGAGTTGAAAACGCTTCTTGCTCACTTTGTCCGATGTCCTAAAACAAACCGGGCCGCGAACATCGGAGCATGGAGCATCGCTCAACACGCCTCGACATTCACGGCCCGGAAAAAAACCGTGGTTACTTGTTCTGACTACCCTACGAGCTCCTTGCCCTTTTTCGTCAGCGCAGCCGCCATGATCGATTGACCATCGAGGTTCGTCAGAGCGCCCGACCAGATCAACCCTTCCGCACGAAGCTCATCCAGCCAACCAGCCATCTTGTCTGCCGTTTGAACCGCGTCGAACCCGGAGTTCTCAGCTACTTCATGAGTGAGTTCAAACTCCGTGAGCGGACCCTTACGCAGACGTCGAAGGATGACAAGCTGGTGTTGTCGCAGGCTTTTGACTGTATCAACCATTTCGCTTTCCTCCCCGCTTTTCGGCGGCTGATGTTAGTGATCTCGCGAGTGGTTTCACCCGACCCGCGTGACCCGTTTCATTCTAGGACCTATTACGTTTCCCTATCAACTCGCCGTGCGTCTGATTATGTATCGGTCTGCAACCCCTGTCGAGCCGCACCGCAAGTCGATGCGACTTGTATGCCCCGCAACAGCGCGAAATCAAACGCAACAGGTTTTCGGTCCTCCTAACTTTAGCGAAGAGGCGAAAGGCCAATTATGCCCCACGCCTGTTTCGTCGATAAATCCGCGTAGTTCCAAGACCTAACGTGGGAGTCTCTAAGATGATGCCGAGCAATCGTTGGTTACAGTTCACCAGTCTAAGTTTAGTATTTGTTCTTGTTATGGTCATCGGTTGCACTCCCGGCGGCCGTCAAGCTGAACCCCTCGTCTTGCCGAACGATCTCGATCTGGACGTATCCGAGTTTCCGGACGACTCAGCCAATCCCGACGAACAGGCCACGTCCACCCGCCCGTTTGATTCCGCCAACGCACGCACGTGCGCCGCGGGCGGCGCGATGATCTACGGCTTCCAACGTCTGTTAGATCGAGGCCTCACATTAGCGGACGTTATTAACGAAGACATGGTCGATCCAGCCGACCCAACGTTGGAAGGCTCCTTCTCCACGTCGAGCGACAACGTGATCGCCTACAAGGTCGACTTCTCGCCGTTTGATATCGATGGCGACGGCGACGCCGACGGCTCCGGTCGCGCGGACACCGCCCCGATCGCACTGCGAATGTGGCTACTGATAGATGGCGTTCCCGCCCGATATCTTTCCGCGCTAATCACCGAGAGAGCCACCACAGAGAACGCAGGTGCCGGCACGCTCTATCTCCAGCCAGGCGTCATACACCCGCTGGTAAACCCCGATTTCCGCATTCGCATTTCCTGGGATCGAACTAGGCCTGAATATCGCTGGAACCAGGCGTACACCATCGGCACGCTGCGCGGCAACCTCAACGTCAACAACGGCCACCACCTCGTCGAGCACATCCTGCTGGACGACGGTTCGCTTCAGAAGTCCGCCCGCTCAACAGCCACCATCAACCGAAGCGATTTCGATCTCACCGAAGTGCGTTACTCTGCACGGACAATCGTAGGAACGGGCGCGGGCATCATTAACGCCTCCGGAAGCGGTAGCGCGGCACTTTCGGTAACAGGCCTTTGCGTCGAACTCCCCGGATGTTCAGTGGTAAGCCAGGACCAGTGCAGCGAGATTCGCACGTCGGATCTGCCTTATCTAGGATCGCCGCTCGGCAACGAAACCGATTGGCCCGCCGACTTCCCCGAACAACCGACTTTCTAAGTCAGGCACACGAAAAGACGCTCTCATTGGATCCGGCGGAGGTCGAGTGATTCGATCTCCGCCGGCCTGTTTATGTCGATCACCCTGCTCCTCGAAAAGGGTACGTGTGCCACTGCTCTGTGAGCAGTGCCTTCACACAAAGTGTGTTGCGCAAGTCCAATTGAATAGAGGGGGTCGGCCCACCATCCCGGAACCCTGAATCGCCTCCCAATCAGGCTACACTTGCCGCTGATGATGCAATCGTTGCGCACATTCTTGCGCACCCCTCAAACCGAGGCAATTCGAGGGCTAGTCGTCGGCACTGTTCGTAACCTCTTGTAAAAAAATACATTAAGCCTGCTCTTGAAACTGTCAGTACTGCCCATTCTTTCCCCTTTTCGCACTTCTGGCACGCAAGCTGTCTAACGCGGAACACGGCTCGAAGGGTATTGCACCCATCGAACCATGAGATTTCACGATGTGGATGGATTCGCGACAGATGAAGCAGCTCACCTCAAACCCGATCGAGCAACCCGATTGGGAAGTGATTGGCCGCCTCATCATGAAATTGGTCGCGGAACTCCTTCTGAGGAACGGAATCCGTTTGGTCGCAGTTTGCCCCGCTCTGGAACGCGGCCACCTGAACAGGAACTAGAAACGCGATGAGCTCATACGGTCTTTGGCTATCAGCAGGCGGCATGAAGGTGAACGATCACCGTCAGACACTCCTCGCCAACAACATGGCCAACATGCAGACCAACGGCTTCAAGAGCGACCTCGCGGTGGTCATGCAGCGACGCGTCGCCAGCCAGGAGTCGGGGAAAGGCTTCTCGTTCCGCCATCCGGTCCTCGACAAGCTCTCCGGCGGTTTGGATGTACGCCAGCCGTTTCACGACTTCGAACAGGGTCCGCTTGAATCAACCGGTCGAGCGCTGGACTTGGCTGTCGAAGGCGAAGGGTTCTTCGCGGTGAATGACGGCGAACAAACGAGATACACGCGCGACGGCGCGTTCACGAGAAATGCGGAAGGGGAACTGGTGCTCTCAGCCGGTGAAGGTCGCTGGCGCGTGCTCGATGATGCGGGCAACCGAATCACAATCGACGAGGCGTTAGGCGAGCCTGTGGTGTCAGAGAATGGCACTATTTATCAGCAGGGGCAAATCATCGGCACCATCGGCCTATCAACAACGGAAAACAAGCAGGCCCTGCAGAAGGCGGGCGAGAATCTGTTTGTGCTACAAGGTGACATCGAAATGACTCCCGCCACTGGCCGGATCGTTTCCGAATCACTCGAAGGATCGAACTTTGAAATCATGACCGGATTGGCCGGCATGATCGAGGCATCGCGGGCGTATCAAATGAACGCGTCGCTGTTGCAGATGCAGGATGATGTGACAGGACAAGCGGTCAATACGGTAGGGCGATTAGCGTAAAAATGAGGATTTGGTGCGAGAAGGGATTCTCGCAACAGCGTGTTTCAGAAGACGTAGCGTAAACGTGTGCCACTGCTCTATGAGCAGTGGGGTAGTTGTAACAACACCGAATGCTCGTGCGAGAGTCACTTCTCGCACTGGAACGTGAACGAGGGACTAAGTCATGGCTATCACTGCTCTTCATGCCGCCGCGTCCGGAATGCGGGCGCTCGACGAGAAGCTGAACGTGGTGGCCAACAACCTCGCCAACATCAACACCAACGGTTTCAAGCGATCGCGCGTCAACTTTGAAGACCTCCTCTATCAGGTCAAGCGCGAGCCGGGCACGCCGAATCTTCAGGACGAGCCCATTCCGCACGGCGTCGTCATCGGTACAGGTGTCAAAGTCTCGGGCACGCAGCTCAATTTTGCCCCCGGTTCCGTGGACACGACCGATCGTCCGCTCGATTGGCAGATCGAAGGCGATGGATTCTTCCAGGTGCAAACCGTGCACGACGGCGACACGGTGACGGCCTACACGCGATCAGGCGCTTTCGCTAAGAACGCGCAAGGCAACATCGTACTCGCGAACAGCAGCGGCGACGTCCTTGAACCCCCAATCGTCATTCCCGACGACGCCATTGAAATCACGGTAGGTCGCGGCGGCGAAGTCCGCGTGCGGCAGCAAGGCTCGAACACACTGAACGTAGTGGGGCAAATCGAACTGGGCCGCTTCGTGAACGAAGAGGGCTTGAAGCAGATCGGGCGAAATCTCTATCTCGAAACGGACGCATCCGGTTCGCCGGTCACCGGCCCGCCGCAAAGCGACGGTTTGGGCGCGATCAATCAGGGTTCGCTGGAAATGAGCAATGTCGATCCCGTGCGCGAGCTGATCGATCTGATCACGTCGCAGCGGGCGTTTGAATTGAACAGTCAGTCAATCCAGAGCGCGGATGAATCGCTCCGGGTGGTATCGAACTTACGCAGGGCTTAACGAATAAGGATTTTTGAAGGCGCCCGCGCCGGTCGCGATGTATGAACCGGCGGGGAAATGACAAAGGCAGGATGCGACCATGACACGCAAGGATTGCGAGTCGAGACAATTGAAGAATGCAGGGTGGCACGGTCAAGCGAGAGCTTTGTCGTCGCGAATCGCATTCACTTCACCAACTATCGCGCTACTTGGCCTCTTGGCGACTCTTACTGTCGGCACGTCGGCTCGCGCTGACTCCGTTCGCATCTACGCAACCGCGGTAGTGACCGCCGATCAGGTCCTCATCACCGATGTTTGCCAGCTTCGCGGCGTCGAGGCAACGCTGGCTGAAACAATGAACCATCAGCTCGTCACCGACGCACCCGTCGAAGGCGGAACCAAAATCGTACACATGCAGATGATTCGCGACGCCCTGGCCGCAGGCGGGGCGAACATGGCTACGTTGATCGTGACGGGTGCTAGGGAATGCACTATTTCCCGCCCCGCTCCATCCAAACCCAAAGACGAACCGCCGGCAGACATCAAATCAAAAGCGACCAAAACTCCGGCCCCGGAATCAGCAAACGTAGCGCTACAAGCCAAGCCAACTAAGACTCCGAACAAGACGCTTCGCCAGGCAGTCACGGACGATTTCAATCGAGAATTTGCGCGACGGGGCGGCACTATCGAACTCGAATTCGATCGAACATCCGGCGCTGCACTCGAACTCGCCGGGTACGAATTTATTGTCCGACGCAAGCCGGGCCCGCGACCTGAGCTATCGCTCGTCGAAGTCGACGTGATGCAGGACCAGAACGTCGTGCAGACCGTTGCGATGACCGTTCGCGCGACGCTGCAAAGTCAGGTGGCCGTCGCGTTGCGGGCAATCAACCAAGGCGCGACCATCCGCCCGGCCGACGTGGACCTGAGGACGATGACTTTCAATCGTCTTGATGCCGCCACCATCGGCGACTTGTCCGAGTGCATCGGCCAACGAGCCAAACGATTCATTGCGGAGAACAACGTCATCGAGCCCGCAGCCATCGAAGGCGTGCCGCTCGTCACCCGAGGACAGCTTGTAACGCTCACCTCGGTTTGCGGAGCCATTCGCGTGGTGTCATCCGGTCGCGCCGAACGCGAGGGTCATCTCGGCGAAATGATTACCGTCCGCGCCGTCGACGACACCAAAGCCGAATACGACGGCGTCGTTGTCGGTCCCGGCAAAGTCGAACTCGTTTCTGAACCGAATCATGTTCCCACGCGCACCGCGGAAAGGGGATGACGATGAAGTTGAATAGCCTCATTGGTATTTCGATGCTCGCAGCCCTGATGCTCGTAACAGGCGCATCTGCTCAAACGTCATCGCTCGGCGCACGCAAGCGCGAGGACGATTCCGGCAAGCCGCCTCAATACACGCCGCGCGAAGCAGTCCTTCAGAAGGGCAACCCAACGTATGAGCGACATTCGCTGACGGCTGTCCCACCGCCGCCCCCGAAGACGTACAAGGTCAACGATCTCGTCACGATCATCGTTCGGCAGAGTCTGCAATGGGAAGCAGAGAGCGATCTCGGCACGCAGCGCAAGTGGGACATCAAGAGCGAACTCGAAGCATTCCCGAAGTTCACCGAGGGCGGCATCGGCGCATCGATGTTCCGTCGCGGTAAGCCCAATCTTGAATACAAGTACAACAACAAGGTTAAGAACAAAGGCGACGCGTCGCGCGAAGACAAGCTAACCACTCGCCTCACCGCCAAGATCATCGACGTAAAGCCCAACGGCCAACTCGTGGTCGAAGGTCGCGGCAAGATCACCCACGACGAAGAGGTCAGCGAAATCACGCTGACCGGAACCTGTCGCAAGGAAGACATTACGGCTGACAACACCGTGCTGAGCACGCAGGTCGCCGAGCTCGACGTCGTTGTGAACAACCAGGGTGCGTTGCGGCACGCGTCGTCGCGTGGCTGGCTGCAGAAGATTATGGATGTGGTGAAGCCGTTCTAATTCTATGAAAACGATCGCACGAACAACTTTCCTCATGCTGCTTGCCGCTTCGTACGCGTTTGCGAGCAACGAAATCCCCACGGCGCGCGTCGGCGACGTGACTCGCCTGCAAGGCCAGGGCACGAACGTCCTCGTCGGCTACGGACTGGTCACCGGCCTCAACGGCACCGGCGACGGCAGCAAGTTTTTGCCCACCATGAAAGCTCTCGCAGCTACCATGGATCGCTTCGGCGCCAGCGTGGAATCTCTCGTCGATGTGGCCGCCGCCAAGAACACCGCCATCGTCATGGTGGAAGCAACCATTCCCGAAAACGGCGCCCGCGAAGGCGACCTGCTCGATGTCACTGTTAGTGCGGTCGCGGCGAAATCGCTCGAAGGTGGGCGCCTCATGTCCACGCCGCTCATCTATCACGACGTCAATGTCGAAGGCCTGTTCGGCTTCGCACAAGGTCGCATCATGCTCGAGCTGCCATCAAAGGCTGTCGGCAAGATCAAAGGTGGCGCACGCATGGAGCGCGACGTGTTGATCAACGTCGTCGCCACCGGTTCCGTCCTTCGCGCTGCCGGATTCGTCAACTCATGGATCGATCCCGAGCAAACATACATCACTCTCGTGCTGGATGATTCGCACGCCGGTTGGTCGATGGCCGCCGCCGTCGCTCAGGCCGTCGACAAGGAATTGAGCATTTCAGCAGGTGTCGATCGCGTCGCGCTCGCGATGGATTTGAAAAACGTCGTCGTGATGTTGCCCGAGCATCAGCGCCGCGACCCAGCCTCGTGGATTCGCGACGTCGAGCGAACGCCGATTCTGATGGAATCAAACGAAGCGCGCATCACAATCAATCGCGGGGCGGGCACCATCGTCGTCACCGGTGACACACGCCTGTCACCTGTGGTCGTGTCGCAGGCTGGTCTGACGGTCACCGTCGCCAACCCGAACGCGCCACAGGGTCGCAATTCGGCAGAGACGCAGACATTCATCGCCATCGACGCGGGCGAAGAGCGTCCTCCGAACGTCAACGATCTGATCCAGGCGTTGAATCGCCTGAAAGTACCGTTCCGCGAGCGAGTATCGATTCTCGAGGAAATCCACCGCGCCGGAAAACTCCACGCAAGGATCATGTACGAGGGATAGTCATGAGCATCGCAGGTCTGGAAATGAACAAGAGCGTCGTCGGTCGAATATCGACCCGCCATCAACCGCTCGATCGCGCCGCCGGTGAGCTGGTCGGCTCGGTGTTCTACGGCAAACTGCTCAGCCAGATGCGCGATTCCAAGCTCAAGGGCAAATACGGCCACGGAGGTCGCGGCGAGGAAGTTTTTTCCGCCCAACTGCACGGAATGCTCGCCGAGCGAATCGGTGCGTCAGACAAGAGCGGCCTCAAGGAAGCGGTGTACAAACGACTCGTTGATCAGCAGCAGCGCATGGATACGCAAACGCCCGGAAGTAAGGACGGGGTCAAACAATGAAAACCGCAATGCACGCCACATTGGAACCGAAACGCGTTCGCGATCTGCTGACGTTGCTGAACGAGCTCGCGGATCTGCACATGCAGCTCGCGCAGCTGCTCGACGACAAGTTGGCCGCCGTAAAGCGGGCGAAGGTCGAAGCAATGGCCGCCGTTAGCGAGAAGCAGTTTGCGATCATCAAGCGCATCAATGAGCGCGAAGGACTGCGCAAACAGTGGTTGGAGAACAACGCAGCCTCAATCGGGTTGCAACCCAAGGCCGCACGATTGCTCAAAGTCTCCCAGCTGGTCACGTTTCTGAATCGCGACCAACAACCGTTGTTCCGACAAGCGACGGAGAAACTTCGCAAATCAGTGGAACTTGTTCGCGACCGGAACGAAATGGTCGCGCGAATTTCTCGCGGCGTATTGAGTCACCTCTCGTGGGTGCTTTCATCAGTGGGACCGAAAGCGTCCGCGCCGAGCACGTATTCAGCCAAAGGGATTAATCAGACTTCACCCGGCGCCATGTTGCTGGAGGCCGTAGGGTAAATCGCTATGGGTTTGATGACGTCAGCATTGCAAATCGGACGCAGCGCTCTGTTGAGCTATCAGAGTGCGTTGCAAGTCGTCGGCGCGAACATCAGCAGCGCCGGCAACCCCGATTACACGCGCCTGCTGCCCGAACTCGATTCCATTCCTGGGTCGCCGCTGGCCAACGGACTCCAACCCGGCGCGGGAGTGACACTGAATGGCATCCAGCGCACGATCGACGAATCGCTGGAAGGCCGCCTTCGATTAGCCATCGGCGAGGAAGAATCGATCGCCGCGCAACAGAGTTCTCTGTCGCAGGTTGAATCGTTCTTTGATGACACGTCCGGCGGAGGGGTCGCCGCCCGCCTTCAGGGCTTCTTCGATAACTTCAGCAATTTGCAGAATACGCCCGAAGACTTGGCTGTCCGCGACCTGGTGGTTCAAGCCGGCATTCAAACCGCCGGCGCATTGCAGGGCTTGCGTCAGCAACTGGTCCGCCTCGGCGAGGATATCGATACGCAGATCACAACGCTCGTTGAAACAGCCGACGGTCTCGCCGGCGAAATCGCAGACCTGAACTCGCGCATCACAGCCGCAGAAGCCGGTGGTCGCGGTCAGGCAACCGCACTCCGCGACCAGCGCGACTCCAGACTGCGCCGCTTGAGCGAACTTTTTGACGTCGTCACGCGCGAGCAACCCGACGGCTCCCTCAACGTCTACGTCGGCAGCGAAGCCTTGGTGCAGGGCGGCCACTCGCGCGGGTTGTCTGTGGCCACACGCATCGTCGATGGCTTCCAGCGAACCTCGGTTCTCTTCGCCGATACCGGTTCGCAGATCGGCATCCGCACCGGGCGGCTGCAAGGCTTAATCGAGAGTCGCGACAACCACGTTTTCGCACAGACGCAGCGCATCGACCGGCTCGCAGCCGCACTCATCGCCGACGTGAATCGCTATCACGCCGACGGACAGGGTTTGAATCCGCTGACCGACCTCACCGGCGCGTACGACGTGCTCTCGCCCGACGCGGTGTTGAATAGTTCCGCCGCGGGGTTAACCAATACGCCGCGCAACGGCAGCTTCTTTATCACCGTATCCGACAACGCAACGAACACGCCGGTCGCGTATGAAATCAACGTGACGCTCAACGGCTCCACCGGCGATACCACGCTGAGCTCGCTCGTCGCGGACATAAACGCCTCCACGCGCGGCGTGACAGCCTCCATCACCAGTGACAATCGCCTGGCACTCACCGCCAATGACGGTTTCACATTCACCCTCGGCAACGATGGCGAGATTCCGCGCCAGGATACATCCGGCTTGCTGGCTGCACTCGGCGTCAACAATTTCTTCTCCGGCACTGATGCGAGCGATATTGAGGTCAACGATGCTTTGATCGAAGACCCCACGCTCATCGCAGCCGCGACATCATTCCTGCCCGGCGACGGCAGCAACGCGTTAAGAATCGCGGCGCTCGCGACAACGGCCAGCCCGGAGCTGGGTGGCGTCTCGTTACAGGATTTCCATATAGCCCAGTTGGGCTCGATCGCTTCGGCCACCGGAGCAGCCAACACAGATTTCGAAGCCGCCAACTCAGTCACGCTCGCCCTCAATGCGCAGCGTGAAAGCATCAGTGGCGTCAACCTCGACGAAGAGGCTATTTCGTTATTGAAGTTCCAGCGCGCCTATCAGGGCGCGACAAGGTTTGTTTCAGTCGTCGATCAGTTGACCGACGAGTTGATCGCGTTGATTCGGTAGTGTGTGGGACTGGTTTACAACCGGTCGGTAAAAGTGTGGGACCGGCTTCTAACCGGTCCAGTTACGCGAAGTGAAATGTAGGGTCCGCCGTGCGGACCGGAAAGCTATATGGCTATCAGCCCCGTAAATGTTTCACGAATCAGCAACACGTTGCGGACGAATTTCGCGCTCGAAACCTTCCGCCGCACGCAGCTCGATCTCTTCCGCGAACAGAACCGCATCGCGACCGGTCGCCAATTTGTGGCCGCCAGCGAAGATCCGGTAGCCGCCACGCGAGCGCTCGATCTGTCGCAATCGCTTGCGCGAAATCAGCAATTCGAAAAGAACCTGACGCACGCGGATTCGATGCTGGTCAACGCCGACAGCGCACTCGTCGAAGTGAACGATCTGCTGATTCAGGCGAACACGCTGGCCAGCCAAAACCTGAGCAACCTCACCAGCCCAGCCGAGCGAAACGCCGTAGCAGAGCTCGTCTCCGGCATCCGAGTGCAATTGCAAACGGTCGGTAATCGACAAGTAAACGGCCGCTACATCTTCGGCGGCCGCGCGACGACTCTACCGCCGTTCGTCGACGCGCTCGGCGGCATCGGTTATGTCGGCGACACGCGCGAGCTGGTGACAGCCATCAGCGAGGACTTCACTGCGCCGACCTCCGTCCCCGGCGATATCCTCTTCGGCGCATTGTCCAGCCGCATCGCTTCCAACGTAGACCTCAGCCCG
The DNA here is from genome assembly GCA_964494205.1 of uncultured Phycisphaeraceae bacterium. Classification (GTDB taxonomy): domain Bacteria; phylum Planctomycetota; class Phycisphaerae; order UBA1845; family UBA1845; genus JBBTCX01. The sequence goes on along the minus strand of CAZBRD010000008.1, from coordinate 61,219 downwards.
CAACTGACAGACCAGACGAGGTTGGAAGATTTGGCTGGTGCAACCGATTCGGGCATCCGCACCGGTCAGCTCATCTTCAATGAAGAGGGCGGCGCGGGCGTGTTCACCGTGGACCTCAGCAGCGCGAACACCATTGGTGACATCGTGACGCTCATCAACGAAGCGGCTTCGCAGGCAGGCTCGAACCTGACAGCGTCGCTCGGCACCACGGGACTCATCATCACTCCCGGCAGCAGACCGGTTGCAATCCATGATGTGAGCACCGGCATCGTAGCCTCAGACCTTGGAATCCTCACGCAAACCGCGACAAGCACCGCCATCAACGGCGCATCGTTGCAGCCGCGACTCACCCGGTTGACTCCTGTCAGCGCGCTCGGAAGTGGCGCGACGATCGATCTCACCGCTGGCCTGACGATCACCAACGGCAACCGCACGGTGACGGTCGATCTCAGCGAGGCTGAGACGGTTCAGGATATTCTGAATCGCATCAACAACTCAGGACTCTACTTGTCGGCAGTGATTAACGACGCGGGTACAGGTATCGACGTCTTCAATCAGGTGTCAGGTGCATCGTTGTCGATCGGTGAAAACGGCGGCACTACAGCTACAGACCTTGGAATTCGCACGCTTGATTTCACCACGCCCATTGAGCGACTGAATGCCGGTCGCGGCGTGAACATCGATGCCGAAGGCGATGATCTTCAAATCGTGGCAGCCGATGGCACCACACTCGATATCAATCTCGACGGTGCGGAAACGCTTGGCGATGTCATCGACATCATCAACTCATCGTCGTCTACGGCAGGCATCGCCGTGCAGGCTTCGCTCGCATCGACGGGCAACGGAATTGTGCTCACCGACGCAAGCGGAGGCGGTGGAACGCTGCAAGTCGTTTCGCTGAATTTATCAACGGCTGCACAGGATCTTGGCCTTACTGAACTGTCACCCGGCGACACGAATGAAATGGTAGGTGTCGATCCCAATCCCGTGCGCACCGTCGGTGTGCTGACGGCCCTGATCGATTTGGAAACTGCCCTTCGCGGCGACGACACTCAGAGGATTGGATTCGCCGGCGAACGTCTTGATCAAATCGTAGATGAAGTGACACGAACGCACGGAATCGTCGGCGCTCGTTCACAATCGATGCGTCAGAAACTCAACCAGGTGGAACAAGCAGTATCAACAACCACGGTGTTGTTGTCGGAGATTCAGGATTTGGATTACGCCGAGGCCATTACCAAGCTGCAAGCTTCGACCACGCAATTGCAGGCGAGCTTGCAGACGAGTGCCTCGATATTGAATTTGTCGCTGCTCGATTTCCTGTAATTCGGAAATGAGTCGCGAGTGAACGGAACAAAGTGACAAGCGTCGGCACCGGCTCTAAGGCCGAAGCGGTGCGACGTAAATAGGGTTCTTCGGTGAGGAGACGCCGAAGCGTGGGCGCAGGAGTGCCCGCGGGCCGTGTGACGAATCATGCGTATCAACGCTGATTCAGGCGACCTGAAAAGGAATTAGGCCACAGGAGTCTCGCGATGAAGATCGAGACATCACGATTTGGGAACATGGAAGTCGACGAAAATCGTTTGTTGTCGTTTGATGAGGGAATTCTTGGATTCCCAACTCAGAAGGACTACGCACTGGTTCAAACCGGACATGGCAGCGGTTTCTACTGGTTACAATCGGTGTGTACGCCCGATCTAGCTTTTGTGGTATGTGATCCGCGTCTGTTCGTGACGGACTATCAGGTGCCGGTCAAGCTCGATGAACTGGTGACGATTGAGCTGCGTGATGCCGAGAGTGCTCAGGTGTTTGTGATCGTCAACAAAGTCGGTGATTTGCTGACCGGCAACTTTCAGGGACCGCTGGTCGTGAATGTGAAGAACAGACACGCGAAGCAATTGGTGCTCAGTGATAAGCGCTACTCGACGCGACACCCTCTGATGCGCGTGCCCGCAAGACGAGTGGCTGAAAAGATCGCCTGACAGCAACGGCTGTACCCGGCTGTGCTCACTCGAAGGGGATCGAGCACGCCGACCAGAGCAAGGGATCGAAGCAACGTACAGCGACCTGGAAGTGTCGCGGAACTCGTAAGGAAGGAGCCGACCTATGCTAGTGCTGTCGAGGCAGCGCGACGAGACCATTATGATCGGCGATGAGGTGGAAATCACCGTCGTTGATATCCGGGGCGACAAGGTGCGCCTTGGAATCACAGCGCCGCGTCATGTGCAGGTTCATCGCAAAGAGGTGTACGACGCCATCAAGAGGGAGAACCAGCAGGCCTCGGGACTGTCACCGGGAGATGTGCCGCCCACGATTGAGGGGGTAGACCCGTCGTCACGAAGTGAACAGAAGCCGCGTCTGAATAACGGAAACAATGACTCAAACCGGTCGAACGGCTCGTCCAACGCGCGTTGATCGGAAAGATTTGCCAGGACATGCCTCGCGGTTGAAGGTAAGAACCAAGAGGTAATCAGGGAGGATTACTCATGTCACGGATTAATAGCAATGTGCCCGCCATTATCTCGCAGCGGCACCTGACGGTCAGTCAGCGAGCGCTCAACCGATCGCTTGAACGACTCTCCAGCGGTCTGAAGATCAACCGCGGAGCCGACGATCCTGCTGGTTTGATTGTGTCGGAACGATTGCGCGCCGACATATCCACCGTCAAACAGGCCATCAACAACTCGTCACGCGCCATCAACGTCATCGCGACGACCGAAGGCGCGCTGAACGAAGTGGCGGCATTGTTGACGGACATCAAGGCCAAGCTGGTCGAGGCGGCCAACAGCGGCGCATTCTCCGACGAGGAAATCGACGCCAACCAGCTACAGGTGGACTCGTCGATCGACTCGATCACGCGCATTGCTAACACAACAACGTTCGCGGGGCGCAAGCTGTTGAACGGACAGCTCGACTACGTCACGAGCGGCGTGACGGCAACGAGGCTGGCCGACGTGAAAGTCCTTGGCGCCAAGTTTGGCAGCCTGCCGAACATTCCGGTGACGGTGAACCTGTTGCAATCAGCCCAGCAGGGAGCATTGTTCTATTCTCAAGCGACGATTGCCAGCGCCGTCACGTTCGACCTCGAAGGCCCGGACGGTGTTATCACGTTGACGTTCCCGGCGAATGCGTCCAGCGTCGACATCGTGCAGGCGATCAATCAACGTTCGGACGACACCGGCGTCATCGCGGTCGCCAGCGGAACCAACGGTTCGAATGGTTTCCGAATTCTGACGAATGAATACGGCAGTGATGCGTTCGTCAGCGTACGAAAGATCGGCGACAACGCGGGCTTTACTCTGACAGACCGTGCAGCCAACCCCGACGCCTCGCGAGGTGAGGGTCGCGATGCAAATGCGACCGTGAACGGTGTGCAGTCGACCTCGCAAGGTCTGAAATTGCAATTCAGCTCCGCAACGCTGAAAGTCAATGTCACACTGACCGACGATTTCGGCGGCGGTGGACTCGGAACTGGCAATTCGAGCTTTGTGGTTACCTCAGGTGGTGCGCTCTTCCAACTTGGACCGAGCGTGCAACCCAACCTGCAGGAGAACATCGGCGTCCAGAGCATCCAGGCCAACAAGCTGGGCGATGCAGTCGTCGGGTTCCTGTCGCAGCTTTCGTCGGGCGGTTCGTATTCGCTCCGCAGCGGCGACTTCCAGCAGGCATCGAAGATTGTCGAAGAGGCGATCACGCAGGTGGCTGTGCTTCGCGGTCGATTGGGTTCGTTCGAACGTAACACGCTGCAAACAAACATCAACCAGTTGCAGATTACAGCCGAGAACCTGACGTCAGCCGAATCGGTCATTCGTGATACGGACTTCGCGGTTGAGACTTCCGAGCTGACACGTTCGCAGATTCTGGTGCAGGCCGGCAACAGTATTCTCGCGATCGCCAACGCTCAGTCGCAAAACGTGCTCACGCTCCTCGGCGGATAATGGAACAGTGATCGCCGGCGACTTTGAATGAGTCGCAATACAATGGATGAATAGAGTGAGACACGCCCACGCAATCAAATGCGTGGGCGTGTCATTCGTTGACATAATGGAGAAGGAATCATGCGCGCCGTCGTGCAACGCGTGAGCAAAGCCGGTGTAACCGTCGATGGCGTTGAACGGTCTACTATCGAACGCGGCTTGCTCGTTTATCTGGGTGTTGATCGCGACGACACCGAAAGCGACATCGACTATCTCGTCGACAAGGTTCGCCACCTGCGAATCTTCATGGACGCCGAGGGAAAAATGAACCTCGATGTCGGCCAGAGCGGCGGGTCCGTCCTCATCGTCAGCGCGTTCACCGTGTCAGCCGACGCGCGACGCGGGCGCCGTCCATCGTTCGATTCAGCCGCCGCACCGGAACAGGCGCTCGCGCTGTACGAACAATTCTGCAACGTCATGGTACAAACGGGGCTGGTCGTTCAGCGCGGATTCTTCCGCGAACACATGATGGTCAGCTCTGTCAACGACGGCCCCATCTGTATTCTGCTGGAATCACGTCGCTTGTTTTAGCTGCCTGCCGATACCACACACACTCAATCCGAGCCATTGGAGTTCGAATTTGACGGAGAATCTGTGGTTGCCGGCGGTGATGTGGTTGGCTGCGCTGGTTGCGGTGAGTCCGCTGAGTACTTCTTTAACAGCTCGCTCGTTTCGTCCGGCGTAAGCAAATCAAACCGCCCGCTCAAACGGAGTACGATCCGTTTTGGCAAATGTAGCTCCGCGCCTTCCTTATCGTGGCGAACCTCACCTGAAATCAGCAGCGGCCAATCCTGGGTGGTCTTTGTGTTCTTGGGGATGGCGTTCCACGTCAGCTTGTCTGGTGTCTTATAGCTAGGTGCCAGATACGGTCCCCTGAGTTGACCGATGTTGTCCGGCCACTTTCGAAAATCACTGTGATAGGCCACGACCGCTTTCTGAATCACTTCCATCTCTTGAAAAAGTGCGCTGTCGCGCTCAGCCGCATCGAGGTCCGGTTCATTCTGCGCGGGCACGGCCCAGCCAGCCATGCGCACTTGCGACGACACGGTGCTAATCACGGCCATCCAGAAGAAAGCGATGCAGATTCCGAGTATGAGCCCGACCCAGGCGAGCCCGACGCGCTTTTCCTTGCGGCGACTTGAAAGTATCGCAATGAGTCCGGCGATGATCGCCACAGCCTGCGTGACGAAGGGCACAAAGAAAAGCAGCGAACAGATAAACGAAGTCATCGCGACGCTGTCTGTTGGCTTAGGCATGGTCGCGGCGATAGCAGCAAGATTGGGCTGCGTGGGTGCCGGTATCGCGTGCGGCACTTGCGGCACGGCGGGCTGAGGTTTGTTTTGACGAACCACCTGGCCGCAGTTGGGGCACTTCTTCGATTCGCCCTCGGCGACTTCAACCGTATGTCGGCAATGGGGGCAAGTGAGGTCCATAACGATGACGTTATGCGAATGGGTGGCTGGTGGTCAAAAGCCATCGGGAACAAGTCATTAGACAGAAGGCATTAGGCAATAGTTGCAGGAGTAGCCAATCCGCCGGTTTCAACTGATCCAAGCCCCCTGCGCATGCATGGGAGTATCGCATTGGGTGGTACGATCAAGCCGCAACTTGGCCGTGGCGTGCTGAGCGTTTCCTCAAGACTTGAAATGAAACTGACCAACAGCTCCAGCCTGCAAGGCTGCGATCAAATAGCCGGGGGTCGAGCGAAGCGAAAACCCCCGGACTTAGGACGCACAAATCCTCGCGACCCTGTAAAGGGTCGAATAATGATACTCTTGATTTAGTCGCTCCAAGAAAAGTGATTCTTGTGGACAATGCGATGATTTTCTATTGCCTGTTGCCTAATCCCTGTTGCCTCAAACAACCTATCAATCGAACCTAGCAAACACCGTCTTGGCATGATCAGGATCAATTGCATAGTCGAGCGGCAACGGTGGCGATGCTGTGAACTCGACGCGTCGGCGACTAGCGCCTTGCTTGATTTTCTCTCGCATCGAACGGTGCGACATCTTTCGATTGTTAGTGGAGATCATGATCGTGCCGCCCTTGCGAAGGACCTTGGCCGCAGCCGTGGTCAGCGTCGGCAGGTCGCGATCGATGGAGAAATCTTTACCGGCCTTGCGCCCATGGGCAAACGTCGGCGCGTCAATAACGATGATGTCGAACTGGCGTTCATGTTTCGCCGCACGCGAGAGATAATCCATGACATCAGCAGCCACGAACTCGTGCGCGCCGGGATCGAGATTGTTCAACTTGAAGTTCACCTTGCCCCATTCGAGGTGCTTGGGTGCAAGGTCGACGCTCGTCGTCGCTTTCGCACCGCCCATCGCCGCAGCCACCGAGAAGCCGCAGGTGTAGGCGAAAAGATTCAACACTTCCTTCCCCGCTGCCAACTCGCGAATGCGTTTGCGATTATCGCGTTGGTCGGGGAAAAGGCCGACCGAGAAGCCGTCGTAAGGGCGAATGGCGAAGAGGATGCCGTTCTCGTTGACTTCGACCTGCGGCGCGACGGGCGCACCCTGCAGCGGCTTAGGCGAAAAGAGTGTTTCCCTCAAATCGACGTCTACCGCTGCTCGATCTTTGACAAAGCGTTTTACATACACGGCGCGGGCACCCAGCATCTCGCGATAGAAGGAGGCAATCGGGCGCAATGCCTGCTGCATTTCCTTTCGATCGTCGAGAACCTGAAGAATAACCACATCAGCGAATTGCTCGACGATAAGGCCGTGCATGTATTCCGCTGGGCCGGTAAGCAGGCGGAGTGCATTGGTCGTTTGACTGGCGATGAGCGGAAGACGCCGCGCGATGGCTGCACGCAGTAGGCGGTCGATGTCGGTTTTGCCTTCGAGAAGCTGGTGCTGTTCGCGTGGGGGCGGTGCTTTGATAAATCGGTCATCGCGCTTGTCGCGCGAGCGAAGCGACACTTCGGACAAATGCAGCAGCGTGTGTTCGAAATACTGTGGAGCACGAGTCGCGCCGGTGCGCTTGTCACCAATCAGAGGTAGGTCGACGGCGCGAAGTTGTGCGCGAAGGGCGTGCGTGGTCTGAGAGTCAGTTTCACATCGAACCAACGTGTATTTTTCACTTTCCCGGACTCGCGAGAGCGTCGTGCGCGCACCGGTTTTCTGCGGTGCAGCCACCGCCGTCTTGCTTGGCCGTGCAGGACGAACATTGGGCTCTTTCTTGCCGCGAGATGCACCGTGGCTGGATTGAACGACAATCCGAGGCTTCTTCATGTGCCCGCGCGAAATCGCGAGATAAGTCTGCGCAAGCTGTCGCTTCCGCAAGTCGCCGCGCAACTGCTCCGCCGTGGCTGCATTCTTAGCGAGAAGCAACACGCCGGACTCGAAACGACTCAGGCGGTTGATCGGAACGAGCGGTTGCCGTTGCGATCGTAACGATTGGAGGATTTCCACCACGCCATACGTATCCTCATCCTGTCGGCCACCGGCATCGACGCCGGCGGGTTTGCATACAGCCAGCAGGTTGTCATCTTCGAAGAGGACTGGGATGAGCCGGTTGGGAAGGTTGGTCTTGGTCATAGTGGTCAGGGCTTATCGAGATGTTGCTACTGGTGCGGTGTCTTTCACGAATGTCAGCGTCGAGCGATCCTTGCGGACGCCCGGGAACTGGAGAACGCGGTTGTGCATAGCCACGTAGATGCCCGGTCCAAGGAGTCGGCAGGCGAGCAGAGCTTCAGTTACGTTCTGGGCGGCGTCGGTGTCCCGGAACTCATAGGGTCGCATAGCCCCGGTGAGGACAACCGGGATTGCGATTTCAGGCAACTCTCGGAAAAGCAGCTCGCCCGTAACCGCCAGCGTGTCGGTGCCGTGGATGATGACAACCGCATCGGCGTTCGTGGTCGAACGTCGGACGGTTTCAAGAATGAGCGCCCTGTCGGCATCGTTCAGGTCGAGTGAGTCCTTGTTGAGGATATGCTCGAACCGGACTGTAAGGTCAGGTAAACGCAGGTGCGCCAGCATGGACTCCACTATCGGTCGGTCGTTGCGCAGGGAGCCGTCCCACTCGTTGTAGGTCTTGGCGATCGTACCGCCGGTCGTGATGGTCGTGATCTTCATGTTTCTAGGACGCAGCCCATTCGAATCGCGAGCATTTTTCGACGTATTGCCTCAGCCAATCTGCCGCGCGACCGTGTCACCGGGCTCTTTCGCGTGACCAGCTCGACCGATGTCTTTGCGTTCTGGTCGCGTTCAATCGGCACGTACCGATAAGTAACCGCTGAGCGGATGATAGATTTTCCGGCGACGATCGGCAATTCGAGAGTCGCGACGGCCGCACAGCTCAGCAAGGCCGATAGTCAGTTGGCAGGTGCAGGGCAGAATAGGAATTCGAGATCACAAGCGGAAAAACAGTGTAAATAATGATGATGCGTAGAAATGACCCGTGGCGGTTTCATACTATTGTTTGCACAGCGTTGAACCCATGTTGAAAAACCTGAAAGTTCCGCTGGGGTGATGACCCGCAGTTCTGGTATGATTGCGGGGATCAGGGTGACACTATCTCCAGAGGGTGTGCGGGATGGACTGGAACGCGCTGCGTGACGAATTTCCGATCACGCGAAATTACAACTTCATGAACCATGCAGCCGTCGCGCCGATCAGTCGACGGGCGGCCAACGCCGTGCGCGCATACCTCACTCAGGTCGAAGAAAAGGCGTACATCCAGGGCGGGCTTTACAAGCAGGTCGATCGCGTTCGCGGGCTCTCTGCCAAGCTGATCAATTGCGACCCGGATGAAATCGCGTTCATCAAGAACACGAGCGAAGGCATCAGCTTTGTAGCCAACGGCCTCACTTGGCAGACCGGAGACAACATCGTAACGACCAACGCGGAGTTCCCGGCCAACATCTATCCGTGGCAGGCGCTTCGCTCGCGCGGTGTGCAATTGCGCATGGTTCTCGAAGAAGATGGGCGTGTCCCTATCGAAGGTATTATGCAGGCGATCGACAGCCGCACGCGCGTCGTGTCGATCTCGTCCGTGCAGTTCGCCAGCGGTTTCCGCACCGATCTCGCGACGCTGGGCGAATATTGCCAGAGCAAGGGCGTCTTCTTCTGCGTTGATGCGATTCAGTCGCTGGGGGCGTTTCCCATCGACGTTCGAGCTATGGGTATCGATTTCCTCGCAGCCGACGGCCACAAGTGGCTCTGCGCACCGGAAGGTCTTGGCATCTTCTACGTAAAGAAGGAACTTCAGGGCTATCTGCGTCCGACAACCATCGGCTGGCTGTCGATGAAGAATCCGTTCTCGTACGGGCGTTACAACTTTGATCTGGCTGAATCCGCCCAGCGCTACGAAGCAGGCAGTCATAACGTGGCAGGCATTTACGCCCTCGGTGCAGCCATCGAACTGGTGCACGAAATGGGTATCGAGCGGATTTCGCACCGCCTGATTCAACTGACCGATCGGCTCGCAGCCGGTGTTCGCGAGAAAGGCTATCGCCTCGCCAGTTCGCGTCGGCCAACCGAGGGAAGCGGCATCGTCGCCTTCGTTTCGGACTTGCACGATCACGAGCAGGTTCAGCGCCATCTCGAAGGCGAACATCGTGTCGTCATAGCGGTCCGCTGCGGCCGACTTCGCGCCAGTCCTCACTGCTACACCAGCGAAAAAGAAATCGACCAGCTCATCGACGTGCTGCCCAAGCACTAACGGTACTAACCAGTTAAGGTTTCTGCACCGGCCCCGGACGGCGACTGGGGAAGGACACTCCCTCCTTTTCCTCATGGCAATCCGTGCAGGTCGGCGCACGATCGAACCGGCTCTCCGCGTGGCACGTGGCGCAATCAATAGAGCTGTGATTCTCGTCGAGTACCTGTCCGGTTACTCGATGATCGAAGTCGGATTTCCATTCCTTGTGGCATCCCCTGCAATCGCGATCCAACTTGACGAACGGCACAGCACTGTGACAGACCCGGCAAGTACTTCGCTCGTGATACGACTTGAGTTCGAATCCAACAGACAAATGGTTAAATCGCGGTGGCGGCGGCATCCCTTCTTCCCGGTGGCAACGATCGCAACTGTCGGGCTCGTTGGTCTCGTGGCACTGCATGCAAGGCTGATGATGATCATCGACAGTGCGGACTCGTACACTCTGTCCTGTGGACGAGTGACACCGTGAGCAACTGTCTTCGTGATGGCATTCAGTGCACGCCAGCCCGAAGCGCTGCGTATGCTCTTTATGATGGAAGTAGATTTTAGTACCTGACTTTAAGAAGGCCTTGGAGTCTGGCGTCGATGGGCCCGCATTGAACACTTCCGTATCAGGCTCACGGATGGGAGGGTGCATTCTTCCCAGTGCGTCGTCCGGTGTGACGATCGCTCGACCCTCGCCCTCGCGTGTCGATCGGGTGCGATGGCAGGTTTCGCACTTCGACTCACCATCCCATTCGCGATGGCAATTCAGACACTGCCGATGGTAAGCCCCTTTCAGTCCTGGTTTGGAAATGTCAGACTTCTGCGGCGATGCGTCATGACAAGACTTGCACGCCGGTTGCGTCGATCCTTCCGGCGTATGATGGTGACAAATGCTGCATCCCTTGCCCATCGCAGCCATCGAGGAATGCCCCTTGTGATCAAACGGAACCGGCAGATAGCGATCTTTGAGTTCATCGAGAATGATCACATCCGGCGCACGCAATGGATTCGCTGGTGATGGCTGGTCCGGGCGAGCGCAGGAACGCATGCAGAGAGACAACGGTTCCGGGTTGGGGCAGGAGTGACACGCCATGCACCCGGCATCGGGCGCGGTGCTTGGTTGCGGTGGACCGGTGAACTCCTGCATGGTTGTCCCGGCCCCAATGACCGCGGCGGCCATCAAGAACGTCGCTGCGATTCGCAGAATCGTGTTCGACTTTCCTTGCACCGGCATCATGCGACACCCGCATTTTCCTCGTGCGCGATAATGGGCAAGTAAGTCACAATTATTCGATAAGTCAGTATCAGCAGCGAAATGAGCCCGATCGTAACGAGCATCTCGCTGATGGAAGGGAAGTAGCTCTTCGACGCAAAAGGCGGCTGATAAGCAACAAGGAACACGTTGATTCGGTTCAGCGCGACGCCCAAAACGATGAGCAGGGACGATACGAACAACCCGCGAGTCGAATTCCGCACGCGTGACGAAAGCAATAAGCCGAGCGGCAGCACAACGCCTAATCCAAGCTCGACGACAAACAGTAGACTCTGCATCGAACCGTTGAGGTAAACCTGGCTCTCTCGGATGAACATGTCACCTAATTTGAACGCCAGGTAGAGTCCCAACATCGGCGGGATGAATCGGGCCAACGCACTCAGCAGCTTCAGCTCCGGCTTGAGACCCAGCGACCACGAGGCATAGAGCGATTCGACGATGACCATCGGAAACCCGACACAGATCGCTGACAACAGGAACAACCAGGCGAGAATCGGCGAATACCACAAAGGGTGCATTTTGCTCGGTGCAATTACCATCAGATTTCCAAGCGAAGATTGATGCAGGCAAGAAAGCACGACGCCCGCCAGTATGAACAGAAACATAGTCTTGCCGACCATGAGATGCACATGCGCACACCATCGCGCCAATCGCGGTCGCCGCGCATCACCCATGAATCGCTCGCACACCGCAGGGATAAACTCGATGTACAAGACCGTGAGATAGCACATCACGCACAGGCCAACTTCAAACAGAACGGAATTGCCCTGCCACATGGACGGCAGCATCGGGTGCCAGATGTTGTAATAACGCCCCAGGTCAACCATCAGCCCCAGCCCCACAAACGTGTATCCAAGCATGGCCGTCAGCAACGCAGGGCGCAACGCGTGATGAAACCTCTCGCGGTGGAATACGTGCACCAACGCAGCCGTCGTGAATCCACCCGCCGCCAGCGCAACGCCGGTCGCCACGTCAATCGCGATCCACAACCCCCACGGGTGTTCTTGATCAAGATTGGTGACCGACTGCAAGCCAAAGAGAAAGCGATAGGCGCTGATGACGATGGCGATAAGCCCGAACAACGCCAATACACCAACTCCCTTTGTCATCAACGGCGTCGAAACAGGTTGAACATGATTTGTCGAACTCATGTTGGCTCTCCACCTCGTGCATCGCCCGTTTGTGCACGGTCGTGATCCACGACTTCCTCATTTCTGCGTCCCAGCCACATGGTCAATCCAAGAAGCCCATACAACGCCAAGGGCGGCATCCATCTCTTGAAGACAGCGTGTTGAATGGTCTCTGTGAGCCGCGCGGGCGAAGTACCCGGCAAAGTCAGGAAGCCGAGCTCCGCGAACGGAACCGCAGAAAGATAGAGCCATGACGTTCCGCCCGCCTCGAACTCCCCGTACACGTGTTGCTGATAGTTCTCCGGATGGCGGCGGACTTTCTCATGGGCGAGGGCGAGCAATTCACTTCGCTTGCCGAAAGTAAGGCATTCGCGCGGGCAGATCTTCACACACGCTGGCACTCTACCCTTTTTGGAGATGTGCTCAAAACACAAGCTGCATTTGCGAACCTGCGGCGTTAGCGGATTGTCATAGTCGTACGTGGGGATTTGAAACGGGCAAGCCACCATGCAGTAGCGACAACCCATGCACTTGTTCGCGTCATAGGTCACGGCACCGTTGGGCTGTTTGCGAAGTGCCCCGACCAGACAGGCGGACGCACACGCCGGTTCATTGCAATGCAGGCAATTGAGCTTTACGTAGACCGGCGCAGAGGGCTTGGCAGCATTCGCATATCGATTGACGGTCGTGTAACTGCTGGGCGATGGACGTCTCAAATCCGCGAAAACGGATTGGTCATCAAAATTCTTGATCGGCGGCGGATTGAGTCCCGCAGCCTCCTGGCATGCGAACTCACACTTGCGGCAACCGATGCAGTTGGGAATATCAACCAGAACTCCGAGACGTTCATCATTTGCAGGAGACCCACTGGTAGAGATACCTGCTTCGCTTGGTTCCGGTATGGTTGTCGCCGCGGTAAGGAATCCGATCTTTTCAATAAACTCTCGACGTCCCAAATCCATGGCTCGCCTCCGTCCTTGGTGAGTCCAAAGGTCTTAAGAGGCATTTTGTGTACCGTATTTATCGTCCCGCACAGGTGTCCACATCGGGCTGCGGCTAAGAGGAAGCGAGGCTGGAATCGTTGATTAGATGGCTAAACACGCGACCAATTTGGGACGGTGCGGAAAATGACGCGGCCATCGTGCGATCGTGCGCAGTTTTGAAACGTGTTAGGGATCTAAAGAGTGGGTCGGGCCGATTTGTCGACGGCAAGGCTGTGACAATGCAGGGAGTGCTTGCTCAAAATGAAGTCCTCCCGTGAATCTACTATCGAGACTCACGGGAGGAAGAGGGCATGGATTCGTTGTCAGGGGCCTACCTTCTGAAATGTAGCCGGCATGAAATCGACGCTTGGTAATCCGTCAAACACGGTGCTGACGACGTTCGGAGTCGGGTGACATAGCGAGCAGCTAGTATCGAAAGTCTCGATACCGTCGCCTTCATTCTGAACGAGACCATCACCTTCGTCGATAACCGGATCGTTGCCGCCGAAACTGCGGATGTACGCGACAACTCCCGCGATTTCTTCTTCACTCATGCCCGCCGCGCGGAACCCGTGGTTGTCGCCCACGAAGTCGATCATCGGGTCTTCCAGCGTCGCCGGTGCGAGTTCGACGGGTACAGCCACTGAACCCGCTGCGCCGTCCACGTTGACGACACGACCGCGGCGCATCGATTCGGGGTTTGATTCGTCGGTGAGCGTGACGTTGTACGTCCCGCATCCCACCAGCGCCACAAGGCCCGCCGTGGCCGTCAGCATCCTGAGCGTTCCGTTTTGAAGCACAGACATCTCCTGGTCAGAGGGCAGTTGTTAAACCACTATGATTGCATGCATTCACGCGAACACTTCGCGAACCGTGTCTATCCAGATACGTTGAAAAGTTCTTCCCCATCCCCTTATCGCGCAGGAACCGCTCAAAAGGCCCGATGCAAAACCTGCACTTGCGCAGATTTAGCATATAGCACTAACGAGAGTCAACAGAAAAGCGCTCGCAATTGCGCTTCGGCATAAATTGCGCGTGCCACTTGGTGGCACTCGGTTGGTAAGATGCGAAAGAGACAATGGCTCAATCACACTCCAGTGCCTACCCATGTTCGCAATTGTCGGTTCGCCATGTTGATTGTTGAGGGAAACAGGTTGTGTAATTTCACCCATATTTACATACGACAGGAAGAATAGTATTGTGTGGCCACAGTTTCCCAAACCGAATGCCGGACGAATCAGAATGCCGATTCTAACTCCAAGTTTCGAACATGACAGCGCTGCTTTGCGAGGCGGACTGAACGATATTGCCGGGAAGCCAGAACGATTCTGGCTCGGCAGCCTGAATGGCTGCACGACAATAGCCGGGGGTCGAGCGAAGCGAGAACCCCCGGGAAGCGAAATTCTAATCGAGTGCGACCCTGAAAGGGTCGGAGTGGCTGGCGTATGAATCGGGCCAATGAATGATGACGATTTTCAAGCGGCTAGCACTGTCTTTCTAAAAAGCGAAACGGATGTTTACGTTTCGCAAGTAGTGATCAGGTTCTTCGGAGATTCTCATGAAGCTTCAGAAACAGGTAGCGGTCGGTGGGGCGATGTTGCTGGGTGCGGCAGCAATCTGGGCGATTGAGGCAAGCCAGTCGGTGGCGGCTTCACAACCGGACGCGGGTGCCACGATCGCCAACACAATCATCGCCTCGACCGTCACGCTCGAAGACAAGAAGCATGAATACGTCGGCTCGACCAAGTGCAAGAAATGTCACATCGCCGAACACAAGAGCTGGGAGAAGACCAAGAAGGGTCACGCGCTCGACACTCTCAAGCCCGACCAGGCCGCGGAAGCAAAGACCAAGTTCAAGCTCGACCCGAAAAAGGACTACTCGACCGACGCAGCCTGCGTGAAGTGTCACGTCACCGGCTTCGAGCAGCCCGGCGGGTACAAGTTTCCCGACGCCAAGGACGAAGCCGCAGTAAAGGAGATGGAGAAGCTCGCGGGCGTCGGTTGCGAGTCCTGCCACGGTCCCGGCAGCGAGTACATCAAGGTTCACGAAGATGTGTTCAAGTCGAAGCGCAAGTACAAAGTCGAAGAGTTCTACGCAGCCGGTATGACCAAGATCGAGGCCTCAACCTGCACGAACTGCCACAACGACAAGAGTCCGACCTTCGACACCGCCAAGGGCTTCAAGTTCGACGAGATGAAGACCAAGCGCGACCAAATCCACGAGACGACCGAAATGAAGTATCGCGAAAAATAAACTCTTCGCGGGGTGCCCAAAGGAAATCGAGATTCAAGGAAACAAACCCCTTGCCTCCGCAGGGGGTTTTTCTTGCGCCGCCAGGTACTTCCCCCCCTTTACGAGGTGGGGGACTAGCTATGCGCTCAATCGTTGTCAGATCTCTGTCTCTTCTTTGCGGCTTTGCGCCTTGGCGCGAGCATTTTCTTAAAGAGCGCCTTCCAAGTTATTGAAAAAACAGATGAATCAGGATGCGAATGGAGTTTCCATTATGCCAAGAACAACGACTCCGCGTGACCGAATCGACAATCGCAATAAGCCCCCACGAAGTGGGTCGCCAATCGACAATCCGTCCCATTTAGGCGTTTTGGCTTTAGGTTTTAGGTTTTTTCCATGTTTCGTAAATTGTCATTTGTAATTTGTAATTCGGTTAGTGCCACGCCGTGTCACTACTTAAGCGAATTTTTTCACCCTAGCCATCGATTAGCCATTTGAAACTCCGGGCGTACGTGTCCAAGTGTGACTGAAGTGTGCGGCCCAAGTTGACAATCGCGTTGGGCTGAGACTGGCATGTACGAGCAAAGTGCGTCACCCGGCAGGCGGCAAGACGGGCTCGCTCCGTATTTTAAGCACGTATCGTCGGTAATAAGCGATGAAGAGGCAAGTGAGCGGAATCGCCAGCAAGATGCCAAGGAAACCCAGAAGTTTACCCCAGATGAAAACGCCGAGCAGGATCGAAACGGGCTTTAATCCGGTGGCCTTACCCATCACGCGCGGGGTGATGACCCAGTCCTGCGTGAGTTGTACGACAACGACGATCAAAACCACGAGTCCGAAAGAACCCATCAGGCTCGCGTCCATTTCGACCGATCGCACGACCGCCAGCATCAGCGCGGGAACAATGGCGATAGCCGCAAGGTACGGCACCATGCTCAGGAAACCAATGATGATCGCCAGCGGCACGCCAAGCGGTAGGCCGATGATGGTGAAACCGATCGCATACAGGGCAGCCGTGATCACCGCGACCACCGATTGCCCCCGGAAGTATCGCCTCATCGCCGTATCGAACTCGGACAGAAACTCGACGATCGAATCCCGAGCCCCCGGCGGCAGTAGCGTTTTCCATGTCTTTGCGTACTCGGGGAAATCGAGCAGCAGAAACAGCAGGTAGACGAGAACGATGACCGCGACCGACAACGCTAACACGATACTCACACCGAAACCAATGACCGTCACACCCGCGCCGACGCCGATGTTGGCTGCCTGCGCAGCCGTCTTGGCCAACCACTTTCCGAACTCATCCGACTTTACGTACTCAGCCGCATTATCGAACAAGTCGCCGATGTACGTCCCCGAGACCGCCAGCCGGAGATTCCGCAACCGCTGGAGCCTCGGTACCGGCGGAGTGGCATCCGCGTCGTGGCTGTACTTTGCCCACCCTTCAGACAATTCGTGCCAGCCGACAATAGATTTCGACGGGAGCAGATTTTCCGCAGCCGGATGGGAACCTAAATCGGCCTCATTATTGGGAAGTTGCGTGCCTGTCGGGAGGGGGGAGGCCGGTTCAGAGTGGGTCAGGGCCTGAGCATGCTCACCAGAGCTCGTGTCCGTCTGCCACGACGCCACGATATCGTTGCGGAGTTTGCCAAGGTCCTTGGTGAACCGTTGGAACTGCCAATAGGTAAGCGGAATCAGCAGAACAAGGATCGCCGCGGCGATGATCAGCAGCCCACTGATCGTCATGAGCACCGCGAGCCAGCGGCGTTTCGTCCGCGATTCGAAGATGGTCACCATCGGGTTAAGCAAGTAGGCGAGGATGATCGCGACCACAAACGGGATGAGCACGTCCGAAAGGTAGCGCAGCAGGAACACGACAGCCACGATGGTGATCGTGCCGAGGATCATGCGCACGACACGATCAAAAGTGTAACGGGGTTGGTGTTCGGCTGTCGGCATCTTGTCGGGCATTGAAACGATTATCGGTTGAGAAGGCAAATGAGGGTTGGCTCAAACATGCTGTGCCGAGAATCCTTTCTCGGCACACTTCAGCGGGAAAAGGAGGGAAGGGATTCCCGGGAGATTGGGTGCGAGAATCCTTTCTCGCACCATCGTACTCCCTTTGGGCGGCGGGAGTTACTGCCACGTGACGGCACAGCACAGGCGGCATGTCGTATATTGTCATGACTGCTTTATTGGGGCGGGGTATTGTCTGTCGCAATATTCTCTTCTCCATATGAATTGGTGCAAATGATGCGATTCGTTGTTGGTAGCGTTCTTGGCTTGTCGTTTGTCCTGATCCCATCATGCGGCCAAGCGGCGCGCGGACCGGAAATGGACATTGAGAAGTACGTTGAAGAAGTCAGGGCCAGTCGTCATGGCGCAAAGCTCGTCTGCGACGAACTCGTACATGATTTTGGGGTTGTTTGGGCTGACGCAGAGTTGTGTCACACTTTCGTGATTAAGAATGTTGGTGTAGAGGCTGCGCGCATCCGTGTCTATTCCGGTGGCGGTACTACAGCGAATAACGACCATACCATAGCGGCAGGTTCGACGTTTGATTTGAAATTTTGCCTCAACGCCAAAAAACTCAATGGACCATTCGAAAAAGCGATAACGGTAGTCTCCTTACCCTAGTCTGAGCGCTCTCGCCGTGTTCGCTACCACCATCGATGACTGGTTTTGAGTGTAGCTTCCCTTCCGCTATACTCACGCCTCGTATGAACTGTCGTTTGAACCCCAAGCTTTGATGTAACTCCATATCCGCGAAGAACCTACGTTTATGCCCGACCTGAGTTTGATTCGTAATTTCTCGATCGTCGCCCATATCGACCACGGCAAGAGCACGCTGGCCGACCGGATTCTTGAGTTCACCGGGGCGATCAGCAAGCGTGAGATGCGTGAGCAGTTCCTTGACGACATGGAACTCGAACGCGAGATGGGCATCACCATCAAAGCCAACCGAGCGAGTGTGAATTACGAGCTCGATGGCAAGAAATACATGCTCAACCTGATCGACACGCCCGGCCACGTGGACTTCCACTATGAGGTCTCGCGAGCGTTGGCGGCGTGCGAAGGTGTGCTGGTGCTGGTCGATGCGACGCAGGGCGTGCAGGCGCAAACCGTTGCGAATGCTTACAAGGCCCTCGAAGCGGACCTGGCGATCGTTCTGGTGATCAACAAGATCGACTTGCCGGCGGCGAGACCGGAGGACATCGCGCTGGAGACGGAGCAGGTGCTGGGGTTGGATGCGTCGGCGGCGGTGTTCACCAGCGCGAAGTCAGGGCTCGGCATCAAGGAGCTGATGCGCGCGATCATCGAGAAAATACCCGCGCCGAAGGGTGACCCCAATGGGACGCTGCGAGCACTCATCTATGATGCGAAGTCGGACCCGCATCGCGGCGTCATTGTCCACACGCGTGTGGTTGATGGAACGCTGAAACGCGGTGACAAGATCGACCTTCTCTTTGTTGGCCGCAGCTATATCGTCACCGAGGTTGGTAAATGCCGTCCGAAACCGACGGCAGTCGATTCGCTCGCGGCGGGCGAGGTAGGTTACGTGGTGGCAGGCATTAAGACGCTGCCGGACGTACACATCGGCGACACCATTACGCACACGTCCAATCGGACGGATAAGCCGCTGCCGGGCTATCACGCGCCGGCGCAAGTCGTGTTCTGCGATTTCTATCCGGGCATCGGTACGACGACAGAGCAACTTCGTGAAGCCATGGAAAAGCTGTGGCTGAATGATAGCTCGTTCGTCTATCAGACGGTGGGTTCGGATGCGCTTGGCATCGGTTTCCGTTGCGGGTTCCTCGGCCTGCTGCACATGAAAATTATTCAGGAGCGACTCGAGCGCGAGAACGATGTAACCGTTGTGCAGACGGCTCCGACGGTGACTTACGAAATTCTGATGAAAGACGGCGCCACTCTCAAAATCGAATCGCCCAGCGAGTTGCCGGATGTTTCGAGTGTTGAGGAAATTCGCGAGCCGATCGTCAGCGCTCAGATGATTGTTCCGGCTGATTGCGTCGGTTCGGTCATGCAGCTCAGTATGGAGCGTCGCGGCAAGACAGTGCGCACTGAGTATCTTTCGCCCACGCGCGTGATGATGACGTACTCGATGCCGCTGTGCGAGATCATTTACGATTTCTACGACAAGCTGAAGTCGATCACGCGCGGGTATGGCACGGTGGATTACGAGGTCACGGGTTTCCAGGCTGAGGACATGGTCAAGATGGATATCCTCGTGAACGGCACGCCGGTGGATGCGTTGTCGGTCATCGTGCACCGCGACAACGCCGCGTTTCGCGGGCGGCGATTGCTCGGTCGATTGAAAAAGGAAATCGATCGCCACCAGTTTGAGATTCCGCTGCAAGCTGCGATCGGTGCGAAGATCATCGCACGCGAAACGATCAAAGCATTCCGCAAGGACGTGACAGCCAAGTGCTACGGCGGTGACATTACCCGCAAGCGCAAGCTGCTGGAAAAGCAGAAAGAGGGTAAGAAACGCATGCGCACAGTGGGCAACGTGGCCATCCCGCAGGAAGCGTTCATGTCGATCCTCGATCCGGAGGATTGAACGGAGCTTTCAGTTTCGCTATTGGTGCAGTACGGCCAAAAAGGACCATTTCTTACGTCATTACCCGGGTTGCGGGTTGACTCGGCGAATGCCATTTCGGGATAATTCAGGATTCAAACGGGTCGAGGTGCAAGGCCTCGCTGGTTTGATGACGTTTGAAAGAGTTTGCCGTTGCCCGGTGCAGCGACAAATCGGGTAGCCCACCTTCCTCGAGGAGGGGTATGATGAATTGTAAGGCATGTTTTGGCCTTTCTGTTGGGTCGCGTGTTCAAATTGGCGGCGTTGTGGCCGCTTTTCTTTTTGGTATCGGTGCGATTCCGAATGTCGCACTGGCCAGTTATCACCTCCTGCAGATCGAGCAGGTGATCGGCGGCGTGAATGGGGACACCAGCGCACAGGCGATCCAACTGCGCATGCGGTTTGATGGACAGAACGAGCTCGCGCCGGCGCGGATGCGGGTGTTTGATGCGCAGGGGAACAATCCCATTGTGCTCGTCGATTTCAATGCGAGCGTTGCGAACGGGGCTGCGGGTTCGCGCGTTTTGATCGCCGGGCCGGGTTTCGCGAGTCACACCACGCCGGCGGCTGTGCCGGACTTTGTGATGATCAATTCGATTCCTCGTTCTTATTTCAATGCGGGAAGCCTGACGTTTGAAACGGACGATGGGTTTGATGTTTACTGGCGATTGAGCTGGGGTGACTATACCGGGCCGAGTGACGGCGTTTCGGTGGCTAACGGCGGCAACGATGATGACGGCAACTTCAATCCGTCATTTTTCCAATTGTTGTCGGCTGACTGCACGATTGCGCACCAGTTTATCGGTGCGGCTGATGCGGAAAGCGTTGGCAACGGATTCGATTACACAACGACAACAGGGCCCGCGACGTTCGTCAACAACGCGGGGAACAGTTTCGTGATTAATGGATGCACGTCGAACGCGAATTGCAATGACGGGATCAGTTGTACATCGAATACGTGTCATAGTGGGTGTTGCCAGTTCACGCCGAACGATGCGCTCTGCAGCGATGGCGAGTTTTGCACGGGGGCTGAGACTTGCAGCCTTACAACAGGCGGATGTGTGAGCCCGGGCGATCCGTGTGGGCCGCTGACGTTCTGCGATGAAGATGCGGATGCGTGCCTCAACGATTGCAATCAGAATGGCATTGATGATCTTGTCGACGTGGGTCCGGGCGGCGGCAGTAACGACTGCGACGACAACAATGTGCCGGATGAATGCGATCCGGATTGCGACTTTGATGATGTGCCGGATATCTGCGAGGAGTGTGGAACCGGCACCGGAGATTGCTGTAGCGCGCATGCGGGAACGAAGTGCGGCGATCCGTGTTGTTGTGCGAAGGTCTGTGCCGACATTCCTTCTTGTTGCACGGACGAATGGGATGCCGCTTGTGCCAAGTATGCGGAGCAAATTTGCATTATGTGCGGTCCGCCTTGCGAGGTTCCGTGTCCGGGCGGGAGCAGCCAGGAGAACGAGCCGGATTGCGGTATGCCGACCGACACGGTAAACGGCGGTTGCAATTCGATCCCGCCTGCGTTCACTCAGATCAGTTGTGGTGAAACCGTTTGCGGCACCGTCGGCATGAGCGGTTTCATGCGCGACATGGACTGGTACATGGTGACCGTGCCTGATGACACGCAGGTCTACTGGGAAGTAACGGCTGACTTCTTTGTGGAGTTCGGTGTGGCGCCGGTTTCGGATTGTTTTCCGCTGGCCACCAATTATGAAGTGTTCTGCAACAGCTCGACGGTGACTGCCTGTCTGACGCCCGGCACTTGGGCGGTGTACGTCGCGCCGCAGTTTGCGGAGGACGTGACGTGCGGTGAGGAATATGTGGCTACGCTTCTGTGCGATTCGGCCACGTGTGCGCAACCACCGACGAACGATACGTGCGAGACGGCTGAGTTGCTCACGGTCGGACAGACGTTGATCGGAAGCACTTCGCTAGCCAGTGCTGATATCCCGCCGTTCTGCGAAGTAGCGCTGGGAGCACAGGACGTGTGGTACAAGATTGTAGGTAACGGCAATTATCTAGCTGTGTCGTTGTGCAATCCCGAGACGAACTTCGATACGACGCTTTCACTGTATTGCGGGGAGTGTGTTGATCCGTTCTGCGTCGATGGCGACGATGACTTCTGCGGCAATCCACCCGGTCATTCGCGAATCAGCTGGTGCAGCAATCCGGGGACGGAGTATTTGATTCGCGTGAGCGGGTTTGAGAGCGCGGGAACATTCGAGATGACGGTGAGTGATGAGTTGTCGTGCTCGCTGCCTGCGACTTGCGGTGGTTTCTCATGCACACAAAACAGTGATTGCCTGTCGGACGCCGGCAACAACGGTTGCAATTGTGCAATGTGCATTTCCGGTTTTTGCAATTACACATGTTCCACATTCGGGAACACGAACTGCGAATTGCCGCAGGTTGTGAACCTTGACGACATACTTTGCACGCTGGGCGGATTCAGCAATATCAACAATTGTCCGAACGCAGATATCGCACCGTGTGGGGGAAACGGGATTATCAATCTCGACGACATTTTGGCTGTGCTTGCGGCGTTCAGCGGAGGTAATCCGTGCGGTTGTACGGAGAACACCGATCCCGGTAACGGCCTGCCGCCGTTGTGCGGCAGTACGCAACCGTGATTCGATAACGAGTCCGGTTTGCTTTTGTTAAAGGAGTGGGGCGGTATCTCTTTGGAGACCGCCTCGCTCGTTTATGTGCGGTTGATTTTTATTTCACGCCATCGCAAATCGGTTTGAGCGCTTTGAGGAGTAGGCGTCCTGGGGGCGTTCCCATCTCAACGGGATTGCAATGAAAGAGCTGCGCACGTGTTTCGGCCTTCTTCTGCACACGGGCGAGCAGATGCTCAATGCGTCGTACGCATTCGATCGTTTCACCGGTGGATTCACCCGTTGACGTATTGAGGATGACCAGATCGCTTTCGACGAGGCCGTGATAAGCGGGCTGAAGTTGAATGCGAGTCGCGAGTTCGTCTCCCAGCGGCGAGCGAAGGAACCCGCGTGCGAGAGACGGCGTGAGCTGTGCCCGATACTCGTGTGAATCGCTGTCGTCGCCGGCCGGAGTAAACATTCCGAAGATTTCTGACGCGAAAGCGGCGGTGTCGTCGAGCACGCGGCGGAGTTCGCGTGCTGCTTCGGCTGGATCCCGAAAGACATCATTGACGCTTGTCGGCGTGGGCATGACGAAGACGCGATGATCGTAAGGGTACGCGCAACGCAGGTTGGGGTCGGCGTCGGCTTCGATGAGGACGGAACCGTATCGGTCCTGCTTGTGAATCTGAGTAAGCGCTTCTGGCAGCACTTCGAAGATTCGTTCGTTGCAATAATCCAACCAGCGTGCCGATGCCACGCGGCAGTTGTTTCGTTGCTGATCACATGCGCGCGATTTCGGCGGTTTCTTGTCGGAATTGTTCTCGACGAGTCTCAAATAGTGCGGTTCGCGCTTGAACAAATGCTCGATCATCGCCTGAATGACGGCGCTCTTTCCGCTACGGCGCGGACCGCTCACGAATGTTACTGTCAGCCCCATCCCTCGCGACCTCTGCCGACCCGGTTTGATGCGCGATTTCCGTGCGCGCAGCAGCTTCACAAGAATCATAGGCTCGGCATGTGTCCAAACCAAACGAGTTTTCGGAATCGCAATCGTTTCAGTGTTGCGGACGTGTTGAAAACATCGTTCGTGCAAGAAATGAAGGAATATTGAACGTGGCAGATTCCACAGTCCCAAAAGCTGGTTGCCATTCACTCGTTGACGGGTGAGCCTTGCTGGACTCGCTTAGCGTCTGCCTCTGGCAGCCAATTCGACTTTGAGCGTCAACTCTTCTTTGTCGCGTTTGACTTTGACTTCGATGAAGTCACCCGGTTTTTTCTCTTTGGTGGCTTCGCGGTAGTCGTTCATGCTGTTCACCGCGTGTCCATCGATGTTGATGATGCGGTCGCCGGCCTTCATGCCTGCCTTCGCCGCGCTGCCATTCGGCAGCACTTGGGCGATGCGCCATCCGCCATCTTTGGAATCATCATCGTTGTCGGGCATCACGCCGATGACGACGTTGCTGTCCGGCGACGCGCCGCGCGAGATATTCGCACGTTGGTCGACTTTGGCGTACTGGGGTGCTTCAACATGGTTCACAATGCTCATCGCAATTCGACCGACGAGTGCCGCAACGCGAACGCCGCCTTCCACGTTTACTTTCTCGATGTCATCTCCGGGCATGTGGTAATCGTCATGTACTCCCGTAAAGAAGAAGAGCGACGGCACACCTGCGTTGTAAAACGACGAATGATCGCTGGGCCCGCGAGCGCTTTCATCGGGAATGAACTTCAAGCCGTCAGCACCAGTTTCCCGTTCGACGATTTCCTTGAAAAAGCTACCGGTTCCCAGTCCCTGGATGGCAAGCATGTTGGCTTCGACGTCCGGCGTGAGCCGGCCGATCATGTCCATGTTGAGCATGGCAACGATGGTGCTGATTGGGAAGGTCGGATGCTTTACGAAGTACTCACTGCCGTCGAGGCCAATCTCTTCAGCGGAGAACGCCATGAAGACGAGGCTTCGCTCGCGAGCGGGCTGTTTCGCTAGTTCATACGCGAGTTCGATGACACCGGAGGTTCCTGACGCGTTGTCATCCGCGCCGTTGTAGATCTGGCCGCGGCGAATACCGAGATGGTCGTAGTGGCCGCCGATGAAGACGTGCTCGTGCTTGTGCATGCCGTTGCCGGGGAGTTTTCCAATGACGTTGCGAGCGACCATTTCCGAGATTTCGTACGACACTTTGCCGGAGATTTTGACGCCCTTCAGCGGTGATGAGACGTTCTTGCCGGACTCGTCGAGTTGCTTTTGAAGCTCCGTGAACGTGCGCAATCCGCCCGCACTCAGGATTTGATCCATGACTTCGCGTTTGACATGAATCGCGGGGATTTCCTGCGGCGGGGAAGATCGGCCAAACGGCATGAGCGTTTCGACTTCGTCCTGGTCTGGTTCCTGGTTTGCGATGATGACGGCTGCGACACCTTTTTCTTTTGCACGTGCCAATTTGGTCTCGAAGCGCGCGTGCTCGGTGGTGCCATTCGGTCCATCACTCCATGATTTCGGTTCACGACGCAGCATGAGCACGACCTTGCCCGTGACGTCGGCGCCTGCGTAGTCGTCATGGTTTTTCTCGGGATTGACGATGCCATACCCAATAAAGACAGCTTCGGCAGAGAACTCTCCCGCGCCGGAGAAGCCGAATGGAATGAAATCGGTTCGCAATTTGGGTTCGATTTTCGCAGATGCTTCGATCGCGAGCGATGAGTCATCTTTCAACTCGGGATCGCTCGGAATGGTGAAGCGCTGAAAGTAGGAACCGTTGTCGCCGGCCGGTTCGAGGCCAGCCAGTTGGAAGTGGGCGGCGATGTAACCCGCAGCGATGTCAATTCCGTTTGAACCGGTCCCACGCCCTTCGAGCGCATCGTTCGCAAGGAAGTTGATGTGGGAGAAGTAGCGGTCTGGTTGGATATTGATCGGCGAAAAAGTTGCGGCTGACTTTGGGGCCTCATCGGCACGGGACGTTGGGAGAGTTGCGAGAAGGAGAAACGTGCAGAGTGTGATTCGCCAACGGATTGTATAATTGCAGTACATCAAAATCCTCAGCATCTTTGGTTGTGTCGGTGAATCGAACGTCGATTCAATGCCGAAATGATAGCGAAAAGCATGGGATATGTGGAACTTCCTGCGCCGGCAGGGTTTCAGGCTTGATTGACATTCCCAAGCTCGTGCTGCTCGGGCGCCGGTGTGCATGCGCCGTGCGTGACGGCGCGGCGATTGGCTATGGCGTTCGCGATTTCAAAACATAGACCGAACTAGCGCAGTGCGAGAGTCTTTGGCCAGTGGGGCGTGCGGGATCGAAAATGCCCAGTATTCAAGCGGTTCGCTATTTGCACTACGGTTTACCTTGCTGTTTTTTGGTCTATTTGATACAAACAGGTTGAAGAACTCGCGGGAACTCATGTTTTCTGGTGCCTGTGGGATCGTCGAAAACGGGGCGTGGCGCAGTCCGGCTAGCGCGCCTGCTTTGGGAGCAGGAAGTCGCAGGTTCGAATCCTGTCGCCCCGATTTTGTAACCTTTTATTTCCTAAATGGTTGTGCCGCTTTCGAGAATCTTTTCACATCCTGAGACTGCCGCGAGTGTCAAGAAAGTGTCAATCACCTCGAAATCGCTGCTGTGAATTGTTTGCATGATGCCCTTCATGCAGATTGAACTCGGCGTTTATGGGCGATCAAAACGCACTACGTAAAAACACACGAGAGAGCGAGACGTCTGTCTCGCTTAAGTTTCCAACTATTTGATGCCACACCGTGACACTTCGTCTCCGCCTGACTTGATCTGATACACCTTACGATCCATCGTCGTCCCAAACGTGCTGTGCCTACGTACGGTATTTGAACTAGGCGATGGAGGTAACGATGAGTAGTTTGGTCAGTTTGCATCACGAGCCGGGGCGATCGAGCCCTTGGATCGTGCGTTGGTTTGAAACCGTCCACCAAGCAGCCAAGCCAAAACGCATGGGACGTTTGTTTCGCTATCAACGCGAAGCAAAGTCGTTTCAAGCCGCGAAACAAGCCGAACTGGGCGGTTTGGTTGCAATATCCGCTTCATCTACTGCTGAAGCAGCGGGCGTCGTAACCCTGAAACAACTGCTGGATGAAGTCACCGCCACACGGATTAGCACCCGCAGTTACGCCACGCGCGAGAGCTACCGCAACACGATTGATCAGTTGGTCGAGTATTTTGGATGCGATCGTGACATCACAGAGGTCGATCAACGTCAGGCCGAGGCGTTCCTCGCCAGTCGCAAGCGGGTACGCGGCAAAGGCGGTGACCTATCCAGTTGGTCGATCTACCACCATCGTAAACACTGCCGCGTGATCTTCGGCGCGGCCGTCGAGTGGCGCTATCGCACCGACAACCCGTTTGTCGCCTCACCCTACTCCTCGGCACCGGTCCTCCGCATACGCGGTCGATCGCGTGGTTGGCACCATCTCACGCCAGAAGAGTTTCAGCGAATGTTGGCACAGGTTCGGCGAACACAGCGTCGTGCGGCCTACTGGCTGATGTACGGTTGCGGCCTACGACCGGGGGAAGTTTACAATCTAACCGTTGATCGCATCGACTTGGTGCGCA
The DNA here is from genome assembly GCA_964494205.1 of uncultured Phycisphaeraceae bacterium. Taxonomy (GTDB): domain Bacteria; phylum Planctomycetota; class Phycisphaerae; order UBA1845; family UBA1845; genus JBBTCX01. The sequence continues at coordinate 34,194 of CAZBRD010000008.1, read as the reverse complement.
AGCGCGTGCTTATTGCTAATCGTGCGGCGACGAACGACTTGCCACCGTTCACCGTGAAAGCCGATGGCCAGACGGTGAATGGCAAGGATCGCATGATTCCAATCCCCGACGCCGCATTGTTGGATCTCAAGAACGCGATGGAATTAGCCCAAGAATCAGGTGGATTCATCGCATTGACTCCGGAACGCTTCACCACCATTCAGGGCTACTGGCGACTCTGTCGCGCGGGTAAACCGTGGGGCAAGGAACCGAAGCATCGACCGTGGCTGAACCGCGACATGTTGAATAATCTCCTTCGCGACACCAAAGGATATTTGCGCGGCGCCGGCTTGGAACTGAGTGCAGCCTTTACGCTGCATACGTTTCGCAAGAGCTACGCCCAGAACCACGCCGACGCCGGTACGCCACCCCGCACGCTGGCCAAGCTGCTCGGTCACTCCGATGTGTCGGTTACCCTGCAATTCTACAACCGAGTGACCGACGCCAACGAACTCGCTGCCGCTGAGACGATGAATCGCCTGTTGGCAGATAGTTTGTCGCCAGCGAAGGACAAACGACCCTCTCGCAAGGTGTCCTAGTTCCACTTCCCGTCTTGGTTGTTATCCGCCTTATTCAATTCCGCGCCCCAGCTGACCCAGCCTTCACGCGACTCTCGCGCAAAGAGTTCGAGATAGGGTCCGGGCGAACAAGATTCCACCAGATTGTAGAACTCCGTCGGCTTACTGCTGTGACCTCTTGGACCGCGCGGCGCCGCGAACCATGTACCGACGTCATGGCGCTTGAGCGGCTGGCTGCCTTTGACGGCAAACAGGACATGCTCCGTCTGCCCCCGAAAATAACTCCCCAACCCGAAGTGCGGTTTGCACCAAGTCAGACAGGTCACGTACCGGAAACCCCATGCTTCGAGCAGGATCTGACCCTTGAACAAACTTCGATTCGTTGCCCAAAGGTACAAGTGGCAATCGCGATCGGCGTAGCGACCTATGGGTAGGGCGGTCAGTTGCTCCAGACGCATGGTGGCATACGGCGGCGCCGACCAGCCCGGCTGATCGTGTTCGCCGTCGCCTTCTTCATCCAGCCGCCAGGGTGGATCGATCACGATGGTGGAGAACTTGGCCGACTGCAAAGCCTCATCCACCGTGGGTGCCTGCCCGATCAGTTCACGGTTTCTCTCGCGCAGTTGTTCACGTTGTCGTTCCTTATTGGCCCGTCGCGCCTGCGGCAGCGTGATCGTTCCCGATTCAACTTGTGACTTTTCGTCGTCGGGTAGTGCCTCCAGTGCTCGCGCCTGCGACAAACGGTATTCGGCGGTGCGCGGGCAAACGCCCAGTTCCGCAGCCACTTCCGCAATCGTTGCGGAAGTCTGATCGTTGCGCGCCCCGCGACCGGTCTTGAGCCCCATGGCATCTAGCAATTTCCTGAAGGCCTGACCCCATTGCGCGGGGTCGAGTTGCCGTCGGCATAGGTTTACCTTGAGTACGTGTTCGGTCTTCTCTTGCGCAGTTTCGAACCGTCGCACGACCGTTTCAAACGAGATGCCGAGTCGGTTGGCGATCTCCGCGCGGTGATGGCCGTCGAGTATGTTGCCGTCCTCGTCCACTTCGACCGGAATCAATACGCCGCGCGCTTTGATGTCGGCCTCGAGGCTGCCGTACTCGTCGGGCCTTAGAGGGGGAAGTAACTGATAGGCGCTAACTGTACCTTCCATGGATCTTTTCTCCCGCGCCGTTGTTGCGAACGTGCACCAAGTCCGACATCGAATCCATTCGATGTGTCTACGGTCTCCTACATCGGTGTAGGTTGGGCTCAGTTCGCAACGATCCCAGCGCACGGGGAAGAATCTATGGAGAAATTTGCCCGTTAACTGGCCGAGAAACTCAGTTTCTCGGAGGACAGGATCCGTTGGATTGGTAACTGCTGAAAATCCAAGTAGTTGCCTGCAGGTCAGCGACCGATTTTTCTTTGGAGAAACTCGAACGTGGAAACCAGGCGATTTCCTGTTTGCTGTCTGCGTTGCTCGCGCCGTGCTTCATACATGTCGGCGAATTGCTTGGCGTGACGGTGGGTCACGTATCGGTTACGGCCGCTGGTTCGTGTAGGGAGGTGACCAAACTCGCCGACGGGGAGTTTCGCGGCCTTGGTCCATGCCGACTTAGGGATGTAGTATGAGAGCGCCGCTTGTGCCAACGTCATTTCGTCTGCTTTAGATTCGTTGGTGTTTTCGCGACCTTGGTTACGCAAGCGCCATTCGGATAGTTCAATTTGCCCCTGGGATGAGAGTTGAATCTGAAGTTGCTTCTCTACCTCAGTAATCTGCCGGTCCTCTTCCATGTATTCATCCAACGTCATTCCTTTCGGGTCAGTCACGCTGAATTCGTCGGTCTGCCACCATCCACGACGGTGATCTTCATAGTGTATCGTACTGCCGTCTATACCATGGTGACTCGGACGACCGCTCCAGCACTCAAGGTATTCACGGCGAACAAAGGTCACGAGTTGATAACGATCGCAGGTCAGGAGGATGTCTTTCGATTGCAGTTTCGCCGGAAGATCGAGTACGCGCGAGGTGCCATGCTGCTCCAGCCATTGCAAAAGCAAATAACACGCCTCAGGGGGAGATTTACGGTTGCTGGTTAGCATGCCGAGAATTCGCTTGCCGAAGTTTCGCATCCTTGCTCTCCTTCGAAAGGTGGTAAGGGATCAATTTCGTCCTGAACCGTACAACTACCGTACGATCAATAATTCCGTCAAGATATGATGCACTTCGATTGTGAATTCGTTTTAAGCGTTTTGCGCAAATGCAGGTGCTGATCTGCGAGAATTAAGTGTCGAAGGGCATTCGAAGTCGCTTCGAACGCTGATCGACAGTGCGTGGAAATACCTCAAACTGGCCCACGGATCCAGGAGGAGGGAATGGCTAAAATTTCCGACACAGCAAGGCATTCGTGCGAGCGCTTTTTTGTCCGATTCATTCGTTGTTGAGCAAGTCGCAGTTTCGTCAACTAGGGATTCTGGTGCTTGGTTTGCTGTTGAGTGTTAGACGGTTCAAGCTTGTCCATCTGGCGAACATAATGCCCGGCTAGTCACGTCGCTCGTCTCCGGCATCTTCCTACGCGGTCGTGAGGAATCTGAAATTGTTCTCGTAAATGGGAGGGGGACCGACGGCAGTAGGTTAGATACCGCCGCCGGTCCTTCGGCTGGGTCAGTCAGGAAGTATGTGAGGCTCACCCACAGAGCGTTGCCCCGCGGGCAAGCCTGAAGCAGACCTTATCGCGCCCCGGATGTCATCGATGTCGATGATGTCTTGGACGTTGATTTCGTTTGCGAAGTCTTCTCGTCAAAGTCCGAACCTGATCGCGACGATTGGCTGCCGGACTGGTTCGCGACTCGAAGTTGGTTTGTGACGTCAGTGACGCCAAGAACCTGTTCTGCGATGGTTTCAGCGTGAAACTTGATTCGACGACTCTCGACGGTTCCGGTGAGCGTCACTTCACCGTTCTGCACTTTGACGTCGACATTGCTGGCGTCGATCGAACCATCGGAAAGTCGATCGTTCACGTCTTCCTTGATTCGCTCGTCAGATCGCTTGTAGCCCTTCGGTCCTTTGCCAGATCGATTCGATCGTTGGCCGTCATACGACCACCAGTCGCTGCTGACGTTTCCACCGGTTCGATTCAGGCTGCTATCCTGGCGATTGCCCCAAGATTGCTGCGATCCCTGCGAATCCCAGTTGCCGCCGCCATAACCGGCGTTGAAATCATCCGATTGTGAATGACGGCGCCACGATGAACCTGAGCGAGATGAATACGGTGGATACCCACCTTCATTGTAATCGGTGGGAATGTCATATCCGCCCTGACCCTGGCGATTGGGCCCAAACTGGCCGCTGCTCTGCCATCCAGATGACGAACCATAGGATTGGCCGCCCATTTGGCCTTGCGATTGGTATCCCGTGTCGCCCATGGATCCGCGATGCGTGTGGCCGCATTCCGGGCAATACCCCTGGTTCTGTTGAAAGCCGTGCTGCGACGACGGATATACACCCTGCCCAAAGTTATCTGGCGCGACGTAATTGGACTGACCACGACCACCGGAGTAGCTTCCGTATCGGCCTTGGTTTGAACCGCGGTACTGATCATGTTGTTGCGAGTAGCGATCTTGGTCGGAGAAATTTCCGTGGCCGGGATATCCCGCTTCGCCGTAACCGCGTCCCGAGTCGCCACGGCCCCAGCCGCCTTCAGAATCTACTGATTCTGATCGGCCATATCCTGAGCCGCCCTGTGAACCGGTATATGACGAACGATATTCGCCGCCATTACCTTCGCCGTTCGAACGCGAGCGACTGCGTCCCTCGGACGAGTAGCCGGAGCTGGATTCGTTTTGACCGCCGTCGTCATCAAACCAGCGATCGTCGTTAATATGATCCTGTCTCGAGTTGTGTCTTCGTTGTCTGTTACGGTTGCTCATCTGATTCTCCCTAGTTCAAAAAGTCCGTCCTATTTCCCCAAGGCACGTTTAGTTCTCTTCCACTCGCTACCCCTGCCATCCCGACAAGTCCGATCTCACGCTTGGGCGGCTTCCAGGTTGATCGCCTTTTCGGCGAGATCAGTCAGTGTCTGGTCCGCCGATTTCTCTTCCTCCAGCGTTGCCTCTAGCAATTTGGCATTGGCTTTGTCGCCGAGCAGCATCGCAAATGCTTTCGCACAGCCGTAGCCCGCCATCTCGTAATGCTCGACACGCTGTGCCGCTGCGATCAGCAGCGCGTCCTTGACCGAAGGATCGCCCTTCTCGTCGATCGCTTCCTGGCCTTCTTCGAGGAGGCCCTTCATTCCTTTGCAGGTCACTTTTTTCGGTTTCACGTCATGAGAAGAGAAGATCTCTTCCAGTCTTTGCACTTGCTGTTCCGTCTCGCTCAAGTGGTTTTCGAAGGCCTCGCGTAGTTCCGTTGAAGTGGCTGCTTTCACCATTTTCGGGAGAGCCTTGACCAGTTGACGCTCTGCATCGAGCAAATCGGATAGTTCGTGCAGATACAGATCTTTCAGCGTCGTGAGTGTCATTCGATACACTTCCTTTCGTCCATTGTGGTCGACACGTTTCCGCGTCGACGTTGGTGCATTTTGTTTCTTTGGTTTCTAGGTTGATTCGTGATGAATTCGAGTGGACCGCACGGCCAGGACGTGCCTGGCCGTGCCACCCACCGTTCGGGTCCTAACGACCGGAACGGGTCTCGATTCGATAGGGCTTCTGCCCATAGAACTCATAGGTCGAAGTAACCAGCGTGGGATCCGCCAGATTCGGCCAATGACTCTTGTCGAAGCCCGGCGCGTTCTTGAGTTGTTCCTTATCGATCATCAGCACGGTGAATGAGCCAGTGCCGGGAACTTGCACGACGCTCGGCGGGATCGCGAACAGTTTGTCGCCCACACCGAGGAATCCACCGAATGAGAGTACCATGTACACCACGCGACCATTATCCGGATCGATGGCCATGTCCTTGATGTCGCCGAGTTTCTCGCCGCGATCATTCTGTACAGCGCGACCCATGATGTCGCTGGCCTTTTGGATGCGCAGCGGTGTCTCCGGCGAGGAGTCGCCTTCGCGAGTCGTCCAATAGGGACGCTGGCCATAGAACTTGTGGACGTCAGTCGCCCAAGCGAGGTCGCCCATCTTTGGCCAACGTTCCTTGTCAAAGCTGGCAGCTGTCTTGAGTCGGTCCTTTTCAACGGCAAGCACGAAATGCTTGGCGTCGGCCGGCAGAGTGAGTGAGCTCATCGGAATCGCGAACCACTTCTCACCCATGCCCAGGAACCCGCCGAACGATAGAACCGCATAGGCCACGTGCGAATCGTGATCTGGGTCAATCGCCAAATCCTGAACTTCGCCCAGGTTTTCGCCTTGCGGATTGACCACCGGCTTGCCAATCAAGTCACTGGCTTTTTGAATACGAAGTACATGTTGCGATGTAATGTTCGTTCCTGTGTCGCGATCACTAGTCAGTCGCGCCTGACGATCATCGCCGTCTTCTTTGAAATGTTTGTCGAGCACTTTGCCGGTCCGGTCGACGCACACTTCCATGATGCGATTGTCGACGAGGCAGCAAATCTTGTAATGCTCGGCCTTGTGTGCGGCTGAGCCCTTGTGTTCGTTGGCGTCCATGATCTGAGCGCCGACAGCCTTACCATTGCAATCTTTTTCCGCTGCCTTGATCGCATCAATAAGGTTTGTGTCAGCGGAATGAACAAATGTTCTCAGTTGGTTAACATCGGGGTTACCTGTGTTATTGTCATCTGCGAACGTTCTTGTGTGCACCAGGCTGATCGCAACTCCGATCGCCGCTAAGTAAGCCATACGAGACATGTGAAGAACTCCTTTCATATTGTTCAGCCGCAGTCACTCACGAGCTACGCGCCCGCGAACCGCATCATCCAAGCTTGTTCTTAAGAGTTGTCCTGAACCCATTGGTGTTTGAAGCGACCCAGGTACACTCTACTCGTTCGATCACATAACATTCGCTGTGCCAAACGCTTTGCACGGGAAAATCAGCGTGATTAGTGGGATTACGATGACAACATGTTTCGGACCACGTCACGTTGTCGAGAAATCTGCGTTCATTCCGCGTCAAATTGTCATCTCGGATTTGAAGAGCTTGAAACCAGTGGATTGGCCTACCTAAAAGAGAGTGCGTGAGCATAAACATAGTATCGACGGAAGTACTCGCTCGCGCCACCAACACTCCAGCTATGTCGCTCTCTTCACGAACGCGAGAATTTGTGAGTCTGTTCCGTGACTATGGAATCGCGTTAGCGCTCGTTGCTGCTGCGCTCGTGATCAAAGTCTATGTGGAGCCGCTTGCGACAGATATCCCTGCCCCTTTTGTCTTCTCGTCGGGAGTAATCATCCTGTCGGCCTGGTTTGGTGGATTCCGTGGCGGTGTTGCCGCAACTTCTTTCTCCGCCTTGGGAATCAATGCACTTTTCCTGGCGCGATCAACAAGGCTCGCTGTGCCTTCAGCAGGGAACCTGACAAACCTTGCGCTGTTCGCCGTTGAAGGCGTCGCCATCAGTTGGTTCACGGCCCGTGTCCACCGAGTCTCCAATGAACGAGCCGGACTATTGAGAAGCGAGCACCACGCCCGCAACCAGGTGCGCGCGCATGCCGAGAAACTTCGCAGAATTGCCGGTGATCTAAGAGACAGCGAAGTTCGTTTCAGGCAAATGGCAGACTCCGCCCCCGTCATGATCTGGGTGGCTGAGCCCGACAGAATGTGCAGCTATTTCAACCGCAGTTGGCTCGATTTCACCGGTAAGACAGCAGAGCAGGAGATTGGTAACGGCTGGTTTAGAGGCGTTCACCCGGAAGACGCATCTCTTTGCGAAGGAGTGTACAACGACGCATTTGAACAACGTGTTCCTTTTCATCTGGAGTTTCGACTCCGCAGGACCGACGGAGCGTTCCGCTGGATTCTCGGGCAAGGAATCCCGCGAGTATCAGGTAACGGAGAATTCTACGGTTTCATTGGCAGTTGCATCGACATTACGGAGCGAAAAAAGAACGAAGAAGAACTCGAGGCACATCGCTTCCATCTGGAAGAATTGATGGCCGTACGAACATCCGCGCTCCAGAAATCCATGGAGCGTCTTCGCAGTTCGGAGCGACTGGCTGCCATCGGCACTCTGGCTGCAGGGATCGCCCACGAAATCAACAACCCGCTGAACGCTATCTTGCTGACGGCAGAGTGCGCAGTCCGCCTCGATCGCGAGGACAAGCCGTCAGACCAGATGCGGGAAATGCTGGAGATCATAAAGCTAGAAGCAATGCGTGGCGGGCGCGTCGTGCAGAACGTGCTCAAGTTTGCTCGGCAGGAACAGACAGTCAAGGTTGCCGTCGACATAGGCACCATCATCGAAGATGCCCTTCGTCTGATGAAGACATACACACATTCGGGGGCGCTATCGATCAAGGTAGACGTCGACAAGGATTTGCCAGTTGTCTTTGTGAACAGCACTGAAATTCAGCAGGTCCTTATCAACCTAATCAAAAACGCGTCCGAAGCGGCCGGCGGGAAGGTGCATGTATTGATCAAGGCTGTCCGCGCTGGTGACGGAATCAATCTCACCGTCGCGGACAATGGGCCGGGCATTGCCGATGCAGATGTTCCGCGCGTGTTCGATCCTTTCTATTCGACCCAACAATCAACCGGTGGCATGGGATTAGGATTGAGTATTTGCCACGGCATCATCGACGAGCACGGCGGATCGATTTCAGTAACAAGCGAAACCGGAAAAGGAACAACGTTCGCGATCTCACTGCCGGCCATGCAACACGACAGTCCCATCTAATGCTGACATGTTTGTAATCGCATCGCTGCAATTCCCGAGAATCTGGCACGACTCATGCAGGTATCGCGCGTGGTTCAGAAACGCGCGGGTTCCTGAACAAATTACTGCATGTTTGAGTGGAGAGTGTTCAATGATCAATCGCAATCAAATGCGGACAGTGATTTGTGGTTTTGCACTGGGAGCCATTATCGCGACCCCGGCCGTGATCGGCATCGGATGCGTCGCCATCATTCCAGGTAGCAACTTCAACGACAACGATAACGAGAATTTCAACGGAAACCTGAACGATAACAATCTCAACGGGAACGACAACTGCGGCGGTCTTAACGACAACTGTGATAACAACGAAAACGACAATTTGGACAATGATAACATTTTTGATAACGACAATGAAAACGACAACGAAGACAACGACAACATCTTCGACAATGACAACGATGACATCTTTAACTTGAATGACAATTTCTAATAGGTGGAGTGGTGTGCAGCTCTCCAAAAGGGTTTTGAGCCTTCACAGCCTATTGTGATGGTCTTTCACGAGAGCGACATCGCCGGTTGCTCGGGAAAGGGCTGTACGATGCCAAAGGCTTGGACAACGAAAGATGAGAGACAATATGAACATATCAAGGAAAGCGAAAGTAAGAGGGGGCGGACGCCGAAGCGATCCAAACAGATCGCGGCAGCTACAGTTAACAAGCAACGAAAGAAAGAGGGACGAACCAAATCGAAGTGATGACCTTTTTCGTCACTCGCCTCAAGACACGATTGACGACAACAAGGCCGCCTGACCTATGGCGTTGAGTTGATGCCCCAGCTTTGAAGTCGTCGCTGGAGCGTGCGGACTGAAATGCCCAGATGTTCAGCCGCACGCGTGCGGTTGCCGTTTGATTGCTCGAGTGCCTTCAGTATCGCGGCCTTCTCGATCACTTCGATGGTTGTGGCTGCGGGCAACGTACCCGGGTACTTTCGATCGGCACGAAGGTTGGGCGGTAAGTCGGCCATCGTTAGCACGACCTTATCGCTCATGACCACCATACTCTCTAAGCAATTCCGCAGTTGCCGAACATTGCCGGGCCAGTCGAACGATTCCATGAAATGCACGAGTTCCGGATCCAGAGTAACTCGCGCACGGTTGTTGTCCTTGCATAGCTGCGACAGGAAATGGTCAAGTAGTAAGGGGATATCATCTCGACGGTCGCGCAATGGCGGGAGGGGTAGGGCGACCACGCTGAGTCGATAATACAAGTCCTCGCGGAATTGCCCATCGGCCACCATTTCTTCAAGCTTCCGCGACGTGGCCGCCACTACTCGTACGTCAATCGCCCTTTCGCTGTCGCCTCCTACCGGGGTTATCTTGCGAGTTTCAAGAACGCGGAGCAGTTTTGCTTGCGACGCGAGCGCAAAATCACCGATCTCGTCGATGAAGATCGTTCCACCCTGTGCAGCCTGCATTTTCCCCACGCGGTTGCCGATGGCGCCGGTGAATGAGCCCTTTACATGTCCAAACAGCTCACTCTCGACGAGCGACTCCGGCACCGCCGCCATGTTCACGGCGATAAACGGTCCGTTATTTCGCGGGCTGTTTTCGTGCAAACTTTGTGCAACAAGCTCCTTGCCCGTTCCCGATTCACCAAGTATCAGCACCGTGCTTTCTGACTTGGCCGCCCGCAGAATCCGGTCAAACACGATCCGCATCGGCTTCGACCTGCCGATCAGACGACTAAAGCCCGTCTCAGTTGGTTGCTCCTGAATGCTGGTGTCCGAGTCCGTCACTTTCGGACCGAGGCATTTACGGATCAGTTGTAATAGCTCGTCGGCGTGGATCGGCTTGGTGAGAAAATCATCCGCTCCGAGCTTCATCGCGTTCACTGCGGCTGAGATTTCTCCATAGGCGGTCATCAGGATGAACGGAACGTAAGGATGCTCCGCATGCCAGAGCTTTAATAATTCCATTCCGCTACCGCTGCCCAGGCGCAGGTCGCTCAATACAAGGTCAATGTCGGAATGAAGAAGCTTCGCGGCGTCTTCGGTGCTCTCGACGGCAATCGCGCGGTATCCGTCAGCCTGTAGTAATCTCGCCAGCGCGCTTCCCGCACTTCGATCGTCTTCAACCACGAGGATGTTCAGCGCTTTGCCCATGTACTACAGGTCTTTCAGTAGCTACAACTTGCTCCCACCTGTTGGAGAAGGCCGAACTTCCCTTCAAAGATTTCCTGGCGACGAAAACTGAACTCAGACCACGTTGATCGATTATAGATAGCGATTATTCCTTTTTCAAAACAGAAGCAATTCCGGCTTAACTTCTGCCTAACCGGTGTACGGTTATTCCGATCATAGTCAGTAGAATTTATTTTCCAACGTGTGCGACAAATTGGCGAACCAGTAGCTCGTCTGCTAGACATGTTGTCGCTGTAATCCCTTTGCCATTTCTCGGAAACCGCGTTTCTTTGCCAAATCTGCGTTCCAAACGCCTTCAATGCGATGGCATGACATTTGCCGTCTCTGTCACCATGGGCCGTAGCGTTTCATGCGTTCTTAGAAGCTCGCATGAGGCGCGAAGCCCTGAAGGAAAGCAAGGCCATAACGATCGAATGAATGCCAAGGAGAGAACGAGATGAAAAGAGCGCAGGTAACGTTACTGCTTGGATCGATGATGCTCAGTCTGAGCGGATGTACGAGCGTTGTCGGAAAGTGGTCGCTATCCAATGTTGATCCAACGGCCGCGCGACGCGACTTCGAGTACTCCAGTCTGACTCTGCAAAAAGACGGCTCGTACTACGGCGAAGTTCAGACACCCACGCCGAAAACACAGTCCGGTACTTATGAGTATCGAGCCGGTGTGCTCGACTTGGTTGCCCAGAACGGAGAGCGCGACACGTACGACGCAAAGATGTTAGGGGCCAACAAGCTTCACCTCGAGAAGTTCTGGAAAGGCCAAAAAGTAAAAGCCGACTTCGTTCGCAAAGAGTGATTCACAAGCTGCTTCTGGACGCTTCCGGAGGGGAAAGAAGTTATCCAACGCTGAAATTGGGGGTAGTTCAATGAGTGATCACACTAGACATAGCAAATCAGTCTGGATGCGAGCAGAAAGTCGCACGTACCCGGCACTCGAAAATGCTACGACGGCTGATGTTTGCATCGTTGGAGCAGGAATCGCCGGCATCACGGTCGGATACTTGCTTGCTCGCGAGGGACTCGATGTGGTCCTGCTGGATGCTGGAACCTTGGACGATAGCGAAACGATTCGCACTACCGCCCACTTGTCCAACGCGATCGATGATCACTACTTCAATCTGGTTAAGTACCACGGTGAGGAAGGTACGGCTCTCGCCGCCGAAAGCCACACTGCTGCCATCGACAAAATCGAAGCAATTGTCGGCGAAGAAGGCATCGATTGTGGCTTCAGCCGCTTGGACGGTTACCTGTTTGTGCCACCCGGACAACCCACTGACATTCTCGATCAGGAGCTCGCGGCTGCCCATCGCGCGGGATTGACGGACGCTTTCCGCCTGGATCACAGCGTGCTCGCCGACTTTGACACCGGACCGAGCCTCTGTTTCCCACGCCAGGCGGAAATCGATCCCATTCCCTACCTTGCAACGCTCCGCGATCGAATCCAGTCCATGGGCGGACGCATTTACTCCAATTCGCGGGTGGAATCCGTTGTCGGCGGAGCCGTGGCTCGCGTGACGACATCCAACGGTGTTTCTGTGAGTGCCGCTTCAGTCGTTGTGGCGACAAACACGCCGATCAATGATCGTTTAGTCTTGCACACAAAGATGTCGTCTTACCGCAGCTACGTCATCGCCATGATTATTCCGCGAGGCGCCGTGAAACACGCGCTGTATTGGGACACCGATGTCCCTTACCGCTATGTTCGAGTGTATAGCCCCTCTGAATCTGAACACGATTACCTGATTGTCGGCGGAGAAGATCACAAGGTCGGTCAGGACACTTGTTGTGCTGATCGCTATGCGCAGCTTGAACAATGGGCACGCGAACGATTCCCAATCTCTGGCGCTGTCGCATACAAGTGGTCCGGGCAGATCATAGAGACGATCGATGGCCTGGCGTTCATTGGCCGCAACCCGCTTGATACGTCCAACGTTTATGTCGTCGCCGGCGATTCCGGCCACGGAATCACCCACTCGACAATCGCGGGTCTCTTACTTTGCGATCTGATACAGGGTCGCCCGAATCGTTGGCAGCAGCTGTACGATCCATCGCGCAAATCGTTTACGGCTGCGTGGAACTTCACGAAAGAGAATCTGAACGTCGCAGCCCGCTACGCGGATTATTTTCTCGGCGATCGCTACAAATCCGTGGATTCAATCCCCTGTGGCGAGGGCGGAGTACTCCGCCAAGGTATCAGTCGAATCGCTCTCTACAAGGACGAGAATGGCATCGTGCACGAACGCTCTGCCGTCTGCCCACATCTGGGTTGTGTTGTGGCGTGGAATTCATGCGAGAAGTCATGGGATTGTCCATGCCACGGGTCGCGTTTTGATGCCCATGGAAATGTGATACATGGCCCGGCGATAGCGCCCCTCGCCGCGATAGAAATCGACTCAATTGTCGCCAAGTGAAAGGGACTGACTACTCACACTTACTGTGTGTTCGGGTTAATGAATGGAGGAAGTGGCCGATGATTGCTGCAACACTACCGCAGGTTTCCAATAATCGATATCCATTGCGAGACACTCCCCGGCCGAAGATGCCGCGGCGGGCAGTTCTGAACACGTTGCTCAGTGAGGATCAGCTGCTGCTCTCCAAACTGCTTACCGAGAAGATCTCCTTCGTGGATCACCCCTCCTTCCATGTAACCGGCATCGAGCAATCGTTGTTTAGCAAGCGAAAAAAAACGATTGGTTTCGAAACCGTACCTGTGGAAGTGGCGGCTGAGGCATCACGTTCAGGAAAGTCCCGTCCCGCAAGTCCACGCCTGAGCTATGAAGAAGAGGCGCACCTGTTTATGCGATACAACTTCGCTCGGCGCGAAGTGTTGCAAATCCTCAAGACAAACGCGGGCACGCAGTTGTCAGCCAGTGACACTCGTAGGCTGCTCCTGTGGGCACATCGAGCGTTGGCCTCGCGAAATACCATTGTTCGATTGAATTTCCCGCTCGTCATGGCCATGGCCAAGCGAACACGGCTGACCGGCGTGGACTTCAACGACATGTTGAGTGAAGGCAACCTCGCGCTTCTGCGTACCGTCGAGAAGTTCGACTGTTCGCGTGGTTTCAAGTTCAGCACGTATTCCTGCCGCGCGATTCTCAAGAGCTTCTCGCGTGTGGCTTTACGGGCGAGCCGCCACCGAAAGCAAGTTCCGATGGAGTTCGATCCCATTGATGAGCGCAGCAATTTCCAGGAAGAGCAGCGCGTGATGGCGGAACAGGACTCGATCGAAGAACTGAAGAAGATTCTTCTTCGCAATCTCGCCGGACTCACTGAAATCGAGCGCAAAGTTATTGTGGAGCGCTTTGTCCTCGACAAGCTACCGTATCAGTCGAAACCGAAGTCGCAAACACTTGAACAAGTAGGCGTGATGATCGGCGTGACGAAGGAGCGAGTCCGTCAGATACAGAACAAGGCGCTGAAGAAGCTTCGTACCGCATTGGAATTGCAATATCTCGCAGCATGATCAGCACGCTTAAAGAAGCTGATCAACAAGCGATTGATTTGAAAGGAAACAACCATGCTTTGGACAATTGCGATGATTCTGCTGGTGCTATGGGCCTTGGGAATGGTGTCTTCGTACACTTTGGGCGGGTTCATTCACCTGTTGCTGATTCTAGCGCTGATTACCGTGCTGATTCGCGTGATTCAGGGACGGCAGCCGCTTTAAGAGCGTTGATCGATACGGCATGAATAGTTCCCGCATAAACAATAATGCAGAGGCTGTTCAGGTTCTTGTAAGTGCGAAAAGCGTAGAATTCACAATGTGCCCTAATTAACAATTGGATGGATCGAGGCATTTTTTCTAAGGAGTGTTGAAATGGCTTCAAAGTCAAAGAATTCGAAACCGGAAGTAGCCTTCCGAAACAAGGCAGTTGAGTTGGGAGACGACCTCCGCGACATGGCCGGCCTCGCGGTCGACATGGGACGCGATCGCCTGAACCGCGCGCGGAACTCCGCGACGGAAAGCTATGAAGGGGCAAAGGATCGCGTGGTCGGTTGGGAATCGACACTCGAAGGCTACATCCAGGAACGACCCTTCAAGTCACTCATCGTAGCCGCAGTTGCGGGCATGGTCGTCGCAAAGTTTTGGCGTCGAGGCTAAGTCAGAGCGCCTTTGCCGCCTTCTGTTCCTGAGGGTTGAACATGAGTTTACCAAACGACCAACCCATCAAAGAGGCGCTTGCTGAAGAGCAAGCGACCTCTCTTGACGATGCCATGAAGGATCTCGGCGGCAATGTGGCGCAAATGAAAAATGCGGCCACATGGTGGCTGGAATCCAAGGCCGATTCGCTGAAGGTCGCGGTGCGTCGAGCTGCGTTCAAGCTGTTGCTGGTGATGATCTTTCTGATTACGGCCATTAGCGCTGTCGTTGCGCTCGTGGTCGTTTTCATCAGCGGCATCGCGAACGGCTTCACAACACTGGTCGGCGGCCGCATTTGGCTTGGCAACCTTCTAACGGTTGCTTTTCTCATCGGCACAGCCGTCATCGCTACGAAACTTATCATCAGGCGTGCCCACGTGTGGCGCCTTAACGTATTGGCCGAAAGATATGCTTCCAAACAACCCGACCACGCAGATTGGACATAAGGCCCGCGCTTCTACCAATGGCCACAGCAACGAGCGCGATTATTTGCGCGCCCAAGCCAAACTCGCTAAGCAGGATTTTCAGCGGGCAGCTAAGGGCGGCGTCAAGTCGGCAGGCCGCTTGCTCAACTTTCCCGCATGGGTCGAGCGCGCTCCATTCGGAACGCTTGCTGCCGCGTTTGTCGTCGGGTACATCGCGGAATCGTGTTTGGGCGCACGTCTAAAACCTTCAGGCCAACATGGAAACGAGCAATCTGAAAATAAAGGCGATTCGTCAAAGCAACGTCGATCAAATCATCGCTTCATCACTCTCTTGATCGAACGAACACTTAGGCAGCTTATAGAATCTTCGCTGATCGCGTGGCTGTTCCCCGCCATGATGCACCGCGACATCGAACCTGAAGCCCCGCAGTCCACTTCACCAGACCTTGAACACTCAAACAGAGAAACCATTTCGCCATCGTTTGAGGCATAGCTCTCGCGAATCAAAGCACTGCCAATTCATTATTAGAGCATTTTTCGACTTTTTATGGCGGTAACACCTCTCATTCCCCTCTTGCCAAGGGGGGATAAAGGGGGGTCTGAGTGCCCGACTGTTACGCGGATTGCGCTAGGCGGATGTGAAACCGACCAGAGCCACTCGCGCAAGCAAGTGCCTACACGCTTGATTACGGAATTGAGCGGTGAGAGTACATTCCCAGAGAATCGTACGTCAGAAAAAGCACCTAGTCCCAACTGCTATGGCCAGTTACCTGAAATGATCAAACCGTTACCGCCATCGATTGCACCAACGGCACAATGGCCTCTCGCCCCTTTGCCATACTCGTAACGACTTTAATTGATTCGTCACTCTTCACTCGCGCACCGATCGCATGAGGATCGCCGCTCAGCGTCCACAATCCCAAGACAATCTGCAGATTCTCAAACCGCGCTCGTAATCGACGATAGAGATATCTTGCATGTGCAATCGCCGAAGGCGGCACAGCCGATACGCAGACCACCCTCGCGCCGCTCGTTTGCACCAGTTCGAGCATCTCGCTCACCAACAGCTCGACAGAAACGCTTTGCGCCGACACACCGTTCTGCCGCAGCAGCTGGGCAAGCATAGCCCCAGCCAGCTCATCCGCCTTATCACGCGCCGGCAAACAAAGAACCGACACCCCCAACGCCGCTGTCCCTGCCGATTCGGCAATCATGGTTGCCTCATCGTCAACAGTCTCCGCATGCTTCTCGATGATCTCGCCAACCGTTTGAATAATGAACTCTTCGCGAGATTCGTCGAGCTGGTCGCGATGTCGATCCTGCTCAGCCAAGACCATCGCCGGCAGCACGACATCGTCATAGACTTGCTCAAGCGATGTTTCCTTGAGCTGCCGCGCGACCACGGCGTCAGCCTCTAGCCGATCAAGCGCAAGGAGGCGCTGATAGAATCGCATCTTTGGATCAAGGATTGGCTGACTGCTTAGGATGATGCTCAAGAATTCCAGCTGCCCCACGTGTTTCCCGAGCACTACGAGGCAAACAGTAAGCGGTGCAGAAAGAACTAGCCCGGCCGTCCCCCACAACCACGTCCAAAAAATGGCGGCCACAATCACGGCGATTGGCAGCAACCCTGTGCTGTTTCCATACACCAACGGTTCGACGACGTTGTTCGTCACGATCTCCAACACAATAAAGAAACCGATCAGCACAAACGTGTTGGCCCATCCATCGAACACCGCCAACGACAGCAAAATAGCCAACGACGTCGAAAGCATTGGGCCCAGGTAGGGAATGTATCGCAACAACGCCGACAGCAACCCCCAGAACAATGGTGCCGGCAGTCCGATGAAATAAAACCCGATGCCAATGATAGTCCCGTGCAGTGCATTCAGGATTGATTGCGACAACAGATAGCTGCTGACACGTTTGGCCGCTTCATCGAGCGCGATGGTCGTCTCATTCAATCTCGCCGTGCCTACGAGCCGCAGAAATCGATCGCGCAACTCCTCGTAGTACAACAGCATGAAAATGACGAGAACGGTCACCATCGCCGCTGAGCCCAGCGGACCAAGCACCGGTCCGACGATGGCTTGAAGCGTATTCACAACTGTCGAGGTTTCCGACGGTTGCACAGGTGCTTGTGGTGTAGATGCAGGAGCTCCCACTTGCTCCGGAGGCTTGGGAAACACCTCTACCAAAATGTCGTCCACGGCGTTCTGCGTGCGCGAAATGGGGTCGCCAAGCGACGAGCGCACGGACCGGATCTTTTGCCGAATGTTTTCCTGATACTCGGGCAGATTATCAACGAGGAATGACATCTGCCCAACCACGAGGGTACCGATGCCAACGATACACGCTAGCGCCATGATCGTGACCGACCCTACTGCCACGACTTTCCCCAGTCGTCGCTGAAGTCGAGTCACGACCGGCGCCAACATGAAGGTCAAAAGAATTGCCAGCGCGATGGGAATAAGGATAGTCCGCGCCAGCCTTAGTGCGATCACGACCATGACGATCGTGATTACCAGCGTGGCGCGGGATGAGTGCAGGGTGCTTCGTGTCGACATTATCTAATGCTCGTTTTTGGGCTATCGCCATAACCCGATCACGTGCAACCACGAAGTAGAAAGATGATCAACAGAATGGGAAGCGGAATTCCCAACAGCCACAGCAAAATCCAGTTGCCCGCTTTAGCAGGCCGACGAGTATTATGAGCACGATTCATCATTGATCCTCCTTGCATGTATTACCTGCCAAAGGGTTCAGGCGTTATCACATGTTGGATCAAGGCAACGTGCATTCCAGATGGATTACGCGGTTTTCACAGCGATTAGAGGCGAAAATCTGACGCTTCTTGCAGGTGGCGCTCAGCGAATTGTCATACCATGCGTCAAATTGACCTGGTTTGGAGTGTTTAGTTTTCTGGGGAAACGCGCACCGCTCTCTCGCTTTCTTCGTTCAAGACACGGGCGATGCTGCGCTCCACCTCCCCGATTTGGATGGGCTTTACGATGTGCCCGCTGAACCCGGCCTCGCGACTGCGAAGGAGGTCTTCGTCCCTTCCAAACCCACTCATGGCGATGCCTCGGAGGCCATATTGATCCTTGAGCGTGCGCATCAAGTCGTAGCCGGAGCCGTCCGGCAGGCTAATATCACTCAGGATCAAGTCGAGTTCCGAGAGTCCTGAATACGCCATGGCCTCGCCAATGCT
Organism: uncultured Phycisphaeraceae bacterium; assembly: GCA_964494205.1. Classification (GTDB taxonomy): domain Bacteria; phylum Planctomycetota; class Phycisphaerae; order UBA1845; family UBA1845; genus JBBTCX01. The sequence goes on along the minus strand of CAZBRD010000008.1, from coordinate 15,900 downwards.
CGTGGCTACGTGAACGTCATGCCCGAGGCTACGCAGGATTCGCCCCAGAATCTTGGCCGTATCTAGGTGGTCCTCAACTACAAGTAAACGCATTCGCCGGAGATTCGTCGTCGTCGCGTTGTCTGGATTGTGCTTGGCTTCGCCATTCGTGGGTGGCGTCATGGGAAGCGCGATAGAGATCGTTGAGCCCATACCCGTTCCTTTGCTCATCGCTTGAATCTCGCCACCGTGAAGTTCAACGAGCGCTTTTGCAATGGTCAATCCAAGACCCAATCCACCTGCTCTTCGCAGTTTGGCCGATTCGTCCTGTTGAAACGCCCCAAATATTCGTGACATGAAAGACGGAGTGATGCCCACACCGGTGTCTTTGATGACAATTTGCAATTTTTCCTTGCCGTGTCTTTTTGTGCTGACGGAAATGGAGCCGCGCTCCGGCGTGAACTTTGTGGCGTTTTCCAGCACGTTCCACAAAACCTGTTGTAGGCGCGTGGAGTCAGCCATGATCTGCTCCACGTGCTCGTCGAGTTGGCAGTCGAGCGCGATGTGCTTTTCTTGGATCTGAGGACGACAGAGCTGGCAGACATTCAGAACAATGTCGTTGACGTCCACGGGTTCAAGATGCAACGAAAGTTTGTCATTATTGATACGGCTCAAATCAAGCAGGTCATCGATCAGTTTCGTTTCAAGTCCTACGTTTTCGCGAATCATCGCCGCGTCTTCGCGCACCGACACGGGAAGCGACTTGTCGTTTTCCATGGATGAGGCCGCCAAGAGCACCGGTGTGAGTGGCGTGCGAAGCTCATGGCTCAAGACTGCGAGAAACTTATCCTTCGATTGGTTGGCTGCCTCTGACGCATCTTTCGCAGCCTGAAGTGCTTGCTCGGCCCGTTTCCTGCTGGTGATATCGACAATGGCTTCGATCCAGCCGTCCAAAGCCCGCGTGTCGCCAAACGTCGGAACGTAGCTTGCTTTGATCCATCGCCAGCTAGGACCAGCCGAGAATTGTAGAAACGCCTCGTATTCCACTCTCTCGCGTCGAAGCACTCGATCCACAAACGGGCCTACTGTTTGGTAGGCTTCATCGCCGATCACTTCAATTACCGACCGCCCTTTCATATCTTTAGGCTGTCTGCCAAACAGAGAGGCATATCCCGGACTGGTCCAAAGATACCGCCGATCTGGACCGCAACGTGCTACAGCGATCGACATGGAATCCATCAATGACTGAAATTGCTGCAGGCTGAGTCCGTCGTCCGAGGCGGTCTGAGACGCGTCTAACCGGTCTCTCTTAGAGACATCAACAAAAACAGTAACGGATCCAGCGTACTGACCGTTTTCGTCCTTGATCGGATCAGTATGAAAGCTTGCCGTAAATCGGGTTCCATCCGGTCGCTCAACGACGACTTCTGCATTTCGTAAAATGTTCCCATCGCGGATAGCCACCATCATTGGAGTCATTTCATGTGGGATCGACGTGCCGTCGAGCATGTAGAATTTCAAATCTGTGCAGAACTCGTGATGACGGCTCTCCGGCGTCGGTTCCTTTCCCCACAACTCGACGGCGCGCCGGTTGTAAGACTTAAAGCGCCCTGATGAGTCACACGAAAATACGCCCACGGGCAGCGTGTTCATGGCAAAACCGAAAGTATCTCGATTACTATCCATGTCAGTTCGCACTTCTAAAGTGCCTATTCCGGGGCGTAGCCCCTGCTGCCCATCGTAGAATTCCACAGTCGCAAAGCGTAGTGTGTGGGAAGGTCAATTCGTTGGCTGTCTTACCGTCTACAAAACGCACGCCGGATTAGCTCGAAGTTGCCTGTGCGTGTCCCTAACGTCGCCCATACCAGTTACTTAATTATATCATCGGCGCGCTAAGGTGGAAAAGAAAGTGCTATGTATTCTACATTACAAACAAATCAGACCGTAGACATGGCGCATTTAATTTCATTCGTACGATGCGAACATTTGCTGGAGTTCTAATGTAGCGACGGTGACCTTTGATGGTTCGTCGCTTTGCCTACTCCGACAAACTGGCTGGGAGATTGCAGTCAATGTGTCAGGTAATGGCATTCAAACGATCAGTGTAATGCATCGAACTTCGATTTTTCCATGGCACAAAATTTGCCTGTATTCACATCGAGGGCTGGTTTCAGTTTTTTCGGCGACTCTCAATCATCAGGCGGTGAGATCCCCTGAATGTGAGCCCAAGGTAAACGCGCTTCGGCCCCGGAGGTAGAATGGAAGCTCAACAATTGATTCAAGCTACAATCGTCCGTCGAAGCATGGACGGTGTTTCGTCACAGAAGATCTCTACAGCAGTACCGGACATCGCGTGCGTATCCGCACTTGCTCCTGCCGAACGCCTGATGTTGAATCGGATACTTCTTCGTCGAAACGACTATGTCGACCATCCGGTCTTCACTCAAAAACGAGGCGCACTAGATTTCATGCCACGTGCCAATGCCTCCGATGCACCGGCTACTTTGTCCTTTCAGTGGAACGCCCAGTCCACCACAAGACACATCGAAAGAGCGCCCACTGCGCTGAACGCAAAGGATGAGCAGCGCCTTTTCCTGCAGTTCAATTACGCGCGCTTTCGCATTGCCCGACAATTGAGCAAGGCTGCCGGTCGAGCGATGACGCTTTCCGAATGCAAGAACATTCTCACGTGGGAGCAGCGAGCATTGTCGACGCGCGACACGATCGTAAATGGCAACCTGCGACTCGTGTTGATGTTGATCAAACGACTCCGGTTTCAGGAAGTCGACATGAACGATCTTATCAGTGATGGTTGTATGACGCTGCTCGCTTGCGTTGAACGCTTCGATTGCTCTCGCGGGTTCAAGTTCAGCACCTACGCGGGTTTGGCCATTCGCAAGAGCCTCGGACAAGTGGCGATGCGCACGAACAAACTTCGCGGGCGACTCTTCTTTGAACCAGATCCCCGCCTTGAACCATACCGTTACGCCGAATCGCAGCACAACGATGTTCAAACAGCCTGCGTCGACGAGTTGCGGAATATCTTGTCGATCAACTCCGCCGGCCTAAATGACGCCGAGCGAACGGTCATCAATAGTCGATTCGCCCTGGTCTGCGGCGCGAGCGAACAGTCTCCCGAACCCATGACGCTGGAAGGAGTAGGCCGCCTGCTCGGCGTGTCAAAGGAACGTGTGCGACAAATTCAGAACAGGGCCCTGCTGAAAATCCGCGAAACCCTGAACGCGACGTATTTCGCTGCCTGATTAGTTTTTGCCGATGTGTTCATGCACTAAGGCTGAAAGCGCTGTAAGGAGTTTGCGGCGCTCTATCGGTTTCGTCACGTACATGTTGTAGCCCGCATTCATTGCCTGGACACGATCCTCCGGACGAACAAACGCCGTCACGGCAACAGCGGGCAGGTCATACCGTGAGTGGCCCATGGTGCGGATCTCGCGAATTAGCTGAAAACCATCCTTACCGGGCATTCCGATGTCGCTAATAAGGATCTGAGGTCGGAAAGTGCTCAGCCGCTGGATCGCGTCATCCGGGCTGGTCGTTACTTCCACGCATGCGCCGCATTCCACAAGCATCCGACCCAGCAGTTCGCACGCATCTGCGTCATCATCCACCACGAGAATACGCAGATCACGAAAACCATTTCCGGCAAAGTCATCTTCGACCTCAAAGGTGTATGTGCCGCTATCTTCGGACTCGAAAGTTGCGACCGGAACCCCAACCGTAAACGTCGCACCCTGATCTTTGCCGGGACTTGCTACGTTCAGCGAACCGTTCAGCAGCTGAACAAGATGCCGCGCAATCGCCAACCCCAATCCGAGGCCGCCATGATATCGGGCAGTCGTGCTGTCCGCCTGGCGAAACGAGTCAAACACGTACGGAAGAAACTCCGGCGCGATTCCCTGGCCAGTATCTCGCACTTGTACAAAAGCCGTTGAATCTCGTTGATCGACTTCAACAAAAATATGTCCGTGGGCCGGCGTGAATTTCACCGCATTTGAAAGCAGGTTCAAGATAATCTGCTCCAGTCGCGCCGCATCTCCCAGCACCTTCATCGCTCGCAAGTCCAGCTTCTTCTCAATGGTAATCGACTTCGCCTGGGCCAATGGCAGAATTGTCGCGATCGCCGCCTCCGCCGCGGAGCAAAGGCAGACCGGTTGAATTTCGAGGCGAATCTTACCTGATAAGATACGGCTCATGTCCAGCAGGTCTTCGATCAACCGCACCTGAGAACGTCCGTTTCGTTCGATGGCTTCCAATCCCTCCGCCACGGTTTCCGGGTCAGAGTGATTTCGCCGAAGTAGATCGACCCAAAGCAACATACCATTCAAGGGCGTGCGCAACTCATGTGATACGATCGCAAGGAAATGGTCCTTGGCGCGATTTGCTCGCTCGGCATCGGCGCGCGCGATCTGCTCGCTTTGCAGCAGGTGCGCACGCTCGTCCTGGGCTCGCTTGCGTTGAGTAATATCAAAACTGATGCCGGTGATGTGTTTGAGTTTCCCTGTCTCATCCCGAACCGCCCGACCCAGCCCTGACAGCCAACGTTCGCCCTTCGTCGGATGATTGATCCGGAACTCTTCACTCCAAACGTTTTCTGTCGGCGCATCCAGCATAAGCTTCGCCCTAGCCGCGATTCGCTCTCGGTCCTCCGGATGAATACGTGCGAGCCAGGTCTCGACGCTGAATTCCTCGTCAGGGGCAAAACCATAGAGCGCACGACGACGTGCCGAACCGTCCATGACGTTGGCGTCAACGTCCCACGTCCATGTCGCGGCCTCGGCAGAGTCGAGCGCTAGAGTGAGTTGCTCTTCACTCTCTCGCAACTTCGCCGTTGAAGCTTCCAGGTCAGCCGTACGCTCTGCGACGCGGTTCTCCAGCTCCAGATTCCACCGCGCCAATTCACGCGTCTTTCGGTACAGCTCGGTAAAGATGCTGACTTTGGCGCGCAAGATCTCCGGCACCACCGGCACAGACATGTAATCCACGGCCCCGTGCTCGAACCCTTTCAATCGATCCAGGTCTGTCATCAAAATGGCTGAGACAAGTATGACCGCAGTCTGCTGACAACGTGGGTGCTGGCGAATGAGTGTCGCCAGTTCAAAGCCATCGAGGTCCGGCATGCAAACGTCGACGAGCACCACGGCGATTTCAGATTTCAGGAGATGCTCGAGCGCCTCACGTGCGGAATTGGCTTTGATCAACCGTTCGCCCAAGTCGCCAAGAATGGCTTCGTAGGCGAGCAGCTTTGCGGGCTGATCGTCAACCATCAGTATGTTGACACGCTCGTGTTGAATCATTGGCATCTAGTCGCCTAGCGGTGCAGCCACATGCGCAGCGCAGATAGCAATTGCTGTGTGTTCACGGGTTTGGCCAGATAGTCCGACGCGCCGGCTTCAAGGCACTTTTCGCGGTCACCTTTCATGGCCTTCGCCGTTAACGCAATAATGGGCAAACGACTGAACTCCGGCTTCTTCCGGATCGCTTGCATCGTTTCATAGCCGTCCATTTCGGGCATCATGATGTCCATCAAAACGATCGAGAAATTAGGATTCGCCTCGAGCATCTTGATGGCTTCTTTTCCCGTACTCGCCGTCGACACAACCATGCCGCGTCGTTCCAGCACACTGCTCAGCGCGAAAATATTTCGCACGTCATCGTCGACAACGAGCACCGGCTTGCCAGCTAGATACTCATCCGATCCATGGAGTCGATTCAACATTTGTTGCTTGTTGACCGGGAGGTCTGAAACAACGCGGTGCAGGAACAAGGCGGTTTCATCAAGTAATCGCTCCGGTGACTCCACACCCTTAACCACGACGCTTCTGGCCAACGTGTGCAGCTTCGCATCTTCCTCCGGAGAAAGTTGCTTTCCAGTGAACACGACGACCGGCAAATCATTGAGATCGTCATCGTCGCGAATCGTCTCCAGTACCTCGAAACCCGTCATGTCCGGCAGCCTGAGGTCCAGCACCGCGCAGTCAAACTTATCATCGTGCAGCGCCTGAAGCGCGTCCGTACCCGTTCCCACTGTCGTGATCTCGATGTCATCAAATCCCAGCAATTCTGTAATGCTGAGTTGTTCAGCCTCATTGTCTTCGATGATCAGCAGGCGCTTACGCCTTGGTGACGCATACTCCTTGATGCGGTTCAGGGCGTGTCCCAGATCCTCGCTTGAAGTTGGCTTGGTCACAAACGAGAACGCGCCGCGCGCCAATCCATGCTGACGGTCCTCGTCGAGGGTAACAATTTGCACGGGGATATGACGCGTCATCGGATCCTGCTTGAGCTGACTCAGCACGGTCCATCCAAGCATGTCGGGCAGGAACACATCGAGCGACACAGCCATCGGACGAAACTCACGCGCGAGTGTGAGCGCTTCGTTGCCTTGCATGGCTACAAGCACTTTGAACCCCTTATCACGCGCCAAGTCGACCAGGATTCGGGCGTAATGCGGATCGTCTTCAACGATCAGCAACGTCATATCTCCCGTATGCAGATCCTCGCGATCATCGGCCACGCGCTCCGGAATGCCTTCCGTCGTTCGCATCGCGAGCGGCAATGCCAGTTTGCGCAGGCTGTACGAATCGACTTCCGCCTGCTTATTCGACGCGGATGGTCCCACGTACTTAAGCGGCAGATAGAGCGTAAATGTGCTTCCGACACCGGTGATGCTGCGAAGCTGAATTTCGCCGCCGAGGAGGTTGGCAAGTTCACGACTGATCGCCAACCCAAGACCCGTACCGCCGTACTTTCGACTTGTCCCTGCATCCGCTTGCTGGAACGCTTCGAAGATGATCTTCTGTTTCTCAGCCGGGATACCAATTCCCGTGTCCGAAACTTCAAACGAGATGACCGCAGGCGCGGCTGACAGAAGCGGGTGCGAGGGACTCCAGCCGCCCATGGTGGCTGACACGCTAAGTCGAATTCCTCCGTGTTCAGTGAACTTGAACGCGTTCGACAACAGATTCTTGAGCACCTGCTGCAATCGTTTCGGGTCAGTGACCATACTCCGTCCGAGGTTCGGATCGACCTGCACCTCGAACGAAAGTCTTCGATTCTCGGCCTCGTGCCGGAACGTACGCTCCACGGTGTCCAGCAGGCTGTTGATAAAGATCTCCTGCGCATCCACCGTGACCGTTCCTGACTCAATCTTGGACAAGTCAAGAATATCGCTGATCAGGTTCAGCAGGTCCGTGCCCGCGCTGTGAATGGTGCGGGCGAATTCTACTTGTTTGCCGGAGAGATTGCCTTCCGTATTGTCGCCCAGCTGCTGACCGAGAATCAGAATGCTGTTGAGCGGAGTTCGCAATTCGTGCGACATGTTCGCCAGGAACTCTGACTTGTACTTCGAGGTAAGCGCGAGTTCCGCTGCCTTTTCCTCCAAGGCGCGGCGTGCTTGTTCGATTTCCTGATTTTTGCGCTCGACTTCGGCGTTTTGTTCGAAAAGCTGCTGTGCCTTTTGCTCCAGCTGCTCGTTCGACTGTTGCAATTCCTTTTGTCGATTCTGAAGCTCACCGGCCAACTGTTGCGATTGCTTGAGCAACGCCTCAGTCTGCATCGTGGCTTCGATACTGTTCACCACGATACCGATACTCGCCGTCAGTTGTTCCAGAAGCGCAAGGTGCGCCGGAGAGAATTCACCTAACGACGCGAGCGCCAGCACAGCCTTAATTTGATCTTCAAACACAACCGGGAACACCACGATGCTGCGCGGCACTGCACTGAACAGCACAGACCCAACAGGTACGGTGTCATCGGGAACTTTGGTCACCAGAATACGTCGCTTGTCTGCAGCGCATTGCCCAATGAACCCATCACCGACAGACAACTTCTGCGGGTACCCGTTCTCGTGCGCGTTTCCATATGCGGCGAGCATCTTCAGGTGCGGTATGCCTTCGTGATCCATCTGATACAGCAAGCCCTGATGTGCATTGACCAGCGGAACGAGTTCGGTCAAAAGCATTTTGCCGACTGTCACGAGGTCGCGCTGGCCCTGCAACATGCTCGTGAATCGAGCCAGGTTCGTCTTCAACCAATCTTGCTCGCTGTTTCTGTCTGTTGTCGAACGCAGGTTGGTGATCATCGTGTTGAGGTTGTCCTTCAACTCGGACACCTCGCCACGCGCATCAACCTGAATCGAACGCGTCAGGTCGCCCTTCGTCACGGCGGTGGCCACTTCCGCGATCGCACGCACCTGCGTCGTCAAGTTGGCCGCCAGAAGATTCACGTTACCGGTGAGGTCTTTCCAGGTACCAGCCGCACCCGGTACGTTTGCCTGACCGCCAAGACGACCTTCGACACCGACCTCGCGCGCGACCGACGTCACTTGGTCGGCGAAAATCGCCAGCGTGTACGTCATATTGTTGATCGTTTCCGCAAGGGCTGCCACCTCGCCCTTCGCTTTCACGATCAGGTTCTGCTTCAAGTCGCCGTTCGCAACGGCCGTCACGACCTTCACGATACCGCGCACCTGCTCAGTAAGGTTTGCAGCCATGACGTTGACGTTGTCAGTGAGGTCTTTCCACGTGCCAGCCACACCCGGCACGGCCGCCTGTCCGCCGAGTTTTCCTTCGGTGCCTACTTCGCGAGCGACACGCGTCACTTCAGCTGCGAACGCGTTGAGCTGATCGACCATCGTGTTGATCGTGTTCTTGAGTTCGAGAATTTCGCCGCGAACGTCGACGGTAATCTTTCGCGACAAGTCGCCGCGCGCCACAGCCGTCGTGACCTCAGCGATGTTTCGTACTTGAGCCGTCAGGTTACCGGCCATCGCGTTGACGCTGTCCGTGAGGTCCTTCCAAGTACCTGCCACGCCCGGCACCACCGCCTGCCCACCGAGTCGGCCTTCCGTACCCACCTCGCGAGCGACGCGCGTTACCTCCGCCGCAAACGAACGAAGCTGCTCGACCATCGTGTTGAGCGTTTCTTTGAGCAGCAGAATCTCGCCGCGAACGTCGACCGTGATCTTCTTCGACAAGTCGCCGCCGGCGATGGCCGTCGCAACTTCCGCGATATTACGCACTTGCCCGGTCAGGTTACCGGCCATCGAGTTAACGTTGTCGGTGAGGTCTTTCCACGTACCCGCAACGCCCGGGACCTGTGCCTGTCCACCGAGCTTTCCTTCGGTACCCACTTCGCGGGCGACGCGCGTCACTTCCGACGCAAACGCATTCAGCTGGTCGACCATCGTGTTCATGGTCTCTTTCAGCTGCAAAATCTCGCCGCGCACGTCGACCGTGATCTTTCGCGACAAGTCGCCGGTTGCAATAGCCGTCGCTACGTCGGCGATGTTTCGCACCTGCGAGGTTAGGTTACTGGCCATGAAGTTGACGTTGTCGGTCAAACCCTTCCACGTACCCGCGACGCCCGGCACCTGCGCCTGTCCACCGAGCTTTCCTTCCGTACCTACTTCGCGGGCGACGCGCGTCACTTCTGACGCGAAGGCGTTCAGCTGGTCGACCATCGTGTTCATGGTCTCTTTGAGCTGCAGAATTTCGCCGCGAACGTCGACCGTGATCTTTCGCGACAAGTCGCCGCTCGCGATGGCCGTCGCCACGTCGGCAATATTTCGCACTTGCGACGTCAGGTTACTGGCCATCGAGTTCACGCTGTCCGTGAGGTCTTTCCACGTACCCGCGACGCCCGGCACCTGGGCCTGACCACCAAGCTTGCCGTCCGTACCGACTTCGCGGGCCACACGTGTCACCTCAGCCGCAAACGCGTTGAGCTGATCGACCATCGTGTTGATCGTGTTCTTGAGCTCTAGAATTTCGCCGCGAACGTCGACCGTGATCTTGCTGGACAAGTCGCCGCGAGCCACGGCCATCGACACTTCCGCAATATTTCGAACCTGTGCGGTCAGGTTGCTGGCCATCGAGTTGACGCTGTCCGTGAGGTCTTTCCATGTACCCGCCACGCCGCGCACGACCGCCTGACCGCCGAGCTTTCCTTCCGTACCTACTTCACGTGCAACGCGCGTCACTTCCGACGCGAACGCGTTCAACTGGTCGACCATGGTGTTCATGGTCTCTTTGAGCTGCAGAATCTCACCGCTGACGTCGACCGTGATCTTCTTGGACAAGTCACCCGTCGCGATGGCCGTCGCCACGTCGGCAATGTTCCGGACCTGCGAAGTCAGGTTGCTGGCCATAGAGTTGACGCTGTCCGTCAGGTCTTTCCACGTGCCACCTACGCCGCGCACAACCGCCTGACCACCCAGCTTTCCTTCGGTACCGACTTCGCGAGCGACACGCGTCACTTCCGACGCGAAGGCGTTCAACTGGTCGACCATCGTGTTCATGGTCTCTTTGAGTTCGAGAATTTCGCCGGATACGTTGACCGCAATCTTCTTGGACAAGTCGCCGCTGGCGATAGCAGTCGCGACTTCCGCGATGTTGCGTACTTGAGCAGTCAGGTTACTGGCCATGAAGTTGACGTTGTCGGTCAAGTCCTTCCACGTGCCCGCGACGCCGGACACCTGCGCCTGTCCGCCGAGCTTTCCTTCCGTACCTACTTCGCGGGCGACGCGCGTCACTTCCGACGCAAACGCGTTCAACTGGTCGACCATCGTGTTGATGGTGTTCTTGAGTTCGAGAATCTCGCCTTTGACGTCGACCGTAATTTTTCGTGAAAGGTCGCCGCGTGCGACGGCCGTCGTCACCTCGGCGATGTTTCTCACCTGTGCAGTCAGGTTTCCGCACATGGCATTAACGCTGTCCGTCAAGTCTTTCCAAGTGCCCGCCACGCCCGGCACGATCGCTTGTCCGCCGAGCTTGCCGTCTGTACCGACTTCGCGCGCGACGCGCGTCACTTCCGAGGCAAACGAACGCAATTGATCGACCATCGTGTTGATGGCCTCTTTGAGTTGCAGAATCTCGCCGCGAACGTCGACCGTAATCTTTTTGGACAAGTCACCGCTAGCCACCGCGATCGTCACGTCGGCGATGTTTCTCACCTGGGCAGTCAGGTTGTTGGCCATGGAGTTGACGCTCTCGGTGAGGTCCTTCCACACACCGCTCACCTCGCGCACCTGCGCCTGACCACCGAGCTTGCCGTCCGTACCGACTTCGCGGGCGACGCGTGTTACTTCCGACGTGAACACAGCCAGCTGCTGAATCATCGTGTTGACGATGGTGGCTGAGCGAAGGAACTCGCCCTCCAGAGGACGGCCATCAAGATCGAGACGCACCGTCTGCAGCAAGTCTCCTTGCGCCACAGCAGAAATGGTTCGCGTCACTTCCTCGGACGGTCGGATGAGGTCGTCGATGAGCACGTTCACCGACACCTCCATTTCACCCCATGAGCCGCTTACCGTCCCAAATTTGGCGCGCTGCTTGGTGCGCCCCTCTTTGCCGACCACCTGACCCACGCGCTTGAGTTCGTTGGCGATTCGCTGATTTGACGAGACAATTCGATTGAAAGTGTCCGCGATTTTTCCGGGCAAACCAGTCCAGTCTCCTGGCAATCGCACCGAGAAATCGCCATCGTTCATGGATTGCAGAACGCTCAGTAAGGTTGACTGGTCAAGCGTTCCTACATCGGCGCCGTTGTTTTCTGCGTCAATTCCGGGTTGAGTCTTCGTCTTCATGGACTGGCTTCCTGGGCTACTGATCAACGCTTAACGCTTTGTGTGCATCACAGCTATGTCGAAACTGTTCTGAGGTTGGTTGGATCGGCTCCACATGAGTGCGCGGTGTAACCCGGCGGGGAATTTCCGAAGTAGCTGCTGTATTAACCAAATTTTTGGCATGACAACGCAATAAGCACAAAAAAATGATGTTGCGTGGTAAGTCAGTTCGCCGCGCAACAACAACGCGTTCAACTCCCTGTTATTGTTATTGATAGTAGCTTTCCAATTTGGCAACAGCAATGAAGATTTGATGTGGCGACGGAAAAACAAACCAACGGCCCGGAACATTACAGTGTTGTTATCCTGCCGTAAGCCGCTAGATATTTGGGACGGCAATCTCGCTGGAAAGTGGATGATGCAAGTCGCAAAAAAGAAGTGCGTTCAACGAAGCGCATCTAGCAAAATGGACCCGACGAATTCCTTCGCAACTACCGTGAAGGAATTCGTCGGGCCGCATCTAAGGTCGTAAACGAAGTCTGGCGCTCAGTAAGCACATAGTTCTACAAACCGAGCCTATTTGCTTAGCGTCGATGGAGCAGACTTCATCACGGGCAATTAAACGTAATGGGCGGCACGCAGTCCGCCGGTTCTACGAGTTCGAGTGTAACGACTCCGTGTGGACAACAGATGAAACCGTTTGCAATTCGATCCACGATCGTCACCTCGTACTCGGCACCATTCACCGCGACCGTTACGGTTTGACCGTCGTGATCATGATTATCCATGACCACTTGCGCGAGAAAGTTGCCGTTCGACATGCACGCGCCCTTCAATCGTCGGACATCCGCACAGGTCGGAGCATCGCAATCGACGCCCGAGCATGTCGTACCAGCGCCCACAAAATCACCGCCAGCCGACGTACAACTCGCCGAAGTCGTGACGCTGCACGATCCATTCGCCGCGCAGCACGCTCCCGTGGCCGGGCTACAAGGATTTGGCGAACAATCACTTCCATTTCCCTGATACGTACCGCCGGATGAGTTACATGAACTCGACGTTGTCACGCCGCAACTACCGCTGGCTGCACAACAGGCACCCGTCGGTTGCGGACATTGATTCGGCGTACACGAAGTCCCGTTGCCCTGGTAGGCCCCGCCGCCTGATGTGCACGCACTCGAGGTCGTAACCGTGCAGCTTCCACTTGCCGCGCAACATGCTCCTGTCGGCTGCGTACAGAGATTCGGGTTGCAATTGGTTCCGTTCCCCCTGTACGTTCCGCCACCCGCCGTACACGCGCTCGAAGTCGTTATGCTGCAACTACCACTCGCCGCACAACAGGCGCCGGTTGGTTGAGTGCACAAATTCGGGTTGCAATTCGTCCCATTACCTCGATACGTTCCACCAGCAGCCGAGCATGCACTTGATGTTGTTATGCTGCAGCTACCGCTCGCGGCGCAGCAAGCGCCGGTTGGTTGCGTGCACAAATTCGGGTTGCAATTTGTCCCATTGCCTCGGTATGTCCCGCCTCCCGCGCTGCACGCACTGGACGTTGTAATCGAACAGCTGCCGCTAGCCGCACAACACGCGCCCGTCGGCGTCGTTTCTATGTCGCAATTCGCACTACACCCATCGCCGTTCGTCGTATTGCCGTCGTCGCATTCCTCGTCACCTTCCACGACATGATTGCCGCAAATAGGATTGGTGGGAACGATCTTGTAAACCGACCCTCCACTCGTCAGACTGCAATAGTACAGCTCACCAAATCCGTCCTCACCAAAAGAAACGATCGTGTCGATGGCACCCTGGCTTGGATCCAATTGCGCCGTTCGATCCACATGTTGCGTGATCCCCGCTGTCGGCGAGTAACGAAAACTCTTAATGTAGTTGCCGCAAAGATCGGAATAGAAATATGTCCCCTGAAGACCGGGAATCGCACAGCCGCGATAGACGTATCCGCCTATGACCGAACACGAACCGTTTGACTGCGGAATATCCAAAATCGGATTAGTAAGTGCCGCACTATTACACGTGCAGCCGCTCAGCCCCGTGCACGCGTTTCCTTCCATGCATCGCCAACCATAATTGCGACCGCCCGCTCCAAACGGCTCAAAGTCGATCTCCTCGTGCGCGCTTTGTCCCACGTCACCGACAAAGATATTCCCCGTCAATCGATCAACGCTGAAACGCCAAGGATTGCGATAGCCAAGAGCCCATATTTCGTCACGCGGTGCGGTGCTGACAAACGGATTGCTCGCCGGGATATAGTTGGGCGGATTGTTCACATCCAGCCGCAGCATCTTGCCCAACAGCGTGTTTCCGTTCTGTGCATTGCCGTTGGGATCGTTGCCGCCACCGCCATCTCCGATTCCCGCATACAAGAAGCCATCGCGCCCAAATTGCAGGCAGCCGCCGTTGTGGTTCGTATTAGTCGGGTGCGAGATCGTTTTCAGAACAGTAGCCGTGGGGTTGGCTGTGTTCGCGAGCGGATTATTCCCCGTCGCGCGATATCGCGCGATGACCAGGTTGCCCGAGGTATTGACGTAATAGACATAGAACCTTGCATTGCTGAAAAACTGCGGATCGAACGCCATCCCCAGCAGACCTTGCTCGCCACCTGTTGCGATCAGACTGGAGAGATTGAGATAGTCCGTCGCGAGCACCGCCCCATTCTGAAAAATCCGAATTCGCCCGTCTTGCTGCACTATCCACAACCGACTATCTCCGGCAGGGGCTGTGCAATAGATAGGCGACGTGACGCTCGCATTCAGCATGACCGAGGTAAACGGCGCGGTCGCCGCGCATTCATCCGGCACGCCGTTCGAGTTGCAATCGCTGCTGCTGCCGCATTGCGGTGTACCCGCACAACCCGACGCAGAACAAGATATATCGCACGCATCTGGTCGACCATTTCCGTTGCAATCCAGCGCATGAGCGGATGCAACAATACTAAATGACGCAATCAACCCGACCACCAGTGTCGAATTCAAACGGGCACTAGAATCTCCGTTAGTAATCCCGAAAAGCGCAAGATGCATCGTTGTAGCTCCATGAGTAACGCTGAGTCAGCATCAACAGTAAGGATGGTCACGGGGGATAGTGGGCAACGAACCTTGCAAACTCTACGAATCCGGCCAATTGCCCGCATCAAGCACAGAACAGCGTTACCCCACACACTGTGCAACAATCTTGATGCAACCGAGTATAAGTAGGTGAGAAACTCTGAAGTCAAGAAGGCGACAAATTGTCGGAGCTGAAGTCTGACCCATCCCTCGCCTTAGATAATTGCTCCTTGACGGTGCATCGTGACGCGGACCGCATCGCCGAATCTACGTACAAATGATCCAACTGGGTCAGTTGCCCGCCGCGCACCGGCGATTGGACTCAGGTGGCGTGGAGTTCTCGATTCGTCGTTCTTAATTCGTGGGTTGTTCGGCGCAAAGCATATAACCTGTTCCAATAATCGTGTGAATAAGCGGCTTTGAGAAACCGCGGTCAATCTTGCGTCGAACACGCGAAATGTAAACTTCGACAACGTTACTCTCATCTTCGAATATCAAATCCCAGACACGTTCACCCAATCGCGACCTCGTGATGACTCGATTGGGATTTCGCAGGAAGTATTCGAGCAGTGCAAATTCCTTTGACGTCAAGCGAATCGCCTGGCCATCACGCTGCACCGCTCGCTTGAGCAAATCCATCTGAAGGTCTTCGAATTGCAGCACGGAGCTTTCTGTCGCCTGCGACCGTCGCAGTAAGGCGCGCACGCGGGCGACGAATTCATCCATCTCGAAAGGCTTCGTGAGATAATCATCAGCACCGGCATTTAGTCCAGCGACCTTATGCTCAGTCGTTGATAAAGCGGTCAACATGAGAATGGGGGTGGCGATGTTTGAGCGACGCAGGTTCTTGCATAGCTGAACGCCATCTGTATCAGGTAGCATCAGGTCCAAAACGATTCCATCGTAGGAGCCCTGCACCGCCATTTGTTCGCCCTCATGACCGCTGGTGGTCACATCGGCCATATATGATTGTTCGGTCAATGTTTTGCGGATCATCTCAGCGAGTTTTGCATTGTCCTCAATAACTAGAAATCGCATGTTCACGTCTCCGACATATTACCTCAGACAACAAGGCAGCCATAAAACATTCGATCCGTTCATCATCGTGTCATGAAATAGATCGAGCTGTCGTCACGCACAATTGGCCCCTATGCTTTTACTGTAGTTGGAGCTTTTTCGCAGGACAAGCGAATACGTCAACCACGCCAATTTGTCGTAGCTATAACAGTCCGTTGAAAAACCCTGCTTTTCACGCGGCGGATCGATTGAACATGG